>NZ_CP048632.1:0-1200000 GCF_010669145.1 Rhizobium oryzihabitans
GGATCGAGCACCTGTCGTTATTCAGTGGCAGGTGGTCGACCAGAGCGGAAAGCGCAAGACTGCAGGGTATCTGGTTATCCAGCGGGGTGCTTGAGATGAGGATGATCGCCATCGTTTTGCTGCTGGCGCTGGCAGGTTGCGCATCGCCCTTCGCACAGTGCGGGACCGCGGAATATCTGTCCAATAGCCTGTGCAGGTAGAACATAATTTCAGAAAGTATCCCGATTAGCGGCTTGGTACTTTTCGATGCGGGAACGGTTTTCCAAAACAAGAAAGGCCGATCCGAAAAATCATGAGAAATCAACAGGTCAATCTTGAGAACAGGACATGACATTCCAACCAGGTCAAAGCGGCAATCCGGGCGGCCGTCCCAAGACGAAACCGTTCAAGGAATGCCTGATCGTAGAGGCGGAAGCGGCGGCTAACGGAGAAGAGTGCAAAGCCTACAAGGGTTCTCTCCGGTGGAACGCGCGCCAGTTGCTCGAAAAAGGGCGACACCGCAGCAATCAAGAAATAGCTGACCGCCTCGATGGTAAGGTCACGCAAGGGATCAGCGGCCCCGATGCGGGCCTGTCCAGATCGACTTAACAGTGCTTGGGGATGACGAGCTTGACGCATTCGCCCTTCTCTGCCGCAAACTTTGCCGGCGTCTCCAGCGACGATGCTGAGGCTGATACGTCTGGAGAAGGCGAGGAGGGCTAAGGAGGCAGAGCGCCAGCGCGTCGAGCGTGACGGCGAACTGATCCGGGAGCGGTGTTCCACTCTTGCGGGCTTCGTGCGCGAGCGTGGCACGTTCTGGAGCCTTTGCAGCCATATGTGCATGGATGGCACGTCGACGCGCTGTGCGAGCATCTAGAGGCGGTAACTGACGCGCGGATAACCCGGCTGCTGATCAACATCCCGCCGGGACCATGAAGTCGCTGCTGACGTCGGTTCTATGGCCGGCGTGGGAATGGGGGCCGAAGGTCTGCCGGCAATGCGGTATCTGACCACAAGCTACGCTGAGAAGTACGTCAAGCGCGATAGCCGCCGCATGCGTGATCTCATCGTGTCCGACTGGTTCCAGTCTCTGTGGCAGAGGTCAAGCTTATCCGTGCTGGTGAGGCATCCTTCGCCAACAACAAGACCGGCTTTCGTGAAGCATGCCGTTCGGTTCGCTGACAGGTGGCCGTGGTGATCGGGTGATCATTGACGACCGCATTCGACAGAGACCGCAGAGAGCGATGCTGAGCGGGAAAGCACGACGCGCATCTTTCGGGAGGCTGTTCCGACCGACTGAACAATCCGGCCTCGTCGGCCATCGTGGTTATCATGCAGCGCCTGCACGAAAGTGACGTGTCGGGCAGATACTGAAGCTTGGCCTTGGGTATGAGCATCTCATGCTCCCCATGGAGTTTGAGCCAGAGCGTCGGTGCCACACGTCGATCGGGTTTGACGATCGCGCACGGAAGAAGGGGAATTGCTTTTCCTGAGCGTTTTCCGCGCGAGGTTGTCGAGCGTGACAAGATACCGATGGGTTCCTACGCTGTTGCAGGGCAATTGCAGCAGCGGCCATCCCTCGATCGGAGGCATGTTCCAGCGTGGCGACTTTGAGATTGTCGATGCAGTTCCAGCCAATGCGCAACGGTGCAGGCATGGGACTTTGCGGCAAGCAAGGCAAAGCCGGGACGCCAGCCAGACTGGACCGTTGTCTTGGATGGCGAAGGTAAACGACACGTTCTACGTCGAGGACGTCAGGCGCGCGCGGTGGTCGGCATCTGAGGTCAACACGAACCTCAAGAATACTGCCACGCAAGACGGCGCACGACCCGCATCAGGATGCCTCAAGACCCTGGCGCGGCCGGTAAAGCTGACGCTGAGACCAAGGTCAAGCTCCTGGCCGGCTTCGATGTTGTCGTGGTGGCCCCAACCGTGACAAGGCGACCCGCGCGCGCCCGGCATCTGCTCAGGCGGAAGCGGGCAACGTGAAGCTGGTACGCGGAACGTGAATGAAGCCTTTCTGGACGAGATATGCACGTTCCCGAACGGACAGTTCGATGACCAGGTGGACGCCTTTGCCGACGCCTTAAACGAATTGGCGCTCGGTGACGGGTTCGACGCAAACATGTGGAAGAGGCTAGCTGGATAATGTCGAGACGCAACAGCAGCCGCATCCAGAAGCGGACCATGACGCCGAATTCCCCGGCGCAGACCCATGACAGTTTTCAGAACTTCATGCGCGGACAGGAATCGGTACGGACAATATGTCCACCGGTTCGAGCTATGGGTTCAACCCGATCAGCCGCGACCGCGTGCGTCTCGAATGGATGTACCGCGGTTCCTGGCTGGTGGTAAGGCGGTCGACGTTGTTGCCGAGGACATGACCCGTGAAGGCGTGGACATCAACGGCGATATCAGCCCGGATCACATCGAGGAGTTCCACGTCGGTCTGCATAACCTGCAGATATGGCAGAACCTGAACGACACCATCAAGTGGGCTCGTCTCTATGGTGGCGCCGTCGCTATCATGCTGATCGAGGGCAGGACGTTTCCACGCCACTCCGTCGCGACACGATCACGAAGGGCTCATTCAAGGGTCTGCTGGTTCTCGACCGGTGGATGGTACAGCCCTCGCTCAACCAGCCGGTGACAGAGTACGGCCCGTACCTCGGCCAGCCAGAGTTCTACACCGTCAATCAGAACGCCCGGCGCTGATCAACAAGAAGGTGCATTACTCGCGGGTCATCCGCATCGAGGGATACGAACTGCCGTTCCAGCAGAAACTGACGGAGAACGGCTGGGGTATCTCGGTTGTCGAGCGGCTCTATGATCGACTGGTGGGATTTGACAGCGCAACGCAGGGTGCCGCCCAGCTTGTCTACAAGGCGCATCTGCGGACGGTGAAGGTCAAGGATCTCCGCAAGATCATTGCGGCCGGCGGCCCAGCGCTTGAGGGCTTAGTCAAGCAGGTCGACATGATCCGCAAATACCAGTCCAACGAAGGGCTGACGTTGCTTGACGGAGACGACGAGTTCCAGGCCGACAGTTACACCTTCTCCGGTCTGGATGCGGTTTTGCTCCAGTTCGGTCAGCAACTGTCCGGTGCGATCGACATTCCTCTGGTTCGCCTCTTCGGGCAGTCGCCGGCTGGCATGAACGCCACGGGCGAGAGCGATCTGCGGAATTATTACGATAGCGTCAAGGCCCAGCAGGAGCGCCGCCTGAAGCTGCCCCTGACGATCCTGTTCGACGTGATGCATCGATCGCTTTTCGGTGAGGAACCGGCCAAGAACTTTTCGTTCAAGTTCAACCCGCTTTGGCAGATGAGCGAGAAGGAAAAGGCAGAGGTCGCGGAATCGGTCGAGCGGTCAACATCGTCGGCTTATGCTGAGGGACTGATCGGCAAGGCTACCGCGCTCAAGACGCTTCGCCAGTCGGCGGAAGTCACGGGCATCTTCTCGGCCATCCCTGATGAGGAAATCAAGGCTGCGGAGGAAGATGACGCAAACCCTCCCGTCCCAGACCTTGAGGGCCTGACGGGCCAGGACGAGTCGGAAGACGAAAGCGTGTCCGAGGTGAAGCCAGAGCCCAAGCCACTCGCGGCCATTGTAGGCGGGAAGACGTGAAGACCTTCGATAAGGCCGGAGACAGGAAAAGCCGCTCGGCATTCATCCGGGCCAAGAAGGCAGAAGCCCGATACGCGATCCAGCTTCGCAAGATCGCGCGGGTCATCGGGGATATAGCCAGTGGCTACACTGTTGGTGATCCATCGTCGGCAAGCAAGATTGAGCAAGCCCTTCGCCGGTACAGCAACGTCATCGGCGGATGGGCGGAGACTACGGCCCTTCGGATGCTGGAAGACGTCGCCAGCCGCGATAGAGCGGCGTGGATGGAGGTTTCACGCCGGATAGGCCAAGGCATCGCCAAGGAGATCGAAAGCGCTCCCACCGGCGCTGTGATGCGGGAACGGCTGCAGGATCAGGTCAAGCTCATCAAGTCGTTGCCGGAAGAGGCGGCGGATCGGGTGAGGGAGATATCGACCAAGGCATTTACCGAGGGCAAGCGTCCTCAGTATGTGGCCGAGGAGATCATGCGCAGCGGTGACGTTGCCAAGAGCCGCGCCAACACGATTGCCCGAACCGAGGTAAGCCGGACAGGAACGGAACTGACGAGGGCGAGAGCCGAATATGTCGGGTCTGAGGGGTATATTTGGAGAACGGCAGAAGATGAGGACGTGCGACATTCCCACGAGGAGATGAATGGCAAATTCGTCAGATGGGATTCGCCGCCGACCTTGGACGGAATGAAAGGGCATGCAGGGCAGTTTCCAAACTGCAGATGCTACCCGGAACCTGTCATTCCAGGCGATGAAGTATCCGCTGTGCGCGTTCCGCGCCTTGGCCGCCCTCGCCCACAATATCGGTGAGGAATTTGGCGGCCGATTGAATAAAGGCCGCAGCATCTGCTTCCAACGTATCCGCCTGGTCGACATGCGGGAACGTATCGACAAAGGCCTCTCTGGCCTGATCGTTCAATTCCTCGATTAGAGCGTCGGGGGATAGTCTGGGCAACTTCATCGCCCGCACATTTGCACAAAATCGAGGGGGATGGAATGGCCGTTGGCAACTTGAGTTTGCGGGCAGTGCTTTCGCGTGGCAGCGCACCGCCTGAGACGGTGAAAGACATTGCCGCCGGGATTGCGTTCGTCGCCGACGACAATACCGTGTTGCTGCTCAAGCGCTCGCCCAAGGAAGAGAACTTCGCCGGTCACTGGGCATTCCCCGGTGGCAAGGCAGATGACGGAGAAACGGCCGAGGAAGCCGCCAGACGCGAAGCGATTGAGGAGATGGGCAATGTTCCGATCCGCACGCTTCGCTCTCTGGACACACGCGATACGCCGAACGGAATGGAGTTCACGACATTCGTCTGTGAAGGCTCCCCGAAGTTCATCCCGACACTGAACGGGGAACACACGGACTATCGCTGGGCATCGCTGGATGACCTGCCGCAGCCAATGCACCCAGCCGTCGCCAGAACGCTTGCTGAGGGCAAACTGACCGGTGACAAGGCCGCCAGCGAAGACGCGCAGTTCCGCTTCTACACGCCCGTTAAGATCGGTCCGAAGCGCAGCCTGACGCCTGAAGGCTTCCTGCTCTGCGAAGATGTGCCGATCGCGCGCATCGGGGAACTGATCTACGTCGGCGGCGAAGTCCCGGTTGATCCCGGTCGAGATGGCCTTGTCCGCATCTCGCGCGACGAGGCGCAGGTATTCGCCCCAGCCACGGTCGCATCGTTTCTTGGCAAACCGATCACGGTTGACCACCCCGATGAAGATGTAACCCCGTCCAACTGGCGCAGCCTGTCTGTAGGCACCATCGTCGCGGTACGGCGTGGAACAGGCGATCTGTCCGACTTTCTGCTGGCTGACTTCCTGATCCAGGATGAGGCAGCAATCGCCAAGGTCACCGCCGGCAATCCAGAAGTCTCGTGCGGCTATGACGCCGATTACGAGCAGATCGAACCCGGCAAAGGCCGGCAGACCAACATCATCGGCAATCACGTCGCCCTTGTCGATAAGGGGCGTTGCGGCCCTCGGTGTTTCGTTGGCGACAACCAATCTCTAACCAGTACAGGAGGCCCTCCGATGGGTACAAAACGTACGTG
The DNA here is from genome assembly GCF_010669145.1 of Rhizobium oryzihabitans. Classification (NCBI taxonomy): domain Bacteria; kingdom Pseudomonadati; phylum Pseudomonadota; class Alphaproteobacteria; order Hyphomicrobiales; family Rhizobiaceae; genus Rhizobium; species Rhizobium oryzihabitans. The sequence goes on from NZ_CP048632.1 coordinate 5,644, forward strand.
GCGTGATCGCATCATGACGGCCTTCAAGGCCCAGGATGAAGCCGCCCTGAATGAAGAACTAGACACGATGGCCGACGAAGCCGAGCCGCAAAAGCTCGTTATCGAACTGAAGCAGCCGGAAGTCGAAAAGGATGACGAGACCAAAGACGACGGCGAACAGCCTGACGTCGCCGCTCTGATCCAGGCCATGGACGAAAAGTTCACTGCCGCCATCACCGACATTGCTGGGCGCCTTGCCAAGCTGGAAGCCGGTGAAGTTGGTGAGACGACGGACAATGAACACGGCGACAAAGACGACGGCGAAACCAAGGACGAGGAAGGCGAGGAAGAGGGAAAGACGGACGAAGAAAAGTCCGGCAAGACCACCGACTCCGCTGGCCTGAAATCCGAGTTCACCGAAACTCTCGCCCGCGCTGAAATCCTCTCCCCCGGCATCAAGCTGCCGACCTTCGACGCCAAGGCCGACCAGAAGAAGACTGCAGACTCGCTCTGCGCTCTGCGCCGCAAGGCCCTTGCCAATGCCTTCAAGGACGACGACCGCAAGGAATTCGTCACCCCCTTTGTCGGTGATCGCCCCGATTTTACGAAGCTCACCTGTGACGCTGCCAAGCAGATGTTCGTCGGCGCTTCCGAACTCGCCAAGCGAGCCAACAACCGCGCTCAGGTATTCGACAATACCCGGCGCGCTGCCACCGATGCTCACGCAAATTCGATCAAGAGCATCAACGAAGCCCACCGCGCCTTCTGGAAGCGCTGACCCCTCCCAAGGAGATAATCCATGGTGTCTTACCTGACCCGCATGCCAGCCGGTATCGCTGGCGTTCTCACCCGTACCGAGCATGCAACGGTTGAACCGGGCCTCTACTCGGCTTCTGCCCCGTTCTCGGCCTTCGGCCTTGCTGCAAAGCTCTCCAGCGGCTCCTACGTGCCGTTCTCGGGCGGTGAGGCGGCTACTGCCCTTGCGGCCATCAACGTGAAGCCTTTCCCTTACCAGTCGCCCAGCACGGCCAGTGACGCTCTCGGCGTTGCAACCCCGTCCCAGACCGGTGGGATCGGCTCGTTCCTCAAGCGCGGCTACATGACCATTCTGCTCAACGGCGGCGCGACCGTCGCAAAGGGCGGACAGGTTTACATCCGCGTTGCAAACGCTGCTGCTGGCAAGCCCATCGGCGGATTCGAAGGTGCTGCGGACTCCACCAACACCGTTGCTCCTGCCGGCCTCACCTTCATGGGTCCGGCCGACGCAAACGGAAACGTGGAAATCGCCTACAATATCTGATCCCAGCGGCGGTAGCCCCGCCGTCATCCCCACCATCTGAGGCGGCGCTGCCGTCGTTCATTCGGAGAAACACATGTTCCATCCTCGCAACATCGTGGGCAGCACCGCACTTACCTCGCCGGTGACCCTGCGCGCAAAGACCCGCGACAATTTCACGACTTTCGACCGGGCAACCATCGACTCTGCCGGCGCCTTCCTCGTTGGCGAGCTTGAGCGTCTCGACCAGACCCTGAACCAGCCGCTGGTCAATTACACATGGTCGCGCGATATCGACCTGCGTGAAGACGTCCAGATCGGTGACGAGCTTGCTTCGTTCACCAACAGCTCGTTCGCGGCACCTGGTGGCATCACCCCGACCGGCAAGAACTGGATCAGCAAGAGCGCGAATGCGATCTCCACCATCCAGATCGACATCGGCAAGACCCCCAGCCTCTGCACCTCTGGGGCATGGAACTTTCCTGGACCATCCCGGAGCTCGAAAGCGCCGCCCAGCTTGGCCGTCCGGTCGACACGCAGAAATACGATGCCATGACCCTCAAGTGGAACATGGACATCGATGAGCAGGTCTACATCGGTGACAGTACCCTGCCTTCCTGCTACGGCCTCTGCAACCTTGCATCGGTCACCCCGACGAACGCCCCCAACGGCGCCGGCGGTTCTCCGCTCTGGATCAACAAGACCCCGGCAGAAATCCTGAAGGACGTTAACACCGTCCTCAACGCAGCATGGGCAGCGTCCGGCTATGCCGTGGCGCCGAGCGATCTGCGCATTCCCCCGGCTCAGTTCGGCTATCTTGCCTCGCAGACGGTTTCCACGGCCGGCAACGTGTCGATCCTGGAATACCTGAAGCAGAACTGCATCTCCAACACGGTCAACGGCCAGCCGCTGAACATTCAGCCGCTGAAATGGCTGACCGGTCGCGGCGCAGGCAGCACAGACCGCATGCTGGCGTACTCCAAGGATCCGAAGTACGTCCGGTTCCCGCTGGTGCCGATGCAGCGCACGCCGGTTGAATACCGCTCGCTCTACCAGATCACGACTTACTTCGGCCGTATCGGGCAGGTCGAGGCGCGTTATCAGGAGACGCTCGGCTATATGGACGGAATCTGACGCCCAGCCATCGAGCGGGCGGGGATAACCACTTTCCCGCCCAATCCCATTACAAGGAGAAATAACGATGGCAAAGATCAAAGTCGCCAAGCCGTTCAAGCTCACGCTGGACAGCGGCGAGATCAAGGTGTTCGACATTGGCGAGCATGATGTGAACAAGGAAGTTTCCGACCACTGGTTCACGAAGGCCCATCTGGAAGGATACGAGCCTCCTGCGCCGCCGGAAGGCAGCCATGAGTGGATGGTTCAGGCCTCGGAAGAGCGCCGCGCTGCCGCCGCACAGGCTCAGACGGAAGCAGAGGAGCTTGCCGCCGCACAGTTGGCCGCACAGAACGAAGCTGTTCGCCAAAGCCAGGAAGCCATCCGCATGGCGCAGATGAAGGCCGCGGAACAGGCTGAAGTCGCAGCGGCTAAAGGCGGGGACGTCCCGAACAAGAAAGCTGACGCCGACCTGCCGAACCCATTGGCCTCCAAGCCAAAGACTGGCGGTGCAAAGGCGAAGGCCGCGGAACAGGCTGAATAACCCATGGCTGACGCCGCTGGCTTCCGAACCGCGTTCCCTGAATTTGCTGACACCAATGCCTATCCCGACGCCACGGTCAATCTGTGGCTGGGATATGCTCAAAATCTTGTCAACCTTGATCGATGGGGAACGCTCTACGACCTCGGCGTCTATCTGCTGACGGCGCATAACCTTGTAATCTGGAAGAAGGATAGCAAGGCGGCGGCGGCCGGCGGCATTCCCGGTTCGTCCTCTGGCGTTCAGTCATCGAAATCGGTTGATGGGGTTTCCGTCAGCTACGACACCACTGTCGCCACAGTCGAGGGCGCCGGCAATCTCAATCTCACGACCTACGGCACGCGTTTCGCTGATCTGCGAGACATGTTCGGTGCTGGCGGTTTCCAGCTTTAACGGAGATCAACATGGCTCTCTCTGGAGTGCATTTTGAATGGCGCCAGCAACTGAAGGGCAGCGCGAATGGTGCTCCGGTCCTTGGGCTTTTGCAGTCCGCAGAGACCCTCGCTACCGAGGGGACGACAACCACGCAAGCGCCTGCCAGTGACAATGCTTCGAGCCCGCTCTGCAACGTCATCGCGTCGGCCGATTGCTGGGTGACCTTCGGCGCTACCCCCGCAGACCCGTCATCCACGACTGCTGCGCGTTCCTTTGTTGCGGCTTCCACGCCAACACCGTTCTTCGTCAACGCAAAAGACAAAGCGCGCTGGGTTGCCGCCTGATGGTCAACAGGCTTGGCCTCACCGTTCAGAAGGATTTGGTCGACAAGGTTCTATCGGACATCAAGGCCCTGACGAAGAAAGAAGTTCTCGTCGGGGTTCCGATGGATAAAGCCGACCGGCCGCCGGACGACGGGGAGAAATCGCCGCTGACGAATGCCGAGATCGGCTATCTGATGGAAACCGGGGTGCCTGAGAAGAACATTCCGCAGCGTGCATTCCTTGTGCCTGGCATCGAGAACGCAAAGCCCGATATCGGCAAGACGATGGAAGCCGGAGCTATCAAGTCGCTCACGGGTGATGCAGAGGCGGCAGACAAAACGCTGCACAAGGTCGGGCTTATCGGTCAGGCGGCGGTGCAGAAGAAAATCACCGATGGTCCCTTCGATCCTCTCGCGCCTGCCACATTGGCTAAGCGCAAGGCAAAGGGGCGCACTGGTGAAAAGCCGCTGATTGATACCGGTTCACTTCGACAAAGCATTTCTTATGCGGTTCGTCCGAAAGGTGAGTGACCATGGCAACGCTTGACGTCACTGAAATCCTGTCAGACCCGGACTTCTGCGACACGGTCACGATCACCCGCAAGACCGAGACAATCGGATCGAACGGTCGACCTGTGATCACTACGGAGACGTTCCCCAACGTGATTGCTGTCGTCACAGCGGGCCAAGGAGACATGCTGAAGCGATTTCCTGAACTGACGCGGGTAGAAGGCTCGGTGATGGTCCATACGACCTTCAGGCTCGTTGCCGCGACACAAACGACGCAGGCGGATGAAATGGCGTGGAACGGCGTCAACTATCGCCTGACCGCGCTGAACGACTGGACGAACTTCGGGGCGGGCTTCGTCTCGGCAATCTTCACAATGATCGATCTGCTTGAGGCTTCCCCGACATGAACACGTCAGCAACGGGCGGATATCTTCAGCCCACGTCGCCAGGACCGGCGCAGGACGTCGAGCTTGAAGACCAGATACAAGCGGCCATCGTCGGGATTACGGGGCTTGCTGGCTCTCTGGTTCGCCCTCGGTGGCAACAGGACCCGCCGAAGCAGCCCGCGATTAACGTCAACTGGTGCGCCTTCGGGATCACTCGTCAGCGCTCCGACAGTTTCAACGCCGTGCGCCACTTGGGCGACGGTGACGGAAGCGATCAATCGATCACACACGAAACGATTGAGTTGCTCGTTTCCTTCTACGGGCCAGCAGGGCAGGCGAACGCCGCAGCCTTTAAGGACGGCCTGCAGATACCGCAGAACATGGAAGTGCTCCAATCGCAGGGAATGGCCTTCTACGAGGCCAGAGACACGATAGCAGCGCCAGAACTCATCAGCACGCAGTGGATGCGCCGTTTCGACGTGCCGTTCACGCTGAGACGACAGATCACGAGGACTTATCCGGTTCTCAATCTGCTTGGGGCCGGTGGCTCCATTCAATCCGAAACCAATTCCGAAAACTGGACCGCACAGGAGCGATAGCCAATGGCGACAGGTCTCAATGTCAACAACGTGGTGAACGTCTCGGTAAACCTGAGCCCCATCGCCGCGGCTGCACGCAATTTCGGCGCGCTCCTGATCCTCGGATCAAGCGACGTCATCGACGCCGGACAGAGGATGCGGAGCTATTCCGACCTCAACGGCGTGGCCTCAGACTTCGGGACGACTGCCCCGGAATATCTTGCCGCCAACCTGTTCTTCTCGCAGAGCCCCCAGCCGGCAATCCTCTATGTTGGTCGCTGGGCGCAGACGGCGACAAAGGGCACGCTGAACGGTGGCGTTCTGACGGCTTCCGAACAGTTGATGTCTGCATGGACGTCCATCACGGCCGGTTCCTTCAAGATCGATATCGACGGCGCCACCAAGACGCTTTCTGCCCTGAACTTCTCGGCGCAGACGAACCTCAACGGCGTGGCATCCATCATCGACACGGCGCTGACCGGTGCGACGGTGACGTGGGACGCAGCCAATGGCCGCTTTATCGTCAAGTCCGACACCACCGGCGTAACGTCGACCGTCGGATATGCCACGGCAACCGGCTCTGGAACGGACATTTCCGCGCAGCTGAAGCTCACCACCGGTCTGGCTTCTGCCCCGGTAGGCGGCATTGCTGCCGAAACGCTGGTATCTGCCCTGACGACCTTTGCCGACATGTCCAACGACTGGTACGGCGTGATGGTGGCAACCGCTACCTCCCCGAACGATGCTGCCTATCTTGCCGCCGCTGCCTTCATCGAGGGCGCTGCGGTGTCTCACATCCTGGGCATCACGATTACCAACACGCAGGCGCTGGACTCGACCGTCACGAACGATCTGCCGTCGCTCCTGAAAACGGCGAACTACAAGCGCACTGTGACGCAGTATTCGTCCTCGTCGCCTTACGCCGTGGCATCGCTGCTCGGTCGCGCCTTCACGGTCGACTTCACGGCGAACAACAGCACGATCACGCTGAAGTTCAAACAGGAGCCGGGCGTATCGGCCGAAAAGCTGACACAGACGCAGGCGAATGCTCTCAAGGGCAAGAACTGCAACGTCTTCGTGGCCTATGCCAACGCAACGGCGATCATTCAGGAAGGCGTGATGGCCAACGGGTACTTCTTCGATGAAGTGCACGGCACAGACTGGCTGCAGAACGAAGTCCAGAACAACGTCTACAATCTGCTCTACCAGTCGACCACGAAAATTCCCCAGACTGACGCAGGCGTTAACCTGATCGTCAACGTGATCGAGTCCACCATGGACGAGGCGGTCAACAATGGCCTTCTTGCCCCCGGTGTCTGGAATGCTGGCGGCTTCGGTGAGTTGAGCCAGGGTGATACGCTCACCAAGGGTTACTACGTCTATGCGCCGAAGGTTGCGACCCAGACGCAGGCCGCGCGTGAAACCCGTGTTGCTCCGACAATCCAGGTTGCTGCTAAGGGTGCGGGAGCCGTGCATAAGGTAAACGTTATCATTAACTTCAACAGGTAAAATGTTGATTTAAATGCTAAAACTGGCTTTGGAAGCGAAGCGCTTCCCGCCGTTAATCGATAGGAGGCTACCATAGCTACGTATTCATTTTTGGACGTGACGGCCTCGATTGCCGGCCCCGGTGGAAACTTCTCTCTCGGCAATGGCTCCGGCAACTCCGAGGAAGGCATCACCATCACGATGACCGAAGACAAGAACACCATGACGATCGGCGCCGATGGTAGTGCAATGCACTCCCTTCACGCTGGCAAGTCTGGAACCGTCTCGGTCCGGCTGCTGAAAACCAGCCCGGTCAACAAGCAGCTGATGACGCTCTACAATTACCAGACCACGTCATCGGCGCTTCACGGTCGCAACACCATCACGATCCGCGATACGGCCCGTGGTGACAGCATCACGGCAGCTATCTGCGCCTTCGCCAAGGCTCCTGACCTGACCTATGCCAAGGACGGCAACACCGTTGAATGGTCGTGGCAGGCTGGCAAGATCGACCAGATTTTGGGTGAGGGCGTCTAATGTCTGACTTCGAGATCAACGACGTGAAATACCGGGCTGAAAAGCTCGACGCGATGCAGCAGTTTCACGTCGCTCGGCGCATTGCTCCAGTGATCGCCGTTGTCCCCAATGTGCTGAAAAGCATCAAGGGTGACATCGGCGCCTTGCAGCCGTTGCTGGAGATTGTCGGCAAGATGCCCGACGATGATGTGAACTACATCATCTCGGAATGCATGAGCGTCGTCTATCGTCTTGATGGTCCCGGTTATGTGCGGGTCTGGACGCGCGGCACCAACAAGCCGATGTTTGCCGACATGGACATGACCGTCCTCCTTCGCATCGTCTTTCAGGTGGTGTCGGACAATCTTCTCCCTTTTATGAGCGCCGGCCAGCAAGCATCCCCCGATCAGAAGCCGGCGTAAAGTTCGATCCGGTCAGCCTGCCCGATGGCATGGACTGGATGATGCGTCCCGTGATGCGGGGGCTCTGCCGATACGAGAGCCTGAAAGACGGCTCCGTCGACCTGTGCGACATCGCGCAGATGAATGAAGCAATAGACGCGCTGGACGAAAACACGCAGCGTGCGCAAAAGGCGGCGAGGGAAAACTGATGGCCGATACCATCCGCGAGTTTCTCGTCTCCATCGGCTACGGGGTCGACCAGCAGTCCGAGAGGAAATTCAAGGATAGCGTCCGGTCTGCCACGCTTCAGGCCGAGCTTATGTCGAAGGCCATCGTTGCGGCGGCAAAGACGACCGCTGAGGCGCTTCAACAGGTCGCGAAGAACTTCGATAGCCTTTACTGGACATCGCAGCGTACGGGCGCCTCTGTCCAGAATATCCGCGCCCTGTCCTATGCGGTCTCGCAGCTTGGTGGATCGTATCAGGGCGCCATTCAGTCGATCGAGGCTTTCGGACAGAGGCTCAGAACCAATCCGGGCTATGAAAGCCTGGTCAAGTCGCTCGGCGTGCAGACGCGAGCACGTAACGGTCAGCTTCGCGACCAGATCGACGTCATGGAAGACTTGGGCAAGCGGCTCAAGTCGATGCCTTACTATCAAGCGAACCAGTATGCCTCGGCGCTGGGGATTGATGAAACAATGCTCCGCGCGCTGCAAAGCGGCGAGTTGCAGAGGTTCATCAAGGAACAGAAGGAACGGGATCGGGCGTTCGGGCTCAACGGTGACAAAGCCTCCAAGGCATCTCGAGACTTCATGCGTGGCGTCAACGCCATGGCCGCGAGCATCGAGACCCTATTCGGTAAAGTCCTCACGGACAACATGCCGAAAATCTCCGAATTCATGGAGAAGATCCAGAAATGGATGGTCGACAATGGCCCCGCCATCTCCAAGGCTTTCGGTGACGCTGCTGAGGTGATTGCCACGCTGGCAACCAATCTCGGTGAGGTTCTGGACAAGCTTGAGCCTGTCTGGACCGGATTCACCAACATTGCCGAATCCATCACTGGCGATAAGGGTCTTGTGGCTGCGATCGAGGTTCTTGTCGGCGCCGCGGTGCTTGGCAAGCTGATCTCCATGCTTGGGCTGCTCGTCGGCGGCACGGGTGGCGGCTTGATGGGTAAGTTCCTTGGCATGCTGGGCATCTATGGTGCAGCGGCGGCCGGAGCGAACTCGATCGTCAACCCGGGCGATGGGCTCACGAATGCGCCTCGCCTCGGGCGTTGGGGCGTCGATGACGCGCTTCGCTGGGGATACGGCAAGGTCAAGGGAATGTTCGGCGGTGGTGGTGCTGGTGGCTCTGGAAGCCCGCAAAAAGGCGCTCCGATTAATGTTAAGCAGAAGTGGGAGAACGCGAAGCGGTCTTACGATTTCTGGCGTAGTAAAGGGCTAACCAGAGAATCCGCACTTGCAATGGTCGGTACAGAAGATGGCGAAAGCGGTTTCAACCCGAATGCCCGCGGCGATTTCGATAGCGCCAGCGGCCAGTACCTGGCGGGTGGTCCTTTCCAGCACCACAGGGACCGCAGAAACGCGATCCTTGCGGCAACCGGCATCGACATGTGGGACAACAACACGTCCCATGAGAAGAAGCTGGAGGGTGCCTATTGGGAACTCACGCAGGGCAATGACAGCCAGGCAAGGAGAGCGTGGCGCAAGCTTCTTGAAGGTGGTCCAGTTGAGTACGGCGTCAGCGCAGCGACCTATGATTACGAACGCCCACGGGACAAGGCCGGACAGACCGCCGTTAGGACTGATCTTGCCTACAAATGGGGAAAGGTTCTGCAGGACTCTCCTGCGGGCAACGATCCGAACGCCTTTAAACGCGCTCACCCGGCTTTCGGCGGGAACGTAGTGCCGCCGCTAATGCAGCCGCCGGGGATCAATGCCGGTAGCGAAGTGAAGATGAACCAGACGACGAATATCTCTGTAGTGGGTTCGTCAAACCCGACAGACACGGCCAACGCCGTGGCAGGCAAGCAGGAGTCGGTCAATGGCCGGCTTCTGCGTAACACTCAAGGGGCAATTCGCTGATGTCTTTGCTTGACGATGCCTTTGCCCTGATTTTCTCCCCCACGCGCCTCATCGGGTTCATCATCCCCGATGTGGTCGTGGAAGAGGTGCACCGCGACCAACTGGTGATTACCGATCACCCGGTGGAGCAGGGAGCGGCAATCTCGGATCACGCATTCAAGATGCCTTCCGAGATCGAGATGCGTTGTGGTTGGTCGAACTCGACGGCCGGAACGACGGGATATGTGCAGGCGGTCTATCAGGAGCTTCTCGCACTCCAGCAGATGCGCCAGCCATTCTCGGTCTTCACCGGCAAGCGCTCATATTCGAACATGCTGATCCGATCGCTTGAAGTGGTGACGGATGAGCATTCGGAAAATGCGCTGCTGGTGACTGTCGGGCTTCGCGAGATCATCATCGTCAGCACGACAACGACCTCAGCGCCGAAAAGTCAACAGAGCCAAGCGGCGCGTACAACGTCGATCGGCAATGGCGGTGCGAAGCAGTACCAGACGACCGGGTTCACCTACGCGAGAGACGGATAACTCCGTGAACTGTTTCACTTAACAAGGTCAAGTTCTTCTGCTTTTTTTGGACAGAGTAAAATGAACTGAGCCTCGATCGGAGGGTATCCACCCGCGCACGACGTATCAAAATTTCCGCCGACAGGGAACTTCATTTTAACGACCTTGTCCGCGACGGCGGATGTGATTCTTGCCGCATCACAGTCCGCTGTAGCCGAATAAAACTGGTTTCCATTCGACCGCATATATTTGTCAACACATTGGTCAACGCTAAGCTTGCCGCCGTGATCCACAGTTTCCCCGCCAGGGTCGCGAAGGCAGTATTCAACGAAATCGGGCTTCGTAGTGAGGCCCTTGATAATTGCCATTCGAGTGTTTGCTCCTGATCTCTCAATCAGGGTTGCGTTCCACGAACTGCATGATGCCAAGGGATAGTCGGCGGAAAGACATGCGGCTGGAATTAAAAAGATGGTGGCGACGAACAAAAAGCTGCGCATTGCAATTCCTTAAAAAGGTAACCCTTGGGGATCAGACTTCACCCAGAGCTTTCCATACTCAGAGTACTGAGAAAGGTTCACGTTCATCTTCATCCCGTTAGAGAGCATGGCGATGGCGGAGCATTGAACATTTTCTCCGCTCTGTTTGGAAAGTTTCAAATCGACAAAGTCGATGGTGCGGAAGAAAGGATTGCTTTGGTCTTTAGCTAATTCGAGTAGTTGCGATGCGAGTTTTTCGCAAGGGGCGTCGTAATTTCGGTCGCCAGTTTCGATACGATGTAGAGGAAACCCACGATGGCAGCGAATACAGCCATCGCAATGACTTTAGACCGTTTTGACGTTTTAGGCGCGAACGGCTGATTGGCTGTGCTGGTTTCAGTCATGGTGGCCCCCGGATCAAACGAAACGGGTGCATAGAACCACGAATTCTCGTTCTGGTCGAGCGGCCTAGTCAGCCATTCCCAACGAAATGCCCAACGCCTTCTGGCGAAATCTTGCCAAGACGAACACCTGGGCCTCCTACAGAAACATCGCCATCACCAACGAAGATTACGCCGGCCTCTTCAAGGACGCGGATAATAGAGGAGATATTCTGATAATTCCCGGTAAGAGGTCCGGTTGACCCTTCATAGCGCTTGAGCGTCTGTACAGGCACGTCAGCCGCCTCCGCGAGTGCTCTCTGTTCCATCTTCAAGAGCGCCCTAGCGGCTCTCAATTGGTCTGCTGTTATGGTCATAAGTGATACCTGCGTACTTTTTTTGGTGTTTAGGTATTGACTGTGCGGCTCGTTATTGCTACCTAGGTATCACACGAGGTACAAAGGAGCAAACGAAATGTTCAACATCTCAGCACTGATCAAGAACCCGATCGTCAAGGCAGCATTTGAACGTGCAGAGCGCGATAATGGCGCAGCATTCGCAATCCCGGCTCCGAAGGCCCCGGTTCTCACCGGCGGTTCGGCTAAGGTTCTGGAGGTTGCGTGATGGAAAAGGTCCTTTCTGGCAGCCATGACATCGCAGTCATGCGCGGCAGCATCGGCGCTTTGACCGATCATGAAGACTTGAACAGGCTTTTCGATTCACTGATGACGTTGGGGAACGTCCTAAACGCTCTCAACCAGCACCCAAAGTTCTGGAAAGATAGGTCAATGGACTTCACCCCTGCGGGTAAGATCATGGAAACCCTGTGTGAGACCATCGACCGACTGATCGATGATGTGGTCAAGCGCGCGGCGTCACTGCCAGCAAACAATGTCCACGACAGGAACCTTAAGGCGCTGACGATCGCCTCATGGGAAGCCTTCTGCAATTCTACACCGTCCGACATTATTGCGGCCATAGCGCCGCTGGCTACGGACACCCACTGAAAATCTGAAATTCCTCGCCGCCAATGAGGATGTAACGCGAACACAGAGCTTCATAGGCTCCGGTGTTCGTGAAAGCGAACCCCTGTGCGTTACCGGGCTTGGCGGGCCGGACGCCTATGGAGACTGAAATGGCCGTTACGAAAAAAGAAAACATTGGAATTGAACTGCCGAAGCTGGATATCCGGCTGATGGAGGTGGCTGTGGTTGGCGATAGCCCGCTCATCGTCCACGCTTGGTCTGAAAAGGCCAAAAAGGAAATGCTCGACAAACAGATGAAGAAGGCAAAGCCAGCCAAGGAGGCCAAAGACCCGAAGGCGGATTTTGAGGCTTCGATGTACCGGCTTGCCGATGGCGGCTATGGTTTCCCGAGCGTTGCATTCAAGAATGCCGCGGTCACGGCTGGAACGTCCGTCGCTGGTCTGACGAAAATCCAAGCCCGCCAGGCGTTCCACATCCTTGGCGAGGACGCTGACATTCAGGGCGCTTTCGAAGGCTCTAAGTCTCGCGTCAATCTCGTTCGCATCGAGGGCGGCAAGCCCTCCATGCGCGAAGACATGGTTCGGGTCGGCATGGGAACGGCAGACTTGCGCTACCGGCCGGAATTCTCGGAATGGCACGCAAAGCTGCTGGTTCGCTACAATGCCAACGTACTGAGCGAAAGCCAGATATTGAATCTGCTCAATGTTGCTGGCTTCGCGGTCGGCGTCGGTGAGTGGCGGCCTGAAAAGGATGGCCAGTACGGCATGTTCCATGTCGCTACGGAAGCGGACATGACCAAACTGGAGGATGCGGCATGAGCGACCATCTAATTCTGCGATTTTGCCCGTTCTGTGGTGGAGATGAAGCGAGCGCTTACATGGGCGAGCCTGGCCCTGGAATTATAAAGTGCTGGGCCGTCAATTGCGGTGCAGAAATGGCCGGCTTTTCGACGGATGAGGAAGCCGCCGCAGCTTGGAACAAAAGAACGGATCCTTTGACTTGGCGCGTTTGGAGCGATGATTCTGAAGAAGGCATGCCTGTCGATGAGGATGTGATGGTAGACGTCAAAGATCGCGATGGGCACGAGTGGCTGAACATTCGCGCCGGCTCTCATCCTTGGATGCACTTGGGCAGCGCGAATGACATCGTCGCGTGGCGCCTTGTGGAGCCGCGCCCATGAGAATCGCCGGTTTCGAATTCGCTGAAGGTGCCCGGTTCCAGCCGGGCGCAGAGAAGAACGCCAAGCTTGTTGGCGAACACATCGAAATGCTTCGCAAGCGGCTGAAAGGTGAATTGACGCCGCAGGACGTGCTAGACGACGCGCGACACGATAACTCGCCGCTTCACTCGTTCTTCGAGTGGAACGACGGGAGGCGGCCGAAGCCTACCGTCTCCAGCAGGCGCGCGGCCTTATCCGGGCTGTGGTTGCTGTTTATGTGAGTGACGACAAGCCGGCAGTCAGGCAGAAGGCTTACGTTCACATCGCAGAAAAGGGCGCCCCACACTACCGCGAGACGTCACACGCAATGAGCCAGACCAAAACGCGGGACATGGTTCTCAAACGTGCTTGGTCTGAATTGCAGGCATGGAAGGCGCGATACAAGGACTTGAAGGAGTTTGCCTCCTTCATCGATATCATCGACACAATCGACAAGGACTTCCCAAGGTCTTTGGAGAAGGTCGGGAAGCACTGAGGCGGAACCGAATGCCCGTTCGGTTGGCAAGGATCATGGTTGGGCAGTCAAGGTGAGTTCAGGCGGGGTAGGTTGCGTCGGGTTGATGCAGGCAAGGCATCGTCCGGTAAGGCATTGTACGGCGAGTTTAGCCATGGCAGGCGAGCTAAGGCGAGTTGAGTTGAGGTTAGTCGAGGTCGGGTAAGGCTGGCGAGGCTAGGTGTGGTGCGGCACGACAAGGTGCGGCTGTGCATGGTCCGGCAGGCTAGGCTTGGTTTGGCAAGGCACGGCGAGCTTAGGTCTGTTTAGGCAGGCAAGGCCTGTTCAGGTTCGTCCCGGCAAGGAGTGGCGGGTCGAGGACTCGATAGGGATGAAGAAGCGGCTCTTTGGGGCCGCTTTTTCTTTTGGAGTTGGTCATGGCAACATACTACGAAATCCCTCTCAGCGGCTCACCAGAGACGTTTTCGATCATCCTGAAGGAAACCACGTACCAATTGACGACGCGCTATGTGGCGGCGGATATGGGCGGCTGGCTGCTGGATATTGCCGACGCTGACGGCAACCCGCTGGCGAATGGTCTCCCGATGGTGACCGGCGCCGATCTTCTGGCGCAGTACGCATATCTTGGGATCGGTGTTGCGCTCTACGTGGCGACTGACGGCGATCCTGATGCTGTGCCGACGTTCGACAATCTTGGCACCACGTCGCATCTCTATACCAAGGTTTGATTGATGGCCCAGCAATGGCTCCGGTACTGCAAGCTCACTGTGGCTGGCGGCGGTGACAGCGTTGACCTGTCGCAGCTTCGCATCCGGTTTCAGGTTACGCAGCACAATCTGCAGTCTCCGAATGCAGCGGACATCACGATCACCAACCTGTCGGATCAGACGGTAAAGCGTATCAAGGGTGAGGGCACGGAAGTCACGCTTGAGGCCGGCTACGAGGAAAACCCCGGCCTGATTTTCAAAGGCCAGATCATCCAGAAGCGCTCCGGCCGTGAAAACCCGGTCGACACTTATCTTAACATCATCGCACAGGGCGGTGATCAAGCTTACAATTTCGCGACGGTTAGCAAGACGCTGGCCGCCGGCCATAGCTATCGTGATCAGGTTTTGGCGGTTTACGAGGCTCTCAAGCCGTTTGGCATCACCTTGGGAAAGATTGCCGATCTGGGTGACAAGAAGATGCCTCGGGCGCGCGTCATGTTCGGCATGGCTCGGGACATCCTTCGCACCATCGCGATTTCGACCGGAACGAGCTGGTCGATCCAGAACAACGAACTGACCGTCACGAAGAACAACGAGCCGAAAGAGGGCGGCGCAATCGTCCTCAACTCGCGCACCGGCTTGATTGGACTTCCCGTCCAATCGATCGACGGCATTCTGGTGACGTGCCTGCTCAACCCGCAGATCGGCCCGGGCAGCCTTATCCAGATCGATCAGGCATCGGTTCAGGAAGCAAAACTGAGCGCTGATTACACCGCGGTCGTCAACAACGCCATGATCCCGTCAACCGCCGACGACGGCTTTTACAAGTGCCTTGTGGTCAACCACAGCGGGGATACCCGCGGTGATCCTTGGTACACTCAAATCCTTTGCCTTCGCGCTGATGGCAAGGGACCAATACCTCTTTCCATCGCTTCTCAAGGGATCGCTCTCTAATGGATATCAGGGAACGCACTGGCGATCTGGAAGAGGCCTTCCGGGCGATGCTCGACGGCTTCAAGGCTTCGCTGTGGACGGCTGTTCCGGCCATCGTCCAATCTGTGGACTTCGCCAAACAGACGGCAACGCTTCAGCCGGCGATCAAAAGCCAGCAGAAGATGCCAGACGGATCGGTGAAGGCAGTTGATCTTCCGCTATTGACGGACGTGCCGATGCACTTTCCGACAGGCGGCGGGGCATCCATGACTTTCCCGGTAAAAGCTGGCGATGAGGCGCTTGTCGTCTTTTCTTCGCGGCCGAGCGATGCATGGCAGCAGAGCGGGGGCGTGCAAAGCCAGATCGACGCGCGCACGCATGACCTGTCTGATGGCTTTGCGATGGTCGGGTTCCGGTCGAACGGAAAGGCTTTGACCAACGTCAGCACAGATTCCGTTCAACTCCGGTCTGATAGCGGGAACACCACAGTTTCGCTGAAGGAGGACGATGTGAAGGTTCAGACCAGTGGATCAAGTGGCACCTTCACGCCGTCTCAAGTCAACATGACGGTAGGGGGAATGCTGGTGAACATCACCTCATCCAGAGTGGATCTCGGCGGCTTGGGTGGATCACGAGTCTCCACAGAAGCTGGACCGTCCAACAAGGTTTATGCGGTGCTTTGATGCGTGTGAGAAAGCTTGACGCCAATGGCGATTATTCTTTCGGAAACCAGCAGCAGGATTTCTGGAAAGACGTTCCTGACGGCCCGGCGCAGTGCGTGCTGACACGGCTATATCTGGAGCAGGGTCAGTGGTTCCTCGACACATCCGAGGGCATCCCGTGGAAGACGCGGGTTCTCGGCAAATACACCGGCGAGACGCGCGATGCGATCATTCGGTCGCGCATCCTTGGAACGCAGGGTGTAACCCAGATCGACGCCTATTCCAGTGACCTGAACCGGGAAACCCGAGAGTTCAACGTCTCGGCCACGATATCGACCGAGTACGGCAAGACGACAGTGACAGGGACGCTTTGATGGCTATGACACCAGTCTGCGTGATTGATCAGAACGGCATCAGCGTTCCGGCTTATACGGACGTGATGACCTATCTCAAGAGCGCGTATCAGGGCATCTATGGCTCTGACGTCTATCTGGAGCCGGATTCCCTCGATGGTCAATTCATCGCGCTTCTGGCACTGGCAATCACCGACGCCAATAACATGGCTGCTTCGGTCTATAACGCCTTCTCGCCCTCGACGGCGCAGGGCGTTGGCCTGTCCAGCGTCGTGAAGATCAACGGGATCGCGCGCAACATCGCGTCCAACTCTACGGTTGATGTGGCGCTGATCGGTGTTGCCGGCACAACAGTCACCAATGGAATCGTGTCGGACGATGCGGGCAACAACTGGAGCCTCCCAGCTAGCGTCGTTATCCCGCCGTCCGGCACGATCACGGTTACGGCAGTCTGCCAGACCATCGGCGCCGTCACCGCAGCTATCGGCGCTGTATCGACCATCGCCACACCGACGCGCGGCTGGCAGAGCGTCTCAAATGCCGCAATCGCCAATCCGGGCAATCCGGTCGAGACGGACGCCAACCTTCGCAATCGGCAGGCCACGTCCACTGCTTTGCCCTCCCTGACCATTCTGGAGGGGATTGTCGGCGCAGTGGCGGCTATCACTGGCGTAACCCGGTATCGCGCCTACGAGAACGATACGGACGTCACGGACAGCAACGGCATTCCGAGCCATTCGATTGCGCTGATCGTGGAAGGCGGTGATGCCCAGACCATCGGCCAGACGATTGCTGACAAGAAAACGCCAGGGTCTGGAACGTTCGGAACGACGACGGTCACAATTGTCGATGACATTGGCGTTTCGCACGCCGTCAAGTTTTCACGCCCCGTGTCCATCGGCATAAAGGCCGGCATCACCGTCAAGGCGTTCGCGGGGTACACGGTTGCGATTGAGAACGCGCTGAAACAGGCAGTGGCCGATTACATCAATGCCCTGCCGATCGGTCAGAGCGTGTTCTACACGCGCCTCTACGTCCCCGCGAACCTTGGTAACAACAGTTCGGGCGCGACATATGAGGTAACGAATTTGCAGATCGCAAAACTCGCTGACTCATTGGCCGCTGCGGACATCGCCATTGCCTTCAATGAAGCCGCGGCCTGCGGTGTCGCCAATATCGTCGTCACGGTGACATGATGGCCACAACTGACGACTATCTCGATCTCATCACGCCGTATTATCGCGGGAAGCCGGTCTTCACATCGACGCTGACGGCGGTTCTTGATCCCTTTGCAAACCTTCAGCTCATGCTCGGCCAGATGCCGCAGGACTTTGATCTTGATGTGGCTGTTGGCGTGCAACTCGACGCCGTCGGCCAGTGGGTCGGGCGATCCCGCTTCATACCGACGCCGATCCCGAACATCTGGTTTAGCTTTGACGATGCGCTCCGGGGCTTTGATCTTGGCGTCTGGAAAGGGCCGTATGACAGTGACAGCGGTGTCACGCGTCTCGATGATGAAACGTACCGGATATTCCTTCAGGCAAAGATTGCGGCGAACCAGTGGGATGGACGGGTTGAAACGGCGCAGGCCGCATTCAACCTAGTTTTCTCGCAGTCGCCGGGAACGCACATTTTTGTCATCGACAATTTCGATATGACGATGACGGTAGGAATTTCCGGCACAATTCCGTCGCTGCTCTTTATCGCGCTGTTGAACCAAGGGTTTCTACCGATCAAGCCGGAAGGCGTTCGAGTCAACTACGCCATCACGACTGTGACCAGCGCGCCGGTGTTTGGCTTCGACGTGAGCAACCAGTACATCGGCGGATTTGACGCCGGTTCATGGGGCGTCGGTCCCTCCTACTTCACATCCTAAATTCGGGGTTCTCATGGCTACGAACCAGTATCTTCCTTTCGGCACTGCTGGCGGGGCGAACGTCCTTTCGCCAACTGATTACAACAGTCTTGCTGCGCGCCTCACGGGTTCACCGCTGGCACTGCGGCAAGCGTCCAACTCAATACGGTGTGGCGCCAGTCGTCAGTCGTCTCTGCAATGATCGGGGAATTCATTCTCGATTACGGCGGGTTCGACGCTTTGGACGATGGCAGTGTTGATAATCTCGAAACGGGTTTCGCTCGGACCCTGCAAAAGCAGCCTTGGCTTTATGCCACGATTGGAGGAACAGCGACCGCGCTCACAATGGCGCTCACGCCCGCTCCAGCGTCGTGGAACGACCTGATTGGCGTTCCGCTCAGAGGGATCATCTCGGCCACTAATACCGGCGCATGCACACTCAACGTCAGCGGTCTCGGTGCTAAGTCCATCAAACTCGACAATGGCACCGATCCGATTGCTGGCGATCTCAAGGCAGGCGCACTGGCCGTCTTTGTTTATGACGGTACAAACGTTCAGTTGAATTTCGCATCAGCCATGCTGATGGAACGGCTGAATAAAGGCAGCACCATCGTATCCTATGGCACGGCTGGTTCCTTCTCATGGACGCCACCTGCAAACGTGCGCTCGGTCTTTGTCCGCGTGTGGGGCGGTGGAGCCGGGGGTGGTGGCAATCAGAATACCGGTGCAGGTGGTGGTGGTGGTGGTGGTTACGCTGAAGGTTATGTGGCGGTAACCCCCGGAACTCCCGTTACCGTTGTCGTTGGCACTGGTGGCGCGGGCGGCCACAATTCGTCTGCACAAAATGGTGTTGCTGGTGGGAGTTCTTCATTCGGAGCATCCGTATCTGCGACAGGCGGGACGGGGGCGCGGGGGCAACAAACGGGACACAAGGCATCAGTGGACCCGGAGGCAATGGATTTGGTGGGCATAGGCAGGCGACCGGCGGTCAAGGTTCGTCCGGTTCTTGGATCAATAATGCGAACGCAGGGATCGGCGGTAACGGTGGCGCTGCGGCTGCTGGCGGCGGCCCTGGTGGCGGTATCTCATCCGGTCAGCCCGCAAACGGCCAATCACCCGGCGGCGGTGGCGGCGGTGGCGCCATGAATTACTCCGGTGGCGCAGGTGCCGCCGGCCTGGTTATCATCGAATATTTTGCGGGATGAGATAATGGGCGCTTTTTTTTCCATATCAACATGTGCTTCGGTCCCAAACGTCAACAGCCCCTCCGGGGGAATGTGTCGATCGACAATCTTGGACCCTATGGGTCCCCGATCTTCGAGTGGAATTTTCCGGTTACCGTTCCAGTGGGAAAGGTGATGTTTATCACCGACATTGAGTTCGTTTCCAAATGCGTTCGCAGGCCATCCCAGGACGGAACATGGCGAAACTCATACTTGGTGCTCGATAGCATCACTACAATGGGGGAAAATCTCCCGGTTCGTCACTATGTGACCCCGATAAGGCTTCCTGCTGGCTTTAAAGTCACGGGTCATTTTCAAAATAACAGCCCTGAAGATCAGAACATGATTGCCAGAGTTCATGGCTATATGGAGGATATTTGATGCCCACTTTTGCCCGAGTAGACAACGAGCGTGTGATAGAGGTCGTGTCACTCGATAAAGGCGTGAAAATTTCCGATGCCGTCCACCCGGACCTATCCGCACAATTCAAAGCCTGTGCTGATGGTGTGTCGCCCGGATGGATCTATGATGGGAAAACCTTCCGCCAGCCGGTTGCTGAACCCATCACGAAGAGTGAATTGCTAGCCTATGCCGCCATGAAAAGGTTTGAAATCGAGACAGGCGGCATCGTTGTTAACGGCTGCCGCGTCGATACCAGCCGTGACAGTCAATCGATGATCGCCAACGCTCATTCATATGTCGTCGCGTCGGGGGCCGCTTCCACCAAATTCAAATCCCTGTCTGGATTTGTGACTTTGTCTGCCGCCGAGGTTAAAGAAACGGCGCTTGCGGTAGGAGCGCACGTGCAGAGTTTGTTCGACGCCGAAGCCACCATCGACGCTTTGATCACCTCGGGTGACATTGCTAGCCTTGCCGATATCGACGCCTATCAGTGGCGCTCCGGTGATTAATGGCGTTCAAAGCTCAGGCTTAAGGATCATTGTCGGCAAGATAGTATCTGCGTTGGAGGCTATATACGAGTTGCGGGCCTCCATACTCATTCCGAAGAACGGGTAATTCAAATAGGTCGCCGCGACTAGAACCGCGCAAATACTTAATGCCACCGTTGCTTTAGCGAGTGAACTTGAAAGGCGCTCCGCGACGACCGGCAAGATGAATGTATATGGCATGATGTAAAATTCTGTCTGATTGCCGTGACGGACTGCCAGCGTGAACGCTATGCCAGTAAGGAACGCCGCCGAAAAAAGGGCGATCCTCGTTTGACCTGTCGTAAAGATAACGCTTGGTTTTTTTGCTGCCGTTGCGACAAATTCGATAATAGCAGCTGCCGCGCAATACAAACAATACGACACGACAACGGCCGAAAGTGCGAATGACCAGTAGGATATCTGAGAGAAATTGTCTTCCCGGAGGTACGGCAACCACTGAAAGAGGTTCCCGAAAAACCAAAGGGCATTCGCAGTAATCAGGGATTGGTCAAGCTTCGAAAACTCGTCATTCGATGCCGGGTTAGCGTAAAACAGGAAGTTCACAACGGCCTGTTTCAAGACGCTGAGAACTGATGCGCCCGTGAGCAGAAATACGATAAGGTCAGCGACCAGATAGAGGCCCGCCAGGGCGATAATGGTCTTGATCCTGGAATTCGTGTCGGTTTGCTGCCGAAACTCATATGTCACGATGAACGCGAGCAGAAATGGCAGAAAAATTATCGGGGGAGAGTAACAAGCTACACCGAACACATTGACGGCGATCGCAATTCCGTAGGTCAGGTATCGAACAGATATCCGGGTCGGAGCGGCCGCCACCAAAAGAAATGAAATGAGCAGCAGTGATTGCGAGATAATCTGGCGCTCTACGATAGTCGACATAACTAAATGCTGAGCAGTGATGGCGTAAATCGCTGCAACGAGAGCACTAATTTTTCTGTCTGCGCTTACTGTCAGTGACAAAGAGAATATGAGTGCAATGTTTAAGGCGCCCAATATCTTCGGAAGCATGCTGGCGACAAAAACACCTTTTTGCATAGAGGTCGCGGTCAACGGGCGGGCGAAATCGCTAACCGGATAGATTGCGTCAAGCCACCACTGATACAAATTGTCTTGGAACCAGTACCGAAGGCTGTATCCGCTGGCCGGAATACCCTGCAGGGATGAATAAATTACGGTCTGCATGATGTGGTTCGCGTCTAGATTCCATTCTGCATATGGGAACATCAACCGGATACCAAGAGCAAAGAAGAACAATATCGCAGCCGTCACAGTGCAGCTGACGCGAAAGCTATCGTTCTCCATCCCGTGTTTATTCCCAATCCGCATGTCTTCCTCGAAGTCGCTGTGGTGTGCCTCATCAAATTGCTATTTCTCACGAACCCAATCGTCAATCGCTGATTGTGTTCCGCTAAAATCGCCTGCCCGGTAGCGTAGCCCGGCACCCATAACCCACAATCAGGAGAACATCATGTTGAAGGCTGATGTCGCGCGCTCGATCGAGCGAGTTGCGAGCGTGCACGGTATTGATCCGGCGGCGATGAAGGCTGTTGTCGAGGTCGAGAGCAACGGCGTTGTCTTTGCGGATATCGACGGCAAGGAAATGCCGGTGATCCGTTTCGAAGGCCATTACTTCGACCGGCTGGTGACGGCGTCTCGTCGTGAGGAGGCGCGGCGGCTTGGTCTAGCTTCACCGAACGTCGGTGGAGTGAAGAACCCAGCATCGCAGAAAGCCCGCTGGCAGCTTCTTGGACGGGCGATGACGATCGACAAGCAGGCCGCACTTGAAAGCACGTCCTTCGGCGTCGGGCAGGTCATGGGGAGCCACTGGAAGGCACTCGGCTATCCAACAGTCATTGATCTGTTCGAAGCGGCACGAAGCGGCGTAGAGGGCCAGGTCGATTTGATGGTTCGGTTCATCAAGACGAACAATCTCCTTGGCGCGCTGAGCCGGAAGGATTGGGCGGGGTTTGCTCGAGGCTATAACGGACCTGCCTACAAGAAGAACGCCTACGACACGAAGATGGCCGCCGCCTATGAGCGATACGCGAGAAAAGAACCGGCCGCATCTGGTGCGACTGGGATGCTTCGTCTCGGCTCCAAGGGTGCTGGCGTCCGCGAAATTCAGGTGCTTCTCACGCGTGCCGGCCATTCCGTTCCGGCGGATGGGGACTTCGGTCCTGCCACGGATCGGGCACTTCGCAGCTTTCAGGACGAAAACTCTCTGACGATCGACGGCGTTGCCGGTCCGCAGACCATGCGCAAGCTGAAAGAGTTTCAGGTGTCCGCAGATGAGAAGCCGGGAAACCTAGGGATCGCGCAGGTGCCGGAAGTGAAGAACGCAGCGCGCAACTTCGGCCCGTTGGCTTTGGTCACCGCCGCGCGCGACCAGATTGCCGAAATCGCAACCTATGTCACCGGCATCAACTCGGATCTGGCGAACACCATTGCAAACGGGATGCTGGCCGTTTCGGGCGCCATTGGTCTCGGTCTCACGATCTGGGGCGTCTACGGCTGGTGGAAGAGCAAGCAGACGGTGGAACAGGCATGATGTGGGCACTCATCCCCAACTGGCTGAAAATCGCTGCTGGTGGCCTTCTCTGCGCCGTTCTGCTGGCTTCCGGCTCCTACTGGCTCGGCAAACGAGAAGGCCGCTCACAGGCCGCCACAGAGGCTTTAGCCAAGACCGTCGAAGTTCTCCAATCAAGGAACGAAACCAATGTGGAAATCACTTCTTCCGCTGCTGCTGAGTTGTGCGCTCATTTCGGGCTGCCAGACGACCAACGTGTCGAATGCGTGCGCAGGCTGGAGCAAGCTGACTCCGACGCTCGAAACCGCGCTCAAGATCACGATGGACGACCGGCAGTTCGCTAACCAGGTCGCGTCACACAACGCCCATGGCGTGAAACAGAAATGCTGGTGAGGATTGCACAATGATCGGTCTTGGACTTGGCCTGTCTCTTGGGCTAGCGGGGTGTGGTGTTGGCAGGGCTGAGCGGTTTACTGTCCCCATCACCAATTCCGGCGTTGCGATCATTTCCCCAGGTCGTCTTCTGTCGGTCAAGGTCACGTCAGGTTCTCCGCCGCTGGTCTCCATTTACGACAGTCCTTTCGTTGGGGCTGGCATCATGCCGTATCAGGGCGCACTCGCAACCGGCGAGAAAGCTTCCGTCGATCTCCCCATCATCAACGGCGTCTATGTCGATATGACATCGGCTCTCGGCCCGGAACTCGTCACCAACGGAAATTTCAACACCGATGTGTCAGGCTGGGCGGCTCAGTTGACCGGCGCCACCATTACATGGCGAGACGGCAAGATGGAGTTGTTCGGCGGATCGGGCGGCGGACGTGCAACGCAAACCGTCTCCGGCCTTGAGATTGGCGAAACCTATGTGTTCCGCGCCACCATGCTGGAGCCAAACGCCAGTTCAATATCCTGCCGCCTGACGACAGATCCCGCCGGATCGTCCACAGGACAGATTTATGCATCGGCTGGCGTGCCAGCAGGAGGTCTTTTGCCTATCGCAACCTCATTCGTCGCCGCCACCACAAGCATTACCATTGCCGGATCCGCATCTGCCAGCGTCACGGGCTGCTTCGACAAGATCAGCCTTCGGAAGCAGACGCAATCAGCCGGGACAGTCGAACTGGAGTTCGCAGCATGAGCATCAAGACAGGAACTTCTGTTGGCAACGGTTCGCGGCGCAGCGTCTCGATCGGGTGGAAGCCGGAACTCGTCATTTCCATTCCCGATGCGCCGAAGATTGTTGCACTCAAGCTGCATGATCTGTGGGCGGGGCGGTCCAACGTGCTGGGAGCGTCCAACAGCTACGCAGATGGGGCCAGTATCACCAAGGATGGCTATACCGTCTCGCAGTCGCCCAAATGGAACGACGAGGGCATCACCTATCATCATCTCGCCATATCGCGCTCTGCTGCTCTCAAGATGGCGCTTGCCGGTTCTCAGGGCAACGCCATCGCCAGCCGGCTGATCAAGTTCGATGACAGCAGCATCAACCTCGCCGCCGTAATTGCCAAGCGCGATAGCACGCGTGACGGGGTTCTTCAGGTCGGATCGTCCACCACGGCGCTACTTGGCGGAACGGCGCTGACGGAACCAGGAGCAATCACCAATCTGACGACAGGCCAGTGCACCGTTTCCACATCACCATATGTCAACGAATATGACGCGGCGCAGGAGTTGGGCGAAGGCATCGACTTCATCGGGTTCGAGAGCGGAGCAAACTTCGCGACGGCGACATTTACCGGTTCTGGCGCAAATCGTGCCGTCAGTCTTGGTTTCCAGCCAAAGGCTGTCATCGTCGCCAAACTGAGCGGCACGCTTCAGGCTGCATGGATCAAGACGGACACCATGTCGGCCAGCGGTGCAAAACAGAT
Organism: Rhizobium oryzihabitans; assembly: GCF_010669145.1. NCBI lineage: Bacteria > Pseudomonadati > Pseudomonadota > Alphaproteobacteria > Hyphomicrobiales > Rhizobiaceae > Rhizobium > Rhizobium oryzihabitans. Next base: position 30,314 of record NZ_CP048632.1, read on the forward strand.
GTCCGCAGCGGCCGGTATTGTGGCGTCCGGCATTTCCTTTGATGCGGATGGGCTACAGCTTGCCGCCAGTTCTGCGCTCAACGTCAACGCGGCAACCTATGTCGTCATCGCCTTCCGCGATCATGCAGACACGCCGATCGCCGCTCCTGCCGTCAAGAAGTCCGGCAAGAAAGCCATTTTGCTTTCCGCACGCGGCGCAACGTCATGGATCAACTGCGGAACTGACAACAGCCTGGTGATTGACGGCGCCATGTCGATGGAGTGGATGGGCGGTATTGAGCCTACCACCCGCGCAAATGCCTCCGTCATGATGTGGCGCGGTGCCAGCACGTCGGTGTCCGCGCTTCAGCAGTCGCTATTCATGGGCGCTATAGGCTGGGTGGGTCTTGCCGGGAACTGGAGCGGGCCGATCATGGCCGTTGGCTGTTCTGACCGCATGGACTTCGGCACGTCATCCACGAACATCCTGAACCCGTTCCGAACCGGTCTCATTCCAGATTACGGCTCCATCATCCACTGGCTGGCCACACACGACGGATCAGGCGGCTGGATGCTGTATCGCAACGGGCAACTGGTTCGCCAGCGTGCGCTTGATATGGTGGCGATAAACGGACAACCGAACATCGACGGCCAGACAGGCCATCGCATGATCCTTGGCGCAGCCTACAATGCCAGTGCTCCGGTCCAGATGTCCCGCCAGCGCGTTTCTCTGGCAAGGCTCTACAATCGCGCCCTGACGCCTTCCGAGGTTGCCAGCCGCTTTGCCCGTGCTGGCCTCGGAAGTTCCGACCCCGATGTGACGAGCGGGCTTGTCGAGGAATGGGATGCTGCGAACGCATCCGGCTCCACACTGCCGGCGACAATCGCAAGCGCAAACAATGGCGCCATCGTCGGCGGGTCAATCATCACGCTCTGAAACTATCTCCCCCGACCCATGGCCGGGGGCTTTTCTTTACTCGCATCGCAAGGGTTTTGCCGATGGCACCTGAAATAGACGCTGCAGTTCATCGGCAGCTTGGAGAGCTTGTCGCAGGCCTTCGCGGCATACAAGACGATATGCGGGAGATGAAAGCCACCCTCCAGAGATCCGAAGACAAATCAGCGGAAAGCCGTGCGGGGGTTCACAGGCGGCTTGATGAGGCTGTTGACAGGATTTCCCGCGTCGAAAGCTCCGTCGCTTCTGTGAATGAAGACGTGGCCGAAATGAAGCCCGTCACTGATGATGTGCGACGCTGGCGTCTCATGGGCATCGGCGCTTTGAGCATGATCGGAATAGGTGGTGTGGCTCTTGGCGTTTCGTTCGCCGATGCACTAAAAAAGATAGGTGGGCTGCTCATCGGCCGGATTTAATCGTATCCTTGTGTGGGTAATGCTCCGGGCACCACCAATTTGGCTTATCTGCCTTTGACCGGCTAAAACCCCATCCGCCCCACTTTGTGCACCCCGGATGCTCGCACCAGTGGTTCTCGTGGATGCCGTCTCCGGCCTTATTGGTCTGGTCGCTCATGCCCTCACCCTTATACCAACGACAGGAGGCAGCCCAGCCTCTTGCCTCAACAGATCATAGTGTTCTTCCACCTTGCGTGCCGCCTCGTGCACGTCTGGCGCATAGCCGCCCTGTGGGAGCACGTTGACCCTGATGCGCCTTGAATGCCCTCCATCCCATTTGTAGGTGCCGCGCATCGGGCCCGTCTCTTGCTCAGAGATTCGGCCGACTATCTCCCCCTCGACAATGCATACGAAGTCGTTGAGCAGTTCGCCGTTCAGGCCACGCTCGCCTTTCCACGTTCTCATCCAGAGATGTCTGCGTTGGTATTTCTCATCATCGCGCACGGGCTTTCCCTCCGGTGACAGAGTTTCGTTTTCCCTTGATGTCTTGATGCGCGCCGCCCAGCGCTGGTGCTGATTATGGGATAGGCGGGGAGGGAGTCAATAATTGATAGAGCGAAGTGATTTTTGAGGGCAAAATAGTTTTACAGCCCCATTGAAACATTTGAGAGATTTTTGACGATTTAAAGCCAGTTTTACACGCAAGTTATTGATATCGGCCAGATAGACCGAGCCTTCCAAGCTGAATACGCGGGTTCGATTCCCGCTACCCGCTCCACTTCTCCCCCTACATTATCAATTGCGCCCAACACTCTGAATTTGCCGCATTTATCGTGTGCGCAAAAAGCCTTCCGGCATCGTCATCAGCATTTGTTTTATTGATCCAGCCAGTTCGATGCCCTGCATCGGAATTCAGGCGCGGGCTTTCATCGTCTCATGGTCTGCACATTGACGTCGATCTCTGTTGCGGCCGTGCGACGGCCGCACCTCCCATTGTTTGCAATTGAGGTCGCGGGCGGCACGTGGTTCCATGACGGATGCGTCGCTGATTCCTCCCCGTCGATACCAAGTTGTGATCCGAGAGGCCCATGTCGATTTCAGATACGATTTTCCGCCCTTTCGAGACGTTGATACGGCCGCTCGACATTCCCTTCCATCCGCTGCCGTCGAAAGGCCCGGTCGCGGTGCTTTTGCATTTCATTTCAATGTTTCGCGGCGTCCTCATTGCTCTTGCCCTGTCGTCCATGGCCGTGGAAGCCATCAATCTGTCGATCATCTGGGGATTGTCGGTCATCGTCGACGGCGTGACGGCGCAGGGTGCGGAGGCCTTTCTGCGAAACGAATGGCCGATGCTCGCCGTTCTCGGTGTGCTGATCTTCCCGGCCATGCCGGTCGCGTCGTTTCTTCTCAACACGCTCACCTCGCACACGCTCGGCATTGCGATGCCGGCGGCAATCCAGTGGCAGGGTCACAAGGCGGTGGAGCGGCAGGATCTCGCATTTTTCCACGAGCTTTACGCCGGACAGGTCGCTTCGCGTCTTTCGCAGGTGTCGTCAGCCGTTCAGCAGCAGATCATCAACGCCTTTCAACTTGCACCGCGCTTCCTGCTGCAGATGGTCGGCTCACTCGTTCTGCTCTAGGCGCTGTCCTGGCAGCTCGCCTTGCCGGTGCTCATCTGGATCGTGCTGAATGTGGTGCTGGCCGTCAAACTCGCTCCTGTCTTCACCGAGCGGTCGCGGCGGTCGGCAAAACAGCGAAGCCTCGTCTCGGGCGCAATCACCGATCTCTATAGCAACATGCAGATGATCAAGCAGTTCGCAGCCGAAGACAGTGAGGCCGGAGCCATCCGCCGTATCCTGAACAAGGCCGTGCATACCCAGCATAGGGAACAGCGCGTTTATCGCGCATCGGAACTGGTTGTCGTCGCGCTCAACATGGCATTGTGGCTGGCGATCCTGTCCCTCGGTTTTTCCGGTCTGGTGAAGGGCTTCATCACGGTCGGGGAATTTGTCGGCGCCGTTTACATCCTGCAACGGCTGTCGGGGCATACGTTCACCTTCCTGCAGATGGGCCAGCAGATATTTCAGGCGATCGGCACCATCAAGGACGCCATGCCCGTGATGACGACGCCACCGACCATTACCGATAAAGCGGACGCTGCCGCGCTCACCGTTTCGCGTGGCGAAATACAGTTCGACCGCATCCGCTTCGCCTACAAGTCGGGCAGGCCGGTGATGGATGATCTGTCCCTGACCGTCCGTGCCGGGGAGAAGGTCGGACTTGTGGGACTGTCGGGTGCGGGAAAGACGACGCTGGTCAATCTGCTCCTGCGCTTCTACGACATTCAGGGCGGGGCCATCCGCATCGACGGTCACGATATCCGCGATGTCACGCAGGCCAGTCTGCGCCGCAATATCGGGGTGATTGCGCAGGATGTGGCGCTGCTGCACCGTTCCGTCGGAGACAACATCCGCTATGGGCGGCCGGAGGCGACGCAGGACGACATCGAGCAGGTGGCGAAAGTGGCGAAGGCCGGCGCTTTCATTGCCGATCTTGCCGACAGCGAGGAGCGCAAGGGATATCAGGCCTTTGTCGGAGATCGCGGCATCAAGCTTTCGGGCGGACAAAGGCAGCGTGTCGCCATTGCCCGCGTGCTTTTGAAAGACGCTCCCATCCTGATACTCGACGAGGCGACGTCCGCGCTGGACAGCGAGTCGGAGGCGGCCATTCAGGAAAAGCTCAATCTGGTGATGGAGGGCAAGACCGTCATCGCAATTGCGCATCGCCTGTCCACCATCGCCAGCATGGACCGGATCATCGTTCTCGATCATGGCCGGATCGTCGAAGAAGGGCGACCGGAGGAACTGGTCGAGCAGGGCGGGTTGTTTGCGCGGCTCTGGAAACGTCAGAGCGGGGGCTTTATTCCGGAAGACGAGTGATCGAGCGACGGGCGGGAGACGCGTCGCTCGGCGATACCTTGTCGCTGCCTTAAGTCGCCTTACAGGTGGCGTGCGGTGCCGACGGCAATCACAGGACCGGTCGCCTGACCGGTTGGCGAGCCGCCGAAAGGCTCGACACTGATGGCGAAGGTCGTGCCTTCGCTGATATTGCCACGCATATCCGCGGGAATGATGAGGTCGCCATTCGCGCCGGGCTGGAACACGCCGAGCGAGCGCGTCTTGCCGCCATCCATCACCAGCCAGAGTTCCAGTGACTTCTCGTCTATCTTGCCGGTTGCGACAGGAACGATGCGCATCCGTCCCGATTCTGCATCATAGGAGGCGAGGAGGTTGACCTGGCTGTCCGTTGTCGCGAGTTCGGCGACCAGCGGGGTGGTGTCCTGCCATTTTTCGGGGAATGCGGCGTAAACGACGGCCGCCACGGCGGTTGCACTCGTAGCAACCGATATCCACCGCCAGAAGGATGCCGAACTCCACAGGCTGCCATTGGTGTTGATATCCTGGCGGCCGAACAGGCGTTCTTCTATGCGGGCAAGAACAGTTGCGCCCGGCATCTGCTCCTCATACTCGGCATTGAAGTCGGAGAATTCCATCTCCCAGCGCTGGACGAGCTGCGCGAAGGCCTTGTCGTCCTGCATGCGGCGTTCAACCTCGCGCCGCTTTTCGATCGGCAGCACGCCAAGCACATATTCGCCGGCGAGGACTTCGTCGCGCGAATGCATGCCGTCGCTGTGTTCGCCCGTCGTCATCGCTGCATGCACTCTCTGAGTTTGAGAAGGCTGCGTCTCAGCCAGGTTCTGACCGTGTTGAGCGGCACCCGCAATTCCTCGGCGAGTTCGAGATAGCTCAAACCCTCCACATAGGCGCGGCGTATCGCCTGCGCATGAACGTTTTCAAGTTCACGCATGCACTCATCGATCCTGCGGCCCTCATCCGCCAGAACGATCTGCTGCTCCGGATTGCGGATGCTGTCGTCGGCAATGTCATAGGCCTCGTCAATGTCATCAGTCGACGGTTTGCGCGCCCTGATCGTATCGATCGCGTGGTTGCGGGCAATGGCGGCAAGCCATGTCGCCGGTTTGCCGGCACTTGCGGCAAATGTGCGGGCGCGCTGCCAGACCTTGATATAGATCTCCTGGAGGGCCTCTTCGGCTTCGGTCCTGTCACGCAGGATCTTCAGGCAAATCGCAAAAAGCTTCGGGCTCGTGGCCTGATAAAGCGATACGAATGCCGAACGATCGCCCATGCCGACGCGGTTGATAAGGCTTGCGATCTCTGTGCCTTGCATTCGAACGTCCCTTGCTGCGCTTCCTTTATAAGGTTGTCTTTTGTGGGAAGGCAAGGCATGCGCAAAATGAAGTTCGCGTCTTTCACGCCAGGGGATGGCCGGGTGGAAGAAGCTGTCGAGGCTTGCCGTGGTCATAATACACCTGCCGGATTTTCCAGCGGACCGACCAGCCTTACCGTGACGAGGTAACCGATGATGGCGGCCGCTGCGGAGACGAAGGTTCCCCACAGGAGATCAGCGATGGTCAATGTCGTTGACCAGTTTTTCAATGTCGCCTGATTGGTGAGATCATATGTGGCATAGGCCATGAAGCCGACGGCCGCACCATAAAGCAGCGCGGTCGTCCATTGGCCCGACACCAGCGCCGGCCGAACCGCGAGGAAGGTCAATCCGGCCGCGTAGATGAGATAAAAGACGATCGCCGGGGCAAGCCGGAAGTTTTCCGCCAGGAGATCGCCGATGGCCGGGCGATAGAGCCGCGATGCCATGGTGCTCAGCCAGATGAAGTCGATCACCAGAAAAGCGATGAGCGTGAAGAAATAGGCTGCGATATAGGTCTTCATCGGTCTTTTCCTTTTTAATCGATCCGGGTCCAGCTGATGCCCTTGCACAAGAGACCGGCGACGATGCAGCCCTTGGTGGTCATGCTGCTGCCATCAACCGTCACCGTTATCCTGTAGGATTTGTCGCGTTGCGGATCGAAGGCCGTGCCGGAATAGACGCCGTTTTCATCGGGCTTTATATCCATGACGAGCCGGTCGCCGGTCTTTTCCTTGGGCGTGCCCGGCTTGATCCAGGTGTTGGTGGCGCAGATATTGTCGCCGCAGGGCGCGATCAGCACTTTGGCGTTGCCGTCGCCGCGCGCCCAGTTGCCGTCGATGTCCGCTGCCCCGGCTCCGAAGGCCGCAAGCATCGGACATAGGGAGGATGCGATTATCAATGCTTTGATTTTCATCGTCTTTCTCCGCAATTATTGCCCCGCGTTTTACTTATGCTCAATCGTGTAGAAGCCGACATTGATGGTCCCCTCGGTAAAGCCGGCTTCGCAGTAGCAGAGGTAATAATCCCAGAGCCGCCGGAAGCGGTCATCGAAACCAAGGAGCGAAATCGTCTGCCATCGCGCATGGAAACGCTGCCGCCATTCCGCCAGCGTGCGGGCGTAGGACTGGCCGAAAAGCTCCGTATCGGTCAGGCTCAGGCCCGCTCTGCCAATTGCTTTTTCAAGCGCTTCGTCAGATGGCAGGAAGCCGCCCGGAAAGACGTATTTCTGGATGAAGTCAGCCTTGCGCCGGTAATTGTCGAACCGACCAGGTTCGATGGAGATGATTTGCAGCACCGCGCGGCCGCCGGGTTTCAGGCAGCGTTTCAGCGTTTCGAAATAGCTCGGCCAATAGGCTTCCCCGACCGCTTCGAACATCTCGACGGAAACGATACGATCGAATTTACCGTCGACATCGCGATAGTCTTCCAGTTTCAGATCGATGCTTCCCGCCCTGTCCACTTTTTCGGCTGCTGCTTTTGCCCAGTTCAATTGTGAGGGCGAAAGGGTGATGCCGGTCAAGTCGGCATTGGCCTCGGTAGCCAGGTGGATGGCGAGTGCGCCCCAGCCGCAGCCGATTTCCAATATGCTTTCGCCGCCATTCAATTGGAGTTTGTCAGCGATACGGTCGAGTTTTTTCAGCTGGGCCGCCTCAAGCGTCGGCGTCGTGTCGTCGAAGATCGCGGAGGAATAAAGCATCGAGGGATCGAGCCATTGCCTGTAGAACTCGTTACCCAGATCATAATGCGCCTCGATGTTGCGGCGGCTGCCGCGTCTGGTATTGGCGTTGAGCCTGTGACCAAGGCGGTTGAGAAGGCGCATCGGCGGGCTGCCGCGCATCGAACCCGTGAAGGCTTCGCGGTTCTGGGCCGCAAAACGGATCAGCGTCGTCAGATCGGGCGTCGTCCAGTCCCCATCGATGAAACCCTCGGCAAAGCCGATATCGCCGTTGAGGATCAGCCGCCTCAGCGCGCGCCAGCGATGGAGAACAAGCGTTGCCTCGCAGCCGTCTTTTTCGCCGTATTTTTCAACAACGCCGCCGCCTGGAAGAATGACGCGCAGCCTTCCGGTTGAGACCTTGTTCAGCAGCCTGCCCATGAGCCAGCCGCCGGGGCCGGCGCTGCGGTTGGAAAGTCTGTTTTCGGCCGATGCTTGCGTAAGATTGTCAAACGGGGTCATTTATCTTGGCCTCGATTTGCGACGATGAAGGATGAACGAAAGAGATGGGTGAAGAGGGCGGCAGCGGACGCTTCCGGAACCGCACGCCCTTCAGCCAGATTTTGAGCGCTTCCCAGTGAATGCCGCCGATCACCCTGAGCGTGAGAAAGGGGATGGCGAAGAATGCTTTCAGAAGGGCGGCGTCGGTCAGTTCGACGCGCCGGGCGAGGTGCCGGGCGGTCAGAACCGGCCCTTCGCCGTCGAAGGTGTCGATGACGATCTTCAGCCTGTCACCGGGCGGTATGACGCGGAAAACATAGTGGAGGTCCATGTCCATGAACGGTGAGACATAGAAGGCCTTGTCGCAGCGCTGGACGATTTCCGCCGCACCGTCTGCCTCAACCGGGATCAGATAGGAGTGTCTTTCGCCGAACGTATTGTCGACTTCCCAGAGAATGGCCTTCAGCGATGCGTCCTGCCCGTAGCAGAAGAACACGCTCAGCGGGTTGAAGGCCCAGCCCAGCAGACGCGGCATGGTGAGCAGACGTATCGGCCCGCCATCCACCGGCACGCCCGCCGCCAGCATCGAGGTCTCGATCTGCTGGCGAAGTCCGATCGTGCTCCTGTCGCCGCGGTCCCTGCGATGGAAAGAAAACAGGTTGAACCGGTCCACGGAAAAAAGTCGCAGCTTTTTGTCGAGCGTATCCAGCTCGTCGAGGTCGAGAAGCAGCGAATAAATCCGGTAGGCCAGCCTGTGCGCTTTCGGTTTGAAGCGCGCATGGGTCACATGTCCGGGAAAGAGTGCGGAGGCGAGGTGAGGCATCATGCTATCGCCTCTATGAGTTCGGTGTCGGTCGCAATCGCCGTCATATCAAGGCGAACAATCCGGCCGCTGTCTTCGGCGACCTGCCAGGGGCGCTTCAGCCCGCCCAGGTCTTCTGCAACCGCAAGGCCCGCCTGAATACCGTCCTCATGAAAACCCGAGCCGAAATAAGCGCCGCAGAACCATGTGTTTCGCAACCCCTGCAAGGCCCACAGTTCCTGCCGCATCTGTTCGGTGCCGGCGTCGAAAACAGGGTGGTGGTAGGTTTCCTCGGCGATGATCTTTCCCTGCTCCGGCTCGCGCGCCGGATTGAGCGTTACGAAGGTGTCAGGGGTGTCGCCCAGAGGTTGAAGCTTGTTCATCCAGTAGGTGATGCTTGGCTGACCCGTTTCAATGCGGGTATCTGCCACATAGTTCCAGCTCGACCAGGCGGCGCGCCTGCGTGGCATGAAACTGCTGTCGGTATGCAGCACCGCCCTGTTTTTCGTGTAGGTGAATGCCCCGAGAATGCGCCGTTCGGCGCGCGTCGCATCGCTCAGCATATTCAGTGCCTGATCGGCATGTGTTGCGATCACCACATCGTCAAAACGCTCGAATTTGCCGCTTTCCCCGGCGATTTCGATGTAACCCGGGATACGGCTGATATGTTTGACCGGCGTCGAAAGCCGGATGCGGTCGGCGAACGGCGTGGTGATGCGTTTGACATATTCCTGGGCACCGCCGACGACAGTGCGCCAGACGGGTCGGTTGCGCAGCAAAAGCAGGCCATGGTTGCTGCAGAATTTTATGAAATGCGCCGCCGGGTAACGGCCCACCTCCATTGCCGGCGTGGACCATATGGCGGCCGCCATGGGATAGAGGTGATCATCTCGGAACGCCGATCCATAGCGATTGCGCGACAGGTAATCGTCGAGCGACATGTCGCCCATGACGGGCAGGTCGCGCGGGGCGTTGCGGTAAAAGCGCAATAGATCTGAGAGCATCGCCCAGAAGCGTGGCCTGATGGCGTTTCTCTTCTGCGCCAGAAGGCCGACGCCGGTGCCGCCGGAATATTCGAAACCGCCATCATTCAGCGAAACGGCAAAGGACATGTTGGATGCCGCGGTCGGCACATCCAGTGTTTTGAAAAGTGCTGTGAGATTGGGATAGGTCGTTTCATTATAGACGATGAAACCGGTGTCTACGGAAACAGGTCCTTTTTCAGTCTGGAAAGTCACCGTGTTGCTGTGGCCGCCGACGCGGTCCGCCGCCTCGAAAACCGTGACATCATGCCGTTGCGACAAAAGCCAGGCTGCGGACAGGCCGGAAATGCCTGTTCCGATCACGGCGATGTTTCGCCGGCTGTCTTTTCTTTTGGCTTCGGTGTCGAACATGTTTCCTCGCTATTGCATTCACAATTCAGCCTTTGGGACTGCGACAGATACGAGGGAGCTGATCGATAAGTTTCACGGCCGCGCAGATTTTTCGGAATTTTGTCTGCTGCCTGAAACTCTTTTGCCGTCTCGGCCGTAGTTGCATCACCAAAGGCGGCGTGATGCCCTTTGATACAGCGAGCGGAATGGTGATGATGTCTGTTGTGGTAGCCCTTGCCGTATTGATGTCGGTGCTGATGGCGGCAGCCTGGGCGTTGCAGCGATTGACAGGCTCAAGCGGCTGGATCGATACCGTCTGGTCCGCGAGTGTGGGGCTCGGCGGCATTGTCGCGGTCCTGTTTTCCGATGGAGATGCCTGGCGCCGGGGAGCTGCTGTTTTTCTCGTGATCGTGTGGTCGCTGCGGCTTGCCGGTCATATCGGCCTGCGCACGAGGGGCGGCGGAGAGGATCCGCGTTATGCGAAACTGATCGAGCAATGGGGCAGCAATGCTTCGCTGCGGCTTTTCGGTTTTCTCCAGATCCAGGCCATCGCCGCCTTTGTGCTGGTGCTCGCCGTCTATCTCGCCGCCAGCAACCCTCAGGCTTTTCCACGCTTTACCGATCTGATTGCCTTATTCGTCGCGGCCGGTGCGCTTGTTGGCGAAGCCATATCCGATGCGCAGCTTTCGCGGTTCAGAAAGACACCGGCGGCCAAAAACAGCGTCTGTGAGACGGGTCTCTGGCGCTACTCCCGTCATCCGAACTACTTTTTCGAATGGCTTTTCTGGTGTGGCTTTCCATTGCTGGCCATCCATGCGCAACCCTGGTCATGGATGTCGCTTGCAGCGCCGGTCATGATGTACTGGCTGCTCGTCCACGTCTCCGGCATTCCGCCGCTCGAAGAACACATGCTGAAGTCGCGCGGCGAAAAATTCCGCGCCCTGCAGAACCGCGTCAACGCCTTTTTTCCGGGACCACGTAAAAACGAGGATATGCCATGAACATGCTCGCATTCGCCATCAATGCAGCCGAGCGCGCGCCGCTGAGCGACAGCATCACCCTTGCCGGCATCGACCTTCTCTGCGCGCGCACCAAGCGCAGGCTTGCCGGCCTGCGGGCGGACGCCGAGGCGGCATTTGCGGCAGACATGGTGAGATTTCCCGTCGCTACCCATACGGACGACGCAAACAGGCAGCATTACGAAGTACCGGCGGAGTTTTTCGCGATCGTTCTCGGCGCGCAAAGAAAATATTCCTGCTGCTTTTATCCCGATGCTGACACCACGCTTGATGACGCTGAAACTTTTGCGCTGGCACAAACCGTGTCACATGCCCGCTTGCAGGATGGCATGGATATTCTTGAGCTCGGTTGCGGCTGGGGCTCGCTCTCCCTTTACATGGCAGGCCGTTTTCCCAATGCACGGATTACGTCTGTTTCGAACTCTGCTTCGCAGCGCCAATATATAATCGAGCGCGCGAAGGAGCGCGGGCTCTCCAATCTGTCTGTGGTAACGGCTGATATGAATGATTTCACGACCGACGGCCATTTCGATCGTGTCGTATCGGTGGAAATGTTCGAGCACATGTCGAACTGGCAGACGTTGTTTGAGCGCGTCCGCTCGTGGCTGAAGCCGGAAGGCAGGTTCTTCCTGCACGTCTTCAATCACCGCGACCGATCCTATCGCTTCGATCATGGCAATCCGGCAGACTGGATCGCACAGCATTTCTTCACCGGCGGCATCATGCCGGCTTTCGATCTTCCGCATCGTTTTGACGGGCTTTTCAGCGTGGAGCAGGATTGGCGCTGGTCAGGATCGCATTATCGCCGAACCGCTCTCGACTGGCTGAAGAATTTCGATCGGGAGATAGATCGCATACGACCGATCCTGCAGCGCGTTTATGGCGCCGATGCGAGATTGTGGGAAAGACGCTGGCGGCTGTTCTTCCTCGCGACGGCAGGCCTCTTCGGACATGACGATGGTGAGGTATGGGGCGTCGGGCATTATCTGATGAGACCTGCCTAGCTTGCCAGATGTGTTTGGTACTTCTGGGTCGGGGCTGGCCCGGCCCGACATCCGGGTTTAGTCAGTAGGGCGAACGACACTGCATCCGCGTGCCGGCCGACGCCATATAGGTGTTGTCGGTCGGATGGTAGGATGTGTAACGCGCCGCGCACCATTTGATATGGCTGACTTCTTCCTGAGACAGGGCGTATCCGTTCGACGCGCCTTCCTCACCCTTTCCTGCGGCAAAGGCCGATGCGGGGGAGGCGGGCTGCGTCTTTTCCTGCAAATCCCTGGCAGGTTGTATGATGCTCAGCGCATGGGCGGGCACGACGGAAGCGGCAGATAATGCGACGCCAAGAGCGAGCGCGGAGATGGTCTTCGGCATCCTCAACATCGATAAATCCTCGTTATTCGTTCGAGATGCTAACGAAAATTTAGGAAATTCGTTCCCGATGGCTATTGACGCCACACGAACACGTGATTCTCCGAGGGGCCCGAGTGACCTGAAGTTGAAGTCCATCGGCGCCACACTTCCATGCTGGCGGAGATGGCGTGCCGTCAATTCGACGTCGGGTCCTTGCCGCACTGCTCGTTGACAAGCGGAAAATCCGGTCGGATAGTCGGCCGGCAATCATGCAAACGGGAGTCTTCAATGATTAACAGGGTTGTCATTCTCTCATCCTTTGCGCTGCTGGCTTCGGCGGCGTTTGTCTCCCCCGCAGCGGCACTCACCATGAAAGAGTGCAGCGTGAAATATCAGGCGGCGAAAGCCGACGGATCCGCCAAGGACGTAAAGTGGAACGATTATCGCGCCAAGTTCTGCGGCAGCGATGCGGCGGCCGAAGACGCCGCCGATGACAAGCAGGTCGCGGCCACAACTGAGAAAGAACCCGAAAAGGCGACGATAAAGGCCCCGAAGGGCGTCGCTTTTCCGAGTGCTGTCGATAAGAAATATTCAAGCGAGACCCCTGGTAAGGCCCGCCTGAAGACCTGCGTCGATTCCTATCACAAGAACAAGAATGACGGCACGCTCGGCGATCTGAAATGGATCCAGAAGGGCGGCGGCTACTGGAGCCTGTGCAATACGGCACTGAAGAGCTGACACGGTTCCGTGACGGTTGACGTTCCTGGCCCGCCAAGGCGTCATGAGGCCTGCAAACCCCGCCCGGTCAGGGTGGGGTTTGCCGCAGGCAACCCCGTTTTCGGGCGGGTAAAATCTGTGAATGGTTTGCTTTTCAACATCTTGATAGAAAGAGCTAACCCTGCGGTTTGACCCGCATACAGCAATTCAACGGTTGAGGTTGTCGCGTGATGGCCGACCGATAATGTGGGCGGATGACCAGACGATTTCGAAACTATCTCGCCGTGCTGGCCATATCATTGCTGATGTGGACGGTTATTCTGGGCGTCGTTTACTGGTTCTTCCGATAGAAATTGCCGCAGTGTCTCGACCGAAATCAATCACGTCCTGCTTCCCCGGCTAACGCAAATTTCACGTGTGTGGCAATGAGCGGCCCCATTTTGGCTTTTCTGGCGTGGCCTTATGGTGGCGCCACATCAGGAAAGGGCCATCATGAAAAAATCACTCGCCGTCATGTGTTTTACCATCTTGTCTTTTTCAGCCGCTTCCAGAGCGCTTGCCGATGACTTGGTGATTCCACTTCCGAAGGATACGACGGTCGAAAAGGTCGAGACCGTTTATCAATGCGCCGCCGATAAGGTCGAAGCGACCTATTTCAACGCCGGTGATATCAGCCTTGTCCGGCTGGGGCTGAAGGACGGCGTCGTTGTTGCCGCAAACGTCGTTTCAGGCTCGGGAGCCAGATATCAGGGCGGTGTCCATGTCTGGTGGTCGAAGGGTGAGGAGGCCGATCTTTACGATTTGATGGCGGATCCGGAAATGAAGAAACCGGTTCATTGCGTGGAAGTGAAGAAGACCTGATCGTCGGCGGCCGACTGAAGGGAGCGGCGGCAGGGCGGTTGTAAAAACCTTGCCATGCCGCCGGTCAGTGTTGAATTGCGCGCGTGATGTGTTCAGCCAAGAACGAGCGACACGAGCAGCGCCAGCAGGATGAGAGAGCTTGCGACAACGCCAAGCTTCACCCGTCTAAGGCGGCGGGTACGACCGCCGCTCCAGTCATAAGCCATTGGCAGCTTTACCTTTCTTTTTATTATTATGACTTATTACTAGCTCCCTAGGCTTGCCCGTGGCTGACCTCAATTGCCAGAATGTATAGGCGAGAAATCGCGATTTCCCTGTCTTATCCGAATGTTGCAGCGCTTCGGGCGGCTGATTCCCTTTACGTCTTTTCCGAAAGCCGGATGCTGATTTTCGAGGCCGAATGAGGCGTTGGAAGCGGCGGCTCCGATGTTCGCACGGCACAAAAAAGGCCCGGAAAACCTTGTTTCCGGGCCTGTCGATCGCTAGTCGTTTCGGGATGTTTCAGCCGAAGTAGGGCGTGATGTAGGGCCAGACCTCGATCACGCCGTGGTAAAGCATGTTGAGCGCCACATAGATGATGACCATCAGGCCGAGATAGGAAATCCAGCGGTAGCGGTGCAGCAGCTTGGCGACGAAGTTGGCGGCAAGACCCATGAGCGCGATCGAAACGACGAGGCCGATGATGAGCACCGTCACATGTTCCTGCGCGGCGCCAGCTACGGCAAGGACGTTGTCCAGCGACATGGAGACGTCGGCGATGACGATCTGGGTTGCGGCCTGGAAGAAAGTCTTGTGACCCTTTGTCAGATCGGCCTCGTCGTCCGTCACCTCGTCTTCGATGGAACCTGCGGCCTCGCGCAGTTCTGACCACATTTTCCAGCAGACCCAGGCCAGCAGCAGGCCGCCGAAAAGTTGCAGGCCGACGATGGACAGAAGCTGTACGGTGACGGCGGCAAAGCCGATGCGCAGAACCGTGGCGGCGATGATGCCGACCAGGATCGCCTTGCGGCGAAGATGCGCGGGAAGGCCGGCGGCGGCAAGGCCGATGACAATGGCATTGTCGCCCGCCAGAACGAGATCGATCGCAATGACCTGTAAGAATGCCGTAAAACCGGCGGCTGTGAAGATTTCCATGGGATGGTCCTGAAACGGATGGAAGGTCGCGCGGGAGAACGCGGCTGATCGAGATGTGGCATGGGTGCGCACCCGGCGCATCGTTCCGCTCGCCCGTCTCCCCCCGGCGATGACGTTTCCTTAAGCCATGATGACGGTCGAGGTAAAGAAGTTGTGATGAAGAAAAAGCTTGTTTAGCAATTCGATTGTGCGAAGAGGAGCGTCTGCGGGTTCCCGCCCGCTCATTCCCTCCGCTCCTGTTGCGGCAAGGTTGAAGCGGCTTTGAATATCGCAAAGCGAACACCATATAGGCGCCTTGAGGCACGCGATCAGCGTGTGCGAACGCGCTTTAACAATTAAGTCTTGCGCATTCGCTTACAAAGCCTTAAACGGCGACACCAAACCGGTTCGCCGGGGAAACTACTTCACGTTCACAGGAAGCAATTCACATGGCAAAGAGCAAGTTTGAGCGCAATAAGCCGCACGTCAACATTGGCACGATCGGTCACGTTGACCATGGCAAGACGTCGCTGACCGCCGCGATCACGAAGTTCTTCGGCGAGTTCAAGGCGTATGACCAGATCGACGCCGCGCCTGAAGAAAAGGCACGTGGTATCACGATTTCGACGGCCCACGTTGAGTATGAGACGCCGAACCGTCACTACGCGCACGTTGACTGCCCCGGCCACGCCGACTACGTGAAGAACATGATCACCGGTGCTGCCCAGATGGACGGCGCGATCCTGGTTTGCTCGGCTGCCGACGGCCCGATGCCGCAGACCCGCGAGCACATCCTGCTTGCCCGTCAGGTTGGCGTTCCGGCAATCGTCGTGTTCCTCAACAAGGTCGACCAGGTTGACGACGCCGAGCTTCTCGAGCTCGTTGAACTGGAAGTTCGCGAACTTCTGTCGTCCTACGACTTCCCGGGCGACGATATCCCGATCATCAAGGGTTCGGCACTTGCCGCTCTTGAAGACAGCGACAAGAAGATCGGTGAAGACGCGATCCGCGAGCTGATGGCCGCTGTTGACGCCTACATCCCGACGCCTGAGCGTCCGATCGACCAGCCGTTCCTGATGCCGATCGAAGACGTGTTCTCGATCTCTGGCCGTGGTACGGTTGTGACGGGTCGCGTTGAGCGCGGTATCGTCAAGGTTGGTGAGGAAGTCGAGATCGTCGGCATTCGTCCGACCTCGAAGACGACGGTTACCGGCGTTGAAATGTTCCGCAAGCTGCTCGATCAGGGCCAGGCCGGCGACAACATCGGTGCGCTGGTTCGCGGCGTTACCCGTGACGGCGTTGAGCGTGGTCAGATCCTGTGCAAGCCGGGTTCGGTCAAGCCGCACAAGAAGTTCATGGCAGAAGCCTACATCCTGACGAAGGAAGAAGGCGGCCGTCATACGCCGTTCTTCACGAACTACCGTCCGCAGTTCTACTTCCGTACGACGGACGTGACCGGTATCGTTTCGCTTCCTGAAGGCACGGAAATGGTTATGCCTGGCGACAACGTGACCGTTGAAGTCGAACTGATCGTTCCGATCGCGATGGAAGAAAAGCTGCGCTTCGCTATCCGCGAAGGCGGCCGTACCGTCGGCGCCGGCATCGTGGCTTCGATCGTCGAGTAATATTCAAACCCGCAAGGGCTTGAAGAAAACCCCGCTGGAGACAGCGGGGTTTTTGCTTTGTACGGTGCTGGGAATTTAACGCGCTCCCAGATTCAACAATATTGTCGCCCCTCTCAACCTATGAGATAGATATTCAACGCTGGGGGGTGCGGCATGTTTTTAAAATATACTTTGATACTGCTGAAATCTTTTACGCTTCTGGTCGTCGCTGTTGTCGGACTATGGTTCGTGTTGCTCACGGTTTACGTGGTCGCGCCGACTGAGCTCACAGATTCGGCTTCCGAGGAATTCACCTACGGCCTGGAATCCGCCTACAGCCCCGTGACAAAGTTTTTCAAGCGGGTGGCTCGTAGCGACAGGGCACCGTTCGAGCTGGCTTTCGGATTTGATCCCCGGTGGGCAGGCAGCGATTCGGATATCACATTGTGGCTTGGCCGTTGCGCGGGTAGTTATCCGGACGTCAGTACGGCTGCGAAATTCGTTTCCGGCTTCACGGCGTTGCAGGATCGTATCCCACGAGAGCGAAATCTAGCGAAATATGAAATGCAGAGACTGCAGGAGAGATCCAGAAACTTCTCCATCACTATCATTTGCCTTGGTATGCTGACGACGATATTTGCAGGCCTGAATTCATCGGAGTATTCGCAAGCGGGCAGGCGCTTTGGCTCCCATATAAAAGTTCTCGCCATTGTTTTTCCCGCAACCGTTACGGCCGTCACGGCCTTGTCGTCCCTTCTTGCGGGGCAGGATCAGATTGCCAAACAGGCACAAATCCACTTTGGGCTTATAACGTTGAGTTCGGAAATCTCATCGCAGGTTTTAACGATGAATTGCCCGTCCACCGGTACCGAAGCCGCTCCGCTGCTTGCGACGCTGGGTGATTGGAGCAGACGGTTCAGCGATATCGTTGCAAGCGCGAACAGGCCGGGGCCAGAGCAGCAGCCTAAACATGCCACCAGCGCCGATGTTGCCTCGGAAGAAGCAGGTAGATAGATGGCGCGATTTATCCTCCACAGGGCGCAGGAACTCACGCTGACCTTTGTTGTGCAATTCGCTGGATGATGTGTGAAAAAACAAAAAACACACTTGCCATTCTTTTCCCTGCACCTTAAAGGAGCGCATACCGAATTGACCAGGCGATTTTCGCGGTCAGTTTTGGTCTGAAGGGGTATAGCTCAGCTGGTAGAGCGGCGGTCTCCAAAACCGCAGGTCGGGGGTTCGAGCCCCTCTGCCCCTGCCACTTTCCATTCGCAAGCGCGGGTCTTCGCTGCATGGCAGATGGGTGCCGGATTTCCGGCGAATTTCGCCGAATGTCGATTTCCTCTTGTTAAAAGGGGAATCGGTGTTTATGTAGGGTCAAAACAGACACGCGGTGCGTGGGGCTGATCAGTATCGGCTTTACGCGCCGTAATTGCGTGGGCAGTCAATGGCATCCAAAACCAATCCGTTTACGTTTCTGCAGCAGGTTCGCGCCGAAGCGTCAAAGATCACTTGGCCATCGCGCCGCGAGACCATGATTTCGACGGCTATGGTGCTCGTGATGGTCATTTTTGCGGCTCTGTTCTTTTTTGCTGCTGACCAGCTCATCGGCTGGCTGCTCAGCCTCGTGCTGAACGTCGGTCGGTAACGAATTGAACGGAGAATAAAAATGGCAGCGCGTTGGTATATCGTTCACGCCTATTCGAATTTCGAAAAGAAGGTCGCCGAGTCGATCGAAGAAAAGGCCCGCCAGAAGGGCCTTGATCATCTTTTCGAGAAAATCCTCGTTCCGACCGAAAAGGTTGTCGAGGTGCGTCGCGGCCGCAAGGTCGACAGCGAGCGCAAGTTCTTTCCAGGTTACGTGCTGGTGCGCGCCAACCTGACGGATGAGGCCTATCACCTCATCAAGAACACGCCGAAGGTTACCGGTTTCCTCGGGTCGGACAATAAGCCTGTTCCGATTCCGGATTATGAAGCCGACCGTATCCTCGGTCAGGTTCAGGAAGGTGTCGAGCGTCCGAAGTCTTCGGTTTCGTTCGAGATCGGCGAGCAGGTTCGCGTTTCCGACGGTCCGTTCGCGTCGTTCAACGGCGTGGTTCAGGATGTCGACGAAGAGCGTTCGCGCCTGAAGGTGGAAGTTTCGATTTTCGGCCGCGCTACGCCGGTCGAGCTGGAATACAATCAGGTCGAGAAGGTCTGATTGGAGGGGTGAAACCCCAAGCCGCGTGGAAGGCAAACTGGCTCTCTAAGCCGGGGCAGGGCGCCGCACCACGCAACCGCAGCCGCCGGAGCGATCCGGCTAGAAGAGAAGCCGGGCAACCGGTTTGAATTGAAAGGCAGAGAGATATGGCTAAGAAAGTTGCAGGCCAGCTCAAGCTGCAGGTAAAGGCCGGGGCGGCCAATCCGTCCCCGCCGATCGGTCCTGCACTTGGTCAGCGTGGCATTAACATCATGGAATTCTGCAAGGCGTTCAATGCCGCCACGCAGGAAATGGAAAAGGGTATGCCGATCCCGGTCGTCATCACCTATTACCAGGACAAGTCCTTCACCTTCGTCATGAAGCAGCCGCCGATGACGTATTGGCTGAAGAAGGAAGCCAAGATCACCTCCGGTTCCAAGACGCCTGGCAAGGGCGCCAAGATCGGCTCCATCACCAAGGCTCAGGTCAAGACGATCGCAGAAGCCAAGATGAAGGATCTGAACGCAGCCGACATCGAAGGCGCAATGGCAATGGTTGAGGGCTCCGCCCGCGCCATGGGCCTGGAAGTGGTAGGTTGATCATGGCCAAGGTAGCAAAGCGCATTCAGAAGATCCGCGAAGGTGTGGATCCCAACAAGCTTTACGTTCTCACCGACGCCATTTCGATGGTCAAGGAACGTGCTGTCGCCAAGTTCGACGAAACCGTTGAAGTTTCGATGAACCTCGGCGTTGACCCGCGCCATGCGGACCAGATGGTTCGTGGCGTTGTCAACCTGCCGAACGGCACTGGCCGTGACGTTCGCGTCGCCGTTTTCGCCCGAGGTGCCAAGGCTGATGAAGCCACGGCTGCTGGCGCTGACGTTGTTGGTGCAGAAGAACTGGTTGAAATCGTTCAGGGCGGCAAGATCGACTTCGATCGTTGCATCGCGACCCCGGACATGATGCCGCTCGTCGGCCGTCTCGGCAAGGTACTCGGCCCGCGTGGCATGATGCCGAACCCGAAGGTCGGTACGGTGACGATGGATGTTGCCGGCGCCGTCAAGGCGTCCAAGGGCGGCGCTGTCGAATTCCGCGTCGAAAAGGCGGGTATCGTACACGCTGGCGTTGGCAAGGCTTCGTTCGACGCCAAGGCTCTTGAGGAAAACATCAAGGCTTTCGCCGATGCCGTCATCAAGGCAAAGCCGACCGGCGCCAAGGGCAACTATGTCAAGCGCGTCGCGATTTCCTCGACCATGGGTCCGGGCGTCAAGATCGACCCTTCGTCGGTTACGGCTTAATCAATTCTCGCGTTTCCTTCGGGGAGCGTGACTAAAAGAATTTCCGGCTCTCAGGGAGCCGGAGATTTCCGGGGAAACCCGGAACTCCTGTCCGAGATTGCAGGTGGCCACGTCTTTCGGGATTTGGCCTTAATCATTCAACCTGCATGAGACGGGTGAGGCTGGATTTGAGGCATCTTTCGATGCCTGACTGTCCGGTTCGAACCTGGTGTGCCTGTGCCTGAAGCCGTTTGCGGCGACAGAGCGGGGGACAGGATCCTCGAGCGTCGCTCGGGATCTTTGTAAAAAGGTCCCTTGGGGCAAAGGCAAACCCGACGGGTTCACACTTATGTGGCCCCGTCTACTGGAGACAGACAGTGGAAAGAGCGGAAAAACGCGAATTCGTCACGGAGCTGAACGAAGTCTTCAAGGCTTCCGGTTCGGTTGTCGTGGCCCACTATGCTGGTGTCACCGTTGCGCAAATGAACGACTTCCGTTCGAAAATGCGCGCTGCCGGAGGCACCGTCAAGGTCGCGAAGAACCGCCTGGCCAAGATCGCTCTTCAGGGCACGGAGTCGGAAGGGATGACAGATCTCTTCAAGGGCCAGACGCTGATTGCATACAGCGTCGACCCGATGATCGCTCCGAAAGTCGTCATGGATTTCGCCAAGACCAACGACAAGGTCGTTGTTCTCGGTGGCGCCATGGGTGCAACCACGCTCAACGCCGAAGCAGTCAAGTCGCTTGCGACCCTGCCTTCGCTGGACGAGCTGCGCGCAAAGCTGCTGGGCCTTCTCAATGCCCCGGCAACTCGCGTCGCTACGGTTGTCGCCGCACCTGCAAGCCAGCTGGCTCGGGTGTTCTCGGCTTACGCCAAGAAGGACGAAGCCGCTTAAGGCGGTTTTTCGCTGTAAATATTCAAACCGGTTCGAACCGAATTAAAGGAACTGAAAAATGGCTGATCTCGCAAAGATCGTAGAAGACCTCTCCACCCTGACCGTTCTGGAAGCTGCAGAACTGTCGAAGCTTCTCGAAGAAAAGTGGGGCGTTTCCGCTGCTGCTCCGGTAGCAGTTGCTGCTGCTGGCGGCGCTGGCGTTGCTGCTGCTGTTGAAGAAGAAAAGACCGAATTCGACGTGATCCTCGTTGACGCTGGCGCCAACAAGATCAACGTCATCAAGGAAGTTCGCGCTATCACGGGCCTCGGCCTGAAGGAAGCAAAGGACCTCGTTGAAGGCGCTCCGAAGCCGGTCAAGGAAGCCGTTTCCAAGGCTGAAGCTGCCGACCTCAAGAAGAAGCTTGAGGACGCAGGCGCCAAGGTTGACGTTAAGTAATCTTGCGATTGCTGGCGGGAAGGGGCTTCAGGCCCCTTTCCGTCGTTATCGTTTTTAAAACTTATTACCCAAAAGCCGCTTGAAAATGGCTTTTGGGTAATGGGTTCTTCAAGAGAATGGTTCCGAACCGGCTCATCTAGGCAATCCGGCCTGATCGATCCGGGATGTGGAACGAGATTGATGATACCCATTGCTTGACGGGATCGACTGGCCATCGGTTCCCGTCCGTTGCAGGCCCGGATGCAATTTTAAAGGAGCGACGATGGCTCAGACCCTTTCGTTTAACGGTCGTAGGCGCGTACGCAAGTTTTTCGGCAAAATTCCAGAAGTAGCGGAAATGCCGAACCTCATCGAGGTTCAGAAGGCTTCGTATGACCAGTTTCTCATGGTTGACGAGCCCAAGGGTGGCCGTCCCGACGAGGGATTGAATGCCGTATTCAAATCCGTATTCCCGATCACCGATTTCTCGGGCGCATCCATGCTCGAATTCGTATCCTACGAATTCGAAGCGCCGAAATTCGACGTCGAGGAATGCCGTCAGCGCGATCTGACCTATGCTGCGCCGCTGAAAGTGACGCTGCGCCTCATCGTGTTCGATATCGACGAGGATACAGGCGCGAAGTCCATCAAGGACATCAAGGAACAGTCCGTCTACATGGGCGACATGCCGCTCATGACCAATAACGGCACGTTTATCGTCAACGGTACTGAGCGCGTCATCGTTTCGCAGATGCACCGTTCGCCGGGCGTGTTCTTCGATCATGACAAGGGCAAGAGCCATTCTTCCGGCAAGCTGCTCTTCGCCGCCCGCGTCATTCCTTACCGCGGTTCCTGGCTCGACATCGAGTTCGACGCCAAGGACATCGTCTATGCGCGTATCGACCGTCGCCGCAAGCTGCCCGTGACCTCGCTCCTGATGGCGCTCGGCATGGATGGCGAAGAAATCCTGTCGACCTTCTATACCAAGGCTACCTACGAGCGCTCCGGTGACGGCTGGCGTATTCCGTTCCAGCCTGACGCACTGAAGAATGCCAAGGTCATCACCGACATGATCGACGCCGACACCGGCGAAGTCGTTGTCGAAGGTGGCAAGAAGCTGACCCCGCGCCTTATCCGCCAGCTCGTGGACAAGGGCCTGAAGGCACTCAAGGCGACTGACGAAGACCTCTATGGCAACTTCCTTGCCGAAGACATCGTCAACTACTCGACGGGCGAGATCTATCTCGAAGCCGGCGACGAAATCGACGAGAAGACGCTTGGTCTCATTCTCCAGTCCGGCTTCGACGAGATTCCGGTCCTCAACATCGACCACGTCAATGTTGGCGCCTACATCCGTAATACGCTCTCTGCCGACAAGAACCAGAACCGTCAGGAAGCGCTGTTCGACATCTACCGCGTCATGCGTCCGGGTGAACCGCCGACCATGGATTCCGCGGAAGCGATGTTCAACTCGCTGTTCTTCGATGCCGAACGTTACGATCTCTCGGCCGTTGGCCGCGTGAAGATGAACATGCGTCTCGACCTCGACGCGGAAGACACCGTGCGCACGCTGCGCAAGGAGGACATCCTCGCTGTCGTCAAGATGCTGGTCGAACTGCGTGACGGCAAGGGCGAAATCGACGACATCGACAACCTCGGCAACCGCCGTGTTCGTTCGGTCGGCGAGCTGATGGAAAACCAGTACCGCCTCGGCCTTCTGCGCATGGAACGTGCGATCAAGGAACGTATGTCCTCGATCGAAATCGACACCGTAATGCCGCAGGACCTGATCAACGCGAAGCCGGCAGCAGCCGCCGTTCGTGAATTCTTCGGTTCCTCGCAGCTGTCGCAGTTCATGGACCAGGTGAACCCGCTTTCGGAAATCACTCACAAGCGCCGTCTTTCGGCTCTAGGACCGGGTGGTCTGACCCGTGAGCGCGCCGGCTTCGAAGTCCGCGACGTTCACCCGACCCACTATGGCCGTATTTGCCCGATCGAAACGCCGGAAGGCCCGAACATCGGTCTGATCAACTCGCTTGCCACCTTTGCCCGCGTCAACAAGTACGGCTTCATTGAAAGCCCGTACCGCAAGATCATTGACGGCAAGGTGACGACGGACGTGATCTACCTCTCCGCCATGGAAGAGGCCAAGTACTACGTCGCACAGGCCAATGCCGAACTCGATGGCGAAGGCGCCTTCACTGAAGAGTTCGTTGTTTGCCGTCACTCGGGCGAAGTCATGCTCGCACCGCGCGACAACATCAACCTGATGGACGTTTCGCCGAAGCAGCTCGTTTCGGTCGCAGCGGCTCTCATTCCGTTCCTGGAAAACGACGACGCCAACCGCGCTCTCATGGGCTCGAACATGCAGCGTCAGGCCGTTCCGCTTCTGCGGGCGGAAGCGCCGTTCGTCGGCACCGGCATGGAACCGATCGTTGCCCGTGACTCCGGCGCTGCCATCGCAGCTCGCCGCGGCGGTGTTGTCGACCAGGTGGATGCGACCCGTATCGTTATCCGCGCTACGGAAGACCTCGATGCCGGCAAGTCGGGCGTCGATATCTACCGTCTGCAGAAGTTCCAGCGTTCGAACCAGAACACCTGCGTCAACCAGCGTCCGCTGGTCGCCGTCGGCGATCTGATCTCCAAGGGTGACATCATCGCGGACGGTCCGTCGACCGACCTCGGCGACCTGGCACTCGGCCGCAACGCGCTCGTCGCGTTCATGCCCTGGAACGGCTACAACTACGAAGACTCGATCCTGATGTCGGAGCGTATCGTTTCCGACGACGTGTTCACCTCCATCCACATCGAAGAATTCGAAGTGATGGCACGCGACACGAAGCTTGGTCCGGAAGAAATCACGCGCGACATTCCGAACGTTTCGGAAGAAGCGCTGAAGAACCTCGACGAAGCCGGTATCGTTTACATCGGTGCGGAAGTTCAGCCGGGCGACATCCTCGTCGGCAAGATCACGCCGAAGGGCGAAAGCCCGATGACGCCGGAAGAAAAGCTTCTGCGCGCCATCTTCGGTGAAAAGGCGTCCGACGTTCGCGACACCTCCATGCGCATGCCTCCGGGCACGTTCGGTACGGTCGTGGAAGTCCGCGTCTTCAACCGTCACGGTGTGGAGAAGGACGAGCGCGCGATGGCTATCGAGCGCGAAGAGATCGAGCGTCTGGCAAAGGACCGCGACGACGAACAGGCAATTCTTGACCGTAACGTCTACGGCCGCCTGATCGACATGCTGCGTGGTCACGTGTCCATCGCCGGTCCGAAGGGCTTCAAGAAGGGCGTCGAGCTTTCCAACGCCGTCGTCTCCGAATATCCCCGCTCGCAGTGGTGGATGTTCGCAGTCGAGGACGAAAAGGCCCAGTCTGAACTGGAAGCGCTTCGCGGCCAGTACGACGAATCCAAGTCGCGCCTTGAACAGCGCTTCATGGACAAGGTCGAAAAGGTCCAGCGCGGCGACGAAATGCCTCCGGGCGTCATGAAGATGGTCAAGGTCTTCGTTGCTGTTAAGCGCAAGATCCAGCCGGGCGACAAGATGGCCGGCCGTCACGGTAACAAGGGCGTCGTCTCGCGTATCGTTCCGGTCGAGGACATGCCGTTCCTCGAAGACGGCACGCATGTCGACATCTGCTTGAACCCGCTCGGCGTGCCTTCGCGCATGAACGTGGGCCAGATCCTCGAAACCCACCTCGCATGGGCATGCGCAGGCATGGGCAAGAAGATCGGCGAGATGCTCGAAGAGTATCGCAAGACGATGGACATCAGCGAGCTTCGCACCGAACTCACCGAAATCTATGCGAGTGAATCGCATGACGAGGTGCAGCGCTTCGATGACGAATCGCTGGTCAAGCTTGCCGAAGAAGCCAAGCGCGGTGTTTCCATCGCGACCCCGGTCTTCGACGGTGCGCATGAGCCTGACGTTGCCGCGATGCTGAAGAAGGCAGGTCTGCATGAATCCGGTCAGTCCGTTCTTTATGACGGTCGTACCGGTGAGCCGTTCGACCGCAAGGTCACCGTCGGCTACATGTACATGATCAAGCTGAACCACCTTGTCGACGACAAGATCCACGCTCGCTCGATCGGTCCTTACTCGCTCGTTACCCAGCAGCCGCTGGGCGGCAAGGCGCAGTTCGGCGGACAGCGCTTCGGGGAAATGGAAGTCTGGGCTCTGGAAGCATACGGCGCGGCTTACACGCTGCAGGAAATGCTCACCGTCAAGTCGGATGACGTGGCGGGCCGCACCAAGGTCTACGAAGCGATCGTCCGTGGCGACGACACCTTCGAGGCCGGTATCCCCGAGAGCTTCAACGTTCTCGTCAAGGAAATGCGGTCGCTCGGTCTTTCGGTCGAACTGGAGAACTCGAAGATCGAGAACCAGCCCGAAGACCAGCTGCCCGACGCGGCGGAATAAAAATGAGAGAGGCGGGCGCCTTTTGGGCGCCTGCCGGCTCCCGCATCGGCCAGGTCGGTGTGGGACACTTTCGCCGCATTGTGCGGTTAAATCCGTATTTAAAGCTCTGGACGGTGACCCGGGAAGAAGCCGGTCCAGATGCAAACAGGGGCAGCAGCTAGCCTCTCAAGGAGACAAGGCATGAACCAAGAGGTCATGAATCTTTTCAATCCTCAGGTGCCTGCGCAGCATTTCGATTCCATCCGGATTTCGATCGCTTCGCCGGAAAAAATCCTGTCGTGGTCCTACGGCGAGATCAAGAAGCCGGAAACCATCAACTACCGTACGTTCAAGCCGGAACGCGACGGTCTCTTCTGCGCGCGCATCTTCGGACCGATCAAGGACTATGAGTGCTTGTGCGGCAAGTACAAGCGCATGAAGTACAAGGGCATCATCTGCGAAAAGTGCGGCGTCGAAGTCACGCTGTCGCGCGTTCGCCGTGAGCGCATGGGCCATATCGAGCTCGCAGCGCCGGTTGCCCATATCTGGTTCCTGAAGTCGCTTCCCTCGCGTATCTCGACCCTGCTCGACATGACGCTGAAGGATGTCGAGCGCGTTCTCTATTTCGAGAACTACATCGTCACCGAACCCGGCCTCACTTCGCTGAAGCAGAACCAGCTTCTGTCCGAAGAAGAGTACATGATTGCCGTTGACGAATTCGGCGAAGACCAGTTCACCGCCATGATCGGCGCTGAAGCCATCTACGAGATGCTGGCTTCGATGAACCTCGAAAAGATCGCTGGCGACCTGCGTGCCGAACTTGCTGAGACCACGTCTGATCTCAAGCAGAAGAAGCTGATGAAGCGCCTGAAGATCGTCGAGAACTTCATGGAGTCCGGCAACCGTCCGGAATGGATGATCATGAAGGTCGTTCCGGTCATTCCGCCGGACCTGCGTCCGCTGGTTCCGCTCGATGGCGGCCGTTTTGCGACGTCTGACCTTAACGATCTCTATCGTCGCGTCATCAACCGTAACAACCGTCTGAAGCGTCTGATCGAGCTTCGTGCGCCTGGCATCATCATCCGCAACGAAAAGCGTATGTTGCAGGAATCCGTCGATGCGCTGTTCGACAACGGTCGTCGCGGCCGCGTCATCACGGGTGCCAACAAGCGTCCGCTGAAGTCGCTCTCCGACATGCTCAAGGGCAAGCAGGGCCGCTTCCGCCAGAACCTTCTTGGCAAGCGCGTCGACTATTCCGGTCGTTCGGTCATCGTGACCGGTCCGGAACTGAAGCTGCACCAGTGCGGCCTGCCGAAGAAGATGGCGCTCGAACTGTTCAAGCCGTTCATCTACGCCCGCCTCGACGCCAAGGGTTATTCCTCGACCGTCAAGCAGGCCAAGAAGCTGGTTGAAAAGGAAAAGCCGGAAGTCTGGGATATCCTCGACGAGGTCATCCGCGAGCATCCGGTTCTCTTGAACCGCGCGCCGACGCTGCACCGTCTGGGTATCCAGGCTTTCGAACCCATGCTGGTCGAAGGCAAGGCCATCCAGCTGCATCCGCTCGTCTGCACGGCCTTCAACGCCGACTTTGACGGTGACCAGATGGCTGTTCACGTTCCGCTCTCGCTGGAAGCCCAGCTGGAAGCGCGCGTGCTGATGATGTCGACCAACAACATTCTGCATCCGGCAAACGGCCACCCGATCATCGTTCCTTCGCAGGATATGGTTCTCGGCCTGTATTACCTGTCGATCATGAACCAGAACGAGCCGGGCGAAGGCATGGCCTTCTCGGATATCGGCGAACTGCATCACGCGCTTGAAAACAAGGTCGTGACGCTGCATGCCAAGATTCGCGGTCGCTTCAAGACCGTGGATGCCGATGGCAAGCCGGTTTCCAAGATCCATGAAACGACCCCTGGCCGTATGCTGATTGGCGAACTTCTGCCGAAGAACGTCAACGTGCCTTTCGACGTCTGCAACCAGGAAATGACCAAGAAGAACATCTCCAAGATGATCGACACGGTCTACCGTCACTGCGGCCAGAAAGACACGGTCATCTTCTGCGACCGCATCATGCAGCTCGGCTTTGCCCATGCCTGCCGCGCCGGCATTTCGTTCGGCAAGGACGACATGGTCATTCCGGACAGCAAGGTGAAGATCGTCGGTGACACCGAAGCCTTGGTGAAGGAATACGAACAGCAGTACAATGATGGTCTCATCACCCAGGGCGAAAAGTACAACAAGGTTGTCGACGCCTGGGGCAAGGCTACCGAAAAGGTCGCCGAAGAAATGATGGCACGCATTAAGGCTGTCGAGTTCGATCCGGAAACGGGCCGCCAGAAGCCGATGAACTCCATCTACATGATGTCCCACTCGGGCGCCCGTGGTTCTCCGAACCAGATGCGTCAGCTGGGCGGCATGCGCGGCCTGATGGCGAAGCCGTCGGGTGAAATCATCGAGACGCCGATCATCTCGAACTTCAAGGAAGGCCTGACCGTTAACGAGTACTTCAACTCGACCCACGGTGCCCGTAAGGGTCTTGCAGACACCGCTCTGAAGACGGCGAACTCGGGTTACCTTACCCGTCGTCTCGTCGACGTCGCGCAGGATTGCATCGTCAACTCCGTGGATTGCGGCACCGACAAGGGCCTCACCATGACCGCCATCGTCGATGCCGGTCAGGTCGTTGCCTCGCTGGGCGCACGTATCCTCGGCCGTACGGCTCTTGATGACATCGATCATCCGGTTTCCGGCGAGAACATCGTCAAGGCCGGCACGCTTATCGATGAGGCCGATGTGGCCGCCATCGAAAAGGCGGGCATCCAGTCCGTTCGCATCCGCTCTGCTCTGACCTGCGAAGTGCAGATCGGTGTCTGCGGCGTCTGCTACGGTCGTGACCTTGCGCGCGGTACGCCTGTCAACATGGGCGAAGCCGTTGGCGTCATCGCCGCACAGTCGATCGGTGAACCGGGCACGCAGCTCACCATGCGTACGTTCCACCTTGGTGGTACGGCGAACGTGGTCGACCAGTCGTTCCTCGAAGCGTCGTATGAAGGCACGATCCAGATCAAGAACCGCAACATCCTGCGGAACTCCGAAGGCGTTCTCATCGCCATGGGCCGTAACATGTCCGTTACGATCCTTGATGAGCGCGGCGCGGAACGTTCCTCGCAGCGTGTCGCTTACGGTTCGAAAATCTTCGTGGATGATGGCGACAAGGTGAAGCGTGGCCAGCGTCTTGCAGAGTGGGACCCCTACACCCGTCCGATGATGACGGAAGTGGAAGGTACCGTTCACTTCGAAGACCTCGTCGACGGTCTCTCCGTTCTGGAAGCCACCGACGAATCCACCGGCATCACCAAGCGTCAGGTCATTGACTGGCGTTCGACGCCGCGCGGTTCGGACTTGAAGCCCGCGATCATCATCAAGGATGCTTCCGGCGCTGTGGCGAAGCTTAGCCGTGGTGGCGAAGCCCGCTTCCATCTGTCTGTGGATGCCATCCTGTCGGTCGAGCCGGGTTCCAAGGTCTCCCAGGGTGACGTGCTTGCACGTTCGCCGCTGGAAAGCGCCAAGACGAAGGACATCACCGGTGGTCTGCCGCGCGTTGCCGAACTGTTCGAAGCCCGTCGTCCGAAGGATCACGCCATCATCGCCGAGATCGATGGTACGATCCGCCTCGGTCGCGACTACAAGAACAAGCGTCGCGTGATGATCGAGCCTGCGGAAGACGGTGTCGAGCCGGTCGAATACCTGATCCCGAAGGGCAAGCCCTTCCATCTTCAGGAAGGCGACTACATCGAGAAGGGCGAATACATTCTCGACGGCAACCCGGCGCCGCACGACATTCTGGCGATCAAGGGCGTGGAGGCTCTGGCTTCCTACCTCGTGAACGAAATCCAGGAAGTCTACCGTCTGCAGGGCGTTGTGATCAACGACAAGCACATCGAGGTGATCGTTCGCCAGATGCTGCAGAAGGTTGAAATCACCGATGCTGGCGACAGCCAGTACATCGTTGGTGACAACGTCGATCGCATCGAGCTTGACGACAACAACGACCGCCTGATCGAAGAAGGTAAGAAGCCTGCCTATGGCGAGCCGGTTCTGCTCGGCATCACCAAGGCTTCGCTGCAGACGCCGTCCTTCATCTCGGCCGCATCGTTCCAGGAAACCACCAAGGTTCTCACGGAAGCTGCGATCGCCGGCAAGACGGACACGCTGCAGGGCCTCAAGGAAAACGTCATCGTCGGCCGCCTCATCCCTGCCGGTACTGGCGGCACCATGACGCAGATCCGCCGCATCGCCACCTCGCGCGACGACCTCATCCTCGAGGAACGCCGCAAGGGTACGGGCGCCGGTTCCGCGAACCAGATGCTGCAGGACATGACGGACCAGGTTCCGGCTGCGGAATAAGGTCAGGGCAGGGGCTTTACGAAGCCCCGCCGAAGTTCGGTAACGAAGACGCCCGGAGTAATCCGGGCGTTTTTTTGTTTTTGGGCTGGGTGGAGCGTCAGATCTGTCCGCCTGTCAGCGAGCGCGTGTTTTCAGGCCTCACCGCCGATGGTGTAGCGCGTCAAGACGGAAAGCCGGCGAACGAGATCGGTCTGGCCCGTGCTCCCAGTCTTGGCATAGATAGACTTGGCGTTACTGCGGACGGTCTCATGGGAGATCTTCAATTGCTTCGCCACGGAAGGAAGCGAAAGTCCCTTCATGATTTCCAGTGCCACGCGGGCCTCGCCCTTGGTGAGATCGTAGAGGCTCTTCAGGAGGGGCGTCGCGTCAGCAACCGTATCCGTGGGTTGCGATATCAGCACGATGGCGGAACCGTTCGGCGACAGGTCAAGCGCATCCTTGCGAAGCGGTATGACGTGAAGGATGCAGGTTCTGTCTTCCGTCGGCAGCGGGAAGGAGCCGACGCTGTGTCCGGCGAGCGCCTTGTAGAGCAGCCGGTTCACTCTTTCGTCGGAGATCACAATCCTGTCGCGGGCCCGGGTGGAAATGCATTTCTGGATCGTCTGGAACAGGGTGTTGGCGGAAAGAACGCGGCCGCTCGCCTGAAGTACTGCCGCCGGAGCGCCGATGGCGTTGAGGCCGAGCGTCATGGCGTCGGCTTTCTGGCGCTGCAAACCTGTTGCGAGGGTGAGGCTGCGGGCGATATGCGGCCTTAGCTGGCCGAGTGCGGCCATGGTTTCCGGCCCGATGACGCCGCTGTCGAGCTTGCGCTCAAAAATCACCGTCATTTCCGGGTGGTCGGGCGGCGCGACCTGCGTCGCCACCCCATATCCCAGCCCGCGCGGCATGAGAAAGTCGCGCACGATCGGTAAACCGGCCCATTCATCATGGGTGAAGACATCGAAATCATGCACGAAGGAAAATTGCCCCTCACGGATTGCACGGGTGAGGCGGTCGTTGCGATGATTCCAGCCGCCTTCCATGAAGGCCTGCATCAGCTCCTGAAAATTCGGCGTGAAGAGCCATGCTTCCTCCTCGCCCTTGCCCCAGGTGAGGGCGCCGCCCCAGAAATCGAGTCGCTGTCCAATTACGGCGATGACCTTCGCCCAACGGTCCGGGAAAAGCGCTGCCTCGTAAATGTCATCAAGAATGTCTGCCGACGATATATTATTCAACCCGCCACCGAAATGCTGCGCCGGGACCACTTTAAGCTGATATTTTCGTGTTGTTCAATAGATGTGTCGAATAATACTATTGTACTAAAAGTATATAATCTATGAGTGACTTAATATATTGATCAGCTTTCCGAATGGATCGCGCACAAACAGGCGAAGGACACCCCATGGCTCCGTTATGGGGCCATATTCAATCGGCAGTCCCGCCTTCAGTATTCTGGCATGAACCTCGTCGAAATTGTCGACTTCGATGGAGAGGTCCGGAACGGCCGTGCCGGAGCCGCCTTCACTGGCAAAGCTGATCTGCGCCAAGGATTCGAGCGGACTTGCATAGGTCACGATCCAGCCATGATCCATCGCGACGGTCATGCCGAGAATATCGCGATAAAAGACACCCGCCCTCGCAAGGTCGGGTGTCGCGATATTGGCGACGATGCGTCTGACCGTCATCTGGCGGGCCTCAGGCGAAGCGGATGATGGCGACTTCGCCTTCCAGTGCGCCCTGGTAGGCAGAAGCATGGGGCTCTTCATCCGGGACTTCGGTCAGCATGCCGATCTGGTCGAGGTCGGCTTCGATGAAACCTTCCTCGGAAAGCGCGTTCAGCGTTTCACGCACGGCGGTGTCGTCATCCGGCGCGCGCAGGATGACGTGGATGTCGATGCCCTCGGAATTGTCGTTCTCGTAAGCCTTGCCGATGACGATGAAGACCATCGGCTCGTCGCGTCCGTTGTCGTTGTCGGGGAGGGTGCTCATGACGCGGTTCCTTGATGTGTCGTTGCGAGTGCGCGGGTTGGCCGGAATCGGTCTTGCGCGCGGCGGGTGAAGTCTTTGACCCGCTTGAGGGAATCAATAGACGGATTTTGTGAAAAGCCAAAGGCCGGAGGTCAAAATCGCTGTTGCCGGCGATGACTTATGTTAGAAGAAGCGGGAAATGGCGTGCGCGCGGGCTTTGTGGCCGCGGGAGCCGGCGCAAAATGCGGATTCGCCCTTGACGAAAGCTGGCTAAAACAGTAGTACGCCCGCCATCGGAGCCTCTGTGGATGCTGGCCGTTCGGGATAGGTTTTTCCTGAACATCATCTCAACCGAGACTCCATTGCACGTAGAAGACACGAATGTTGCACGCAAGACGCCTCATCCGGCGTCCTCTGCTCTTGGTGGTCCATCCGTGAAACCGGATCGGGCCACGTTTTGCGCATGAGGATATATGCGTGCTTCGTCGCCGGAAACGGCATAGCCGCCACCCGTGAGGGTGGCTAAAGTAGTTTTTGCAAGGGATGGTTATATGCCTACCGTAAACCAGCTGATCCGCAAGCCCCGCCAGGCACAGGTAAAGCGCAACAAGGTTCCTGCTCTTCAGGAAAACCCGCAGAAGCGTGGTGTTTGCACCCGCGTTTACACGACGACCCCGAAGAAGCCGAACTCGGCTCTGCGTAAGGTTGCCAAGATCCGCCTCACCAACGGCTTCGAAGTCATCGGCTACATTCCGGGCGAAGGTCACAACCTTCAGGAACACTCCGTGGTCATGATCCGCGGCGGCCGCGTAAAGGACTTGCCGGGCGTGCGTTACCACATCATCCGCGGTGTTCTCGATACCCAGGGCGTCAAGAACCGCAAGCAGCGCCGCTCCAAGTACGGTGCGAAGCGTCCGAAGTAATTCGGGTTCAAACAAATTCCGGCGCTGCGCGAGGTTCTCCGCGTGGTAAAGCGTCAATAACATTGAGAGACAAAGAATATGTCCCGTCGCCATAGTGCAGAAAAGCGTGAGATCAACCCGGATCCGAAGTTCGGTGATCTGGTCGTCACCAAGTTCATGAACGCCATCATGCTTCACGGCAAGAAGTCTGTTGCGGAAAGCATCGTTTACGGCGCATTCGACGTCGTTCAGGGCAAGACGAAGCAGGAGCCGCTCGGCGTGTTCCACTCCGCCCTCGACAACGTTGCTCCGCACGTTGAAGTGCGTTCGCGCCGCGTCGGCGGTGCAACTTACCAGGTCCCGGTCGACGTTCGTCCGGAGCGCCGTCAGGCTCTCGCCATCCGCTGGCTGATCACTGCTGCGCGCAAGCGCAACGAAACGACCATGGTCGATCGCCTTTCCGGCGAACTCATGGACGCAGCGAACAACCGCGGCTCCGCTGTCAAGAAGCGTGAAGACACGCACAAGATGGCCGACGCTAACCGCGCATTCTCGCATTACCGCTGGTAATCTTAAACGGTCGCATATCGAAAGGCAGTCCATTATGGCTCGCGAATATAAAATCGAAGACTACCGCAATTTCGGTATCATGGCGCATATCGACGCCGGCAAGACGACGACCACCGAGCGTATTCTTTATTACACCGGTAAGTCGCACAAGATCGGCGAAGTTCATGATGGCGCTGCCACGATGGACTGGATGGAGCAGGAGCAGGAGCGTGGTATCACCATCACCTCCGCAGCCACCACGACCTTCTGGAAGGGTCGCGACGGCAAGAT
Organism: Rhizobium oryzihabitans; assembly: GCF_010669145.1. Classification (NCBI taxonomy): domain Bacteria; kingdom Pseudomonadati; phylum Pseudomonadota; class Alphaproteobacteria; order Hyphomicrobiales; family Rhizobiaceae; genus Rhizobium; species Rhizobium oryzihabitans. The sequence goes on from NZ_CP048632.1 coordinate 64,191, forward strand.
GCGCCGCTTCAACATCATCGACACCCCCGGCCACGTCGACTTCACCATTGAAGTCGAGCGTTCGCTGCGCGTTCTCGACGGCGCCATCGCGCTGCTCGACGCCAACGCCGGTGTTGAGCCGCAGACGGAAACCGTCTGGCGTCAGGCCGAGAAGTATCATGTTCCGCGCATGATCTTCTGCAACAAGATGGACAAGACCGGTGCTGACTTCTACCGCTCGGTAGAAATGATCAAGACCCGTCTCGGCGCCATCGCCGTTGTCATGCAGCTGCCGATCGGCGCTGAGACCGAGTTCAAGGGCGTTATCGACCTGATCGAGATGAACGCACTCATCTGGCGCGACGAATCGCTCGGCGCTCAGTGGGACGTCGTCGAAATTCCTGATGACATGAAGGCCAAGGCTGACGAATATCGCGAAAAGCTGATCGAGACCGTTGTCGAGATCGACGAAGAAGCGATGGAAAACTACCTGAACGGCATCATGCCTGACAACGAGCAGATCCGTGCGCTCGTTCGCCGCGGCACCATCGACGTGAAGTTCCACCCGATGTTCTGCGGTACCGCGTTCAAGAACAAGGGCGTTCAGCCGCTTCTCGACGCCGTCGTCGACTACCTGCCTTCTCCGCTGGACATTCCGGCGATCAAGGGCATCGACTTCAAGACCGAAGCCGAAATCGAACGTCATGCCGACGACAGCGAGCCGCTTTCCATGCTCGCGTTCAAGATCATGAACGACCCCTTCGTCGGTTCGCTGACCTTCGCACGTATCTACTCGGGCAAGCTCGAAAAGGGTACGTCTGTCATCAACACGGTCAAGGACAAGCGCGAGCGCGTCGGCCGTATGCTGCAGATGCACTCCAACAGCCGTGAAGACATCGAAGAAGCCTTTGCAGGCGACATCGTTGCTCTGGCTGGCCTCAAGGAAACCACCACTGGCGATACGCTCTGCGATCCGCTGAAGCCGGTTATCCTCGAGCGCATGGAATTCCCCGAGCCGGTCATCCAGATCGCGATCGAGCCGAAGACCAAGGGCGACCAGGAAAAGATGGGCCTCGCGCTCAACCGTCTGGCTGCTGAAGATCCTTCGTTCCGCGTCAAGACGGATGAAGAATCCGGTCAGACGATCATCGCAGGCATGGGCGAACTTCACCTCGACATTCTCGTTGACCGTATGCGTCGCGAGTTCAAGGTTGAAGCCACCGTCGGCGCTCCGCAGGTTGCCTATCGCGAAACCATCACGCGTCAGCACGAAGAAGACTACACGCACAAGAAGCAGTCCGGTGGTACCGGTCAGTTCGCTCGCGTGAAGATCATCTTCGAACCGAACCCAGAAGGCGAAGACTTCAAGTTCGAATCCAAGATCGTCGGCGGTGCTGTTCCGAAGGAATACATCCCGGGCGTTCAGAAGGGTATCGAAAGCGTTCTGTCTTCCGGTCCGCTCGCTGGCTTCCCGATGCTCGGCGTCAAGGCGACGCTGATCGACGGTGCATTCCACGACGTCGACTCGTCGGTTCTCGCCTTCGAAATCGCATCGCGTGCCTGCTTCCGTGAAGCAGCGAAGAAGGCTGGTGCACAGCTTCTCGAGCCGATGATGAAGGTCGAAGTCGTTACGCCGGAAGATTACGTCGGTGACGTTATCGGTGACCTCAATTCCCGCCGTGGTCAGATCCAGGGTCAGGAAAGCCGTGGTATCGCCGTTGTCATCAACGCGCATGTTCCGCTCGCGAACATGTTCAAGTACGTCGACAACCTGCGCTCCATGTCGCAGGGCCGCGCTCAGTACTCGATGACGTTCGATCACTATTCGCCGGTTCCGTCGAACGTGGCGCAGGAAATCCAGGCAAAGTACTCCGGTCAGAAGTGATCGGGGTACGCCCCATCAGAGATTTGAAGATTATTCCCGTCAAGGGACAAGAATGGAGAGCCACTAATGGCAAAGAGCAAGTTTGAGCGCAATAAGCCGCACGTCAACATTGGCACGATCGGTCACGTTGACCATGGCAAGACGTCGCTGACCGCCGCGATCACGAAGTTCTTCGGCGAGTTCAAGGCGTATGACCAGATCGACGCCGCGCCTGAAGAAAAGGCACGTGGTATCACGATTTCGACGGCCCACGTTGAGTATGAGACGCCGAACCGTCACTACGCGCACGTTGACTGCCCCGGCCACGCCGACTACGTGAAGAACATGATCACCGGTGCTGCCCAGATGGACGGCGCGATCCTGGTTTGCTCGGCTGCTGACGGCCCGATGCCGCAGACCCGCGAGCACATCCTGCTTGCCCGTCAGGTTGGCGTTCCGGCAATCGTCGTGTTCCTCAACAAGGTCGACCAGGTTGACGACGCCGAGCTTCTCGAGCTCGTTGAACTGGAAGTTCGCGAACTTCTGTCGTCCTACGACTTCCCGGGCGACGATATCCCGATCATCAAGGGTTCGGCACTTGCCGCTCTTGAAGACAGCGACAAGAAGATCGGTGAAGACGCGATCCGCGAGCTGATGGCCGCTGTTGACGCCTACATCCCGACGCCTGAGCGTCCGATCGACCAGCCGTTCCTGATGCCGATCGAAGACGTGTTCTCGATCTCTGGCCGTGGTACGGTTGTGACGGGTCGCGTTGAGCGCGGTATCGTCAAGGTTGGTGAGGAAGTCGAGATCGTCGGCATTCGTCCGACCTCGAAGACGACGGTTACCGGCGTTGAAATGTTCCGCAAGCTGCTCGATCAGGGCCAGGCCGGCGACAACATCGGTGCGCTGGTTCGCGGCGTTACCCGTGACGGCGTTGAGCGTGGTCAGATCCTGTGCAAGCCGGGTTCGGTCAAGCCGCACAAGAAGTTCATGGCAGAAGCCTACATCCTGACGAAGGAAGAAGGCGGCCGTCATACGCCGTTCTTCACGAACTACCGTCCGCAGTTCTACTTCCGTACGACGGACGTGACCGGTATCGTTTCGCTTCCTGAAGGCACGGAAATGGTTATGCCTGGCGACAACGTGACCGTTGAAGTCGAACTGATCGTTCCGATCGCGATGGAAGAAAAGCTGCGCTTCGCTATCCGCGAAGGCGGCCGTACCGTCGGCGCCGGCATCGTGGCTTCGATCGTGGAGTAATTTCGCCTTTTGAAATTCAGGCCCGGCGGCGGTGTCACAAACACCGCCGCCGGACTTTTGATAAAAAGCCTGGCGGCGTTGCATTTTTAGTGCTTGAAAAATTCGGTGAAAGCGCGTAAACGCGCACTCACACTCACCGCTGGATTCGCAAGTAATTGCGGAACGCGGTGTTTTAGCAATACAGACAACTGAAATGATTGGGGTGCAGGGGCATCCCTCTCGATTTTTGAAAATCTGCGGCGCCACGATCAATAGAAGTTCATGTGTTTCCGCGTGCGGAAACGAATAACAAAGAACAAGGACAAGACGAATGACCGGCCAGAATATCCGTATCCGCCTCAAGGCGTTCGATCACCGGATCCTCGATGCCTCTACCCGTGAAATCGTGTCGACCGCAAAGCGCACCGGCGCCAGCGTTCGCGGCCCGGTTCCGCTCCCCACCCGCATCGAAAAGTTTACCGTCAACCGCTCTCCTCACGTTGATAAGAAGAGCCGTGAACAGTTCGAAATGCGGACGCACAAGCGTCTTCTCGATATCGTTGACCCCACCCCGCAGACTGTCGATGCTTTGATGAAGCTCGACCTCGCTGCTGGCGTTGACGTGGAAATCAAGCTCTAAGACCCGGCCCGACCCATCCAAAGGTGAGGGCTGAAATAACAAGGAAGGTACGTGGAGACATCCAACGACTTCCAAACCGGAGACCGGAAACATCGTGAGATGTCGAAGGGTACTCCTTAACAAAGGCCAGAGAGGGTTTTCCCTTCAAGGCTCGCAAGAGGATGAACCAATGCGTTCAGGTGTGATTGCACAGAAAGTGGGTATGACACGCGTCTACAACGACGCAGGTGAACATATCCCTGTAACAGTATTGCGACTGGATAACGTACAAGTCGTTGCCCAGCGCACGGAAGACAAGAATGGCTACACCGCAGTTCAGCTCGGTGCCGGCCAGTCCAAGGTCAAGAACACGACGAAGGCTCTTCGCGGTCATTTTGCCGCTGCCAATGTCGAACCGAAAGCTAAGCTCGTCGAGTTCCGGGTTTCCCCGAGAACCTGATCGACATCGGTGCAACACTGACCGCAACTCATTTTCAGGCCGGCCAGCTGGTCGACGTGACAGGAACCACGATCGGTAAAGGTTTTGCCGGTGCTATGAAGCGTCACAACTTCGGTGGTGGCCGCGCTTCGCACGGTAACTCCGTATCGCACCGCGCACACGGTTCGACTGGTAACAACCAGGATCCGGGCCGCGTGTGGAAGGGCAAGCGCATGGCTGGTCATATGGGCCAGACGCGCGTTACGACCCAGAACCTCGAAGTCGTTTCGACCGATGAAGACCGTGGCCTGATCCTCGTGAAGGGTGCCGTTCCCGGTTCGAAGGGTTCCTGGATTGTTGTCCGCGACGCCGTCAAGTCGGCTGCGAAGTAAGGGAGCCTTATCATGGAATTGAACGTCAAGACCCTCGAGGGAAAAGACGCCGGCAAGGTTTCTCTGTCGGACGAAATTTTCGGCCTCGATCCCCGCCAGGACATCCTGGCCCGCATGGTTCGCTGGCAGCTTGCCAAGAAGCAGCAGGGAACTCACAAGTCCAAGAACCGGTCGGAAGTTTCCCGCACCGGTGCTAAGATGTACAAGCAGAAGGGTACGGGCCGCGCTCGTCACCATTCGGCTCGCGCACCGCAGTTCCGCGGCGGCGGCAAGGCCCACGGCCCGGTCGTTCGCAGCCACGCACACGATCTTCCTAAGAAGGTTCGTGCGCTTGCGCTTCGTCACGCGCTGTCTGCAAAGCTGAAGGCTGAAGAACTGATCATCGTTGATCAGCTCGTTGCATCTGAAGCAAAGACCAAGGCTCTGCTGGGCAGCTTCGCTTCGCTTGGCCTGACCAACGCTCTCGTTATCGGTGGCGCCGAACTTGATGGCAACTTCAAGCTCGCAGCCCAGAACATTCCGAATGTGGACGTTCTGCCGGTACAGGGCATCAATGTTTACGACATCCTGCGCCGTGGCAAGCTGGTGCTTTCCAAGGCTGCTGTAGAGGCTCTGGAGGAGCGGTTCAAATGACGGATCTTCGCCACTACGATGTGATCGTATCTCCTTCGATCACGGAAAAGTCGACGCTGGTATCCGAACAGAACCAGGTCGTATTCAACGTCGCCAAAAGCGCTTCCAAGCCTGAGATCAAGGCTGCCGTGGAAGCTCTCTTCGGCGTCAAAGTCACGGCTGTGAACACGCTTATCCGCAAGGGTAAGACCCGTCGTTTCCGTGGGTTCGCCGGTAAGCTGAAGGACGTCAAGAAAGCCGTCGTAACGCTCGCCGAAGGTCAATCCATCGACGTGTCCACCGGACTCTAAAGGTTAGGCCCAAGCGGGCAAAGACCCAAAAGGGAACAAGAATATGGCATTGAAAAGTTTCAATCCGACCACGCCGAGCCAGCGTCAGCTGGTGATCGTGGACCGAGCTTCGCTCTACAAGGGCAAGCCGGTAAAGGCTCTCACCCAGGGCCTCAGCTCCAAGGGTGGCCGTAACAACCAGGGCCGGATCACCGTCCGTTTCCAGGGTGGCGGTCACAAGCGGACCTACCGTCTGGTTGACTTCAAGCGTCGCAAGTTCGACGTTGAAGGCACCGTTGAGCGTCTGGAATACGACCCCAACCGCACCGCGTTCATCGCGCTGGTTACGTATACCGACGGCGAACAGGCTTACATTCTCGCGCCACAGCGTCTCGCTGCCGGTGACAAGGTGATCGCCTCCGACAAGGCAGTGGACGTGAAGCCCGGCAACACCATGCCGCTTCAGTACATCCCGGTCGGTTCGATCATCCACAACGTCGAGATGAAGCCGGGCAAGGGCGGTCAGATCGCTCGCTCCGCCGGTACGTATGTCCAGCTCGTCGGCCGCGATGCCGGTATGGCCATCCTGCGTCTCAACTCGGGCGAACAGCGTCTGGTGCACGGCTCGTGCCTGGCATCGATCGGCGCTGTTTCGAACTCGGATCACGGCAACATCAACGACGGCAAGGCCGGTCGTTCGCGTTGGCGTGGCAAGCGTCCGCACGTTCGCGGCGTCGTCATGAACCCGGTCGACCACCCGCACGGTGGTGGTGAAGGTCGCACGTCGGGTGGTCGCCACCCGGTTACTCCGTGGGGCAAGCCCACGAAGGGCAAGCGCACCCGTTCGAACAAGTCGACCGACAAGTTCATCATGCGTTCGCGCCATCAGCGCAAGAAGTAAGAGAGGAAGTCTCAAGTGGCTCGTTCAGTTTGGAAAGGTCCGTTTGTTGACGGCTATCTTCTCACTAAGGCTGAGAAGGTGCGCGAAAGCGGACGCAACGAAGTAATCAAGATCTGGAGCCGTCGCTCCACGATCCTGCCGCAGTTCGTCGGTCTGACCTTTGGCGTCTACAACGGCAGCAAGCATGTGCCCGTCTCTGTCAATGAAGACATGGTCGGACACAAGTTCGGTGAATTCTCTCCGACCCGTACCTATTACGGTCACGGCGCGGACAAGAAGGCAAAGAGGAAGTAATCATGGCGAAGGCTAAGACCGAACGCCGGCTGAAGGACAATGAGGCTCAGGCCATTGCCCGTACGCTCCGCGTCAGCCCCCAGAAACTCAACCTGGTTGCCGCTCTTATCCGTGGCAAGAAGGTAGATCGCGCTCTCGCCGAGCTCGAATTCTCCCGCAAGCGCATTGCAGGCACCGTCAAGAAGACGCTTGAATCTGCGATTGCCAATGCGGAAAACAACCATGACCTCGACGTCGACGCTCTCGTCGTCGCCGAGGCCTATGTTGGCAAGTCCATCACCATGAAGCGTTTCCACGCCCGTGGCCGTGGTCGTGCTTCCCGCATTGAAAAGCCGTTCTCTCACCTCACGATCGTTGTTCGTGAAGTTGAGGAAAAAGGGGAGGCCGCATAATGGGTCAGAAAATCAATCCGATCGGCTTCCGCCTCGGCATCAACCGTACCTGGGATAGCCGCTGGTACGCTGACACTGCTGAATACGGCAAGCTTCTGCATGAAGACCTGAAGATCCGGGCTTACCTGATCAAGGAACTCAAGCAGGCCGGTATCGCCAAGGTGGTCATCGAGCGTCCGCACAAGAAGTGCCGCGTTACGATCCACTCGGCTCGCCCGGGTCTGATCATCGGCAAGAAGGGCGCGGACATCGAGAAGCTTCGCAAGAAGCTTTCCGAGATGACCAACTCCGAAACGCACCTCAACATCGTTGAAGTGCGCAAGCCGGAAATCGACGCGACGCTGGTTGCCCAGTCGATCGCTCAGCAGCTCGAGCGCCGCGTGGCTTTCCGCCGTGCGATGAAGCGTGCTGTTCAGTCCGCAATGCGTCTTGGCGCCGAAGGCATCAAGATCACCTGCGGCGGCCGTCTCGGTGGCGCAGAAATCGCTCGTACCGAATGGTACCGCGAAGGCCGCGTTCCGCTGCACACTCTGCGTGCGGACATCGATTACGGCACGGCTGAAGCGGAAACCGCATTCGGTATCTGCGGCATCAAGGTCTGGATCTTCAAGGGCGAAATCCTTGAGCACGATCCGATGGCTTCTGAGCGTCGCGGTCTCGAAGGCGATGCGCAGGGCCCTGCAAGCCGCGAGCGTGGCGATCGTCCCGATCGTCGTCGCGAAAACGCTTGATTGACGCTGGCGAAAGATAAGCTCGGAGAAGTAAGAAAATGTTGCAGCCAAAGCGTACTAAGTACCGTAAGCAGTTCAAGGGACGCATCAAGGGCGTCGCCAAGGGCGGCTTTGACCTGGCATTCGGTGAATTCGGCTTGAAGTCGCAGGAACCGAACCGCGTGAACGCGCGCGAGATCGAAGCGGCCCGCCGCGCGATCACGCGTTACATGAAGCGCGCAGGTCGTGTGTGGATCCGCGTATTCCCCGACGTTCCGGTAACGGCAAAGCCGACCGAAGTTCGTATGGGTAAGGGCAAGGGTTCGGTCGATTACTGGGCATGCAAGGTCAAGCCCGGTCGTATGATGTTCGAGATCGACGGTGTGTCCGAGGAGATCGCCCGCGAGGCGCTTCGTCTCGGCGCTGCCAAGCTCTCGGTCAAGACGCGCTTCGTACAGCGCATCGCAGAGTAAGGAGCAAGGCACATGAAAGCCGATGAAGTTCGCGGCCTCAGCGCCGACCAGCTCAAGGACAAGCTCGCCGATCTGAAGAAGGAGCAGTTCAACCTGCGCTTCCAGAAGGCAACTGGCCAGCTGGAGAAGTCCTCGCGCATCAACGAAGTCCGCAAGGACATCGCCCGCGTAAAAACCATTGCCCGCCAGAAGGCGGCAGAAGCCAAGGCCTAAGGAAAAATAATATGCCGAAACGCATTCTGCAGGGCGTCGTAGTGTCCGACAAGAACGAGAAGACTGTCGTTGTCCGCGTTGAGCGTCGATTCGCTCACCCGCTGCTTCAGAAGACCGTTCGCCGTTCGAAGAAGTACAAGGCGCACGACGAAAACAATCAGTATAAGGTCGGCGATGTCGTTTCCATCGAGGAATGCGCACCGATCTCCAAGGACAAGCGCTGGACGGTCGTTTCCGCCCAGGCTTAATTTCAACAGAATCGCGCCAGGTCTCTTGTACTTGGCGCGAAATCCTGTATGAAGCACCGCAAGGACGCTCGTGAATCGAGCGTCTTTTGCTTTGATGCGCACGGAAGGTCCCTCGGGAAACCACCCTGTCACGACATTTCCGCGCAAGACGAAGATATATTCATAAGCTGGGGCAGGGGGCTCGCTCGGGAGAGTTTGCCCAACCGTTCCGGTAACAACAAGAAGGCGACCTGACATGATTCAGATGCAAACAAACCTCGACGTGGCGGATAATTCCGGCGCACGTCGTGTCATGTGCATCAAGGTGCTGGGCGGCTCGAAGCGCAAATATGCTTCTGTTGGCGACATCATTGTCGTTTCCATCAAGGAAGCTATTCCGCGCGGCCGCGTCAAGAAGGGCGACGTGATGAAGGCGGTTGTCGTTCGCACCGCCAAGGACATCCGCCGCGCTGACGGCAGCGTCATCCGTTTCGATAACAACGCAGCCGTTCTTATCGACAACAAGAAAGAGCCGATCGGCACCCGTATCTTCGGACCGGTTCCGCGCGAACTTCGCGCCAAGAACCACATGAAGATCATCTCGCTGGCTCCAGAAGTGCTGTAAGGAGCTATAGCGATGCAGAAAATTCGTAAAGGCGACAAGGTTGTCGTATTGACCGGTAAGGACAAGGGCCGTACCGGCGAAGTAATCCAGGTGATGCCGAAAGAAGACCGTGCCGTTGTGCGTGGCGTAAACATGGTGAAGCGTCACCAGCGCCAGACCCAGGCACAGGAAGCCGGCATCATCAACAAGGAAGCATCCTTGCACATCTCCAACATCGCCATCGTCGACAAGGATGGCAAGCCGACCCGCGTTGGCTTCTCTGTTGTGGATGGCAAGAAGGTCCGCGTGGCCAAGCGTTCGGGAGAAGTGATCGATGGCTGATAAGTACGAGCCGCGTCTCAAGACGGAATACGTTTCCCGTATCCGTGGCGCCATGCAGGAGAAGTTCTCCTACGCCAACGTGATGATGATCCCGAAGCTTGAAAAGATCGTGATCAACATGGGTGTTGGCGAAGCGACTGCCGATTCCAAGAAGCCCACGATTGCTGCTGGCGATCTGGCTGCGATTGCCGGCCAGAAGCCGGTCGTTACCCGCGCTCGCAACTCGATCGCTGGTTTCAAGGTTCGCGAAGGCATGCCGATCGGTGCGAAGGTTACCCTTCGTGGCGCACGCATGTACGAATTCCTTGATCGTCTGGTCAACATCGCGCTGCCGCGCGTTCGCGACTTCCGGGGTCTGAACCCCAAGAGCTTTGACGGCCGTGGCAACTTCGCCATGGGCATCAAGGAACACATTGTGTTCCCTGAGATCAACTACGATAAGGTTGATCAGATGTGGGGCATGGACATCATCGTTTGCACGACGGCGACGTCGGACGACGAAGCTCGGGCTCTGCTTACAGAGTTCAACTTCCCGTTCCGTCACTAACCGTAACGACGAGCGTAGAAAAGGAACTCCGATATGGCGAAAACAAGCGCAGTTGAAAAGAACAAGCGCCGCCGCAAGTCGGTCGCCCAGCAGGCCACCAAGCGTGCCGCACTGAAGGCGATCGTGATGAACCAGTCCCTTCCGATCGAAGACCGGTTCAAGGCCACTCTGAAGCTCGCTTCGCTGCCGCGTGACGGCTCGAAGACGCGTATCCGCAACCGCTGCGAAGTAACGGGCCGTCCGCGCGCGTTCTATCGCAAGCTCAAGATGTCGCGTATCGCGCTTCGTGAGCTGGGCAATTCCGGCAAGGTGCCGGGCATTGTCAAGTCGAGCTGGTAAGGAGACGGGCACATGACCATGACTGATCCTTTGGGTGATATGCTCACCCGCATCCGCAATGGTGCTGCTCGCCGCAAGTCGTCGGTAAGCACGCCTGCTTCCAGCCTGCGCGCACGCGTTCTCGACGTGCTTCAGTCTGAAGGCTACATTCGCGGTTATTCCAAGGTCGATTTCGAAAACGGCAAGTCCGAATTCACCATCGAACTGAAGTACTACGAAGGCGCATCCGTGATCCGTGAGATCGGCCGCGTTTCCAAGCCGGGCCGCCGAGTTTATGTCTCGGTTAAGTCCATTCCGCAGGTCGCGAACGGCCTCGGCATCACCATCCTTTCGACCCCGAAGGGCGTGATGGCCGATCACCAGGCTCGCGAACAGAACGTTGGTGGCGAGGTTCTTTGCTCGGTCTTCTAAGGCCAAAGCAGGATCTCCATAACGAACAGACAGGATTGAATAATGTCTCGTATCGGTAAAAAGCCCGTTCCGGTTCCAGCAGGTGTTACGGCCAATGTCGACGGCCAGAAGGTCACTGCTAAGGGCCCGAAGGGTGAACTGTTTTTCGTCGCTAATGACGACATTCAGCTGAAGCTCGAAGATAACGGCGTTTCCGTAACGCCGGCTAACGGCACCAAGGAAGCTCGCTCGAAGTGGGGCATGTCCCGCACGATGATCGAGAACATCTTCAAGGGTGTTAAGGACGGCTATGAGCGCAAGCTCGAAATCAACGGCGTTGGTTACCGTGCCGCCATGCAGGGCAAGAACCTGCAGCTGGCTCTCGGCTTTTCCCATGACGTTGTTTATGAGCCTCCGGTCGGCATCACCATTGCCGTTCCGAAGCCGACGGAAATCATCGTTTCCGGCATCAACAAGCAGCAGGTCGGTCAGGTAGCCGCGGAAATCCGCGAATACCGCGGTCCCGAGCCCTACAAGGGCAAGGGCGTGAAGTACGCTGAAGAGCGTATCGTCCGCAAAGAAGGCAAGAAGAAGTAAGGATCACGCGAAATGGCTAGCAGGAAAGAAGCACTTGCACGTCGCGCGAGCCGTGTGCGCCGCCAGATCAAGGCGGTTGCCAATGGCCGCCCGCGCCTGTCGGTTCATCGCTCGTCGAAGAACATCTACGCCCAGATCATCGATGATGTGGCTGGCAAGACGCTTGCGTCTGCCTCCACGCTCGAAGCAGATCTGCGCGGCTCGCTCAAGACCGGCGCCGACGTTGCAGCAGCAGCTGTCGTAGGCAAGCTCGTTGCCGAGCGCGCCGTCAAGGCTGGCGTCAAGGATGTCGTATTCGACCGTGGCGCGTTCATCTATCACGGCCGCATCAAGGCCGTGGCTGAAGCTGCCCGCGAAGGCGGCCTGAACTTCTGATTTTTTTCCGCCCGGACAACGATCCGGGCGGAATTTCACCGGGCCATGCGGGTCTCCTCAAAGAGGCCGGTGGTCTTTTCGTTTGCCGTTCCACCCGTAAAAGAAAAAGGACAAGGACAATGGCACAGGAAAAAAGAGGTTCTCGCGACGATCGCCAGAACCGTGAAGAGCGCGATAGCGAATTCGTCGACAAGCTGGTCGCGATCAACCGCGTTGCAAAGGTTGTTAAGGGTGGCCGTCGCTTCGGCTTCGCCGCTCTCGTCGTCGTCGGCGACCAGAAGGGCCGCGTTGGCTTCGGTCACGGCAAGGCTCGCGAAGTTCCGGAAGCCATTCGTAAGGCTACCGAGAGCGCCAAGCGCGATCTGATCTTCGTTCCGCTGCGCGATGGCCGCACTCTGCATCACGACGTCAATGGCCGTCACGGCGCAGGCAAGGTTCTGCTGCGTTCGGCCAAGGCCGGTACCGGTATCATCGCCGGTGGTCCGATGCGCGCCGTTTTCGAAACCCTGGGTGTTCACGACGTTGTTGCCAAGTCTACTGGTTCTTCGAACCCGTACAACATGGTTCGCGCAACGTTCGACGCTCTGAAGCATCAGGTTCATCCGAAGGACATCGCTGCACAGCGCGGTCTCAAGTATGCAACGCTTCAGGCTCGCCGTGCCGCCTCCGGCAACGCTTCTGAAGAATAAGGAGCTGGATCATGGCCAAGAAGACTACTGAAGCCAAGAAGACTGTTACGGTCGAACAGATCGGCAGCCCTATTCGCCGCCCGGCAATCCAGCGTCAGACGCTGGTCGGTCTGGGTCTCAACAAGATGCATCGTCAGCGCACCCTGGAAGATACTCCTGCGGTTCGCGGCATGATCCGTGCGGTCCAGCATCTCGTTCGCGTCGTTGACGAGAAGTGAGACGGAGTAACCTATCATGAAACTCAATGAAATCAGAGACAACGAAGGCGCCTCCAAGGATCGTATCCGCGTAGGTCGCGGTATCGGTTCCGGCAAGGGCAAGACCGGTGGTCGCGGTGTGAAGGGTCAGAAGGCTCGTTCGGGCGTCGCCATCAACGGTTTTGAAGGCGGTCAGATGCCTATCTACCGTCGTCTGCCGAAGCGCGGTTTCAACAACATCTTCGCTTCCGAATATGTTGTCGTATCGCTCGGTCGCATTCAGACCGCCATCGACGCCAAGAAGCTCGACGCTTCCGCCACGATCGATGCTGCTGCTCTCAAGGCTGCCGGCGTTATCCGTCGCGCCAAGGACGGCGTTCGCATCCTCGCGGACGGCGAACTGAAGGCCAAGGTCGCTTTCGAAGTTGCCGGTGCTTCCAAGCCCGCAATCGAAAAGATCGAAAAGGCTGGCGGCTCGATCAAGCTTCTCGCAGTTGCAGCAGAAGCCTCCGAGTAATATATAGACTTCAGACGCCCGGGGCTCGTCGCTCCGGGCGTTTGCGCTCCCTGGCCTATGGTGCTTTCGATCTAAATCGATTTATACAGGCATCAAGGCAAACTCTTCGCGGTTCGGCTTTCAAGCGGTCCGCATGCGGCATAAAGTGCTGCAGGGAGAGCCTCACAGTTCTTGAACTTCCATAGGGGAGGGGATAGGACATAAAAAAACAGGGTGAGGCATGATGGCGGCGCAAAGCCGTGTTCGTCCGAAGCCCGGTTTTTGAACCGGTATCTTTTAGACCTTTCCGCATTGGCCGGTTTTCCTGGCCGGCAAGGGTCGTTCGGAGAAATTTATGGCTTCAGCAGCGGAACAACTGGCTTCGAACCTGAATTTTTCGACCTTCGCTAAGGCGGAGGATCTGAAAAAACGTCTCTGGTTTACTCTTGCCGCACTTCTCGTCTACCGTCTCGGCACCCATATTCCGCTTCCGGGCCTGAACCCCGAAGCCTATGCGCAGGCCTTCCAGGGCCAGGCCAACGGTATTCTCGGTCTTTTCAACATGTTTGCGGGTGGCGCCGTCGAGCGTATGGCGATCTTCGCGCTCGGCATCATGCCTTACATCTCCGCTTCGATCATCGTGCAGCTCATTACCTCGGTCGTGCCCTCGCTCGAAGCGTTGAAGAAGGAAGGCGAAGCCGGCCGCAAAATCATCAACCAGTACACGCGCTACGGCACGGTGCTGCTCGGCACGCTGCAGGCCTACGGTATTGCAGTTGGCCTCGAGAGCGGTGCTGGCCTTGTGGTCGATCCGGGCTGGTTCTTCCGCGTTTCCACCGTCATCACACTGCTTGGCGGCACGATGTTCCTGATGTGGCTCGGTGAACAGATCACCTCGCGCGGTATCGGCAACGGTATTTCGCTGATCATCTTTGCGGGCATTGCCGCAGGTCTGCCCAAGGCGCTCGCCGGCACGCTCGAACTCGGCCGCACCGGCGCGCTGTCGACCACGCTCATCCTTATGGTCGTTGTCGTCGCCATCGGCGTCATCGCACTGATTGTTTTCGTGGAGCGTGCCCAGCGTCGCCTGCTGATACAATATCCGAAGCGACAGGTCGGCAACCGGATGTTCCAGGGCGATACGTCGCACCTGCCGCTGAAGCTCAACACGGCCGGCGTCATTCCCGCGATCTTCGCATCCTCGCTGCTACTTCTGCCCGCGACGGCTGCCGGGTTTGCCGGAAACACCAATCTGCCGGGCTGGGCGACGTCCATCATCGCGTCGCTGCAGCATGGGCAGCCGCTGTTCATGGCGCTGTACGGCCTGCTGATCGCGTTCTTCGCGTTTTTCTACACGGCTATCGTCTTCAATCCGAAGGACACGGCCGATAACCTCAAGAAGCACGGCGGCTTCATTCCGGGCATTCGTCCGGGCGAGCGCACCGCGGAGTACATCGATTACGTCCTGACCCGCATCACGGTGGTCGGCGCGATTTATCTGGTCTTCGTGTGTATCCTTCCTGAGACACTTATCGCACGTACGGGCATTCCGTTAGCCCTTGGTGGTACTTCGCTTTTGATCGTTGTCAGTGTAACTCTTGATACGGTTGCGCAGATTCAGGGTCACCTGATCGCGCAGCAATATGAAGGGCTGATCAAGAAGTCGAAGTTGCGTGGAGGAAAGAGGGGACGATGAGACTGATATTTTTGGGTCCGCCGGGTGCGGGCAAGGGAACCCAGGCCAAGCGCCTGACTGACAAGTACGGGATCCCGCAGCTTTCCACCGGTGACATGCTACGCGCTGCGGTCAGCGCGGGCACCGAAATCGGCAAACGAGCCAAGGCGGTCATGGATGCCGGCGGGCTCGTGTCCGACGATATCGTCAATCAGATCGTTTCCGAACGCATCGAAGCGCCTGACTGTGCCAAGGGCTTTATTCTCGACGGCTATCCGCGCACCGTTCCGCAGGCCAAGGCGCTTGCCGAGAACATGCGCAAGAAGAATCTTGCCCTTGATGCCGTGATTGAACTGAAGGTGGACGAAGAGGCGCTGATTCGCCGAATCGAAAACCGGGTCGCGGAAACCGTCGCCGCCGGCGGCACGGTTCGTTCCGACGACAATCCGGAAGCCTTCCGTAAGCGGCTGACGGAATATCGCGAAAAGACCGCGCCGCTGTCGAACTATTACAGCGAGCAGGGCGAGCTTGTGACGCTCGACGGCATGGCTGATGTCGATGCCGTTACTGAAGCCATCGAAGGCGTTCTGGAGAAGGCTTCGGCCTGATGGCCGGTGCGGGATGGTGAAAGCCTTGTCGGTTTTGCCCGATATCCCGCTCTCCGGATCGAGCAGATCCTTTGGATCGTAAAAGAATCTTGGCGGAGCCGGTTGCTTTTTTGCGCTGATTCCGTTAAACACCGCGCCAACTCGCGACATCCCAAGCGACTGGCGCGGATTTCCCTTAGGGAAGGGAGATCCGGGTTCAGTCGTTTTGACTTGTCACGGACATCAATTTTGAACTGGCGGTCGTGTCGGCCGCTCGAATGGAATCACCACTTGCCGGATGGCAACTGGAACCAAGGAGAAGAGACGTGGCACGTATCGCTGGCGTCAACATCCCGACCGCGAAGCGCGTTGTTATTGCGCTGACCTACATTCACGGGATCGGTCCGAAATTCGCGCAGGAAATCATGGAAAAGGTCGGTCTTCCGGCTGACAAGCGCGTCCATCAGCTGACGGATGCTGAAGTTCTTCAGATCCGCGAAGCCATCGACCGCGACTACCAGGTCGAAGGCGACCTGCGTCGCGACACGTCGATGAACATCAAGCGTCTGATGGACCTCGGCTGCTACCGCGGCCTGCGTCACCGTCGTGGCCTTCCGGTCCGCGGTCAGCGCACGCACACCAACGCCCGCACCCGCAAGGGTCCGGCGAAGGCTATCGCTGGTAAGAAGAAGTAATTTTCCGGTTCTCCGGAAAGGGGAGGCTGGTGCGGTCTGCGCCAGCCTTTCTGAGTTTGGCGTGAAGCCCGGATACGGGTCGATCGCCGGTGTAGCCGCTGGTGTTACGGCGGTGAAGAGATCAATGAAAGGTATAAAATGGCCAAGGAAGCCGCACGTGTTCGCCGTCGCGAACGTAAAAATATCACGTCGGGCGTCGCGCACGTCAACTCGACCTTCAACAACACGATGATCACCATCACCGACGCACAGGGCAATGCCATTGCCTGGTCGTCTGCTGGTGCCAAGGGCTTCAAGGGTTCGCGCAAGTCGACTCCGTTTGCTGCCCAGATCGCTGCTGAAGATTGCGCGAAGAAGGCTCAGGAACACGGCATGAAGTCGCTTGAAGTTGAAGTTTGCGGTCCGGGTTCCGGCCGTGAATCGGCACTTCGCGCTCTGCAGGCTGCCGGTTTCATGATCACTTCCATTCGCGACGTGACGCCGATCCCGCACAACGGTTGCCGTCCGCGCAAGAAGCGCCGCGTCTGACGCGACCGTGGTTCGGAAATTCCGCCTTTCCTCAGGTCTGGCGGAATTTTCGTGTATCTGGCGTGTGCGCGTCGATTTCAATCGACGGACTTGCGCTCAAGAACCCACTGATGAACCGCTGAATTAGGTTCCTCTCAGTGTTTTCATGCTCGGTCCGTCACGATTGGATGGTGGCGGCGAACGGAAGGTTTAAAGATGATTCAGAAGAACTGGCAGGAACTTATCAAGCCGAACAAGGTCGAGTTCACCTCGTCCAGCCGCACCAAGGCAACGCTGGTTGCCGAGCCGCTGGAGCGTGGTTTCGGTCTTACCCTCGGCAACGCGCTGCGTCGCGTTCTGTTGTCTTCTCTGCGTGGCGCCGCTGTGACGGCCGTGCAGATCGACGGTGTTCTGCACGAATTCTCCTCCATTCCCGGCGTTCGGGAAGATGTGACGGATATCGTGCTCAACATCAAGGAAATCGCCATCAAGATGGATGGTGACGATTCCAAGCGCATGGTCGTGCGCAAGCAGGGTCCGGGTGCCGTAACCGCTGGTGACATCCAGACGGTTGGCGACATCGAGATCCTGAACCCCGACCACGTGATCTGCACGCTGGACGATGGCGCTGAAATCCGCATGGAATTCACCGTCAACAACGGCAAGGGTTACGTACCGGCTGAGCGCAACCGCGCGGAAGATGCCCCGATCGGCCTCATTCCGGTGGACAGCCTCTATTCTCCGGTCAAGAAAGTGTCCTACAAGGTGGAAAACACCCGTGAAGGCCAGGTTCTCGACTATGACAAGCTGATCATGACGATCGAGACCAACGGTTCTGTTTCCGGCGAAGACGCCGTTGCCTTTGCCGCTCGCATTCTTCAGGACCAGCTGGGCGTCTTCGTCAACTTCGACGAGCCGCAGAAGGAAGCAGAAGAAGAATCGGTCACCGAACTCGCGTTCAACCCGGCGCTTCTCAAGAAGGTCGACGAGCTGGAGCTGTCGGTTCGTTCGGCAAACTGCCTGAAGAACGACAACATCGTTTACATCGGCGACCTGATCCAGAAGACCGAAGCCGAAATGCTTCGCACGCCGAACTTCGGTCGCAAGTCGCTGAACGAAATCAAGGAAGTTCTCGCTTCCATGGGTCTGCACCTCGGTATGGAAGTACCGGCATGGCCGCCTGAGAACATCGAAGATCTCGCCAAGCGTTACGAAGACCAGTACTAACAATCAAAAAGGCAGACCCTTTAAAGACTGCCTTTCCCCGTCAAACAGCAGGTAAGTCACCTGCATGTGCCAGGAAACGGCAGGCCTTAGAGAAGGAACCTGCGTAGAAGGAGAATAGCAATGCGCCACGGAAATTCAGGCCGCAAGCTCAATAGAACCGCCAGCCACCGCAAGGCAATGTTTGCCAACATGGCTGCTTCGCTCATCACCCATGAGCAGATCGTAACGACGCTTCCCAAGGCGAAGGAAATCCGCCCGATCGTCGAGCGTCTCGTTACCCTCGGCAAGCGCGGCGACCTGCACGCTCGTCGTCAGGCGATCTCGCAGATCAAGGATCAGGACGCTGTTCGCAAGCTGTTCGACGCGATCGCTTCGCGTTACGCAACCCGCAACGGCGGCTACCTGCGTATCATGAAGGCCGGCTTCCGCCAGGGCGACAACGCGGCTCTCGCCGTCGTTGAATTCGTCGAGCGCGACGTTGACGCCAAGGGCGCAGCCGACAAGGCTCGCGTTGCTGCAGAAGCTGCTGCTGCCGAAGCCGCATAAGGTCTGACGCCGTTCAGGCGTCGTGAGTTAAAAAAGCCGGGCGAGAGATCGCCCGGCTTTTTGCGTCCTTAATGGCCTTTCGATCTTGAAGGAAGTTTTGCGTTTCGGACGACGTATGTTCGAGCAACACTCGACTTTAACTTCGAAATGGCCGGTTGTAGTAAACGTCGGTCCCGTCATCCTTCTCAATCAAGTCGGCAGTACGTTGAAGCAGCCAACGAATACCGTCGTCATCGCTGCCGAACTCGGCATTCGATTTGTTCCAGAGTTTTCCAATCAAACTGTTTGGGATATCTGGGCGCAGTGTGGATCGCAAAAATGCGAGGAGTTCATTGCGTTCCGTTTTTGTCAGATGCATGAGACCAAAAAGCAGTACCGCGTCGAGACTTTCAAACAACTCGAAGTCCTGGATCATATAGCTTGTGAACTTCAAGAAAACGGTGGGCGGGGTGACGTTCTTCCTCATTGGCTCATCGTTTCTGGGGTAAGCCGTATTGATATAAAAGCCGTTCGGGCGGTCGCGATCATGGATAATCTGCACGCCAACCTCGTAGGCAACGCGCAAATATGCTTCTGAGTACGGCGTCTCTTTAAAACCCTCGACACCTGTGCGATGGCCGAATCTCGTTATTAGAAAAGCTTGTTGCAAGATACCTGAGGAGACAAGCCTTACAGTTTCGATATTGCGAGCAATAGTTTTATTCACAAAGTAATCAGCATCTCCATAACTGTCGAAGCTGCTGTTTCGATACATAACGAAGGGTCGAGGCATCCACCATCTTGCTGGAGGTCCCATCCGCAGTAGTATTTCCATATCGGTTTTGCCGACATGGTATCGTAGCGTATGCGCGCCACGGTAGTTTTCTTCCTTGCGTAAATCTACCTTCGGGGTATTTTTTTCCGAAGAAGGAACTTCGTCTTGCGAGCCCGAATGATTGACTGCAGTCCATTCTCCACCGCGTGGATCACCTGCGGGTATTCTGGGTTGATCTGGATTGAAATTGGCCTTTGTTCGGTGAATCTGCAGACGGGCATAAGATAAGTACAGGCGACAGATTTTGAGTTTTCTTTCAAGCTTCTCCACAGCTGGTAATCTCCAAGTTCATAGAACTAACGAGATTAAATCTGTTTTTAGCGACGTGGAAAAAATGGCTGCTTCGCTCATTGATCATGCGCAACTCCGCGGGCGTTTTGTGAGAGAGCCCATCTTACTCCGGAATATGAATGCGGGCCTTGATGTGCTTGAGATGTGCGACGATTGTGAAAGTCATGATGACCAGCAGCGACCATGAACTCCACTTGCCGATGTGGACGACGGACCAGGCGCCGATTTGATCGGGGTATTTCCAGATGCCGAAGAAGGTGGAGATGTTTTCTGCCAGCCAGACGAAAAAGCCGATCAGGATGAAGGCGAGCAGCAAAGGCATCTTTCGGTCCCGGTCATAGGGACGAAAGATCACCGTTGCGCGGGAATAGAGGCCGATGGCGCAGGCGGCGATGTACCAGCGGTAATCGCCGATGAAGTGATGGGTGAAGAAGTTGGCGTAGATGGCGATACCGATCAGGGTCGCCATCCAGTAGGTGGGATAGTGGCGAATGCGCACATCCAGCAGCCGCCACGCCTGAATGATGTAGCTGCCGACAGCGGCATACATGAAGCCGGAAAAGAGCGGTACGCCTAGCACTTTGGTGTAGGCGAAATCCGGATAGGACCATGACTGGATGGCGCTCGATGTCTTGAACACTTCCAGTGCGAAGCCGACGATATGGAACAGCAGGATGGCCTTGGCCTCGTCAAGCGTTTCGAGCCTGCTCCAGATCATGAAGAACTGGATGGCGAGCGCAATGATCAGAAGTACGTCATAGCGGGGAATGCCGAGCACGCCGCCATGCGGTACCACGAAGATGGAGACGAAGAACAAGCCCGCAAACATGCAGGCGCGGGCTTCCTTGATGCCGAAATACAGAAACTCGACGATAAAACGCCGGATGCCCTTGAGTTCGCCCCAGGGATAGGTATCGCAGAGGAGATTGTCCAGAACGGAGAGGCGGCTTGCGGCCGGGCTTGTTGCTGTGCTCATTTCCGTCCCCGATCTCACTTCGTCACCTTTCATACGAAAACCCGAAGGAAGCCGTATGGGCCTGCCGCGCGTATCCCCATCTTATTTTGCCCGCATCCGGCTTCTGGCGGCGGCGATGGCGGTGATTGTCTGCGGCCTTTGCCTGCGCAGGTTCGGTTACGACGTGGGACTGCCGTTCGTGGCGGTAAAATATGGCGGATCCGTGCTCTGGGGAGCGATGATCTATCTACTGCTGGCAGCCTTCTTTCCTTCCCGCTGGCACGGCTATGAGGTTCATATCGCCATTCTTACCGTCGTTCTTGTAGAACTCGTCCGGCTTGTTCATTTCCCGGCGCTGGATGCGTTTCGCGCAACGACGGCCGGCGCTTTGCTGCTCGGCCGTGTTTTTTCGCTGTGGAATATAGTCTGTTATGTCGCGGGGATTGGGGCCGCCGCCATTATGGCCGCACGGGTCTGGCGCGCTTCGCCCTCTTCATCGACATGATCGAGGGCCGTACCAGCCGATAGCCGAGCAGGATAATCATCGTGCTGATATAAAACACAGGTTCCAGCGTGATCGATTTTCGCGCCAGCACGAAATGCAGCACGCCGACGATGAGCACGAGATAGACGAGTTTGTGCAGCGTGTTCCAGCGGCTGCCGAGCTTGCGGATGGACCAGCGGTTGGAGGTGAGCGCCAGCGGAATGAGCATGAGAAGCCCGGCCATGCCCAGCATGATATAGGGCCGCTTCAGAATATCACCGGCGATGGAACTGATGATCAGGCCCGATCCAGCACCAGATAGACGGTGAAATGGGCCAGCACATAATAGAAGGCGATCAGCCCCAGCGCGCGGCGATAGGCGATGAGGTTGACGTTGAAGAGATCGCGCAGCGGCGTCACGAGCAAGCCCAGACACAGAAAGCGCAGCGCCCAGATGCCGAGCAGGTGCTCGAAATCCTTGACCGGATTGAAGCCGAGGCCGCCGGTTGCGGCGAGATAGAAATACCAGAGGCCAGGACAGAGACCGATGACATAAAGCGACCAGATGGCCGCCGGCTGGTAACGCTTGGGCAGCGAGGGAAGTGGCAGGGCGAAGGCCATGGTCAGTAATTCGCTTTCAGATCCAGCCCGGTATAAAGGCTTGCCACCTCATCATAACCGTTGAACATCAGGGTCGGGCGGTTCTGCGTGCCGAAAAAGCCGCCTTCGCCGATGCGCTGTTCCGTTGCCTGGCTCCAGCGGGGATGGTCGACATGCGGATTGACGTTGGAATAGAAGCCGTACTCACGGGCGTTGGAGTTTTTCCAGGTGGTTTCCGGCTGTTCCTCGACAAGCGAGATCCGCACGATGGATTTGATACCCTTGAAACCATATTTCCAGGGAACGACGAGGCGGATCGGTGCGCCATTCTGGTTCGGCAATGTCTCGCCATAAAGGCCGACAGCGAGGATGGTGAGAGGATGGCGCGCTTCATCAAGGCGCAGGCCCTCGACATAAGGCCAGGACAGAGGCTGGAAGAGGCCGCTCTGGCCCGGCATTTCCTCGGGCCGCACCACGGTTTCGAACGACACGTATTTCGCGCTGCCGAGCGGCTCCACCTTGTCGAGAAGGGCGGCGAGTGGGAAACCGATCCATGGAATGACCATCGACCAGCCCTCGACGCAGCGCATGCGATAGGTGCGCTCTTCGAGAGGATATTTCATGAGGTCTTCGATGGCGAATTCCTGCGGCTTGGAGACGAGGCCATCCACCTTCACCGTCCAGGGACTGGGCTTGAATTTGCCGGAGTTTTCCTTGGGGTCGGATTTTCCAACGCCGAATTCGTAGAAATTATTGTAGCTGGTGACCGCATCGAGCGGGGTGAGCTTTTCATCCAGCTTGTACGCACCGGCTGTTGCCGACAGCGGTGCGGCAATCGCCTCGCGGCCGGCCAGCCCTATTGCCGCAAGCCCTGCCGCCGTGCCGAGGAAGCCGCGTCTGGAGAGGTAGACATTCTTTGGCGTGATTTCTCTTGCCGCGATTACGGGCGGACGATAGGCGGGCATTCAAACCTCCACAAAAGCCGGGTGCATCGGCGATAAATCGATTATGATAGCCAATACGGTCGCTGCACAGATATGTTTCAGCGCTCTGTGTAAAAACAACGATGGGACGGCGGAAATCGCGCATTTGTGATGAGATGCCGCCAGAATTACGGGCATAGATGAGGCGTACCGTACCGGACCGTACTGTTTTACCCGAAGGTGACAGTGACAGGGCTTGCGGTTTGCGCTAGAAAAACCGCAAAATGGGGCAGGGGTCATTTGACCGCTTCGGCGGAAATGCGCCTTTCTGCCCATGAGATCGAGGAAAACACCATGCCAGCCTATCGCTCCAGAACGACAACCCACGGCCGCAACATGGCGGGCGCGCGCGGCCTTTGGCGCGCCACCGGCATGAAGGACAGCGATTTCGGCAAGCCGATCATCGCGGTGGTCAATTCCTTCACGCAATTTGTGCCCGGTCACGTGCATCTGAAGGACCTTGGCCAGCTTGTTGCCCGCGAAATCGAGGCGGCCGGCGGCGTCGCCAAGGAATTCAACACCATTGCGGTCGATGATGGTATCGCCATGGGCCATGACGGCATGCTCTATTCGCTGCCTTCGCGCGAAATCATCGCGGATTCGGTGGAATATATGGTCAATGCCCATTGCGCCGACGCGATGGTGTGCATTTCCAACTGCGACAAGATCACGCCCGGCATGCTGAATGCGGCGATGCGCCTGAACATTCCCGCCGTCTTCGTTTCCGGCGGCCCGATGGAAGCGGGCAAGGTCGTCCTGCATGGCAAGACGGTCGCGCTCGATCTGGTCGACGCCATGGTCGCGGCTGCCGACGACAAGATTTCCGACGAGGACGTCAAGATCATCGAGCGTTCCGCCTGCCCGACCTGCGGTTCCTGTTCCGGCATGTTCACGGCCAATTCCATGAACTGTCTGACCGAGGCGCTGGGCCTGTCCTTGCCCGGTAACGGCTCGACGCTCGCCACTCATTCGGATCGCAAGCGTCTGTTCGTCGAGGCCGGCCATCTGATCGTCGATCTGGCGCGCCGTTATTACGAGCAGGATGATGAAACCGTCCTGCCGCGCACCATTGCCAACAAGGCGGCATTCGAAAACGCCATGTCACTGGATATTGCCATGGGCGGCTCCACCAACACGGTGCTGCATATTCTGGCGGCCGCGCATGAGGGCGGCGTCGATTTCGGCATGGAAGACATCGACCGTCTTTCGCGCAAGGTTCCCTGCCTTTCCAAGGTTGCGCCCGCCAAGCAGGACGTGCACATGGAAGATGTTCACCGCGCCGGCGGTATCATGCGTATTCTCGGCGAGCTGGAGCGTGGCGGTCTCATCAATCGAGACACCTATACGGTGCACGAGGCGACGCTGGGCGACGCCATCGATCGCTGGGACATTACCCGCACCAACAGCGAAACGGTGCGCCAGTTCTTCAAGGCCGCACCCGGCGGCGTGCCGACGCAGGTGGCTTTCAGCCAGTCCTCGCGCTGGGACGATCTGGATACCGATAGCGACAACGGCGTCATTCGTTCAGTCGAAAAGCCTTTCTCCAAGGATGGCGGTCTGGCCGTGCTTTACGGCAATATCGCGCTCGACGGCTGCATCGTGAAGACGGCGGGTGTCGACGAATCCATCCTGAAATTCACCGGCCCGGCGGTCGTTTACGAAAGCCAGGATGCGGCGGTGAAGGGCATTCTCGGCAATGAGGTCAAGGCCGGCGATGTCGTCGTCATCCGTTACGAGGGACCGAAGGGCGGTCCGGGCATGCAGGAAATGCTCTATCCGACCAGCTACCTCAAGTCCAAGGGCCTCGGCAAAGCCTGCGCGCTGATCACCGACGGTCGTTTTTCGGGTGGCACGTCCGGGCTTTCCATCGGTCACGCCTCGCCGGAAGCGGCACAGGGCGGCGCAATCGGCCTCGTACGCCAGGGCGACCTGATCGAGATCGACATTCCGAACCGCACGATCAACCTCAATGTGCCGGATGCGGAACTCGCGTCGCGTCGCGCCGAACAGGAAGAGCGTGGCTGGAAGCCGGAGGCGCCGCGCAAGCGCAACGTGACGACGGCGCTGAAGGCCTACGCCGCTTTTGCGTCCAGCGCGGACAAGGGTGCCGTTCGGATCTTGCCGGAGTAAGCGCCTTTTCGGCGGTTTCGGGCAAGGGCGAAGGTGCGCAACCTTCCTCCGTCATCCTCGCCCTTTAGGCGAGGATCCATAAGCCGTGAACGCCATGGATCCTCGGGACAAGCCCGAGGAAGACGTTGAATGTGAGGATAGATCTATCATCCTTGACCAGCCGCCCTTTCGGGGCGGCTTTTTATTGCGCTTTTGGCGAATGCTGCTCGCGGTTCAGAAACAGAATCAATTGCCTCAGAGCTTGATTCTTAAAGCCGGCGCAACCCGCTGTTTTACCGTTGTAAATTCGAAAACTCCCGGCGGGATGCCTGCTATCCCCGCGGTCACGTTGGAGTGATTTCGTCCAGCGGGGCTTTTCCACGGCGTGGTGATTGCTAACTTCAACAGCATGAAAAGACGAACCGCACTCGCCCTTATCGCGTCCCTGCCTATAGCCCCGCTTGCCCGTGCGCAAAGCAGTGGCAATGGTATCCGTTTTGATCCGTTGCTGCGGAATGCGGATGCGCTTTCGAGCCTCAAGGCCGTCATCGTCAGCGTCGATGGCGGGGAGGTGGCCAGCCGCGCCTATCATGGCGCCGGCCTCAACGGTTCAACCAACATCAAGTCGGCCTCGAAATCGGTCATTTCGGCGCTGGTCGGCATGGCGATCGATCGCAAGATACTTGATGGGGCCGACCAGCCGATCGCCACTATTCTACGAGGTGATTTTCCGCAGAACCCCGATCCGCGTCTGGAAAGGGTGACAATCGGCAACCTGCTTTCCATGCAATCGGGTCTGGAGCGCATGTCCGGGCCGAATTACGGTCGCTGGGTCGCCAGCCGCAACTGGGTGCGGATGGCTCTGGGGTCTGGGTTTGCCGGAGATCCGGGTGGCGGCATGCTTTATTCCACCGGCTCCACGCATCTGCTTTCGGCGATATTGACCAAGGCATCCGGCCGCTCGACGCTCTCTCTGGCGCGCGACTGGTTCCGGCCACTTCAGGGTTTCTCCATCGGCGGCTGGGAGCGTGATCCACAGGGCATCTATCTCGGCGGCAACCAGATGGCGATGACGGCGCGCTCGCTGCTTGCGTTTGGCGAGCTTTACCGGCTGGGCGGTGTGACCCCCAACGGGGAGCGGCTGATTTCGCAAGGCTGGATCGACCAATCCTGGCAACAGCGCACCAACTCCGTCTTCAACGGCGATGGTTACGGCTATTGCTGGTTCATCAAGGAGATGGCGGGTTCGACGGTCTATTATGCCTGGGGTTATGGCGGGCAGATGCTTTATATCGTACCCGCCAAACGACTTTCCGTTGTCATGACCTCACGCGAGGACGCGCCTTCGGCCAGAACCGGCTATCGCGACCAGCTGCACGAGCTGATGGAGAACATCATCCGCGTGGCGTGACAATCAAAGCGGTCTGTTGATGCTCTGGAACGCTTCGCCGAGCTTGTTCATGCGTTCCTCGTAAGCGCCGGTGAGGCAGGCGACATCCGCCGCGCATTCCTGGCGCCTCTTCAGCCATTGGCTCTGTTCGTCACGCAACGTGTCGCGTGCGCCCATCGCCATCAGCTGGGTGAGGATGTCGAAGGTGGTGGCCATCTTCACATCCTGGTCGTTGAGGGCGCGGTTGTCGCAGATCGCCTTTTCGTCCGCCGCAAGATCGGGTTTCGTGCAATCGAAACTTGCCGCGCTGGCCGGCGAAACAAGAGCGGAGAAGGCGAGGATGATGCTGGAGGCAAGAAGTGTGCGTTTCAGATGCATGGGGCGTCTCTTTTGAGGACAGTCTGGTGGGTGAAACCGAAAACAGCGTGGTTGGTTCCAACTGCCGGCGCTTGTCCCCGCAACGAAATGGCCGGCCATCATCTTGCCGCTCTTTGCTTTACAGGCTTTGGCGTTATAACTCCATCATACTGATGACCATGAGGAATCACATGCGAAGCGTGTTGAAGTATCTGTCCACCGGCTTTCTTGCCGCGCTCGTTCTCCTGCCCATGGGCGCGCAGGCGCAGGACAACAGGGCCGTGCCGTCGAGCCACACGGAAATGCAGCTGTCCTTTGCGCCGCTGGTCAAGCGTACCGCAGGGGCTGTGGTGAACGTCTATGCCGAACGTGTCGTGCAGCGGCGTCTTTCCCCCTTTGCTGGCGATCCTTTCTTCGAGCAGTTCTTCGGACAGCAGATGCCGAACCGCACGGAAAAACAGTCATCGCTCGGATCGGGCGTGATCGTCACCGCCGGCGGCCTCGTGGTGACCAACAATCACGTCATCGACGGTGCTGACGACATCAAGGTGGCGCTGGCGGATGGGCGCGAATTTTCCTCCAAGGTGCTGTTGAAGGACGACCGCATCGACCTCGCCATTCTGCAGATCGATGCAAAGGAACAGTTTC
Source organism: Rhizobium oryzihabitans (assembly GCF_010669145.1). Classification (NCBI taxonomy): domain Bacteria; kingdom Pseudomonadati; phylum Pseudomonadota; class Alphaproteobacteria; order Hyphomicrobiales; family Rhizobiaceae; genus Rhizobium; species Rhizobium oryzihabitans. The sequence continues at coordinate 91,282 of NZ_CP048632.1, forward strand.
CGGTGCTGTCGCTCGGTAATTCGGATGCGCTTGAGGTCGGCGATCTCGTTCTTGCCATTGGCAACCCCTTCGGTGTCGGCCAGACGGTGACGAGCGGCATCGTTTCCGGCCTTGCGCGCAACCAGGTGACGCAGGGCGATTTCGGCTTCTTCATCCAGACAGATGCTTCCATCAACCCCGGCAATTCCGGTGGTGCGCTGATGAACATGGCGGGTGAGCTGATCGGCATCAACACTGCCATCTTTTCCAAGGGCGGTGGGTCGAACGGTATCGGTTTTGCCATTCCCGCCAATCTGGTCCGGGTGTTCATCGCTGCCGCCGAGCGGGGAGATGCGAGTTTCCAGCGGCCCTATATCGGCGCAACCTTCGATCCCGTGACCTCCGATGTCGCCGAGGCGCTCGGCCTGCACCGCGCCCGCGGCGCGCTCGTCGTCAGCGTCGTCAAAGGCGGCCCGGCCGAAAAGGCGGGCATTGAGCCTGGGCAGGTCGTCACCGCCGTCAATGGTTTCGAGGTCGAGCATCCGGATGCACTCGGTTATCGCCTGACGACCGCCGGCATCGGCAAATCCGCCGAACTGACTGTGATGGACAAGGGTAAAGAGAAAAAGGTGACCATCGCGCTTGATACGGCGCCGGAAACCGCGCCGCGCGACGAGCGGCTGATCGAGGGCCGCAATCCCTTCGCCGGGGCGACGGTCGCCAATCTTTCGCCGAAGCTTGCCGATGAATTGCGCATGCCTTCGCAGGTGACGGGCGTTGTCATCACCGATGTGAAGCGCGGCTCGCCGGCCTATCGCGTCGGCTTCCAGCCGAAGGACGTCATCCTGTCGCTGAACGGCGCGGATATCGCCTCTACGGCTGCGGTCGAGAAGGCGCTGGACGATAATCCCGGCTTCTGGCGGGTGGAAATCCTGCGTGACGGGCAGCGCATCCGGCAGTTCCTGCGATGAGTGACGACCTCTTCGCCCCGCAAGTGCCTGTCGAGGTCGCCAACCGGCGGCCTCTTGCCGATCGCCTGCGTCCGAAAACGCTGGCGGAGGTGAGCGGGCAGCCGCATCTGACGGGCGAGGAGGGCGTTCTGCGCCGCATGATCGACAGCGGCTCGCTGGGGTCGATGATCTTCTGGGGGCCGCCCGGAACCGGTAAAACGACGGTTGCCCGCCTGATTTCCGGCGAGGCTGGTCTGGCTTTCGAGCAGATATCGGCGATCTTTTCCGGTGTCGCCGATCTCAAGAAGGTTTTCGAAGCGGCTCGCACGCGGCGGATGAATGGGCGGCAAACGCTGCTTTTCGTCGACGAGATTCATCGCTTCAACCGCGCCCAGCAGGACAGCTTTCTGCCGGTGATGGAGGATGGCACCATCATTCTGGTGGGCGCCACCACCGAGAACCCGTCCTTCGAACTCAACGCCGCTCTCTTGTCGCGAGCGCGGGTGCTGACCTTCGGCTCGCATGACGAGGAGAGCCTCAGCGAGCTTCTGAAACGCGCCGAGGAGGCGGAGCAAAAGCCCCTGCCGCTGACAGAGGAGGCCCGTGCGAGCCTGATCCGCATGGCCGATGGCGATGGGCGCGCCGTGCTGACGCTTGCCGAAGAGGTCTGGCGTGCCGCGCGCAAGGATGAGACTTTCGATACCGAAGGCCTGACGCGCATCGTGCAGCGCCGTGCCCCGGTTTACGACAAGAGCCAGGACGGCCACTACAATCTCATTTCCGCGCTGCATAAATCGGTGCGCGGCTCCGACCCGGATGCCGCCCTTTATTATCTCGCCCGCATGTTCGATGCCGGCGAAGACCCGCTTTATCTGGGGCGGCGGCTGGTGCGCATGGCTGTTGAGGATATCGGCCTTGCCGATCCGCAGGCGCTTGCCGTCTGCAACGCCGCCAAGGACGCTTATGACTATCTTGGCTCACCGGAAGGCGAGCTGGCGCTGGCACAGGCCTGCGTTTATCTCGCCACTGCGCCGAAATCGAATGCCGTTTATACCGCCTTCAAATCGGCGATGCGGGCGGCCAAGGAAAACGGTTCGCTGGTACCGCCGAAGCATATCCTCAACGCGCCGACCAAGCTGATGAAGGGTGAGGGCTACGGCGACGGCTATCGCTATGACCACGACGAGCCGGATGCCTTTTCAGGGCAGGATTATTTCCCGGAAAAAATGGGGCGCACGACCTTCTACGATCCGCCTGACAGGGGTTTCGAGCGGGAAATCCGCAAGCGTCTCGACTGGTGGGCGAAGCTGCGCCGCGAGCGCGGTTCGCGTTAAGCGCCGTCTTCACAAAAAGAATCAGGCGCTTGCCAAAATGAGTCGCAAAGCCGCAGCATCCATTTGTTTTTAAAAAGAAATCAGGACGCTTTGCGGTGCTGCATGGCCTGCGACGGCGCTGGCAGCATCTTGACCGAGGATTCTGCCAGACCACTATGCCCTTCGGCATCGATCACCAGATGCCAGTGCAAGGTCTCGGGAATGCTGATGCGGATCGGCGATTTTTTCGCGACGCCGCCGAGATATTTGAAATCGAGCAATTCGGTGAAACGCTGGAAATTCGCGCCTGTCATCAGCCGTACATTGTTGACGGCCGACAGGGAGATTTCAATGGTCGTCCCAGCCCGCAATTCCTTCAGGTCATAATGCGTAAAGCGGAAATTCGGCCGTGCCATCGCGCGCCTCCCAATACCGTATATTTTGGCAGACAAGGATAGGACGCCAGGGTTAACGAGCCCTTTAAAGCAGAAGGGCAGTTGTCGGATTTCGGGCTGCCGTGCCGCTCTTGACCGACTGCGAAGAGTATTGGCGGGGCTCAGAAAGCCGTTATGGGATAGTACTAACGTATAACATGCGTATTTAATGATAATAAATTTTTCAACCTTAACATCGTCTGGTCGAAGTGCCGTCAGCGGCGTTGGGGGAATATGAAAAACGTTACGATATCTATGCGCCTTTATGCGCTCGTTGCATTGTTTCTGGCAATATTGACCGCAGCGCTGACATTCAGCCTCTTCGAAACCTTCCATGAAATGGAGCGCGAGCGCAAAGCGGGGCTTGCATCCATGAACGAAACAGCCGTCGCCATTCTCGAACAATATTATCGTCTGGAGCAGAGCGGTGCCCTGACGCGGGAGGCAGCGCAGCAGCAGGCCAAGACCACGATCGCGGCGATGCGTTATGGCAATGGCAGCGGCTATTTCTGGATCAACGACATGCATCCCAAGATGGTGATGCATCCGATCAAGCCCGAGATGAACGGCACCGATCTCACCGCCAACAAGGATCCGAACGGCAAGGCGCTCTTCGTTGAATTCGTCAATACGGTGAAGGCGGGCGGTCAGGGTTTTGTCGACTATTACTGGCCGAAGCCCGGCGCGCCGGATCCTGTCGAAAAATTCTCCCATGTTGCCGGTTTCGCGCCCTGGGGATGGATTGTCGGTACTGGCGTTTATGTGGACGATCTTGAGGCGGTTTTCTGGAGCGATGCCTATTTCAACATCGGGCTGTGTGTTTTGTCCGGCCTGCTGGTGATTGGCGTCGCCGCCGCCGTCGTGCGCAGCGTGACGCGGCCGATCGATCTCATCCGTCAGAGCATGAAGCGTATCGCTGACGGGGACGGTGCGGCTGAAATCCAGTTCGCAGACCGTCGCAACGAAATCGGCGCGATTGCGAAAACACTGCTGGTGCTGCGAGACAGCGTCAATGAACGCAGCGCCCTGCAGGCCCGCGAGGCGGATCAGCAGCGGGCATTGGAAGAGGCGCGGCACGGCAATGAGATGGTCCTGCGTTCCGCATCCGAACGTCAGGCCCATGCCATGAATGCGCTCGGCAACTCGCTGGAAGCGCTCGCCAATGGTGATCTGACCGTCGAGCTTGCCGATATCGGCGTCGAATATGAAAAGCTGCGCACGGACTTCAACCGGGCCGTCGGCGCGCTGCATGGCGCCATCGAGGCCATCGCCAGAACCGGCGATGTCGTCAATGACAGTGCTGCCGATATCAGCGGCGCAACCGGCAATCTCTCGCGCCGGACAGAACAGCAGGCGGCGGCGCTGGAGGAGACGGCAGCGGCTCTCGACGAGATCACCGCCACGGTACGCACCGCTTCCGAGCGGGCCAATGAGGCGCGGCAGATGGTGCAGGACACGAAAACGAGCGCCGGTCGCTCTGGCGAGATCGTGCGCAATGCCGTCGACGCCATGGGCCGTATCGAGGACTCGTCCAAGCGTATCGGGCAGATCATTTCCGTCATCGACGAAATCGCTTTCCAGACCAACCTTCTGGCGCTGAATGCCGGCGTGGAGGCTGCAAGGGCGGGCGAGGCGGGGCGCGGTTTTGCCGTGGTGGCGCAGGAGGTGCGTGAACTTGCGCAACGCTCCGCCAATGCCGCCAAGGAGATCAAGACCCTTATCAACCGCTCTGCGGAAGAGGTCGGTGGCGGTGTCGCGCTCGTGCGCTCCACGGGTGATGCGCTGGACGAGATCGTGGAACTGGTCAACCGCGTCGAAGGCCACGTCAACTCCATCGCCACGGCGGCGCGGGAACAGGCGACGGGCCTGCAGGAGATCAATACCTCCGTCAACCACATGGACCAGATGACGCAGCAGAATGCCGCCATGGTGGAAGAAACGACGGCAGCCAGCCAGACGCTTGCCGAGGAGAGCCACCAGCTGCGCTCATTGCTTTCCCGTTTCGAACTTGGACAGGGAACGGGACGCGAGGTTTCACGGGCGGCGTGACTCATGCGTTTTGGGGCAGGGTGGAGGGCGCGGCATGGCTGCGCTCCTGAATGAATGAGAAGTTTTTCCAACACTCGACGTCATCCTCGGGCTTGACCCGAGGATCCACAGCCGCGCGGGAATGGATCCTCGGGTCAAGCCCGAGGATGACGGAGGGGGTAAGTGTCGTTGACCGAAGAGGGGCTTCAGCATTTCTGTCATCGCCTTCGACCCAATTTCGATCGCGACTCCTTCATCTGCAGCGTCACGCACCACCCAGCTTCGTTATTTCCCGCAACCAATAAGGTTTCGTTTACCTCATTTCTTTAAAATTTATCCTGTATTGCCGCGAGTAGCGGCCGCTGAAGGTACAGGTTCTCGTATGGCGTATGTTTCCCTTCCGCGTCGTCTTGTGACGTTGCTGATGATTTCCTCGGTTATGGTGTCGTGTTCGGCGGAAGGCCTCGTGCCGCCGGCCGAGGTTGATGGCACCACGCGTGTCAGCGCCATCCGGTCGTCGCGGCAGCAGGGCTACAGCGCGCCATCAGGAGCCGTCTATCAGGCCGAGCGGGTCGGGCAGTCCTCCGATTATCCCGCGGCCGTGTCGCAGCCGATGCCGGAACCTTACGCCTCGCAGGATCCCCTGCTGCAATCGCCACAGGGCGGGCAGGGATATTCCACACTCGACGGCCAGCATCAGGCGCGCATGGCCGCAAGCGGCCAGAGCATGGCCTCTCCCAGCATCCCCAACCAGCAGGTTACCTCCAGCCAGATCGCTGAAGGCGAGGGTGGAGTGAACATGGATTCCATGCTGGGCGTGGAGCCGGTGCGTGGGCTCGCGGAAGAGCAGGATGCCGATATTGCCGAAGGTGTCTCGGAGCAGCCGGTGGTGGATGGTATCGGCACGGATAATCCGGTCGCCGTCGCTCCGCCGCGCCGGCAGCAGAGTGCCGGGCAATCGCGGTTGATACCGCCGCCACCCGTCGGCTCGTCTTCCCGCCGCCAGCCAGTGGAGGAGGTCGCCATGCTGATGCCAAATGATCCCATGGCGCGCGGCGGCTTGCAAAGCAACCGGTCAACCATGCCGCCCGGCGTCATGCCGTCCTCTGAAGTCGCCTGCCGCTCCGAACTGCGTCGCCTCGGCGTCGCTTTCCGAGACGTCGCCCGCATTGCCGATGGTCCGACCTGCGGCATCGACTATCCGATCGAACTTAGCGGGCTCGCCAGCGGCGTTGCCATCCGCCCGGCGGTGAAGCTCAATTGCCAGGTCACGCTTGCCTTCGCCAAATGGGTGAAGTTCGAACTCGTGCCATCCTCGCGCTTCCGTTATCTCTCGGGCGTCGGCCGCATCACGCCGATGGGCGGTTATTCCTGCCGCAAGATGAATTCGCGCTCCAGCAATCCCTGGTCCGAACATGCGCGCGGCAACGCCATCGATATCGGCACCATCACGCTGAAGAATGGCAAGGAGATCGACGTTCGCAGCAAGAGCTTCTTCGCCTTCCGCGAGAAAGCGCTGCTGAAGGCGGTAAGGTCCGATAGCTGCAAATATTTCTCGACCGTTCTCGGGCCGGGCAGCGATCCCAATCACTGGAACCATTTTCACTTCGACCTGCGCACCCGCAAGTCAGGTTATAGGCATTGCGATTAGCGGATTTCAAAGGGTGTTCAGCTTCATTTCCCAGTATTCCGGCGCTGAGCCGGAATCCGGTCGAGGCAGCTCTCGCGTGGCGGGAAGAGTCTTTTCAGCCCAAGGACTTGGGCTGGCTGGATTCCGGCTCAAGGCCGGAATGACGGAGGTGGGGGAGGCGGCTGCATGAGAAGCTCCGCTTGCCTACTCTCGGTCTTCGCAAAAAAAGACCGGCCCGAAGGCCGGTGAAGAAGACTGCCTTATCGGGGGATATCGGCGTCTTTGCAAGGGCATGCAATGGGACATGGTCCCAAGAAGCGGTCCATCCGGCGCGGGATAGGCGGCAAAAGACATCGCGCCGTACTGACCTGCGGCCAACATGGCTTGCCGCCCGTCTCTGATACGCTATGAGGGTCACATGTTTGTGACAACGGACCCCGGGAGCCCACCTTCATGCCCCCTGTTTCAGAGATAATGGTCTTTGCCGCGGCGCTTGCGGCGGCTGGCGTGATCGCCGGTCTTCTGGCGGGGCTGTTCGGCATCGGCGGCGGCGCGGTTCTGGTGCCCGTCTTCTACCATGTCTTTGGCTTTCTGGAGGTGCCGGAGGCGGTGCGCATGCATCTCTCGCTCGGCACGTCGCTTGCCATCATCGTGCCGACTTCCATCCGCTCGTTTCTGACGCATCGCCAGAAAGGCGCCGTCGATATCGATCTGCTGAAGGGCTGGATCGTCGCCGTGCCGCTCGGCACCATCCTCGCATCTGTCGTGGCCGCCCATGCCTCCAGCGTCGCGCTCCGGCTGATCTTCGCCTTCATTGCGCTCGCGCTCGCCTTCCGGATGATCTTCAACCGGGCGAGCTGGCATCTTGGTTCAGACCTGCCGAATAATCCGGGCCGGTTTCTGGTGGGCACGGGCATCGGGCTTTTTTCCGGCCTGATGGGCGTTGGCGGCGGGGTGATGAACAATACCTTCATGACGCTCTACGGACGCACCATCCACCAGGCCGTCGCCACGTCTTCCGGTGTCGGTGTGCTGATTTCGCTGCCGGGTCTCCTGGGTTATATCTGGGCCGGCTGGGGCGATGCGGGCCTGCCGCCATTTTCCACCGGCTTCATCAACTGGATCGCCGTGGTGCTCCTGATCCCCATCACGCTTGTCGTTGCGCCCTATGGCGCGCGGCTGGCGCATGCGCTCAGCAAGAAGCAGCTGGAACGGGCCTTCGGTGTGTTTCTGGTCTTCGTCGCAGCGCAGTTTTTCTATAGCGTCTACGGCTGATTTTCCTTCCCTGCCGAACGCAGTGTTCAGGCCCCTGGACTGGCATTGGACTGGCATTTGAGCGTTTCAGGGCCTATATGGCGTGCATCTTACTCGGTTTTTCGAAAGATTCGCGATGAATGCCATTGTTTCGATACGGAATCTGACCAAATCCTACGCAAATGGCTTTCAGGCGTTAAAGGGTGTCAGCCTCGATATCAGAGAGGGTGAAATCCTTGCCCTTCTCGGGCCGAACGGTGCCGGCAAGACCACGCTGATCTCCATCGTCTGCGGTCTCGTCAATCCGGGCGAGGGTTCGGTGTTTGTCGGCGGGCATGACGTGGTGAAGGATTTTCGCCAGACCCGCGCCCTGATCGGCCTCGTGCCGCAGGAATTGACGACCGACCAGTTCGAGACCGTTTGGAACACCGTCAGCTTCTCGCGCGGCCTGCACGGGCAGAAGAAGAACCCGGAGCTGATCGAGCGCATTCTGAAATCCCTGTCGCTCTGGAGCAAGAAGGACAATATGCTGCGGGAGCTTTCCGGCGGCATGAAACGGCGCGTGCTGATCGCCAAGGCGCTGGCGCACGAGCCGAAGGTTCTGTTCCTTGACGAACCCACCGCCGGCGTCGATGTGGCTCTGCGCCGCGACATGTGGAATGTGGTTTCCGAACTGCGCGCCAAGGGCGTCACCATCATCCTGACGACGCATTATATCGAGGAGGCGGAAGAGATCGCCGACCGTGTGGGCGTGATCAATGGCGGCGAATTGCTGCTGGTGGAAGAAAAGACGGCGCTGATGAAGAAGCTCGGCCGCAAGCAGCTTTTCCTTGAGCTTGCGCATCCTGTCGACAAATTGCCGGATAATCTTTCGGCTTTCGGCCTGACGCTTTCGGACGACCGCTGCACCGTCACCTATGAAATCGAGGATAATGGCGAGCAGGGACGAATCGCCGATCTTCTCAGCGCTCTTTCCGCCGCCAACATCCATTTCAAGGATATTTCAACGCGGCAGAGTTCGCTTGAGGATATCTTTGTTTCGCTGGTGGGAGGCCAGAAATGAACTTCGAAGCCATCAAGGCCATCTACCTGTTCGAAATGGCGCGCACCCGCCGCACCCTGTTGCAGAGCGTGGTATCGCCGGTCATCTCCACATCGCTTTATTTCATCGTCTTCGGAACCGCGATCGGGTCGCGGATTCAGGAGGTTGGCGGGGTTTCCTACGGCGCGTTCATAACGCCCGGCCTCATCATGCTGACGCTTCTGACGCAATGCATCAGCAACGGCTCCTTCGGCATCTATTTTCCGAAATTCACCGGCACGGTCTACGAGATTTTGTCAGCGCCCGTATCGATGACGGAAATTGTCGCCGGTTATGTGGGGGCGGCGGCGACGAAAGGCCTGATGATCGGCACGATCATCCTGATAACGGCATCCTTCTTCGTGGATATCACCATCGCCCATCCGTTCATGATGATCCTGTTCTTCGTGCTGACGGCGGTGAGCTTCAGCCTGTTCGGTTTCATCATCGGCATCTGGGCGACGAATTTCGAGCAGCTGAACCTCATCCCCATGCTGGTGGTGCCGCCTCTGACCTTCCTCGGTGGCAGCTTCTATTCCATCGACATGCTGCCGCCCTTCTGGCAGACGGTCAGCCATTTCAATCCGGTGCTGTATCTTATCAGCGGTTTCCGCTGGAGCTTCTACGAGATCGCCGACGTCAATCCCGTCATCAGCCTTGCGATGATCACGCTGTTTCTCGCGATCTGCCTTGGCGTCGTCAGCTGGATGTTCAAGACGGGTTACAGGCTGCGCAACTGAGGTTTCAGCGCTTCAGTTACCCATTTCACGCCCGGCTCACGCCGGGCGTTTTCGTATTCACGACACAGGCATGCGGGGATCACGCAACCTGCTTCTGTGCCACGTCTTCCACAACCTCGCCCTTCAGATGGGAGACGAGGTCCTTGATCGTGACGATGAGCAGGCCGTGGCGCTCGGCGAAGACCTTGAGCTGCGGCAGGCGGGCCATGGTGCCGTCATCATTGGCGATTTCGCAAATGGTCCCGCAGGGGTATTTGCCGGCGAGGCGGCACAGGTCCACCGCTGCTTCGGTGTGGCCGGTGCGGCCGAGAACGCCATTAGGGTTGGCGCGTAACGGGAAGATATGGCCGGGACGCGCGAAGTCTTCCGGACGCGAACCTTCCGACACCAGTGCACGCACGGTATTGGCCCGGTCCGCTGCCGATATGCCCGTGGTCGTGCCGGGAATGTAGTCCACGGAAACAGTGAAGGCCGTCTTGAGGGATTCGGTATTGCGCGACACCATCAGCGGAATGTCGAGTGCATCCAGACGCTCGCCCGGCATGGCGACGCAGATGAGCCCGCGCGCATGGTTCATCATGAAGGCGATCTGCTGCGGTGTGATGCTGTCGGAGGCGGCGATGATATCGCCTTCATTTTCGCGATCCTCGTCGTCAACGACAATCACCATCTCGCCACGGGAAATGGCTTCGATCGCGTCTTCAATTCTAGCAATGGTCATTTTCTTTCAAGCCTTTCAAGGGTTATGCCGTTTTGCGGCATTTTCGCGCTTCGAGAAGCGCCAAATATCCCTTGGGCGAACAATGCAATGCGAAGCCCGCAGCGCGCGGGTGTCCTATGCCTTGTCCTCTTCCATCCGGACTATACCGTCGGCTCCGGCCTCTCACCGGATCTGCTGACCTTTCGGTTTTGGAGGCCGAAAGCGCTCGCGGGCTCCGGGAAAATCCCGATACCGCCGGTGGGGAATTGCGCCCCGCCCTGAGAACATTGCCAACATAATTTATCAATCAAGGGGGAATCAAGGGGCAATGCTGCGCTGCGACAGGTGATCGGCGAAAAGAATATCCGATTATTTCCTGACCGGCGAAATTCCTTTCAGAAGCAGGTAACCAGGTCGGAGCAATGTGAATGATCGCCCGGCGGCGAGCTTTTACCGATCCCGCAATCTCAGTTCGTCGGTCTGCATCTGCAGCGAGCCGAGGGTAGACAGGAAGCTCATGCCGAGCAGGCTCTGGCCCAATTGCCCGTCCTGCGCGACGAGGGCAGGGATGTTGCGCCGCATGATGGGGCCGATGCCTATCTCCGACAGGGTGACGGGGGCAGCCGCCGTGCGGCCGTTCGCCGTCATGACAGGTACGGTGTAGCGCAGGCTCGTCGTATCGATGCCGATTGTCGCCGCATCCGCATTGGCGAGCACCACGGAGCTTGCGCCGGTATCGACGAGCATGTGGATGGTCTTGCCGTCGACGCTCACATTCGCTTCGAAATGGCCGCTCATCGATTTGTGCAGGACGATCTCCTGTTCGCCGCCGGATGTTGTTACCACAACGGCGCGGCCCGGCATCAGCCCGCCCAGCAGCCGATCGCCGAAGGATTGCAGGTCGTAACGATAGAGGTAGAGCGAGACCAGGCCGAGGATGATGACGAGCCAGACGGCAAGCTGACGGATGACGGTGCCGAAGCTGCCGCGCCTTCCCGCCAGAATGCCGACGGACAGGAGCCCGGCGATCGGCAGGAAAAAGATCATCTGTCCGAACTTGTCGTTATCGATGCCGAAGGTGCGGCCGCTGTCGTGATTGACGAGAAGCAGGCCGAGACCGACGGCCAGCAGGAGGAGAACGATGGTCAGCCTGTTCATGCGGTGGGCGTCTCCTTGGCGGCATCCCTGCCAGCTCTTGCCAGTCTTTCCGGAAGCGCCTGCATGATCCTCCGGCGCGTCTCGTCGCTATAGCTCGCCCAGCCGCCGATTTCCTCCAGCGTGCGGCCGCAACCGATACAGAGGCTGTCGGTCGCATCAAGGGAGCAGATGTGAATGCAGGGCGTTTCCATGGTGATCTATATCAGGCCGTCACGCCACAAGGGCAAGGGTGATGAGAATCACGATCTCCGTGATCTGCTGGCAGGCGCCGATGGTATCACCGGTGTGGCCATCGATCTTGCTGACACAGAGCCTGCCGAATAGCGCCGTCGCAAGCCAAGCCGCCGCCAGAACGACAACGATCGATACAAAGGGCAGGGCGTGCAGGGTGAAGAGCGCGAACAGCAGCAGGCCTGTCACCAGCGCGATGTTTCGCTCGCTTGTCCCCGGCTGCCCGGCGGCGGCGGCGATGCCGGTGGTTTTTGCGGCCGGCAACGCCTGCCAGTGCCACACCATCAGGGCGCGGCTCATCACCAGTGCGGCGATCAGGCAGGCGGCGGCGGTCCTGGCGGGCAGGGTCTCGATCAGCGATGCAAGTGCTGTGGCGCGCAGCGCGAAGGACAGGATCATGGCGATCGTGCCATAGCTGCCGATGCGACTGTCCTTCATGATGTCAAGCGTTCGGGCCCGGTCCTTGCCGCTGCCGAAACCGTCGGCCATGTCGGCCAGCCCGTCTTCATGCAGCGCGCCGGTGATGAGGGCGGTGACGGCGATGGCGAGCCAGCCTGTGAGCTGGGGGAGGCGTCGAAGGTGGCGAGAAGGACCACAAGGAAAGCCGCGGGCAGGGCGATCAACAGGCCGGCTGCGGGAAAGGTGCGGGCGGTGCGGCGCATCGAGACGTCGTCACCATCACTGAAAAAGCGCGAGGGAACCGGCAGGCGGCTGAGAAAGGCAACGGAATGCATGACATCTGTTATAAAATCCCCGGCCTTCATGCTCTCTCCGCTGCAGTACTTGCATTTCCGGTTGTTCCGCGGCGCATCCGCGATTATGAGAGGCGCAACAAAGACCGATTTGCCGGAAAACACAAGTTTCCGGACGCATGAGCCGATGCGAAAGCCAACCCGGCTACGAAAGAGACTGATACCATGAGCATGAGCGGATTGCCCTTCGATGATTTCCGCGCGCTGCTGCGCGAGCTTCCCGGCCCGGACACGCATGCGCTTGTGGCGGCCAAGGAGCGCAATGCGCAATTGACCAAGCCTGCGGGCTCGCTCGGCCGTCTGGAAGAAATCGCCATGTGGCTCGCCGCATGGTCCGGCCGTTCGCCCGCCGTCACCCGTCCGCTGGTGGCGATCTTTGCCGGCAATCATGGCGTCACGCGTCACGGCATCACGCCCTATCCGACGTCGGTGACGCAGCAGATGGTGGAGAATTTCGCGGCAGGCGGTGCTGCGATCAACCAGATCTGCGTCTCCAACGATCTCGGTCTCAAGATATTCGATCTGGCGCTCGATTACCCGACCGGAGACATCACCTGCGAGCCGGCCCTTTCCGAGCGCGACTGCGCCGCGACCATGGCCTTCGGCATGGAGGCGATTGCCGGCGGCACCGATCTTCTCTGCGTCGGTGAAATGGGTATCGGCAACACCACCATTGCTGCTGCGATCAATCTGGCGCTTTACGGCGGCACGGCGGAAGAGTGGACCGGTCCCGGCACCGGCTCGGAAGGCGATGTCATGGCGCGCAAGATTGCGGCGGTGAAGGCTGCCGTGGAATTCCATAAAGATCACCTGTCCGATCCGCTGGAAATCATGCGCCGTCTTGGCGGACGTGAGATTGCGGCGATTGCCGGCGCCATCCTTGCGGCGCGCGTGCAGCGCATTCCCGTGCTTATCGACGGTTATGTGGCCACGGCCGCTGCCGCATTGTTGAAAGCGGCCAATCCTTCCGCGCTCGACCATTGCCTGATCGGCCATGTCTCGGGTGAACCCGGCCATCTCGCTGCCGTCGAAAAACTTGGCAAGACGCCGCTTCTGGCGCTTGGCATGCGGCTTGGCGAGGGAACGGGTGCTGCTCTGGCCGCCGGTATCGTCAAGGCCGCCGCCGCCTGCCATTCCGGCATGGCGACGTTTGAAGCAGCGGGTGTGGACACCCGCATCAGCCATTGAGGTCGAAGATGGACGCGACGCCGCAAAAGAAGCAAGCTGAGCCCGCCTTCCGCAAGGAAAAGGGTTGGCGGCATCTTTTTGCCGCCGCACGTTATTCCTTGCAGGGGCTGGGAAGGCTATGGCAGGAGGCGGCGTTCCGTCATGAGGTTCTCGCCTTTGGCGTCGGACTTGCCCTGCTTCTGGTGGCCGGAGCGCCCTTTGCGCATCTTCTCGTTTTTACGGTGCTGATGCTGCTTCTGTTTGCAGTCGAGGCGCTCAATACCGCAATTGAGGAACTGGTGGATCGTATTTCGCCGGAAATCTCCTCGGTCGGGCGGCATGCCAAGGATCTCGGCTCCTTCGCCGTCTTCTGCCTTCTCATGGCAAACGGATTTTTCGTGCTTTATTCGCTGGGGACGACGCTGTTCTTCTGAGGTGTCTCAGGCGAAGGATCGCCGGCGCGGCTGGATGGCGTGGGTTTCCTCCACGGCGGGCAGGCTTTGCAGCACGCGCTTTGCCGGCAGGATGGCGATGCCTTCGGTGCCCTCGCGCAATTTCGACTTCAGGATGAACTGGCCGTCATGTTTGGCGAGGATGGCCTGAACAATGGGCAGGCCTAGCCCCGTTCCCTGTTCAGCGCTCTTGATCGCGATAGATCCCTGACCGAAGGCCGAAAGGACGATGGGGATTTCGTCTTCGGGAATGCCGGGGCCGTTGTCCCTGATCGAGACATATTGCCCGCCACCCGCCGTCCAGCCTGCCTTTACGAGAATTTCACCACCCTGCGGCGTGAATTTCACCGCATTGGAGAGAAGGTTCAGGATCACCTGGCGGATGGATTTTTCATCGGCCCAGACCTGCGGCAGGCTGCTTTCGAATTGCTGCGAAATCCTGATCGTCTTGGCGCGGGCGCGAAGCTGGATCATGCCGATGCAATCCTCGGCGATTTCCAGCATCGAGATCGATTCCTCGTTGAGGTCGTAGCGGCCGGCCTCGATGCGCGACAGGTCGAGGATTTCGTTGATCAGATCGAGCAGATGCTGGCCGGAGCGGTGGATATCACCGGAATATTCCTTGTAGAGCGGATTATTGAGCGGACCGAGCACTTCCGAGGCCATGACTTCGGAGAAGCCGAGAATGGCGTTGAGCGGGGTCCTGAGCTCATGCGACATGGAGGCGAGAAAGCGTGATTTTGCCAGATTCGCCTCTTCCGCGCGCCGCCGCGCCTCATCCGAGACCGAGTTGGCGACTTCGAGTTCGGCGATCAGATCGTCCTTTTCAGTCTGCGACGAAAGCAGCTTGACGCTGGTCTGATAAAGCCGGCTGGTGATGCGATGACAGAAAAGGATCGCCATGCCGAACATCAGGGCAAGGCCGACATCGAAGGGATCGCGCGATATGGCCGAGGTGACGCAGAGAGCGGCCAGCACCGGCAGGAAGGTCATGAATGTCGCCCGCCGCAGCATGAAATTGGCCATGGCAGTGAGCGAAAGGGCGATCAGCAGTGTCGCGCCCTTGAAGAAGAGGACGAGTGTCGGATCATTGCGCGCCGGCTCGGCGAGCGCAAACATCGCCCAGGCGCAACCGATGAGGATCTGCATGCCAAGGAAGAGATTACGCCAATGCTGCAGATTTTCCGCTGTAATTTCCTGTTTTGCCGCCCTTTTGGCCAGCATCAGCGACATGGCGTGGAAACTAAGGGCGATAAGCGACCAGATGATCAGCCCTATGTCACGGGTGATGTACAAACCGATGATGGAGGCGAGTACGATGAAGAGCGGCATGATCATCGCGCCCTGAAGGGCTTCGGCGATATGCATCGTCAGCATTTCACGTTCATAAGCGTCACTTCCGCCAGCGCCCTGCTGCAGGCGTTCGCGTGTCGTCTTCACCGTGTCGAAAACCGCCTTGTTGCGGTGTTTTTTCGACCGGTCGACGATGATCTTGTCGGTGGACGTGCTGACGCTTTTACTCATTGTTACAACGTGGGGTGACATGAACCCTTGCAGGCTACGCGCAAAATCTTAAGAAGATGCTGCCGTGAAAGGATTTGTTTGCCATTTCTGACAAGGGTTTGTTGTTACATGGGACGAAATGGAGGCAGACGCAGGCGTTTTTCGGCCTTTCGCGACGGCGGGCTTTTTCTGGCGACGGTTTTTCTCGGCATTCTGATTGCCGCCAAGCTGGACCTCGTCAATAGCGAGACCCATAGCGGCCGTTTCTTTGTGATCGATGGCGACACGCTCGCAAAGGGCGGTGAGCGGTTCCGGCTGCTCGGCATCGACGCGCCCGAGCTTTCGCAGACATGTCTGCGCGGCGGCGAGAGCTGGCCCTGCGGCGAGGAGGCGCGCCGCTTTCTGCGAAGGTTGATGGACGGCGCCCAAGTCTCCTGTTCCGGCAGTTCCAGAGATCGTTACGGGCGGTTGCTGGTTTATTGTACGGCGGATGAGAAGGATGTTTCGTCGGAAATGGTGGCGGCGGGTTTTGCCGTTGCCTCCGGTTATTTCCAGTTTTCCGGCGAGCAGGCGACAGCGCGCCGCGAGGCACGCGGTATCTGGGCTGGAGAATTCGAAAAACCGTCGGAATGGCGGCGCGAACACCGTGTGGCCGACATCGAGACGCCAGCGGCTGGGTTTTTGACCATCGTCCGTCATCTTCTGGGGTGGAAAAATGGCTGAGACAGATCGGGCTCCATCAATACCTGATGACGGGCTGGATGGCCTGCGTGCCGAGATCGCCCGCTGTCGCCTCTGTCGTGATACCCCGCTCAAAGGTGCTTCCGATCGCCTGCCGCACGAACCACGGCCGGTGGTGGTGATGTCGAAGAAGGCGCGCATCCTGATTGCCGGGCAGGCGCCTGGGCTTCGTGTGCATGAAACGGGTCTGCCCTTCAACGATGCTTCCGGCGACAGGCTTCGCCAGTGGCTGAATGTGGATCGGGAAACGTTTTACGATCCGGACCGTTTCGCCATCGTGCCGATGGGGTTCTGTTTTCCCGGTTATGACGACAAGGGCAGCGACCTGCCGCCGCGACGCGAATGTGCGCCCAAATGGCGGGAGCGGGTGATGGCGGCCATGCCGCAGGTGGAACTCATCCTTGCCGTCGGCCAATATGCGCAGGCCTTCCATCTGGGCGAAAGGCGGCACAAAACCATGACCGAGACAGTGCGCGACTGGCGCAGCTATTTTCACTCGAATTCGGGGCCGGCCATTTTTGCGCTACCGCATCCGAGCTGGCGTAACACCGGCTGGCTGAAAAAGAACCCGTGGTTTACGGAGGAGTTGCTTCCGGTTCTTCGCCGACATGTGGAAATGCGGCTTTAGTGAAACAATTTTCTGTTTTTCTCTAAAAATTAGTGTATTGAAAGGAAATTAATTCAGGAGGGTAGACGCATTGGATCGCCTAGACCGTAAGATTTTGCGCATTCTGCAAGAAGATTCCACCTTGGCTGTCGCTGATCTGGCGAAGAAGGTCGGCCTTTCCACGACGCCCTGTTGGCGGCGTATCCAGAAGATGGAGGAGGACGGTGTCATCCGTCGGCGCGTGGCGCTGCTGGATCCGGTCAAGGTCAACACCAAGGTCACCGTTTTTGTCTCCATCCGCACCGCTTCCCATTCCATCGAATGGCTGAAGCGGTTTTCCGAGGTGGTGTCCGAGTTTCCGGAAGTCGTTGAGTTTTACCGCATGAGCGGCGATGTCGATTATCTGCTGCGCGTCGTCGTGCCTGATATCGCGGCTTATGACGCCTTCTACAAGCGGATGATCGCCAAGATCGAGATTCGCGACGTGTCGTCCGCCTTTGCCATGGAACAGATCAAATATACGACGGAACTGCCGCTCGATTACATGCTTCTCGACAATCCGAAATCCGGCGAGGAGTGATCCCCGCTTGATCAGGCTTTGATCAATGCCCTTTCCGGCTGCCGGGAAGGGCATTTTTCGTTTGTGGTCTGGTCGGTCCGCAACTGCGCAAGCGGGTTATCTCACAGTCGCGCAAGGGGTGCGCCGAATGGCGCTTCCCTGCAGCGCGACAATCTTATTCCGCCCGTAGCGGCAAATTCGCACATTCAATTCTCTGCGTGCTGCCGCCGCGCAAAGCCTGATTTTGATAAATTCGCTCGAATATCTACGCTTTTATTATCGAAGGGTGGCAACGGCGAAGGATATCCACATGCTCACAAGACGCGGAACATTGGGACTGATTGCGGGTGCGACTGGGGCGGTGTTCCTGCCGCATGTCCGGCGGGCTGGTGCCGCAACCACCACATTGCGGATCGGCTGGCAGAAAAATGGCGTGATTGCGCTGGCGAAAAGCCAGGGTGCGCTCGAAGCGCTGCTGAAGGATCGCGGCATCGAGGTCAAATGGTCGGAGTTTTCCTCCGGGCCGCCGCTTCTCGAAGCGCTTGGTGCGGGCGCGCTGGACATCGGGCCGACGGGCGACGTGCCGCCGCTCTTTGCGCAGGCCGCCGGTGGCAATCTGCGTTATGTGGGCACCTATAAGGGCGCAGCCGGTGGCTCGGCAATCCTCGTGCAGAAGGATTCGCCGCTGAAGACGCTGGCAGACCTGAAGGGCAGGAAGGTTGCCTTCAAGCGCGGCTCCAGCGCCCACAATGTCACTGTGAAAGCGTTGCGGAAGGCAGGGCTGACGCTGAATGATATAACGCCCGTGGATCTTGCCCCGCCGGATGCTGCGGCCGCCTTCCGCCGCGGCAGCATCGATGCCTGGTCGATCTGGGATCCTTATTTCGCGGTGGCCGAAAAAGAACCGACGACACGGGTTCTCGCGACGGCTGAGGGGATTGTCGATCCCTGGAGTTACTTCCTCGCCAATGGCGATTTCGTCGAAAGCAATCCCGATCTCGTGCCGCTGATCCTCAAGGAACTGGCGAATGTCGGCGCAAGGGCGCAGGCCAATATTGACGCGACGGCGAAGTCGCTGGCGGCGATCACCGGCGTTCCGGAGGATGTCACAAAGGTTTCGCTGACGCGCCCTGGCGCCGATCTCGGACGGGTCTCGCTGGTTGCTGATGAGGCTGTCAGCTATCAGCAGGCGCTTGCCGACGAGTTCTACGATCTGAAAATCGTGCCGAAGAAACTCAAGGTCGCCGATATCGTCTGGCGTCCGAAGGCGAGCTGAGGCGGGCGAGAAAGTCGAGTCTCTTCAACCGTCTGGCTGTTATTGCTGAGAGATTGATTCAGGTGAGTGCCGTGTTCGTCGCATGCAGGACGAGTGCGTGCCGCTTGTTTCTTCTCCCCGCCGGGGAGAAGGTCGCGGCAGCGGGATGAGGGGCGACGGCAGGGATATGCGGAGAGCTTACCCCCTCATCTGACCCTTCGGGCCATCTTCTCCCCGGCGGGAGAAGAAACTTTTGGCAACGTTGAGGTGCAAGAAGTCGAAGCTGCATCAGCCCTTGAGCTTCGCAACCACCAGATGACCCGGTGTCGGGTTGCCGTCTTGCATGCGCACGTTGATATCCGTCACCTCGAGAACCTCGAAACCGGTCGCCGCCAGTCTTTCGCGCACATAGGTTTCCGCATGGGCGAAACGCTGGTGCGGGCCGACGATATAGGGGCGTCCGGCCATGGTCGCTTCCGGTAGAGTTTCCGAGGAGAAGATCAACAGCCCACCGGGGACGAGGTTTTCGGCGGCGCCGAAAAACAGCGGTTCCAGCGCGCCGAGATAGGGCAGCACATCGGTTGCGGTGATGATGTCGAAGGGCTCGTCGTCATTGTCCTCGAGAAAATCCTCGGCTTCAGCGACGTAAAGCGTCTCGTAGAGGTCTTTCTCATGGGCGATCTCGACCATGTTTTCGGAAATGTCGATACCGGTGATGTCGTCGGCCATGTCGCGCAGCGCCTCGCCGGTCAGGCCGGTGCCGCAGCCGAGATCGAGCAGGCGCTTGAAGGGGCCGAGCTTCAGCGTCTGCAGGCGCTGGCGCACCATCATCGGCACGGCATAACCGAGTTGTTCGACGAGAATATCTTCGAAGGCTTCGGCATGCTGGTCGAACAGGGTCTCGACATAGGCGTCAGGCGCTTTCGACGGCGGCTCTCCGCGGCCCATGGCGGCGATGCGGACGGCCGCGCCGCCGTGATCTTCCGGATCGATGGCCAGAACCTCTTCATAGGCCTTTACCGCGGCATCCACATCGCCTGCTTTTTCAAGCGCCAGCGCGCGGTTATAGGCTTCGGCAAGCGCCTCTTCGTCAATTTTCTGGTTCTTCGTCATCGTGCGGTATCCGTCAGCGTCTTCAGTTGAAGTCTGCTGTAAGCCGCAACGGGCATGGGCGCAATGTTTATATGGCGCGATAGATCAGTGGAGGATGAACTCTCCTTTCAGCGCGCGCCATTCCTGCGCCGAGATCACCTGCCGGTGCACATAGCGGACGGAGTGCAACGGTCCGTCGAGCTTTTCCTGCCAGAATTTGAGGAAACCGTGCATTTCGGGGAAGTCCGGGGCGAGATCATAGTCCTGCCAGACATAGGTCTGCAGAACCAGCGGATGGTCCGGCATGCGATAGAAAATCTGGGCGGTGGTGAGGCCGTAGCCCCTCAGCATCATTTCCATGTCCTTGTTCATGACGGCGGTTCCCGTTTTCATGATTGCCGATAACAGCATTGCCGCTGTATCTGATATGGGAACACGGGATGGTTAATCCAAGCTTGCCAAAGGCACGGACTGTCACAAAATAGTTATATTTTTCAAAATGTTGGCAGCCTTGCTTAGTGAGTGCTGCCAACTCTGCGCGATGGCGCGCTAGCGCTTGAGATGGCGCGTCAGGCGGGCTTCCAGCCATGCCCAGACGTGTCGGAGCGTCTCGACGATCGTCAGGTAGAAGATCGCGGCCCAGAGATAGGCCTGATAATCAAAGGTGCGGGAGAAGGCGTAACGCGTCTGTCCCATCAGGTCGAAGACCGTGACGATGGAGACCACCGCCGAGCCCTTGATCATCAGAATGATCTCGTTGCCATAGGGACGCAGCGCCACGATGAGCGCCTGCGGCAGGATGACCTTGCGCATGGTGATGAATTTCGAGAGGCCGAGCGAGGCGGCGCCCTCGTGCTGGCCTTGCGGCACGCTGCGGATCGCGCCACGCAGGATTTCGGCCTGATAGGCGGCAGTGTTGAGGGTGAGCGACAGGAGGCCGCAATACCACGCCTCACGGAAGAACCACCACAGGCCGACGGTTTCCAGCCCCTGGCGGAAGCTGCCGAGGCCGTAATAGATCAGAAAGAGCTGCG
The DNA here is from genome assembly GCF_010669145.1 of Rhizobium oryzihabitans. Taxonomy (NCBI): domain Bacteria; kingdom Pseudomonadati; phylum Pseudomonadota; class Alphaproteobacteria; order Hyphomicrobiales; family Rhizobiaceae; genus Rhizobium; species Rhizobium oryzihabitans. The sequence goes on from NZ_CP048632.1 coordinate 111,942, forward strand.
CGAGCAGCGGCGTGCTGCGAAACACGTAGACATAGGCATAGGCCAGCGCGCCGAGGACGCGGTTTTCCGACATGCGGGCAAAGGCGATCGGCACCGAGAGAATGGCGCCGAGGATGATCGAACTGCCGACCAATGTGATGGTGGTGATGAGGCCGTCAATGTAACGCGGCCCGTAACGCTCGAATTTCGCCCAGTCCCAGCCTTCGATCATGGCAAAGAGCAGCCCGGCAGCGAGCAGCAGCCAAAGCGTGATGACGGCAATACCGGCAATGCGCGAGATATTGAGCGGTTTGTCGACGGCAACCGGGGCAGGGCGCGGTGGAATGAGTTCCTGAACGTGGCTCATCGGCTCGCCTCCGATTTGCGTGACCAGCGATCGATGAAGCCGATCCCGATGGAGGAGAGAAGTGCGAGGATAAGATAGAGCAGACAGGCGATACCGTAAAAGAAGAAGGCTTCCTTGCTGACACGGGCGGCGATGCCGGTCTGGCGCACGATATCGGCAAGGCCGATGATCGAGACATAGGAGGTGTCTTTCAGCAGGATGACCCAGAGATTGGTCATGCCGGGCAGGGCGATCCTGACCAACTGCGGAATGATGATGAGCACCATGGTGCGGCCACGCGAAAGGCCGAGTGCGTGGCCTGCCTCATATTGCCCCTTTGGGATGGCCTTGAAGGCGGATAGCAGCACTTCGGAGGCATAAGACGAAAACACCACGGAAAGCGCGATCATGCCCGCCACGAAGGCGTTGATCTCGACGGGGCCGGTGATGCCGACATAACCCGCGACCGATTGCAGCAATATCTGGATGCCGTAATAGACGATGAAGAGCGTCAGGAGTTCCGGCAGGCCGCGAAAGATGGTGGTGTAGATACCGGCCGCGAGCCTGAGCGATTTTTCCTCGGATTGCGCTGCGAGCGCGATGAGGAAACCGATCAGCAGCCCGACGGGCAGCGTGGCAAGCGCCAGGGTTATGGTGACCTTGACGCCGAAGGCGATTTCGTCGCCCCAGCCGGCATCGCCGCAGGCGACAAGGGTGCCGTTTCCGAAAAGCGAGAAGAGACCGACCGGTCCGCAGAAGGGATCGAGAAGTGTCGAGACATAGGTCCAGAACGCACCTATGGCGGAAAATGCTCCGCTCATGCCAGTTTTCCCCCGCGGTCTTAAGCCGCCGTGATTGTTATGGTTACGTTTTCAAACAAAAATGGCGGAAGGGCAAGCCTTCCGCCACGAGATTTCAACAAGCACTGTGCCTGTTACTGGCCGTAAACGTCGAAATCGAAGTATTTTTTGTTGATTTCCTGATATTTGCCGTTGGCGCGGATGCCGGCGATGGCGGCGGTAAACTTGTCGGCAAGCGCCGTGTCACCCTTGCGCACGGCAACGCCCGCGCCATTGCCGTTGATCTCGACATCCACCGGAAGCGGCGTCAGGATCTTGCAGCAGGCGCCGGCATCCGTCTTCAGCCATTCCGAAAGGACGACGATATCGTCGATGACGGCGTCGATGCGGCCGTTGGCGATATCGAGCTTATATTCGTCCGCGGTCGGATACATTTTCAGGTCGGAACCCGGAAAATGCTTTTCGGCATAGTTGGAGTGGGTGGTGGAGCCCTGGGCGCCGAGCGACTTGCCCTTGAGATCGTCGACCGACTTGATCGGCGAATCCTTCGGCACGGCGATTGCCGGCGGGGTGTTGTAATATTTCTTGGAGAAGTCGACCTTCTCGAGACGCTCGGGCGTGATCGACATGGACGCGATGATGGCATCGAACTTCTTGGCCTGCAGGGCCGGAATAATGCCGTCCCAGTCATTGGTGACGAAGGTGCACTCGGCCTTCATCTCGACACAGAGCGCCTTGGCGATGTCGATGTCGAAGCCGGTCAGCGTGCCGTCGGCCTCAAGATTGTTGAAAGGCGGGTAGGCGCCTTCGGTGCCGATGACGATCTTGTCCTGCGCGAGGGCAGCACCTGAAAACAGCGAGATGGCGGCAATCGATACGGCTGCGAGCAGACGGGTGGAAATAGGCATTTCGATCCTCTCTTTTGGTCGTTCATCCGCAGTCTGTTGTTTTTTTCAGTGCGGACGCCTTGAGCGCCAGGCGCAACAGAATGGCTTTCACCCTTCGTGGCCTTCGGCGTGGCTCAGATTATTCATCCGGTTGGTCAAAAAATGCAACTGCAATATTAGCCAGCGCGATTTGGCCGCGGCGCCATCACGAAAACGCCTTGATCTGTTCATTTCCAGTACAGAAGGCTTTGGTCATCATGGGAACCGAAGCCTGTGCAAGGCGTTGACCAGCGCCTGCACGCGCAGCCGGATTAAAACATGTCGCGACATAAGCGATGTATAACGATTGGCAGATGAGGAAGCACCGATGCTGAAGAAGAACACATTGCTGACGGGGGTGGTTTTCCCCCTCATGTCGCTGGCGATCGCGGTGGAACCGGCCGCCGCCGGTTTTGCCGGGGCCGCGCGGGCGCAGGCGCAGATGCCGCAATCGCAGACTCATGAGTCTGCGGCTCCGATGATATTGGCTCAGGCGCAACCGGAGGAACAGAACCCGGAAGAGGAGCTGCGAAAGAAGCGCCAGCAGGCCGAAGAGGCGCAGCCGCAGGCCGAACCTCCAAAGCAGGAACAGGCGCCGGAAGCACCACGCGAACGGCCGCCCGAGCCCAAGCAGGAGGCAGCCCCCGCCGAGCCGCGTCCTGAACCTCAACGGGAACCGCAGCGCGAAGCTCAGCCGGAACCCCAGCGCGAGCCTCAGCAGCAGCGCGAGGCCCGCCCCGAGCCTGCGCCTGCCGAGCAGCCGCAGGAGCGCCCACGCCGTCCCGAACGTGCGCAGGAGCCCCAGGGTGGAGGCGAGCAGCAGCCGGCACGCCAGCGGGAGGCCGCACCTGAAGCAGCACCGGCCGAACAGCAGCCAAAGGAACGTCCGCGCAAACCCGAACGGGCAGAGCAGCCTGCGGGCGAGGGCGAACAGCGTCCGCGCAAGGAACGCGCGAAGGAGCCGGCTGCCGAACAGCCCGCCGCACGTCCGGAAAATGCCGAACAGCCGGCCAAGCCCCGCGAGCCGGCAGCCGAGAAAAAGCCGCAGGTAGAGGAAAAGGCCCCGGAACAGAAATCGGAACCGGCTGAAAAGGCTGTTCCGGAGAAAAAGCCGGCCGCGCCGGAACCCGCTGCGAAGGAAGCGCCTGTACCCACCGAAGCGCCCACGCCTGCGCGACCGCCGGCTCCCGAGGCGCAGCCCAATCCTGCTCCCGGTCAGCAGCCTTCCGAAAAGCCGCCGGTAGAAGGCCAGGGTAAAGCCGAGCCCGCAGCACCGCTGCCAGGCACGCCGACGCCTCCGCCCCCAAGTGGCGCCACAACCGGACAGGCGCCTGCCGGCGAACCGGTTCCCAATCAGGTCGCCATTCCGCAGACGGAAGCGCCTGCGTCGACCAAGGAGGAACTGGACAAGGCCAAGGCGATCGCCAAGGATCCGTCCAAGACCGCTGACACGGTCATCCTGCCCGTCGACAAGGGTGCAGCGGTCCTTGATAGCGACAAGGAAGTGGAACGGTCCGGCAACCGTCAGACCCGTGAGGAACGCCGTCGTGAACGCGAACAGGCCGGTGATGTGAAAGTGCCGACCTCTGACGCCGAAGCGCAGCGCGCCGGTGCCGGCGAAGGCAAGGCCCCGCCGCCGCCCGTGAAGATGGAAGCGATCACCTCCCAGCAGGGCGAGCGCATCGACCGCCGTCCGCAATATGAGCGGCCGGAAGGCGTGCGCGAATGGCAGCCGCGTGAAGGCCGTCCACGTGACCGGGACCGCGACGCGCCGATCATCCTGCAATTCGGCGACCGCGTCGTTGTACGCGGCGACGATAACCAGCGCTTCATCCGCGATGGCGGCGAGCCTTATTATGAGCGCCTGCCGGGCGGCCGTGTCCGCGAGACGGTGGAGCGCCGTGATGGCACGCAGGTCGTAACGATCCGCAACCGTTATGGCGACGTCATTCAGCGTTCGCGCATCGACGACCGGGGCCGGGAATATGTACTGTTCTATGCGCCCGATCTGATGGATGATCCCGACCGCGACTACGTCTATCGCGATCCGGGCCTCGACCTGCCGCCGATGCGCCTGCGCATCCCCGTGCGTGACTACATCATCGACACGTCGAGCGATCCTGACCGCGACTATTACCGCTTCCTGGAGCAGCCGCCGGTCGAGCCGGTGGAGCGTGTCTACTCGCTGGATGAAGTGCGCTACTCGGCCCGTATCCGCGACAAGGTGCGCCGTATCGACCTCGATACGATCACCTTCGCCACCGGCAGCGCCGAAATTCCGATGGCGCAGGCACGTTCGCTGCGCAAGGTGGCGGATGCGATCAACAAGGCGCTGGAGAAAAACCCGGGCGAAACCTTCCTCATCGAAGGCCATACCGATGCCGTCGGTTCGGATGAAAGCAACCTCGTGCTTTCCGACGAACGCGCCGCATCAGTCGCCAATGTGCTGACCGATGTCTACGGCATTCCGCCGGAAAACCTGGCGACGCAGGGTTATGGCGAGCGTTACCTGAAGGTTCAGACGCTCGGCCCGGAACAGCAGAACCGCCGCGTCACCATCCGCCGCGTGACACCGCTGGTGAAGCCGGTCGCCCAGAACTGATCGGGTTCAGGTGAAAAACAAAGGCCCGGAAAGCGCAAGCTCTCCGGGCCTTTTTGTTGTTTTTGACGAGCCTTTCCAGCAACTCGGCGTCATCCTCGGGCTTGACCCGAGGATGACTGAGAAGACTCAGTTCAGCGCCACTGCGATCTCTGCCGCAAGCTGGGCATTGTTGCGCACCAGCGCAATATTGGTCTCGAGGCTGCGGCCATCCGTCAGGCGGAAGATATCGCCGAGCAGATAGGGCGTGACCGCCTTGCCAGTGACCTCGTCGCGCTCGGCGTGGGAGATGGCGCGGTTGATGTAGATTTCCATTTCCTCGCGCGGAATTTCGTCTTCTTCCGGCACGGGATTGGCCACCAGCATGCCGCCATCGATGCCCAGCTGCTCGCGGGTCACCTGGAAATTGGCGATAGCCGCCGGGCTGTTGAGTGACAGCGGGCTCGGCAGGCCGGAGGAACGCGACCAGAAGGCCGGGAATTCTTCCGAACCGAAGGTGACGACCGGTACGCCGTTGGTTTCGAGAACTTCCAGTGTCTTCGGAATATCCAGAATGGCCTTGGCGCCGGCGCAGACGACGATCACGCCGGTTTTCGCAAGCTCGGTCAGATCGGCGGAAATATCGAAGGTCTCTTCCGCGCCCTTGTGCACACCGCCGATGCCGCCGGTGGCGAAAACGCGGATGCCGGCACGGGCGGCGGCGATCATGGTGGCAGCCACGGTGGTGGCGCCGGTGCGGCGCTCGGCAATCGCGAAGGCGATATCGGCGCGCGAAACCTTCATGGCATCGGTGGTCTTTGCGAGCGCCTCAAGCTGGTCCTTCTCGAGGCCGATATGCAGGGTGCCGTGAATGACGGCGATGGTTGCCGGAACAGCACCCTGATCGCGGATGATCTGCTCGACGCTTTCGGCCATCTCGATATTGCCGGGATAGGGCATGCCATGGGTGATGATGGTCGATTCGAGCGCCACGATCGGTGCGCCGCGCTGCTTGGCGGCGGCAACCTCTTGCGAATAGACGATGGGCAGGAGCGGGGAGATGGGGCGGGTCATTCTGTCTGTTCCAGGTTCTTAAAACGGGTTCATGCCAGCATTTCGGCCTCGGGGACAAGCCCCAACATGGCCTCGACACTGTCTTTTGATAGGTCTTGGGCGGTGGCGAAGGGCGATTGCACCGTGATGGCGGCTGCCGCGGCACCCAGCCGCAATGCTTGTGCGATGGTGTTGCCCTCGGCGATCGCCGCGAGATAACCGGAGGCCATGGCGTCTCCCGCACCCGTCACGTCCTTTACCTCGCGGATGAGCGGCGGGTGGAGAATTGCTGTTTCCGTCGCATTGAAGGCCACGACCTCGCTTGCACCACGGGTGACGACGCCGCCGGCAAGCCCCGCCTTGCGCAGGATCTCCGGCCAGTCGCGCACATTTGCTGTCGTTTGCCCGGTCAGGGCGCGGGCCTCCGCCTCATTCATGAAGAGCATGTCGATATCGGCGAGCGCGCCTTTCAGCTTCACTGCCTTGGCGGGCGAAATTGCGATGGCCGCAAGCGGCTTTTCGCAGGCGCGGGCAACGAGACCGAGCGCCGTCAGCGTATCTTCGGGCAGATTGGCGTCGCAGAGGAGAAGATCGCTCGCGGTAATCGCTTCACGCACCGCGCGAACTTTAAGGCGGCGCGGGGAAAACAGCCGGTAAAGATCCATATCGGCAAGCGCGATGACGAGATTGCCGTCGCGTTCCATAATGGCGGTGTAGCTCGGCGTGCGACGGTCGAGGAAGGTGAAGGGCGTATCTTCCACGCCCGCCTGTCTTGCGGCTTCCGCCACGGCTTCGCCGGTGACGTCGCCGCCGCGCGGGGCGATGATGCGGACCTGAAAACCGAGCCGGGAGAGATTGCGGGCCGCATTGAAACCGCCGCCGCCGGCCTCTTCCATCCACGAGCCGGGATTGCTGGCGCCGGGCGCTGTTTCCGCCTCGATCATGCCGCGCCGGTCTATGTGCGCGCCGCCCAGAACGAGTATTTTCTTCACGCTTGCGTTTCCCTCTCTGGCGGATGGAAAGACCGGACGATTCGGCCTAAAATGGTGTCTTCCTGACCTCGCATCCGGTTTGCGGCGATGGGCCGCGCACGGAAAAACGAAAGCAGAACAAACGACTTATCCCTATTTGTTTTCAATATGCTGGCTCAGCCTTGCGGAATGAGAACAAATAGAGTACATACCAATTCCATACTGCTTCATTGCCTGTGCGGCTTCAATAACCTAAAGGTGGTTCGGATGGCACAAAATTCTTTGCGTCTCGTAGAGGATAAATCGGTGGATAAAAGCAAGGCACTGGAAGCGGCGCTCTCCCAGATCGAACGGTCGTTCGGCAAGGGATCGATCATGAAGCTCGGTTCCAATGAAAACGTGGTTGAAGTGGAGACCGTTTCGACGGGTTCGCTCAGCCTGGATATTGCGCTCGGTATCGGCGGCCTGCCGAAGGGGCGTATCGTTGAGATTTACGGTCCGGAAAGCTCCGGTAAAACCACGCTCGCGTTGCAGACGATTGCGGAAGCCCAGAAGAAGGGCGGTATCTGCGCCTTCGTGGATGCCGAGCATGCGCTCGACCCGGTCTATGCCCGCAAGCTTGGTGTGGATTTGCAGAACCTCCTGATCTCGCAGCCGGATACGGGCGAGCAGGCCCTCGAAATCACCGATACGCTGGTGCGTTCCGGTGCTGTCGACATTCTGGTCGTGGACTCGGTTGCGGCGCTGACCCCGCGGGCCGAAATCGAAGGTGAAATGGGCGACAGCCTGCCGGGTCTTCAAGCGCGCTTGATGAGCCAGGCGCTGCGCAAGCTGACGGCCTCGATCTCCAAGTCGAAGTGCATGGTGATCTTCATCAACCAGATCCGCATGAAGATCGGCGTCATGTTCGGTTCGCCGGAAACGACGACGGGCGGCAACGCGCTGAAGTTTTACGCTTCCGTGCGCCTCGACATTCGCCGCATCGGCGCCGTCAAGGAACGCGAAGAGGTTGTTGGCAACCAGACCCGCGTGAAGGTCGTCAAGAACAAGATGGCGCCGCCCTTCAAGCAGGTGGAATTCGACATCATGTATGGCGAAGGCGTTTCCAAGACCGGCGAGCTTGTCGATCTCGGCGTCAAGGCCGGCATCGTCGAGAAATCCGGTGCCTGGTTCTCCTATAACAGTCAGCGTCTGGGGCAGGGGCGTGAAAACGCCAAGACCTTCCTGCGCGACAATCCGGAAACGGCAAATGAGATCGAACTGGCATTGCGCCAGAATGCCGGTCTGATCGCCGACCGCTTCCTGCAGAATGGCGGCCCGGACGCCGGCGAAGGCGACGACGGCAGCGACGAAGGCTGATGCATTTTGCGAAGGTCCGGGCATCTCCGTCCGGAGACTTCGCCGAACTTGTATAGATCAAAAGGGGCCGTGCGATTTTTCTTCGCGTGGCCCTTTTTCTTTGCCTATATGTCTTGCTTCGCCTCCATGGCTGGACAGGGCAGGATGCGAACGATAAAAGCCAGTGATTTTGCAATAGAGCCATCGTTTCCGATGGCGGTGATGGACTCCAGCTGTGAGCGGTGTGTGGGCATGAGCGGTGTGAATGAAATTCGGTCGACCTTTCTCGACTACTTCAAGAAGAACGGACACGAGATCGTGCCCTCCAGCCCGCTGGTGCCGCGCAACGATCCGACACTGATGTTCACCAATGCCGGCATGGTGCAGTTCAAGAACGTCTTTACCGGTCTTGAAAGCCGTCCCTATTCCACCGCGGCATCGGCGCAGAAATGCGTGCGCGCCGGCGGCAAGCACAATGATCTGGACAATGTCGGTTATACGGCCCGCCACCATACCTTCTTCGAGATGCTCGGTAATTTCTCCTTCGGCGATTATTTCAAGGAAGAAGCGATCACCCACGCCTGGAACCTGATCACCAAGGAATTCGGCATCGATCGCAACCGTCTGCTGGTCACGGTCTATCACACTGACGACGAGGCCTTTGATCTCTGGAAGAAGATCGCCGGCTTTTCCGACGACCGCATCATCCGCATTCCGACCAGTGACAATTTCTGGGCCATGGGCGATACTGGTCCCTGCGGTCCCTGCTCGGAAATCTTCTACGACCACGGCGACCATATCTGGGGCGGCCCGCCCGGCTCGCCGGAAGAGGATGGCGACCGGTTCATCGAAATCTGGAACCTCGTCTTCATGCAATATGAGCAGCTGACGAAGGAAGAACGCATCGACCTGCCGCGCCCGTCGATTGACACCGGCATGGGTCTCGAGCGTATTTCCGCGCTGCTGCAGGGCAAGCACGACAATTACGACACCGATCTGTTCCGGGCGCTGATTTCGGCCTCCGTTGAAGCGACCGGCGTTCCGGCGGAAGGCGAAAAGCGCGCCAGCCACCGGGTCATCGCCGATCATCTGCGCTCGTCCGCCTTCCTGATCGCCGATGGTGTTCTGCCGTCGAACGAAGGTCGCGGTTACGTTCTGCGCCGCATCATGCGCCGCGCCATGCGCCATGCCGAACTTCTCGGCGCGCGCGAGCCGCTGATCTACAAGCTTTTGCCGGCGCTGGTGCAGCAGATGGGTCGCGCCTATCCGGAACTCGTCCGCGCCGAGGCGCTGATCTCCGAGACGCTGAAACTTGAGGAAACCCGGTTCCGCAAGACGCTGGAACGCGGCCTTTCGCTGCTTTCCGACGCCACCTCGACACTGCACAAGGGCGACATGCTGGACGGCGAAACGGCCTTCAAGCTTTACGACACCTATGGTTTCCCGCTCGATCTGACGCAGGACGCATTGCGCGCCCGCGAAATCGGCGTCGATATTTCCGGCTTTACGGATGCCATGGAGCGCCAGAAGGCGGAAGCGCGCTCGCACTGGGCCGGTTCCGGCGACAAGGCGACGGAAACCGTCTGGTTCGAGCTGAAGGAAAAATTCGGCGCGAGTGAATTCCTGGGATATGACACGGAAACCGCCGAAGGCGTCATTCAGGCGATCGTCAAGGACGGGAAGTCGGTTGACAGCGCCGCCGATGGCGAAACGGTGCAGATCGTCGTCAACCAAACGCCGTTTTATGGTGAGTCCGGTGGCCAGATGGGCGATACCGGCGTGATCTCCTCGGACAATGGCGCCTTTACCGTTTCCGACACCCAGAAGAAGGGTGAAGGCCTCTTCGTGCATACGGGCACCGTTTCCAAGGGCGGCTTCAAGCTCGGCGAAGCCGTGCAGCTGACGGTCGATCATGACCGTCGTTCCCGTCTGCGCGCCAACCACTCCGCCACCCACCTGCTGCATGAGGCGCTGCGCGAGGTACTCGGCACCCATGTGGCCCAGAAGGGTTCGCTGGTCGCGCCCGAGCGCCTGCGCTTCGACGTTTCGCATCCGAAGCCGATGTCGGCCGAAGAGCTGAAGGTCGTCGAGGAAATGGCAAACGAGATCGTGTTGCAGAACTCGCCGGTCGTGACGCGTCTGATGAGCGTTGACGACGCCATTGCCGAGGGCGCCATGGCGCTGTTCGGTGAAAAATACGGCGATGAGGTTCGCGTGGTGTCCATGGGCACCGGCGTGCAGGGGGCGAAAGCCAACCGGCCTTATTCCGTAGAGCTTTGCGGTGGCACCCATGTTGCCGCAACCGGCCAGATCGGCCTTATCCGCATTCTCGGCGAAAGCGCCGTCGGTGCAGGTGTGCGTCGTCTTGAAGCCGTCACTGGGCAGGGCGCGCTTGCCTATCTCGCCGAGCAGGATGAGCGGGTAAAGGCGCTGGCCTCTTCGCTGAAGGTGCAGCCGGGCGATGTGCTGTCGCGTGTCGAGGGCCTTCTCGACGAGCGCAAGAAGCTGGAGCGCGAACTTGCCGATGCCCGCAGGAAACTCGCCATGGGTGGCGGTTCTTCGGATGCCGGCGCCAATGACGTCCAGCAGGTTGCAGGCGTCAATTTCCTCGCCAAATCCCTGTCCGGCATCGATGCCAAGGACCTCAAGGGTCTTGCCGATGAAGCCAAGGCCAATCTCGGTTCCGGCGTCGTGCTGCTGATTGCCGTTTCCGAAGATGGCAAGGCAAGCGCTGTCGCCGCCGTGACCGAAGATCTGACGGCCCGTTTCAGCGCCGTCGATATCGTCCGCACGGCCTCTGCCGCGCTTGGCGGCAAGGGTGGCGGCGGACGCCCCGATATGGCGCAGGCCGGTGGCCCGGATGGCGCCAAGGCGCAGGAAGCCATCGAAGCGGTGGCTGCGGCGCTCGCTGCATGATCTGGAAGAATTGAAGAGGCGGGGTTTTGCCCCGCCTTTTTATTCTGGATGGTCCGGAAGGAATGCGATGCGCTTTGTAAATCCCATCCCTTTCGTGCGCGATATCAATCGCTCCAAGGAATTTTATCGTGACAGGCTCGGCCTCACCATAGTGGAGGATTTCGGGAATTTCGTCCTATTCGAAACCGGCTTTGCAATTCATGACGGGCGGTCGCTTGAAGAGACGGTGTGGCGGAGGTCGCGGGGTGCGGAAGAGCCCTATGGCAGACGAAACATGCTGCTTTATTTCGAGCATGCGGATGTGGAAGCGGCTTTTCAAAGCATCGCGCCGCATGTGGAGCTTATTCATCCTCTTGAGCGGCAAGCCTGGGGCCAAAGGGTGTTTCGTTTTTACGATCCGGATGGGCATGCAATAGAGGTCGGAGAGCCGCTCGGCCAATCCGGGGAGTAACCCGTCGCGAAGATCGAGCCCGACAGACGGCGTCCGCACGGACCACGGTTGATTTGTTGCAAAAGGGGCGGGCTGTTTATCCCGTTGCCTGCAAATCCTTCGCCGCTTCCTCATCCAGCTGGGCGGCCCGCTTGAAGGCCGGGCGGTCGGTCAGATGCGACATGTAATCGATGAAGGCGGGACGTTTTTCGATCGTGCCGAAGTGCAGTCCCCAGCCGACATGGGCGCCGACATAGACATCCGCCGCGGTGAAAAGATCGCCGGCGACATAGCGGTTTTCACTGACGGCGCGTTCAAGGGTGTTCATCACATCCGCATAGCTGCCGCAGCCGGCCATGCGCAGCTTTTCCTTCGGCACTTCAAAACCCATCGCCTTCATGCTGGCCGCCATTTCCAGCGGTCCGGCGGCGAAGAACATCCAGCGGTAATAAAGTCCGCGCGCTTTCGGCGTCGGTGCGAGATTGGCACCCGGAAAGGCATCGGCGAGATAAGCGCAGATCGCCGCCGCCTCGGTGACGATGGTATCGCCGTGTTTGATGGCGGGCACCTTGGCCATCGGGTTTATCAGCCGGTAGGCGGGCGATTTCATCGAGGTTTCGAAGCCCAGTATCTCCGTTTTATACGGAACGCCGACTTCTTCGAGCATCCAGCGCGCGATGCGACCGCGCGACATGGGATTTGTGTAGAAGATCAACTCACTCATGGCTTTGCCTCCCCAAGCAAAATCGCCTAAGCATCATGAGAAAACCGGTGCGGATTTCTTGCTGTCACGGTGCGTTTTTATGGTCCGCAGCATCATTCGCGCGTCTTTCAGGTTTGCGCCGACGCTGCGTTGAAATTTTGACTGTGCCGAGCAAGTCATGTGTGAGTAAATGCTGTTTCAGCTTTGTCTTATTGTTGTGCTGGCCGCGGCACGGTGCGGAATGGAAGTTTGCGCCTAGTGCAACGTCTAATCAAGATACTGTGAACAAAAAAAGAAACCCGGCGTTGCGGCCGGGTTTTTGTTTCCTGGATATTTCATGCCGCCTGTCAGGACGTGATCACGTCTTTCCTCGAAGGGTCGACGGATGTGCAGCGAGTGTGGTGCGGGTTAAGCGGCCATGCGTCTTTCGCGATGTCTTGTGGCAGCAAGCAGCGCCACAAAAAAGGCGAGGGTGGTAAGCACGGTGCGGACGAGGTTGGAAAGCGCCCATCGGTCACGCAGTTCCTGCCAGTCGCTCGGTATTTCAGTCGAAACCGTCTTGAAGAACTCGTTGATGGGCACATTGACCATGCGGGTCTGGATCACGACAACCGCGTAGATGACCAGGGCCATGACCCATAGTAGCCGGCTGTCGCGGTCGATGAGTGCTGCGCCGAGAAGGGCGGCGAGCGGAACGAAGAAGGCCGCAAAGAAAATGCCGTTGCGGACGCTGATATTGATGCCGTTGAACGCCTGGATGAAAATATCCGCCTCCAGTTGCTGGAAGGCCATCATGACGGGATTGCTGAAGGCGAAGAAAAAACCGGCCATGATGCCAAGACTAAGCGGTGCGAACAGGCGCAGGGCAAGGCTCGCCGGTTCTCTTGTCATTTCCAGTGCGGGAAAGTGCTTTGTTTTTATGTCATGCAGAAATGAGCTGGACATGAAAATCTCCATAGAATATCCGTACGCTATCGTACGGATATTCCGTACGTATCTGTACGGTTTTTGTCAAGGGAGTGCTGATGCGAAGCGAGAGCAAGGAATTACGCCGGCGTGAAATTGTCGAGCACGCCTTCGCCATGCTTGCGCAGGACGGTTACGCCGCGTTTTCCATGCAGGCGCTGGCAAAGGTGAGCAAGTCTTCCAAGGAGACGCTCTACGGCTGGTTCGGGGGAAAGGCCGGTCTTTACGAAGCCATGGTCGCCGAGAATGCCGCAACGCTGGTATTGCCATCGGCGGAGGCGGCGGATGGTGTTGGCGAGCTCTCGCGTTTCGGGGCCGATCTCCTGACGGTGCTTTTGGGAGAACGGGCGGTGCTGCTCAACAGGGTGGCGGCGGCGGAGGCAGGCAGCGAAACCACGCTCGGCGAATTTCTCTCGGCTAAAGGCCGTAGCCATGTCATGCCGAAGCTTGCCATCTATTTTGCGGCTTTGGCGCAGCAGGGCGCCATATGTGCCGAGGCTTCGGAAGAGCCTGCGGAAATCTGGTTGTCGCTTCTGGTTGGGGATTTGCAGGTCAGACGCGCCACGGGTGCGATCGGCCTTCCGACGGAAGAGGACATAAGGGCGCGATCGGCGCGCGCCGCGATGCTGATATTCCGGCTCTATGGCACGAATGAAAAAACCCGGCGCTGAGGCCGGGTTTTAAAGCTGCTGAGCAAAGAGGCTTAAGCCGCCATCGCCGTCTTGAGGTTGTCGTCGATCTTGTCGAGGAAGGCGGTGGTGGAGAGCCACGGCTGGTCCGGTCCGATGAGGAGCGCCAGATCCTTGGTCATGAAGCCGCTTTCGACAGTGTCGACGCAGACGGTTTCGAGCGTCGTCGCGAACTTGGCCAGCTCGGCATTGTCATCCAGCTTGGCGCGGTGGGCAAGGCCACGGGTCCAGGCGAAGATCGACGCGATCGAGTTGGTCGAGGTTTCCTGACCCTTCTGGTGCTGGCGGTAGTGGCGCGTCACTGTGCCGTGTGCTGCTTCGGCTTCGACCGTGCGGCCGTCCGGCGACAGAAGAACGGAGGTCATCAGGCCGAGCGAACCGAAGCCCTGGGCAACCGTATCGGACTGCACGTCGCCATCGTAGTTCTTGCAGGCCCAGACGTAACCGCCGGACCACTTCAGGGCGGAGGCGACCATGTCGTCGATCAGGCGATGCTCGTAGGTGATGCCGATTTCGTCGAACTTCGCCTTGAACTCGTTCTGGTAGACTTCTTCGAAGATGTCCTTGAAGCGACCGTCATAAGCCTTGAGAATGGTGTTCTTGGTGGACAGGTAGACCGGCCACTTGCGCATCAGGCCGTACATCATGGATGCGCGGGCGAATTCGCGGATGGATTCGTCAAGGTTGTACATGGCGAGTGCAACGCCGGCGCTCGGGGCGTCGAAGACGTCCTTTTCAATGACCGTGCCGTCTTCACCGACGAACTTGATCGTCAGCTTGCCCTTGCCGGGGAACTTGAAATCGGTTGCCTTGTACTGGTCGCCGAAGGCGTGACGGCCGACGACGATCGGCTTCGTCCAACCGGGAACGAGGCGCGGAACGTTCTTGCAGATGATCGGTTCGCGGAAGATGACGCCGCCCAGAATGTTGCGGATGGTGCCGTTAGGGCTCTTCCACATCTGCTTCAGGCCGAATTCCTCGACGCGCTGCTCATCCGGCGTGATCGTCGCGCACTTGATGCCGACGCCGTGTTTCTTGATGGCGTGTGCCGCATCGATGGTGACCTGGTCGTTGGTGGCGTCGCGGTTTTCAACCGAGAGGTCGTAATATTCGATGTCGAGATCGAGGTATGGCAGGATCAGCTTGTCCTTGATGAGCTGCCAGATGATACGGGTCATTTCGTCGCCGTCGAGATCGACGACCGGATTGGCTACCTTGATCTTTGCCATGAATTCCTCACCTTCGAAGCTGTGGCGCCTGATAACGCCAATAGTCGGAAAAATATCCGGTGCGGCTATAGCATCGCATGCGCCTGAGGCAAAGCCATGGGGGGCGCTTTTTTGGCGCAGCGCAATAACGCTTTGCGCATTGCCAAACCACAATGCCGGAATACAGTCAGGCGAATCGCTTCGCCCGCGTGTCGGGCCTATCCCGGGATCACATCATGCGGAATATTCTGCTTCTGACTGCCGCCGTCCTCTTTTCCCATAGCGCCCTTGCGGCGGGGCCTGCCGATCCCGTCCAGAAGGTGATGGACATCACCGTCAAGAACTGGTCCGGCGATGCCGAGAACTGGAAATACATCTTCGACGAGGACATGCTGGTGAGCCTGTTCAGCAAGGACTTCGTTGCGCAATATCGCGAAGCATCCAAGAAGCCTGCCTATGAGGCCGAGAGTGGCGAGAAGGGCGACCCCTTCGGTTACGACGTCGTCACCAATTCGCAGGATGGTTGCCCGCTGGAGGATGTGTCGGTGACCGCGGGTGCAATAAAGGACGGCGTGACGGATGTGACGGCGAAGTTCAAGCTCTGGGCCTGCATGGACGAGGCGGAAATGAAGGCAACGGTCGACGAGGTGCATTTCGATGTCATCGAGGAAGATGGCCGGCCGGTCATCAGCGACATTCACCGGGTTGGCGACGAGGGCAGGGATTCGCTGCGCGAAGAGATGGCGACGATCATCAAGGGGAGTGAGGGGTGCTTGCATCCCTCCGCCTTTGATTTTAGCGCCGATCTGTGCCAGTGAAGCGCGCTTTAGCGCATCGGCTCGAAAATCGATGCGACGCTTCAACACACGGACAAACGACGATGGCAGGCACAAACAGCGAGCTTGAACTTGTGGCGGAAGGCCCGGCGATCATTCTGGTCGAACCGCAGCTCGGCGAAAATATCGGCATGGTGGCGCGGGCGATGGCCAATTTCGGCCTTGCCGAATTGCGTCTGGTCAATCCGCGTGACGGCTGGCCGAGCGAGAAGGCGCGGGCTGCCGCTTCCAAGGCCGATCATGTCATCGATGCGACGAAGGTGTTCGAGACGCTCGAAGAGGCGATCAGGGATCTCAACTTTGTTTACGCCACGACCGCACGCGAACGTTACGGTTTCAAGCCCGTGCGTGCGCCCGTCACCGCCGCCGAAACGCTGCGGGCAAAGTTCAAGACGGGGGAAAGAACCGGCATCCTGTTCGGGCGCGAGCGCTGGGGTCTTACCAATGAGGAAGTGGCGCTGGCAGACGAGATCGTGACATTTCCGGTCAACCCCGCCTTCGCCTCGCTCAACATCGCGCAGGCCGTGCTTCTGATGTCCTATGAATGGATGAAATCCGGCATGGACGATCTGGGCGAAACGCTTTTCCAGTCTGTCGAGCAGCGGCCTTCGACCAAGGAACAGGTCTTTGGCCTGTTCGAGCATATCGAGGAGGCGCTCGATGCGCGCGGTTATTTCCATCCGCCCGAAAAAAAGCCGAAAATGGTCGACAACCTGCGCGCAGTGCTGTCGAGACGCGGTTTTTCCGAGCAGGAAATCAGTGTTGTCCGTGGCGTGATCAATTCGCTCGACCGTTTTCCCCGGCAGTGGCCGAAGCAGACGGGAAGAGCAGCGGGGCCATCGGCCGAAAGGGCAGGGGAGAATGCTGAAGACGAGTGAGGCCGCGGCCGACGTGCTGAAACCGGTGCTGGTGTTCGATTCCGGCATTGGCGGGCTGACGGTTCTGCGCGAAGCGCGGGTGCTGATGCCCGAGCGCGGCTTCATCTATGTAGCCGACGATGCGGGCTTCCCGTATGGCGGCTGGGAAGAGGAGGCGCTGAAGGCGCGCATTCTCTCACTCTTCGAAAAGCTGCTTGAAGATTACAGTCCCGAAGTCTGCATCATCGCCTGCAACACCGCCTTCACGCTGGCCGGGGCAGATCTGCGGGCGCGCTTTCCGGACATGACCTTCGTGGGCACCGTTCCCGCCATCAAGCCCGCCGCAGAACGCACCCGCTCCGGTCTCGTTTCCGTGCTGGCGACGCCGGGCACCGTCAAACGCGCCTATACGCGCGATCTCATTCAGTCCTTCGCCACGCAATGCCATGTCCGCCTCGTGGGGTCGGAAAATCTGGCACGCATGGCAGAAGGCTGGATCAGGGGCGAGGCTATATCCGACGAAGCCGTGCTTGCCGAAATCGAGCCCTGCTTCATCGACAGCGACGGCAAGCGCACCGATATCGTCGTGCTTGCCTGCACCCACTATCCCTTCATGGCCAATGTGTTTCGCAGGCTGGCGCCCTGGCCGGTCGACTGGCTCGATCCGGCGGAAGCGATTGCCAGGCGCGCGCGTCATCTGGTGCCGCTGCCGCAGGATGCGGAACATCCCGATGGTTTCGACTTCGCCGTCTTCACCTCCGGCAAGCCGGATTTCGCGACGCGGCGGCTGATGCAAGGTTTCGGGCTCAGTGTCTCGTTGGGCTGAGTGTGTGTTGCATTTTTGCATCTTCTCCATCTGAGTTTTGCAATTCGAGATTGCGACCTCTTGTCGCGTCCGGCATCTTGTGTAAGATGCACCTCGTCTGTAACCGCTATAAAAGGAGGCGTGGAATGACTGATTACATGAATATGCGCCTTAACGGCATGTCTGGCATTTCCGGCATGGTCATCGGTGGTTACATGTCCCGAGGCATCGACCTCCGATAAGGCTTATGGCCTGATTTCCCTGCCGTTTGGCATTCTCACTTCGTCCGACATCTGATTGTGCGTCCGCGTGGCCGACAGGCTGCCCCACGCGCTCCCGGCATGTCGTTTTCCATCGATAAAGGACCTGGCCGCTTTGCCGCGCCGGGATGGATTCCCCATGCAGAAAAATCAACCAATGGTAGTATATGCGCTGCCGGATGCGGTCGATCGTTTGTTCGTCACATTCGGCGTCTGGAAGACCCTGCGGGCGGTCATCGTCGCCGCCCTCGTGCCGCGCGCGCCACCGACCGATCTTACCGATCTGCCGGAACGCCTGCTGGACGATATCGGCGTCGAGCCATCCGCCCGCAAAAGGCGGCGGGAGTGGGCTGCTCCCCACTGGGCGCCGCGGTTTTGATCGTGTGGTCGGATCATAACCCCGCCGGCCCTTGAGGTCCGGCGGGGTATCCCGCAATTTGCGCCATCGTCATGATCTTATGCTTTCGTGGCGTTTTTGGAGTGGAATGTAGTGCAGATAAGAACAGTCACACTGGCCGATATCGAACTGCTTTGCCCTGTCTTTGCCGATATGGAGCGGCACTATGAGGGAGAGGGCGCGATTGACGGGAACGAGATCCGCGTTCGTCTCGGAGAATTTCTGCACACCGGCCAGGGCATCATGCTTGCCGCCTTTGACGACGGCGCTCTTGGCATTCTCTCGATGTTCGAGATGTTTCCCGGTGTGGCTTTGCGCCCGGTCTGGTTCATGAAGGAACTTTACGTCACAGAGCGGGTTCGGGGACGTGGTGTGGGAGAGGCGCTGATCCGCGAGGCGGCGAAGATCGTTTTCGAGAGGGGTGGTTCGCGCCTCGATTTTACCACTGGCCGGGACAATGTCGGCGCGCAACGGTTCTACAGTCGCGTTGGCGCAAGCGAAGTTGACAGCGTTCTCCTGCGCTTCGATGAGGCGACGCTTGCCCGTCTTGCCGAGCAAGAAACGGCGCTCTTGCCAGCGTGAGATTTCCATGGCTTGCTCCCAAAATCACGCAAGGGAGATTTCATCATGCCGCTTGAGAACTGGCTGGCCTTCGTGGCCGCATCCGCCATCATGCTCGCCATTCCGGGACCGACGATCCTGCTGGTTATTTCCTATGCGCTGGGCCACGGCCGCAAGGCGAGCACTGCGACGGTAACGGGTGTGGCGCTTGGTGACTTCACCGCGATGACGGCCTCGATGCTCGGCCTCGGCGCGCTGCTTGCCACCTCGGCGGCACTTTTCACCGGCCTCAAATGGATCGGCGCCGCCTACCTCATTTATCTCGGCATCAAGCTGTGGCGCTCTCCGGTCGGTGGCGAAGGTGCGGAAGGCACGGGCGTGACGGGTCGTGAGAGACCGCTCAAAATCTTCCTGCATGCCTATATCGTGACGGCGCTCAACCCCAAGAGCATCGTGTTCTTCGTGGCCTTCCTGCCGCAGTTTCTGGTGCCGACGCTGCCATTCTGGCCGCAGGTGTTGATTTTCGAAGCGACATTCCTGGTGCTTGCCACCGTGAACGCGGCGCTTTATGGACTTCTGGCAAGCGCCGCCCGCAATACGATCCGCAAACCGAAGGTTCAGCGCATCGTCAATCGCACGGGTGGCGGTCTCCTGATCGGCGCCGGTCTTGTTGCCTTCGGCTGGAAGAGGGCGGTTTCGGCGTAAAACGCCCGTCGATCGCCTGAAATTCGGACATAACAAAATGGCATTGCCGCATATTCTTCTCGCCCTGATCACCGTGTTTTTGTGGGGCTTCAACTTCGTCGTCATCAAGGTGGGCGTCGCCGACATGCCGCCTTTGTTTCTGACGGGCGTGCGTTATCTCTTTGCGGCCGTGCCCCTGATATTCTTCCTGCCGAAACCCAACGTGCCGTGGCGGCATATGATCGTTTACGGCATGGCGATGGGCTTTGTGCAGTTCGGCCTGCTTTACCCGGCCATCAAGCTCGGCCTGCCTGCGGGGCTTGCTTCGCTCGTCATGCAGTCGCAGGCCTTCTTCACGCTGGCGCTGGCCGTGGTGTTTCTCGGCGAGCGGCCGTTGCCGTCACAGATCATCGGTGCGATCGTTGCTTTTGGCGGGCTGGCGGTCATCGGTCTGGAGCGCATGACGGCCGCAGCGCTGATACCGCTCCTGATGGGCGTCGGCTCGGCCATTGCCTGGGCCTGCGGCAACATCGTCAATCGCCGCATCGGCCAGGTGAACGCGGTCTCCTTCGTCGCATGGACGAGCCTTGTGCCCGTTCTGCCGTTGATCCTGCTTTCGCTTGTGGTGGAAGGACCTGATGCGATTGCGGAAGGGTTGCTCAACGCAACGCCGACGATGGCTTTCGTGGTGATCTACATGGCCTATGGTGCGACCATCGTCGGCGCGGGCATCTGGAGTTACCTGCTTCTGCGTTATCCGGCCGGAACGGTGGCGCCGTTTTCGCTGCTGGTGCCGATTGTCGGTTTCATCAGCGCCTATCTCGCTTTTGCGGAGCATATTACCGTCTTCGAAGTGGTCGGTGCTGCATTGGTCATCGTCGGGCTGATGCTGAATGTGTTCGGCAGGCGGCTTTCATTTTTGCGGGTCTCATCCGGAGCCGCATAGATGGGGCGTAATTGCCTGTGCATTACCGGCACGGGGCAGACGCAACCGGCGATTTTTTGGTAAAGAGCATGTTCGGCCGCCGTCAAGGGAATCGGCCGGATGACATGCAGCACGAGGAACGGAACATTGCAGGTCGGCATCGACATGGGAACCCTATCGGGCGGGCAGCAGGCCAAGCTCGATATCGAGGAATTGCTTGCGACGCGTTTGCTGGTGCAGGGCAATTCCGGTTCCGGCAAGTCGCATCTTCTGCGCCGGCTGCTGGAGCAATCGGCGCAATGGGTGCAGCAGGTCATCATCGATCCCGAGGGCGATTTCGTCACGCTTTCCGATAAGTTCGGCCACGTGGTGGTGGATGGCGAGCGCACCGAGGCGGAACTTGCCGGCATTGCCAACCGCATTCGCCAGCACCGCGTTTCCTGCGTGCTGACGCTGGAAGGCCTTGATATCGAGCAGCAGATGCGGGCCGCCGCCGCCTTCCTCAACGGCATGTTCGATGCGGATCGTGAATTCTGGTATCCGGTGCTTGTCGTGGTGGATGAGGCGCAGATGTTTGCGCCCTCCGTCGGCGGCGAGGTGACGGAAGATGCCCGCAAGGCGTCTCTCGGCGCCATGACCAATCTGATGTGCCGTGGCCGTAAACGCGGGCTTGCCGGCGTCATCGCCACGCAGCGCCTTGCCAAGCTTGCCAAGAACGTGGCGGCGGAAGCCTCCAACTTCCTGATGGGCCGCACCTTTCTCGATATCGACATGGCGCGCGCGGCCGATCTGCTCGGCATGGACCGGCGACAGGCGGAAATGTTCCGCGATCTGCAGCGCGGCAATTTCGTGGCGCTCGGCCCGGCGTTGTCGCGCCGCCCGTTGCCGATTGTCATCGGTGCCGTGGAAACCTCGGCGCGCTCGTCCTCGCCGAAGCTGATGCCGCTGCCGGATGCGCCCCAGGATGTGGAAGACCTGATCTTCACGCCGGACCCGGAAGAGTTCACGCGACCCGCCACGCGCCGCACACCGCCGGCGCCGCGCCCGACAACCGATATTCTGGCCGAACTCTCCCGTTCCACCCCTGCGGTCGGCGGTCCCTCACCGGAGCAGTCTCCGCGTGCTGGCCAGCCGGAGCTGACGCCGGAGGAGCGCGAGGAGAAGATCGCCGCTGTGCTGGTCGAAATTCTCGACGATCCGCAATCGGCCTATCGCACCGACGCCGTGCTGTACCAGGATTTTCTGGTGCGCGCCCGCATGCGCCGTATTCCCGGCACGCCCATGACGCTTGCGGATTTCCGCCGGCAGGTGGCGATTGCACGCTCAGGCGTGGATGCGACGATGGCGGCAAGCGAAGGCTGGCAGAAGGCGCTGGAGCTGTCGATGTCGGTTTCCGACGATCTGCAGGGGGTTTTCCTGCTTCTGGTCAAGGCGGCGCTGGGTGAAGAACCCTGCCCGTCGGATGCCCGTATTGCCCGCGCTTATGGCACCCATTCCGCCCGCCGCGCGCGCCGTCTTCTCGGTTATTTCGAGGAGAAGGAGCTTGTGGTGGTACATGCCGATTTCTCCGGCAAGCGCATTGTGGCTTTCCCTGATCTCGATGCAAAAACCGCACCCGGCGATGCGGATGCGGCGGAGGATGACGCGAGGCTGGCGGCGGAGTGAAGTTACGGCAGGTTTGTCTGCGTCGATATACTTACCCGTCATGCCGGACTTGATCCGGCATCCAGCCACGGCGCGTCTGCGCCGTGAGACGAGTCTCTTGCGATCAAGGACTTGATCGCGCTGGACCCCGGATCAAGTCCGGGGTGACGGCGTGTGAGGAGGCGTTACCGCCTCCTCATCTTGCTCATCCTTATTCGATGGCCTTTGCTTCCTTGCGCGTCGCAATCAGCGAACCGATGATGCCGGTTGCGAGGATGGCGACGGTGACGCCGAGCGAGACTGCCGGCGGGATCTTGGCGATGCCGAGCATGTCGGCCACGAAGATTTTCGAACCGACGAAGACCAGAACCGCAGCCAGCGCATATTTCAGATAAGCGAAGCGGTGGATCAGGGCGGCAAGCGCGAAATAGAGGGCGCGCAGGCCAAGGATCGCGAAGATGTTCGAGGTGTAGACGATAAAGGGATCGGTGGTGATCGCGAAGATCGCCGGGATCGAATCGACCGCGAAGATAAGGTCGGCGATTTCGACCATGATGAGCGCCAGGAAGAGCGGCGTCACGAAGGTCTTGAGTTTGCCGGTGGTCGTATCCGTCTCCTTGACGAAGAATTTCTCGCCATGCAGCTTCTCCGTCACCGGCAGGCGGCTGCGCAGGAACTTCAGGATGCGGTTATTGCCGATATCGGCCTCGTCATGGTCGGACGAGAACAGCATCTTGAGGCCGGTGAAGACGAGGAAGGCCGCGAAGAGATAAAGCACCCAGTGGAAGTTTTCGACAATGGCGGCGCCACCGGCAATCATGATGCCGCGCAGGATGATGACGCCGAGAATGCCCCAGAGCAGCACGCGGTGCTGATATTGGCGGGGAATGGCGAAATAGGAGAAGATCATGGCGATGATGAAGATATTGTCCATCGCCAGGCTTTTTTCGACCACGAAGCCGGTGACATATTCCATCGCCGACTGCTGGCCGGACTGATACCAGATCCAGCCGCCGAAGGCCAAACCGATGGCGATGTAAAAGCCTGACATCAGCAGGCTTTCACGGATGCCGATTTCCTTGGAATTCTTGTGCAATACGCCAAGATCGAGCGCCAGGAGGCCAAGGACGAGAGAAATGAAGACCGCCCACATCCATGTGGGGGTACCGAGAAAATCGTTGAGGAGGAACTCCATCAGTCAACCTTTAGCCGGACGAGGTTGGCTTTGCGGATGGGGAACGTGTGTCAAGAATATACGTGGGCCCCAACCTAAAGAAACTCGACATCACGTGTTGTCCGGTAACACGCCAGAGGGGCCCGAGTTCTGATCACGAGGGAGAGATAGGAGAGCCTTCAGGCTTTTCAAGGGCCGGTTCGAGAAAAAAGCGGCAGGCTTTGTTTGACAAATTTGTAAAACCTGTTTAGAAGCCGCCCCAACGCCGGGCAGTGATGTCCGGTGTGTTTTGTTGACTGCCCTGCAGTTTAATAACTGACGTTCGGCGGTCAATATCACCGACATGTCCCGTGGTTTCTCCATTTGCATGTGAGAAGCCTGTCAGAGGCCCTGAAACGGGCTTCAGAGGAGGGCGTGTTTCCTTAAACCGGTTTGGTAACAGACCGGCATAACCTTTTGAGAAGGAAATACGATGAGCAAGCGCGAATCGGCTAAGTATAAAATTGACCGCCGCATGGGCGAAAACATCTGGGGCCGTCCGAAGTCTCCGGTAAACCGCCGCGAATACGGCCCGGGCCAGCACGGCCAGCGCCGCAAGGGCAAGATGAGCGACTTCGGCACGCAGCTGCGCGCCAAGCAGAAGCTCAAGGGCTACTACGGCGAACTGCGCGAAAAGCAGTTCCGCGCCACCTACGACGAAGCAAACCGTCGCAAGGGCGATACCTCCGAGAACCTGATCGGCCTGCTCGAGTCGCGTCTGGACGCCATCGTCTACCGCGCCAAGTTCGTTCCGACCGTTTTCGCATCGCGTCAGTTCATCAACCACGGCCACGTCACGGTTAACGGCGTTCGCGTCAACATCGGTTCTTACCGTTGCAAGCCGGGCGACGTTGTTGAAGTTCGCCAGAAGTCCAAGCAGCTGGTGACGGTTCTCGAAGCTGTTCAGCTCGCAGAACGCGACGTTCCTGATTACATCGAAGTCGATCACAACAAGATGGTTGCGACCTATGCTCGCATCCCGGCTCTGTCTGACGTTCCGTACCCGGTCGTCATGGAACCGCATCTGGTCGTCGAATTCTACTCGCGTTAATCGACGCGTTTCAGTATTGAGAAAGCCGCCCCCTCGGGGCGGCTTTTTTGTTTGCTGGGGAAGGCTTTGCATGCAGGACATTCAGGCGATCGTCGATTCCATTTACGACAGCATGGTGCCGCGGCTGGGCGAGGGCAAAGTTGCGGACTATATTCCCGAGCTCGCCAAGGTCGATCCGAACCAGTTCGGCATCGCCATCACCACTGTCGATGGAACCACCTATACGGCCGGCAATGCGCTCACGCCGTTTTCGATCCAGAGCATTTCCAAGGTCTTCATGCTGACGCTGGCGCTCGGCAAGGCGGGAGAGACCGTGTGGAACCGGGTGGGGCGCGAGCCATCCGGGTCTTCCTTCAACTCCATCGTCCAGCTGGAGCATGAGCACGGCATTCCGCGTAATCCCTTCGTGAATGCCGGCGCCATCGTGGTGACGGATATCGTTCTTTCCGGCCACCAGCCGCGAGAGGCGATCGGCGAACTCTTGCGTTTCGTGCGTTATCTCGCTGACGATGACACGATCAGCATTGACGACACGGTGGCGAAATCCGAGCAGGCGACGGGTTTCCGCAACTTCGCGCTTGCCAATTTCATGCGGTCCTTCGGCAATCTGCATCACCCCGTCGAATATACGCTGGGCGTTTATTTTCACCAATGTGCGCTGTCCATGACCTGCGCGCAGCTCTCGCGCGCCGGGCTGTTCCTTGCCAATCGCGGCCGCAATCCGCTGAGCGGCCATACGGTCGTGTCAGACCGGCGGGCGCGGCGCATCAATGCGCTGATGCTGACCTGCGGCCATTATGACGGATCGGGCGATTTCGCCTATCATGTCGGCCTGCCCGGCAAGAGTGGTGTGGGTGGCGGCATCATGGCGGTTGCGCCGGGCAAGGCGTCCATTGCCGTCTGGTCGCCGGGTCTCAACAAGGTGGGCAATTCGGCGCTTGGGTCACATGCGCTGGAAATGCTGGCGACGAAAACCGGCTGGTCGGTATTCGGGGCTTGATATTGCAGGCAGATGCGGGCATTTGCCTGCATTGAGAACGGCAGTCGTGCCGGAGCGAGCTAATGATGAACATTCTCACCAGGATCGATGACATCGCCGATAAGGTCGAGGCAGATCAGGACGCGCCCGAGGAAAACGGCAGCTCGCATCCTCTGTTCGACAATGCACCACGTTCGGTCTCGTTCAACAAGCTGCGCAAGCGTCTGCTGCGCAATGTGCGTCAGGCCTTTACCGATTTCGGCATGCTGAACGGCCAAAAACGCTGGCTGGTGGGCCTTTCCGGCGGCAAGGACAGCTATGGGCTGTTGGCGCTGCTGCTCGATCTGAAGTGGCGCGGCCTTTTGCCTGTCGAACTCATCGCCTGCAATCTGGATCAGGGCCAGCCGAATTTTCCCAAGCACGTGTTGCCGGAGTATCTGGCGAAGATCGGCGTGCCCCATCGCATCGAATATCGCGACACCTATTCCGTGGTGAAGGAAAAGGTGCCGTCCGGTGGCACTTACTGTTCGCTCTGTTCGCGGCTCCGGCGCGGCAATCTCTACCGTATTGCGCGGGAAGAGGGCTGCGACGCGCTGCTGCTTGGCCATCATCGCGAGGATATTCTTGAGACCTTCTTCATGAATTTCTTCCATGGCGGCCGGCTGGCCGGCATGCCGGCGAAGCTTTTGAATGATGAGGGTGACCTGATGGTCATGCGCCCGCTTGCCTATTGCGCCGAGGAAGATATGGCGAAATTCGCGGCGGCGATGGAGTTCCCGATCATTCCCTGCGACCTCTGTGGCTCGCAGGACGGGCTTCAGCGCAATGCCATGAAGGAGATGCTGGCCGACATTGAAAGGCGCATGCCGGGCCGCAAGGACGTGATGCTGAGGGCGCTTGCCCACGTCAATCCGTCGCATCTGCTCGATCCGAAGCTTTTTGATTTTTCGGCGCTCGCTGTCACCGGGGCGTCACCTGAAGAGCGTACGGAGGCCCGCCCTCCCTTATGAAGAAGTGCACCGCGCGATGACCCTTTCCGATAAAGATATCGACTTTCTGATTTCCACCGTTGCCGCTGCCGGCCGCCAGGAAATAATGCCCCGCTTCCGCAATCTCGACGCTGGCGCGATCTCCGAAAAGACCTCCGCCGTCGATCTCGTCACCGAGGCGGATATTCTTACGGAAAAGGCGATAACCGCCGCTCTTCTGCAACGGTTTCCGAAGGCCCATATCGTTGGCGAAGAGGCCTATGATGCGGATCAATCCGTCATTCCAGCTCTTGCCGATGCGCCTTTCGCCTTCGTGATCGATCCAATCGACGGCACTTTCAACTATGCTTCGGGCTTTCCCGCTTTCGGCACGCTGCTCGCCGTCACCGTCAAGGGTGAGACGGTCGCGGGCATCATCCACGATCCCGTCATGGGCGATACCATCATCGCGCTGAAAGGTGAGGGCGCGTTTCTTAACCGCAGGGACGGCTCGCAGGCAAAGCTCAAGGTCGCCGATCCTGTGCCATTGTCCGAAATGGTCGGCATCTTTTCCTGGGGTCACAGCCATGAAGATCGCCGCCCGGTGATCGCCGCCAATATGGCCAAGATCAAGATGGCGCTTTCAATCAATTGTTCGGCTCATGAATATTGGCTTGCCTCCGCTGGCAAGCTGCACTTCATCGGCCATGAAAAGCTGATGCCCTGGGATCATCTTGCCGGTGTTCTCATTCATCAGGAAGCGGGCGGCTATACGGCCCGTTTCGACAATACGCCCTACCGGCCGGGACAGACGACGGGTGGCATCCTGTCGGCGCCCGACAAGGAAAGCTGGAAGATGCTGCGCCGGGAAATCGTGGCTTTATAGTTTTACGCTTAGAAGGAAGGATATCGCCCATGGCTATCGAACTCGACATCGCCTCTCTCGCCAATGCGCTTCAGGAGGCGGCGGCAGTGGAAATCCTGCCGAGGTTCCGTAATCTGGGTGAGGGCGACGTCAGGATAAAGAGCGAGGCGATCGACCTCGTGACCGAGGCCGACGAGGCTGCAGAACGGTTGATCCGCGCACGCGTGCAGGAAATCATGCCGGACGCTCTGTTCATCGGTGAAGAGGCCGTTGCGGCGGATGCCTCGCTGCTTGGCAAGCTTGCCGATGCGGATCTTGCCGTGGTGGTCGATCCGATCGACGGCACCTACAACTTCGCCTCAGGCCTGCCGCTGTTTGGCGTGATGATGAGCGTCATCTCCAAGGGCGAGACCGTTGCCGGCCTGATTTTCGATCCGATGGGCAATGACTGGGCTATTGCCGAAAAGGGCTCCGGCGCCTGGCTTTGCAGCGCCGATGGTACGCAGACAGAGATGTCCGTGGTGCCCGCGCCTGAACTTTCGCAGATGGTGGGCATCGCCAATACCGGCTATTTCGACGTGGAGACACGCCGCAAGATCCTCATGAACCTCGCGGATGTGCGCCTCTTCACCAGCTATCGCTGCGCCGCGCACGAATACCGCCTGTTCTGCGGCGGCCACATGCATTTCCTGATGTATAACAAGCTGATGCCCTGGGACCATCTGGCCGGCACGCTGCTCTCGCAGGAAGCGGGCGCCTATGCCGCGCGCCTCGACGGCTCGCCCTATCTGCCGCGCCACACGGATGGCGGCCTGCTGCTGGCGCCAAACCAGGAGACCTGGGAATTGCTGCGCGAGAAGATTTTTACGGTTTGAGGCGGTGTTGTGTAAGGGGCAGGGCGGAAAGGTTTTTGCCCGTCATGCCGGACTTGATCCGGCATCCAGTAGCCGCGCGTCTGCGTGGCGGAAGACTCTTCTCAGCCCAAAGACTTGGGCTGGCTGGACCCCGGATCAAGTCCGGGGTGACGGAATGCGTATGACGTGAACCGTCAATCAATAAAAAGGGCGCGGAACCGAGTTCCGCGCCCTTTTTATTTGTCTACCTGCCCCTAGCGGGTCGGCTTGTTGTGGGCCTGAAACAGCACGCCCTTTTCGCCGATCAGCACGAAGACGAGGCCGATGATGGAGACGACGAAGAAGCCCGCCACCATGGGCAGCGCCGTGCCGTCGAAGGCCTGGCCGATTGCTGCGCCGATCAGCGAGCCGCCGACCGTTCCCATGAATCCGATGACGGAGGAGGCGGTGCCGGCGACGTGGCCGAGCGGCTCCATGGCGAGCGAGTTGAAGTTCGAGCCGATCCAGCCGAACTGGAACATGGCGAGCGCGAAGAACACAATGAAGATCGCAAAGGGCATCGGTTCCGGACCCATCACCTGCACCAGCAGCCAGATGAAGGTGATGGCGATGAAGCCCAGCAGCGATCCGTGCGACAGCTTGCGCATACCGAACCTGCCGACCAGCCTTGCATTGATGAAGGACGAGAAGGCCATGAACAAAGCAACGCCCGCAAAGGCCGCCGCAAACCATGCACCGAGCCCGTAGATGCCCTTATAGACCTGCTCAGCCGAATTGATGAAGCCGAACAGCGCACCGAAGATAAAGGTGCTGGAGAGCGTGTAACAGAGCGCGATGCGGTTGGTGAGCACGATCTTGAAGCCGCCAAGCACCGAACGGGCGGTGAAGGGGCGGACATCGTCCGGATGCAGGGTTTCCGGCAGGCGGAAATACATCCAGGCCGTCACCACGGCGGCAATTCCCGCCATGAAGGCGAAGATCAGGTGCCAGTTACCGAAAAACAGCACGATCTGGCCGGTGCCGGGCGCGATGACCGGAACGACCATGAACACCATCATGATCAACGACATGACTTCCGCCATCTGGCGGCCGCCATAGATGTCACGCACGATCGAGATGGTGATGACGCGTGTCGCCGCCGAGCCGATGCCCTGAATGAAACGCAGGATCAGCAGGCCGGAGAATGACGGTACGAAGACTACGGCGAGGGCTGAAACGATATAGATCGCAAGTCCGACGAGCATCGGCTTCCGGCGTCCGAAACGGTCCGAGATCGGACCGTACAGAAGCTGTGCGACGCCGAAGCCGAGAAGATAGGTGGAAATGACATATTGGCGGTGGTTTTCATTCACGACGCCAAGCGATGCGCCGATTTCCTGAAGACCGGGCAGCATGATGTCGATGGCGAGCGCGTTCAGCGCCATCAGCATCGCGGCCAGCGCAATGAATTCCGTGCGCCCCATCGAGCCTGCGCGCGAAGCGGTGGATTGTGAAAGTTCTGTCACAGGATTGCCCCAAAAAGAACGGCAAAGGCGTTGCATGAAGCAACGCCTGGCATAAATTTCTGACAATCAGGGTGGGCCGGATGAACCGGCCGAAATCAGGCCGCGCCGCGGACGCTGATACCCTGTTCTTGGAAGTGGTTTTGAAGTTCGCCGGACTGGAACATCTCTCTTACGATGTCACAGCCGCCGACGAATTCGCCCTTGACGTAGAGCTGCGGGATGGTCGGCCAGTTGGAGTAGTCCTTGATGCCCTGGCGGATATCTGCATCGGCAAGCACGTTGATGCCCTTGTAGTCGACGCCGAGATAATCGAGGATCTGTACCACCTGGCCGGAAAAACCGCACTGCGGAAATTGCGGGGTGCCCTTCATGAAAAGAACGATATCGTTGCTCTTCACTTCGCTGTCGATCATGTCGTGAATGCCGCTCATAGGCCTATTCCTTTCACATGCGGTTCAAGGCCGCTGCTTTCTCTTTGTCCCTAAATAACATGTCGCGGCGCGATTTCCACCCGTCGGACGGAAAAAATGCGTGGGTGTTGCAATGCGTCACAGCTCGGAAAAGCCCGTTGTTTGGCTCATCGAAGCCGCTGTCTGCTGCGCGCGGCGGCGGTGCGTCTTTTGCTCACCTGTTTCTTGGCCGGCGTGGATTTGACCGCGGCGTTGATTGCTGCTTCTAGCACGGAGCCGACGATTCCGCCTGCAAGGGACGTGTTGCTTTTTGTCCGGCGGCGGGTGCGGCGGGTCTTGCGAAGACCGGTCTTGGTGAGGATTTCAGACAGTGCGCCCTTGACGACGCCGTTGAGCACTTGATCGACGATGCCAGACAAAATTCCCTCGCCAATAAATAAAAATCATATTTCTGTCGCGATTTTTACTATACGTGCATCGCCCACTGTATCAAGCGATCCTTTTGGGTGTCTCCAGCCCGAAGGTTTATGCATGCCGACCGTCAAGTCACGACTTGTTCTTTATTTCCCCGGCTTCGATCCGCTGGATGCGGCGGCCCATCATCTGCGCTATCAGCGGGCGGCGGCGCTTGCCGGCAAGACATGGGGGGTGGACTATACGGTGGGAGCGCTTGAGACTACGCCGGCGGGCGAAACATTCACGGTGGAGGCCTCGGCCGGTGACTGGCGGACGCGTTCCACCATCTTCGTCTATGATCATAATGCGGTGATATCGCGCCTGCGGGATATGCCCGTCTGGCGGCAGGTCGGGCTGGGCTTTGCGGCTGCGGGCGGTATCGTCGCAGAAGGCGGGGCAGGGCGCTATCTTCGTCATGCCTGGCGTTTCGGTCTTTTCTTCATTTTTCCGTTCCTGCTGATGCTGGTGGGCGGCGCGCTTGCGGCGGGCATTGCCCTGTCGCCGCTGCTGTTTGGTTTCCCCCTCTGGCTCTTCGTGATCAGTCTTCCCGCTGCGGCCCTGTTCTTCGTGAAGGCGTTTCTGCCCTTCGCTGAGCGGTTTCATACGTTGCATCTTTACGCCGACTGGCGCTTCGCGCTGGCCGTCGGCCGCGATGAGCCGATTTCCCGTGATTGGATCGAAGAGAAGGCGGCCCTTGTCCTCAAGGCGTTGGAGCAGCCTTCTGAGGAGGTTCTGGTCGTGTCGCACAGCATGGGGGCGAGCCTCGCGCTCGCCGTGATCGGCCGTGTGCTGGAACTCGAACCCGATGCGCTGGATGGCCGGAAATTGTCCTTTGCCACGCTCGGTGGTGCTGCCCTGCAATGCGCGCTGCTGTCGAGTGCGGACAGGCTGCGACAGAGCGTCGGCACGATCGCGCATCACCCGGAGGTGACATGGTTCGATATCCAGTGCCTCACCGATCCCATTCATCTCTACAGGTGTAACACGGTGGCGCTGACCGGCCATAAGGATGCGCCGCTGCCGAAGATCGTGCCGATCCGCTTCAAGCATTCGCTTTCGCCGGAGCGGTATAAAAAGAACAAGCGAAACTTCCTGCGCATGCACCGGCAATATGTTCTGGGGCCTGATCGCAAATCCGGTTACGATTTTACGCTGCTAACGGCTGGACCTTTACCGGCCGCATCTTTTGCCGATCTGGAATCGCAGAGCCCGCCTGTTTTATAAGCGGCTACCGCTCATTCTCCCGGATATGAAAAGGCCCGCGTGAGAGTATCACGCGGGCCTTTGATTTTAGTCCGGAGCCTTTATGCGTTGGCAGGACAGTGAAACTGTCTTGCCCGAACGGCTTTGACGGCCACGGTCATTCGGGAGCCGAGGTCTGCAAGGCAAGGGCGTGCAGAACACCGCCCATATTGCCCTTCAGCGCGTCATAGACCATCTGGTGCTGCTGCACGCGGGTCTTGCCCTTGAACGCTTCCGCGACGACTTCCGCCGCGTAATGGTCGCCATCACCGGCCAGATCGCGGATCGTGACCTTTGCCCCGGGAATTCCCGCCTTAATCATGTCTTCAATGTCGCCGGGTTTCATGGGCATGGTGTTTCTCCTTAATTCATTCTGCGGCGATCAAAGTTTCGCCGTCCATGAATTGAGGGAACCACGATTCATAGGCCAAGTGCAATTCTTTAATCTCGACAGCCCGCGCCGTGCCCAGCTTTACGCTTGCACCGCCGGTGACGCCGATTGCCGGGCAGGAAACGCCTGCCGCCTTGGCCGCCGCCTGCACCTTGTCGAGATCGGCCTTCTTCACCGTCAGAACGTAACGACCCTGGTCTTCGCCATAGAAGGTGAGGACCGGATTGTGGCCTTCGACCGCATCGATCGTCGCGCCAATGCCCGAGGAAATCGCCATTTCGGCAACAGCAAGTGCGAGACCGCCCGAAGAGCAATCGTGAACGGCTGTCGTAAGACCGTCGGTGATGAGCGTGCGGACGAAATCGCCGTTCGTCTTTTCGGCTGCCAGATCCACATGCGGTGCCGGGCCATCGATGCGGCCATGGATGTCGCGCATGTAAACGGACTGGGCGATGTGGGTGCCGAGACCGGCAGGCGCGCCGACCAACAGCACCACCTCGTCAGCCGCAGCAAAGCGGATGCGCGCCATGCGGTTCCAATCCTTCAGGAGCCCAACGCCGCCGATGGTGGGGTAGGCAGGATCGCCTGACCGTTGGTCTCGTTATAGAGCGAGACGTTGCCGGAAACGATCGGGAATTCCAGCACGCGGCAGGCTTCGCCGATGCCCTTGATGGCATGCACGAGCTGGCTCATGATCTCCGGCTTTTCCGGATTGCCGAAATTGAGGTTGTCGGTGGCCGCCAGCGGCAGAGCACCGGTTGCGGTGATGTTGCGCCAGCATTCGGCCACGGCCTGCTTGCCGCCTTCGAAAGGATCAGCCTCGACATAACGCGGTGTGACGTCGGAGGAGAAGGCGAGCGCCTTCTTGTCATGGCCTTCGACGCGAACCACGCCCGCATCCCCACCCGGCAGCTGCAGGGAGTTGCCCTGGATCAGCGTATCGTACTGTTCGTATACCCAGCGGCGCGAGGAGTTGTTGGCCGAACCGACCAGCGATACCAGCGCGTCGGCAATGTCTGCGTCTGGAACGTCGTTCTCCGAAAGCGGCGCCTGAACCTTGGCGGGCGTCCACGGACGGTCATATTCCGGGGCCTGATCGCCGAGATCCTTGATCGGCAGGTTGGCGACTTCCTCGCCATTGTGCAGCACGCGGAAGCGCAGGTCGTCGGTGGTCTTGCCGACGATGGCGAAGTCCAGACCCCACTTGACGAAGATCGCCTTGGCGACTTCTTCCTTGGAGGGCTCGAGAACCATGAGCATGCGCTCCTGGCTTTCCGAGAGCATCATTTCGTAAGCCGTCATGCGCTCTTCGCGCACCGGTACGGCGTTGAGATCGAGCTCGATGCCGAGATCGCCCTTGGCGCCCATTTCAACGGCCGAGCAGGTGAGGCCGGCTGCACCCATGTCCTGAATGGCGATGACCGCGCCGGTCTTCATCAGTTCGAGGCAGGCTTCCAGCAGGCACTTTTCGGTGAAGGGGTCGCCAACCTGAACGGTCGGGCGCTTTTCTTCGATGGATTCGTCGAATTCGGCGGATGCCATGGTCGCGCCGCCGACGCCGTCGCGGCCGGTTTTTGCGCCGAGATAGACCACCGGCAGGCCGACGCCCTTGGCTTCCGAGAGGAAGATCGCATTGGACTTGGCAAGGCCGGCGGCAAAGGCGTTAACGAGGATGTTGCCGTTGTAGCGCGGGTCGAACTCCACTTCGCCGCCGACGGTCGGCACGCCGAAGGAGTTGCCGTAACCGCCAACACCGGCGACGACGCCGGCCACGAGGTGGCGGGTCTTCGGATGATCGGGTGCGCCGAAGCGCAGGGCGTTCATGGCCGCAATCGGGCGGGCACCCATGGTGAAGACGTCACGCAGGATGCCGCCGACGCCGGTCGCCGCACCCTGATAGGGTTCGATGTAGGATGGGTGGTTGTGGCTCTCCATCTTGAAGACGACGCAGTCGCCATCGTCGATATCGACAACGCCGGCATTTTCACCGGGGCCCTGAATGACGCGTGGGCCCTTGGTCGGCAGGGTCTTCAGCCACTTCTTGGAGGACTTGTATGAGCAGTGCTCGTTCCACATGGCCGAGAAGATGCCCAGCTCGGTAAAGCTCGGCTCCCGTCCGATCAGGTCGAGGATACGCTGGTATTCGTCGAGCTTCAGCCCGTGGGATGCAACGAGTTCCGGGGTGATCTTGATGGAATTTGAGATAGACATAGGTCTCACGCGGTTCGAGCCGAGGAAAGTTTCCGGTTCTTTACCGCAAGAGGCTTGATCGTGCGACAGGAAAATGCGCCGTTTTGCCGGCAAAACGCTGCTTTGTTGGCATATTCAGAACTTGTAGCCGACCATTAGTCCCACACGCGTCAGCCCGTCATTGGGGCCGTCGCACAGATTGGCGTGGGAGGCATGTTCGATCTGAGTCGAAATATTCCAGTTGCTGTTGAAGCGATATCCGATGGCGGCATATTCATGAAAAAGCACGCGGCAGCCGAATTCCGCGCCGGTTTCGCCCGGGCCGTTTCTCAGCCTGCCATCATGCCACAGGCCGCCAAAGCCGAGGTCGACGAAAATTTTCGGATTGAGGTCGAAGGTCCAGTTGACGCCGCCGTAAATGGTATTTGCTTCGCCCTCGGTGCCGATTTCCGCACCCAGATGCAGTCGTGGGCGGGCAAGCTTTTCGCCAAGGGTGACGGCCGAGGCGCTGGCGAAGGGATCGAAATAGGCGGTAAAGGCCGGGAATACGCCGTCTTCGCCACCGCCACCGCGATCGGCGAGCGAGGTCGTGACCCCGAAACGCAATTCATCGAACACCGTGCCGTCTGCGGCGGCGGCCGGCGTCATGTCACTCAACACACATGCTGCGAAAACCATCGCGAGAGCAACAAATGCCCTGGCGGATATGGAACCGAATGCTGCCATCGAATCATTCCCCGCTCCGAAGTAGGGAAAGGATGGCAGATTCGCCGGTTTGGTAAATAATGAGTTACTGAATTAGAGGTCGTGTTGCAGGAAAGACTCGTTCCCGCTCACGCCTCGCTTTCATAACCGGCCGAACCATTATCGAGCAGATGCCGCAAGGTGCCGAAGGCATGGGTTAGATCCTCGCGTTTGGGAGGCCCGGAGAAGCTGATGCGGACACGGTGGAAAACCTTCTCCGTGCGCCCGGCCTTGAACTCGTCCTCGTCGTCGATCAGCACGCCTTCCTTCATGGCGGCATTGCGGAATGTACCGGAAAGCCAGGGTTCGGGCAGTCGCAGCCACAGGAAGGCGATATCCGGCAGGGAGTTGAATTCCAGCCCGGTAAAAACGCGTCTGGCGATCGCCTCGCGCTGGTTGATCTCGGCAATGCAATCCTTGCGGATGTCATCGGCGTCGCCGCTGTTGACGAGCCGCGCATTCAGTTCTGCCAGCATGAAGGGCAGGCCGCCTGTTATCATCGAATGCGAAATGCGTATCCGCGATGAGAATTGTGCCGGGCAGGCGACCCAGCCGCCGCGGACGCCGGCGGAAACGGATTTGGACAGCCCGCCGATAACGAAGGTTATATCGGGCGCAAATTCGGCAATCAGGGGAATGGCCTCGCGGGTCATGGCGCCATAGAGATTGTCCTCGACGATCCATACGCCGTATCTGCGGGCGATATCGGCGATTGCCCGCCGCCGCTCCTCGGGCAGGGTGGCGCAGGTCGGGTTCTGGCCGGCCGACATCAGGAAGATCATCTTGGGGTGCTGCTGGGCGCAGACGCGCTCGAAATCATCAGGGACAATGCCCTTCTCATCCGCTTCCACCAGCGTTACCCGCCGTCCGGCGAGCGCGGCGCTGCGGCTGATATGGGAATAGGTGAGGGGCTCGAAAACGATCCGGTCGCCCGGCGCCGTCATCGCCGTCACAACGCTCATTACCGCCGCATGGGCGCCGAGCGTCGAAACAATGTTTTCCGGTTTCGGCGACCAGCCGTTCTGGGAAAGCCAGCGGACGCCCGCCATACACCAGCTGTCTGGAAGCGTGCGGGTGTAGTTGGCGACTTCGAAAGGATGGTCCCGGGTGACGGCCTCGATGTGCCGGGTGATCAGCACGCTCTGGCCGACATCGGGTGCAGCTGTGGTGTTCAGCCGAAACTCCGCGCTGGTTTCGATCGGGTGGCGTGTGCCGCCGAATCCAGACGCTGCCGGTTCGATACGTGACGACGGGGCAGGGGTCTTGCTCTCGTTGACATAAGTACCGCGCCCGACTTCGCCGCTGACGAGACCACGTTCGTGGATGAGCGCATAGGCGCGGCTGATTGTGCCGATTGTCACACCCAGATCATAAGCGAGATTGCGCTGCGGCGGCAATTTCGAACCTGCCTTCAGAATGCCATCCGAAATCGCACCTTCGATACTGTCTGCAAGGCGCAGGTAAATGGGCCCATTGCCCTCGGTAATGTCGGGAAGCCAATTTGTCATGGTGACAATTTATGCATTGTATCTATGCGCAAGTCAATTGTATTTATTGGATGCATTAACTGAGGCTGAACGCACGGAGACAATAGGTGCAATATGCGCAAGATGGATCAATACCTTTCGACAACGGATACAATTTATCCTGACGGTTACGAACGGGAACGCGTGTTCCGCGATGCCGGCGACATGGTCGCACCGGCGCCGTATCCGGCTGAGATCGCTCGCACGCTTATTGGTCGCCTGATTACGGGCTTGTTCAATTGGCACGATAAACGACAGGGACGGCTCGCTTTGCGGGAACTGTCGGACGATCTTCTGCAGGATATTGGCGTGACGCGCGACGAGGCCTTGAAAGAGGCCGCAAAGTCACAGCTTTTCTCGTGGCCAACGCGGCCGCTTTGATTTTCTGCCGGAGAGCGGCGCCATCTTTCCCCGGTGCCTGAATTGCCATTCGGCAGGCCCGCCACGCCAGTCCCAACCGGCGTTGGCGGGTCTTTTTGTGTTTGGACTGCTTGGAGCATTTTCGCCAAACCAATACACCTAAACATATGACGTGAGGAGTTTCCTGCCGCGATGCATCCCCACGCCCCTCATTCCTGTGACAAGCACAGGAATGAGGAAGCGAGCGCGTATTACAAAGGGCAAGCGTCTTAACCGACGCGCCGGCCTAGAATCTTTTTGTCGCGTACGATGAGATCAGCAGCCCTTGCCGCCATTCGCCCAGCGTTTGACATCGGTTGCGATGCGGCCGGAAACGGTCTCGTTCATCATGGGACCGAAAGCATCGAGCTTTGCCGGGTTACCCTCGGCCTGTACGACCAGCATGGGGCGCGATTCCGGGCTGTTGCGCGGCACGAGCAGAATGCGCGGCCTGCCGGAGAAGGAGTTCAACTCCGGCGCCAGACGGTAGGCCTTGAAAGC
The DNA here is from genome assembly GCF_010669145.1 of Rhizobium oryzihabitans. NCBI lineage: Bacteria > Pseudomonadati > Pseudomonadota > Alphaproteobacteria > Hyphomicrobiales > Rhizobiaceae > Rhizobium > Rhizobium oryzihabitans. The sequence continues at coordinate 149,108 of NZ_CP048632.1, forward strand.
TGCATCCCCCGACTTGAACCAGCAGGCATTGGCACCGAGCGCGATCCGTTCCATCGTCGGCAGGGCGGCGCGGGAAACGGAGGCAGCCGGCTGCGGTTTCGGCTGGCAGGCGGCGAGTGCGACGGCAGCAAGGATCAGTCCGGTAGCTTTGTGGGCATTCAGTCGAAAAGCAAGAGACATCAGGTCATCCAGAAGAGAGGCCGAAGCGGCAGCCGCAAGCGGGCATTAAAAAGGCGGGCTTGAAGCCCGCCCGGTCTGTCAGGCTGCGATGACGCCGAGCGCCGAGGCAAAGAGGCCGCGGCCGTCATTGCCGCCATGGGCGGCTTCGATCAGGTTTTCAGGATGCGGCATCATGCCGAGAACGTTGCCCTGTGCGTTGATGACGCCGGCAATGTCGTTCAGCGAGCCGTTGGGGTTGGTGCCGTCAGCATAACGGAACACGACCTGACCGTTGTCTTCAACGGACTTGAGCTCATCCGTATCGAGGAAGTAGTTGCCGTCGTGATGGGCGACGGGGCAACGCAGGACCTGGCCCTTGTCATAGGCACGGGTGAATTCGGTGTCGTTGTTGACGACTTCGAGCTTCACTTCACGGCAGACGAATTTCAGGGAGGCGTTGCGCATCAGCGCGCCCGGCAGCATGCCCGCTTCGACCAGTATCTGGAAGCCGTTGCAGACGCCGAGAACCTTGACGCCCTTTTCGGCCTTTTCGCGGATGGCCTGCATGACCGGCATACGGGCGGCAATCGCGCCGCAACGCAGATAGTCACCGTAGGAGAAGCCGCCGGGAATGACGATCAGGTCCACATCCGGAAGTGCCGTTTCCGTCTGCCAGATGGTGACGGGCGCCGTGCCGGAGATTTTCGTGAGCGCCGCGATCATGTCGCGGTCGCGGTTCAGGCCGGGAAGTTGGACGACAGCGGATTTCATGGTCGGCGGCTCCTGCGGCTTTTAGAGAATGGCGATAGAGTAGTTTTCGATAACCGTATTGGCCAGAAGCTTTTCGCACATCGCCTTCAGGTCGGTCTCGGCCTTGGCCTTGTCGGCGCCTTCGAGCTCCAGGTCGAAGACCTTGCCCTGACGGACATGGCCGACGCCGCCGAAACCGAGGCTGCCGAGCGCGCCTTCGATTGCCTTGCCCTGCGGATCGAGAACGCCGTTCTTCAGCGTAACAGTCACCCGTGCCTTGATCACCTGATCTTCTCCTGATTTTACCTTGCTAGGCCAATATTACTTCACGCGGCCGATATTACTTTACCAAGACTGGGCCGGTGCCGCGGATCGGTTCGTTTTCATTGATGATGCCGAGACGGCGCGCAACTTCGGAATAGGCTTCGAGAAGCCCGCCCATGTCGCGGCGGAACAGATCCTTGTCCATCTTCTTCTGGGTCTCGATGTCCCAGAGACGGCAGCTGTCTGGCGAAATCTCGTCGGCGAGGATGATGCGCATCATGTCGCCTTCGAAAAGCCGGCCGCATTCGATCTTGAAATCGACGAGCTGGATGCCGACGCCGAGGAAGAGGCCGGACAGGAAGTCGTTGACGCGGATGGCCAGCGCCATGATGTCGTCAAGCTCGGCGGGGTTGGCCCAGCCGAAAGCCGTGATGTGCTCTTCGGAGACCATCGGGTCTTCGAGCTCGTCGGACTTGTAATAGAATTCGATGATGGAGCGCGGCAGCACCACGCCTTCCTCGATGCCGAGGCGCTTGGACAGAGAGCCGGCGGCGACATTGCGCACGACGATCTCGAGCGGGATCATCTCCACTTCCTTGATCAGCTGCTCGCGCATGTTGAGGCGGCGGATGAAGTGCGTGGGAATGCCGATCTTGTTCAGATGCGTGAAGACATATTCGCAGATACGGTTGTTCAGCACACCCTTGCCGTCGATGACTTCGTGTTTCTTCTTGTTGAAGGCGGTCGCATCGTCCTTGAAGAACTGGATAAGCGTGCCTGGCTCCGGACCTTCGTAAAGGATCTTGGCCTTGCCTTCGTAAATACGGCGGCGACGGTTCATAATGGCAGGTCTCTTGGTTGACGCCGATTCTGGTGGCGTTACGTTTCTGTCTTTGAGCGGTCCCATAAAGGAAAAGAGTGCATTCTACAATGCAGCGCGCATATCTTCCCTTCAATTCTTATGTCGGGCCGACAATGTCCCATGGCTGAAAATCGGCCGGCGCGAGCGGCAAGGGGCGGGACGGGTCTCGCCCTTCGTCCCTCTCAGGGCTCGTTTGCCTTCAGGCGGCTCAGGAACTGGGCGAACACCATGCCGCCTTCGGGCCATGGGCCATGGCCGGACTCGGCGTTGATATGGCCGGACATGCCGGCATCGATCAGCAGCGAACCCCAGGCGGCGGCAATATCGTCGGCATGTTCATAGGAGCCGAAGGGATCGTTGCGGCTGGCGATGGTGATGGCCGGAAATGGCAGCGGATCGCGCGGATAGGGGCCGAAGGTCATCAGATGTTTCGGCCGGATATCCGGATTGGCGACATCCGGCGGTGCGACGAGAAGCGCGCCTGCAACTTTCCTGCCGATTTCCGGAATGGCGTGGATGACGGTCGGAACACCCAGCGAATGGGCGACGAGAACGACGGGCTTGGTCGAGGCGTTGACCTCTTCCACGAGCCGCGCCACCCAATCGTGCCTCACCGGTTTTGTCCACTCGGCCTGCTCGACACGGCGCGCGGTGGAAAGCTTGCGCTCCCAGCGGGTCTGCCAGTGGTCTGGGCCGGAATTGGTGTAACCCGGTACGATGAGGATATCTGCTTCTGAAACTTTCATGCGCCCATATCTGTGTCGTGACGCCGCCGCGATCAAGGCCGCGACGGCATTAACTTCAGGGTGTTTGCTCAGGCGTTGCCGAAGACGCGCTTGAAGATCGTGTCGAGATGCTTGGTGTGGTAGCCGAGATCGAACTTCTCGCGGATGGCATCTTCGGGAAGGGCGGCACGCACTTCCTCGTCACCCAGCAGTTCCTCCAGGAAATCCGCACCCTGTTCCCAGACCTTCATGGCGTTGCGCTGCACCAGGCGGTAGGCGTCCTCGCGGGAAACGCCGGCCTGCGTCAGCGCCAGCAGCACGCGCTGCGAATGCACGAGGCCACGGAACTTGTTCATGTTCTTCAACATGTTGTCCGGGTAGATCACCAGCTTTTCGATGACGCCGGCCAAACGGTTCAGTGCGAAGTCGAGGGTAACGGTGGTGTCGGGGCCGATGGCGCGCTCCACGGAGGAGTGGCTGATATCGCGCTCATGCCAGAGCGCCACGTTTTCCATGGCGGGAACGACCGACATGCGCACCAGACGGGCAAGGCCCGTCAGGTTTTCGGTCAGCACCGGGTTGCGCTTGTGCGGCATGGCGGACGAGCCCTTCTGGCCGGGAGAGAAGAACTCTTCCGCTTCCAGAACCTCGGTGCGCTGCATGTGGCGGATTTCAATGGCGACGTTTTCGATCGACGAGGCGATGACGCCGAGGACGGCGAAGAACATGGCGTGACGGTCACGCGGGATGACCTGCGTGGAGACCGGCTCGGGAATGAGGCCGAGCTTGGCGCAGACATGCTCTTCGACGCGCGGGTCGATATTGGCGAAGGTGCCGACGGCGCCGGAGATCGCGCCAGTGGCGATTTCCGCACGGGCATTGACGAGGCGCTCGCGGTTGCGGTGCATCTCGGCATAAAAGCGGGCAAAGGTCAGGCCCATGGTGGTCGGCTCGGCATGGATGCCGTGGCTGCGGCCGATGCGCACCGTGTTCTTGTGTTCGAAGGCGCGGGTCTTCAGTGCAGCGAGTACACGGTCCATATCGGCGAGCAGCAGATCGGCGGCGCGGACGAGCTGGATGTTGAGCGTGGTGTCCAGCACGTCCGACGAGGTCATGCCCTGGTGAACGAAACGGCTGTCGGGGCCGACAAATTCGGCAAGGTGCGTCAGGAAAGCGATGACGTCGTGCTTGGTGACGGCCTCGATCTCGTCGATGCGGGCGACATCGAAGGTGGCGCTGCCGCCCTTTTCCCAGATCGTCTGTGCTGCCGATTTCGGAATGACGCCGAGTTCGGCAAGCGCGTCACAGGCATGCGCCTCGATCTCGAACCAGATGCGGAACTTCGTTTCCGGCGACCAGATGGCGACCATTTCCGGTCGGGAGTAACGAGGGATCATGGCAATGACTTTCTTAGTGGAGGAATTCTTGGTGGAGGAATTTGCTGCCCGTTTAGCAAAGTGTTCCGATAATCTCAATCAACTATAGAGCCAGCGCACCGGCTCGATGCGCCTATTGCAGATGTCAAAGCGTCCTTTGGACGTCCGGGCGGTCATGGATCCGTCGGCAGAGGATTGCGCCCGCCAGCGCCAGCGGAACAGCGGCAAATGGAAAATAGAGGCGAAGGCCGAGAATGCAGAACTGGTAGATCGCGCCGAGGGAGGTGAAGAGCTGCTGGAAAAACCAGATGCGGGAAAGTGCCGGTGCATGCCATTGCGCATAAAAGATGCGGTACTGGAAAGCGAAAAGCGCCGCCGCGACCGCTATGGTGAAGAATGCGATGGCAAGGCAGCTTGCCGCAAAGCGCAGCGGCAGGCCGGCGGATGCGGGGAGGAAGCGCAAGGCAACCATGGCCAGCGGCCAGCCGAGGAGGCCGCCGCAGAAGAACAGTATGGCGATATCAGCGGCATGGTCGGTTTCGAACCGGTTTCTTGAATAAAGACCAAGGCCGGCGCTGGCCGCTGAAGAGGCGGCCCAGACGAGCGGGGCGAGAAGTGGAAACAGCCATGCCGATAATGTGTTGCCGGATTCCTGCCTGTCGCTGTCCATCAAAGCCCCCACCCAAACGCCCTGTCGTCCCGCTTGCGGCGTCTCCGCGTTTGGCGGCGGGTCAGGACTGCCCGGCTTCAGCCGCCGTGCGCAGCAGCGAGACCGTTTTGCGATAGTCTTCGACGCCGTCGCCCTTGAAGACGGCCGAGCCGGCCACGAGTGCATTGGCGCCGGCGGCAACGATCGCGCCGGCGGTCTGCGCCGTCACACCGCCATCCACTTCAAGCTCGATCGGCCGGTCGCCGATCATCGCTTTTGCCGCGCGGATCTTGTCGAGCATGGCGGGAATGAATTTCTGGCCGCCGAAACCGGGGTTGACGCTCATGATCAGAATGAGATCGACATCATCAAGCACGTTTTCGATGACGGAAAGTGGTGTGGCGGGATTGAGCGTCACGCCGGCCTTCAGCCCGAGTGTGCGGATGGTCTGGAGCGAGCGATGCAGATGCGGCCCGGCCTCCGCATGGACGGTGATGCCGTCACAGCCCGCCTTGGCGAAGGCTTCGAGATAGGGATCGACGGGGGCAATCATCAGATGGCAGTCGAAAAAGGCATTGCTGTGCGGGCGGAGCGCCTTGATGACGTCAGGACCGAACGAGATGTTGGGCACGAAATGGCCGTCCATGACATCGAGGTGGATCCAGTCCGCGCCTGCTTCCGTGACATCGGCGACTTCCTGTCCCAGCTTGGCGAAATTGGCAGCCAGGATGGACGGTGCTATGCGGATGGGCAGGGACATGGGGCAAACTCCTCTCGACGCGTTAAGCTGCCTTTAGCATCATGTTTCGGGGTTTGAAACGGCCTCGGCCGCGACTTGTTGAATTTCCGGCACGACCGGCTTCGCTTACTGTCTTTCGGCCTTGTCCGCGGGTTCGAAGCGCTGGCCATTCCAGCGCTGCAGGCGATAGGGGTTTTCGGAAACCTCATGCGACGGATTGAAAACGATATCGCCGATGATCGTTTTGAACGGGGTGCCGCTTGCCAGTATTTCGGGTGCAGGTTTTCCCTGCGATTGCGCCGCCTCCGCGAGTGCTGCGGTCAATTCCGTCGCCGCATAGGCGGGCAGGGTGTAACCTTCCGGTTCAATGTTGGCGGCGCGCAATTCACCGGCGACGGCCTGTGCCGAGGGCAGCGTGTCATAGGCGGGGCGCGTGATCGCCAGCACGTTCTGAGCAAGTGCGACGGGATTGTTCGCCGCATTCATGGCATCGCCGCCCATGATGGTGAGGGGAATGTTTTCGGAAGCAGCATCCCTGGCGATGATGGCGACATCGTTGCGCTCGGCGCCGATGAAGACATGGGTAATGCCGGTTCGTGCCAGCCGGCGCACGAGTGCCACCTGCTGTTCCTGGCCCGGACGTATCGTATCGGCAAAGGTGGGTTTCAGCCCGTTTTGCTCCAGCGTCGAACGGATGCGGTCCACCAGGTCGCGGCTGAAGATCGTGCCGTCATCCACAAGCCCGATGGAATGTCCTTTCCAGTCGCGCAGGATGATTTCCGCGGCCCTGTCCGACTCGGCCTTGTCCGATGGGGCAAGGCGGAAAAGCGGCCAGCCGTATTTAAGGGCGTCTTCCATCAGGATCGGGGCACGGCTGGAAAGCGTGATCGCCGGAATGGCGGCCGCCTTGAGAGGCGGCAAAACGCCCTGCAGCGTCTCGGTGCACAAAAATCCGATTGCGGCGCTGACCTTGGCGGCCACCAGGCCGTCGGCAATCGCACCGCCGCTGCCGTCTTCGCAGCTTTCATGGATTTCGACGATATCCAGCCCGAGCTTGGCAGCTGCTGCCTTTGCTCCCTGCCGCACCTGCTGCCCCAGAAGCTCATAGGGACCGTTCTGCGGAGCAACGATGCCAATCGATGCCGCACTTGCTGAGCCCGCAAAGGCAAAACCGGCGATAATCGTTAGCAGGCGAAGTGAAAGCATGACGTGATCGAAATCCTGTTGTCCCGGCTTGATGTTTATCGGCAACAATCGGTTTTCCAAAGGAAAAATCACCGATACCCCAGCAGAATCGCACATCGCCGGCCCTGACACGGTGGTTCAGGCCAGAACTTACATGATTTGAAAGATCGGAAGACGACAACACGTCCTGGTTGTTGGGCTTTGATGCAATTATGTGCGATCTGCCGATTATATCTGCTCTGAAGCTAAAGGAATTTCCGTCGAGCGCCAAAAGAAGTATCGACTGCGCTCAGTGAGAGGCTCTTTACTTTATAATGCTGTAACATGCCGCGGTTATAAGCAGATTTTGCGCAGAATAATAGCATAATCTGCACTTTTAGAGTGCAGCGCGATAGGCTGCACATTTTATTTTCACTTCTTTAATGCATTGATATACAAAGCTAATATTCGGCTTTTTTTGTTCGGCATTTGCTTCTTGCCATGTTTTTTTCGCATTTGCGAGAAGATTTGCTTGACGGAAAGTAAATGTTTAGCTTAGATATACGTGTTTCAGGGGACGACTGAAATTGGCTGTAAAAAGCCTCGGAAGTGTTCCGATTATAAGCACTGCCAGACTATATTACATTCTTTATTGTATTTATTTCATCACGTATAAACCGCTTCAGGAAACTGAGGCGGTTTTTTAAATGGTGCTAAATTAAGCAATTTAAAATTGTATTTGCGCGGCTTTGCGCAAAGGCATTCTCTTATAATTATATTTACCGAAAAGAAATCGCGCGCAGAGTTGGTTTATACCGGGTGTGAGAGCATGTCTGCTCCCCGGCAGATATTCGCCTGAGGACGAAAAAACCCCGCCGTGCTCCGCTGAATCGGTGATGTCCGTTTGTTGCCCGGCTTTATTTCAGGGCGCTCAGCGCGTCTTTTGCAAAGGCGGAGATCGGTGCAGGAAGCGCATCGAGGTCGAACCAGCCGATATCGGAAAGCTTGTCCGGTTCGGTCAGCGCCGGCTCGCCCTGTGCATCGCGTGTCACGAAGATCAGCGAGACCCAGTGATGGCGGTCTTGCGGATTGATATATTCGCTGTGACAGAGAAATTCGACCGTGCCGATCGTGAGCCCGGTTTCTTCTTCGGCCTCTCGCCTTGCTGCGGCGAGGGCGGATTCCAGATGGTCAACCTTGCCGCCTGGAATATTCCAGTATCCGGCCTCCGGCGCTTTCAGGCGCCGGCATAAAAGCAGCCTGCCGTCACGTAAAATGGCAAGGCCAACGCCGACGCCCGGAAAATCTTGTCCTGGCTTGATGGTCGGCGTCATGCTGTCATTCCTGCGTCAGTCGTGTGGGCTCAGGCCTTGGCGTTGGCCACGATCAGCATGAATGCGGGAATGTCGTCGCCGAAACCAACGGGCGTCGGGCCATCATCATGGTCACGATAATGGCGGCGGCGGTCGCGGTTGTCGTCATTGGCGTGCGGCTGGTTGCGATTGTTGCGCTCAGAATTGCGCGGGGTCTTTTCCGGTCTGCGTTCTGCTTTCACCTTGTCGTCTCCATGAGCCGGGATGTCCGTTTCCACAGCGGATTGTGCAACCTGATTGATGTTTTCGACCGGCGATACGGGTGCATCGCGACGGCTCCTGTCGCGGCCCCTGCCGCCACGTTCCTTGCTGCCCCGGCGGCCCGCATTGCTTTCAAAGCTTTCCATGGGGGCGGGGAGTGAGGAGAGATCACCATTCAGCCACTCGATCTTCTCGGCGATCAGCTTCTCGATCGCGTCCAGATATTTTGCGTCGCTTTTGGTGACGAGGGTAAAGGCCTTGCCCGAACGGCCCGCGCGACCGGTGCGGCCGATGCGGTGGACATAGTCTTCAGCATGAATGGGAACATCGAAGTTGAAGACGTGGCTGACATCGGGAATGTCCAGTCCGCGGGCGGCAACGTCGGAAGCGACCAGCAGCGTCAGGTTTCCATCGCGGAAATTCTGCAGCATGGTGGTGCGCGAACGCTGGTCCATGTCGCCATGCAGGGCGCCGACGGAAAAGCCGTGACGATCCAGCGAACGGAACAGGTCGGCGACATCCTTCTTGCGGTTGCAGAAGATGATGGCGTTCTTCAGTTCGGCCTCTTCGGCACGGACGAGATCGCGCAGGACAGCGCGCTTCTCATAGTCCTTGTTGTGCGCGGCGACGATGCGCTGCGTGACTGTCTTTGCCGTGGAGGAGGGCTTGGCAACCTCGATACGGGTCGGGTTCTGCAGGAAGCGATCGGCGAGCTTCTGGATTTCCGGCGGCATGGTGGCGGAAAAGAACAGCGTTTGCCGGGTAAAGGGATCATCTTGGCGATACGCTCGATATCGGGAATGAAACCCATGTCCAGCATGCGGTCGGCTTCGTCGATGACGAGGATTTCCACGCCGGTCATCAGCAGCTTGCCGCGTTCGCAATGGTCGAGAAGGCGGCCGGGCGTGCAGATGAGAACATCGGCGCCGCGCTCAAGCTTGCGGTCCTGATCTTCGAAGGAGACGCCACCGATCAGAAGGGCGACGTTCAGCTTGTGATTCTTGCCGTATTTCTCGAAGTTCTCAGCCACCTGCGCCGCGAGTTCGCGGGTCGGCTCGAGGATCAGCGTGCGCGGCATTCTGGCCCGCGCGCGGCCCTTCTCGAGCAGAGTGAGCATGGGCAGAACGAAGGAAGCGGTTTTCCCCGTGCCTGTCTGTGCGATACCGCAGATATCACGCTTTTCCAACGCGGGCGGAATTGCGCCGGCCTGAATGGGTGTCGGCGTCGTGTAGCCGGCATCTGCAATAGCGGAAAGAACTTTTTGGCTCAGGCCAAGATCAGAGAATGTTGTCAAAGGAAGAACTTTTTCCGTTCTGGTTCGGGAAGAACACCTGCGTGCCGCTGCGACACTTGCAAAGACTTGGCGCGGGGATATGCCCAAATTGCCGGAAAGTCAAGGAAACAACGGGAAATGCACGCGAAACGTCGCGGTTCGGGCGAGGCATTTTAGCCTTCGGCGCGGTTTTGCGCGATTTATCGTCAAAAGCGCAAAAAAAGCGTTAAAATCGGGCCACTATTTAAGATAGGTTTTAAGCTCTGCCCCGGCGATCAGGAACCGCATCGGATCAACGGGCGTATCGTTGCGGCGTACTTCGTAATGCACATGCGGACCGGTCGAGCGACCGGTGCTGCCGGCACGGCCGATGACGTCGCCGGCCTCCACCTTGTCGCCGGCCCTGACCAGAATGGCGGAGAGGTGGCCGAATCGCGTTGACACGCCCTGGCCGTGGTCGATCTCGACCATATTGCCGTAGCCGCCGGAATTTTCCGCAACCGTGACCTTGCCAGCCCCCGTCGCTTTCACGTCGGCACCGGTTTCGGCGCGAAAATCGATGCCGGTATGCAAGGCGGGCCGCCCGAGGAACGGATCCATCCGGTTGCCGAATCGACTGGTGATCGTTCTGCCGGGGCCGGATTGCCGAAGGGCAGGGCGGTAGCACTTTCCTTGACGATATCCAGCCGGTTGAGTGCGTTGTCGAGATTGGTGAGGGACAGATTGAACGGATCGGCCTCGCTGCGCTGCGGGTCGGCGTAGGGGCCGCCAACATCGTCCATGCCGCTTTCATCAATTTTCAGTCCCGCCTGGCGGATGATGTCCTGCATCGCGCTCGCCTTGTCCTCGGCGTCGCTGGTCAGTCTCGCTATGCGCGATATCTGCTGGCGCTCGATGTCCTTCAGTGAAAGCGTCACCTTGGAGAACACCCGGTCGGCCCGGTCGGAAGGTGTTTCGCCGGCTTCGGGCGCGTAGGATGCCCGTTTGTCGGTGCCGGCGGCGTTTTCCGGCTGCAATTTCCGGGGCGCCATCAGCTTTTCGATGGCGGAAAGACCGCCTGACATATCGGCGCGTTTTTCCGGCGCCATCGCGTTGGAAAGAGAGGAAGGTGCGGCCGGCGAGGCGGCAATGCCGGAATTTTCCGCGCGTTCCAGCAACTCGCTCATGCGCCCGTGCCTGGAGGTGAGGGCGGCCTGCTGTTCCAGCAGCTTTTCCACTTTCTTTTCAACCACCTGCTGGTCAAGCAATTGCCGTGAAGTAACGCGGTCCACCTGCGCCCTCAGCGCTGCGATGCGGTCTTCGTAATCGTTCTGTATGCGGGTCTGGCGCGCCATGGTTGCGCCGATCAGGTCGTCGCGCAGGATGAGATAGCCAGTAGCCCCGAGATAACCGAGCGAAAAAAGACCGATGGTGCAGCCGGCAAGTGCCGACATCCATGGCCGGATCGTCAGATGCCGGACCTTGTCACCGCGCGCCAGAATGAGGACGTGTGGCTCACGCTTTTTGCCGAATACCCGGTTTTCCGTTGTATCAGTCAAAATCTCTCTCCGGGCTGGCCGATTTTCGCAAAGCACGACGCGCAGATTCAACAGTTTGGAGCATCATTTGCGCGTCCGAATGGACGCACGTCGCTCTAAAGGAAATCATAATTCGTTAAGGTTAACGAAGTTTTGCCGGAGAGGCCCTCAGGGCGGGAAAGCGGCGTCAGTTGTTGCTGACGGCGGTAAGCGAGCGATAAAAGGCTGGTGTCAGCCCGGCTTCGGCGCGGGCGAGATCGTTGAAAGGTGGCTTCAGCGGACCGCGGAAATTGGTGCGCACCAGCTGTTTGAAGGTGGCTGCCGGGTCCTTCTTTTCGCGCGCGCACAGAAACCGGAACCATTTGGCGCCGATGGCGACGTGGCCCTTTTCATCATTGTAGATGACATCGAGAACGGCCGCACTGTCGAGGTCTCCGGTTTCCCGCATCTTTGCCTGCAGGGAGGGCGTCACATCCAGCCCGCGGGCTTCGAGAATGAGAGGGACGACCGCGAGCCGCGCGGTCAGGTCGTTGCGGGTCGAATGGGCCGCTTGCCAGAGCCCGTCATGGGCCGGCAGATCGCCATAGTCGGCGCCCAGGCTTCGCAGCCGGTCACGCACCAGCCGGAAATGTTTCGCCTCCTCGAAGGCAACCTGCATCCACCCATCGAAAAAGGAATGTGGCACCGGCTCGCTGGCATAACGGGCAACGATGTCGAGCGCGAGATCAACGGCGTTCAGCTCGATATGGGCGATGGCGTGAAGGAGCGCTATGCGGCCCTTGACGGTGTGAAGGGAGCGGCGCTCGACGGCGGTCGGTGGAACGAGTTCCGGCTTTTCCGGCCTGCCCGGACGTTCCGGCAAGGGCGGATCGAGCGGGGAGCGCAGCGACAGGCGACGTTCAAACCATCGCGTCGCCGTTTCCTGCGCCAATGCAGTTTTTCGGTCGAGATCGGCGCTGGCGATCGCCTCGGTGGCGCCGCTGCGCAGCGAGATGATTTTGAAAGGGGCGTCACAAGGCGCCGTCTCTCAGAGCTTGCCTGCTGCCTCAAGGACGGCCTGTGCGTGGCCCGGAACCTTCACCTTGTTCCAGATTTCCGCGATCTTGCCATCCGGTGCGACGAGGAAGGTGGTGCGTTCGACACCCATGTATTTTTTGCCATACATGCTTTTTTCCTTCCAGACGCCATAGGCCTCGAGAGCTTTCCTGTCCTCGTCGGAGGCAAGCATGACGCTGAGCGCGTGTTTTGCGGCAAACTTGTCGTGGCTTTTGACGCTATCAGGGGAAATGCCGATGACAACCGTGTTGGCTGCCTCGAATTCTCCACCAAGGGCGCTGAAGTCGATGGCTTCGGCGGTGCAGCCGGATGTATCGTCCTTCGGATAGAAATAGAGAACGACCGCCTTGCCTCGCAGGCCGGACAACGTCACCGTTCCTTCACCGTTACGGGGCAAAGTGAAATCCGGAGCCGGGCTGCCAATCGTCAAGTCTGTCATAATCCACCTTTCTTTCGCCGGGATGTTGAGTGAAAGTCGCCACATTCGATATATAGCGAAACGGCGCGTCGTCCAGTGTTGGGGCGAAACAAAAGCTATTCAGGGGCAAACACGGGCGTATGGCTGAAATACGGGGTGAAAAGGTTACGTTCGGCAAGCGTGATATCGTTGCGCTGCACGATCTCCCTTCGGCGCAGGCGGAAGATCCGATCATCGTGCATTGCCCGCCGCCGCGCTCCATGGCGCGCGCCTTCATCAAGATTTTCGCGGCGCTTTTCGTGCTCGCCTTTCTGTCGATCGGCGGCATCATCGTCTCCGTCGAGACCGGATCGATTGACAAGACCCTTTCCAGCCAGGCGCAGCAGGCGCTGGAAAGGGCGCTCGGGCCTCACTACAGCGCGCGGATAGGCTCGTCGGCTATCCGGTTCTCGACCGGGCTGCGGCTGGCGCTGGTGGCGCAGGATGTCGATATCGTCGAAAAGGAGTCCGGCCAGCATCTGAGCCGGGCGCGGGCGATCGGCATGGCGCTCGATCCGCTTGCGCTTCTGGCAGGCCGTGTCTCGGTGCAAAGCCTTGAAGCCGACGGCATGGAACTGGACACCGCGCTGCTGCCCAAGGGTAACGGGTTTGATCTGTCCAGTGTCAAGCTCGACGCCGTGCCGCAGCAATTGCAGGCGGCCTTCGGGCAGCTTGACAAGCTCGCGCAGGCTTTCTTGAGCAGCGGGACCGAGGAAATCGATATTTCCAGCGTCTCGGTTCACCTGCCGCCTGGCGAACTGGGCAAACCGCGCACCATCGAGGTGCGGGAACTGTCACTGACGCCCGACCAGCAGGGCGGATATTCGCTTGATGGCGAAACGTTGTTTAACGGGGAAATTGCCAGCGTGTCGCTGAAGACCTCGGGGCTGGCGGTACGATCGATGGCTTTCAGGCCCGGATCGACGGTTTCGATATCGGTCCGTTTCTGGAGAAATATGATCCGCAGGGCAATCTTCATGAGGGGCTGAACGTCAAGACCGGTGTCAGCATCGTGGCCCGCCGCGCCATGGAAGGGCATGAGCCGCGGCTGGAAGTCTCGGTCGGCATGGGCAACGGAACGCTTCTCATCGGTGGCGAGGCCCAGCCCTTTACCGCCGGCACCGTCAATGCCCGCTACGATTTTCAAAAGAGCACGCTTTTGATCGAAAATTCACGGGTGGAGCTGGGGCGGACGGTTGTTCCGGTTGTTGGCGAGATCAGGGATACGGAGGAGGGCTTCGGTCTTTCGCTGCGGATCGACAATGCGGTGGCTTCCGCCGAAGCGTCGGGCGAGGAGCCCGTACCTTTCAGCCTGAAGGCGGACGGGCAGTTCACGGCGGCCACGAAGCAGCTTGAGGTTCCCTCGCTCTATGTCAGCGGCCCGCTTGGAGACATGGCGGGATCGCTGAAGATCCGGTTCGGCGAGGGATCGCCGGAAATCAGTTTCGCGGGGCAGATTCCGAAGATGGAGGCGACGGCTGTCAAGCAGCTCTGGCCGTTCTGGATGGCGCACAAGCCGCGGGAATGGGTGGTGTCCAATCTCTATGGCGGCACGATCACGAACGGCTCGATTGCCGTCTTCATTCCGCAGGGGCGGATGTGCGGTCCCGGTTGCCCGCTGGTGCTCGGCGACAGCGAAATGCAGATTCGCTTCGATATTGACGATACGCGGCTTAACACCACCGGCGATATTCCGCCGCTGCGCGATGTCGATGCGCATTTCAATCTCGTCGGCGGCCAGATGAGTGTCGATATCAAGCGGGCGACATCCTATTTCCCGTCCAACCGCTCGCTGGCGCTGGAAAACAGCCGTTTCATCATCTCCGACGTTTATGACAAGCCGCTGCTCGGCAACCTCGAACTGAACGTTGCAGGCGCGGCTGATGCGGTTGCCGAACTTGCGACGCTGAAACCCATCAATGCCCTCAAGGATACGCAGTTCAAGCCGGATGACTTCACCGGTGACGTCAAGGCGAATGCGAAGCTGACCATCGGGCTGCTCTCCAGCCAAAATCCGCCGCCGCCGGTATGGACGGCCGATCTCGATCTCAAGAACCTGTCGCTCACAAAGCCGTTCGCTGGACACAAGGTGACCGCGCTCGACGGTTTCATGTCGTTGAACGACCACCAGCTCAGGCTTGAGGGCAAGGGCCGTGTGGACGACGTGCCGATGGATATCGCGATGACGGAGCCTGTTCGCAAGAACAGCGACGTTGCCCCGACACTGTCGCTGAAGGCAACCCTGAACGAGACGCAGGTCGCCAAGCTCGCGCCGGAGCTGTCCACCGTTCTTGGCGGCACGACGGTGGTGGAAATCGAGGGTGCGGATCCGAAACGTCAGAACATCCGGCTTGATCTGGCAAAGGCGTCGATCATCCTGCCGGGGCTCGGCTGGAGCAAGGGCATCGGCATTCCGGCAAAAGCCGCCTTCACCCTGGAAGCCGCCGATGGCCGCACCACGATCAGCGATTTTTCCCTCGACGGTGACGGTTTCGGCGCTGCCGGTGACATTGCTTTCAGCAAGAACGGGTTGATCTCGGCCGATCTCAGCCGCGTGCAATTGTCGCCTGCCGATAATTACGCCGTTTCGGTCGCCGCCTCGAAGAATGGCTATAATATCAATGCTTCGGGAAAATCCGCTGATCTTCGGCCCTTCATATCCAAGCTTCGCAGCCCTTCGAGCGGGGGCGACGGCGCATCACGCTCGCAGCCATCCCTTGCCGTCAAGGCGCAGTTCGACAAGGTCTACGGTTTCAACGACGAAATCCTCGCCAATGTCAGTGCCGATGTCAGCGTGCGGGACGGCAAGGTTCGGTCGGTCGATGTGCGCGGTGTCACCGGCAATGGCCAGGCCGTCGTCGCGCAGACTACCAATCGCGGCGCGACGGGGACTGTGACGCTGACCAGCAGCGATGCCGGATCCCTGGCCCGCTTCGCCAATATCTATAGCCGCATCCGCGGCGGTCTGCTCAATCTTGCGCTGACGACTGCCAATGGCAGCGACTGGAGCGGCTCGCTCGACCTGCGCAATTTTTCCGTCGTCAACGAAGCGAAGCTGCAGGACATCGTCGCCACGCCCGCCGGTGAGGATGGCAGGAGCCTCAACAATGCGGTACGCCGCAATATCGATGTCAGCTCGGAAAAATTCCAGCGCGGTTTTGCCCGGCTTGTTTACGTCAATGGCTCGGTTGCGGTGGAAAACGGGGTGGTGCGCGGCGAACAGATCGGCGCAACCTTCCAAGGGCTGTTGAAAGACCAGAGCGGCCGCATGGACATGACCGGCACCTTCATGCCAGCCTACGGGCTGAACCGGCTGTTCGGCGAGTTGCCCTTCATCGGCATCTTCCTCGGCAACGGCCGCGACCGGGGGCTGCTCGGCATCACCTTCAAATTATCAGGCCAGACGGACCAGCCGAAGCTGACGATCAATCCCCTCTCGCTGATCGCGCCCGGTGTGTTCCGGCAGATTTTTGAGTTTCAGTGAGAAAGCCTCATATAGCGAGTGAGCCTCATACCCGACGTCATCCTCGGACTTGATCCGAGGATCCATGGTGCGTCGGATTGTGGATCCTCGGGTCAAGCCCGAGGATGACGGTGGAGGGATCGCTGCCTCTTATCGTCACTCCCGAGAGCCGTTTTCGCGGCTCCCGGAAGACTATCTTTATGCCCCTTAAGCCGGGCGAACCAGAACGTGCTTCTTTTTGCCGACCGACAGCTTGATGACGCCGTCGCCGGTCACTTCACCGGTGCCGATCATCTGGCGCTCATCGGAGACGCCCTGATCGTTGATCTTCACCGCACCGCCCTGGACATGGCGGCGGGCCTCGCCGTTCGAACCGGCAAGACCGGCACGGACGATGAGCGAGAGGACACCGACGCCGGCATCGAGTTCGGATGCCGGAACCTCGATGGAAGGCAGGTTTTCAGCAAGCGCGCCTTCCTCGAAAGTCTTGCGCGCCGTCTCGGCTGCTTCTTCCGCAGCGGCTCGGCCATGCAGCATAGCGGTGATTTCGGTTGCGAGGATTTTTTTGACTTCGTTGATTTCCGAACCGCCGAGGCTGGAAAGGCGAGCGATTTCGTCCATCGGCAACGTCGTATAGAGCTTGAGGAAGCGGGACACGTCGGCATCCTCCGTGTTGCGCCAGTACTGCCAGAAATCATAGGCGGACAGCATGTCAGGATTGAGCCATACCGCGCCGTTCAGCGATTTACCCATCTTCGCACCCGAAGAGGTGGTCAAAAGCGGCGATGTAAGCGCGTAGAGCTGCGGCGTCCCCATGCGGTGACCGAGGTCGATGCCATTGACGATGTTGCCCCACTGGTCCGAACCGCCCATCTGCAGCCGGCAGCCGGTTCGCTTGTTCAGCTCAACGAAGTCGTAGGCCTGCAGGATCATGTAGTTGAATTCGAGGAAGGACAGCGACTGCTCGCGGTCGAGACGCGTCTTCACGCTGTCGAAGGACAGCATGCGATTGACCGAGAAATGGCGGCCGACGTCGCGCAGGAATTCGAGGTAATTGATCTCGCGCAGCCAGTCGCCGTTGTTGATCATCATGGCTGGTTTGTCGGCACGGTCGTAATCGAGGTAGTTCGAGAAAACGCGCTTGATCGAGGCGATGTTGCTTTCAATGGTGTCGACGGTCATCAATTGCCGTGCATCGTCCTTGAAGGATGGATCGCCGACCATGCCGGTGCCGCCGCCCATCAGCGAAATCGGCTGATGTCCGGTCTGCTGCATCCAGTGCAGCATCATGATCTGAATCAAACCGCCGGCGTGAAGACTTGGCGCTGTCGGATCAAAGCCGATATAGGCGGTCACGGTTTCCTTGGCGAACAGTTCGTCGAGACCCGACTCGTCGGAGATCTGGTGAATGAAGCCGCGCTCGTCGAGCGTGCGGAGGAAATCGGACTTGAACCTGGACATAACCTTTTTCTTTCTGGTCGGACCTTTGCCGTCATTGTCTGTCAATGAACGCGGGGGCTTTACCATTGTTTTTTGAAAAGTGCACCCGTTTCGGCCATGAATAACGGCGATTCATGTCAGCATGATTCGATATTGAAAGGGAGCGGCGCGTGGGCGAGGTCAAAACGGCGATCGGGCTGATGAGCGGGACATCGATGGACGGCATCGATATCGCCCTCTTGCACACGGATGGCGAAAGCGTGGTCCGGCACGGGCCGAGCGGTTATTTTCCCTATGATCCGGGCCTGCGTGCGATCTGGCAGAAGGCGCTGGTTACGGCCAAAGCCATTCGCGAACGGCGTGAACGCCCCGGCGATCTGGCTGAGGCCGAGCGCAAATTGACGCTTGCCCATGCGGCGGCGGTGAAATCCTTTCTCCACCGTCACCGGCTTGAAGCCAGCGATGTCGACGTGATCGGTTTTCACGGCCAGACGGTGCTGCACCGGCCGGATGAGGCGCTGACCGTGCAGATCGGCGACGGCGCACTGCTGGCCGAGGAAACCGGTATCGATGTGGTTTACGATATGCGCGCCAACGACATGGTGCATGGCGGGCAGGGTGCGCCGCTCATTCCCGCCTACCACATGGCGCTCTCCGCCAATCTGCCTGATGGCTTCGAAACGCCGGCCGTTTTTGTCAATATCGGCGGCATCTCAAATCTGACCTATATTGGCGAGGCAGGGAGGCTTGCGGCGTTCGACAGCGGGCCGGGCAATATGCTGATCGACCAGTGGATCGAGGCGCATACGGGCAAAGCCTTCGACAAGGGCGGGAAGACGGCGGCTGGCGGCAGCGTCGTCGCGTCGCTTGTGGCGCGTTATATGGAAAGCCCGTTTTTTTCAGCCAATATCCGCCGGTCGCTGGACCGCGGCGATTTCGTGCCGCCGAAAAAAGGAGAAGTCTCGCTGGCGGATGGCGCGCGGACGCTGGCGCATCTGACGGGGGCGGCGATTCTGAAGTCGGCGAGTTATCTGCCCGAAGCGGCGAAGACCTATGTCGTTTGTGGCGGCGGTCGATTGAACCCGGTGATCATGGCAGAATTCGCGGACCTTGCCGAAAAGGTCGGTGCACGGGTGATCGCGGCGGAGGAGGCGGGTTTCGATGGCGGGGCGATGGAGGCGGAGGCCTGGGCCTATCTGGCGGTGCGCTCGCTGAAGGGTTTGCCCCTGACCTATCCGGGGACGACGGGGGTGAAGGAGCCGGTGACGGGTGGGGTTTTGGTGCGGGGGTAATAGAGGACGGTGCGTGTGGCTTACCCCCTCTGCCCTGCCGGGCATCTCCCCCTCAAGGGGGAGATCGAATCGGGGCGACCTTCCGGTCATCTTTAATGCAGAGGCTTAGGCGAGGAGCAGGCGTCTAGCTGATCTCCCCCTTGAGGGGGAGATGCCCGGCAGGGCAGAGGGGGGTAAGCCACAACCGCCTGCGATCACTTTAGAAAAATCGAGCCGCCCGCCAAGAGGCGCA
Source organism: Rhizobium oryzihabitans (assembly GCF_010669145.1). Taxonomy (NCBI): domain Bacteria; kingdom Pseudomonadati; phylum Pseudomonadota; class Alphaproteobacteria; order Hyphomicrobiales; family Rhizobiaceae; genus Rhizobium; species Rhizobium oryzihabitans. Next base: position 168,100 of record NZ_CP048632.1, read on the forward strand.
GCCAATCACCGAATGCGCTTGGCCGCCGGTTCCGGCACCAGCTCGCCGTTGAGGCGGCGGTCGAGATAGTCCTCGCATTCGCCCATCAGCTCATCCACTTTGCCATTGAAGAAGTGGTTGGCGCCGGGAAGGGTGCGGTGGGTGATGAGGATGCCCTTCTGGGTCTTCAGCTTTTCAACCAGACCGTTCACGTCCTTCTCAGGCGCGACCTTGTCGGCATCGCCATTGATGATGAGGCCGGAAGAGGGGCACGGCGCGAGGAAGGAGAAATCGTAAGTGTTGGGCTGCGGCGCAATCGACATGAAGCCTTCGATTTCCGGACGGCGCATCAGAAGCTGCATGCCGATCCAGGCGCCGAAGGAATAACCGGCAACCCAGCAGCTTTTCGAATCGGGATGCAGGCTCTGGACCCAGTCGAGGGCGGAAGCGGCGTCGGAAAGCTCGCCAGCGCCGTGGTCGAACTCGCCCTGGCTGCGGCCGATGGAGCGGAAATTGAACCGGAGCGTCGTGAAACCGCGCTTCTGGAAAAGATAGAAGAGCTGATAGACGATCTGGTTGTTCATCGTGCCGCCGAACTGCGGGTGCGGATGAAGGATGATCGCTATCGGCGCGCTCTTTTCCTTGGAGGGTTGATAACGGCCTTCGAGGCGACCCGCAGGGCCGTTAAAGATGACTTCGGGCATTGGTACTCCGGTCGTGTTTTTTCATTCTCCAACCGCATTCTTCCGATGAGAAGACTTGACGAACTGTGTCATCTTTTCTAGAACGCAGTTTAGAATAATTCGAAACTTTGCGTGTGCTTAAGCACTCGGGTCGTGTCATAAGGCAAGCGCAACTGTAATTTCAAGAAAAATGCGTTTTTGCGCATTGAAGATTGGATAAAGCCTCATCGCCATGACGGGTTTGACGCGCACATATATGGACTGGAACGCCACGGCGCCGCTTCTGCCCGCCGTGCGTGACGTCCTTGTGTCGGCGCTCGATCTTTCCGGCAACCCGTCTTCCGTTCACCGGGAAGGGCGTGCGGCGCGCGCTGCCGTCGAGGCCGCCCGCCGCGAGGTTGCAGCGCTTGCCGGTGCGCAGGCCGCCCATGTCACCTTCACCAGCGGCGCGACGGAAGCCGCCAATCTGGTGCTGACGCCTGAATTCAAGATGGGGCGCGCTCCGGTGCGCTATGGCCGTCTTTACGTCTCCGCGATCGAGCACCCCGCCTTTCGCGAAGGCGGCCGGTTCGGCAAGGCTGACGTTACGGAAATTCCCGTTACGTCAGCGGGTGTCATCGATCTTGTCGCACTCGAGGCGCTTCTGTCTTCGCATGATGCTTCCACCGGCCTGCCGATGGTTGCCTGCATGCTGGTGAACAATGAGACCGGCATCCTCCAGCCGGTGGTGGAAGCGGCGCGGCTGGTGCATGCGGCGGGTGGATTGATGGTCGTCGACGCCGTGCAGGCGGTAGGTCGTGTCCCGCTCGATATCAATGCGCTCGATGCCGATTTCGTGGTTGTCTCGTCCCATAAGCTCGGTGGCCCCAAGGGGGCTGGCGCGCTGGTCTCGCGCGGCGAGGTGATGATGCCGAAGCCGCTTATCCATGGCGGCGGGCAGGAGAAGGGGCATCGTTCCGGCACGGAAAATACCCTGTCTGTCATCGGTTTTGGTGCCGCTGCCGCTGTGGCTGCCCTGAATCTCGAGATTGAAGCGGCGCGTCTTGCCGCTCTGCGGGCGCGGCTGGAAGACGGCATGCGGGTGAGTGCGCCTGACGTGATCATCCACGGCGAGGACGTTGCCCGCGTTGGCAATACCACGTTTTTCACCCTGCCGGGCCTGAAGGCGGAAACGGGGCAGATCGCTTTCGATATTGAAGGCATTGCGCTCTCTGCCGGTTCGGCCTGCTCATCCGGCAAGGTGGGGGAAAGCCATGTGCTGACGGCTATGGGGCGTGATCCCAAGCTTGGCGCACTCAGGATTTCCCTTGGCCATGCGACTGATGAGGCCGATATAGAACGGACGCTTGCGGCGTTCACGAAAATTGCCGGGCGGCGCAGGCTTTCCGGTCAGGCCGCTTAAAATGCGGCAAAGAATTGCGGAATAGCAATTTTCCGCTTGCCGGGATGTGTGAAAAGCGCCATCCCGCACTTACATGGGTATAAGCTCCGCCCCTTAACGGCGCGGTGACATTGCCCGAAGATGGATAAGGCGGCTTTCCGCCTTGATACGTTGACAAGCCACCGGACCTTGGCTCCGGCGAGATTGGAGAACGACATGGCAGCGGTTCAGGAAACGATCGATCAGGTACGCCAGATCGATGTGGACCAGTATAAATACGGCTTCGAAACCAATATCGAAGTCGACAAGGCCCCGAAGGGCCTTTCGGAAGAGGTGATCCGTTTCATCTCGGCCAAGAAGCAGGAGCCGGAATGGATGCTGGAATGGCGTCTTGAGGCTTACAAGCGCTGGCTGACGATGGAAGAGCCAACATGGGCACGCGTCAGCTACCCCAAGATCGACTTCAACGATCTCTATTATTACGCGGCGCCGAAAAGCACGCCCGGCCCGAAGTCGCTCGATGAAGTCGATCCGGAGCTTCTGAAGGTCTATGAAAAGCTCGGCATTCCGCTGAAGGAACAGGAAATCCTCGCCGGCGTCGAAAAGCGCCAGGTTGCGGTGGACGCCGTGTTCGACAGCGTCTCCGTCGTCACCACCTTCAAGGCGGAACTGGCGAAAGCCGGCGTCATCTTCATGTCGATTTCGGAAGCCGTGCGCGAGCATCCGGAACTGGTGAAGAAATATCTCGGCTCGGTCGTTCCGACGACGGACAATTTCTACGCGACGCTGAACTCGGCTGTCTTCACCGACGGTTCCTTCGTGTTCGTGCCGAAGGGTGTTCGCTGCCCGATGGAGCTTTCCACCTATTTCCGCATCAATGAAAAGAACACCGGCCAGTTCGAGCGCACGCTGATCATCGCCGAAGAGGGCGCCTACGTCTCCTATCTGGAAGGCTGCACGGCGCCGCAGCGCGACGAGAACCAGCTTCACGCCGCCGTGGTCGAACTCGTGGCGCTCGATGACGCCGAAATCAAATATTCCACCGTCCAGAACTGGTATCCGGGCGACAAGGAAGGCAAGGGCGGTATCTACAACTTCGTGACCAAGCGCGGCGATTGCCGTGGTAACCGTTCGAAGATTTCGTGGACGCAGGTGGAAACCGGCTCGGCGATTACCTGGAAATACCCGTCCTGCATCCTGCGCGGTGATGACAGCCGTGGCGAATTCTATTCGATCGCGGTCTCCAACGGCCATCAGCAGATCGATAGCGGCACCAAGATGATCCATCTCGGCAAGAACACGTCGAGCCGCATCATCGCCAAGGGCATTGCCGCCGGCTTTTCGGAAAACGTCTATCGCGGCCAGGTTTCGGCTCACCGCAAGGCGACCAACACGCGTAACTTCACGCAGTGCGACTCGCTGCTGATCGGCGACAAGTGCGGCGCGCATACCGTGCCCTATATCGAGGCGAAGAATTCCTCCGCTCACTTCGAGCATGAGGCGACGACGTCGAAGATTTCCGAAGACCAGCTGTTCTACTGCCTGCAGCGCGGCATTCCCGAGGAAGCGGCGATCGCGCTGATCGTCAACGGCTTCGTCAAGGAAGTCATTCAGGAACTGCCGATGGAATTTGCCGTGGAAGCGCAGAAGCTGATCGGCATTTCGCTGGAAGGCTCGGTCGGCTGATCGTCACCCAAACATGCATTTGAGTGCGCGATGTTCGCGCACCGTCGCTCACACAATTCTTAGGATACATCCATGCTTGAAATCATCGACCTGCACGCAAAGATCGCCGATACCGAAACCGAGATCATCAAGGGTCTCAACCTGAAGGTTGCCGCCGGTGAGGTTGCGGCCATCATGGGGCCGAACGGTTCCGGCAAGTCGACGCTGTCCTACATCCTGTCCGGCCGCGAAGATTATGAAGTCACCTCCGGTGACATTCTCTATAACGGCGAAAGCATTCTGGAACTGGACGCCGCCGAGCGCGCCGCCAAGGGCATCTTCCTTGCTTTCCAGTACCCGGTCGAAATTCCCGGCGTCGCCACCATGCAGTTCCTGAAGGTCGCGATGAACGAGCAGCGCAAGGCGCGTGGCGAGTCCGAGCTGACGACGCCGGACTTCATCCGCCGCGTCAAGGAAGCTGCCGGCGATCTGAAGATCGACATGGAAATGCTGAAGCGTCCGCTGAACGTCGGCTTCTCCGGCGGTGAGAAGAAGCGTGCCGAAATCCTGCAGATGGCGCTGTTGGAGCCGAAGCTCTGCGTTCTCGACGAAACCGATAGCGGTCTCGACATCGACGCCCTGAAGATCGTTGCTGATGGCGTCAATGCGCTGAAGTCGCCGGATCGCGCCACCGTCGTCATCACCCACTATCAGCGCCTGCTTGATTACATCGTGCCTGATAGCGTTCACGTTCTCTACAAGGGCAAGATCATCCGCTCGGGTGACAAGGCTCTGGCGCTGGAACTGGAAAACAACGGTTACGCCGACATCATCGGTGAAGCGGCCTAAGTCGGGCCAGGAGGTGATGTCCATGAACATTCAAGCTACCAACCGGCTGACGCCAGCGGAAACCGCGCTGGTCGACGCTTACACTGCCAAGTTCAGCGAATTGCCGGGCGACGGCGCTGTTGTCGCCGCGCGTGACGTGCTGTTCGACGATCTGAAGACCGGCGGTCTTCCGACCCGCCGCATCGAGGCGTGGCATTATACCGATCTGAAGAGCCTGCTGCGCGCCGTTCCGGAAGACCGGCCTGCGCCTGTTATCGAAAAGCAGACACCCACTGTTGCCGGTTCGCTGGTCGCCTATGTGCAGCATGGCACGGCCGATATCGGCAAGATTGAAGACGTCCGCGTGTCGCGTTTTGCCGAAAGCCTGCTCGATGGCTCCGCTGCTGCCGGTCTTGCCGAAGCCAGCAAGGATGACGCGATTGGCCGCATCAATGGCAGCTTCGTGCGCGATGGTCTGGTGCTCGAGATCCCGGCCGATGCCGATATCGAGAAGCCGATCGAATTGCAGGCGGTCCATGGCGCAGGCCAGGTTCACAGCCGCTTCCCGGTCCGTTTCGGCAAGGGCTCCAAGGCGACCGTCATAGAGCGTCACCTTTCGGTGACTTCGGATGCGGCCTTTGTTTCCTCCGTCAGCGACATCGTCGTTGAAGACGGTGCGGAAGTGACCTGGATCATCCTGCAGCAACAGGGTGCGGCCGATATCCATCTTGGCCAGCTGCGCATGAAAATCGGCGCGGATGCCAAGATTCGCCTGTTCATTGTCAATGCCGGCGGCAAGCTGGCGCGGCAGGAACTGCGCATCGACGTGGAAGGCGAGGGCACGGACCTAATCGTTCGCGGCGTCAACCTTTTGGGTGGCGAAACCCATACCGACGTGACGATGGTTCTTGGCCACAACGTGCCGAACACGACCTCCACGGAAGTGTTCCGCAACGTGGTGTTCGATCGTGCAAAGGGCATTTTCCAGGGCATGATCCGGGTGGCTCCCGATGCCCAGAAGACCGACGCGAAGATGGCGTGCAATACGCTTCTGATGTCCGACGATGGCGAGTTCTCGGCAAAGCCGGAACTGGAAATCTTCGCTGACGACGTTCAGTGCGGCCATGGCGCGACGGTTGCCGATATCAGCGACAATCATCTCTATTATCTGATGGCGCGCGGCGTGCCGCGGGCGAAGGCACGGGCGATGCTCGTCAACGCCTTCGTCGCCGAGATCGTCGAGGAACTGGAAGAAGAAAATCTGGTAGAGGCGCTGGAGACGATCATCTCCGGCTGGCTGGAACATCATGCCTGAGAGCGAACGCGCCGCATTGGCGGCCCCTTATGACATCGAAGCCGTGCGCAAGGATTTCCCGATCCTGTCGCGCGAGGTCTATGGCAAGCCGCTGGTCTATCTCGACAACGGCGCGTCCGCTCAAAAACCGCAGGTGGTGATCGACGCCGTTTCGCATGCTTATGCCAATGAGTATGCGAATGTGCATCGCGGCCTGCATTTTCTCTCCAATGCCGCAACCGACGCCTATGAGGCGGCGCGCGAAAAGGTGCGCCGTTTCCTGAACGCCGGTTCGGTGGATGAGATCGTCTTCACCAAATCCTCCACCGAGGCGATCAATACGGTCGCTTACGGTTATGGCATGCCGAAGATCGGCGAAGGCGACGAGATCGTCATCTCGATCATGGAGCATCATTCCAACATCGTGCCATGGCATTTCATCCGCGAGCGGCAGGGTGCGAAGCTCGTCTGGGTGCCTGTCGATGATGACGGCGCGTTTCATATCGAGGCTTTCGAAAAGAGCCTGACGGAGCGCACCAAGCTTGTTGCCATCACCCATATGTCGAATGCGCTCGGCACCATCGTGCCGGTCAAGGAAATCTGCCGTATCGCGCATGAGCGCGGCATTCCGGTGTTGATCGATGGTTCGCAGGGCGCGGTTCACATGCCGGTCGATGTGCGCGATATCGATTGCGACTGGTATGTGATGACCGGCCACAAGCTTTACGGTCCCTCGGGCATCGGCGTGCTTTATGGCAAGGCCGACCGCTTGCGCGAGATGCGGCCGTTCCAGGGCGGCGGCGAGATGATCCTCGACGTTACCGAAGACAATGTAACTTATAACGAGCCGCCGCACCGTTTCGAAGCCGGTACGCCGCCCATCGTGCAGGCCATCGGCCTCGGTTACGCGCTGGATTACATGGACAATCTCGGCCGCGCCGCGATTGCAGCACACGAGGCCGATCTTGCCGCTTATGCTGCCGAGCGGTTGCGCGAGATCAATTCGCTGCGCATCATCGGCAATGCGCCGGACAAGGGCGGCATCTTCTCCTTCGAGCTTGAGGGCATTCACGCCCATGATGTCTCGATGGTGATCGACCGGCGCGGCGTTGCCGTGCGTGCGGGCACCCATTGCGCCATGCCGCTCTTGAAACGCTTCGGCGTCACCTCCACATGCCGGGCATCGTTCGGCCTTTACAATACCCGCGGCGAAGTAGACTCTCTTGTTGAGGCGCTGGAATATGCGCGCAAATTTTTCGCCTGATATCGGGATAAGAGATCAGGATTGAGGTTTAAGACCATGACTGCCGAAGCCACTGCAAAGACCCAGGATACGACCGAAGACGCGGCAAAGCCGTCGTCTATCCCGCCTGATGAACTGGCGCGCCTCAGCGATGACGTGATCGCGGCGCTGAAGACCGTCTACGACCCGGAAATTCCGGCCGATATCTTCGAACTCGGTCTCGTCTACAAGATCGACATCGAGGATGACCGGATGGTCAAGATCGTCATGACGCTGACGGCGCCCGGTTGCCCGGTGGCCGGTGAAATGCCAGGCTGGGTGGAAAATGCCGTGGGCGCCGTCGAGGGTGTCTCCGGTGTCGTGGTCGAAATGACCTTCGATCCGCCATGGACGCCGGACCGCATGTCGGAAGAAGCACAGGTCGCTGTCGGCTGGTATTGACGTGATTTGACTGATGTCATCCCTTGATGACACTCTCAGGCGCTACTAAATTGAAATCCATAAGCATCGAGCCTTGAACTCGATTGTCGAAGGAGAATTAAGCCCATGGGCTTTGCGATCATGACCATGACCGGGGCTGCCGCCTCGCGCGTTAAAGCAATCGTCGAAAATTCCGGACCGGATGCCAGGGGCGTGCGCGTCGGCATCAAGAAGGGCGGCTGCGCGGGCATGGAATATACCATCGACCTCGTGACCGAACCGGATGCGAAGGATGATCTGGTTGAATTCGAAGGCGCAAAGGTCTGGGTTCAGCCTTCCGCCGTGCTTTATCTGCTCGGCACGCGGATGGATTTCGAAGTGACCAAGATGCGCTCCGGTTTCACCTTCAACAATCCGAACCAGACATCCGCCTGCGGCTGCGGTGAATCGGTCGAGTTGAAGCCCGCCGATCTGGCGGCGCTGGCGAAGCAGCGTGAGGCTGAAGCCAGCGTTTGATTGGTTACGCTATCTCTGCGAGGGAGAGACAGACCTTTCCTATGCACACAGCGCTCCCACAAACACGACGTCATCCTCGGGCTTGACCGGAGGATCCATTCCCGTCAAATGCCTTGAGACCTTTGTAGATCCCCGGGTCAAGCTCGAGGATGACGGATGAGAGGTTTCAGATTCATTTTCCGCAAACTGCGCCACGCGCAAATCAGCTTTCGAAGGATCATGACTGCTGTTTCAGCGTATCGATGAAATCCGCCAGCGGATGAATCGATGGTGTCGTTGTCAACAGCGGCTCGAGAGCCGCCGCGATCATCGCGCAATCCTTGTTGGCAAGCGGCCGAAGGCTCGAAGTGATCTTGTTATAGTCAGGCGTTCCGCGTGATGCGAGGGAGCGATTGATCACAAACAGCTCCGTCTGTCCGTCAATTCGTTCCACGAAGAGCGCGAGCGAACCGCCGTCCGCGGCGGCGGCGCTGTCAGATACCGATTTGAACATCGAAGCCCTCCGTGAATCATCAATCTGTTACGTCGGGGCCGTTGCAGCCTCGACGGCTTGTCTCACTCGTGCCGCAAAGCCTCGATCGGGCTCAGGCTTGCCGCCCGTCGCGCCGGGAAATAGCCGAAAATCACCCCGATGGCAGCCGAGAAGGCAAAGGCGAGGAAGATGATCGACGGGCTGGTGACGAAGGGCACGTTGAGAAAGCTGACGACGCCGTAAGCCAGACCCAGGCCGGTCAGGATGCCGACGATGCCGCCGAAGGCGGAGAGCATCACGGCTTCCACCAGAAACTGCGTCAGGACCTGCTTCTCCAGCGCACCGATGGCGAGACGAATGCCGATCTCGCGGGTGCGTTCCGTCACCGAGACCAGCATGATGTTCATGATGCCGATGCCGCCAACCAGCAGGCTGACGGCTGCGACTGCGCCCAAAAGCCCGGTCAGCAGCGTCGTTGTGCCGGTCATGGCCGAAGCGATCTGTGTCATGTCGTTGACGGTGAAATCATCCTCGCGGCCGATGCCGATGCGGCGGCGTTCGCGCAGCAGGTTCTGCAGGTCGCTCTGCACCTTGGCAGTCGAAACGCCGTCCTGCGCCGAAACCATGATCGAGGAAATGGTGGTGGTGCCGCCGATGCGCCGTTGGTGGATTTTCAGCGGCATGATGACCGTGTCGTCCTGATCGTCGCCGAGGCCGGACTGGCCTTTTCTGCCCAACACACCGATGACGGGGCAGGAGATGTTGCTGACGCGGATCGTCTGTCCCACCGGGTTCTCTGCACCGAAGAGTTCCTGCCGCACCGTTTCGCCGATGATGCAGCCGATCTGGCCGCCGCGATCTTCGGCCGGCTGGAAATCGCGCCCGAGCGCGATGGTCCAGTCCTGCGCGATCAGATAGTCGTTGGTGGTGCCGATGACACTTGTCTGGTGGTTCTTGCCACCGAAAATGACGGTGGCGGCCGAGCTGCGGTTCTGCGGCGCCACGGCACGCACGCCGCTGATCTGGTTGCGAATGGCCTCGACATCGCGGTCATCGAAGCGCTTGGCCTCGGTGCTCGCCCTTCCGGGCCCGAACTGTCCGGGGCGTACGAACAGCATGTTGGTGCCGAGCCGTGACAATTCCGATTTCACCTGTTCCGTCGTGCCGTTGCCGATGGTGACCATGGCGATGACGGCGGCGACGCCAATGACGACGCCGAGCACGGTGAGGAAGGAGCGCAGCAGGTTGCGGCTGATGGCGCGCAGCGCAAGGCGCGACGTTTCAAAGAACATCGGCGGTCTCCTTTTTGTCCGTCGCGCTGTCGGAGGCAAGATGGCCATCGACGAAACGCAGGAGACGCCCGGCATGGGCGGCGATATCCTCTTCATGGGTGACCATGACCACCGTGATGCCCCTGTCGCGGTTGAGGGAGGTGATAAGATCCATGATCTCGGCGCTGGTTTTCGTATCAAGATTGCCGGTCGGCTCGTCGGCGAGAAGCAGGGCAGGGCGGGTGACGATGGCGCGCGCAATGGCCACACGCTGCTGCTGGCCGCCGGAAAGCTCCTGCGTGGTGTGATCCTCGCGGCCTTTCAGACCCACCTGCGCCAGCGCCTCCATGGCGCGGGCGCGCCGCTCCGATGCCTTCATGCCGCGATAGACCAGCGGCAGCTCGACATTTTCCACCGCCGAGGTGCGTGACAGCAGATTGAAGCCCTGAAAGACGAAGCCGAGCATATGCCGGCGCAGCAGCGTCAGATGTTCATTGTCGAAGCCGCTGGTCGGCACGCCCTGAAACAGATATTCGCCAGCTGTCGGTACATCCAGGCAGCCGATGATGTTCATCGAGGTGGATTTGCCCGAGCCCGATGGTCCCATGATGGCGACAAATTCCTTTTCGCGGATAGACAGGCTGACGCCGTCAAGCGCGCGGATCGTCGCTTCGCCGCGGCCATATTGCTTGACGACATTGCGGAATTCGATGAGCGGCGGCTGTTGCATGGGCTTGTCCTCCGTCAGCCTGCGTTGCGGGCCGTTGCGTCGGTAATCACCTGGTCATCGGCTTTCAACTCGCCCGATTTTACCACGGTATGCTGGCCGTCGGTGGAACCGGTTTCGATGGCGACGGAGACCGGATTGTTGTTGCGCAACACCCAGACCGTTCTTTTGGCCGTTGCCGCCGGGCCGGCGTCGCGGTTCTGCGAGCGGCCCATGCGGGGCGGGCGGAACAGGCTCATCAGCCCACCGCCACGGGAGGCGGATTCGCGCGGCGGTGTATAACGAAGCGCGGAATTCGGCACCAGCAGGGCATCCTTGATTTCCTCGACGATGATATTGGCGGTCGCCGTCATGCCCGGGCGCAGCAGCAACTCCTCATTGTCGACTGTCAATATCCCCTTGTAGGTCACGACGTTGGATACGGTTTCCGAGGCGAAGCGGACGGTTTCGATCTCAGCCGGAAAGCTGCGGTCGGGATAGGCATCGACGTTAAAATTGGCCTTCTGGCCGGTTTCGACCTTACCCACATCCGCCTCATCCACCGAGACCTGCAACTCCATATGGCGCAGATCGCCGGCGATGGTGAAGAGAACAGGGGCATTGAGCGAGGAGGCGACGGTGGCGCCGGGATCGACGCTGCGGGTGAGGATGACGCCATCGATGGGCGAGACGATCTTGGCCTTGCCGAGATTGACCTCGGCAAGCCTCAGATCCGCTTCCGCCGAAAGCACGGTGGCCTCGTTGACTTCAAGCGTGGCCGCGGCGGCATCGTGGCTGAATTGCGCGGCGTCCAGATCCTGCTGGCTGGACACCCGGCTCTGCACGAGGGACCGCAGGCGCTCCATGGAGGTCTTTGCCGAGCCGAGATCGGCGCGCGCCTTCAGCACATTGGCCTTGGCGGAGGCGAGCTTGGCGCGGGCGCTCTGCACGTCGGCTTCCAGCTTGTTGGTGTCGAGCTCCGCCAGAATATCACCTGATTTGACCGGGGTATTGTAGGTGACATTGACCTTGCGCACCGTGCCGGACAATTCGCTCGATATATCAACCTGATCCGTTGGCTGGACTGAACCGGTGGAGGTGACGATGACGGAAAGGTCACCCTGTTTCGCCGCTTCCGTGACGTAATTATAGGCGACGCCTGCGGCACGCGACTGGTAGTAATAGCCAAGGCCGCCGCCGATCAGCACGATGGCAGCTGCGACATAGAGATAGCGGCGCGACTTCTTCTTCCTGCCTGACCTGTTCGTACCCAGAATCTCCCGCAGATCGGGCTGGCTGTTTTCCGTGTCGTGGCCATTGCTGTTGGCATCATTCATTCTCGTCACCCGCAAAATTCAAAATACCACAGGGGATTGTCGCCAACCCTGTTTTCCGGTCCGTCTGTCGCTGTTTGTATTCCTCTGATTGTGGGAAGTGACATAGCTTGCCCCAAGGAGGAAGTGAAAACTTGGTAATATTTATGATAGCTCTGGTCTGGTAGATAGGAATCCGTAAAGGCCGATGCCATTGATGTGGCACCGGTTTCAGCCGCGACATGCAGGACGATGATAGAATGAACGACAATGTGGTGAAGTTCCGCAAACCGGTGCCGCCGAAAAAACCGCGCGAACCGCTGGGGCCGAAAGCAAAAAAGGCCCTGACGATTGCCGCCGTGATCTTATTCTTCGCGGCCGCGTGGGGGTACTTCACGTTGTTCGGGCAGGGGTAATGCCTCCAAAGCAATGAACGCGGCCTGTGTTCTATTGGTTGAGATCGGACAAAGCGGCATGCCGCACAGATGTGAGAGAAATTTCCTTGCCCGAGTTTCCACACGAGTGCTGCCGGCCTTGCTGGCGCAAACCGAAAGCAGATCGTTGAAAGAATACCGCAAGACCCTCAGCGGGAAAAATAGCGTTGCTGATCTTATTGCCAGGCGGATCGATGATATGTCCGGTGCGGTGGCGCGCATCGGCCGCTATGTGTCACTCTATCCGGAACGGGTTATCAACCAGACGATCGTCGAGCTGGGGGAGGCGACGAACACCGGGCAGGCAACGATCATCCGGTTTTGTCGGCTTCTGGGTTTTCACGGCTTTCGCGACATAAAGCTTGCCCTCGTCGATGATATTGCAACGGAACGCAACTTCGTTTCTGGGCAAGCCAAGGCAAATGCCGACCTGGGGATCGAACGCCTGAATTCGTCTTTGCAATTGTCCATTCAAAAAACCGCCGAGCTTGTCGATGTTGCCGACATGGCGACTCTGGCTCGCGTCATTTCGGCGACGCCGCGGGCGGTGGTGTTTGGCGGCGGCGTTTCGCAGATATGCGCCTCGCTGCTGGAATACCGGCTGCTGCGATTGGGTGTTCCCGTCTTCTGTGTGACCGACAGTCGCCTGGCCTATATTGCGGCACAGAAACTGCCCGCGAACGGCATGGCTTTTGCCGTTTCGCTTTCGGGCATTACAGCCGATACGCTGGATTTTATGAAGGCGGCGCAGGAAGCGGGCGCGAAAACCGTGGCGATCACCGCGCGGGAAAAAGGACCACTTGCCGACATTGCCGACCACGTCCTGCCGTTTCACCTGCCCGGGCCCTGGCCCATGGAGGGATCGATCCGCTATATAGCGCCTTTCGTCGTCGTGGTCGAAGCGCTGGCCCAGGCGCTGGACGACGAGATGCTGGAACGACGAGGGATTTGAGTGGCCAGCCTCACGCTTCATCCTGCTGTCATGTCGATCGATTAGTTCTGCTGCATAGCTAAATTCGCTCCTTACGGGCGATATTTTTTTTGCATAGGCATGAAGAAAATCTCCATTGTTTTTAATTTTTAGAGTTTTTCACGCATTCATTCTTGGTGGAGAAATTTGTGGGACGGCAACTCACGATCAACGGCTTGGGAAAACGCTTCGGCAATGTCGAGATATTGCGCGACGTGAGCCTTGAGGTTGAGTCAGGGGAGTTTGTGACCCTGCTTGGGCCGTCCGGATGCGGCAAATCCACACTTCTGCGTCTCATCGCCGGACTGGATACGCCGGATACAGGTGAAATTCGCATCGGTTCGGTACCGCTGAACGGGCTTGCGCCGAAAATGCGTGATGTCGCCATGGTCTTCCAGTCCTATGCGCTTTATCCGCATATGAGCGTGCGGCAGAATATCGCCATTCCGCTGATGATGAACCGGCTTTCCTTTTTGCAACGTCTGCCGTTGATCGGCCGTCATATCGGCGGGGCGAGGGCGATCTGGAGCGGTATCGATAAGGATGTTCAGGCCGTCGCCACGCAGCTGGAACTGGACGCTTTTCTGGAGCGCCGGCCATCACAACTTTCCGGCGGCCAGCGTCAAAGGGTGGCGGTTGGGCGGGCCATGGTACGCCAGCCCGCCGTTTTTCTGATGGATGAGCCGCTCTCCAATCTGGATGCCCGGTTGCGGCTGCAGCTGCGGGACGAGATTTCCGAGCTGCACCGCCGCACCGGTATTACATTCATTTTCGTGACCCATGATCAGACGGAAGCAATGGCGCTCTCCGATCGTATTGCGGTCATGGACGAGGGGAGAATCGTTCAGTTCGGTTCCCCGGACGATATTTACCGGCGTCCGGCGCGCCTGTCGGTTGCCCGTTTTATTGGTGCGACACCGATCAACATCCTGCCGGTCGATGTGGAGGAGAGGGGCGATCTCGTTGCCGCTGGCGTACAGTTGGGTTTGCGCGCGCCGTCCGTCGGTAACGGAAGCTACCGTCTCGGTGTGCGCCCGGAATCGATCGAGCTTGTGTCGGCTGAGGGTGGCGGGGCGCATTTTGCACTTCCCGTCGTCAGGACGGAGCGTCTCGGCGCGGAAGTGATCCTGCGACTGGATGGAGCGCGGCTCGGTTCAGGTCCGGTGCGGGTGCAGCTTCGTACCGAAACTTTCAACACACAGCCAAAATACAGCAGGTCCGGTGACATCGCATGGCTGCGCATCACGTGTGCGGATGCGCTGCTGTTCGACAGCCTGGGAGTGCGGATCGACGCCGGGATCGTGGATGCGGGCGTTGCGGCGGGAGGCTCACATGCTGCTTTCCGTTAGGGTCTCCGCCAGCGGACCGGGGTTTGCGGCCCTTGCCTATCTATTCGCGGGTCCGGCCTTCTTTCTTCTGACGGCGACGACGATTCTGCCGGTGCTGACGGTCTTTGCCCTGAGCTTCACCGACTATGAACTGGGAAGCGTTGCGGTGCGTTTCATCGGTCTCAGCCACTATGCGCAGCTGTTGCAGGATCCCTATTTCTGGCGGGCGCTCAACAACAGCGCCATCTACACCGCGATCGTCGTGCCCGGCTCGGTAGTGCTGGCACTCGTCCTCGCTTTGCTGGTTCATGGACGGACGACGACGCGCCGCTTTTACGAAATCATCTATTTTCTGCCCGTGACCGGTACGCTCACGGCAATGTCCATCGTGTGGAGTTTCCTTCTGAACGGACGCATCGGCCCGCTTGCGCAACTGATGGCATCGGTCGGGTTGACGCCGATCGATTTCTTCGCGAATGCCGACTATGCTCTCTTCGGTCTGGCGATCATTGGTATCTGGCATCTCGTCGGCTTCAATCTGGTTCTCTTTCTCGCCGGTCTGGCGACCGTATCCAAGGAGTTACAGGAAGCCTCCCGGCTCGACGGCGTCGATGGCTTTTTCGACCGGCTGCGTTATGTCGTCTGGCCGCTGCTTTCACCGACCACCATTGTCGTTGTGATGCTCAGTTCGATCCAGGCCTTCCAGGTGTTCGATACGGTTGCAGTGCTGACGCGCGGGGGACCGAACGGCGCGACCGACATGCTGCTCTATAAAGTCTACAGCGAGACCTTCGAGGCCCTGAAGATCGGTTATGGCAGCGCCCTGACGGTGGTTTTCCTCGCCCTGCTTGCCGCATTTTCCATTGTGCAGGCTTTCCTGCTGGATAAGAGAGCGCACTACCGATGAAGCCCGTGTCACGCTCCCTGTTCAATTCCGTGACAGCGCACATCGTCCTGCTGAGTGGCGCCTTCGTCATCGCCTATCCCTTCCTGTGGATGGTGCAGGCGTCGTTGCGGTCAAGCGGCGAAATTTTTGGGGCGGTGGCTGATCCGATCACGCCCATTCAGGCGCTGTCCGACAATTACGGTCGCGCGCTGTTCGAGACGCCGTTGCTGCGCTTCATAGCCAATGGCATCATCGTCTGTGGCGGCATCCTGTTCTTTCAAATATTGACCACCGTTACCTGTGCCTTCGCGCTTGCGAAATATGAGTTTCGGGGGGCGCGGTTCATGTTCGCCCTGGTGCTTGTGACGCTGGCCGTGCCCGCTCAGGTGCCCGCCTTGCCGATCTTCCTGACGCTTGCCGAATTCGGGCTGCTGGACAGTTACTTTGCCATGATGCTGCCCTATCTCACCTCGGCTTTCGCAATCCTCCTGTTTCGCCAGTTCATCAAATCCTTTCCCGACGATATTCTCGCAGCAGCGCGACTTGACGGCATGACGGAAATCGAAATTGTCGCCCGCGTCGTCCTGCCAGCCATGCTGCCCGCCATTGCGGCCTTCGCGGTATTTTCCGTCAGCTTTCACTGGAACGATCTTTATTGGCCGATGATCGTCATCAGGTCGGCCGAGCTGGCTCCGCCGACGCTCGGCATATTGTTTTTCAAAGGTCAGGAGGGTGGCGACAATTTCGGCGCGCTCATGGCCAGCGCCACGCTTGTTGCCGCCCCGCTCATACTGCTGTTTCTGGCATCGCAACGACGCTTCGTCCAGGGCGTAACCATGAGCGGAGTGAAATGAGAAACAGGCCTGCCGGGCGGCAACCCGACAGGCCTGATGCAGTCAACCGGTATCTCAAAGGATCAAAATACCATGAAGACCAAGACAATCTTCGCATTTGTCGCGGCGGCGATCGCCAGCGCCCTTGCCGTTCCGGCCAAGGCGCAATCGACCGATATCACCCTCAATTTCTTCCATGCCTATCCCAGCACGGCGGCGTTTCTCCAGCCTGTGGTCAAGGATTTCATGCGGGACAATCCGGGCATCGCCATCAACCTGCAGGTGCCGGCAGAAGATTATGCCAAGGCGCATCAGACGATCATGCGCGATGTGCTGACCAACAACCTGCCGGATATTTACCTGCCTGCATATTCGTGGCTGCGTCCGCTTGTCAAGACGCTTGAGGAGCGCGGTCTCGCCGTTAACCTCCAGCCGTTCATGGATAAGGAAACGGCCGGCTGGACCAAGGAGAATTATGCGGAATCCGTACTCAATCTTGGCCAGGTCGAGGGCAAGCAATTTGCGCTTCCATTCAATGCATCCACCCCCATCCTATACGTAAACGCCGATCTGGTGACAAAAGCCGGCGGCTCGATGGATAAATTTCCCGATGAATGGCAGGCCGTTATCGACCTCGCCAACAGGATCAAGGCTTCGAGCAGCGATGTTGCCGGTCTCAACTTCTCGGTCGGGGCACTTGCCAGCGACTGGTACTGGCAACTCATGGTGCTTTCGCAAGGCGGCCGCATCGTCAATGCCGATGAGACCGGGATCGGTTTCGACAACGAAACCGGCCTGAAGGCGCTGCAATTGGCGCAGGACATTTCGCTGAAAACCGGCATGGCCGTCGATACCAGCACCGACCCCGCCCACCAGCAGTTCTTCGCCGGCAAGCTCGGCATGGTCGTCGCTTCACCCTCCGGCGTCGCAAACTTCACCAAGGCCGTTGGCGGTCGTTTCGATATGCGCACGGTCCGTTATCCCATGCCCGACAGGAACAAGGGCGGTCTGCCCACCGGCGGTAACGCCGTCGTCATCCTGGCTCAGGAGCCCGCAAAGCAGGATGCGGCGTGGAAATTCGTCAAATATCTGACCAGCGCCAAGGTTCAGGCGCAAATTGCACAGACGACGGGTTACATGCCGACGAACCGGAATTCCGCGGCCCTCCTGACGGAATTCTACGCCGCCAATCCGAATTTCCGAACTGTATTCGCGCAGATGGACAATGCGGCCACCTGGTATGCCTATCCCAACAATATGGGCAGCACAGTCTGGAAAGCGCAGGCTGAGATTCTCGATCAGCTCCAGCGCGGCGCGCTGACGCCCAAGGATGCTCTCGCCAGAATGGCCGAGCGGGTGGCTGCAATCTTGAAAAAGGGATCCTGAAAAACACGACGCGCCGGAGCATTTTCCGGCGCGTCGTGGTCTCGATGAATATTGTCGAACGCCCTTGAGGCTTAGATCGGACAGTCGATTTTCCAACAGGTCCCTACGGCATTGCCGTCCAAATCAGAGGCCGGTCATCTTCAGGACCGCGTCTGGAAGCCTGTTGCCGACAACTTCAATCTTCGAAAGAACCGTGTTGATGTCCGCAAGATCGGTCGACGTCAGTTCAAGATCGACACTCCCAAGGTTTTCTTCAAGACGGTGCTGCCTGGTCGTGCCGGGGATCGGGGCGATCCAGGGTTTCTGCGCCAGTAGCCAGGCGAGCGCTACCTGGGCAGGCGTCGATCGCTTGGTGTCTGCTATGACCTTGATGGCGTCGACCAGGGCGAGGTTGGTCTTGCGGGCCTCGGGGGAAAACCGGGGAACGGCATTGCGGAAATCGGTTGGGTCGAATTTGGTATTTTCGTCGATCTTGCCCGTCAGGAAGCCGGCACCGAGTGGGCTGAACGGTACGAAGCCGATCCCAAGTTCTTCAAGTGCGGGAAGGAGTTCTGCCTCAGGCCCGCGCCAGAACAGGGAATATTCACTCTGGACGGCGGTGACGGGCTGAACGGCATGAGCCCTGCGGATGGTGCCCACACCCGCTTCGGAGAGGCCGAAATGCTTGACCTTGCCTGCATCGATCAGATCTTTCACAGCGCCTGCGACATCCTCGATCGGCACAGCCGGATCGACGCGGTGCTGGTAGAACAGGTCGATGCGGTCGGTCCTGAGACGCCTGAGGCTCGCTTCTGCGACGGCTTTGATATGTTCCGGGCGGCTGTTGGTGCCGTGGCGACGTTCACCTGTTTCAAGGTCGATGTCGAAGCCGAACTTGGTGGCGATGACGACCCCGCCGCGGATGGGGGCGAGCGCCTCGCCGAGAAGTTCCTCGTTGACGAAGGGGCCATAAGCCTCGGCGGTATCGAACAGCGTGATGCCCTGCTCATGGGCGAAACGGATCAGCTTGATCATCTCCGCTTTATCGGCCGCTGGCCCATAGGCCGCGCTCATGCTCATGCAGCCGAGGCCGAGGGCGGAGACTTCGAGGCTTCCGATTTTGCGTTTCAGCATTTCTCTACTCCTTGATCGGGCCATTTGAGGCCGCGTCTGATGGAAAAGATATTCCTTGCCGACATTTTCGAATAGGGGCAGTAATCAGCATGAAGCTATAAGGATGCCTAATGAATGCCGCAGGAGAACTTCAACGATCTGGCCGCCTTCGTCACGGTGGCGCGCGAGCAGAGCTTTACCCGGGCGGCCGTCAAGCTGGGTGTCTCGCAGTCCGCGTTGAGCCAGACGGTGCGCGGCCTTGAAGAGCGGCTGGGCCTGAGGTTGTTGACGAGAACGACGAGGCGCGTTTCACCCACGGCCGCCGGTGAGCGTCTGCTTCAGACAGCAGGTCCAAGGTTCGACGAGATTCAGTCCGAGCTTTCGGCACTGAGCGACATGCGGGATAAGCCCGCGGGCACAGTGCGCATCACGGCGGGGGAACATGCCGCCATTTCCGTCCTTGCGCCAGCGCTGGACAAAATCCTTCCGAATTACCCTGATATCAATGTCGAGATTACCGTCGATTACGGGCTGACGGATATCGTTGCGGAGCGTTACGACGCCGGCGTGCGGCTCGGCGAGCAACTTGCGAAGGACATGATCGCGGTCAAGATCGCCCCGAAATGCGCATGGCCGTGGTGGGTGCGCCATCCTATTTCCGGCAGAACCCCTGGCCAGAGGTGCCCGAGGATCTGACGGCGCATAATTGCATCCAGATACGCATGCCGACCTACGGCAACATCCTTTTCTGGGAGTTCGAAAAGGATGGCCATGAACTCAAGGTGAGAGTGGAAGGGCAACTCGTCTTCAACAACATCGCCATGCGCCTCGATGCCGCGAAACGGGGTCTTGGCCTTGCCTATATGCCTGAGGACATCGTTGCGGAGGATATCGCGAAGGGAACGCTGATCCGGGTTCTCGAAGATTGGTGCGCGCCTTTTTCCGGCTACCATCTTTATTATCCAAATCGGCGTCACGCGTCTCCGGCTTTCGCACTCGTGGTGGACGCGCTGCGATATCGCGGATAACGCCCTAATGAACTAAAAGTGATTGATAAGCGGAGCTAATGGCTTCAATCGTAAATGGGTATCTAATCACCGGAATGCCGGTCGCGTAGCCTTCTTTCAACGTCATGTTGTGAGAGAGCCATGCCAAGAATTTTTACCAAAACCATTTCAGTCTTCATATTTTCCGCCATTGCCGCGTCTTCGAGCGTCGCGTTTGCGCAGACCGCGACAAAGGCCGAGCCGTTTGTCATTGAGCAGCAGGGCAGCTTCGCGGTTGGCGGCACGGTGTCGAGCAAGCCCGGCACCTATAATAACAACGCGCCGACGGCCGAAGGCCAGACGCTGCATGGCGACCATGCCTATGTGTTCCATCAGGTTCCACAAAACCCGAAGCCGCTGCCGATCGTCATGCTGCATGGCGCATTTCAGTCGGGACGGAGCTGGGAGACGACGCCTGACGGTCGCGAAGGTTTTCAGAATATCTTCCTGCGCCGTGGCTACTCCACCTACCTCGTCGACCAGCCGCGCCGAGGTCGCGCGGGCAACAGCACGGTCGCAACGACGATCGAGCCGACGCCCTACGACCAGCTGTTCTTCGACCAGTTCCGCATCGGCAAGTGGCCGAACTATTTTGACAACGCGCAATTCTCCCGTGATCCGGCAGCGCTCGACCAGTTCCTGCGCTCGGTCACGCCGAACACCGGGCCATACGACGCCAAGCTGATTTCGGATGCCATGTCGGCACTTTTTACCAAAACAGGACCCGGCATCCTGTTCACCCATTCGCAGGCAGGTGGTCCCGGCTGGCTGACGGCCATCAAGAACCCGAATGTGAAGGGCATCGTGGCGCTGGAGCCCGGCAGTGGTTTCATCTTCCCGGAAGGTGAGGTGCCTGCTGAAATGCCGAGTGCCGCCGGCACGCTGAAGGCTGAGGCCGTGCCTGTTGCCGACTTCGAGAAGCTGACACGCCTGCCGATCGTCATTTATTACGGCGACAATTTCCCGACCGAACCGACCACGGAGCGTGGACAGGACAACTGGCGTGTAAGGCTGGCCATGGCGAAGCTGTGGGTGGAGACAGTCAATAAGCATGGCGGCGATGCAGCGCTTGTCCACCTGCCGGAGATCGGCATCAAGGGCGGCACGCATTTCCTGATGTCGGACCAGAACAATGTCGAGATTGCCGACCAGATCTCGAAGTTCCTCGCCGACAAGAAGCTGGACTGAAGCACGGGTGCGTTCGCGTGAAACTGCCGTTGCGCGCATCCCCATCAGACCATTTCCGATCAACAAGGAGCCTGACGATGGCGAATGATATCATTAACGGAAAGAGACGCGAGTTCCTCGGAGCGTCGGCTCTCTTCATCTCCGGTGCAATGTTAGGAGTGTCAACCATGACGACGACCCAAGCTGCCGCAGCCGACTACAGGCAGAACCCTTTCACGCTTGCTTATGATGGGGCGATCACCAAAAACGAACCCGGCAAGGTGAACATCCACCCGGTGACATACAGGCTGAACAGCCTCGACATCGTCGCCAACGTCTATACTCCGGCCAATTACGATCCCGGCAAGACGTATCCTGCCATCGTGCTTGCGCATCCGAATGGCGGCGTGAAGGAGCAGACGACCGGCCTCTACGCCCAGCGTCTGGCCGAACGGGGCTTTATCACCATTTCGGCCGATGCCGCCTATCAGGGTGGCAGCGGCGGCACGCCACGCAGCGTCGACAAGCCCCAGAACCGCATCGAGGACATCCACGGGATGGCGGACTTCATCAGCGGCTTCCCCGGCGTGGATACGGCGCGTCTGGGGCTGCTCGGCATCTGCGGCGGTGGCGGTTACTCGCTGGCGGCGGCCAAGACCGACAAGCGTTTTAGGGCGGTGGCGACGCTCAGCATGTTCAACTCCGGGCGCGTGCGCCGCAACGGCTTCAAGGACAGCCAGATGGATACGATCCAGAAGCGGCTGCAGCAGGCCTCTTTGGCCCGGGCGCAGGAAGCGGCCGGTGGCGACGTTCTTTATGCCGGCGACGCGAACCTCACGGATGCGCAGATCGAGGCTCTGCCCTTCGATCTCTATCGGCAGGGCTATCACTACTACTGGCGAACCAACGCGCATCCGGGCTCGACCTTCAAATATACGATGAGCAGCCTGATGGACCTGATGCGCTGGGATGCGACGGACGAACTCGAACTCATCGACGTTCCGCTGTTGATGATTGCCGGTAGTGAAGCAGACACGCTTTACCTAACGGAAGATGCTTTCGCCAAGGCTACCGGCACGAAGGACAAGGAACTCTTCCTGATCAGGGGCGCAAAGCATATCGAGACCTATTGGGTGCCCGAATATGTGCAGGCGGCGCTTGACAAGCTCACACCGTTCTTCGGCCGGACGCTGGCCTAAGACCGTCAACGACGGTTTATCCACCCTTCATCCAAATCCAGGTTTCGTGGCGGCACCGGGCATCTCGATGCCTGTCGTTGCGTGCGAGTCTGCTACACAAGCCATCCAAGGAGTTCCCTTTGAAACGACCTACCAAGAGCCTCTTTCTCGCAACGGGTATCACTCTCATTCTCGGTTCGATCACCATGACAAACGCCCAGACAGCAACGCCTTCGGCACAGCCGGAAAAGCAGCAGACGCGCGCCCAGCAATTGATGGGCGATACCGCACCGAAACTGGCCGAACTCACCGACGGGGTTCTCTACAGCGACATATGGGAACGCCCCGAAATATCCAAACGTGACCGAAGCCTCGTGACAATCACGGCGCTGATCGCGCTCAATCGTCCTGACCAGCTTCGCTCCCATATCCGTCTCGGCCTGCAGAACGGGCTGACGAAGGAGGAGATCGTCGAAACCATCACCCATATGGCTTTTTATTCGGGCTGGCCGAGCGGCGTTTCCGCAGTCGCGGTCGCCAAAGATGTGTTTGCGGAGAAATAAGCCATGAACACAAAATCGATGATCACCGCCGCCATGGCCCTTGGCGCCACGACTGCTTTTGCCGAACCGGACCGTGCCATAACGGTGACCCGTTTCGGCAATGAGGCGACGACTATGGGGTCGCCGGACTATTTTACCGGTTCCGTCAAGGTGCAGTCACGCTTCCAGACCCCACCGCCCGCTCGCGTCGGCGGGGGTCTCGTCTCCTTCGAACCCGCCGCCCGCACCGCGTGGCATACACATCCTCTGGGTCAGACACTGATCGTGACGGAGGGTGAGGGCCGCGTCCAGCACTGGGATGGCGACATTCAGGAAATCGGACCCGGAGACGTCGTCTGGATCCCTCCGGGCGTCAAACACTGGCACGGCGCATCACCGGAATACGGGATGTCGCATATCGCCGTGGCGGAAGCCCTTGATGGAAAGACCGTCGAGTGGATGGAACACGTGACCGACGAGCAATACGCCAAGACGGATGGAGGCATGGATTGAATAAAGTCATGCAGATGGCGGGCGCCGCCGCCTTCGTAACAAGCGCCGTATTCCTCGTCGGCATGCAGGTCCGCGCCGAGCCGACCCGTGCGACGATGCCTGACATCGGCAAGCTCATACACTATACGACGGTGGAGCGGGGTGAGGTTACCGAGCATATCATGACCACCCGCGAGGCGATCGAGGCCGTCAAGCGCGGCGATCCCATTCCCAACGGCACCCACGTGGCGCTCGTCGACTATCGCGGCGGCAAGGTCTTCCGTTATTTCATCATGGAGAAAGGCGAGGGCTGGGGACAGGACTACGACGAGAACCGCCGCACCGCCGACTGGCAGTTCCAGTGGTTCAAGCCGGATGGCACGATCAACATGGAGGAGAACACCGCCCGCTGTCAGCGCTGTCACACCTCACGGTCCGACAGGGACTTTCTCTACACGTTCAACGACATGCGCCGGTTCGAACTGAAATGAACGGCGTCCTGCGGTTTCGTCTGGTGCTCGATCTCATCGCCGTCGGTCTGATTATTGCCTGCCTTGCCTATTGGTGGCTCGACAATCTCTCGCATGAACTGTTCGGGGCGGCGCTTTTCACGCTGGTCATCGTCCACAACGTCTTCAATCGTCGCTGGTATGGCGGCGTGACGAAACGGAGGCTGGATGCCGTCCGCATTGTCAATCTGGTGACGATTGCAAGCCTTGCAATCGCGATGACGATCATGCTCGTGACCAGCCTGCTGATATCCCGCGACCTCTTGCCCTTCACTTCGATGGGCGGCGCTTTCGCCGTCCGGGAAATCCATATGTTTGCGGGATACTGGGTTCTGCTCATCATCGCCATCCATCTCGGGACGCGCTGGCAGGTGGTGATGAGCGTCGGCCGTGGACTGGTTGGCGTTTCAGACGCGAGTTCCTTTCGGACCGCCATTCTGCGGCTGATGTCGCTCGCAGTGGCGGTTTGGGGAATAAGAAGCTCTTTCGAGATGGCGTTCGGGCGGAAGTTGATGCTGAGCTATTCGCTGGACATGTGGGATTTCAACGAGTCGACGCTCGAATTTTTCGTGAATTATGCCTCGATAGTCGGCTTGTATGCCGCCATCACCCATTACGGCTTGAGGCTGATTTCCATGCGCTCCGGAGCGCCGGCAAGGTAACCGCATCGGAAACGATCGGCGCATTCTGCCCAGATATCCGAGCAGACTTTCTCATCAGTTTTTTCAAGGGAAGGTGGCGACCCCTGCAGGACTCGAACCTGCGACCTACTGCTTAGAAGGCAGTTGCTCTATCCAGTTGAGCTAAGGGGCCGTCATGCCGGGCAGGGATGCTCCGGTCTAAAGTCGTCTTGTTTCAGTGCGTCCAGGGCTGGGTGCGGTTGAAACGGAAATTGTCGGTATAGGAAACCACCTTGCGGGTCGCTTCCTTCGGCTGGATGACGCGGTATTCGATGCCCTTGCGCTGCGCATAGGCTTCGGCCTGTTCCTGCGTCTCGAATGTCAGCTTGACCTGCTGCTTCATGTCGGAGGTGGACGTGTATCCCATGATCGGATCGATCTTGCGCGGAACTTCGGCGTCGAATTCCAGAACCCAGACATTGGTTTTCGCCTTGCCGGATTGCATGGCGGTTTTTGCAGGGCGGTAAATCTTCGCAGACATGTCGAAACTGCTCCGGTTGGGCGGTGGGGCACAACACCCCAGATTACTCTTCACGTACCTGAATAGAATAACCAAATCGTGTCAGGAACGCTGAAATTTGAAATGGACCGACTTCATGTGAGAGTCAAGACGATTATCCCTTGCCATCGCTTTGCTGCCCCGTGGCGCCAAGGCGCTTTTGGGCGATGGAGAGAATGGGCTGAACAAAGATGAATTTCCCTGTTGCGGAGTTTGGGTGAACCGTGTATTCCCCAGCCATCGCCTCGGCGGAGTGTAGCGCAGTCTGGTAGCGCATCTGGTTTGGGACCAGAGGGTCGGGAGTTCGAATCTCTCCACTCCGACCATTTAAAGCAATATATCCGCTTGTCGGCGCAACCTCCTTAAAAGAAAAGCTTCCGTTCAGTCCGCTGATGGTCCGGCCAAAGTGCTCTCGGCTGTGCCGATCGTCATGACATTGCCGCGCCATGCGACCGCGCTGCCGATCCAGCTGCGCCCCCAGACAAAGGGCATGATCACGTCGCGCGCGATCATGGCCGGCAGGGTATAAAGAGAGACCGGCCACCGGTTGAGTGCTGTGAGCGCCAGCTCCGGGCCGTACATGATGGTGAGAACGGCGATGGCGGTGACGCTAAGATCGACGTCCGCGGCAAGGGCGGCGGCGAGCGCGAAGAGGAGCGGGGGCAGCGCGCCGGTGAGGATTTCCGGGGCGAAATATTGCGGGAAGGTCACGCGCCGCAGCCGCGCCCAGCGGGTCTGCCGCGACCAGATCTCGCCGGCATGACGCTGGCCGAGCGGCTGTTCGAAGGGGGCGGAGACCAGGTGCACGCTGCGGCCGGCATTTCTGACCAGCTTCGTCGAGGCGGCGTCCTCGGCGATTTCAGCGGCAAGCGCGCGAATGCCGCCATGCTCTTCCAGGAACGGCTTGTTCCACAACATCGATTTGCCCTGCGCAAAACCCATGCCGATCGCTTCGGCCGCATATTGCCAGCGGCCCTGTGAGCCGTTGAGGAAAGCGCACTCGACATGGGCCCAGAAGCCCGTCGGGCGGGAGCCGAGCGGCGGCGAGCAGACAAGCCCGCTATCCGGCCGCCAGGCTGACATCATGGTCGCGATATAGGATGGCGGCATCAGCACGTTCGAATCGGCCAGAATGACCCATTCGTGGCGGGCGGCGCGCCAGCCTTTCACGCAATTGTTCAGTTTCGGATTGGCGCTGATGCGGTCATCACCGATGAGCAATTGCGCTGAAACCGCAGGCGAGGCGGCGCTGGCTTTGCGCACTTCCTCGATCACGGGATCGAGTTCGTCGGCAACGCAGAACAGCAGCTCGTAATCCGGCCAGTCGAGCTCAAAGGCGCGCGAGAGTGTCAACGGTGTGAAGTTTTCCACGCCACGCAGCGGCACTACCAGCGAGACCGGCGGTTTTTGCCGAACAAGTGCGTTTTCCGTGTCACGTCTTGTCAGGCGCCAGCCGGCGAGAACAATCCCGAGAAGATTGAAGGCGAGGAGCAGAATTGCGCAAAGGGCAAAAACAGTTTCCATGCTGGCCAGTTCCACTCCCAAGCTTTCGGCGATTTGCGCCAATCGATTCCATGGAATTCGTTCCTGCCGATTATAACGTTTGAGTGACAGTTACATGTCATCATCGGCAGGCGGGCAGGGTGCGCGGTGCGGGAAACGGCGCCGCAGCACCGATCCGGCGGCAAAGAAAAGCCCTTCGTGAAGAAGGGCAAAGTCATCATCGCAGCTAACGAACCTTAGTGGATGTTCAGGATATGCGCGTGACTGCTTGCGACGAGAAACGATTCCCGCGCTTTTTCGATATCGCATTTTCCGGCGATCGCATCGAGGCAGTTCCTGCGCGCTTCCTCATATTCCGGGCCATGTTCCTCGGGCCAGCGGTACATCAACATGTCCAGCGCCACCAGAGGGCTGTAAATCTCCACCGCTACGCAAAGCGGCAGATGGATCGCTACCGGCTTCATCCACGAGGCGTGGTGACACGGCTCCGTTCTGTTTATCAGCATGTCATTCTCCTCCCTGTTTCATGTCCCTTTCAGGCTGTTCTCTCTCCCATGCGCGAAATGCTCGCCTCACGAAATGGTTCCCGATCACCTAAAATGTGATCGGTCAGGGGGTTCCAATTTTCCAAGATGAATGGAAGATGAACGAAATGATGAACCGGAGATGAACAAAACCGCTATTGGCGCGTTGTAATGTCCATAAGAAGGAGAACGCATATGTTCAATTTGTCAGGCATTCAGGAAAGCTTCTTCGGAGACCGCATGGCTGGCGTATGTCAGGCGATCACCTCTGCCCTGGCCTTCGAAACGGGACTTGAGAAGTCGCGTATTTCCGCAATCGTCGAAAATGACGTGATCTATCTGGAAGGCACGGCCGATTCGGTCGAGGCGATCGATATTGCCATCAACCTTGCCGCCTCCATCTCCAATTGCCGGATTTTGAGCCATATCGAGCCGGTATACTGATATTCTGCAAGCCGGGCGAAACGTCGTCCGGCTTTTTCAGACACCATAACGCGGCAATGTTATTTCCGGTTGCCGATCTGAGCACTGCGCACCATGTCGCCAGGCTTGATGCCATAACGCTTCGCAATGCCGCCATTCAGTTCAAGCACAAATTTTACCACTCCGCGGGAGCTGATGATCGCTTCCGAATGGGGAACCGCGTTTTCGTGGATATGGGTGATTCGGCCGTCCCGGGCGATGAACAGCATATCGAGTGGAATAAGGGTATTCCTCATCCACATAGCCACGTCCCGCTCTTGGCCAAAATCGAACAGCATGCCGTTTTCAAGTGGCATTGATTTGCGAAACATCAGCCCCTGTTCGCGCTGGGCGTTGTTGAGGGCAAGTTCCGCAACGAAGTCATGGCTTTTCCCGGCGGCGCTTTCGATCGTCAGCGGCTCGGATCTGAAATTCTGCTGCTGGGCTTGGGCGACGCCTGCGAAGGTGAAAAAAAGAAGCGCCAGAACGGCGCTCTTCATCACTGTGCGAAACAAGGCGGTCATCAGTGGGACATCCCGATCGGGGCAGGATTATCGGGATGGATTTCCGCCGCCATCAAACCCTTATCGCCATCACCATAACGCACCAGCACCACCTGGCCGGGGCGCAGTTCCGTCAGGCCGAAACGACGCAGCGTTTCCATATGCACGAAAATATCCTCGGTTCCTTCGCCACGCGTCAGGAAGCCGAAACCCTTGGTGCGGTTGAACCACTTGACGATGGCGCGCTCAAGCCCGCTCGAGGGTGTGACCTGCACATGGGTGCGCACCGGCGGCAGCTGCGAGGGGTGAACGGCAGTCGACTGATCCATCGACAGGATGCGGAAAGCCTGAAAGCCCCGGTCGCGCCGCTGGATGAGGGCGACGATGCGGGTTCCTTCGAGAATGGTCTGGTATCCGTCGCGGCGCAGGCAGGAGACATGCAGCAGCACGTCCTGAATGCCGTTATCGGGCACGATGAAGCCGAAGCCCTTGGCGACGTCGAACCATTTCACGACGCCGGTGATCTCGACCAGGTCCACGGCATCGCCCGAAAGGTCCTCGACATCGACTATCGTTTTCGATGACATCCTATCAGCCATATCCTGCCAACCCCTCGATTACGCGCCATACACCGGTCAACTGATTCCTGATTACCAGATTAACATCTTGGTAACGGTTCCACGCAAGCCCTAGTTTTTGATTTGCGTAGCTGCTTTTATGTCGCGGTCCTTGTCCGGGGCTTGCCATGATGCGTTTAACGGCACCGGACCCGTGTATTGGAGAGGAAGAAAATGCGGTATCTGCACACAATGGTTCGCGTCAAAGACCTTGGCGAATCAATGAAATTCTATTGCGACCTGCTTGGTCTCGAGGAAATACGCCGAATCGAAAACGAAAAAGGCCGATTCACTCTGGTGTTTCTTGCGGCGCGCGACGACATTGCTGCCGCACGAGAAAAAAAAGCGCCTTCGCTTGAACTCACCTACAATTGGGATACCGAGGATTACACCGGTGGCCGCAATTTCGGGCATCTGGCCTATGAGGTCGATAATATTTACGACTTCTGTGCGCGGCTTCAGCAAAATGGCGTCGTGATCAACCGGCCGCCGCGTGACGGTCACATGGCCTTTGTCCGTTCCCCGATGGTATTTCCTTCGAAATTCTTCAGAAGGGCGAAAGCCTCGCACCAGCCGAACCGTGGATATCTATGCAGAATACCGGTTCCTGGTAGGGATTTTCCCGCCAACAGCAGCGGTTTCGGGCGCTCTTGCCTTGTCACAATCGGATGAGGCATAGTCCGCGAATCGAAACGGCCAATCCCGTTTTGGGGAAAGCAGACGATTCCGTTCCCGTGCTGCTGTTGTAAATGCAAGATACGGAGGCCACCCATGAAAGCTGCAGATGGCGCGAAAGGACGCGTTTCCTGTCAGCGTCTTGTCATTGCCGTTTCGCTGCTCGGGCTTTCCGGATGCGTTTCGGCCATGACTGACGACGAGATGGTCGCCAATAACAAGAAGCCGGAGATTGCCGCACAGCAGAAGCCGCAGACGGCCGCCGCCACTCCGGCGGCGGGCGCGCAGCAGGGGCATTATGTCGATCCTGCCGTGGCATCGGCGGCCGGCGCAGCAGGCCCGGCCCAGCAGCAGGCTGCGGCCGGTCCGGCCCAGGGTTACGGTGCTGCTGCCGATATTGGCGGGCTTACAACGCAGCCGACTGCGATTTCCGCCGGGACATCCAGCATCTATTCCACAGCACCTGCCGTTGCGGCGGCGGGCGCATCCGGTACGGTTGGCACGCCCGGCGCGCCATCGCAGAAAATCATCCCCGCCGTCAGCAGCGTCTATTCGGCACCGGTGCAGGCGGCACAGCCCCAGCCCGTTGCAGCGCCGGTTCAGGTGCCGGCAGCGGCGCAGCTGCCAGCGGAACAGCACAGTGAAAACCGCCAGGCAGTTCCCGTGCCGCAGACGGCGTCTGAGCAACTTGCTGCGGTGGCTGCCGCACAGCCGGCTGGCGAAAGTGGGCAGGAAGGCGAGGGCAAGGGCGTGACGCTTGCGGCGTTTTTCGCCGGCGCGGCCAAGAAGCGCCTGCCGAAAATGATTGAAAGCGGTTCCGCCGAGAACACGCAGGTTGCGGCGCTGCCCGGCGCTGCGGACAGGACGATGGGCATTGCGCTTTCGGGCCGCTCGATGATGTCCGATGAATTCGATGACGCGCATCTCGAAGACGAGGATGATCAACCGACCGGCCTGATGAAGCTTGCTTCGCTCTCCGGCCTCACCCGCGTTTCGCCGAACGGGCTTTTCCTGCAGACGGATCACGTTGAAGTCGGTTGTTTCAAGCCGGAGCTGGTTCGGATGATCAAGGATGTCGAGCGTCATTATAACAGCCCGGCCATCGTCACCTCGGGTTATCGTCCGCCAAAGGGCATAAGGCAGGGTTCCAAGCATTATACCTGCGATGCTGCCGACATTCAGATCAAGGGCGTCTCCAAATGGGAGCTTGCAACCTATCTGCGTTCCCTGCCGGAGCGCGGTGGTGTCGGCACCTATTGCCATACCGAATCGGTGCACATGGATACGGGCGAACCGCGAGACTGGAACTGGCGCTGCCGCCGCACCGCTGCGCGGAAATAATCTCCGGCGTGACTGCAAAATCCGGAGCGTTCGCGCCTGAAATCCATCCAGTCTGAGTGCGAATGGACGTGCGGCACGCCATGCTGTAGGAGACGGTTCCCTGTCTCCATGCGCATGGTGTCCTGTAAATGCTGCCGATCTCCACCTTTCCCGTCTATATCATCTCCATTGCCAGGGCGCGTGCACGGCTCGACAAGATGCTGGACGGCGCTTCCGGTCTCGGTCTTGATTTGCGGCCGGTCGAGGGTGTCGACGGCAAGACTATTCCTCCTGCCGAGTGGACGGACTTCAACCAACGCGGCTTCGAGCTGCGCAACGGCCGCCATGCCTTGCCGGGTGAATATGGCTGCTATGCCAGCCACATCAAGGCGCTGGAGATTTTTCTGGCGAGTGACGCGCCGGTTGCGGTGATCGTCGAGGACGACGTTGCCTTTACCCCGGACTTTTCCGAACGGGTCAAAGCCATGGCTGCGATCATGCCGGAAAAAGCGATCGTGAAGCTGACCAACCACCGCCGCAGCGGCTTCAAGGGCAGGAAGACCAGCGCTCTCGGAGACACGTTCGGGCGCTGCATTTTCGGCCCGCAGGGATCCTCGGCCTGCTACATCATCTCACGCTGCGGCGCTGAACGTTTCCTGAAAGCTGCAAGGGTAATGACGCTGCCCTTTGACCGGGCGCTGGAATGCGGCTGGGGCTATGGCACGCGCGTTTATGTGACTGACAAGGATTTCCTGCCCTTTGGCGACCCGGACACGCTGGTCGGCACGCGTGCCGAATATCGCGGCAGCAAGTTTGCCCGGTTCAAGCGGGTGCCGGCTTATCTGTCGAGTTTTTACGACAATATTGCGCGATATGTTTATGCTTATCTTTAGCGGTGGTCGTTTGCGGGCTGTCTGATAACGGCTCGCTCGCGATATCGATTTTCCGAACCCGATGTTGAGAAGGGGCTGTGTTATGCCCCGGGAAAACGGGAATCGGCTTTTCGATTTTCTGCCGGCTGCTGTCATCAGTTACTGATGGCAATTCATAAGTTATTGAAAAATATATGCTTGAGGTGGTGAGAGCGCAGGGATTCGAACCCTGGACCTACTGATTAAAAGTCAGTTGCTCTACCGGCTGAGCTACGCTCTCCCGTGTCAGGGCTTGGCTGCCCTTCGGAAGTGCGCGGAACATAGGTAGAGCGATCCGTTCGGTCAACCCAAAAAAAGCGCTTTCTACAATCAATCCGGTTTTTTTTGTCGCACCCCCGAAAAGGTGATTGGAGACAGGGGGCGGCTGGGGATAAAAGCGGCTCAGACATGTCGGGCAGACGGGTGAAATCGTTTTACGGCAATGACATGTGCGAAAATGAAAGCGT
The DNA here is from genome assembly GCF_010669145.1 of Rhizobium oryzihabitans. Taxonomy (NCBI): domain Bacteria; kingdom Pseudomonadati; phylum Pseudomonadota; class Alphaproteobacteria; order Hyphomicrobiales; family Rhizobiaceae; genus Rhizobium; species Rhizobium oryzihabitans. The sequence continues at coordinate 199,895 of NZ_CP048632.1, forward strand.
GAAGTGCCGGCGAATCTTTGACGAATCGCGACGGGCTTTGCGGGATCCGGAGTTCTTTCTTGTCGATTGCCGATATTTCCCTGTTCAGCGCGCTTCTGGCCGGTGCCTTGTCTTTCCTGTCGCCCTGCGTTCTGCCGCTGGTGCCGCCTTATCTCTGTTACATGGCGGGTATTTCGGTCGAGCAGTTCAAGACGGAGGATGTCGCGCCGCGGCCCGAAGTGCGCAAGGCCGTGCTGTTTTCGGCTTTCTTCTTTACGCTCGGTTTCGCCACGGTTTTCGTGGCGCTGGGTGCCGGCGCTTCAACCATCGGCACATTGTTGCGCCAGAATCTCGATATTCTCGCCAAGATCGGCGGTTTCATCATCATTCTGATGGGCCTCAACTTTCTCGGTGTTTTCCGCATCGGTATGTTTTCGCGCGAAGCGCGGTTTCAGGGGCGGGCAAGCCGGCCACGCTTTCCGGAGCCTATGTCATGGGCCTTGCCTTTGCCTTCGGCTGGACGCCCTGCATCGGCCCGGTTCTGGGCGCGATCCTCGGTGTTGCCGCTTCGCGCGACACGGTTGGCGACGGGGCGATGCTGCTTGCCATCTATTCGCTTGGCCTTGCCGTGCCGTTCTGGATCGCGGCTGCTTTTTCCGGCTCCTTCATGCGTTTCCTCGTGCGCTTCCGCCGCCATCTCGGCCTTGTGGAAAAGCTGATGGGCGTGTTGCTGGTGCTTACCGGCATCGCTTTCATGTCCGGTTTCATCACCAATGTGGCGATCTGGTTCCAAGAGACCTTTCCGATCCTGATGAAAATCGGCTAAGCCTCCCGCGTATTTTAGACGCAGGGGAAAGACCGTGGCCGATATCGTCGGATTGCTTTTGCCGTTTTTCGGCCTGATCTTCATCGGTTACGGCGCGGCGCGCATCACGAAACAGCCCGTTGAGGCGATGGGCTGGCTGAATACATTCATCATCTACGCCGCGCTTCCGGCGCTGTTTTTCAAGCTGGTGTCGAAAACGCCGGTGGAAGAGCTGGCGCGCATGGATTTTGTTGCCGCCAGTCTTGCCTGCACCTACGGCATTTTCTTGGCTGTGTTCCTGATCGGCCGGTTCGTGCGAAAGAACAGCCTTGCCGAAACCACCATCCAGAGCTTCGCGGCGAGCTATGGCAATATCGGCTATATGGGGCCGGGTCTTGCGCTGCTGGCGCTGGGCGAAAAGGCGGCGGTGCCGGTGGCGCTGATCGTCTGCCTGGAAAATGCTGCCCATTTCATCGTCGCGCCGGCGATGATGGCGATTGCGGGCGGTGACAAGCGCTCCCCGGCGCAGCTTGCACTGGATGTGGCGCGCAAGGTCATTACCCATCCCTTCATCGTGTCGGTGATTGCGGGCTTTCTCGCTGCCTCGCTGTCATGGCAACCGCCGGAGGCGGTGCAGCGGCTGGTGGATTATCTGGCGCAATCGGCAGCACCCTGCGCGCTGTTTGCCATGGGCGTGACGCTGGCGCTTCGGCCGATGAAACGGGTGCCGGTGGAAATCAGCTATATCGTGCCGGCAAAGCTGATCCTGCATCCGCTCGCGGCTTATCTCGTGCTCTCGTCGCTCGGGCGTTTCGAGCCGGTGTGGATCTATTCCGCCGTGCTGTTGGCGGCGCTGCCGACCGCGACGAATGTTTTTGTCATCGGCCAGCAATATCATGTCTGGCAGGAGCGGGCGTCGGCGACGATTCTCATCTCCACGGTGTTGTCGGTCCTCACGCTGACAGGCGTGGTCTATTTCATCCAGCCTTTTTGAAGCTGCCGAATAGGAGCGAGGGCAAGGCCTTCAGCCCGCGGCCCGGCTCGATGCCTTCGCGCATGACCATGCTTCTAAGCGTGCCGATGCCGGAGAGGACATGCAGGCCCGCCGCGCGCGCCATCTGCACCGGCAGGAGGTCGGAAAGCAAAGAGCGGTTCAGAAGGTCGACGCTCAACGTGCGGCTGTAGACATCCGCCCGCCGCCTGCGGTCAAAGCTGCTGCCGGCGTCAGCGGCAATGGGGCGGTCGGAGACGGCACCGAGCAGTTCCGTCAGCGAAATGATGTCGCGCAGGCTGAGGTTCAACCCCTGAGCGCCGATGGGCGGGAAACCATGCGCGGCTTCGCCAATCAGTGCCACACGGCCCTTGCCGAAGCGATGTGCCGTCATGGAAGAAAGCGGCCATGCCTGCACGCTGTCCTCCACGGTAACAGCGCCCAGCATGGATTGCATGCGCTCCTCGATCTTAAGGCTGAGCGCCTCCAGCGGCAGTACCGTCAGTTCCTCCGCCTGTTGCGGGGTGACGACCCAGACGAGGCTGGAGCGGTTGCCGGGCAGGGGAACCTGGGTGAAAGGACCGGTGGGCGTATGGAATTCCGTCGAGACATTGCCATGCGACCGGCTATGGCCGAAGTTCAAAACAATGGCCGTCTGCGGATAGGACCAGGATTTGACGCCGATGCCGGCCGCATCCCGCACCATCGACTTCCTGCCATCCGCGCCGATGAGGAAATCGGCAGAGAGCGTTTCGCCGTCTGCAAGCGTCACGGAGACGCGGTCGTTGCCGATGTCGATCGTCTCGGCGGTGGTGTCGAGGCGGGTAATATTGTGTTCCTGTTCGACAGCCTCGCCAAGCACGCCGAGCAGCGCCTCGTTCGGAATGTTCCAGCCGAAGGCGTCGAGCCCTATTTCGGAGGAGCGGAACTGTACGGTCGGCGCGCGCAGCAGGCGCTCGGTGCCGTCAATGATCTGCATGGTGGAAAGGCGTGCGGCCGCAGGGGCGATGCGAGACCAGAGGCCGAGGCGGTCCATGAAACGGATGGACTGGTCCATCAGCGCCGTGGTGCGCTGGTCCTTCCTGTCGCTGGAAGGTGCAATGAGCGCCACGTGGCGGCCCGCCCGCGCCAGCGCGATGGCCGCGATCTGGCCCGCAAGCCCCGCACCTGTGATGGCGATATCGAAGTGTCTCATGGTCCTGATCCGTTGTTATTTCCAGAACATCATAGTGTCTTTGCGCGGGCAAATCCACTTCGGGGCCGGAACATTCAGTCACGAAGATTCGTTGGTTGTGCCGCTATATTAGTCTTAGGATAAGCGGATTGAGCCGGTTGCAAAGCGTGGTGAATGGCCGCATACCGGAATGAACAGGGCGGATGAAAAGCGGGGCGCAGACGCTGACCATGAAAATTTTCAACTACAAGCGTGTTCCCTACGCGGAAATCCGCGCCTTTTCCGTCCATATGCTTACGGCTTCCGGTTCGTTTCTGGCCTTTCTCGGCGTTGTCGCGGCTGCCGAGCACCGATTTGTCGATATGTTCTGGTGGCTGGGGCTTGCCCTGCTGGTCGACGGTATCGATGGACCCATCGCCCGCAAGGTTCGGGTGAAGGAAGTCCTGCCCAACTGGTCCGGCGATACGCTCGACAATATCATCGACTACGTCACCTATGTGCTGTTGCCTGCCTTTGCGCTCTACCAGAGCGGCATGATCGGCGAGCCGTTATCCTTCGTGGCGGCGGGCATGATCGTGGTGTCGAGCGCCATCTATTATGCCGATATGGGCATGAAGACGGATGAATATTTCTTCTCCGGCTTTCCAGTGGTGTGGAACATGGTGGTGTTCACGCTCTTCGTCATGGATGCCAGCGCCACCACGGCCATGACCGTGGTTACCGTCTCGGTGTTCCTCACGTTCCTTCCGATCAATTTCCTGCATCCGGTGCGGGTGAAGCGCCTGCGGCCGCTCAATTTGTTCGTCGTCTTCATCTGGTGCGCGCTTGGCGGTTATGCGCTGCTGATGCATTTCGAAACCCCCATGTGGGCGGTGATCGCATTCGTAGCGAGCGGTATCTATCTTTACTGCATCGGTGGAATATTGCAGTTTTTCCCCTCGCTCGGCGCGAAGTAGTATGCATGGCGTTTCGGAGCGGTTCTGCACACTCGACGTCATTCTCGGGCTTGACCCGAGAATCCATGATTTCAACGGGTTATGGATCCTCGGGTCAAGCCCGAGGGTGACACGGTAGAGATTTCGACGCTACTATTGGGAAAGGGATGCGGTGCCGTTTATTGCTTGTGCAAATTGCATTTAAGCAACGTGTTTTTCAGTTGTGCGCAGCAGCAAAACAGTTATCAATACATCATGGTCGCGCAGCATTGCATACGCATTGCCCCGTGATTGGGAACAATAACCGCAGCTGGTGAAGTGCTTCAAAGAAAGCATGAGCTGCCGGTGAGAGAGGGACCAGTGACTGGAAATTTGGCGCCGGAGGCCGTGCCTCTCCTGTCCGTTCGCAAGCTGACAAAGCTGTTCGGCAATTTCGCCGCCTGCAACGGCATCGATCTCGATATAGCGCCGGGCGAAATCCACGCGCTTCTGGGTGAAAACGGCGCGGGCAAGTCCACGCTCGTCAAGATGCTGTTCGGCGTTCTTTCGCCGACCGAGGGTGATATTATCTGGCAGGGCCGGCCGGTTTCCGTGGGCTCCCCAAGCGAGGCCCGAAGCCTCGGTATCGGCATGGTTTTCCAGCATTTTTCCCTGTTCGAGGCGTTGACGGTCGCTGAAAACATTGCCCTGTCTCTCGACCCGAAAATTTCACTGAAGGAAATCGCCAGGGAAGCGGAAACGCTGTCGCGCGCCTATGGCCTGCCCCTCGACCCTTATGCGCACGTGGCCGATCTTTCGGTCGGCGAGCGCCAGCGTATCGAAATCGTGCGCGCGCTGTTGCAGAACCCGCGCCTCATCATTCTCGACGAGCCGACCTCGGTGCTGACGCCGCAGGAGGCCGACAAGCTGTTCGAAACGCTGGCAAAGCTGAAGGCCGAAGGCAGGTCCGTACTTTATATCAGCCACCGTCTGGAAGAGGTGCAGCGCATCTGTGATCGCGCCACCGTTCTGCGCCATGGCAAGGTGACGGGCGCCTGCGATCCGCGCAGGGAAACGCCTGCATCTCTGGCGCGTATGATGGTCGGCAGCGATGTCGCGAGCGTTTCGCGGCCGACGGGAGCCGCGCTGGGGCAACCGCAGATCGAGGTCATGGGGCTTTCGGTTGCGCCACGCACGCCTTTTGCCGTGGCGCTGAAATCGATTTCCATGAATGTGCGTGCAGGCGAGGTGCTGGCGATTGCCGGTGTGGCCGGAAACGGCCAGGGCGAGCTGTTCGATGCGCTTTCCGGCGAATATCCGGTCTATAATAATGATGCGATCCATCTGCGCGGCAAGCCGGTTGGCCGCATCGGCATCAATGGCCGCCGGCTGATGGGCGCGGGTTTCGTGCCGGAAGAGCGCCATGGCCACGCCGCCGTTCCCGGCATGAGCCTTTCCGACAATCTGTTGCTGGCGCGGGCGCGTTCTGATCGGAAGGCGTTTCTGACTGGCGGTTTCCTGCGCATCATCCGTGGCTCGACCATCAAGGCGGCGGCGCGGCGCATCTCGGAAACCATGGATGTGCGCAAAAGCGGGGCCGATCCGCTGGCGGGGTCGCTGTCGGGCGGCAATCTGCAAAAATTCATCGTCGGGCGTGAACTTGACCGCCAGCCCGCCGTGCTGGTGGTCAACCAGCCGACCTGGGGTGTGGATGCGGGTGCGGCGAGCCGAATTCGCCAGGCGCTTGTCGATCTCGCCAAGGCGGGCTCGGCGGTTATCGTCATCAGCCAGGATCTCGATGAAATCTTTGAGGTCGCCACCAATATCGCTGTCATTTCCGACGGGAAGCTGTCAGAGACCCATCCCGTGGAAGACATGACGCTTGAAAAGATCGGCCTGCTGATGGGCGGCATCCACACACATTCGGGAGCCGCCCAGCATGCGCATTGAGCTTGAAAAACGGGCAGGGGTCTCAAAGCTATTCACTCTTCTTTCGCCGCTTCTGGCGCTCACGCTGACGCTGCTTGTCGGCGCTGTCATGTTCGCTATGCTCGGCAAGAACCCGCTGGATGCGCTTTACGCCTTTTTCGTCGAGCCGCTTCTGGAGGTCTGGTCGCTGCATGAGCTGGCGATCAAGGCCGCGCCGCTGATCCTGATCGGCGTCGGCCTGTCGATCTGTTATCGCTCCAATAACTGGAACATCGGCGCGGAGGGGCAATTCACCATCGGCGCGATTACGGGTTCCATCCTGCCGGTGCTTTATCCCGACTGGCATTCGCCGCTCATCCTGCCGCTGATGATGGTGATGGGCGCCATTGGCGGTGCGCTTTATGCCGGTATTCCCGCACTTTTGAAGACGAAGTTCAACACGAACGAAATCCTCGTCAGCCTGATGCTCGTCTATGTCGCGCAGCTTTTTCTCGACTGGCTGACGCGCGGCATCTGGCGCGATCCGGGTGGCTATAACTTCCCGCAGACCAAGCCCTTCAACGACAGCGCCGTGCTGCCGGAAATGCTGGCATCGGGCCGCGCGCATTGGGGTTTCGCTTTCGCCATCGTCGCGGCCATCGCGCTGTGGTTCATGATGCGCTACATGCTGAAAGGCTTCGAAGTTACCGTGCTCGGCCAGTCGGCGCGGGCAGGGCGTTTTGCCGGTTTCTCATCAAGCCGCATGGTGTGGTTTTCTCTGCTGCTCTCCGGTGCGCTGGCGGGGCTTGCGGGCATTTCGGAAGCGTCCGGCTCCATTGGCCATCTCCAGCCCAGCATTTCGCCGGGTTACGGCTTCACGGCCATCATCGTCGCCTTTCTCGGTCGTCTCAATCCGCTCGGCATCATCCTTTCCGGGCTGGTGCTGGCGCTGACCTATCTGGGCGGCGAGGCGGCGCAGCTTTCGATTGGCGTCTCGGACAAGGTGACGCGCGTGTTTCAGGGGCTGATGCTGTTCTTCGTGCTCTCCTGCGACACGCTGATCTTCTATCGCATCAGGGTCGTCTTCACCGGCAAGGCGCATCACAAAGAAGGAGCGGCATGATGGATATGCTTCAGGCCATTCTTCTCACCGTCATCACTGCGGCGACGCCGCTCGTCCTTGCCGCCTCCGGCGAGCTTGTGGCGGAGCGCTCCGGCGTCCTCAATCTCGGTGTCGAGGGCATGATGATCATGGGTGCGGTCTGCGCTTTTGCGACCGCCCATATGACGGGGTCTCCCTATCTCGGCATTCTGGCCGGCATCGCTTCCGGCGCGGTTTTCTCGCTGCTGTTCGGCTTCCTGACACTGACGCTGGTGACCAACCAGGTGGCGACGGGCCTTGCGCTTACCATTCTCGGTCTTGGTGTTTCCGGCATGCTGGGCGAAAGTTTCGTCGGCCTGCCGGGCGTCAAGCTGCAGCCCATCGTCTTTCCGGTGTTGTCGGAAATCCCCTTCCTCGGTCCCTTGCTGTTCCGGCAGGACCTGATCTTCTACATGTCCATTGCGCTCGTTGCCGGTATCAGCTGGTTTCTGTTCAAAAGCCGAACGGGTCTCAAGATGCGCGCGATCGGGGACAATCATGGTTCCGCCCATGCGCTTGGCATCAATGTCATCCGCACGCGGTATCTGGCTGTCATGTTCGGTGGCGCCTGCGCGGGTCTCGCCGGCGCGCAGCTGTCGCTTGTCTACACGCCGCAATGGGTGGAAAACATGTCGGCCGGGCGCGGCTGGATTGCGCTGGCGCTCGTCGTCTTCGCCTCCTGGCGTCCCTGGCGCCTGCTGGCGGGCGGGTATCTGTTCGGCGCCGTCACCATCGGGCAATTGCACGCGCAGGCCTTCGGCATCGGTGTGCCGTCGCAACTGCTTTCGGCACTACCTTACCTTGCAACTATTGTCGTGCTCGTCATCATCTCGCATAATCGCCGCACGACCTTGATCAACACGCCGGCATCGTTGGGCAAATCCTTCGTGCCGGACAGGTGAAGAAGTCTTAAGTCTCCAAACCAACAGGGGTAAAAATGAAAAAACTGGTCATCGCACTCGCCGCTTCCGTTGCGGCTCTCGGCGGCGTCGTTTCCTCGGCTGAGGCCGCCGACGCCAAGAAGGTCTGCTTCATCTATGTCGGTTCAAAGACCGACGGCGGCTGGACGCAGGCGCATGATATCGGCCGCCAGGAACTTCAGGCGCATTTCGGCGACAAGATCGAGACGCCGTTCCTTGAAAGCGTTCCGGAAGGCCCGGATGCCGAACGCGCCATCGAGCGCATGGCCCGCTCGGGCTGCGAACTGGTCTTCACCACCTCCTTCGGCTTCATGGATGCGACCGTGAAGGTCGCCCAGAAGTTCCCCAAGGTGAAGTTCGAGCACGCCACCGGCTTCAAGACCGCTGAAAACGTCGCGACCTACAATTCGCGCTTCTATGAAGGCCGTTACATTCAGGGCCAGATTGCAGCGAAGATGTCGCAGAAAGGTCTCGCCGGCTACATCGCTTCCTTCCCGATCCCGGAAGTGGTGATGGGCATCGACGCCTTCGTTCTCGGCGCGCAGTCTGTCAATCCGGAGTTCAAGGTCAAGGTCGTCTGGGCCAACACCTGGTTCGACCCCGGCAAGGAAGCCGATGCAGCCAAGGCGCTGATCGACCAGGGCGTCGATATCCTGACGCAGCACACCGATACGACAGCGCCGATGCAGGTTGCGGCGGAACGCGGCATCAAGGCCTTCGGCCAGGCCTCCGACATGATCGCGGCCGGCCCGAAGACGCAGCTGACCGCGATCAAGGACACCTGGGGCGCCTATTACATCAAGCGCACGCAGGCTCTTCTCGATGGCACCTGGAAGTCCGAATCCGTCTGGGACGGCCTGAAGGATGGCATCCTGACCATGGCGCCCTACACCAACATGCCGGATGACGTGAAGAAGATGGCCGAGGATACCGAAGCCAAGATCAAGTCCGGCGAGCTGCACCCCTTCACCGGTCCGGTGAAGAAGCAGGACGGTTCGGAATGGCTGAAGGCGGGTGAAAAGGCTGAAGACAAGGTTCTGCTCGGCCTCAACTTCTACGTTGCCGGCGTGGACGACAAGCTGCCGCAGTAATAGGTGATTTCGCCAAACTCAGCGTCATCCTCGGGCTTGACCCGAGGATCCCTGCCTTCGACGGCTTATGGCTCTTCGCCTCAAGGGCAAGGATGACGTGGGAGAGGCTAATCATCGTTCACATTCTGGCCGCGCATGACATTCATGCGCGGCCTTTGTTATTTTCATGTGTTTTACGCCGCGAACGAAGTTTGCCTTTGCTTTTCATGCGACTTGATGTTTTTCACTATAGTCTGACTTGAGATACACACGTCTGGCGCGATTTTTGAGATCGCCGGCCGAACGGAAGGACATGACATTTGCAGCGCGGAATGCTCGATGCGGCGATCGGTTTTCGAAAGTTGCGGACAAATCATGCACAGGTCGTTCACAAGCTCGGTCTCGATATCGTGTCCGGCGTTTTCAAGACGGGTGACATCCTGCCGGGCGACGCCGAGCTAATGGAGCGGCTGAAAGTATCCCGCACGGTTCTGCGCGAAGCGATGAAGACGCTGACGGCCAAGGGCATGATTTCTCCCAAGGCGCGTATCGGCACCCGGGTGACGGAGCGCGAAAGCTGGAACATGTTCGACAGCGAGGTGCTGCTCTGGCACTTCGAGGCGGGTGTCAGCGACGAATTCCTTTTGCATCTCTATGATATCCGCCAGGCTTTCGAACCCTATGGCGCGGGGCTTGCGGCTGTCAGGGCAAAAGATGCGGATATCGCAAAGCTCGCCGCTTACGCCAACGAGATGGGCAATACGGCGTATTCGAAGGAAAAGCGCGCGCTTGCGGATATGAACTTCCATGTCCTCATCACCGAAATGTCCGGCAACCCTTTCATGCGCACTGTCGGTTCGCTGATAAAGGCGGCTCTCGCAGGCATTTTCCGGATGAGCAACCCGGAAGCCGACCCCAACGAGATTTCCGACGTGTCTGCCTCTCACCTGCGACTGGTCGAAGCGTTTCGGCTGCGTGACGACACTACCGCCCGACGCGAGATGGAAAGGCTGATTGAAAACGGCCGTCAGCAAATACTGGAATTCACCGCCCGCAACCCCCGCCGATAGATCATGCCGGCCCGCCGCTGATCACGTTTGATGAAAATCTGCGTGGAAATTTGGTGGAGATTTGCATGGTTTCTTAAGTGGGGTGCCGTTATAGCAATGCCGGAAAGAAATCACCGATACGCCTGTCCGTTAAAGCGGCCGGCGTAAAGTCAAACATTGCCACTGTCGCGGTCGTTCTTTGGCCGTGACAGGGTGTTGGAGGTCTTATGGAGCGTAGCTCTCTAGCCGTTATTCTCGCAGCGGGCGACAGCACGCGCATGAAGTCTTCGAAATCCAAGGTGCTTCATACGGTCGCCGGACGTCCGATGATCGGGCATGTGGTGGAGGCGGTGGCTGGAGCGGGCGTCGGCGCAGTGGCGCTGGTGGTCGGGCGCGATGCAGATAATGTTGCCGCCGCCGCCGGTCTCAAGGGTGTTCAGGTCGAAGCTTTCCTGCAGAAGGAACGCAAGGGTACGGGCCATGCGGTTCTTGCCGCACGCGAGGCGATCGAGCGCGGCTTCGACGACCTGATCGTCGCCTATGGTGACGTGCCGCTCATCACGTCCGCAACGCTTGACAGGGCGCGGGAGGCGATTGCTGCCGGTGCCGATGTCGCCGTGATCGGTTTCCATACCGAGCGCCCCACGGGTTATGGCCGGCTGCTGGTCGAGAATGGCGAGCTGGTGGCGATCCGCGAGGAAAAGGATGCCACCGACGAGGAGCGCAAGGTCACCTGGTGCAACAGCGGGTTGATGGCCGTCAACGGACGCAATGCGCTGGACTTGCTCGACCGGATCGGCAACAGCAATGTGAAGGGCGAATATTATCTTACCGACATCGTTGAAATCGCCCGCTCGCTCGGCCGCCGTGCCGTTGCCATCGATGCGCCGGAAACCGAGCTGATCGGCTGCAACAACCGCGCCGAACTCGCCTTGATCGAAAGCCGCTGGCAGCAGCGCCGCCGCCACGAATTGATGGTCGATGGCGTTTCGATGATTGCGCCTGAGACCGTGTTCCTCTCCTTCGACACCAAGATCGGTCAGGACGTGCTGATCGAGCCCAATGTCGTTATTGGTCCCGGCGTGACGATCGAGCCCGGTGCCGTCATCCATGCGTTTTCGCATCTGGAAGGGGCCTATGTGGCCGAGGGTGCGGCAGTCGGACCCTATGCGCGATTGCGCCCCGGCGCCAATCTGCACGCCAATGCCAAGGTCGGTAATTTCTGCGAGGTCAAGAAGGCGGAAATCGGCGAGGGCGCCAAGGTCAACCATTTGACCTATATCGGCGATGCCTTCATCGGCGCAGGCAGCAATATCGGTGCTGGCACCATCACCTGCAATTATGACGGTTACAACAAGTTCGAAACGCGGATTGGGGCCAATAGCTTCATCGGCTCTAACTCATCGCTGGTCGCTCCCGTCACCATTGGCGACGGTGCCTATATCGCCTCGGGCAGTGTGATTACCGATGACGTTCCCGCTGATGCGCTCGCTTTCGGACGCGCGCGGCAGGAGGTCAAGCCGGGCCGGGCCACCGTCGTGCGCGAGCGGGCGAAAGCGCTGAAGGAAGCGAAGAAAAAGTCCTCTTGAAAGACGTTACCGAGAGATACCGAAAGTGACCGGCGGCGTAATTGCCGATTTCAGGGAAACGATTAGTAGTTTCGGCGAAGAGATCGCCGTCTGGAGAAATATATGTGCGGAATTGTCGGAATTGTCGGAACCCAGCCTGTTGCTGAACGGCTTGTCGATGCGCTGAAGCGTCTCGAATATCGCGGTTACGATTCGGCTGGTGTCGCCACCATCGACAATGGCGCGATGGACCGCCGCCGGGCGGAAGGCAAGCTCTTCAATCTGGAGAAGCGGTTGTCCGAAGAGCCGCTGCCGGGCGTGGTCGGCATTGCGCATACGCGCTGGGCGACGCATGGTGTGCCGAACGAAACCAACGCCCACCCGCATTTCGTCGACGGCGTTGCGGTCGTTCATAACGGCATCATCGAAAATTTCTCCAAATTGCGCGAGGAGCTGAGTGCTGAAGGTGCCACCTTCACCACCCAGACCGACACCGAAGTGGTGGCGCAGCTTCTGGCAAAATACACCCGCGAAGGCCTTGGCCATCGCGAGGCGATGCTGAAGATGCTGAACCGCGTCACCGGCGCCTATGCGCTGGTCGTCATGTTCAAGGATGATCCCGGCACGCTGCTTTCGGCGCGTTCCGGTCCGCCGCTTGCCGTCGGTTATGGCCGCGGTGAAATGTTCCTCGGATCGGATGCCATCGCGCTCTCGCCCTTCACCAACGAAATCACCTATCTGGTGGATGGCGACTGCGCCATTGTCACCCGTGAAGGTGCGGAAATTATCGATTTCTCCGGCAAGCCGGTGAAGCGCGAGCGCCAGATGTCGCAGGCGACGGCTTTCGTGGTCGACAAGGGCAATCATCGTCACTTCATGGAAAAGGAAATCTACGAGCAGCCGGAAGTCATTTCCCATGCGCTCAGCCATTATGTGGATTTCGCCTCCAAGACCGTGAAGGAAGCCGATAAGGCAATCGATTTCGCCAAGCTTTCCGGCCTTGCCATTTCCGCCTGCGGCACGGCCTATCTTTCCGGCCTGATCGGCAAATACTGGTTCGAGCGTTATGCGCGCCTGCCGGTGGAAATCGATGTCGCCTCGGAATTCCGTTACCGCGAAATCCCGCTCGTTCCCACGCAGGCGGCGCTGTTCATTTCTCAATCGGGAGAAACCGCCGATACGCTGGCGGCCCTGCGCTATTGTCAGCAGGAGGGACTGAAGATCGGCGCGGTGGTCAATACGCGTGAATCGACCATGGCCCGCGAATCTGATGCGATCTTTCCGATCCTCGCCGGTCCGGAAATCGGCGTCGCCTCCACCAAGGCCTTCACCTGCCAGCTTGCAGTGCTCGCATCGCTAGCCGTCGCCGCCGGTAAGGCGCGCGGCACGCTGAAGCCGGGTGAGGAAAAGGAATTGGTGCAGCATCTGATCGAGATGCCGCGCATCATGAGCAAGGTGCTGAACATAATCCAGCCGCAGATAGAGGCGCTGTCGCGTGATCTGTCGCGTTTCAAGGATGTGCTTTATCTCGGACGCGGCACCAGCTTCCCGCTGGCGCTGGAAGGCGCGCTGAAGCTCAAGGAAATTTCCTATATCCATGCCGAGGGTTATGCCGCCGGTGAGCTGAAGCACGGGCCGATCGCGCTGATCGACGAGAACATGCCCGTTATCGTCATCGCGCCGCATGACCGCTTCTTCGAAAAGACCGTTTCGAACATGCAGGAAGTTGCCGCGCGAGGCGGTCGCATCATCCTCATCACCGACGAGAAGGGGGCTGCGGCCTCCAAGCTCGATACCATGGCGACGATCACGCTGCCCAATGTCGATGAGCTGATCGCGCCGATGGTCTTCTCGCTGCCGATCCAGCTGCTCGCCTATCACACCGCCGTCTTCATGGGCACGGATGTGGACCAGCCGCGCAATCTGGCGAAATCGGTAACCGTGGAATGATCATCCGGCCGGAGCGGCAGGGTGACGAAGAGGCGATCGGAACGCTGACGGAAGCAGCGTTCCGGGATATGCCGTTTAGCGACCAGACCGAACACCTGATCGTCGGCAGGCTGCGCGATGCGGATGCGCTCACCGTTTCACTGGTGGCGGAGGATGGCGGACAGATCGTCGGTCATATCGCCTTTTCGCCCGTTACCGTTTCGGATGCGGAAGGCCGCTGGTTTGCTCTTGGCCCGATTTCGGTCTCTCCCGAGAGGCAAGGTCAGGGCATTGGATCGCGCCTCGTCCATGAGGGGCTTTCAATGCTAGATCGGCTCGAAGCGGCAGGGTGCGTTCTGGCGGGTAGTCCCACCTATTACGGCCGGTTCGGATTCGAGCGTTTCGACGGCCTGCACAGCAAAGGCATTCCTGACAAATATTTGTTGGCCCTGCGCTTGCATGGCGGAACTCCATCCGGCATTGTCGGTTTTCATCCGGGTTTCGATAGCGTCAACGCTTAATTCCGAACGGTAAATGACCGATATTCCAGTCAAAATTTCATTCGCAGCCCGTCTGCGCAACAGCTTCCTCACGGGCGTGCTCATCCTTGCGCCCGTCACCATCACCATGTGGCTGGTGTGGAGCTTCCTGCAATGGGCGGATAGCTGGGTTAAGCCCTATATTCCCGCCCGTTACGATCCCGAGCAATATTTCGATGTGGCAATCCCCGGTTTCGGCCTGCTGATCGCCGTCATCGGCATCACGCTCATCGGCTTTCTCGGCAACAACCTGATCGGCAAATGGATCGTCGGCGTCGGCGAATCCATCCTCAACCGCATGCCGCTGGTGCGGCCGATCTACAAGAGCATCAAGCAGCTGTTCGAATCCGTTCTGAAGGAGCATTCGAACTCCTTCAAGAAGGTCGGTCTTATCGAGTTTCCCTCGTCCGGCACCTGGGCGATGGTGTTCGTATCCTCCGAAGTCAAGGGCGAACTCGCTCACCGTTTCAACGAGATGGGCCAGCAGATGGTCGCCGTCTTCCTGCCGCCGACACCGGTGCCGACAGCGGGTTTCCTGCTGTTCGTGCCCAAGGACAAGATCGTGATGCTGGACATGACGCCGGAAGACGCGGCGAAACTGCTGATATCCGGCGGTCTCGTGGCGCCGGATTTCACGCCGCCGAAGATGATCGCACCGGTTTGAGGGCATTTGCGAGTCGCTAGTCTCATTTCAGAGTGAAGGGCCATACGGTTGACGAACCAATGTGGTTCACTAATAATCATAGTGAACTGAGAGAGATTATCATGACTGCATTCACCGTGCGTCTGCCTGATGAGGTTGCCGACAAACTCGACCAATTGGCGGAAAAACTTGATCGCTCACGATCCTACATGGCGGTGCGGGCGATTGAGGACTTCGTTGCCCGCGAGGAGTGGCAGCTTGCCGAGATCGAGGCGGGTGTGGCGGAAGCCGATCGCGGCGAGTTCGGTACGACCGATGATCTCGCAAATATTGTCGAGAAATACGTGAAATCCACCCGGCCGTCATGAGTGACCGGAGAATTCGTTGGACCTTACGGGCGCTGCGACGGCTCGATGAAATTGGTGCGCATATCGAAAAGGATAATCCAGCGGCTGCGGCCCGTGTGATTTCTCGCATTGTTTCGGCGGTTGATATGTTGGTGGAGCAGCCGGCAATGGGACGGGTCGGGCGTATCAGGGGAACACGGGAAGCTGTGCTTCCCGACATTTCTTACATCATTGCCTATCGTGTCGGCCGGGACATCGAAATCCTGACGATTATCCATGCCTCGCAGCAATGGCCTTCGTCGCTCTAAGCAAATAATCTTTAGACTAGCCGATCAATCCTCGTCATCCAGATCATCCACTTCCCTGCCGGTGCTCGTGGCGTGGAACACGGGAACGAAAAGCCGCATATAGACCAGCCGCACGCTCCAGCCTTCCTCCAGTGCCTGCGTCCAGGCCTTCTTGCGGCCGGGCTTCTTGAACGCCTTGCCGATTGCCTTTTTCGCGCTCTTCGCAAATGTCTCGGGCTGCAGGATATTCTGAGGCGAGCAGAGCGCGTAGCCCTTTCTGAAGGCGGGCGGCGGGCGGCGCGGGTCGATCATGTTCATGGCGGTCACAACTTTCAGCCGGCGTGCAGGAAGCGGATCGCTTCGTCGCGGCGGTGCAGATAGAGCAGGGTGCGGAGCGCGGCGCCGCGCGGGCCGGTCAGTTCGGGGTCACGCTCGATGACATAGGCCGCGTCCTTGCGGGCGATTTCCAGAAGGTCGGCATGGGCCTCCAGGCTGGCGATGCGGAAGCCCGGTGTGCCGGACTGGCGGGTGCCGAGGAGTTCGCCTTCGCCACGCAGCTTCAGGTCTTCCTCCGCAATCAGGAAGCCGTCCTCGCTGTCGCGCAGGATGGAAAGCCGGGCGCGGCCGTTTTCGCTGAGCGGCCCTTTGTAGAGCAGGATGCAGGTGGAGGCCTCGTCGCCACGCCCGACGCGGCCGCGCAACTGGTGAAGCTGGGCAAGGCCGAAACGTTCGGCATGTTCGATGACCATGATCGTTGCATCCGGCACGTCAACGCCGACTTCCACCACCGTTGTCGCCACCAGCAGGCGGGTTTCGCCGCTCTTGAAGGCCAGCATGGCGGCGTCCTTCTCCGGGCCGCTCATGCGCCCGTGGATGAGGCCGATATTGGCTCCGAGCATCTGCGAGAGAACCGCATGCCGCTCTTCGGCCGACATCAGGTCGGATTCTTCCGTTTCCTCCACCAGTGGGCAAATCCAGTAGGCCTTCTTGCCATCCTTCAGCGCTGCGCGCAGCCGCTCGACAATGTCGCCGATGCGCTCGGTGGGGATCGTCACGGTCTGGATGGGTTTGCGGCCGGCGGGTTTTTCGGTGAGTTTCGACACATCCATGTCGCCGAAGGCGGCCAGCACCAGCGTGCGTGGAATGGGGGTGGCGGTCATCACCAGCATATGCGGGGTGATGCCCTTGGCGGTGAGGCGCAGGCGCTGATGCACGCCGAAACGGTGCTGCTCATCCACCACGGCCAGCACGAGGTTTTTGTAACTCACGCTGTCCTGAAACAGCGCATGGGTGCCGATGACGATCTGTGCTTCGCCAGAGGCAACACGCTCTTCGATCTCGCGGCGCTCCTTGCCCTTGGTGCGGCCGGTCAGGACCTCGACGGTGATACCTGCGGCATTGGCGAGTTTGGAGATGGTGGCGAAATGTTGCCGGGCAAGGATTTCGGTCGGGGCCATCAGCACCGCCTGTCCGCCGGCCTCGACGGCGGTTGCCATGGCCATCAGCGCCACCAGCGTCTTGCCGGCGCCGACATCGCCCTGCAGCAGGCGCAACATGCGGTCTTCACCTGCCATATCGGTCAGGATGTCCTTTACCGCGGCGTTCTGACTAGGTGTCAGCGAGAATGGCAGCAGCGAGAGGATTTTTGCGGCAACGTCGCCCTTGGCGCGGATCGGCTGGCCCGCAACCTTGCGCAGCCGCTGGCGCACCAGCGCCAGCGAAAGCTGGCCGGCGAGGAACTCGTCATAGGCAAGACGTCTGCGCGCCGGGGCCTGCGGCTCGATATCGGCGCTGTCGCGCGGGTCGTGCAGTTCGCGGAAGCTCGAAGCCACATCGCCGAAGCCCTGCCGGGTCTTCAGCGTTTCGTCGATCCATTCGGGAAAGACCGGCAGTTTCGAAAGCCCGCCTTCGATCGCCCGCCGCAGCACCTTGGGAGACAGTCCAGCCGTCATCGGGTAAACGGCTTCCACCAAAGGCAGGTTTTCGGCTTCGGAAAGCTTCACCATGAAATCCGGATGCACCATGGAGGCGCGGCCGTTGAACCAGTCCACCTTGCCGCTGACGAGAACTTCTTCATCGACGGGCAGGGCCTTGGAGAGCCAGTCGCCCTTGGCGCGGAAAAAGGTCAGCGTCAGTTCGCCGGTCTCGTCATGCAGGAACACGCGGTAAGGCGCGGAACGATTGCCGGGTGGCGGAGGTTGATGGCGATCGATACGTCCCTGAATGGTGACAATGGCGCCGGGGGCCGCGAGCGCAATGCCGGGGCGGTTGCGCCGGTCGATGACGTTTGACGGCGCATGGAACAGAAGGTCGATCACACGGGTATCGTCGGCGTTTTCCCGGCTGAGGAGCTTTGCCAGAAGATCGGCAAGCTTCGGCCCCACACCGCCAAGGGTGGAAACGGAGGCAAACAGCGGATCGAGAATGGCCGGACGCATGTGTCGCAAAATCGGGGAAGGGGCGGGTTATGCAAGACGTGCCCGCCGACAAAGACGGGTTATCACCGGCAGTTTTTAGCTGCCGTGGCATTATTTCGATAAAAACCGGTTCCCAAGCGTTCGCCTCCTGTTCTATAGGAGGTCGTAATAGGTGAGGCAAAGATTGAACGGCCGCTGCAAGTGCGAGACTGGCTATTGTCCATTGTGCTCTCCTCTTCCTCATCCCTGTGCTCGTTACGGGGATCCAGCCAGCCCAAGTCCTTGGGCTGAAAGGAGTCTCTCCGTCGCGCCGACGCGCGCCGGCTGGATTCCTGTGACAAGCACAGGAATGAGGATGGTGGGGATGGAAGCGGCGGGTAAAACCGTTCAGTCAGGCCTTGAAAACCGATACGGGAAGGAAAATGCGATGACTGGACTGGTGCGCACGAGTGCCGACCTCGATCCGAGACGCAGGCGGATACTTTACCGCTGCTGGCACCGGGGCATTCGCGAGATGGATCTCGTGCTCGGGCAATTCGCGGAAGACAATATTGCCGGACTTACCGACGCTCAGCTCGATGAGCTTGAGATCATCATGGCGGAAGAGGATAACGACCTCGTCAAGATGGTGACGGGCGCTCTTGCCATACCGGAAAAATTCCAGACGCCGCTGTTTGAGAAGATCGCCTCCTATCGTCCCGATTTCGATCTCGTCACAGCCGAAACCCTGAAAGCCTGAAACATGATAGCCGGATTCGATGCAAAGCTGGTGGCGTCGGCCGATACGCCGCTGACCATCGGAAATGTGCCCTCCGGCATGGAAGCCCTGCTTTTGGCCGACATGGCGCGGGCAGGGACATCGGTGGCCTATGTGATGTCGGACGGCCAGCGGGTCGCCGATCTCGAACAGATCCTCGGTTTCGTCGCGCCTGACATTCCGGTGCTGACTTTGCCTGCCTGGGACTGCCTGCCCTATGACCGCGTGTCACCGAGCGCAGACACCTCGGCGCGCAGGCTGGCTGCGCTCTCCGGCCTCATCAGTCACGCGAAGAAACCGCATCCGGCCATCGTTCTCGTCACCGTCAACGCCATGCTGCAGAAGATGGCGCCGCGCGACATCATCGAGAGCCTCGGCTTTTCCGCAAAACCCGGCAACCAGATCCGTATGGAAGACATCGCCGCGCGACTGGAGCGCAACGGTTTCGACCGGGTGGCGACGGTGCGTGAAGTGGGTGAATTTGCCGTGCGCGGCGGCATTCTCGATGTTTTCGTTCCCGGTACGGAAGAGCCGGTACGGCTCGATTTCTTCGGCGATACGCTGGAAAGCATCCGCACCTTCGATCCGGCCAGCCAGCGCACCATCGGTCAGGCGCGCTCGCTTGATCTGAACCCGATGAGCGAAGTGACGCTGACGCCGGATACGATCGGCCGTTTTCGCAAAAATTATCTGTCGCTATTCGGTGCGGCGACGCGCGACGATGCGCTTTATCAGGCCGTCTCCGAGGGCCGCCGTTACGCTGGCATGGAGCATTGGCTGCCGCTGTTTTACGAACAGCTGGAAACCGCCTTCGATTATCTCAAGGGTTTCCGCATAGTCACCGATCATACGGCGCGGGAGGCGGCGAAGGAACGTTCCAAACTGGTCCTCGACTATTACGAGGCGCGCCGCGCTTCCGGCGAGACCAAGGGATCGACGCAGGGCGCGCCTTACAAGCCGGTATCGCCGGGGCAAATCTATCTCGACGGCAAGAGCTTCGAGGCGGCACTTTCCGCCGTCAATGCGGTGCGGCTGACGCCCTTCAACGAACACGATACCGAAGGCCGTCCGGTTGCGACGCTGGACGCTCATGTCGGGCCACGCTGGGCACGCCCACCGACCGAAGGCGATAGCGAAGAGCGGGTCAACGTCTTCGATCTGGCGGTGAAGCACATTGCCGAGCGCCGCGCCAAGGGCTGGAAGGTGCTGATCACCGGCTGGTCGGAAGGCTCTCTCGACCGGCTGCTGCAGGTCTTGAACGAGCACGGGCTTGAAAAGATCAAGCCGGTGGCATCTCTGAAAGAGGTCGACACGCTCGGCAAGGGCGAGGCGGCTTCGGCAGTTCTCAGCCTCGAAGCCGGTTTCGAGACCGGAACGCTCGCGATCATCGGCGAGCAGGATATTCTCGGCGACCGTATGGTGCGCCGCTCCAGACGCCGCAAGCGCGGCGCGGATTTCATTTCGGAAGTGGCGGGGCTGGACGAGGGTTCGCTCGTCGTTCACGCCGAACACGGTATCGGCCGTTTCGTCGGTCTGCAGACCATCGAGGCGGCGGGTGCACCGCGCGCCTGCCTGGAACTGCATTACGCCGACGATGCCAAGCTGTTCCTGCCGGTCGAAAACATCGATCTTCTCTCGCGATACGGTTCTGACGCCGCTGAAGCCACGCTTGACAGACTGGGTGGCGGCGCATGGCAGATGCGCAAGGCCAAGCTCAAGAAGCGCCTGCTCGACATGGCAGACGAGCTTATCCGCATCGCAGCCGCGCGTCTGGTGCGCCATGCGCCGGTTCTGGCCGCGCCGGACGGTCTTTACGATGAGTTTGCCGCCCGCTTCCCCTATGACGAGACCGAAGACCAGCTGAACGCCATCGAAGCGGTTCGCGAGGATCTCGGTGCCGGGCGTCCGATGGATCGCCTCATCTGCGGCGATGTCGGTTTCGGCAAGACCGAAGTGGCGTTGCGCGCCGCCTTTCTTGCCGCCATGAACGGCGTTCAGGTGGCGGTCGTCGTGCCAACCACGCTGCTTTCCCGCCAGCATTTCCGCACCTTTTCGGAGCGTTTTCGCGGGCTGCCGATCCGGGTTCAGCAGGCCTCGCGGCTTGTCGGTTCCAAGGAGCTTGCGCTCACCAAGAAGGAAGTGGCCGACGGCAAGACGGATATCGTCGTCGGTACACACGCGCTGCTTGGTGCGGGCATCAATTTCGCCAATCTCGGCCTGCTGATCATCGATGAGGAGCAGCATTTCGGCGTGAAGCACAAGGAGCGCCTGAAGGAGCTGAAGAGCGACGTGCATGTGCTGACGCTTTCGGCAACGCCCATTCCGCGCACCCTGCAGCTGGCCATGACTGGCGTGCGCGAATTGTCGCTGATCACCACGCCGCCGGTGGACCGCATGGCGGTGCGTACCTTCATTTCGCCCTTCGATCCGCTGGTGATCCGCGAAACGCTGATGCGCGAGCATTATCGCGGCGGCCAGAGTTTCTACGTCTGCCCGCGTCTTGCCGATCTCGCCGATATCCATGCTTTCCTGCAATCGGATGTGCCGGAGCTGAAAGTGGCGGTGGCGCATGGCCAGATGGCGGCGGGCGAACTCGAAGACATCATGAACGCCTTCTATGACGGCAAATATGATGTGCTGCTGTCGACCACCATCGTCGAATCCGGCCTTGATGTACCAACTGCCAATACGCTGATCGTGCATCGCGCCGATATGTTCGGTCTCGCCCAGCTTTACCAGCTGCGCGGTCGTGTCGGCCGTTCCAAGGTGCGCGCCTTTGCGCTGTTCACCCTGCCGGTCAACAAGGTATTGACGACGATGGCGGAGCGGCGGCTGAAAGTGCTGCAATCGCTCGATACGCTGGGCGCCGGTTTCCAGCTTGCCAGCCACGATCTCGATATTCGCGGCGCGGGTAATCTCTTGGGCGAGGAGCAGTCGGGCCACATCAAGGAAGTCGGTTTCGAGCTTTACCAGCAGATGCTGGAAGAAGCCGTGGCCGAGGTGAAGGGTGACGAGCAGGTGCAGGATAGCGGCTGGTCGCCGCAAATCTCGGTCGGCACCTCTGTCATGATCCCGGAAGACTATGTTCCGGATCTGCATCTGCGCATGGGGCTTTACCGCCGTCTCGGCGAGCTTGCCGATATCGGCGAGATCGACGGTTTTGGTGCGGAAATGATCGACCGTTTCGGCCCGCTGCCGAAGGAAGTCCAGCATCTCCTCAAGATCGTCTACATCAAGTCGCTCTGCCGCACCGCCAATGTCGAGAAAGTCGATGCCGGGCCGAAGGGCGTGGTCCTGCAATTCCGTAACAAGGAATTCCCGAACCCGGCGGCCCTCGTCGCCTATATCGGCAAACAGGGCACGATGGCGAAGATCCGCCCCGATCACAGCCTGTTCCTGACCCGCGATCTGCCCACGCCGGAAAAACGGCTGACGGGTGCCGCTATGGTCATGACACAGCTTGCGGAACTGGCGCGTTCCTGAGGTTTGTCGATCCATAGCGGACCGAGGCGCGTGGGGTTTACCCCCCTCTGCCCTGCCGGGCATCTCCCCCTCAAGGGGGAGATCGATATGCGGCTAGGTTTCGCCCATCTCGATGTTCGAGAATGAAGTGGTGTCAGCGCCTCTTTCCGATCTCCCCCTTGAGGGGGAGATGCCCGGCAGGGCAGAGGGGGGTAAGCCCCACACGCCTCCGGTCGACCGTCAATGGGAAACCCCTGAAAGCCAAGACCTAAAGCACGTCCAGACAAACGAAAACAGAAGGGTCCGACATCGTCTGCTTTACCGGACCTGACAACCTCCACAAACATTACAGCGATGTAATGAAACGGACATGCGCCGGTAGCGTCGGCGGGCGTAGTCTTGTCTTTCTGTCCTGTGCTGCGTTCACCTACACGCAGCCGGAAGACGAAGGAGCAAGACAATGTGGACCAGGATGAACAGGTTCGTCTCCGCAGGTCTGGTTGCTTTGACAATTGCGGGCACCACAATTGCCACCACCAGCCAGGCGGAAGCACGCGGTCATTTCGGACATGGGCATGGCGGCGCGGGCATTGCCGCGGGTATCGCTGGAGCAATTATCGGCGGCGCCATCATCGCCGGGGCGCGGCATCCCTATGGCGGCCCCTATTATGACGAGCCTTTTTACGGCCCGCCGGTTTATGGCCCTCCGGTGATCTATCAGCCCGCATATCCACGCTGCCACGTCGTCTGGCGGCAGAATAGCTGGGGTGATATGTACCGCGCGCGCGTCTGCGACTGACCCTTCGCTGCCAACAGTAAAATAGCTATGGAAGAACGAGCCGCGACTAAAGGGTTCTGGGCGCGTCTTCCGGCGTGATGCCGACGGCGACATTCTGGTCGGTGGCGGCGATGGAGGCCGGCATCGGCACTTTTCGCTGTTTTTCACGGATGAGCGTCAGAAGACCCGAGCCGACAATGAGCGCTATGCCGATCAGCATCCAGCCATCGATATGGTCGCCAAAGATAAGGTAACCGAACAGGATGGCCCAGAGCATCTGGCTATATTGCGTCGGTCCGATCATGGCGGCCGGGGCGTAACGGGCGGCATACATGACCAGCACGTTGCCGACGGCGGCAAACAGGCCGTAACCGGCCAGAAGCAGCCATTGCTCGCCGCTTGGCGGCACGAAAGTGGGGATCATGGCCAGGCCGCTGATCACCAGACAGCCCAGCACGCCCGCGCCATAAAGCGAGACGTTTTTTTCCGACGGCCCCATGGCGCGGAAGATCACGATGGACAGCGCGCCGCTTAGACCACCGAGGATAGCGCCGAGATGGCCGATGCCCAGTTCGCGGAAGCCGGGCCGCAGGATGATCAGCACACCAATAAAGCCGATGATGACCGCCGACCAGCGCTTGATGCCGACCTGTTCCTTCAAAAACACCACAGACATAATGGTGACGAAGGAAGGCAGCAGGAAAATCAGCGCAAAGGCTTCGGCCATGGAGAGGTGCGTGAAGGCGGTGACGCTGCCGACCGCCCCGATGCCGGAGGCAAAAAAGCGGATGAGCCAGAGCGGGCGGTTTGTCGTCCTGACGATGTCCATCCAGCGGTCGTTGCGCTTTCGGATGAGGGGCAGGGCGACGAGGCCGAAGACGGCGCCGAAGAAGGCCGATTCGATCGGTGAAATCTGGCCTTCTATGAGTTTAACGCTCGCGTCGCTCCATGCGTAGGCAGCGAAGGCGGCAAAGGCAAGCAGAATGCCTTTCAGGGTCTGGTCGGACACGGGAAAACACCAACAGTTTATCGGTTAGGGTAAGCTGCCGGTGGTTCGACCGTCAGTTCATCGACTTATGCTCGTCCGCCTTGATTTTTGCAATATCCCGCAGTGCAGCAATCAATACATCAGGCGTTTGCGCGCCGCTGATGGCATATTTCTGGTCGAGGATGAAAAACGGCACGCCGGCGACGCCCATTTGCTGCGCCGCATCAATTTCTGCAATGACGGTGTCCTTGTCCGCATCCGATGCGAGCAGCCGCGTCACCACCTTGGCGTCCATGCCTGCCTTTTCGGCAATGTCGGTCAGTACGGCGTGATCGCCGATGTTGCGGCCTTCCTCGAAATTCGCCTTGAACAGGCCGGTGACGACCTTCTCCTGAACGTCGCGACCTTCGGCATGTGCCCAGAGCGACAGGCGGTGGGCGTCGAGCGTGTTCGGGCCGATCTTGATCGCATCGAAATCGTAATGGATGCCGACTTCCCTGCCGAGTTGCACCAGAGTGGTGTGCGCCTGTTCGAGGCGCTCCTTGCCGAGCTTTTCTTCGAGAGCAGCTTTCTGGTCGACGCCTTCCGGCCGATAATCCGGGTTGAGGCGGTAAGGCCGCCAGTTCACGTCGATGCTGATTTCGTCCTGCACCTCGGCAATGGCGAGATCGAGTCTCGCCTTGCCCAGATAACACCAGGGGCAGACCATATCCGATACGACGTCGATAACGATGCGTTCCATGGCTTTATCTTCCGTTGTCTTGGACCGGGCAGGGGCGGTCTATTGCGCCCGTGCATCCCACCAGGTCTGTTTCTGATTGCCTGATATCGGGGTCATATCCGGGCGGTCGATATATTTCCAGCGGGCTATCCATTGTGCGCCGATGTAGTAGAGCGGAATGACGTAGTGACCGGCAACCAGCAGGCGGTCATAACCGCGCACAGCCGCCTGGAAATCCTCCGTCGAGCGGGCCTGCAAAAGGGCCTCGATCATGCGGTCTATGTCGGGGCTCGCCGCGCCCGCATAGTTGAAGCTGCCCTGTGCATCCCGCGACAGTGAACTCCAGCGGTTGAGCTGCTCGGCCCCGGCGAAAGCGAGGAGGGCAGGGAGCGGATGATCATGTCGTAATCGAAGCTGTTGGAGCGGGCCTGATACTGGCCGTCGTCAACAGAACGGATGCCCATGGCGACGCCGATCAGGTTCAGCGAACGCTGATAGGCAAGTGCGATGCGCTCCTGCGCCGGGTTCTGCGTCATGATCTCGAATGCAAGCTGACGGCCATTGGCGTCGGACATTTTGCCATTCTTGATGCTGTATCCGGCCTCTTTCAGCTTATCGACTGCCAATTTCAGAACCTTGCGATCCGCACCGGTCCCGTCTGTGGTCGGCAGGGCGTAGGTTCCCGCCAGAAGTTCGGGTGGCATGGTTTTGGCCGCATCGCCGAGCAGCGCAAGCTCGCGCTCGTCGGCGGCATTGCCATAGGCACCAAGCGCGGAGTTCTGCCAATAGCTCTGCGTACGCTTGAAGGCGCCGCCGAGGATGTTCTTGTTCATCCATTCGAAATCAAGCGCGTAGGACAGGCCCTCGCGCACCTTTTCGTCGGCAAAGACCGCGCGGCGGGTGTTGAAGACAAGACCGAACATACCGGATGGCAGGCGCGGCTGGAAAACGTCCTTGACGATATCGCCGCGATGGACGGCGGGAAAGTTGTAGGCCTGCCCCCAATGCGAGGTGTCGGAGGTACCGTTGATGGCGTCGCCTTCGGGATAGATGTCGATATCGCCCTTCTTGAAGGCCTCGAACATGGTGGTGACCTGGAGGAAATAGGTGACGCTGATCTCGTCGTAATTCTCGAAGCCGACCTTGCTTGGAATGTCCTTGCCCCAGTAGTCGGGGTTTCGCTCCCAGATGATTCGCTCGCCGGGCCGCAGGGTCTTGATTCGGTACGGACCCGAACCGACGACCGCGCCGAGGCCCGCCTGCTCGAATTTTTCCGGATCGATTGCATGTTTCGGCAAAATCGGAGTGGAGGAGGCGAGAATGAGCGGCGTTTCGCGGTTCGCCCTGTCGTTGAAGGTGAAACGCACGCCGTGATCGCCGATCTTTTCCAGCTTCGCCACACCGTCGAGGCGGCTGTTGAAAGGCGGGCGGCCTTTCTCTTTCAGCAGGTTGAAGGTGAAGATCACATCGTCAGGCGTCACCGGTTCGCCATCCGACCACTTGGCCCTGGGATTGATGTTGAACTGGATGAAAGTGCGCTCTTCATCCCATTCCGCGGTTTCGGCCAGCAGGCCGTAAAGGCTGAAAGGCTCGTCGCTTGAGCGCTGCATCAGCGGTTCGTAGAGCAGATTGCCGAATTCCGGGTCCCAGACGCCGCGCGCCGTGGTGCGCATTCCCTTGAGAACGAAGGGGTTGAGGCTGTCGAAGGTACCGACGACACCATAGGAAATGCGGCCGCCTTTCTTCACATCCGGATTGACATAGGGGAAGTGGTGGAAATCTGCCGGCAGCGCGGGCGTGCCGTGCATGGAAATGCCATGAAGCGGCTGCGCCTGGGCGCTCCCGGCGGGAAGCAGGGATGAACCCAAAAGAAACAATGCGGGGATGAGGGCCGCAAGGTCGCGCATCTTATTATCCTGTCTCAACTGTCCGTCCGATTTGTCATGATGATCGGTTTATCGTCATGATTGGTTTTTTCGTTATGATTCTGGCAAATATGTAGCACAGGCCCATGGCCGGACCCATGCGAGGGCGGGAAATCTTGGCCCACCTCAAGAAAAAGTTAAAGAAGTGCTGGATATCGCCGCGATCGGCATGTAACAGGGTGGCCGGAAGAGACGGGTCACGCATTTGCCTCATTTAAACGACAGTTGAACGGGCAGAAGGATACCGCCATCGGCGAGCAGAACCTCAGCGGTGCTGTTCTGGCAGACATTCAGGAGACGGAACTCTTATGATGCAAAAGGCAAACACATTCACCCGGACGGCTCTGTCCGCTCTGGTCCTCTCTCTCGGCGCAATGTCCGCTCCGGCCATCTCGCAGGCGCAGGATGCTGCTCCCGCCGCTCAGGGCGCCGGCGCTCCTCCGCTCGGCTGGTTCAAGACCTGCTCCAAGCAGGAAGACAACGATGTCTGCGTCGTGCAGAACGTGGTTCTTGCCCAGAACGGCCAGATGATCACCGCTGTCGGCCTCATCACCGTTGAAGGCAAGGTTAACCGCAAGCTGCTGCAGGTCTCCGTTCCGACCGCGCGTCTCGTGCCCCGGGCGTGATGATGCAGATCGACGGCGGCAAGGGCCAGAAGCTCGATTATGCCGTTTGCCTTCCCGACAAGTGCACGGCCGAAGTTCCGCTGACGGACGCCATGATCGCATCGCTGAAGAAGGGTAGTGAGGTGGTCTTCACCTCGATCAACTTCCGCCGCGCGCCGAACCCCATCAAGATTGCGCTGACCGGCTTCACGGGTGCTTATGACGGCCCCGCGATCAGCCAGTCGCAGCTTGCCGAAAGCCAGCGCAGCCTTCAGGAAGGCATGCAGAAGAAGGCTGAGGAAGCCCGCAAGAAGCTGGAAGCCGCCCAGGACGCCGCCAAGGGCGCGCCGAAGCCCTGATTGCGAGCCCAAGCTTCAAGAACAAAAAACCGGTCTGGAAACAGACCGGTTTTTTTATGTCTCGGGATTGGTGAGATCCGCCGCCTGAACCGCGTTCAATGTGCGGTCGACATCTTCGGACGCCATTCTCCATTCGGCGCCTTGTCGAAGATGCGGCCGATATTGGGATTGCGCAGCGGTGTCTCGCTTTCGTCGTGGACGAGGTTCTGCTCGGAAACATAGGCGACATATTCAGTCTCCTCGTTTTCGGCCAGAAGATGATAGAAGGGCTGGTCGCGATCCGGCCTGATTTCCGCAGGGATGGCGTTCCACCATTCCTCGGTATTGGCATATTCCGGGTCCACGTCGATGACCACACCGCGGAACGGAAACACCTTGTGGCGGACGATCTCGCCAAGCGTGAATTTTGCGTCTCTTTGTTTCATGGCATGAACTTCCTTTCCCACTAATAGTTGGGTGCGGAATGCGAAATATCAAGGGCTAGCGGTTGTGCCACCCCTGTCCACCGCCTGGGCGTTCAGGCCCTGCGGCCGATCGGCGCCGTGGCGATGACGACGCCGCCGGTGACGAGCACGATGCCGATGGCGTGATAGGTCTCGAAGGTCTCGCCAAGGAAGAGCGTGGCCATCAGGATCGACACGGGCGGCATCATATAGAGCGTGATCCCCGCCGTGGCGGGGCCGAAAACGCGCACCGTATGTGTAAAGCAATAAAAGGCAAGCAGCGAGGCAAAAAGGATGATGCCGCCGATCTTTGCCCAGGCTATCGGGGTGGCCGGCATCAATCCGCCCTGCGCCAGTTCCAGTGCTGCAGGCGGCAGAAGGACAAGCGCGCCGGAGAGCGCGATCAGGCCGAACAGGCTGAATGAGGCCATCTGCCGCGCCGCCGGATCGCGCAGCAGCAGCGAATAGACCGCAAAGGCAATCGCCGCCGTCAATATGGCGAAATCGCCGATGTTGAAATTCATGTCCCGGAGAGCGGACATATCGCCCTTGAGCACGATCGCCGCCACGCCCGCAAAGGCGATGATCATGCCCACGATTTCGAGCTTTCTGATGGGGCGGCCCTGGAAGATGCGCTGGAACAGGATGATGAACAGCGAGGATGTCGTATAGATCAGCGTGCCGTTGGCCGCCGTCGTCATGGTCAGGCCCCAATAGACCACGCCGCCGCAGATGCCCATGCCGAGAATGCCGAGAACGAGCCACAGCAGCGTTTTCTGCCGCACGAAGGCGAGGCAGTTTCGCCAGTCGGCGATCATGAAGGGTACGATGATAAAGGTCGATCCAATCCAGCGGATGAAGGCGGCGATGAAGGGGGAGACCTCACCGACGACGCCACGGCCGAAAATGACATTGCTGGAGAAAAAGAACGGCACAGCCAGAAAGATGAGCCAGTCCGTGAGGCGGGTTTGCTGAGAGGCTGGCTTGTTCGACATTGTTCGCAATATGGCTGGGCTTCAAAAGAAAACGGCGGCCTCCTGGGAAGCCGCCGGAATGGAAAGGGACGCCCGAAAGAGCGTCCCGAATGCCGATCAGGCCGAGTAGTACATGTCGAATTCG
This sequence comes from Rhizobium oryzihabitans, assembly GCF_010669145.1. Taxonomy (NCBI): domain Bacteria; kingdom Pseudomonadati; phylum Pseudomonadota; class Alphaproteobacteria; order Hyphomicrobiales; family Rhizobiaceae; genus Rhizobium; species Rhizobium oryzihabitans. The sequence continues at coordinate 228,733 of NZ_CP048632.1, forward strand.
ACCGGATGCGGGGTCATTTCGAAACGCATGACTTCCTGCATCTTCAGCTCGATGAAAGAGTCGATCTGGTCGTCGTCGAACACGCCGCCGGCGGTCAGGAACTTGCGGTCCTTGTCGAGGCTTTCCAGCGCTTCGCGCAGCGAGCCGCAGACGGTCGGGATCTTCTTCAGTTCCTTGGCAGGAAGGTCGTAAAGGTCCTTGTCCATCGGCTTGCCGGGGTGGATCTTGTTCTTGATGCCGTCCAGGCCGGCCATCAGCATGGCCGCAAAACCGAGATAGGGGTTCTGGGTCGGGTCCGGGAAGCGGACTTCGACGCGCTTTGCCTTCGGGTTGGAGCCGAAGGGAATGCGGCAGGATGCGGAACGGTTGCGCGCCGAATAGGCGAGCAGAACCGGCGCTTCATAACCCGGCACCAGACGCTTGTAGGAGTTGGTGGTGGGGTTGGTGAAGGCGTTGATGGCCTTGGCGTGCTTGATGATACCGCCGATGTAGTACAGGCAGTTTTCAGACAGGCCGGCATATTCGTCGCCTGCGAAGGTCGGCTTGCCGCCCTTCCAGATCGACTGGTGCACGTGCATGCCAGAGCCGTTGTCGCCGAAGATCGGCTTCGGCATGAAGGTTGCCGTCTTGCCATAGGCATTGGCGACCTGGTGCACGACGTACTTGTAGATCTGCATCTTGTCGGCGCTGGAAACCAGCGTGTCGAACTTCACGCCCAGCTCGTGCTGTGCAGCGGCCACTTCGTGGTGGTGCTTTTCAACGACCACGCCCATTTCCGACAGAACCGTCAGCATTTCGGAGCGCATGTCCTGCAGGCTGTCGATCGGAGGAACCGGGAAATAGCCGCCCTTGACGCGCGGACGGTGGCCGAGGTTGCCGGTTTCATAGTCCGTGTCGTCGTTGGATGGCAGTTCCGACGAGTCGAGCTTGAAGCCGGTGTTGTAGGGGTCGGCCTTGTACTTCACGTCGTCGAACACGAAGAATTCCGGCTCGGGGCCGACGAATACGGTGTCGCCAATGCCGGATGCCTTGAGGTAGGCTTCGGCCTTCTTTGCGGTGCCGCGCGGATCGCGGTTATAGGCTTCGCCCGAGACCGGGTCGAGAATGTCGCAAAGGATAACGAGCGTGGACTGGGCGAAGAACGGATCAGTATGGGCGGTTGCCGGATCGGGCATCAGCACCATGTCGGACTCGTTGATGGCCTTCCAGCCGGCGATCGAGGAGCCGTCGAACATGACGCCATCGGCGAACATGTCTTCGTCAACGCAGACGACATCCATGGTGACGTGCTGCAGCTTGCCCTTGGGATCGGTAAAGCGCAGGTCCACGAACTTGATGTCGTTATCCTTGATCTGCTTCAAGATATCGTTTGCGGTCGTCATTTAAACGTCTTCCTTGAGTGTGGTGGTGACGAGGTGAAAACCCAAGCCTCCCCGGCTTGAGACCTGGTTCTGATTATATGGCGTCCACGCCTGTTTCACCGGTACGGATGCGGATGACTTCCTCGATATTGGAAACGAAAATCTTTCCGTCGCCGATACGTCCGGTCTGTGCCGCATTGCGGATCGCCTCGATGACGGCTTCCGCATTCTCATCCGCCAATACGACTTCGACTTTCACTTTCGGCAAAAAGTCCACGACGTACTCCGCTCCGCGGTAAAGTTCCGTGTGGCCCTTCTGACGACCAAAGCCTTTTGCTTCCGTGACCGTGATTCCCTGAAGTCCGACTTCCTGAAGGGCTTCCTTCACTTCATCGAGCTTGAAAGGCTTAATGATCGCTTCGATCTTTTTCATGAGAAAATATCTCTCCGCTTCTCCCGTTAAAGCAGGTTCTTCCCGCTCTGCCACAAGAATGCACGTATTGTGCCAGATCGGAAGCGGGCTTGAAGAAAAAACTTCGCTCCCTCGGCTTTCCGGCACAAAATGCATTCGGTTTTTGCGGTTTTCCGGCCAATTTCTCGCCAAAACCCGAAAATTCCATCACCAGTTCTGTGGATTTGTATTATTTTAGGAATCTTTAATATTTCGAGATGTGCGGACGACGCTCGGGCGGTTTGGTTATATTTTATGCATTTGACTATTATTTCGCCGTGGCGATCTGCTTATTTTTGTATCGATTGCCTTTCCGATGTTTTGAAGGGATGATCGGGCCATGAAATCCCTGTCGCACCTCTTCCTCATCGACCCGGTTGTGATGGCACGCATCGATGCGGCGGCCGGTCAATCCGGCATTCCCCTTTACGATCTGATGGAGCGGGCGGGGCAGGCGGTCGCCGCCTCGGCGCTGCGTCACTACCCACAGGCGCTGCGTTTCGTCGTGCTCTGCGGCGGTGGCAATAATGGCGGCGATGGTTACGTGGCGGCGCGTGTGCTTTTGCAAAGCGGGGCAGCGGTTGCGGTCCATCATCTTGGCGATGTCGCAGCGCTCAAGGGCGATGCGCGGAAGGCTTTCGAGCAAAGCGGGGTGAGGCCACTGCCGCTTGGCGACTATGCGCCGCTCTCCGGCGACGTGGTGATCGATGCTGTTTTCGGGGCCGGATTGTCCCGCGATATTCCCCCGGAACTCAACCGGGTGATCGATGCGGTGACAGAGGCGGCAGTGCCGGTTCTCTCTGTCGATCTGCCGTCGGGTCTCTGTGGCCGCCGGGGCGTGCCGCTCGGGGCCTCGTTCAGGGCGCAGCGGACGGTGACATTCATGGCACGTAAACCTGGCCATCTGTTGATGCCGGGGCGCGAGCTGTGCGGCGCGCTGGAGGTTTTCGATATCGGCATTCCCTCCCGCATTCTTGCTGTTCACGAGGGCTCCGTGGCGGAAAACGACCCGCTTGTCTGGCGAGGTGCCTTGCCGCGTTCCGATATGGAAACGCATAAGTTCCGACGCGGGCACCTGACCGTCTTTTCCGGCCCGCCGCATGCCACCGGGGCAAGCCGGATGACGGCGATTGCGGCGCTGAAGGCGGGGGCGGGCATTGTGACGATCGCCGCCCCGAAGCAGGCGCTCGACGTGCTTGCGGTGACGCTGACGGCGGTGATGAGCGCCGGTCTGGATGATGCCGAGGATCTGCTGCACTGGCTGGACGACAAACGCCACGGTGCATTCGTTCTCGGCCCCGGTTTCGGCGATCTCGACAAGGCGCGGCAATTCGTGTCTCTGCTCGGCGACAAGGCGGTTGTGCTGGATGCCGATGCGATCACCGCTTTCAAGGATTGTGCGGACAACCTGTTTGACCGGGTGACGTCCGGCTCGGGCAAGTTCGTGCTGACGCCGCATGAGGGAGAGTTTGCCCGGCTGTTCCCCGATCTTGCCGCCGACACAGCGCTGAGCAAGATCGAGAAGGCACAGGTGGCCTCGTCGCGCAGCGGCGCGGTGCTGGTCTATAAGGGCGCGGATACGGTCATCGCTGCACCGGATGGGCGTGCGCTGGTCAACAGCAATGCACCGGCGAGCCTTGCAACGGCGGGGTCGGGCGATGTTCTGGCCGGCATCATCGGTGCCTTGCTGGCGCAGGGAACGCCCGCCTTCGAGGCGGCCGCTGCCGGTGTCTGGCTGCATGGTGAAGCGGGCAACAGGGCAGGCGTGGGCATGACGGCGGAAGATCTGGCCCACGCGGTGCGGCCGTTTGTCTGATTTAGAATTCCGTCCAACTTGATCCGGGGTCCAGTGCGATCAAGTCCTTGATCGCATAAGACTCGTTTCACGGCGCAGACACGCCGTGGCTGGATGCCGGATCAAGTCCGGCATGACGGAGGAGGGGCCGCACCACTGTGTCTTAACGTTTTAAAGCCGCGTCAATGCGCGGCTTTGCCCTGGCTCGCCATTGCCATTCGCGACGCGCTGATCAGCAGCTTGCGCTCGGCGCGTTCCTGCTGCGGGGTGCGATTGTAGATTTCGCGATAACATTTGGAGAAATGCGAGGCCGAGACGAAACCGCAGGCAACGGCGACCTCGACCACTGGCATCGCCGATTGCACGAGCAGGTGGCGGGCGCGGTCGAGGCGGATTTCAAGATAATAGCGGGCGGGTGAGCGGCCCATTTCCTGCCTGAAGAGGCGCTCCACCTGCCGGCGCGACAGATCGGCAGCGTCGGCGATATCGAGCAGCGACAGCGGCTCGGACAGGTTGCCTTCCATCAATTCGATGATCGACAGGACCTTGCTGTTCTGGACGCCGAGGCGCGCGCGCAGCGGCAGGCGCTGGCGGTCGTTGGGGCTGCGGACCCGGTCCGTCAATTGCTGTTCGCAGACGCGGTTGACGAGGTTCTCGCCGAAATCCTGGCCGATCAGGCTCAGCATCATGTCGAGCGAGGCGGTGCCGCCGGCGCAGGTGTAGATGTTGCTGTCGACTTCAAAGAGATCGGCATAGACTTCCACCTGCGGGAAGGCCTCTGAAAAACCCGGCAGGTTTTCCCAGTGGATCGCGCAGCGCTTGCCGTTCAGCAGACCCGCCTGTGCGAGGATATGTGCGGCGGTACAGAGGCTGCCGATGGCGATGCCGCGATTGTAAGCTTCGCGCAGCCAGGCGTTGACGGATTTGTTGATGTGCTGGTCGACATCGATGCCCGAACAGATGATCGCCATTTCCGGGCGGTTCTCGCCGCTCACATAGCGCCGTTCGTCGGCAAGACAGGTATCGGCCTCGAGACAGATACCGCTTGATGACATGACCTTCTGGCCATCAAGCGAGGCGATGCGCCATTCGTAGGCCGGGTAACCCAGCATTCGGTTGGCGATGCGAAGCGTTTCAACCGCTGCAGCGAAGGGCAGCATGGTAAATTGCGGAATGAGAAAAAAGACGATTGAGCGTTTCTTCTGGGAGTTCTTGCTCATTTGCCCGTGCTCCGTTGCGAATACGCAATTCCTCCCTTGGAATTGGTCTTCTGGATGTCCTGTTTACGACATCTTTAACGAAAAATACGCCGTGGAATCGGGGCTGTCAAAAAATAGCTTTTGAAATATGCAAAATTTGCCGTGAGCCTTTTTAAGAGGCGTTGTGTCGCATGTAAAACAGGCAGGTCATTTTACGCCGTTGCCGTTGTTTTGAAGGGCGAGTGGCGATGGTTCGCAAGTCTCTAAGCGGTTGCGAACCATCGGTCTCGGTTTATTTGCGAACAATGCGTATGCGGTTGTTGTCTGTCGTCGGCCATCCAATGTCCTTCAATGTTTCAGGGGGTAGCCCTTCCAGCGCACGCAGCATTCTTGCGCGCTGCCACGACTGGTAAAGTCCGGAAACATAGCCCGACAGGCGATTCAGCCAGCTTGGCGAAGGACGATGCGGGGAGCGTGTCACCGTCGGGAGATAATGTATCATGGTCATTGTCTTGATCCTTTCCTGAACCACGATCCTGTTTGCGACTTGGGTATGCGCCTGCATATTCCATCAAACAAGAGAATGAATTTTATATCACTCATCAACGTTTTGAATGACTGACCGGCGTAGTCTGCCGGCTTCGGCGCCTGCCTGTGCAGGATCAGTGCCTGGCTCCGAAGAGGCCTCGTTCGACCCTGTCATTCGATGTCCCGGATGGTGCGCCCTTGTTGACATTCAATCAAACGAAATGATATCCATCTATAAATCAAAATATTTGAAGGCACGTGTCATGACCGTAACTTTCCGCCAACCCCTGCCGTTGCTGGATAACGACATATTGAGAACCTTCGTCGCGATTGCGGAAACGGGAAACTTCTCCACCGCCGCCGAGGTGGTGTTCAGAACGCCGTCGGCCGTTTCCATGCAGATCAAGAAGCTCGAGGAGCAGTTAAAGACGACATTGTTTCTGCGCGATGCCCGCTCGGTGACGCTGACGGCGCATGGCGAAACGCTGCTGACCTATGCGCGCCGTATGATCGCGCTTTCCAATGAGGCCGTGTCGCGTTTCGTCATGCCCGAACTTTCCGGCGTGGTCCGTCTCGGCGCGCCGGAAGATATTGGCGAACGTGGTCTGCTGCCGGGCATCCTCAAGCGTTTTGCCGAGGTTTTTCCCGGTATTATGATCGACGTCACGATCGATTCCAGTTCCAACCTCTACAAGCGCATGGATGAACGGCGGCTGGATCTGGCGCTGGTCAACTGTGCCTCGCATCCGCTGAGGGATACCGGCGAGGTGCTGATGCGCGAGCGGCTGGTCTGGGCGGGGGCGAAATGCGGCACGGCCTATCTTCGCGATCCGCTGCCCATATCGATTTGGGAAGAGGGCTGTATCTGGCGTTCGGAGGCGATCAATTCGCTTGAAAAGCGCGGGCGCAATTTCCGCGTGGCCTATCTCAGCGGCCACACGATGGCGCAGCGCGCGGCGATTGCCGCTGATCTTGCCATCGCACCCCTGCCGCGATCCTATGTGTTAAACGACATGGTCATTCTCGGCGACAAGGAAGGTCTGCCGGAACTTGGCTGTTTCGATATTCGCCTTATTACGGGTGAAAAGCCTTCTCGTCCCATCCTCGCGGTGGCGGAAAGCATCCGCAACGCCTTTGTCGAAGTCGCCAAGGCGGCCTAAGGTGCATTGAGGAAATGCGCGGCGGACCGTGTCCGTCGCGCCGAAGCAGGCCCGTTCTCAGACAGCCATCGAGCCTGGCGATGCCGAACCATCCTTTTCGTACGGCCAGCTTCCGCGCCCCACCAGCCAGTCGGCGGAATTCTGCAATCCGCCAAAGGGGAAAACGTGGATCTGCCGGATCGGCCCTTTCGGGTTGGCCTGCCAGTGCCGTTCGATCGGTCCGACGATGCTTTCCGGCGAGTGGCCCTTTGCAAGCGTCGTCAGCGAGAGCGCATTCTTCTTCAGATAGGCGATGGAGTTGCCGACACCGCAGAGAGCGGCATATTTCAGGAGCGTCGTGATCTTTGCCGGGCCGGAAACGCCGATATGTACCGGCAGGTCGATGCCTGATGCCGCAAGCCCTTCCGCCCAGGTGATGAAGCGTGCGGGATCGAAGCCGAACTGCGTGACGATGCGCATTGTCGCATCGGTTCTTTCGCCAAAATCGCGTTTCAGCCTGAGCGCGGCCATTGCCGTCTCCTCGCTGAAATCGGGGCTGCCCTCGGGGTGGCCGGCGATCGCGATATGATTTATGCCGCAGCGATCGAAGATGCCGGTCGATAGCATGTCCATGCTGGAGACGAAGGGACCGGCCGGCCTGTCGACGCCGCCGCCGACCACCAGCACATCCGACACACCCGCTTCGCCGGCAAGTCGCTTCACCTGTTCTTCAAAGTCCGTACGGGAGGATATGCGCCGCGCCGCAAGATGCGGCACGGGGTTGTAGCCGAGCTCACGAAGATGACTGGCAGCATCGACAAGCCTGGCCTGCGAGGCCGCTCCGGTGTCGGTCAGGTAGACGCGCACACCCTGCGGGAACAGGCCGGCAAGACTTGCCGGGCCAAGCACCTGTGTAGGTGAGGCCTCTATGGAAGCATGGATAATGGAAGAGGTGGCGATATCGGGCAATTTGTGCATGGTCCTTTTCATTATCATGCACCGGTTTTTCACCCAAGTCTTTGCCTGTTGCGGCAAGACAGGCCTGCATCTGCGACGAAGCTTGGGCTCAGGTGGCCGGATAATGGGCCTGCCTACCAGACCCGCTTCGTCAGCCCGTTCCACAGCCATGTCCAGATCGGCGGCGGAAACCGCAGCACGGATTTTCCGGGCGCGGGCGGTTTTGGCGACAGGCTGCCGGAAAGGGCATCCTCAATGGCGCTGACGGCAATATCGACCGAACCGGCGGTCAAGAGCAGCGGGTAGGTGGCGATCGTGTCGGAAGGCGAGGGTTTCAGCCGTTTTTCGTAAAGGGTCGCGCCGGTATCCACGCCCCTGTCGACGAGATGAACGGTGGCGCCGAAATTACCCCGGTCCTTTTCCACCAGCGCCCAGTACCCACCCATCTGGCCGCGATAGGCCGGATTGATGCCGGCGTGGAAATTGATGACCGGGCACTGCAATGACTGAAGGGTGTCCGGCGACAGAAGTCGGCAGGAAATGGTGAAGATAGCGGCCGGTTGTAACGTATTGGCCGCCTTGTGGCATTCCGCGTCGTTCAGTGAGGAAAACTGCGTGACGGGCACCGCGTGATGGAGATCGGGAAGCAGCCCGTGTTCGGCAATAATCTCCCGCGTTCTTTTAAGCGTGAAGCGTTTGCCAAGCCTTGAAGCGACCATGGTTGCCATCTGGCCTGCGGCAGCGAACCAGCCGAGCCGGCGCGCCCGCCGCCTGAGAATCGCCGCTTTGCTCTCCGGCTGTTCCACAAAGACGTGGATGTCGGGGAAACGGGCGGCCAGCGCATTGATCATGACATTGGGGTTCAGGCCACCCGCCGTCATCACCAGAAGCCGATTGTTGATATCAGTCATGTCACTCACACGATTTTCCTCAGGCGCGAGTTTCCGTTACGAACTTGAAAACCATGTTAATTTTCATCGACGTGATTTTTTGAACCGCAGGTGGAACCGATTTTTACGGCTCACGTTATTGTGACGCATATCACATTGGCGCTTGCTTTGGACGCAAGTCATAGGGGAGTTTTCAAATGATCACACGTATTCTTTCGACTGTCTTCGTCGCTTTGCTGACCGTCGTGACCTTGAGTTCATGCGGCAATACCATTCGTGGCATGGGCCGGGATACGGCGAACGCCGTCGATGCAACGCAGGACGCCGGCCGCAACGTTGACCGCGCCGCCCGCCGCTAAACATCTCCCCTTGGAAAAGTGGCGCCATCCGAAATCCGGCTGGCGCCTTTTCTTTGACCTGATTTCACGGTCACAGTTCATGTTGTGAGAATCGCGCCATGATGCGGGCGGGAAGGCATGAACGGACGATTTATGAAAAGACTGATGAGGCTCCTGCTGCCATTGCTGCTGCCGTTTTCGGCTCAGGCGGGTGGACAGGTGGATTTCTGCAAGACCATGGACCATGCGGGAAACCGCTATACCGTCTGCAGTTTCGATCCGGCAAAAAGCACGATCCGTATTTACGATCGCGATCATGTCTCGGGTGAGGGATATCGCACCTTTTCCGATCTTTCCTCTGCGCTCTGGCGGCAGCACATGTTCAGCATCTTCGCCATGAATGGCGGCATGTATCATTCGGACTATTCACCGGTCGGTCTCTTTATCGAAAATGGTGCCGAGACCTCGCCGATCAGCACGGGCGGCGGCTGGGGCAATTTTCATCTTCTGCCGAATGGCGTTTTTTATCTGAAGGGGCCACGGCGGGCGTTCTCGAAACGCAGGCCTATCTGGCGGCAGGTGTTAAGCCGGATTTCGCCACACAGTCCGGGCCGATGCTGGTGATAGACGGAAAGCTGCATCCGCGATTTCTGCCCGACAGCGACAGCCTGAAACGCCGCAACGGCGTCGGTGTGTCCCGCGATGGCAGGGTGCATTTTGCGATTTCAGAAACGACCGTGCGCTTCTACGATTTCGCGACGCTGTTCCGCGACGTGCTGGATGCGCCGAACGCGCTCTATCTCGACGGCACGATTTCCAGCGTCGACATTCCCGCGATGAAAAGGCGGGATTCGCTGTTTCCCATGGGGCCGATCATCGCGGTCGTCGAGAAAGTGCCCGATTAAGCTGAAAAATCAGATCGGGGCCTTGGGATAGGCTTTTTCCAGACCGCCAGACGCCGTCAGCCCCTGACGAAAGGAGAGGTAGGTCGGATGCTGGCTGGCCTTTGCGGCTTCCATCAGGCGGATCTGCAGGCGGGCCGGGGCGTTTCTGCCAAGCCATTCGCCTGCCGCCTCCAGCCTCAGGCTGTTAAGGAAGGGCGCATTGGCCTGCCTGTCGAGATAGAGACTGAGGCCGGCCAGCAGGTTTTCATCCTGCAAGGCGTTTTCCATCAACAGCAGCACCCAGGCCTTGTCCTCGCTCGCAAGCGAAGCCAGTTTCGATGCGACCGTTTCGCGATCGGGAAAGGATGATGCCTGCTGCATGAAATGATGTGTCCCGTTGCCGTTGTCTGTCGATAGAGCAGTGGTCGCAGGCTTTCAAGGCGCAACAGTCTGACCGCGGAAATTCGACCTTAACGTGCCGTTGGAAGCGGTTTTCAACAGGCGTTTGTGTGAAGCCTTCATAAACCGGTTACACTTTCGTTCAAATTGAGGCGATGGGTGAAAATGGCTTTGTCGACAGCCTGCCTCTAAGGCTTTGTTTTTTCTTATACCTATGCAATGGGCGAATGGCAGCCTGTCAAAAACGCCTTCATTTAGCCGCTTTTTGCATTTGCGTTCCCCGCCGGATTTTAATAAATGCTTCATCCACGGGCCGGGTCTTGAAGATCCCCCGGAGAGTGAATAGCTGGAGTAATCATGGAAGAAACCGCTCAGAAATCCTGCTGGGGCGTCACGTTGCGCGCACTTGCAGGCTTTGCCGCTTTTCTCGCATTGACGTACATTTTTGGCAGCCCATAAGCACTTCTCCTGAATTGACGGGTTTTGAAACGGCGCGGTTTTCCTTTGGAAACCGTGCTGTTTTCGTATGGGCGGCCGATATGTCGCAGCTGTGCAAACCGCTGACGCTCTTTTGTGGCGATCCGTCGCGGCTTTGGATATGATGGTGGCGGAATCCATTTTTATTCAGGACAAACCTCATGTTTCTTTCGGTCTTCGACGTCTTCAAGATCGGCATCGGTCCTTCCAGTTCGCATACGATGGGGCCAATGACGGCGGCGAACCGCTTTCTCGCCCTGATCCTCTCGGATGAGTGGCCGCGTCCGGCGGGTGCCTCCGTTTCGCGTCTGAAGGTCAGCCTGCACGGCTCTCTTGCCTTTACCGGCATTGGTCATGGCACCGGGCGTGCGGTCATTCTCGGTCTCACCGGCGAGCGGCCGGACCTTGTCGATCCCGATGCGATGGACGCCATTATCGAAAAGGTGGAAAAGGCCGGCACCGTGTCGCCGCCCGGCCATCCGTCCTATGAGTTCCGACCGGCTGAAGATCTGGTCTTCGACAAGAAGAACCCGCTGCCGGGCCATGCCAACGGCATGACCTTCTCCGCCTTCGACAATCAGGGCCGGCTGCTGATCAAGCGCATCTATTATTCCGTTGGCGGCGGTTTCGTCGTGACCGATACGGAACTGGAGGCGATCAAGCAGCGTGGCAAGACAATCGATAACGGTCCGCGCGTGCCTTATCCTTTCGCCACCGCGCGGGAAATGCTGGATATGGCGGGTCGTTCCGGCCGAACCATCGCGCAGATGAAACGTGCGAACGAGGAAACGGTGGTTTCCCGCGAGGAGCTGAACGAACGTCTCGACCAGATCTGGGAAGCGATGAACGGCTGTATCGAGCGGGGCCTTAAGGTCGATGGCATCATGCCGGGCGGCCTGAAGGTGCGCCGCCGCGCGCGTTCCATCTATGAGAAGCTGAACGAGGAGTGGCGCAGCAACCGGATGAACCCGGTTCTGGCGAATGACTGGCTCAGTGTCTATGCCATGGCCGTGAATGAAGAAAACGCCGCCGGCGGCCGGGTGGTTACCGCGCCGACCAATGGTGCGGCCGGCGTCGTTCCGGCCACGGTCAGATATTTCCGGCATTTCCATGAGGATGCGACTGTTGACGACGTGCGGGACTTCCTGCTGACGGCCGCCGCAATCGGCGGGATCATCAAGCACAATGCTTCCATTTCAGGCGCTGAGGTGGGCTGTCAGGGCGAAGTCGGCTCGGCGGCGGCCATGGCGGCAGCGGGTCTTGCCGCGGTTATGGGCGGGTCGCCGGAACAGATCGAAAATGCCGCTGAAATTGCGCTGGAACATCATCTCGGCATGACCTGCGATCCGATTGCAGGGCTGGTGCAGGTGCCCTGTATCGAGCGCAACGCGCTGGGTGCCGTGAAAGCGGTGACGGCGGCGTCACTGGCGCTGAAGGGTGACGGCCAGCATTTCGTGCCACTCGACGCCTGTATCGAAACCATGCGTCAGACCGGCAACGACATGAGCGAGAAATACAAGGAAACCTCCACCGGCGGCCTGGCCGTCAACGTTGTGGAGTGCTGAGCGGGCAGGGCGGCGGGCATTGTCCAGATGCTTGACGCCCGCCGCAAAAAGGCATTGATAGGGCCATGCCTCTACATCTGATAAAACTTTGCGTCGGCGCGGATTCACTCCAGGATTTGAGAGACTGGGTCGCGCATCGCTCGCTGACCGCGATTGCCGCCGGCCTTGAGCCGCATAGCGTGCACACGACCCGGATGATTCCCAAGCGAGTTGAGGAGCTGCTGGAAGGCGGCTCGCTCTATTGGGTCATCAAGGGGCAGGTGCAGGCGCGGCAGAAGCTTCTCGACCTCCGCTCCTTCAAGGGCGACGACGGTATTACCCGCTGCGATCTCATTCTTGGCCCAGAGGTGATCGAAACCTCGCCAGCGCCGAAGCGGCCGTTTCAGGGCTGGCGTTATCTCAAGGACGACGAAGCGCCGCGCGATCTCGGCGGCGGCGGGGGCGGCGAGGATATGCCTTCCGATCTGCGCCGGGAGCTGGCCGAGCTTGGCCTGCTCTGAGGCTCAGCGGATTTGATGAAAACGAAAAAGCCGGCTTCCTTGCGGAGCCGGCTTTTTCGTTTGGGGAGACGGTATTGCTGTCGCTTGAACGGCTTTAGTTGATGCCGCCGACGGCGTTGGTGGCGCGGCCATCCTGAATTTTCATCCAGCGGCCGGGATTGGCGGTGTCCTGGCGCTTCAGGTAGGTATATTCGGTCTCAGACCAGTTCATGACCTTGTTACGCATGTTGTCGAGGATGAAATCGCCGCGATCGGTGCGAACGGTGAGGACGGCGTGGCCTTCGCCATTCGGCTGCAGAACCACGGTGATCAGCAGGTTGGAGGCGGAGAAGCCCTTGTTCATCAGCATCTTGCGCTTCAGAAGCACGAAGTCTTCGCAATCGCCGACCGTCGTCGGATAGGCCCAGCGTTCCTCAACGCCGTAGATTTCCATGTCGGTCATCGGCGTGATCGTCGTGTTGACGGTGTAGTTGACGTCCAGCATCGTCTTCCAGCGCTCTTCGGTCAGCTTCATCGGACCGGTATCCAGCGAGGTCGGCTGGCATTCGCTCTGATAGGTCTGGCAGAATTCATAGTGGCCGATCGGCGGGTTGGCCTTGCCGATCACACGCATGACTGCGGCCGGCGATGCGCTTGCCTGGCTTGCGAAGGCGCTTACGATGAATGCGATCAGGACGAAAACGATACGGTTGTTGTTCATTGCTTGTCTCCCCGTGTTGAGGAGACAATCGCAGGTATATTTTGACCCGCCGGAAATTTAGGTGGGGCAATTTGAGCTTAAATTTCAGCAAATTAGCCGCTATTTTGAACTGTATTTGAGTGAGTTTTTATGCGTGTTCGAGATAAATTTTATTAGAATTTTACGCGTCCAGCCCTTAGTCTTTTGGTAGCCATTTATTCCACTGTATTGACAGCGATTTTCTGAGCGGGGCTGTTTTCACGGCCGCGTGAAGTCATCCGGTGTAGCAGGGCGGGAACGTGGATTTCCCGTTTTGGGATGGCTGTTTCAAGCCGGGACAGCATGAAAAGGCAGCGAAAAAAACTTCGAAAAAACTGCTTTTTTCTTGGAAAAAGTTTTGGAGCGGGCGTTTTTCTGGCGGGCCATGTGCGGGAAACTGCCCGCAGTGCCGCTAAGCTACTCGCTGTGACCGGCAATATGGCATCTGGGTTAAGCGGAATAGACGGTGCAGAAAGTGCTGTTTAAAACCCAATCTCCGCCGCCGCCATTCCGGTTTTGCGGGAATCGCGCCGACGCGCGTTCGCGCGGTGGCATGTTTGTTCTGAACTAGGGACTTGAGCTTACTTGATCCGGCTCGAGGCCGTCATAACGGAAAGCAGTATTCGTGACCGGCTCTGGCGCACCGAAATGCTGCGCGGGCCTGCGTCACCTTCCATGGATTGAATTTGTCGGGGCATTTCTCACCCCCGGTTTTACGCATTCTATGCGTAAAACTGCTCCAGACTGCCGCTGGAAATGTCTAGAGAAATTCGATCAGGGCGTCGGGCGACTGGACGCGGTCGAACTCGACCGCCACGCCTTCCATGAAGTGGCGCACGATCTTGCCGCTCATGGCCTTGCCGAGCTGCACGCGGCTGCCGAGCGGCGGCCGATTTTCGATTTCGATTGCGGCACCCGACAGGGAAAGGTCGATCAGCCGGCAGGTGACAAGCACGCCGTCTTCCAGAACCAGCTGCGCCTTGGCATTGCGCGGCGTCAGGCGGTCGTGGCGGCGGTCTTCCGGCAAGCCAAGCAATTGGCGCTTGGCGATCCATGCCAGCTGGGCGGCCAGCTTTTCGCGTTTGCGCTCCGGCGCATTGATGGCGATGATGAAGCCTGATGCCGTGAGCGATGTCACGGTGCCTTCGATCCGGCCGATATGCTGGAGATAGGCGATGACGCGGTCGCCGTTGCGGGCGATGCCGGAGCAGCTGAACTGTGCTTTCTCGGCAGTCATCTCGGTCGCTGTGCAATCATATTCCTGATGGTCGGGCAACATGAGACGGCCGGTGAACGACACACGGACAGCCTCATCGAGGGATGCCTCTTCAACCGGACGCAGGATTTGGGCGGTGTTGACCGAGCGAGATGAAAACATGGACAGCGCAATTGTAAGGGATGATGATGATGATGAGAAGTCTCTACCTTATCCGGGTTAACAGACTGTATTCTTTGATCTCTACAATTTTTCCAAATAACAATAATCGTTACATGCCTGACGTTTTCGCAGGACGTTTCGCGGCACTTTCCCATCTACCGGACGCAGGGGCGGGTACATCACTTGTTCAATATCCTCCTGCGCGCGGTGTAGCCGCGGCTTCCACGCTTGCTGCATATTCCGCCGAGGCGATGTCCAGATGCAGCAGACGACTGCTTTTCATCAAAAGGCAGTTGATGGGCGCGTCGAATTCATGACGCGGCCGTTCCGCAAGCAATGCGCCAAGCAGCCGCGGAGCGGTGCCTTTATCCGTGTGCAGCGGCAGCAACAGCATCTCGAACGTGAGCGGCGTCAAGCCATGGTCGTCCTCCGCCTCCACATCGAACACCACGGGTAACTGATGCTGCAGGATGCCGCGCGCGACGCGGCAGGGGAAAACGGCTTTTTCCGCCGGCCATAGCTCCGAAAACGGACGATCCCGCAATTCCCGGCCGAACAGATCGCAGAGACGAGTCCCGGCCAGCCGGAAGAACGGCGATTGTTCTCCCTTGTCCGTCAGGATGAAGAGATCGCCCAGATGATGTTTGAGCTTTGCGGGATCGATGTCTTCGCGACGGGGGGCGGGCTTATTGCCGCGCAACTCGTCCCAATAGTTATATATGTCCAGTCCGCCGATGCTTTTCATGGCATTGTTCTCCATGTTCGTTTTTGGGACATCATGTCCTTTCGAACGTCTGTATGGAGAGGTGTAGCGAATTTCGTGCCAGCCGATTTTGTTAAGGTTAACAAATGGTTGAGATTGCGCGTTAGCAAGAGCCGTGGCATCGGTGCAGCCATGTCGGGGTAACGTCCGTCAGCACAATTGATGGCTCCGCCCGAGACTTTCAGGGCGCTGTCTCAAGCCGGACTGTCCTTGATCCCGGCGCTTGGACCGATAGGGTTTTCGCGTCAGGTGCATCAAAGGCAGGACGGCTTTTTTTTCGTCCGGGCTTCCTATATTGCTCGGAGACGTAAATTTCTAAAAAGACAGGGATGGTATCATGTCCTATGGCGACGGCGAGCAGCCGCCGGTTTCGGAAACTCCGGAGCCGAAAGACGACACGAACAATCCCGTCTTCAACCTGCCGCCGTTTCTGGTCGGTCTATTGGCTGCATTGCTCCTGGCCTATGTGCTTCCGGCCTATTTTCTGTCGGAAGATGGCACCGCCTGGTACATCTTCACCTTCGGCTTCATTCCGCTGCGTTATGCCATGTCCTTCTCCCAGCAGGGAATGGAATGGCTTTGGACGCCGGTCACCTATTCTTTTCTGCATGGCGGCATCGAACATATTCTCTTTAACGGATTGTGGCTGATGGCCTTCGGCGCGCCGGTTCTGCGCCGGATCGGCACACTCCGATTCGTGTTGTTGTGGTGCATTTCCGCCGCCGTTTCGGCCTTTGGCCATGCGGCGCTGAACTGGGGCGACGTCACGGTCCTGATTGGGGCGTCAGGTGTGGTTTCGGCGCTTATGGGAGCCGCCTGCCGTTTCGCCTTCCCCGCTCGCGGCGGTTACAGCGCTTCTTTCGGGCATCTGATGCCCCGACAGAGCATTCTCGCGGCGCTTTCAAACAGAACCGTGCTCGTCTTCACGCTGATGTGGCTTTTCGGCAATGTGCTTATTGCGGTCGGGGTTCCGCTGTTCGGCGATGTCGGCGGTGCAATCGCCTGGGATGCGCATATTTTCGGCTTCCTGCTCGGTTTTCTTTTCTTCGGCCTGTTCGATCGTCCGCTGCGCTGAAGCGATCACGCTCCTTGACGGCCGTGGCGCAAATTTGCTTGCGCGCGTCCCATCCGGGATTGCATTCATGCGGGCCTCAGCGCACCATGCTCCATGATTTGCAACCGTCGGGGGAGACCGCGGCGTGATGCGGATTGCTGAAAAGAGGAGGAAGGCATGGCAACATTCGTAAAAGATCTTCTCGACCGCAAGGGCCGGGATGTCGTGACTGTCGGTCCGGGCGTAACCATCGGCGAGGCGGCGGGAACGCTGCATGCGCACAAGATCGGCGCTCTCGTGGTGACCGATGGCGACGGTGTCGTTCTCGGCATTTTCACGGAACGCGATCTGGTGAAAGCCGTGGCAGGCCAGGGCGCCGCTTCCCTCCAGCAACTGGTCTCGGTCGCCATGACCAGAAACGTCATCCGCTGTCATCACAATTCCACCACCGACGAGTTGATGGAGATCATGACAGGCGGACGTTTCCGCCATATTCCGGTCGAGGAAAATGGCCGTCTTGCCGGCATCATCTCCATCGGTGACGTGGTGAAGGCGCGGATCGGCGAGATCGAGTTGGAGGCCGAACATATCAAGGCCTATATCGCCGGCTGAGGTTTCGTGCGAGGGTGGGCGATGGTTTGCTGCCGGGCATTGCCCAAGGTTTGACGAGTGCCCCGACTCCCTCATTCCTGTGACAGGCACAGGAGTGAGGGTGTGGGGACGAAGTGTGCTACCTCAAGCTCGAAATTCTCAGCGCTGACATAGACCCCTGTGCGCCACGCTTCAGCGTCGGAACGCCTGCTGCATGCGGGTGAGTTCGGGTATGCGGGAGCGCGTTTCCTCATATCCTCTGTCGATGGCCTCGCTGGCGCGATGGAATTCCGACAGGCCGATATCGTTTATGCGGGGATGCAGCATGAGGTCGGGCGGATCGCCCGCCAGGCGCGAGCGCGAAATCCGGTCCTGAATGATGTTGAAGGCCTGTACCATAACGCCCGGCAGGCCGGGGCGCGGCGGGTGGTCGGCAGGCGGTGCGCCGCCGCCGGGTGACGAAGCGGAGTGCTTGACCACGGCGGAGCGGCCGAACAGATCGTAATTGAGGTTGACGGCAACGACGAGCGCCTGCTCATAAGCCCGGCAGACCGAAACCGGCACGGGGTTGACCAGAGCGCCATCGATCAGGGTGCGGCCATTGCATTGCACCGGCTCGAAAATCCCCGGCAGCGCATAGGATGAGCGTAGCGCCGTGACGAGATCGCCCTGATGAATCCAGACTTCATGGCCGGTGCGCAGTTCCGTGGCGACGGCGATGAAGGGATGATCGAGATTTTCGACGCGCAGGCCTTCCAGATGTTCCTGCATGCGCTTGGTCAACCGCATGCCGCCGAAGAGGCCGCCGCCGCCGATCGTCAGATCGAGCAGCCCGGCAATGCGGCGCATCGTCAGCGAGCGGGCGAATTCCTCCAGCTCATCGAGCTTGCCGGCCAGATAACAGCCGCCCACGAGCGCGCCGATCGAAGTGCCGGCAATCATGCCGATCTTCACTCCGGCCTCGTCCAGTGCCCGCAAAACGCCGATATGGGCCCATCCACGCGCTGCACCGCCGCCGAGCGCCAGCGCGATGCGGCGTGTGTCGACGATTTCGGTGACGGGCGGCTCGTTGCCGATGTTTTCGGGATTTCCAACCGCAAGAGGATTGTGACGATTTCCCCATCCCAACATGACCGCACTCCCTGCCAGTTTTCAGGTCCCGCCCTTTATCTCCCGGAACCCGCTATATTGGTAGCAAATTGGTGCGGCCGATGGAAGATCGAGGTTCACTTGTCCGAATAGATGGCGGATGGATCGAAATGGCGGGTATCGTCGGTGATTTTTGTCACGGCATTGCCATCGGCAAGTTCCACCGTGCGGTAGAAGCACGAGCGGCGGCCGGTATGGCAGGTCGCATCGTGGCCGGCGACGGACACTTTCAGCCACACGGCATCCTGATCGCAATCGGTGCGGAATTCCTTCACCGTCTGCAGGTTGCCTGAGGTCTCGCCCTTCTTCCAGATCTTGTCGCGCGAGCGGCTGTAATAGTGGGCGATGCCGGTTTGGAGCGTCAGCGACAGGGCTTCCGCATTCATGTGGGCGACCATCAGCAATTCGCCGTCACGGGCATCGGTGACCACGGCGGTGACGAGGCCGTGGGCATCGAATCGCGGTGAAAAAAGGCCTGCGTTTTCTAGCACTTCCTTGTCCGCGGGCGCGGACGGAAACGATGTGGACATTGCTACCCCGGAGGAAAAGCGGAACCTTAGCGGTTCCGCACCATGGTCATGAAGCGCACCTGCTCGGCCGGATCGTTCTTGAACGTGCCGGTGAAGCTGGTGGTGAGGGTCGTGGACCCCTGCTTGTTTACGCCGCGCATGGACATGCACATATGTTCGGCGTCGATCATGACGGCCACGCCGCGCGGTTTCAGCGTTTCCTCGATGGATCTCGCAATCTGCGCGGTCATGTTTTCCTGCGTCTGCAGGCGGCGGCCGAAGATTTCGACGACGCGGGCGATCTTCGACAGGCCGAGCACGCGTCCGGCCGGAAGATAGGCGACATGAGCCTTGCCGACGATCGGCACCATATGGTGTTCGCAATGGGAGAAGAAGGGGATGTCGCGCACCAGCACCACATCGTCATAACCGCCGACTTCCTCGAAGGTCGTGCCGAGCACGTCCTGGACGTTCAGCTCATAACCGGCAAAAAGTTCGCGATATGCCTTGGCGACGCGCTTTGGCGTATCCAGAAGGCCTTCGCGGGCGGGGTTTTCTCCTGCCCAGCGCAGAAGAACGCGCACTGCTTCTTCCGCTTCCGCCTGACTTGGGCGAGCCTCGGCCACATCGGGTTTTGCGCCAGCGCCGGGGAAATTCTTCACGATCGCATCCATTCCGTCTCTCCCGATGCGGTTCAAGGCCGCACCTGAACTTCGTTTTTATAAAAGCGGGATTCTGTCCGCTGTTGCTGCTATCTGGTTGTTTTACAGCATTTTGGCAAGACCGATGCTGATATTTCGGTATCGGAGCCGTTAATTTCATCACGGCTTGATGTCCAGAAAGCTCGTTAGCATATAATGAGAATGAAGGGCAGGAAAGCTTCACCGCGAGAAACGCAGTGTTTGAAAAATTTGACCTGTCCTGTTTTTGGGCATTCTTGAGCGCGCCGGACACCTGACGATGGACGATATCTACAATAATCGCATTCTGGAATTTGCCGGAAACATTCCGCTGATTGGTGTTCTCGAGGATGCCGATGCCAGCGCCGAAAAACACTCGCGGCTGTGCGGTTCGAAACTCAAGGTCTATCTGAAACTCGAAGGCGGCATCGTCACGGCATTTTCGCATGAGGTTCGCGCCTGTGCGCTCGGGCAGGCATCCGCCTCTATCATGGCGCATCATATCGTCGGTGCTTCCAGTGCAGAGCTTCGGCAGGCGCGTGAAGACATGCTTGCCATGCTGAAACAGGACGGCGAGGGGCCGAGCGGCCGTTTTGAAGATATGCGGGTGCTTTTGCCAGTCCGCGACTTCAAGGCTCGCCACGCCTCCACCATGCTGACCTTTGAAGCGGTGGTCGATGCTCTCGACCAGATCGAAGGCCGGCCGGTTCTCAACGCTGCGGGTTAGGTGATGTGCGGCGAACCGGATTGCCGGCACCAGACGAGCGCGGGCAAGTCCGCACGATCCCGCAACTGGGGCGGAACTTTTGCGAAGACGCCGGGGCGACTTCTGGGCGTCGGTCTCATCCGGCTCTACCAGCTGACGCTTTCCGGCTTCATCGGAAACTCCTGTCGCCATATCCCCACCTGTTCCGAATATGGCTATGAGGCGATAGCCCGCCACGGGCTCTGGCCGGGCGGATGGATGACGCTGTTTCGCGTCGCGCGCTGCGGCCCGGGCGGCACCAGCGGACTGGACCCCGTGCCGGAAGCGCTTGCCGCCAACAGGCACTGGTGGACGCCCTGGCGCTACTGGACATCGCACCGATGACTTATGTGGCTCTGCTGCACAGTATCGTTCTTGGTGCGGGCAGGCGGCTCCTCATGGCCGATCTGCGTGAAATGGCGCAGGAGCTCGGTTTTGGCGATTGCAGAACGCTGGTCGCGACTGGAAATCTTGTCTTTCACGCGCGGGCTGCTCCTATTCGCGACATCGAGGACAGGCTTGAACGCGCCTTCGAGAAACGGTTCGGCAAGCACGTGGATATTCTCGTTCGTTCAGCCCCTGACTGGCTGAGACTGACCGCTGAGAACCCGTTTACAGACGGTTATCCACCGGACGTCTGCGTGCGGGTGATGCGCGAACCATTCGGCAGCGACGTCCTTGGGTTTCTGGAGAAATATCGCCGGGATGAAAAGATCGCTGTTGTCGGCGGTGATCTCTGGATCGATTTTGGCGGCAAGCCAAGCGAAAGCCGGCTCCTGTCGGTACTGACCACAAAGAGGCTTGGAGTGGGGACGACCCGCAACGCCAATACTGTCAATGGAATCGCTGAAATGCTCGGGTGAAACGCCGTTCACCTTTGACTGGAACGGCAAAATTCTTTATCAGCCTGCCTGCCCATTACTAGTCGGGCGATTATTATTCCAACACCACCCGCATTCGTTGGCGGGACTGGACAGGAGAGTTAGACAATGTCTGAAGCTGTTTCCCTTACATTTCCCGATGGATCCGTGCGCAGCTACCCCGCCGGTACGACCGGCCGCGAGGTCGCCGAATCCATTTCCAAATCGCTTGCCAAGAAGGCCGTCGCCATTGCGCTTGACGGCACTGTGCGCGATTTGTCCGAGACCATCACCGATGGCAAAATCGAGATCGTCACGCGTGAAGACGGGCGTGCGCTGGAACTCATCCGCCACGATGCAGCCCACGTCATGGCCGAGGCCGTGCAGGAGCTGTGGCCCGGCACGCAGGTGACGATCGGTCCGGTGATCGAAAACGGCTTTTATTACGACTTTGCCAAGAACGAGCCTTTCACGCCGGAAGATCTGCCGAAGATCGAAAAGCGCATGAAGGAAATCATTCTGCGCAACAAGCCGTTTACCCGCGAGGTCTGGTCACGCGAAAAGGCCAAGGAAGTGTTCGCCGCCAAGGGCGAGAACTACAAGGTCGAGCTGGTCGACGCCATTCCCGAGGGACAGGACCTGAAGATCTATTACCAGGGCGACTGGTTCGATCTCTGCCGTGGTCCGCATATGGCTTCCACGGGTCAGATCGGCACGGCCTTCAAGCTGATGAAGGTGGCCGGGGCCTATTGGCGCGGTGACAGCAACAATGCGATGCTGTCGCGCATCTACGGCACCGCCTGGGCGACTCAGGAAGAGCTGGACAATTATCTGCACGTGCTGGCGGAAGCCGAAAAGCGCGACCACCGCCGTCTCGGCCGCGAAATGGACCTGTTCCATTTCCAGGAAGAAGGACCGGGCGTCGTGTTCTGGCATGGCAAGGGCTGGCGCATGTTCCAGACGCTGACGGCCTATATGCGCCGCCGGCTCGCCAATACCTATCAGGAAGTCAACGCGCCGCAGGTGCTGGACAAGTCGCTGTGGGAAACCTCCGGCCACTGGGGCTGGTATCAGGAAAACATGTTTGCGGTGAAATCCGCCCATGCCTTTACCCATCCCGATGACGAGGAAGCCGATCAGCGCGTCTTTGCCCTGAAGCCGATGAATTGCCCGGGCCACGTGCAGATCTTCAAGCATGGCTTGAAGTCTTACCGCGAAATGCCCGTCCGCCTTGCGGAATTCGGCACCGTGCATCGTTATGAGGCTTCCGGCGCGCTGCATGGCCTGATGCGCGTTCGCGGCTTCACGCAGGACGATGCGCATGTCTTCTGCACGGAAGAGCAGATGGCGGCGGAATGCCTGCGCATCAACGACCTCATCCTCTCCGTCTATGAGGATTTCGGTTTCAGCGAAGTCGTCGTCAAGCTCTCCACGCGCCCGGACAAGCGCGTCGGTTCCGACGATCTCTGGGATCGCGCCGAAAGCGTGATGATGGATGTTCTGAAGACCATCGAGGAGCAGTCTGGCGGCCGCATCAAGACCGGCATCCTGCCGGGCGAGGGTGCGTTCTACGGGCCGAAGTTCGAATATACGCTGAAGGACGCCATCGGCCGTGAATGGCAATGCGGCACGACGCAGGTGGACTTCAACCTGCCGGAACGTTTCGGCGCCTTCTATATCGACCAGAACTCCGAAAAGACGCAGCCGGTGATGATCCATCGCGCCATCTGCGGCTCCATGGAGCGTTTCCTCGGCATTCTCATCGAGAACTTCGCCGGTCACATGCCTTTGTGGTTCGCCCCGCTTCAGGTCGTGGTCGCGACGATCACCTCGGATGCGGATGATTACGGACGCGAGGTTGCCGAAGCGCTGCGCGAGGCCGGCATGGCGGTCGAGACCGATTTCCGCAACGAGAAGATCAACTACAAGATCCGCGAGCATTCGGTGACCAAGGTTCCGGTCATCATCGTCTGCGGACGCAAGGAAGCGGAAGAGCGCACGGTCAACATCCGCCGCCTCGGTTCGCAGAACCAGACGCCGATGTCGCTCGAAGATGCGATTACGAGCCTTGTGGACGAAGCGACGCCGCCGGATGTGAAGCGCAAGCTCGCGGCGAAGAAGCAGGCTGCTTGATAATACTTACGGCCCCTTCGGGGGCCGTTTTGTTTGTGGGAATGTGCTGCAGAAGGCGGGGCATCCGCACTCCGTCACCCCGGACTAGATCCGGGGTCCAGTGCGATCAAGTCCTTGATCGCGAAAGACTCGTTTCTCACGGCGCAGACGCGCCGTGGCTGGATGTCGGATCAAGTCCGGCATGACGGCGGAGAGGTTTTTGGGTCATACCGCTGGCCTCGCGATTAGTGCAATCGAGCCTACTCGAAATCCCCGGTCATGTCTTCCGGCGCCTGATCCTTCATCAGCACTTCCACATCCGAATCCCGTCCCGACGTAACCTTGAAGTTGCGCTGGAAGACCTTGTCCTTGTTGCGGGCGATGGCGGTATATTCGCCTTCCGCCAGCACCATGGTCGAAAAGGCGCTGACGCTTTCGTTGACCACGTCGCCGCCGCCGTTCAGCACCGACCAGGCCGTATCGGCAATGGCCTCGCCGCCTTCTTCGGAGACGAGCTTGAGGGTGATCTGGGCGGCCTGATGCTGGAGCGTTGCTTCCGTCAGCTTGCCGGCTTCCACCTGGATATCGGCGCGCACCACCGCATTGACGTTGCCATATTCGGAAACCACGTGATAGGTGCCGGCATTGAGGCGGACGATGGTGTTGGGCTTGATATCGGCCATGACGAGGCCGCGCTCGCCATCCGGCCGGGCATCCGACGAATAGACGGAAAATTTCAGCTGGGTGCCGGCGATCTGCTTGTCGGACCCTGCGACCGCGTTCAGCACAAAGCCGCCGGCATCGAGAATAAGCACCTGCTTCTGAACGTTGCCCGAACTTGGCACATTGAGCTTCTTTGTGACCCCGGCGCGGCCGAAGGCGACGTTGACGAAATATTCGCCGGGTATCAGATGAAATTCAGCCGAGCCGCCCTCGGAGCTTGCCAGCATCGGCAATTTGCCGTCAGCACCGGGAATGGGGCTGAAAACGCGCCAGGAAAGGCCTTCCTTCACCGCTTCGCCTTCGCTCGTCAGCTTGGCTTCCATAGCGATATCGCGGGCGGTGCTTGTCGGGGCATTGGGCGCAGTCGGGGCGGTAAAAGCATTGAGTTTCGGCATTTTCGGTGTGCCGCCAAGCTGCTTGAAGTCCTTGAAAGCGTCCTGCGAAAAAGCCGATTGTGATAAAACGCCGACCGCGGCCAACGCAATGGCCAGACGTGTCGCGAATTTGGCCACGAATTTGATTGCCGACATTTTTGGATACCGATTGACTTCTTGAATTTCCCGGACCACTTCAAAACCAATGCCGTGGCTATTTCAAGGCCCATAATTTCGCGATGACAGCAGAATGGAAGATTTTTGATCATGACAAGCGATATCAAGCTCCTCGACTATCTCAAGGTTCGCCGCTCCACGCCCGCTTTGCAGCTTGCCGAGCCGGGGCCGGCGAAAGCGGAAATCGAGGAAATCCTGCGTCTTGCCGTACGCGTGCCCGATCACGGCAAGCTCGCGCCCTGGCGTTTCGTCGTTTACCGCGGTGAAGATCGCGTACGTCTTGGCGAGGCCGCGCTCCGGATCGCACTGGAGAAGAACCCGGAGCTGGATCTCCAGCAGCAGGATGTGGAGCGCACCCGCTTCACCCGCGCGCCTGTCGTCATCGCCGTCATCAGCACCGCCAAGCCGCATTTTAAAATTCCGGAATGGGAACAGGTCATGTCCGCCGGCGCTGTTTGCCTCAATCTCATCTTTTCGGCCAATGCCAATGGTTATGCGGCGAACTGGCTGACGGAGTGGCTTGCTTTCGACGCGGCATTCCTGTCCGAGCTGGGCGTTGCCGCAGACGAGAAGGTGGCGGGCTATATCCACATCGGCTCGACGACATTCCCGCTGGTGGAGCGGCCAAGGCCGGAGCTCGCGGATGTGGTCACCTGGGTTGGGGACGTCTGATGTTCTACACCACCGACACCAATCAGCACGGTCTGCCGCACGATCCATTCAAGGCGATCGTCGCGCCGCGGCCGATCGGCTGGATCGGCTCGAAGGGCAGGGACGGCTCTCTCAACCTCTCGCCCTATTCCTTCTTCAACGCGATTTCGGATAGGCCGAAGCTCGTCATGTTCTCTTCCAGCGGGCGTAAGGACAGCCTGCGCAATGTGGAGGAGACCGGCGTCTTTACCGCCAACCTTGTCAGCCGCCACTTGATCGATCGGATGAATGCCTCTTCCGCACCGGTTGCCTATGATGTCGACGAGTTTGCCCTTGCGGGTCTGACAGCCGTTGATGGCCGGGTCGTTGATGCGCCTTTCGTTGGGGAGGCGCTCGCCGCTCTGGAATGCCGGGTAACCCAGATACAGCAGCTCACGGACATCGACGGCAAGCCGGCGGATTCCTGGATGGTGATCGGACAGGTTATGGCGATCCATATCGACGATGCGATCATTCGCGACGGGCGCATCGATATGGGGCTTGCGCGCCCTGTGGCGCGCATGGGCTATATGGATTATTGCGACGGTGGCAGCGATGTATTCCAGCTGCAGCGCCCTTCTACTGCGCCTTAAATATAGTTCTTCGCCGGCAACGGTTAAATTTTATGGTGAACCAAACGTAAACCATTTGCGCCTAGAGTTTTATACATGGTGGCGGCGATGATGCCGTCATCCATTGTGTGAATGTGTTTCGAGGCTCAGGTGATCGTACAGGCATTTCTTCGCTGGTCTGAAAAGGCTGGATCGACCGAGCGGGCGAAAGCCGCCAATGCTCTCGGCCGCGCCTATCTGCAGTCCGACATGGTGCGGGAAAACCGCGATGCCGCCTATATGGCGATGACCTATCTTCTCGACGATCCGTCGCCGCGTGTCAGGCTGGCGCTTGCCGAGGCGCTGGCGGATGCTCCAGAGGCGCCCCGCGCCATTCTCGTTTCGCTTGCCGAAGACCAGCCGGAAATCGCCTGCACCGTGATTGCCCGCTCGCCCGTACTCACCGAGGCAGATCTGGTCGATCTTGCCGGGCGCGGCGAAAGCCTCACCCGTGCCCTCATCGCCGCAAGGCCGGGCCTGCCGCGCGGGGTCTGCGCGGCGCTCGCCGAAGTCGGCGACCTCTCTGAAACGCTTGTGCTTCTCGAGAATGACGATGCTTTCATCACGCCATTTTCCTTGCGGCGCATTGCCGAGCGGCATGGCTGCGATGCCGACATCCGCGCTCTCCTGCTTTGCCGCGAGGCGTTGCCCGCCGATGCACGCCACCTGTTAATGGGACGCGTCAGCGAGGCTCTGGCGGGTTCGGCGCTGGTGCATGCCCTGATCGCGCAAAACCGCGCCGACAGCATCTTTCGCGAGGCGGAGGATTCCGCCACCATCCTTATTGCCGGCAACGTTCCTTCGCCCGAATTGCCGGCACTGGTGGAGCATCTGCGGCAGAGGCTGGAACTGACGCCGGCGCTTCTCATTCATGCCGTCTGTTCAGGCAGGCTGGAATTCTTCACGGCGGCGATGGTCAATCTCTCGGGCCTCGACGACCGCAAGGTGCGCTCCATTCTGGCGACGGGACGGCCGCATGCGCTGAAGGCGCTGTTCAAATCCGTTGGCCTTCTTGGTGATGCCATCGATGTCTTCACGGAAGCGACGCTGATGTGGCGCCGCGCCGCACGCTCGCATCTTTCAGAGGCAGCAGCCTCCGTCTCGGCCGAACTGCTTGCGCATTTCCGCCATGTCGATGGTTCCGAAACGCTCTTTGAGCTGCTGCACGCCGTGCGCAAGCTTGCCATTGCCGAAGAACGACAGAAGGCGCGGCACTATGCGGAAGCGCTGACGGTGGAAGCGGCCTGAGGTCTGGGGAATTTCGGCGAGATCGCCACCTGCGCTAGATGTTGCGATGTTTCGGGATCGGTTTGGCTCTCCTCATGCCTGTGCCTGTCACAGGAATCCAGCCCGACGCGTGTCTACGCGGCGAGAGAAGTCTTTTCAGCCCAAGGACTTGGGCTGGCTCGATTCCTGTGACAGGCACAGGCATGAGGGTCTCATTCCCGGATTTCCTTATTTCTCGAACCGCTTGGCAATCCACGAATAGCTGTTTTCAACCATCCGTACCGGCGTGCCGAGAAGGTGCTTCACACCTTCTGTGGAGGGCAGGATACGGCTGACGCGGCTGATCGCCTGTCGGGTCAGGCTCTCTTCTTCCTTCTGCGTCACCTGTTCGCTGGCCGGCGGCTGGGTCTGAGCCTGTGCTGCGGCGGCCGGAGGCTGGGTGCCAGGGGTGTTGCCCGCCGTCTGGGGCGTCTGCTCGCCCGGCGTCTGGCACACGGCCACCACGACGGGATAGGACGCATTGGCGTAGCGTTCCAGTTCCTTCTCGGAAACCGCGTCGCAGAGCTCGATGCTCGTCCAACGCTGCTGCGATGTGGCGATGTAATGGCAATCGGTGGCGCTGTCGTCGCAGCCTAGAAAGGTCATGAGAACGAGGGCTGTTTTCATGGTGTGTGTTGCCTCTGTCGGGAGTAATGCTCTAGAAACTCATCTATCCGGATTGCAGTGACATTACGACGAAATACGCATTTTATAGAGAAGGCAGGCATCGCAATGACTCCCGAAATCAAGCTTGAATCCCCCGGCAGGAGGCGGTTCTGCGTCTCATTGATTTGTCCAACGCCTATATGGCATCGCTTTATCCCGCCGAAAGCAATCATCTGGTCGATATCGGCCAGCTGGAAAAGGACAATGTCTCCTTCTTTGTCGTGCGGCATGACGGCCGCGTCGTCGGCTGCGGCGCGCTGGTGGAGGCGGGCGATGGCACGGCGGAGATCAAGCGCATGTTCGTCGATCCCGAAGCGCGGGGACTGCGGATCGGCAAGCTGATCATGGATACGCTTGTTGCGCGTGGCGTGGAGCTTGGCCTAACCGCCATCCGGCTCGAAACCGGCATCAGCCAGCCGGAAGCGATCGGCCTTTACCGCAAGGCGGGGTTTGTGGAGATCGAAGCCTTCGCACCCTACAAGCCTGATCCGCTAAGCCTGTTCATGGAAAAGGCGCTTTAAGCCTGCTGCGGGCGTTTGCCGGCGAGCCGTGCTGCACACTCGACGTCATCCTCGGTCTTGTGCCGAGGATCCAACCAGGTAGCGTGAAATCAATCGGTCGCAGATGCTCGGGACAGGCCCGAGCATGACGGAGGCGGGGTTCAGGGATTTTTCCCCAGCTGAGCCGCGTTAGAGCAAGCCCTTCACTGCAGGCGTCGGCAATCAGAAAGCGGCTTTCCGAAATGCCGTCGTTTCCTCGCTATCGTCTTCAAGCGCGGCGACCTCATCAACGGGATCGTCCTGCGTGGGCGGTGAGGGCGGAAGCTCGGCGCTTGCGGTGCCGGAGAGTTCCACTTCGCGCACCCATTCGCGCCAGATTGCGACCAGAAGCGCCATCAGCACCGGGCCGATGAAGAGGCCGAGGAAGCCCATGGTCTTGACGCCGCCGACGAGGCCGAAAAAGGTCGGCAGGAAGGGCAGCTTGATCGGGCCGCCGACGAGTTTCGGGCGAATGGTCTTGTCGACGATGAAAAGCTCGACCGAGCCCCAGACGAACAGCGCCAGCCCGTAAGCGGGGAGCCGCTGGCGACGAGATAGATCGACACCAGCGTAAAGGAGAGCGGCGCGCCGCCTGGAATAAGCGCCATGACGCCGGTGAGAACACCGAGCGTGACGGGCGAGGGCACGCCGGCGATCCAGTAGGCGATGCCGAGGATGATGCCTTCACCGATGGCGATCAGCGTCATGCCCGTGACGGTGGAGCTGATGGTGGCGGGCACGACGCGGGAGATGCGTTCCCATCTCGTCGGCAGGATGCGCTCGCCCACAAGGTCGACCTGGCGGGTGAAGCCGGCACCGTTGCGGTAGACGAAGAACAGCGCGATCAGCATGAACAGGAGGGTGAGCACGAGGTGGAAGGCGCCATTGCCGGCAGCGAGGATCGCCCGGTAGATATTGCCGATATTGGCGCCGCTGACGAGCTGGATGACTTCGCCGATGGCGCCCGGCGTGCCGATATATTTCACCCATTGCTCGCCGAACCAGGGGCCGACGCCGGGAAGTGCGGCGATCCAGTCCGGTACGGGAGCGCCCGTCTTGTTGACATGAACGGCCCAGCCAAACCATTCGCGAATTTCGCTGGCCGTATAGGAAGCGGCGATGAAAATCGGCACGACGAGGAAGGCGAGGATGAGGATGATGGCGATGGTGGCGCCGAGCGTGGTGTTGCCGCCCACCTGCCGCAAGAGCCGTGTATAGACCGGCCAGCTGGCAAAACCGATGACGAGGGCGGCGAGAACGGGGACGAGAAAGCCGTGGAAGAAATAAATGCCGGCAAGGGCGACGAGAACGAGCAGCCAGCGCGCAGCCGAGATGGGCGGGATCAGGGCGATCCGCGTCGGGCTGGCGGGACCAAGCCATCTCGGTTCGCCACTGGGCTTACGGCTGTCAATATTACTCACGGCAGGCTCTTTCTCGCATTCTCCCCGAAGGGTGCATTCACTCTGTCACACCGATACATATAAGTGCAATATAATCGGATCACATTACCGTTGTGTGTTTATTGCCTAGCCTATTGAACGATTTTGGTAAAAATAGAACAACGGTCTTGGCGCGCGCATTGAAATATGACAATTGAACTCCGTTTTTCTTGCGGTGTTAAGGTTGCCGCGTCCGATCTCCAGGTCATGCCATGCTCCGCCGTTTTTTTGCCTATTACCGTCCCTATCGCGGTCTGTTCATCCTCGATTTCTCCTGCGCAGTGCTGTCGGGCGTGCTCGAACTCGGCTTTCCCATGGCGGTGAAGGCCTTTGTCGACGTGCTGCTGCCGGGTGGTGAATGGGCGATCATCCTTGCGGCGTCGGTGGGTCTACTTGTCATCTACGTGCTAAATACCGGGCTGATGGCGACCGTCACCTATTGGGGACACATGCTCGGCATCAATATCGAGACCGACATGCGGCGTCTGGCCTTCGATCATCTGCAGAAGCTTTCCTTCCGTTATTTCGACAACCAGAAGACCGGCCATCTTGTCGGGCGGCTGACGAAGGATCTGGAGGAGATCGGCGAGGTGGCCCATCATGGGCCCGAGGATCTGTTCATCGCCATCATGACCTTCATCGGCGCTTTCCTTTTGATGATGTCCGTCAATGTGCAACTGGCGCTCATTACTGCCGCTGTCGTGCCTGTTACCGCCTGGGTGACGAGCCGTTACGGCGGCCGCATGACGCAGAATTTTCGCGCGCTCTACGGTCGTGTCGGTGATTTCAACGCCCGTATCGAGGAAAATGTTGGCGGCATGCGGGTGGTGCAGGCCTTTGCCAATGAGGACCACGAGCGTGCGCTGTTCGAGAAGGACAACCAGAAATACCGCCGCACCAAGCTCGACGCCTACAAGATCATGGCGGCCAGCACCTCGCTCAGCTATATGAGCATGCGCCTGACGCAGATGATCGTGATGATCTGCGGCGCCTGGTTCGTGCTCACCGGCAGCCTGACGGAAGGCGGCTTTGTCGGCTTCCTGCTGCTGGTCGGCGTGTTTTTCCGCCCGGTGGAAAAGATCAATTCGGTCATCGAGACCTATCCGAAGGGCATTGCCGGTTTCCGCCGTTTCACCGAACTTCTGGACACGGCACCCGATATCGTCGATGCGCCGGATGCGATCGAGGCGCCGGCGCTCTCCGGCGCCATTGAATATCGCCAGGTTGGCTTCGGTTATGCCGAAGGCAAGCAGGTTCTGCGCAATATCGATCTGAAGATCAGCGCCGGCGAGACGGTGGCCTTCGTTGGCCCCTCGGGTGCGGGCAAGACGACGCTGTGCTCACTTTTGCCGCGCTTTTACGACGTTACCAGCGGTTCAATCACCATTGACGGCATCGATATTCGCAGGATGAAGCTTGCCTCCCTGCGCAACCAGATCGGCATCGTGCAGCAGGATGTGTTCCTGTTCGGCGGCACGATCCGAGAGAATATCGAATATGGCCGTCTCGGCGCTTCGGATGTGGAGATCATGGATGCGGCGCGGCGCGCGCGTCTCGATGGCGTCATCGAAGCAATGCCGCTCGGGCTCGATACGGTTATCGGCGAGCGCGGTGTCAAGCTTTCCGGCGGCCAGAAGCAGCGTCTTGCCATTGCCCGCATGTTTCTGAAGAACCCGCCGATCCTCATTCTCGATGAGGCGACGTCGGCGCTGGACACAGAAACCGAGCGTGCCATCCAGCAGTCGCTGACAGAACTTGCCAAGGGCCGCACCACACTCGTCATCGCCCACCGGCTGGCGACGATCCGCGATGCCTCGCGCATCGTGGTGGTGGACCAGACGGGCATTGCCGAAACAGGCGCCCATGCCGAGCTTCTGGCCGCCAAGGGACACTACAGCCGCCTGCACGAGGCGCAGTTCAGCGGGCATCTTGCAGGCCTGAGCTGATGGGCGGCGCGTTTTGCGCCGCCGCTTAAACGCCGTTTTCGGCTGCCTGTTCCTCGGCGATGCCGGGGTTGGGCTCCGGCTTGCCGGGATGGCTGGTGACGAGATACCCCATGGCGACGGCGCCAGCGACGATGAACAGCAGAACGATGCCGCTGATCGTCATCAGCCAGTCGCGTGGCCTTCGATGCGCCATGATATATTTCGGCCATCGGCTCGGATGGTTCACCACGCTGAATTTATTACCGTATCGCATGAACTTCCCCGGACTATCGTTGCTTCGTGAAAGATCAACGCAGCCACGCAAGCGGCTGTTCCGCAATGACGGGGCAGGGGCGATGACAAGGCTGTGAGGATCGCCTCGCCACCTTCTCAGGCAACTTCGCAGCGGACGCTGCCTCAGGCGGACTGGATGGCGATGCGATTTCCCTCGCCGTCGGAGATTTCGGCGACGAAGAGATTCTCGTTGACCGGCGTTTTCGGAAACAGGACTTCGCTGCCGTGCTGAACGGCTCTGGCAAGAACATCATCGATATTCTGGACGCCAAGATAGATAATCGCCCCGTCTTTCGTCGGAACATAGGTCTCGCCCTCGGCGAGCGCGCCGCTCGCTCCGTCCTTTTCCTCCTCGAAGGGGAAATAGGCCATCCGGTTATCGTGGATGGTGACGATCTCTTCGAAGCTCACATCAAAAACGGCGGTGTAGAAACGCATTGCCCTTTCAAGATCAAGGACCGGAATTTCGACGTGGGCAATCAGGTTCACTTCGCTGTTCCTTCTGAAATAGTGCCGGAAATGTATCGACCGCCTGTGTACACGGCACGACATCCCGGCTGTCAATCGCCAAACGAAATAGTCCTCCATGTGGTGGCAAAAACCCGCCGCTCCGGGCGCATCTAGCTGCCCTGATGTCCCGCGGCGCTGCCGGAGCAGGGGCTTCCCGTGTCGGGATAAACGCCGGCAAAATGACCGACAATCTCCAGCATCAAAAAGAGGTCAAAAGCCCGCTTGCCAGTCAATCTCGTTTATGCGAATGATTTGCAATTGCATTAATAAAATTCCATTTGAAAGTTCGCAAGATGGACAAGCCTGTCTTTGGATGGCGGCGGAATGGCGACGACCTTTCGCTCTCCGACGTTCACAGCACGATCAGGGTCAAGCCAAATGCCGGCACGTTTCGCCGGGCCATGGCCTTTTTCGGACCCGGATATCTCGTCGCGGTTGGTTATATGGATCCCGGAAACTGGGCGACCTCGCTCGCCGGCGGTTCCAGATTCGGCTACACGCTGCTGACCGTCGCGCTGGTCTCGAACATCATGGCCATTGTCCTGCAATCGCTCTGCGCGCGTCTGGCGATTGCTTCCGGGCGCGATCTCGCCCAGGCCTGCCGCGATGCCTATCCGAAACCCGTGGCGATGGTGCTGTGGCTGCTCGCCGAAATCGCCATCATCGCGACTGACATCGCCGAGGTCATCGGCACGGCCATCGGCCTTAACCTGATCTTCGGCATTCCGCTTGAGCTTGGCGTCCTCATCACCGCGCTAGATGTTTTCCTGATCCTTTATCTGCAAAAACTCGGCTTCCGCTGGGTGGAGGCGCTGGTCATCACGCTGCTTGGCGTCATCGCCGTGTGTTTCGCCATTCAGGTGGCGCTTGCCGACCCTGATTGGGGGCAGGTGATCCTTGGGTTCGCGCCGACGACTGATATCGTCACCAATCCGGATATGCTTTATCTGGCGCTCGGCATTCTGGGGGCGACGGTGATGCCGCATAATCTCTACCTGCATTCGGGCATCATACAGACCCGCGCTATCGGCGAGACGCTGCCTGAAAAGCGTGAGGCGCTCAAATTCGCCACGCTCGATTCCACCATCGCCCTGATGTTCGCGCTGCTCATCAACGCCTCGATCCTCATTCTCGCGGCGGCGACCTTCAATAAAACCGGGCAGACGAATGTCTCGGAACTGGGGGAGGCGCATAATCTGCTCGCGCCGCTGCTCGGCCTTGCCATTGCGCCGACGCTGTTCGGCGTGGCGCTGCTGTGCTGCGGCATCAACTCCACCGTCACGGCGACGCTTGCCGGCCAGATCGTGATGGAGGGTTTCCTGAAGATGCAACTCGCCCCCTGGCTGCGCCGCCTCATCACCCGCGCCATCGCCATCGTCCCGGCCGCCGGCGTCACCATTTTCTATGGCGACAGTGGCACGGCGGAGCTGCTGATTCTGACGCAGGTGGTGCTGAGCCTGCAACTCTCCTTCGCCGTTTTCCCGCTCGTGATGTTCACCGCCGATAAGGCCAAGATGGGCGAGCTGCGCTCACCGCTCTGGCTCTCGGCTTTTGCGTGGCTGATTGCGGTGGTGATTGCGGCGCTGAATGTGAAGTTGCTGATGGATTTTATGGGGTGAGGCGGGGGTCAGGCCGCGCCTTTACGGAGCGCGGCCGCTGTGCCTTCCGGATCGACGGCAATGACCTTTAGATAAGCGCGGGCCGGTTGATCCGGCTCGCTTCGGCCCTGTTCCCAGTCGCGCAGTGTGCCGAGCGGAATATGATACCGCGCAGAAAACTCCTCCTGCGTCAGCTTCAGAGCCCTGCGGATGATCTTGATGCGCGGCATTCTGGGAGCTGCGGCGAGCTGTTCGGCGGAAAGCGGTATATTATCAGGGTCGGCCAGCGCATTGGCCTCCGCTTCTTCGTCGGTCATGGCGTGAAGACGGGCCCAGTCGGTTTGATCGGTTTTACCAGCCATTGTCGTCATATTCCTTGCGCTCTGCGCGTGTCGCCTTTCGTGCGGAGATGATGCGGATCACTTCGCTTCGTTCGGTATAGATCACGGTCAGAACCAATCCGTTGCCCAAACCTACTATACGCCGTCGGACTTCACCGTAATTCGCTGAACGATCCTCGATATCCACGGCAAATGGATCGTCAAAAACCCTGCGGGCGGTTTCAAAACTGACGCCATGTTTGGCGAGATTGGCTGACGCCTTTTGCGCATTCCATTCGAAATGTAACATTCTAAACTACGGGTTTCCAGTAGTTGCAATAAATAAAACATCAAAACAATAAGGGCTCTTCCATATCTGAAAGAGCCCTCAAGACTAATCATTTTTTGGTGCCTAAGCTAAAACTTAGCTGCAACCGCTCGTCGCACCGCAAGTATCGCACTTCTCGCAAGTGCCGTTCCGCACCATCGTGAAGTTCTGGCATTCCGAGCACATGTTGCCCGTGTAGCCCTGTGCAATGGAGCGCATGCGGCGTTCGTTTTCTACCTTCTTGGCTTCCGCCTTGGCCGATGCCGCGTCTGCGGCGGCCTTGTCGGAGAAGAGGGCGGTGGCGGTCTGGTTGGCTTCCTGGGCCACGTCGTCGATCACCTCTTCGGCAATCTCTTCCGCCAGTTCCTTGGCGCGCTCTTCATAGTCGCGCTTGAAGGAGACGATTTCCGAGGTGGAGATTGCGACTGTCGGTTCCAGCTTGCGGGCGGCGGAGCCTGCAAAGGAGGTCACGTTGGCCGAGGCGCGGGCGGGGGCTGCCGTTGCCGAGCCCTTGGGTTCGGAAGCGGAGCGTTCGCCTTCGTTGCTGGAAACCAGCGTCGGCTTGTAACCGCGTGTCCAGCCGGTGGAAAGCAGGTTGGTCTTGCCTTCCTGGATGCCCTTGCCGAGTGCGGTATTGGAGAAGTCAGACGTATCGACATGGGCGAGGTCGTGGCGGCCGAGATAGGAGACGGCGAGTTCGCGGAACACGTAGTCGAGGATCGACGTGGCGTTCTTGATCGCGTCGTTGCCCTGCACCATGCCGGCCGGTTCGAACTTGGTGAAGGTGAAGGCCTCCACATATTCTTCCAGCGGCACGCCATATTGCAGGCCGAGCGAAATGGCGATGGCGAAGTTGTTCATCATCGCACGGAAGGCGGCACCTTCCTTGTGCATGTCGATGAAGATTTCGCCGATGCGGCCATCGCCGAATTCGCCGGTGCGCAGATAGACCTTGTGACCGCCGACGGTTGCCTTCTGGGTGTAACCCTGACGGCGGTTCGGCAGCTTTTCACGCTCGCGCGAGACACGCTCGATGACGCGTTCGACGATCTTTTCGGTGATCGTCACGGCCTGCTGGGCGAGCGGCTGCTGGATCAGCTCTTCGACGAAATCTTCTTCGTCCTCGTCTTCCACCAGCGAAGCGTTGAGCGGCTGGGAAAGCTTGGAACCATCGCGGTAAAGGGCGTTGGCCTTCAGCGCCAGCTTCCAGGAGAGCATGTAGGCTGCGCCGCAATCTTCCACCGTCGCATCGTTCGGCATGTTGATCGTCTTGGAGATCGCACCCGAGATGAAGGGCTGTGCCGCCGCCATCATGCGGATATGGGATTCGACCGAGAGATAACGCTTGCCGATCTTGCCGCAGGGGTTGGCGCAATCGAAGACCGGCAGGTGTTCCGCCTTCAGGAACGGTGCGCCTTCCAGCGTCATTGCGCCGCAGACGTGAACGTTCGCCGCTTCGATGTCCTTCTTGCCGAAGCCGAGATGCTCCAAGAGGTTGAAGCTGATGTCGGAGAGCTGCTCGTCGGTGACCTTCAGGGTGCCCTTGAGGAAATCGGCGCCGAGCGTCCACTGGTTGAAGACGAACTTGATGTCGAAGGCGCTCTTCAGCGCGGCGTTGACGGCTTCGATCTTCTCATCGGTGAAGCCCTTGGCCTTCAGCGTCGAGGGGTTGATGCCGGGCGCCTGGTTGAGATTGCCATGGCCGACGGCATAGGCTTCGATCTCGGCGATCTGGCTTTCGGAATAACCGAGCGAACGCAGGGCATCGGGAACCGCACGGTTGATGATCTTGAAGTAGCCGCCGCCGGCAAGCTTCTTGAACTTCACCAGCGCAAAGTCGGGCTCGATGCCCGTCGTGTCGCAATCCATCACGAGGCCGATCGTGCCGGTCGGCGCGATGACGGTGGTCTGGGCGTTGCGGTAGCCGTGCTTTTCGCCAAGCTCCAGCGCTTTGTCCCAGGCGGCAGTGGCGTGGGCGATGAGGTCCTGATCCGTGCAATCGGCATGGATGAGCGCAACCGGGTTCACCGACAGGCCTTCATAACCATCGGAGAGGCCATGAGCGGCGCGGCGGTGGTTGCGGATGACCCGCAGCATGTTGTCGCGGTTCGGTGCAAAGCCCGGGAAGGGGCCAAGCTCGCCGGCCATTTCCGCCGAGGTGGCGTAGGAAACGCCCGTCATGATCGCGGTCAGGGCACCGGCAATGGCGCGGCCTTCGTCGCTGTCATAGGGAATGCCCGACGACATCAGCAGGCCGCCAATATTGGCGTAACCGAGGCCAAGCGTGCGGTATTCGTAGGAGCGTTCGGCAATCTGGCGCGAGGGGAACTGCGCCATCATGACCGAGACTTCGAGAACGACGGTCCACAGGCGCACGGCATGTTCGTAATCGGCGATGTCGATGCGCTTCGTTGCCTGATCCTTGAACTGAAGCAGGTTCAGCGAGGCAAGGTTGCAGGCCGTGTCATCGAGGAACATATATTCCGAGCACGGGTTGGAGGCGCGGATCGGGCCTTCGGCCGGCGAGGTGTGCCAGTCGTTCATGGTGGTGTTGAAGTGCAGGCCGGGGTCGGCCGATGCCCAGGCGGCGTGGGAAATCTTTTCCCAGAGGTCGCGGGCCTTCAGCGTCTTCATGACCTTGCCGTCCTTGCGGGCGGTGAGGTTCCAGTCGCCGTCATTTTCGACAGCGCGCAGGAAGTCGTCCTTCAGC
This sequence comes from Rhizobium oryzihabitans, assembly GCF_010669145.1. Lineage (NCBI taxonomy): Bacteria > Pseudomonadati > Pseudomonadota > Alphaproteobacteria > Hyphomicrobiales > Rhizobiaceae > Rhizobium > Rhizobium oryzihabitans. Next base: position 265,945 of record NZ_CP048632.1, read on the forward strand.
GAGACGGAGTTGTTGGAGTTCTGGCCCGACACCGTGAGATAGGCTTCGGAATCCCAATCCGTGTCGTAGGTCTTGAACTGGATGTCCTTGTAACCCTGTTCGGCGAACTGGATGACGCGCTTGACGTAGTTTTCCGGCACCATGTCCTTCTTGGCAGCGCGGATTTCGCGCTTCAGGGCAGGGTTCTTGGCCGGGTCGAAGCAGTCACCATTGTCAGCCTCGCAGTTGACGCAGGCCTTCATGATCGCCTTGAGGTGCTTGGCGACGATCTTGGAGCCGGTGACGAGAGCGGCAACCTTCTGCTCCTCGTTCACCTTCCAGTCGATATAGGCTTCGATATCCGGGTGGTCAGCATCAACAACGACCATCTTCGCTGCACGGCGGGTGGTGCCGCCGGACTTGATGGCGCCGGCTGCGCGGTCGCCGATCTTGAGGAAGCTCATCAGGCCGGAGGACTTGCCGCCGCCCGAAAGCTTTTCGCCTTCGCCACGCAGGTAGGAGAAGTTGGAGCCGGTGCCGGAGCCGTATTTGAACAGGCGCGCTTCACGCACCCACAGGTCCATGATGCCGCCTTCATTGACCAGATCGTCTTCGACGGACTGGATGAAGCAGGCATGCGGCTGCGGATGTTCGTAAGCGGACTTGGACTTGGTCAGCTTGCCGGTGAAGGGGTCGACATAGAAGTGGCCCTGGCCGGGGCCGTCAATGCCATAGGCCCAGTGCAGGCCGGTGTTGAACCATTGCGGGCTGTTGGGGGCGACGCGCTGGGTGGCGAGCATGTAGGCAAGCTCGTCGCGGAAGGCGAGTGCATCTTCCTCGGAAGAAAAATATTTGCCCTTCCAACCCCAATAGGCCCAGGTGCCGGCCAGACGGTCGAAAACCTGGCGCGCATCGGTCTCTGAGCCGTAACGCTCGGATTCGGGCAGCTCTTTCAGGGCTTTCTCATCGGCAACCGAACGCCACAGGAAGGAAGGAACATCGTTTTCCTCGACCTTCTTCAGCACCTTCGGCACGCCGGCCTTGCGGAAATATTTCTGCGCCAGAACATCCGTGGCGACCTGCGAAAACTGCGCGGGAACGTCGATATCCGCCAGACGGAACACGATGGATCCATCCGGGTTCTTGATTTCACTGACGGCCTTGCGGAATTCGATCTCCGCGTAAGACGATTGGCCGGGCTTCGTGAAGCGGCGTTCAATGCGCATGGTTTCCTGTCCTCGTCCATTGGGCGCCCGGTGAAGGGCGCAAAAATCCGGTCCAGCCGTGCGAACTATGCGCGCAGCCGGTTGTTGCCGTTCTGTAAGGGATGTTCATCCTTGGATGCGATCCCTGTATCTCGTGGCTTATTCGGCTGCAAGCATCGTGTGGAATACCAAATATAGTATCAACAGCTTCCTGCCGCCAGTCCCGCGTCATGTTTTGGCGGTACTCGAAAGCACGCGGAATCCACCGGCGAACCGCCCCCTGATGGCCGGGACGCCCCGTTAAGGACTTGCGAGCTGAGATTGAGAGGAACCGGCCTCGTTACTTTCCGGTCCGTTGCCGCCGCAACATAACTGTCACTTTCCTCCCGTGGCATAGATTCGTCAAGCCATAGATTGAAACGGTTTTTTAACCACAAGATATTGTGTGAACAGCCTGTGGAAAACGGGGAAAGCAAAAGCGTTCAAAAAAATCAGTGACTTGGCGAGAGAATTTGAAGCTTGCGCGAGGCTGGTTTCCGCAGCGGAATGCGAAAACCCCGCATTTCCGGGGTGAGGCATAAAGGCGACACTGCGGTTTTTCCGTGTTTTTCCGCTGTCGTCAAAAAGGCATTTCTCCACAAAAAAACCGCCCCGGCGGGACGGCGAAAGGGTGGATATTGCTGGGGGAAGTTTTGCGCAGTTGGTGCATCCGCACTCCGTCACCACGGACTTGATCCGGGGTCCAGCGCGATCAAGTCCGTGATCGCGAGAGACTCTTCTCACGGCGCAGACGCGCCGTGGCTGGATTCCGGCTCAAGGCCGGAATGACGGATGAGAAATGGGTTCCTCTGTGGGCAATCAGCCGCGCGATCCCTTGGCGATCGGCTCCTGATAGGTGAAGCCCATGTCCCAGGGGAAATAAATCCAGGTGTCCTGGCTGACTTCGGTCACAAAAGTGTCAATGGTCGGCACGCCCTTCGGCTTGGCGTAGACACAGGCGAAATGCGCCTTCGGCAACATTTCGCGCACTTCCAATGCCGTCTTGCCGGTATCGGTCAGATCGTCGACGACCAGCACGCCTTCGCCGCTATCCGTCATCAGTTCCGGCGCCACGCCCTTAAGAAGAACCGTGTCGCCCTGATTGACGTAATCATGGCGGGTGGCGATGCAGACCGTATCGATCATGCGGATGTTCAGTTCGCGGGAAATGATCGCCGCCGGCACGAGGCCGCCGCGGGTGATACAGACGATTGCCCGGAACTCTTTGTCGAGACCGGCAAGACGCCAGGCAAGCGCGCGGGCGTCGCGGTGGAACTGATCCCAGGATACGGGAAAGGCTTTATCGGGAAGGGACATGTCGTCTACCATCTGGTCAAAATTGTCGATGGCTTTGGCTAATAGCCGCAAGACCGGCAAAAAGGCAAGCTTTCCGCGCAGGGAGCATTGTGTCGACTGCAAGATCGCAGCTTGTTTCTTCTCCCCTGCCGGGGAGAAGGTGGCCCGAAGGGTCGGATGAGGGGGCAACGTCGCCGTAACTCACTGCCCTTGCCCCCTCATCCCGCTGCCGCGACCTTCTCCCCGGCGGGGAGAAGAAACACGCGGCAGGCGCTCGGCCCACATTCAAACGTCAATGTATCCTAGCGCGACAGCAGCGTCAGCGCCGTCATGGAATCCAGCAGGGTGCGGGTCACGCCGCCGAACAGCAGCTCCCACCAGCGGGAATGGCCATAGGCGCCCATGACCAGAAGGTCGATGCTGTGGTCGGACAGGCGGTTTTCGATGGCCGCCTGCGGCGAGACACCGGCGATCTTTTCCTGCGAGGTGACCGTGACGTTGACGCCGTGGCGGGCAAGTGTGGCGGCCAGCTCCGCACCGGCAAGGCCGGACGATTGCGTTTCGCTCTCGGCCTGATCGACAGAGAAGATCTCAACGCTTTCGGCCGCGATCAGGAAGGGCAGGGCGTCGAAGGTAGCGCGTGTCGCTTCACGGGAGCCGTTCCAGGCGATCAGCACGCGCTTGATCGGTTTGGCGACTGTGAGCACATGCGGGACGAGGAGAACGGGGCGGCCGCTTTCATAAAGAAAACCGTCAATGTCAGAGCGGCTGTCGGAGAGTGCGGAAGAACTGCTCTGGCGGGCAACGATGAGATCGGCGCAGCGGGCGCTGTCGATCGCCGATGCGGAGGCGTAACCAACCGAGGTGATGAAGCTGCGCCATTCATGCGAGATGCCATTGGCCGATAGGGTGCGCTCGAAAAGCGTGCCGACATCGGTGGTTTCCTTGTGCGCGACGTCCTGAAGCGCCTGGACGGTTGCGGGGTCGGGAATTTCCATCGGCGCGACAAGCGGAACGGCGGCGAGCGTTTCCATGTGCAGGCCAATCACATGGGAGGAAAACTGGTCGGCAAGGCTGACGACGAATTCGCCGAGCTTTTGCGTGTTCGCAACATTATCGACCACTGTCAGTATCGTTTTATAACCCATTTTTCTCTCCTCGGTGACGCGTCGTTTTCAGATCGTTCTGGCCTGTCTTCGAATAGCCGTAACGATCTAGGTCATTGTTTTTCGCATTGTCCGGACAGAAAAGCGGTTCCGCTCTTCCTGGAAATGCTCTGGGGAGAGTGGCCGCCTTTGCCGGCCGCCACCTTGATTTTGGTCAACCCGCTTACGGCTCAGGCGGTTGCATCGCCCTTGCCGGCTGCCAGCCGTTTTTCCTCGCCGATTGTTTCGATCATCGCCGCTACCGCGTCCGCCGCTGCCTTCAGGACGGTGGCGTCGCGGGCGCGAACGACGATCTCCGTCGAAAAGCGCTGTCCGTCATATTTGGGGTAGGAGCCGATGCTGGTTTCAGGGTGTGCTTTCTGGATGGCCGTCAGCGGCGTACCGATGTCGCCTTCGCCATAGGGCGAGCGCACCGCCTGCGACATGACCTTCGAACCGGTGCGCAATGTCGGCATGACATTGTCGAGCATGGCCTGAAATACCTGCGGCACGCCGGCCATGACATAAACATTGCCGATGACGAAGCCGGGGGCGACGGAAACGGGATTGGCGATATGCCTTGCACCTCTTGGCATGCGCGCCATGCGCTTGCGCGCTTCCGTGAATTCCATTTCGCGGACGCGGTACATCTCGCCGAGGAGGCGCAACGCCTCGGCATCGTGTTCGCAGGGCAGGCCGAATGCCACTGATACCGCATCGGCAGTGATGTCATCATGGGTCGGGCCTATGCCGCCGGAGGTGAACACGTAATCATAACGGCTGCGAAGGGCGTTCAGCGCCTCGACGATCGCATCCTCCTCGTCGGCGACGATGCGCACCTCCTTGAGGTCAATCCCTGACATGGTGAGAACATCCGCGAGATGCCCTATATTCTTGTCCTTGGTGCGGCCCGACAGCAATTCATCGCCAATGGCGAGCATGGCGGCGGTCACGACGGATTGGGTGGAGGAGGGATTGGACATGGTTGCACTCGTCATCTGTTTCGAGCGACGTTAACGCCGCGTCGGCGTGAATGCAAAGCGGTTTTGAATAAACGCAAAACGGGAAATGGTTGACGATGCCAGTTTGCGTTCACTCATGGTGAACAGTGCGTATGCCAATCCCCGGCTGGCGGGATGCGGGCTCGTCCGCTACCTTTCCTTCACACACATTTGACGGGTCAACGCCGATGATCATCGAGTTTTTAAAGAAACTTATCGCCGGTACGCCGGAAACAGTTCCAACAAGGGAAACGAAGAGAATGACGAAAGTTTTGGTCCTCTATTATTCTTCTTACGGTCACATCGAGACGATGGCCTATGCTGTTGCAGAAGGCGTGAAATCGACCGGCGCGGAAGTCGTCGTCAAACGTGTACCGGAACTGGTGCCGGAAGAAGTCGCCAAGTCCTCGCACTTCAAGATGGATCAGGCAGCGCCGATCGCCACCGTGGACGAACTGGCCGATTATGACGCCATCATCGTTGGCGCCGGCACGCGTTTCGGCACGGTCGCTTCGCAGATGCGCAATTTCTGGGATCAGACCGGCGGTCTGTGGTTCAACGGCAAGCTGGTCGGCAAGGTCGGCTCTGCCTTCACCTCGTCCGCCACGCAGCATGGCGGTCAGGAATCGACCATCCTCGGTTTCATTCCCACCTTCCTGCACCACGGCATGGCCGTTGTCGGTCTTCCCTATGCCTTCCAGGGCCAGATGGGCGTCGATGAAATCAAGGGTGGTTCGCCCTATGGCGCCTCCACCATCACCGACGGTGACGGTTCGCGCCAGCCTTCGCAGATCGAACTGGAAGCTGCTCGCTATCAGGGCGCGCATGTGGCGAAGCTTGCCGCCAAGCTTTCGGCTTGAGCCCGAATTGCTGAAAAAAGAAATGCGGCCCGAAAGGCCGCATTTTCTTATTCCGGCGTCTCACATCGCCGGTCCCGGAGGGGATGATTTTAAGGCGGGTCAGATCGGCAGGTTGACCATGAAAAGGCAGCTTGCGACCACGAAGCCGAGCATCGATATTTCTAGAAAACCGTTCAATCCGTCACGCATTTCAATCCTCCTTGTTTGATCGAAAAGAGAACGGAAAAAATCTATCGCGGTTCCATAACAGAAGAATGAAATTTAGGAATTTTTAACGGGCCACCGTTCCGCCGTGCGGCGGAGAGGGATTTCATGTTCAGCCGGTGACGACGAAGGCAACGACGAGATGGCCGAGAAGGCCGATTGCGAGGCAGGAGAGGAGGAATATGAACAGGGCTTTTTTCATGTTTCCGGAAGCTTCCATCTGTTTCGTTCCATCAAACCCGTTATCTTGAAAATTCAGCATCAAAGAGCGCGTATTGTTACGCCTTGATATCGAGACCCGCTTCGATTGCTGCGGCGATGAAGGCCTTGCGCGCATCTTCGGGCTTCTTTTTGCCGGCATCGACGGCGGCGCAGACCAAGAGCGCCTTGTCCAGCGCGTCGCCATCCTCTATCGGCCAATCTTCGATCAGCGCCCAGGAGGCCGCTTGTGTGGTCTCGATACTCGTATAGTCGCCCGGCGTTTCGAACGCGATCAGGACGGGTTTTTGCCAGCGCGTGTTCATCGCTTATCCGTATTGGTTATCGTCCCCGGCTCTAAACGAAGCGGGTGGGATGCGCAATCCCGTTAGCGGGCCGTTTTGCCGGGTGCGGTGCGGTCAGTCGTCGCGCCCGAACAGCCAGTCGCGAATGATGCGCCGGTCGATGAGTTCCAGCGAGCGATCCGGCGCGATACGGTAGGTTTCCACCGCCCTGGTGCTGCCGTCGATACGGAATTCATGGCTGAAGGTGCTGCCGATCGGCGACTTCGTCAGCTTGGTGCGCGGCTGACCTCTGTAGATGATGCTGCCGGGGATGGGTTCGACATAGGGCGCGGGGCCGACATAGCCGGCCGGCCCGGCTGTGGTGCATCCGGTAAGTGCCAGCGCAAGCGCGATAGTGGCCGATGATACGAGCGTTTTCATTCTGTCCTCCGAAGTGCGTCTGCGAAAACGATATGGAGGCGCGGCGGTTCCCGACAACGGCAGGGACAATTTGCCCCGGCTATTTGCTCTTTGGATTTTGAATGTCGCGCGCAACCCAGCGAAAGAAAGCGTAGACGACGAGGCCGAAGATGAAAAGCGGGATGAGGTTCGCAAAACCGGACATATGATTCTCGTGATTCTCGTTTCTCCCTCCCATTCCGGGGGTCTAACCGGAGACAAAGAGGCAAGGCAAGAGCTGCGTGCGGCACCGCCGGTCAAAATTCCGTGTGCCTGTGGGGAGGGGGTAATTGTCGGCTGAAGAGGTAATGCCTGTGCGGTGGGAGCCTGCGGGGGGAGGCCTGGCGCACTGCCAGTGATACCAGGCCTCTCCGTCCTCCCGCCAGTTTCAGGGGTCGGGTGACTTCTTCAAGTATGACGAGTGATCGCTAATATACATAGACCGAGAAATTACCTCGAATAAATAGCTACCATAGTTGATGTTCAGGACAGGGCGCCTGTGGTGCACCGTGACATGCGACTGCAGTCTCCGGATCCCGAGGATATTATCCGGCAAATCTTTCTACAGCCATGGAAACGGAAGACGCTTTTTCCCGCCATGCGGGAGCTCAATTGGCCGCACTGTTCGTCAAGGACGGTTTAACCCGTTGAAAGGGAACGGGATGCCCGTTTCGCTTCAAGTTGCAGCATACGAAGGAAACGGGAACCATTTGCACCCTTCCATCATTAAAGTCGGCAGGACACATGCCAATAATGGAGGGTTATACATGCTCGGCACCATCCTCGTTATCCTGCTCATTCTTTTCCTGATCGGCGCTCTGCCAAGCTGGGGTTACCACAATTACGGCTATGGCCCATCGGGCGGCCTCGGGCTCGTTCTTGTCATCGTACTGATCCTGGTTTTGCTTGGGCGTATTTGACCGACAGCATTGAAGATGCAGCAACCGCCCGCTTGGCGCAAAGGCGTCAATGCGGGCGTTGTTTCTTCTGAAATATGAGGAAGATACAAAAAAACACGAAATTCGAATGGCTTAGAGGGCCGCCGCCCGAGCTTTTTCGATCGGGTCCTAAAAAACAGCACATTCGGAACGAACCCTCTTGCGCCCAAAATGGATTCGTTCTAAATGCCCGCCATCGCTCGAATTGAAGAGCGTGTGAGGCCTCGTGGCGGAGTGGTGACGCAGAGGACTGCAAATCCCAACAAAATGTAATGTTTTCAGTAGGCGTTCTGAATAAGACGACCCAAAACGATACATTTTCCGCCGTATACGGCCATTGATTTCATTCACAAATTTTGACTATTCAGAACGGCCAAAACGCTTTTTCGTGGCCTCTAAAACGCGCTTCTCTGTCTCTTTCGCATACCCGCGATAGGCCGAAGCCGTCTTGTGCTTTGACAGCACTCTGCCTTGCCCTTCGGTAAGGCCTTTCTCCTCAAGCTCCGTCATGCCGCCATGCCTGCACATATCCAGGCTGAACTCTGGCGCCGACAGTTTCCCCGCCTCCCTGAGCTTGTCAGCCATCTCCCTGACTTCATGAGCCAAGAACGTTCCATCACCAAAAAGCTGGCCGTTCTTCTTACACACGATCGATGTGCCGTATCTCGGCGCCTTGCGAAGAACCTCTTCAGCTTGGGAATAGAGCAGGACTTTCGATCCATCTTCGTCGACGAACTCGAGCGGGTGCAGCGCCAGCGCATCATTCTTTCGATGCTTCAGCCGGATCTTGTCGGGATGGTCGGATGCTCTATATCCGGTCCACGGCGCAAAGCCGGCTCCGATCGATGACGGGCGCATCAGCCATTCGAAGGCCAGCACGGCGGCTGCAGCCAACTCCCCACGGCCATTCTCAATCGCCCCGTCGGCAAACTCATAGACCGCTTTGCGATCAACATATCCCTTGGTCGCCTTCTGACGTCTCTTTACGGTGACGCCTTCCCATGGGTTCGCAACATCGTTTCGGAACTGGTCGGGGTGATGCGGCCGCATGCGCTTCCACATGGCCTTGCAATAGGTGACGACCTTCTCACCCATGCGGTTGGCGGTGTCACCTGAGAAATGCAGGTAGACCTTTTCGGCCGTGCTGACGCCGACGTTGTTAACCTTCGCATCTCCGAACCTGACCTTGTCACCATTCGGTTTTGTTATTTGAACATCTGTCACGCGTTTGAAAACACGCTTGTAATCGGCCCGGCTAAACTCGCCTACGCGCTCCAGAAAAGAATTGTGAGACAGGTAGACGTTCACAAGCCACTCGACAGTGCCGTATCGGCTCGTATCGGGCTCGTGACGAGGGTTTGCTTTCTCCCTGCGCCAGCCCTCCAGCCGATCATTCCAGACCTTTGCTGCGGCCACCAGTTCAGCCTGAGAAAGGTTGACGCCAAGAGCCGCGCTGCGGTAGGGGCAGCCAGCCTTGCGGTATAGGGTAGGGCACGTCCAATAGTAGCCGGTTGATCCGTTGGCCAGCGTCTTGAACGAGGTATACGGAGGCATAGTGACGGGGATCATCACCACACTTCCGGGTCGGCGTTTTCGTCTACGCCAATAGCCTTGTCCAGGTCGATCTTGCGCCACGCTCTGAATCTGCCCTTGCCGGTTCCGGTCTCGATGAACGGCCGAGGCCACACGGTTCCAACACGGCTGATAAACGCATCGACCGTCTTTTCGCCGGCATAGGCTGCCGCGTGCTCATCTCTAAGGACAGCAGGCCAGCATCCGGCGGGGATGACAGCATGTTTCGTCATTTATCCCGCTTTCCCCGTTTTCAACAGGCTGTTTGTGCACAGGCGATCCCTCTCTCCTTTCAATCGCCGCTCGGCGTTCCGGCATTACGAAGAGATGCGCCTTGCCAGCGTCGGCAGCATCAGCCAACGCTCTAAGACCATCTGGCGTGATAGCCGCAAAGCTGCCGTTAGGGCCATGCGATTTCATCAAGCCCATTTCGCATAGGCGCTTGCTGGTTTGGCAGGGAACGATGATGGCCGAAGTGCTTCCGACCGATTGAAGCATTTGAATTTGTCGCTTACCTAGCCGCATCACCGCTCCTCCTATTCGACGGGTGGAGACGTCCGCACCGGCATGCGCCAAAACGTGGATATCCTGATGTGGTCACATGGTGACGTGGATATTTGTGAAGGCCAATCTTGCAAAGTATCCAGCGTATCATTCGCCGCCCTCCTGCTTTGCGGGTGCTGCGGCGTAGTCACCGGCCTTCATCGTGTATTCTGCTAAAAGAAATGCAGCGGTTTCCCACCAAATTGTTTGCCGAAGCATCCCACACTCATGCGCCGTGATCACTTCGGTAGCGGCTTCGTGCACTTCTTCTGGAAGACACCCCGCCACGTCCTGCACCTGTGCGGATCGGTCATCTATGTGCCTGCGGATGATCTTGGCTACCTTATCACGTCGCCAGTCTGCACCCGGTTCCTTTGATGGGTCGGAGCCAATGCCGAGAAGCAGAAGAATTTCACTTGCACATTCGGTGTCGCTTACCGTCCAGTCGTCCTGCACCTGTGCGGAGAGGGCGTCAAACTCGTTGACGGCATCGCGCAACCCGTCGATGAGGTCTTGATCAACTACCGCAATGCTCCCGTGATGGGAAACTCGATCCACTAAAAAGCGAGCATTGTCCCGCAAAGCCTTCACGGCCACGGATGGCGCGGGCTTCTGGTTCAAACGTTCTTCAATCAAAACGCCGGCACGATTTGCGGAGTATGGCACGTCATCTGGAGCGCCAACTACTTCGATCAGCAGATAGGTTAAAACCTCTTCTGCCGCAGTCTGGCGATTGTTTCCGCCGTCATTCATCAATGCGTCGGCATTGTATAACTCATCCGACTCCGCAGCGGACAGGGCGGCTTCGAGGGCGCGCTTTGTCGCTTCTTCTGGCGGTCCTGAAATCCAGTAGTCTTTTTGAAAGCTGGCATCCAATATCTGCTGCGCCTTCTCGATCATCTCATCAGTTACCATTGTGTTCGCCTCCTTGCGGCATAACGCGAGCACGGACCTGCTCTTTCGTCTCGGGTATGGAGTTGCGGTAGTCGTCGGCCATCTTGCGGACCGTGATGCGGTGCAGGCCGGTTGCCTTGGCTACCTGACCCTCCGACAAGACGCCTTCTTCGTGAAGACGGATGAGAAGCGCCTGCATAGAAGCAACGTGATCACCGCCGTGTCCGTATGCGCCACGAGCGTGCCCGGTGCTGCCATATTTCTTCCGGCGCGTCTCCCATGCTCGTGCTCTTGCATCACTCTGCATGGTGTTCGCCTCCTGTGCTGGCGAGGGCGCGGAAGTCGGAAGGACCGAACCACTCAACGATGCGGTCGTTTTGGCAGGCGACGTCGGTCCAACCGTTTTCATCGACCCAATCTTTCGAGACGGCGCGGAATGGTTCGATCACGTCTTCCAGCCGCTTCACCTCGGCCTCTGCTGCCTCGGCGCGGGCCTGTGCGTCGTTGCAGTCAGTGGCCATATCGGTGGCAAGTTTGGCTTCCCGAATGCAGGAAATTCGCTCCTCATCGTACAGGCGCAAAATCTCATCGCGCTGTTTAGCGTAGCCATCCCGTGACGCGCGAAGTATATCATTCTCGCGCTGCAAGCTTTCGAGGGTGGAGAGGAGTTCCGGCATGGCATTGACGGCAATAGCCATGAACCCACCAAGCTTATCCTGTTTGTCGCCGCAGCCGATGACAGTGAAGAACGTACCGTCGTAGTCTTCGTTGATTGGCGCGATGATTGCATTGAACTCATCGCAGTCAGGCGTGAACTCCACCTTCAGCGGGCCGACGCCTTCCAGCGCCTTCTTGATCTCTTCCAATGCGGTCATGGCTTTGCCTCCTCGAGGCTGCCGTATCGATAAGTGTCGATAGGCCCGTCAGTTGGTTCGCCGGTATTGAGATCGACAACCGGAGCGCCGGCGAGGCAATCGGAATGGCATATGCCAAGCTCAATATCGGTCGCGCAAATGTCGTCGGACTTGAATGCCACCGCGCAGACGGGGCAGGTATCTTCGTGATTTCCGGTCATGGCGTATCCTCGCGATAGAACGTGACGGGCCGGTAGACGACGGCCTTTTTGGGCTTTGCTGACTTTTGGAAGCCGGGTGATTGGATCGTCTGCTTCGGGCGGGTGATGCCAAGATGCTTCTTGCGGACGGCGGCAACCTTTGCCTTCTCGGCAACATCGAGTGCTGTTTTTTCGACGTGGCATTTGCGATGGGCAGGCTTGAGATTGCTTTCCCGGTTTTCGCCGCCGTTGATCAGCGCTGTGACGTGATCCAAATCCCATTTCTGGCCAACCTGGATTTCACTCTGGCAGAGATGGCAAATACGCTTGTCGCGGGACATGATCCTGTCGCGGACACTTCCGGGCGCGCGGTGATCGTCAGATTTACCAATCCATTCCTCAACTGTCCGGGCCATTAGTTGCCCTCCTGTGCGAACAGGTCGCCGGATGCCTTGTCCTCGACAAAGAGACGGCACGGCAGATTGCGAACTCCGTCGCGCGGGATCAGCATGTGAAGAATGCTGTCCGGCTTGTTGCACTCCTGATAGTTCAACATGAGATGCGCGGTCCAGATCGGGCAGTCTTGGTTCTTGTCGTGGACGCATCGAGAGCAATAACGCTCCTGATAGTCGGCGCCCTCAGTACCGTTTGAGAAATATCCCATCACCTCTGCCCTCCCAGCGCGCGTGTCATCATGTCCCGCTTGCGGCGCTCCAGATCGCGGACACGTCCTGTCTTGCTGCGGGATTGCTTTGCCTGTCGGATCTCGGCGTCGATCTCGGTTTGCCAGTTGTATTCACGGGCAAGGTTCCGTCTCGACTTCCAAGCGAGCCAGTGGTGGATGGCGCGGCGGATGAGGCGAGTAGTGGGGCTAAGCATTTGCAACCTCCCCATCGCTGCTGAAAAGCTCGACCAAGCCCTTTATACGGTCAGTGAGGCCGCTGACCTTGTTGGCTTGCTCAATGGTAGTGAGCGCGTTCCAATCGGTGAGGTCGGCTATCGCCTCTGCAAACCTCCGCACCTCGTGGTAGTCACCGTCGGCCTTGATGATGTTAGTGCCCGTCTTTACGTGCATCACTGACCAAAGGCCGGTGTTAATCTTAACGAGCGCAATTCCCTTGTAGGCTGGCGCGGATATGAAGTCTCCGGTTTTGTTCCCCCGGAAGAAGTGGCGGACCCATTTAGCCATCGACGCCTCCCAAATCAGAAGCCTTGCAGTCCAGCATTTCGGCAAAGTGCGTCAGCGCCTTTTCACGCAGAGCCGGCATCACCTTCGGGTCAGCCTTGATCTGGGCGTCAGCGCTTTCGACAAAAGCCTTGATGTGCAGGTGAAGTTCTTCCGGCAGACTGTCCTTCCAGTTGTCCTTTGCGGTGACAAGCGTGGCGCGGCGCTGTTGCGGCGTCTCCAGCGATGGATCAACCACGATGAACATGAGCTTTCGGCAGCACTCGATCAGGTCAGCGCGATCCGTTGGGTAAATGGTCGAGGCCGGAGCATCCGATGCGGGGGTATCATCCGCTCCGGCCTCATCTACTGGCGTATTGCCAGCATCTGCCGACGACGCAGGGGCAGGGGGAGCGTCGGCGGAAGGGGTGTTGTCTTGGTCAGGGCGAGACGCTGATGCGCCTTGTGTCTGTTGGCGCACAAAGTCACGGTTAAAGCCCTCCTGCCCGTCTGTGGTGTCGCCAGAGGCTTTACGTGCGGCGGCGATGCGTTCGGCGATGTCTCCGCCACCTGCATCCATCTGATCGGCCAGCATTTGGTCGTGAGCAGACGCAATCGACTTGAGCGTGTCCTTGAAGGACTCGAGAACCTTTTTCTTCGCCGGCGTCAACGCGGCCCACCATTTCGTCAACGGCGCAACGCCTTGGTTCGCGATCATCAACCCTTCGCGCTTGGCGTCTTCAAGATCGGTGTCAATCGCGCGGCCCTCATTCGCCCACTGGCTGACGGTATTGCCGATCTGCGTTGTAACACGGCTACCCTGCGGAAACGCGTTCAGAAGGTCACCGGGGCATTTCTGGAGCAAAGGAACGTGCGTTCCTTCTTCCAGCATCATGGAGACGGTCATTTCGTAGATGAACGACTTCTCCTGAACGACGACAAATCCTTCATTGATGATTTCGGTCTTGCCGTCTCGGCCCTTGGCCTGAACGACCTTTTCCTTGACGCGGCAGCAGAAGATCAGGTGAGCACGGGTCTGCAACAGCTCGTTCATAAGCTTCTTGTGGCCAGCCTTGGGCTTCTGCCAGCAATGAAGGCCAGCGCGCTTGGTCCGTTCCTCGATCGCTTCGGCTTGCTCCAGAACGCCGCCCGAGCCTTCCCATTCGTGAGATATGCTGTCCACGACGATGGCGGGATATCCTGCCTTCTCGAAAGCCTTGATCGCTTCGATGTAACGACCGGACGTGAAAGGCGGGTCGAGATCGATCACATCAAAGCCGCCGGCGACGTCGGCATAGAACCTGGATCGCTTGTTTTCGGTGTCGATGAAGCCGATCTTGCCTTCGGGACCGACGAGGCCACGAGCGTAGAGCAGGGCGCTGTAGGTCTTCCCAGAACCGGAGGGGCCAGCGATCGACGTGAGCGTATAGGTTTTCTCGCGCACTGCGCGTTCGATTTTCATGGTCAAGCTGCCTTCGGAATGGAGGGTTCGTTCTCGATCATCTTTTCGAACTGATCGGTCGGGGAGACGGTGATTCCGCTTCCGTAATAGGTGGGCCAAAAGCCGGTCTTCCAGCACTCGGCAAAGGCGTTCAAAGCCGCTCGGTTCTGGCGCTGGCCGTACCAGATATACTGCGCGTCAACCGGCTTGATGTTGTAAGCGTAGGGGCGCTTCGGTTCTATGAAGAGCAGGACGTGATCCTTCACGTCGATGTTGCGGACTTCCTTGATTGCCGTGGAGGCAAGAGCAAGCTGCATGTGATAATTGAACTTGCGGACAGACAACGCGCATCCGCGGTCGCTGGCGTCGGCGGTCGTTTTCAGGTCGGCAATGACGTTGTCGGCCGGAATGGAATCGGGCCGGGTCTTTACCCACACGCCAGTTTTCTGGTCGAGATAGATGACAGAGCGCTCAACGTCGCCACGCAACAGGTCAACGAATGTCCGGTCATTAGCGACACGATCCGCCATGCCCTCGATCTGCTCGATTGCAGAAGGCAGCAACACCGTCTTGCCGGCGGCGATCTGATTTTCGCGCCACTCGCGGGCCTTTTTCGTTTTGTAGTCAGAGTATTCTTCGGGGCGGACCACGTACTGGTCACGGAAACCTTCTTCTCCTAGCAACAGCGTGTGAACGGCTTTGCCAAGGCTGAAATGGTCCTTCTGGACCTCTGGCGCGCGGTCGGGGTTCAGATAGCTGTTATCCCAGAACTTGACAGGGCAACCATCTGGCGGGGCAATCTCACGCAATCCGCTAGAAGAGATAGAAGGGCCGTGGCAGCAATCGGAATGATAGACCGACATAGGCATGTAACGGTACACGCCCGGTTCCGTCACCTTTCCGCCGCGATAGGCGCGCTCGCTCTTCTTCGTCGGGAACTTATCGCTCAGCGCGCCAACGATGCCTGATGCTAGGGTGCCGGTGGATTGTTCGGAACCTGGAATATCAACTACCTTTTCCATGCGACGGTGACCTCCTGATTGATAAGCGCCATGCGCTGGTATTTCGGGATGCCGATGAAGGCCCAGGAAGCGGAGACGCCGCAAACGGTGAGCATCACGGCGATAACGGCTCGGAACCGGCGCTTGAAAGACTTGGTCGACGTGTCGATGCGCCGGATGTGGTTGCCGAGTTCGATGTAAATCTCGGTCGGGTCATCCGCTTCTTGTGTGTTGGTGGTGAAGAAAGCGTCCATCACGAGCGGCCCTCCGCTTTGGCGATGGAGGCCTCAAGCTTGATTTCGACGTCAGCGGCAAAGTCCGCCGCATCAGCAGCGTCCTCGACGTTGTATCGAAACAGGCGAAGCGTTTCCTTGGCGGCTTCCAGCAGGTCGTCGTAAGCCGGGAAACATTTGTCGAGAGTGGCGCCCTTATCGACGGTGCGCGTTCCGACAGCTGCATGCATTTCCATTTCAACGGCGGCTTTCATGGCGCGCTCGGTAGGTCTGCTATCTGCCATTTTCCTGCCCTTTAATGCGCGGGTACTCGGTACACAGCCCGCTGGTGGGTTCAGTTGGTGGGGTGGTCACTTCATATCGTCGTAGTCGAGGAAGTAGGCCTTGCCGCAGACGTCACATTCGTAGCGTTCGCCATCGAATCCGCCGCCAGTTTCCTTGATGTTTGGGCACTGTGACCATCGACCGGTTCCCGTGTCCCAAATCCCTTTGGGGTTGGCGTCTGAGAACGGTGTGAACACAGGGTTTCGGCAAATGTCTGGCTGTTTGGTCGGGTCACCGGGTCGGCTCATCTTACTCTCCCGTTGGGGTGTGAGGGGTGGAGAGGGCGATGTCGGAACGGCTCACAACGTCCACGAGGACTTTGGTAAGGGCCGTTTGCTCACGCGCTGCTGTCGGGTCCGAAAGGCTCTTCGCGAGAGCGCCGCTGATCACGGCTAGCTTCTTGAGCGCCATCAATTCGATGGCTGAAATTTTCACTGCGGGCATTCTTCCCATCCCTTGTCTGAAGCCCTATGCGGGGCGGCTCAAAACGGCAGGTCGCCGTCGTCATTAAATTTTGGGTCAGTTTCGGCTTTGACCGCCAGAAGGGCATCTGCCATCGCGTAGCGGACGCGGGCTGAAAGCATGAACCGTTCCGAATTCGCGATTGATCGCCACCAGCTATCGAACGGCCCGAGAGACGTTTGCTCGTCAGACCAGACCTGACCGGATAAATATGTGAACCCAGCCATGGAGACGATCTCGGCAATTCCCGGCTGGTCTGCGTGGATCGCGGCATAGTCGCGGTGCGTCATGCCTTCGAAGCTTGCAGGATACCCATCGACATAAGAGTGGTTTCCGGGGAAGGCTGAACCGCCTGTTGTCTTTGCGCGTTCGGTCACAGGCGGTCCTCCTGCATCATCTCGCGGCGCTGGTCGGCGTGGTCTTCAAGTGCCGCCTGATGCTGTTCTCCGGCTTCGGTTAGCATCCAAGTCTGGAAGTCGTCGCCGGTCGTGAATTGCTCTTCCAGCCAGTCGGGAAGCGCCACCGGATCGGGCAAAGGCTTGAGGCCGGACATCTTGAAGAACTGGACCTTGCTGACTTCTGCTAGAGGCATTTCAGCCGGATCAACCAATGTCGCCTTACTGCCGGGATGAACTGTGAAGTCCACCACCATCTGCAATTCGATCTCCGTGCCGCTCTCGCTGGCGCTGATCGAGATGTACTGTTCTGCGCGGTATTTGTTGCTCATCGTCATCACTCCGCAGCCTGCAGATTTGCGCCGCGAACGAGTCCGAGAGTGCGGTGGTTCATGGTGTCGTACTCAGGAAAGATCGGAACCTTGGCATCGGCAGCGTCTTCGCCAGCCTGAAATGCGTGGTCGATATCCAGCGACAGGACATTCGCGTCCGGCATGTAGTCGATGTCACCGCCGCAAGCCTTGATGCTCTTGAGGAGGAAATCATGGAACGCAATCGATGCTGCCTTGAATGCTTCGGAATTGGCCTTGAAAGACCGGCTCGGGTTCATCCCGGCAGATTCCGCATCCAGCGCGGCTTTCAATGCTTCGATGTGCTTTTCCATTTGCTCATCCTCAGTGGTTGATCCGATCAGGCTGCAATGTTCATTCCGCAACGGGCGTTTTCGGCGTATTCAGCGGAAATCCGTTGATGCCGAACCGCTTTCTCAAGCTGGCCGTTGAGCAGGTAATCGAGCGCCCATTCAGAGTGCATCGCTGCCTCTTCCTGCCAGTATTTTGCGGTTAGCTTTTCGTAGAACATCAC
The DNA here is from genome assembly GCF_010669145.1 of Rhizobium oryzihabitans. Taxonomy (NCBI): domain Bacteria; kingdom Pseudomonadati; phylum Pseudomonadota; class Alphaproteobacteria; order Hyphomicrobiales; family Rhizobiaceae; genus Rhizobium; species Rhizobium oryzihabitans. The sequence goes on from NZ_CP048632.1 coordinate 283,501, forward strand.
GCAGCCCTCAGAATTTCTCGGCGGCATGGATGTCCGGGGTTGAAGACGGCAGCTTTCAGATCGCCACGACCGACGCTGATAACGACTTCCTTGCCAGCGCATCCCTTGGTGCGGAGCCAATCGACGTAGGCCTGAACGTCAGCAGCATCGGCAATAGTCTTGCTGAAACCGTCGCAGTAGATTTTGTAAACCTTGCCCATCGCTCATCTCCGGTTCTTGTGGTGGCAGCGAGATCGGCGGGTGTTGGTGATTCTTCGTCGCTGCTGATGACTGGAGAGTGCATTACGCACGTCGCGTTGTCAAATAAAAAGTGCGAAACGCACGAAATAAGTTGACCGCTCGAAACGCACGGGGATAAAAGAAAAGCGCCGGAGGGATGATCCTACCGGCGCTTGAGCAGCTTTTGTGATAGAAATTGCCTAACACATCACAACAATTGATGGAATAGGTATTGCTGCTTCAAGGCACTGAAAAGCACAAAATCTTGCGTCTGCTCGGAGGTTCCCGGCAAGATGATGTGTTCAGAGGTGCAAAGGCAGCGGTTTTTTCAGGGCTTGTCCCGCGCCGCCGATCAATCCGGCAAATCAATCCCCACGCGGTGGCCGTCTGCCAGGCTCAGACGGAATCAAAAATGCCTAGGATGCGTGACCCATAGCGCCTAGGGCCTGACGGTGCAGGGCAACCCCCTGACGGTCCCACGTTTCGAAACTCCGCCGCCTTGACCCAGCGGGTAAATTTCGAGATGCCAGCAGCCGTAAAAAATGCTGGCGAGGAACGATCTGTGGAAGGATCGGCGGGCTTGCCCGGAAAAGATGCTGAGTATGCGCCCGAAAGGGTTCCCCTAGTCAGGGACTGGCAAGAGCGGTTCGGGATTGTCCTATACCCTGTCAGGCAGAAAAGGGTGGAGCTATGTCTGGACCTTGGGAACGAAGCTTTTCCCAGTCATCACCAGACAACGCGGCTTCCAGCACAACGTCCACCTCGGGCAAGAAACTCTCCCACATCGGCCGGCCTTCGAACGCCGTGTTTTCAGGAACGTCGTTAAACCGGCATAGAGCGCGAGCAGCTTTCTCCCTTGGGGAATGAGCGCGGGAAGTCAAAGCCGCTTTCCACTCGTAGACACGTCTTCGACCGGTGCGCCCACATTGCGACGGATATGCTTCTGCGCTGAGCGCCTCGGCTTTATGTCCGTGACGAACGCAAAGTACCGGACGGGTATGTCTCTCATCATGGGAGCATTTACGCTCTCGAGATGAAATAAACCCGGCTGCGATCCTGGATATGGCGTCTTGATCAGAACACGCTCGTCTTCAAGGAAGCAAACGCAAGGTTCGCCCATGTGATCCTCCGTCGGGCTTTCCTTCTCATCATAGAAGATCAGCCACCCGTCATTCGCTATTCCCTCATGGAATCCCCCTGAACTTCCAACGCTGAGGTATTTACGCTTGAGCCTTCGGGGGCTGGAACCTCCCCGAAGTTTCCATCTCCCGTGGCAAACAGAACAGAGCCATCGGGGCCGGCGCCAGCCTTGCCGACGATCTGAACCATTGTCGGGCCTTTTTCTGGCCCATCGCCCTCACCAGTCAAAAGCCATCCTTGGCTAACCCGGAAAGCCTTCGCATATTTGTCGGCCGCCCGGACAATGCCGCGCGTGCCATTCTCATGCTGCGTATAGCTGTCTGGACTCCATCCGAAGTAAATGGCAGCGTCTTTCGCCGTCTCGAACTTGCGTGCGATCCGGGCTTGTTCAAGCCGCTTGGCGGCATCTGGGCGATCATCAAACTTCATATAGTGCAAAAAGCACGAAACCACCGTGCGTTTCGACTTGACAAAGCGCCGTGCATAACGCACGTTAAGTGCATGACGCACGAACTCGACATCAAATCGCTCCGTGAGAGCATCAAGTGGAAGCAAGATCGGCTGGCGCGCTTTCTGGGCGTTGATCGTTCGAGCGTATCCCACATGGAAAATGGTCGTCCCGTGAGCGGGCCGGTCAAGCGCCTTCTCGAAACCCTTGCTGCTGCCGCCAAGGCAGGAACTGCGGATGCCCTCTGCCCGGAAGAGACGGAGAATGCAGCATGACGCTGAATGTCTCCGCATATCCGCTCTGCGCCGCAAGGCTCAAATTCCAGCGCGCCGACCTCAGCGACAAGCTGATGACGCACTACTGGGCGGCTGTGTGCGTGGCATTCGACATTCGCGATGCAGAGCTTGCGGAGGCTGGCGGTTTCAACTTCGAGAGCCGCACCGAGGAGAACGGCAAGCGCCTCCTGTCTGGTCTGGAAAATCTTCTGATGAAGCGCCAGCAGCGTGTTGCCGCGAACTCTGCCTATGCCAGCCTTGAACTGCGGGCGTCTCTCGGAGCCAGAGGCATAAAAACCTCGAAGCTCAAGACCGAGGACGATTATTGGCTCGTCGCGGAAACGCTCTTTGCCGGTCGGATCACTCGCGACGGCGGACTGACGCGGCTTTACGCGCAGATCTGCAACATCACCAAAAAAGAGCGCGCTCGCCTGACGGCTGAGAACCTCAAGAAAATTGATCCCGACTGGCTTTCGGATGCCGCGGCTCATCAGAGGAAACTCCAGTGACAGAACAGAAAATCACAATGGCAGGGCTGGAAAAGATGTTTGGCGAGAGCCAGCCGCAGCTTGTCGACGGCGCGTCTCAGGACTGCATAGGCGAACTGGACATCGATCCGGCCCGGTTGCTGAAAAAGGTGATCGCTGCGGTCATCAGTCATGATCAGGGGCATATCCTCTACGACTTCCCAGAGGTTCTGGAATTTCTGAAATCGCGCATCCCGAGCCGTGAAGAGCTGTCCGGCCACACCGGCATCGATGAGCGCATGTTCGAAGCAAAGGCCAAGTGGCCGAACCTTATTCCGGGGACGCAGATATGACCCAATGGAACCACAACATATCCCAAGCCCCGCGCGACGGCAGCCACGTCATTCTGGCGATGCCGAACAAGACGACGCTCCGTTCCTACTGGTGCGAGCCGAAGAACGAACCGGCGCACTGGTGCATGCTGAGCCACAAGAACGAGCCGGTGGCTTGGATGGCATGGCCGGAACATCCATTCGCATCCGCTACGACGAGCGAAGATGCGCTGACCGAAGCCCCGACGAACGTAAGTCTCCCGGTTGACGAGAGGAGCGGTGAACGGGCCAACGCAGGAGGCGACCATGTAACCGGTGGCGAGAATGCTCATACGATATCGGCGGGGGAGCTCGTCAGTAACTCCTCCGCATTCCTTCTCGAAGACGTTGGGGGAGGTGCCTGAATGGACACGGTTCAAATCCTCAAGGAAGCCCGCGCCCTCATCGCTGATGAGGAGAACTGGACGCAGGGCGATTATGCGCAAGACAAAGACGGCAACCAGACTATGCCTAGTTTGAGTGAGGCGACGTGTTTTTGCGCTGTTGGTGCAATTCACCGAGTTGGACGGATCAAGCTTTCCCAGTCTGTGCCTCTCGACATCATTTCGGTTCTCGCCATCGATGAAGCTGTAGATCGTACTGACGTTGGAATCAGTGAATCGGCAATAATCGGGTTCAATGACACCCACACCCACGCCGACGTTCTCGCTCTCTTTGACCGCACCATAGCTCGCGCTGAAAGCGAGGCCGCATGACCTCCGCCCGTATCGAAGCAGCCACACAATCGCGCCGCGCAAAGTACCGACCACACTACGTCGGCTGCCGCGAGTGCCACCGTCCACTTTCCATTGAAAACCAGATCGAGAAGTTCTGCGACGACTGCGGGACTGTAACGCCGGTCGAAATTCGTGAGGGGAATTGATCATGAAGAAGGTCACCAAACAGAAGCCGATCGTCATCGATATGAAGGCCTTTGAGGCTGAACTGATGGCTGAAGTTGCCCGCATCAACGATGAACGGGCGGCGGCATGACCGACACGACCATTTTCATCGGCGGTGAGGCGTTTCTGGCGGCTGTTACTGTCCTCGTCATCCTGGCGCACTTCACGGTCTCGGGGCGGGAATAACCTTCAACAAACTGAGCGGCACGTCCCCCTGACGCTCAGCGCTGGTCGCCTTCATCCACCTCCCTGTTGGCGGCCAGCACCCTTACCAGCGTTCTCCCCGCAGCCTTGCGATGACTGCGGCGAGGGGAACACCAAGGGGAACAAAACCGCCTTTGCGCGGCGGGCCGGAGACGGCGGTTTGATTGGCATCTGTGCCGCCGTCTCCATCAGTTTCAAAGCCTTTGTACATGTTGGCCTCCGTTGACGCCGCCAACCTCGCACAAAGGATGAAGAATGTCTGACAATAGGTTTTCACGAAACGTAAATTTTGTTTCAGAGGATGAAATGTCTAGTACTGCGTTAGTCGAAGCAAAAGACTGGTACGACAAGCTTATGGCCTTGGAATTTAGGGGCCGTGGCGATCGTGAAAAGTCTGCCCGTGGGCGAGTAGCCGATAACATCGGTGTCCCTGAGACGTGGCTGTTCGACCTTCAATACAAGTCCAGTGGCAAGAAAGATGTGCGCGGTGCGCTCTATCGAGCCCTCATGCTTGGCATCCAGAAATACGAAGACCTTTGCCAGAAAAACGAGGAAGCGGCGGATCGGTACAAGGCCGATCGCCTGAAACGACGAGGCAATCATGAAACGGCTGACGAAAAGCCTGCTCAGGCGGGTTTGGGAATGGATTCGTCTGAGGTTTGAGAAGAGGAAGTCACGATGAAGGCGGCGACATACAAAAAGGGCGTGAAGCCCAAGCGGGGTATGAGCCTCGCACGTCGCGCCGCAAAGCGTGACGCCAGCGAACCGGAGATCGTCACGGCGCTAGAGCAGTGCGGGTTCTCGGTGTTTCGCCTGAATGAGCCTTGCGATCTGCTCGTCGGCTTCCGTGGCAAAAACTATCTGGTCGAATGCAAGACGAATGGCACAGCCTACGGCAAAGACCTCAACAGCAATCAGCAGGCTTTCAACGACTTTTGGCGCGGCGGCAAGATGGTTCGCATCGGCAGTGCTTTGGAAGCGCAAGATTGGGCGATATCGATCGCCAGTAAGGCGACGGCATGAGCGAGTATCAAGAGTTCCTCGATCGCAAGAAGATCACCGATCCTGATACAGGCATCAGTGAAGCTTTGTCCCTGCCGTCGGTATTGAAGCCTCACCAGCACGATATCGTTCAGTGGTCATTGCGCCGCGGTCGCGCCGCTATCTTTGCCGGCACTGGCCTTGGAAAGACGCTCATGGAGCTTTCATGGTCGGATCAGGTCTTCGACTTCACAGGTAAGCCAGTCCTTATCATGGCGCCGCTAGCCGTCGCTGAGCAACACATTACCGAGGCCGAGAAATTCGGCATGGCGGCAAATCTGGTGTCGTTCCATCCCGAGGAAGGATGGGGGATCAACGTCACCAATTACCAGAAGATGGATCACTTCGACCTGTCCCGGTTCGGTGGCGTCGTTCTGGACGAAAGCAGCATCCTCAAAAGCACGGACGGCAAGTACCGCACGAAGCTGATTTCCGAGTGCTCGAAGATACCGTTCAGGCTGGCAGCAACGGCAACTCCGGCGCCGAACGACTTCATGGAGCTTGGCAATCATGCGGAGTTCCTCGGCGTCATGTCGTATACCGACATGCTTGCGACGTTCTTCACACACGACGGAGGCGATACGCAGAAATGGCGGCTGAAAGGGCACGCTGAGAGCGAGTTCTGGAAGTGGATGGCTTCGTGGGCCGTGATGCTTCGGAAGCCTTCCGATCTAGGCTATGACAATGCCGGCTACGATCTTCCGCCGCTGAACTACCACCAGCACACTGTCGGAGTGGAATACGCCCCAAGCCTCGATACCGGCCTCCTTTTCCCCATGGAAGCCCGCACGCTGCAAGAACGCATTGCGGCTCGCCGTGACAGCGTATCCGAGCGCGTGGCGCTAGCCGCCTCCATGACGCCGGCCGATAGACCTTTCGTATGGTGGTGCAATCTGAACAGCGAAGCTGAGGCCCTCGCAAAGCTGATACCAGGCGCGGTCAATCTATCAGGGGCCGACAAAGACGACGACAAGCGCCGCAAGCTTGTTGACTTCTCGCAGGGTCGCATTCGCGTGCTGATCACGAAGCCGTCGATCGCCGGGTTCGGAATGAACTGGCAGCACTGCGCAGATACCGGATTTGTCGGGCTGAATGACAGCTTCGAGCAAATCTATCAGGCGATCCGTCGCTTCTGGCGGTTTGGGCAGATGAAGCCGGTCAATGTCCATTTCATCGCATCTGAAATGGAGGGCGCCACCGTAGCAAACCTCCGTCGGAAGGAAATCGACGCGGACCGGATGGCCGCAGCGATGGTGATGCACATGGCAGACCTTTCGAGTGCAGCTGTGCGCGGATCTGTTCGTGATCGTCCTGACTACAATCCAACCATACCGATGAAAATTCCAACATGGATAGGGGAGTGCGCGGCATGACTATCAACGCCGTCGACCAGGTTGTGACCGATCGATACGCCATCTATCAGGGCGACGCATGCGAGCTTATCCGTGGCGTCCCCGGTGATAGCGTCCATTTCGGCATCCATAGCCCGCCATTCGAGGGGCTTTACAAGTTCTCGAACTACGACCGCGATATATCGAACAATGACGGCCCGCAGTTTTGGGAGCACTACGCATTCCTGATTTCCGAACTCTACAGGGTGACGAAGCCGGGCCGCATACATTCCGTTCACTGCATGCAACTGCCCACCAGCAAGACACGACATGGCTTTATCGGCATGCGGGACTTCCGGGGCGAAATCGTCAGAGCCTACGAGGACGCCGGGTGGATCTTCCATTCCGAAGTTTGCATCTGGAAAGACCCGGTTATCGCTCAGCAGCGCACGAAATCTATCCGGTTGCTTCACAAGCAGATCACGAAGGACAGCACGATCAGCGGTATGGGACTTGCTGATTATATCGTGTCATTCCGCAAGCCGGGGGACAACGAGGCGCCCGTCGCTGGAATGTTTGACCGGTGGTCTGGCGATGACAGCCTCGACATCAGCCGTGAGGCCTATGAAAAGCACAGAAAGCAAACCGAATCCGAAGGCCGCAAGGCTTGGCCCTTCGAGCAGTGGCGTTCAATCCTCGTATGGCAGCGGTACGCTTCGCCAGTGTGGATGGACATCAACCAGACGAACACCCTGCAGTATCGCGCCGGTCGCGATGAGAAGGACGAACAGCACATATCCCCGCTACAGCTGGACGTGATCGAGCGATGCCTCGATCTTTGGTCGGCAAAGGGTGAGACAGTCCTGACACCGTTCCTTGGCATTGGAAGCGAAGTTTACTCCGCTGTAAAGCTCGGCCGAAAAGGACTGGGTTTCGAGTTGAAGCCGTCCTATTTTCGACAGGCAGTCAAGAACATCGCCGAATTGAATATTCAACCAGCTGACACGCTGTTCGATATGGCAGGTGTCGCATGACCGGCCCGAGAAAGACGCCCTCGCAGTCCTACAGCCGTTCCTTGGCGATGAGCTGGCGAAGGCCATTGTTGAGTTCCGCCGGCACACGAAGAAATCCCCGCTGACCGGATATGCCGCCAAGCTACTCGTGAAGGAATACCAGATCACGGGCAATGCCGTGGCGGCCGCCGAAATGCAGATTTCTATGTCGTGGCAGGGCTTCAAGGCCAACTGGTATTTCAACGAACTCGCCAAGACTGGCCAGCGCCACCCGCACCAGCCGCCGCAACGCCGGACAGGCGACATGGCAGATTTCACCAACGACTTGATGGAGGGCTACTATGAACGCAAGCTTCCGACCATCAACCATTGAGGCGCTGAAATCCTTGTGGGTGGCGTTGCCGGTCCGCGCATCAAACGATGGGGCCGACGGCGATCCTCGCGAACGGCAAATGGCCATCCTACAGCTCTATTGCGAGGTTCTTTCCGAGTGCAGCGAGGCGGCTATCTGGAACACGGTCAATAACCTGCGCGCAGGCAAGATCGAAGATGCCAGCAAGAGCTTTTGTCCGAAGGCTCCCGAACTGGCCTCTTATGTCCGCAGTGAGCAGACACGTCTCGACGCGCTGAACCGGCCAAAGTCTATCGCGGCTCAGCCAGTGACCCGGCCTTGGACCGATTGGCGAGAGGTTCACCTGAACCGGGCATTCAAGGAAAATCGTGCGTTCATCGAGCATGTGACGCTCGATCAAGCGAAAGCTCGGTCCAGTCGGAAGAAATACCCAGCCGGTTCGACGTGGTTTTGGTCCCTTGGTCCCGTCGATACCATGCTTGGCTCAATGTATGGGCCTGCCGGTAGCGCGGAAACTGACGGTCAAATCTGGGGCGACAACAGGCAGCATGTACCTGCATCGGTGGTGATCCATGTGTGATTGCCCTCTATCCGAAACAGAGCTTCGTGTAGCCCGCTGGCTGGCGGATGGAAAAGACTGCCAGGACATCGCGCTTATCCTGGATCGCAGCAAGATGACGGTCACCCGGCATATCGCTGCGGCCTACAACAAGACCGGCACCCACAACATGCACGGCCTCGTCGCCTTCGTTCTGCGTAAAGGATGGCTCGAATGATTGAAAGAATCCCCACAGATCGAGAGATCGAATGCGTTCAGGCTATTGCCAATGGGCTGACTGCCAAGCAGGCATCGTTCAAGCTCGATACATCGATCAATCTGTTCAACAGGCTCCTTGAGAGAGCGCGTCTGAAAACAAGCGCGAAAACAACGGCTGAACTGGTCGCAATCGCCATGAGAAACGGATGGATCCAATGACCATTCAGGAACGATTAGAGGCTCAGGTTTCCGAGCACGAAGCGTTGGGATCGACGCGCCGGGACAAATCTCTTGGCATTCGGTCTATGCCGGAGGGTTACGCGCTCATGTTGAACCGTGACGAAAGCCATTTCTACTGGCTCAAGTTCGATGGCTCGGAAGGGGTGGAGGCGTGGGACAAATGGTACGTCTACCACTCGGCCACGATGAATAGCGATAGCTGCGAGATACTCGCGGTGCTTCAAGGCAAGATTGGAGCGTCTGCATGACCCCCATCCAATGGAACGGCTCAAGCACCAGCTTTGGGCCGGCGTTTGAGAAGGCAGTGAATAGCAGGGGGCTTTTCGCATGAGATACGGCTCAGTGTGCAGCGGCATCGAAGCCGCGACCATGGCTTGGCATCCACTCGGATGGACGCCGGCATTCTTCAGCGAGATCGAGGCTTTCCCCTCGGCCGTCCTCGCTCATCACTACGGATCGAACATGCCAGGAGAACCGCTGGCAAAGAACGGGATACCGAACTATGGCGACTTCACGCAGATCGGCGCGGATGCAGGACCAATCGACCTTCTTGTGGGAGGAACACCCTGCCAGTCTTTCTCGGTCGCAGGAAAGCGTCTCGGACTGGATGACCCGCGCGGTAACCTCGCCCTTGAGTATCTCAGCCTGGCTCGGCGCCTGCGCGCCCGCTGGATCGTATGGGAAAACGTCCCCGGTGTCGTTTCCTCTGTCACGGATGAAGAGGACGGTGAAGGCGGTATTCAGTCAGGAATTGAAGGACGCGAAGCCGGAGACGAATGGATTGAAGAAAGCGATTTTGCGACCTTTCTCTCATTCGTTCGGGAATGCGGGTATGGGTTCGCCTACCGAGTTCTTGACGCTCAATATGTCCGAGTGGACGGCTTTGGACGGGCTGTCCCTCAGCGACGACGGCGTGTGTTCGTTGTCGGATATCTTGGAGACTGGCGACGTGCCGCAGCAGTATTACTTGAGCCCCAAGGCATGCGCGGGGATTCTGCGCCGCGCCGAGAACCGGGGGAAGGAACTGCCGGAACAATTGATGCGAGCGCTGCGCGCAGTCGCGGAGCAGGCGTAAACCCCGGCATGATAACAGGTGACTGGCCGGCTCAAGTCTCTCCGACACTCGACACCTATTATGGTGACAAGATGGGGCTTGAAGATCAGCACATATTCAATCAACGCGGTGGAAAGTTTGTGCCTGTTGCCATACAGGCAGGCGCCCTGCGCGAGAACCCAAACAGTGGCCCTGACGGCGTTGGCGTTCAGGAAGGCATTTCCTACACGCTGGAAGCTCGATCAGAGGTGCAAGCCGTTGCTTTCGATACAACGCAGATCACCAGCAAGGCCAATTACAGCAATCCTCAGATTGGAGACCCTTGTCATCCTCTCGCATCAGGTGCGCACCCGCCGGCTGTGGCTTTCGCTCAGAACACCCGTGACGAGGTTCGCCTGTTCGGTGGCGACGGGCAGGTGGTTGGAGCTCTCGCCGCAGAACCCGGCATGAAACAACAATCGTATGTCGCTCAGGATTGGGCCGTCCGCCGACTGACCCCGACCGAATGTGAGCGTTTGCAGGGATTTCCCGACAATTTCACCAATGTCCCATGGGGCAAGAAAGACACGTCGCCCGACGGGCCTCGATACAAAAGTTTGGGGAATTCTATGGCGGTAAACGTGATGCGCTGGATCGGCCGGCGGATTGAGATGGTGGAGAAGATCACGAAAGGAGAGGCGGCATGACGAACAAATCTGCAGCAAAAGCCGTCCCAACCGGCAATGAATACGAGGCCCATTACCGGCCTGTGTGGGCAGCATCGTTCCGAGTGGTGAAGACCAGCGGGAGAGTAGCGAAGTTCTCGACAGAGCTTGCAGCAGAGGTAGCAGCGTGGCGGGTTCTGTATTCCGTCGAGCAGCGGGTAATGAGACGCGACGGCGCCCTGGTATTTGCGGCCAAGGCAACAGCCGACGCACATTTCAATCTGGCTCCATCTGTCAAAGCCAAGGGCAGCAATAAGCGAACCATTGTCGAGAAGGCACAACGCAAGGGCAAAGAGATCAGCGTGGAGGGGGTTACGGCATGAGCGACAGACCGGTCGAAGCATGGCTCGCATCCAAAGACCATGAGAAATGGGGCAAGGCGATGGTGGCCTGCCAGAGCGGAGCGCCGTGGGAGTGCGGTGCAGAAGGCAAGTGCGCCAACGGCGGCGATTGCTTCACCACGGATCGACAGGGAGCCTGTGTGGCGTGGAAAATGATCAAGCGGCTCAAGAGCGATAACGTCGTGGTGCAGCGTCACCTCCATCGTGCAGTGGAATTTCTTCGTTACGGGAAAGGAGACGCAGCATGACCACAGCAGCCAAACCCAAGCACAGCAAAGAACACATAACACTGGCTGCCCAGATGTGGTGCGACGGGCAGAAAGTCGAAGTGATCGCTGAACGGCTCGGCATGACGCCGCAGAAACTGCGCGGCATGATAGACACATACCGAAAGCGCTTCCCGTATCGCAGAAATCACGTCAGGCGGGAAAACCCTGTGGTCAAGCCTCCTGAGATGGGCAGCGTCGTAACGCCGTTATCCAGACCGGGATGTGTTGTCCGCACGACCATTACAGGGGCGAGGGTCACCATGCCCGCGTGGAGTTCATTGACGGGCCAGAATGGCAGGCGAGGGCGTAATGACCAGCCATCCGGCAGCCGATCTGTTCCCCGAGACAATCGCTAAGCGCCCACGGTCGCCAAACGGCATCAACGTGCACCGCTTCCTTGAAGGATACGGCATCAAGGTTCTTCCTTATACCGATGCCAGAGGGTGGAAAGACCGGCCGGCGAACGTCGTCTATGGAGGCAGAACAGTGGCTCGCCTGATGCGAAGAGACATGGAATTGACAGGGCTGGTGGTCCGCTGCATTCAGACAAGTAACCCAACCTGCTTTGATGACGTGGTTATCCTGTCGGTATGGCGGTTCATATCGGCTCACATGGCCCACAGGAAGGCGCCAGACGTAATTCAGGAGTTCGGGCGCGTAGACCTTGCCCACATCAAGAAACGCGCTCACCGCCTCGTAAATGGGAGCTACGGGCGAATGGGCAAGACATGGGAAAAGATCGGCACGCTGTTGGCCGACGCTATGATTGAACAGGAGCACGCGGCATGAAGATTTCCGAGCAACAGAGCTACCTCGACATGGCTGGACGCAGGGTGTTTATTGTCAGGAGAGAAAAGCTCATCGACACAACAACCGGGCGTCGGGATCAATTCTGGACTTACATCGGATACCAGGTGGACCGAGACGGAAACCGCATTGGCGAGCCACGCGGATGGAAGTCAGACGGGAGAGACTGGACTGGCGACATGGATGGCAACATTATCCGGGAAGCCGATATCGGCATGTCGATAACGGAACCACAGGCTGTCATTTTGGAACGGCTTATTGAGGCCATGGAGACGGATATGGCTTTGCCGATCGCCACCGGTCCTAAGCTATTCGGAAATGCGTGGCCTGAAACATCCTCAACTAGCACCGAGATCCGTGGGCATGAAACGGTGGAGCTTGTCGCGGGAGAAGAGCACATTACCCGGCAGCGCCATGCAGCGGTCAACGATCTGACCGAGCGCAGGGCGAAGTGCAGCAGGCCTCGTATCGGGCGGATGGAAGAGGCTTTCTCCTGGGTGTCGTTGGTGTTTGATGATGAAGACCGCAAGATTTTGCTTGCCTATGCGGAAGTGAAGGCAAAAGGATGGGAATTTAAGCGCTTCATCGAGAACAGAAACCGCCGTAGCCCTCACAAAAACGCATGGGTTAAACGAACGATATTGCGTAAAATTACAAAAACCTTGCAAGAGGTTGAAACGAAGTTGCGCAAGCGTGCAATTATCTTGCGTGATTGTGCCGGTTTACATGTGTCACACGAAGAGGCAAAACACTCATGCAAATCGATAACGTCAACGGTTTGTGGGCGGGATGAAGAGATAAACCGGCATGCAACGCCGATGAATAGCCCCGCAAATATCACAACGGCCGCCGAACGTGAAGCACGACGGCGCGCCAAGCTGGAAGCAGCATAACCATTTGGACCGGCGATACCGTGAGGGTTCGCACCGCACAGGCTGAGATTGATGCGCTCAGCGGTCCCGCCAATTCACGTCGGTGTAGAGCAGCCCGGTAGCTCGCTTGGCTCATAACCAAGAGGCCGCAGGTTCAAATCCTGCCACCGCAACCAGTTTCACCAGCCCCGCCCGTAACAAGGTGGGGCTTATCGATTCAGGAGATGGTGTCGGCCGTCCCGACACAACCAGTGGGTACAATCGGAAATACCGATAGTACCGAGGTCAAGGCATCATGGCGATACCGAGGCTGATCTTTTGGGCTGGGGTGATGTTCATGGCTGCTGCCGTGCTCGACAGTTACGTCAATGGTTCATCTATGCTGGGGCTTTTGTTCCCAGTTGGGTCAACACTGGTGTTTTTCTCAATCAGCCAGTTAGATAAGGCGTGACGATGCACATTCTCGAAATGCTGGTCTACATGATCGCGGCGCACTTCCTTCTCGACTACGCCCTTCAAGGCGACTGGATGAGCAAGGCGAAGAACGCAACGCTTGATCTGGTGCCGGGTGAGCGCATCTGGCCGCTGGCACTGTTCGGGCATGCGCTTATCCATGCGACGGCGGTACAGATCATCACCGGCAACTGGTGGCTGTTCCCCGTTGAGCTAATCGTCCACTTCATCACCGACTATCGGAAATGCCGTGGCGACTTCGGATACAACTTCGATCAGGCTGTGCATATCGGCTGCAAGGTTCTTTATGCCGGCGCGCTCCTTGTTTTTTCTCTCATCCGGTACGCCTAACCCCATTCACCCGCCCACATGGAGAGAGCGATGACACGCGAACAGCGCAAGAAATTGCCAAAGGCTGGCCTGATCCGTTTTGAGTGGGGCAGCTACAGTTATGTTGCCAAATTCCGTCTTGCTAACGCGATGAAGGTCCAGATCGGACGCCTGTCCATCGTGTGGCGTATGCCGTGGCTTGAGCATTCTGCGCGGCGCCTGCATCCCGAAGTGTTCGGTTAGCCACCCCATGACCACCACCGAGCAAGAGCGGGAGAGCCTATTGGTAGATATGCGAATAGATCGTGTAGACTCCCCAGCCGAAACCGCCAAGCGATAGGACGGTGGTCACCAAAGCAGCTCTCGTCCAAGCTGTTCCGTAGCCCCAATAGCGCGCATAGTAATTCCTATCGCGCAGATGCGAGGAATAGGCTTGGTTAGCCAAGTACGCAAAAACGCAGGTGACGACCGCTAGAAAAGCACCGGCAGCGAAGAATACCAACGCCTCCGTTGCACCCAATACGAAAGCCGCCTCTTTCTTTATGGTGTGTTCTTTGCCCATGGTGGCAGATAGGAACGCTAAGAGCGCGATGCACGCTCCTCCATTCAGTATGAGCAGTGCCTTCAGGCCTTCCACCGATGCGTCAATAGATGCTTTCTCAAGGGCATCTGCCCGCGCTTCATCACTCAAGTTCGCCCCCAAGGTTACCCATGCCTGCATCCAGAAAAGCACGGCGGCCGGGCAGGGTGCAATAGCCATGACTGCCGACGACGCCCGCGAGCAAGCCTGCACCCGGTTCCTTGAACCAACCAACGCGGCATACATCGGCAAGATAAACGACAACGGCGATATCAGGTCTGCACTGTTTGACGACGAGGGCGAACCTCTGGCGATCGGTCCAGAAATGACACTGCGCCAAGTCGCGATGACAAACGGCTTCGTGGTCGTATCCAGACATTGACCGTATTCGCCCACAGGAGCCCGCTGATGCGCTCGATCATCAATCGTGGTCTAATGGCTGCTGTTGTTCTCTTTGTGCTGTGGCGCCCGTCTGACGCAAAGCAGGTCGCATATCTGCCGAGGCTCGATAGGCCAGTGGAATCGGAAACCGTCGCCATCCGGCCGAACCGGCCATGCATCGTAGATCGCGCGCCAGTCGTCATTCAATGGCAGGTGGTTGACCCGAGCGGCAAGCGAAGGACTGCAGGGTATCTGATTATCCAGCGGGGGTGCGTGAGATGAAGGCATCTGAGGAGCAGGTTTCTTGACCACCCACACGAAAAAGAGCGGCGAGCCAAACAAGGGTGGTAGGCCACCGGCTTTGACGCCAGATGAGGCGACGTTGGAGATCATTCGCGGGCTTGGCGAGATCCAATGCACCACTAGAGAATGCGCCGCAGTGCTGGGTGTCAGCCATCAGACGTTCATTGCGTTCAAGGCAAAGCATCAGGAAGTTTCTGACGCTCTGGAAGCGGGAATGCAGACCGGCCGGCAGTCACTTCGACGCAAGCAGTTCAAGATGGCAGATACGAATGCGAGCATGGCCATATGGCTGGGCAAGCAATATCTCGACCAGACCGACAAGCAGGACATCACCGCCAACGTGAAGCAGGACGTAACGATATCAGATGCACGGGCAAAGCTTGAACATCAGATCAATCGCGTTGCTTCCGGTATCGGAGAGAGCGTCGGTACTAGCAAGCCTCACTGACGCGGAATGCGAGGCTCTGGTCAATGACTGGGGCTTTCTTGCCAGAGACAACCAACTGCCACCGGATGGTGACTGGTTGGTGTGGCTCATCCTGGCTGGACGAGGGTTCGGAAAGACTCGCACTGGTGCTGAATGGGTGAGGGAGCGTGTGAAGGCTGGGGCGGGGCGTATCGCTCTGATCGCGCCGACGGCTTCAGACGCGCGAGACGTTATGGTCGAAGGGGAGAGCGGGCTTCTGTCCGTCTGCTGGGCTGGCGACAAGACATACTCGGGGGAAGACCTTGGGCGGCCGGCTTACGAGCCATCAAAGCGCCGGTTGACTTGGGCGAATGGCGCGACGGCGACGTGCTTCTCTGCTGAGGAACCGGAACGACTTCGTGGCCCGCAGCATGAGGTAGGCTGGTGCGACGAGCTGGCGGCGTGGAAGTACCTGCAGGACACATGGGACATGTTCATGTTTGGCCTTCGCCTCGGGGTGAAGCCGCAGGCATTGATCACCACCACGCCTAAACCGCTCAAGATATTCAAGACCCTTGCCAACGACCCCAAGACGGTTGTGACGCGAGGATCGACATTCGATAACGCTGCGAACCTGGCCGGAACCTTCCTCAAGGCTGTGAGGGATAAGTACGAAGGCACGCGGCTCGGTCGGCAGGAATTGTATGCGGAGGTCATGGAAGAGGCTGAAGGCGCTCTTTGGACGCGCCAGATGGTTGAGGATGCCAGGCACGAGGGCGCGTTGCCAGAGATGGCCCGCATCGTTGTTTCGATCGATCCTGCAACCACCAACAAGGAAGACAGTGCAGAGACGGGCATCGTTGCTGCTGGCCTCGGTCGTGATGGTCTTGGCTATGTGCTCAATGATGGCTCTGGCAGGTACAGTCCGGGCGATTGGGCGAAGAAGTCGGTCTCGATGTTTCGAGAACTTGGGGCAGATCGGTTCGTCGCTGAAGGCAATCAGGGCGGCGAGATGGTCCGCCATACGATAAAGACGGAGTGGTCCGCTGCACCAATCACCATTGTTTATGCATCGAGAGGCAAGGCAGCACGAGCCGAGCCGGTGGCAGCGCTATACGAACAAGGCAAGGTCAAGCATGTGGGGGCGAACCTCTCCACATTGGAAGATCAGCTTTGCACATGGGAACCGCTTTCCGGCATGCCGTCGCCTGACAGGCTCGACGCGCTGGTGTGGGCGCTGACTGAATTGATGCTTGGCGTACAGCCGTCATCCACCACAACAAGGGTATCGGGTCTGATTTGATGGAAGACGTTAAAACGACACACCCGGATATCACGCCGGATCGGGTAGCCGATTGGCGATTGATGCGCGACACTATGCAGGGCGCGCGAGCCGTCAAGCGATGCGGAGAAACTTATCTGCCGATGCCGTCCGGGTTCAAGTCAATGGATGACGGCGGCATGGAGGCGTACGAAAAGGCCTACAAGCGCCGCGCTATAGTGCCCGATATTCTGGCGCCATCTGTCGCGGCGATGATCGGCATCATCCATGCCAAGGAAACGCAGATCACCATTCCTGATGGCCTTTCCTCGATCTGGGAGAACGCCGACGGCGAAGGAATGAGCCTAGAGGCATTCCACCGCCGGATTACCCGCTATCTGCTCTGGCTGGGCCGCTATGGGGTGCTGACGACTGCGCCGGCAGAAGGAGGAGAGCCTTTCCTCGCTGGATATGCCGGTGACAGCATCATCAATTGGGATCGCGATTTTTTCGTGCTGGATGAGAGCGGCAAGAAACGTTCAGGCTTCGAGTGGAAGGATAACCCGAAGTTCCGCGTTCTGGACTTGGTGGACGGATACTATGTGTCGACGGTCTATGAGGGCGAGAGTTTCGATACAGTGGCTGTCTCCGAACCGGTGGCGCTCGGCGGTGGCCGTCTCGACTTCGTGCCGTTCTTCGTCGGCAATGCCCGTGACGTTGTTCCAGCGGTAGAAACCCCGCCACTGGTTGGCATCGCGAACGCTATCATCAATGCCTACCAGCTTTCCGCTGACTGGCGCTGGCAGCTTTACATGTCGGGCCAAGAGACACTCGTGGCCATCAATGGCGAGGCACCCAAGACCGTTGGCGCTGGTGTCGTGCATCAAATGATGGGCAATGACACGATGACGCCTGATCTGAAATACGTGTCCCCGACATGTGCAGGCATCCAGAAACATGAGGATGCGATCGAGAAGCAGAAGGAAGCCGCTGTTATGGCTGGCGCCCGGCTGTTCGAACAACAGCAGTCAACGCAAGAGAGCGGCGAGGCGCGCAAGCTTCGCTTCGCCAGCGAGACCGCAAACCTCATGAGCGTTGCGCAGGTGTCCGCCGCATTGCTTGAGCGAGGGCTGAAGGCCGCAGCGCGGATGAAGGGGCTGGAAGACAAAGAGATAGTGGTTGTCCCTCCGAAAGACCTTCTCGACAGCACCATGTCGCCGGCGGATTTCGCACAACTGTTCTCGGTATACACCCAGAACGGTATCTCTTGGGAAACCTTCTATGAACGCGGCCAGGCAGGCGGGATATTCTCGTCGGAGCGTGACGCAGATGAGGAATACGCGCTTATCGACCCCGAAGGCGCGGAAGAGGAGCGGCTCGCAGCCGTAGCCTGACATCGGCCGTAGTGCGGCCATATCAACCACCAGCAGGAGAAAAGGCCAATGGCCCTGAAACTCGTTCTGGACTCGCTCGACAATGTCGAGGAGGCCATCAAGTCCCTTTATGTCGAACACTCCGATGGCAAGTTCCATCTGGATACCGACGCCGACAGCGTCCGCGGTCACCGCGACGTTCTCCCTCTTGCCAACGCCTATGAGCGCACCAAGGCCGATCTGGCAACCGCCAAGACTGACCTTTCCACCGCGAAACAGAAGGTGGCGCCCGAAGACTTCGATCCGGAGACGTGGAAGAAGCTGAAGGACGGCAAGACCGATGACGCCGCGCACCAGCGCCAGCTTGTCGAGCTTCGCAAGACCCTCGAAGCCGAACGCGATGAGTGGAAAGGCAAGTTCGAAGGCGAAGTCACCAAGGGCAAAAAGGCCGCCGTCAACGCGGCGCTGACAGATGCTCTCTCAGCCTCCGGCATCACCAACCCGACATTCGTAAAGGCCGCCCGTGCGCTTCTGGAGCCGCGTGTGGCCATGGATACGGATGAAGCCTCCATGGATATCGGCCTTGGCCCCATGGGCATTGCCGAAGCCGTCAAGCGCTGGTCCGCAGGTGATGAGGGGAAGGCCTTCGTGGCACCTGCCAAAGGCGACAATGCCAAGGGCAACGAGAACGGCCACCAACATCAGCAGGTGAAGGGTGACTTCGGCGGGGACGCCAAGGCCCGCGCTGCCGCAATCTCCGCAAAGTTCCCTGAACTGAGCGAAGGCGCCTGACACCTGACCATTCGCCCATAGCGGCGTCTCTCCCGTGATCTCAATGAGGTGACGGGCATCTGGGCAATGCCCGCAATCACACCCAACCATCACGGAAATCAGAAAGGAAACGACCATGTCTCTTTCGCAGATGCAGGTCTTCAACAAATACTTCATGCCCGCGACCATCGAAACGCTTGCCCAGATGGTCGAGAAGTTCAACGCGGCTTCCGGCGGTGCTATCCGCCTGACCACGGAAGGCTTCGAAGGCGACTTCCTTCAGGAATCGTTCTACGCTGCCATTCACTCCGCCCAGCGCCGCGTTGACCGCTATGCTGCTCAGGCCAGCGCTTCTGCCACCGACCTGACACAGCTCAAGCATTCGTCTGTCAAGGTTGCCGGCGGCTTCGGCCCCGTTCGCTATGAGCCGTCGCAGATGACCTGGCTGGACAAGCCGACCGCAGAAGGTATCGAGGTTGCTTCCCGCAACTTCGCAGAAGCCCTTCTCCGCGACCAGTTAAACACTGCCGTGGCTGCACTCGTTGCCGCTATCAGCAATCAGGCGGCTGCCACTAATGATGTGTCAGCCACCGCTGGTGTCAGCTACATCACCATGAACGACGCTCACGCTAAGTTCGGTGATCATTCTGGCAATCTCATCTCCCAGGTCATGAACGGCACGGCCTATCACAAGCTGATCGGCCTCAACCTCGCGAATGCACAGCAGCTCTTCCAGGCCGCAAACGTTCGCGTCGTGGATATCCTCGGCAAGATGGTCATCGTCACCGATGCTCCGGCTCTCTACGAGGCTGGCACGCCGAACAAGATCAAGGTGCTGTCTCTGGTCGCCAACGCCGCCACCGTGTCTGACAGCCGCGACATTATCTCGAACATCGAGACGAAGAACGGCCAGACCCGCATCGAGACGACGCTGCAGGTGGACTACACCTTCGGCCTCGGCCTCAAGGGCTACACCTGGGATGAGGGTAACGGCGGCAAGTCCCCGACCGACGCGGAACTCGCGACCGGCACCAACTGGGATAAAATCGCCAGTGACATAAAACACACCGCAGGGGTGATTACGATTGGCGACCCCACGAAGTAAGTGGTAGAAACAGCGAACCCGCCGGATGCGTCAACATTTGGCGGGTTCTAACCAAGCCCGAACATTGGAGGTTCGTGATGGCTGTTTCCCGTATATGCTCGATTCCTGAATGCAGCAATAAGCACAAAGGCCACGGCCTATGTGTGATGCACCTCTCCCGATTGAAGAGACATGGTGACCCTATGGCAGCCAGGCGCTACCCAAAGCGCGGACAGCCGTGGCAGTATATGTTGGATCACATGCACGATGGCTGCCCTAAATGGCCTTTCGCGAGAAACTCTCGCGGTTATGGGCACATCCAGTGCGACGGGAAGGTAAAAGACCTTCACCGGGTCGTTTGCGAGATTGTACACGGTCCAGCCCCAACACCAGATCATGACGCTGCGCACAAATGCGGGCTTGGACACGAAGGATGCTTCGGCGCGGACTGTATTGTCTGGAAGACGAAGACAGACAACCAAGCAGACCGCGTTGAGCATGGAACCCATGACCGTGGTGATAGGATGTGGGCATCGAAACTGACCGAAGACAGCGTTCGGCAAATTCGAAACATGCAGGGCAAGAAAACACAGCGAGAGATAGCAGAAGAATTTGGCATCTCGCGCCCTCACGTCAGTATGATCCAGTCTCATCATGCGTGGTCGTGGTTGGAATAGATTGGACTGAATTACTTCCCATTTGG
Organism: Rhizobium oryzihabitans; assembly: GCF_010669145.1. Classification (NCBI taxonomy): domain Bacteria; kingdom Pseudomonadati; phylum Pseudomonadota; class Alphaproteobacteria; order Hyphomicrobiales; family Rhizobiaceae; genus Rhizobium; species Rhizobium oryzihabitans. Next base: position 303,953 of record NZ_CP048632.1, read on the forward strand.
CCGCCCTCTGAGGCGGCTTTTTCTATGGAGAGACGAGAAATGACGAAAGAACGCGAGATCGCTTATGAGCCTCATCCGGTCTCCCCGGAACGGAAGGCTGAACTGCGGAAGGCCGGTTACAAGATCATCGACGCCCGCTTCAATCCGGATGTGAAATCGGCGCCAGAAGCTTGCAATCCTGCCGCGGATATCGGCACGGACAGCGGCGAGCAGTTCTCCGACGAACAGCTTCGCGAAATCATCACCAAGGAAACCGGCGAGGCTCCGCATCCCCGGCTTGGCCGCAAAAAGCTCATCGAGCAGTTCAACGCTCTCAATGCCGCCGCCCATCAGGAGGAAACCGCATCCAACGGTCTTTCCCGCCGCGAGATTGAGGCCGATCTGTCCGCGATGGAAGTTGAGTTCGACCCGACAAACGACATCGAAGATCTTGCCGCCTTGCGCGACCTGAGCCGCGAAGAACGCAACAAATAATCCTCACAAAGCGCAGGAGAGCCATCAATGAGTGTCGTTGTATCCTTCTTCAAACCGGGAGGCATTGGTGGCGTCGGTGCTGCTCCTGGCATTGGCTACTGCCGCGCTACCGAGGTTTTGGCCGTACCTGGAACCACAACAACTGCTTCACAGGCGGGAGAGATGATCCTGATTGTGAGCAGCGAGAGCAACGTGGTTCGTGTGGCTCATGGCAACACACCGGATGCTGCCGCTGCGGCGGCCACCTCCGACACCACGGCAGGCTATCCCGTCGCCCCCGGCATCATGGTTCATGTGGCGCCCGGTATAGGCCACAAGATAAACGTCAAGGCTCTGTCCTGATGGCCGATATCGTTAAATTCTATCCGGCAGACGCGGCCAAGAAGGCGGATAACGTCATTGAACAGGCCATCGGCGTCTACGACCAGGTGATCATCATCGGTTGGGACAAGGACGGGAATCTTGATGCCCGCGCAACGCTCGGCCTGAAGGATGGCGGCGACGTGCTTTGGCTTCTCGAAACGTTCAAGCACAAACTGATGAACGGTGACTATTCAGGGGACGTAGACTGATGGCTGACAACTACGGCACCCTTGCCGGCGCTCTTGCCTACCACGACAGCCGTGGAAACGCGGCGTGGACTGCGGCAGGGGTTGATGACGCCAAGCGAGAGGCTGCGCTCCTGCGGGCTTCTGAGGCGATTGACGGCATCTATGGCCCTCGCTTTCCCGGCAAGAAGGTAAGCCGCTCTCAGGCGCGCGCATGGCCACGCACAGGCGCCGTCGATCTCTGCTCGAATGAGCCGATACCGGAAGACGAAACGCCGGTTGAAGTCGAGAACGCAACATATGCTTTGGCATTGGCGGAACTGGCGGCGCCGGGATCATCCACCCCCACACTGACGCTCGGCAAATCCGTTAAGCGCCAGAAGGTCGGGAGCATCGAGCGCGAGTTCTTCAGTCCGCAAGAAGGCGTCCCGATCACCATTGAAAGCCTGCGGCCGGTCCTTACCGCAGTTGAGGACGTCCTACGCTGCATCATAACGCCCGATCCCGGCAAGGGCGGCACGTTCAAGTTGGAGCGGTTCTGATGACGTTCTACGATGAAATGCGGGAAGTCGCAGAGGAAATGATTGCCGAGTTCGGAATGCCTGGCGCAATCCGCCGCGCGGTTAAGACCGGGCCAGACTACGACCCCGAGATCACCGAGACGGACTATCCGTGCACGCTGGTCACGTTGGAATATGACGACGCCAAGGTGGACGGCACGCTGATCCGCAAGACGGACAAGATGATCTACGTATCGACGGCCGGCCTCAACATCACGTTGGCCGAGAGCGACAAGGTAGTCGCCGCCGGGGAGGTCTACGCCATCGAGAACCTCAAGCCGCTGTCACCGGCTGGTATTGTGGTTTATTACGAGGTTCAGGGAAGGCGATAGGACAAGACCATGGCTGAAACGATGATCGACAGGGTGGCAAAGGCCATCAAAGCCGAGACTGACAAGTTTGATATGCCGGTCAATCTCTACATCGAGCCAGAGGCTGGAGCGCGCTTCGAACGGGATAACCCCGGCAAGGATCGCTTTCTTGATGCTGAACTTGACGATCTGGAAAGCTACCGGATCATTGCGCGGGCAGCCATCACAGCCATTCGCGATGAGGAAAGGCAATCGTGCTTCGATCTTGTCGGGGAACTCGTGGGTCACTCCATGTATCACATCAAGGCTGGATCGAAGGGCGATGATGATCTTGTCTTCAATGACGCCATCCATGCAGCGCAGCGAGCGCTCAAGGAATAACCATTGAACGACAACGTGCCGCCATCGATCGCAGCCCGCATTCTCGTGCGCGGCGTGATCATCGGCTTCCTCATTGCATGCGCTGCAAGGCTTGGCTGGGCCGCTGGTGGCTGGATAATGGGGTGAGGCATGACGTTTGACGAACTGCTCGACCGGTACGAGCCACGGCTTGCGGCTGCGTTCCGAGAGGCTATAGACGCAATCAAGTCGAGCATCATCCTTGCTCGCGTCGTTGATCGTCTGGAGCGCGGCGACATCAACGGCGCCGTAGAGGCCATGCAGATTGATGCCGATGCTTTCAGTGCCTTGGAAATCGCGTTGCAGGAGGCGTTTAACGCAGGTGGCGTCAATCTCACTGGCGAACTGCCTAGAGTGACGGATCCGAACGGTAATCGTGTCATCTGGCGTTTCGGCGTGCGAAACCCGGAGGCAGAGCGCGTTCTTCGCGAGCTGTCCTCAACGATGGTGACGCACATAACCGACGATCAGCGTGACGGCATCAGGTACGCGCTCGAACAGGGGCTCGTACGTGGCGCCAACCCTCGGTCAACGGCTCTGGATATCGTCGGGCGGCAGAACGCAGTCACCAAGCGTCGTGAAGGCGGCGTAATCGGCCTCACACGCCACCAGATTGAGTTTATCGAGCGGGCGCGGGTGAACCTGTCGTCTGGCGATCCGGCGCTTATGCGGCAGTATCTGACGCTCAAGACGCGTGACAAGCGTTTCGACGGCACTGTGCTCGCCGCAATTCGTGCTGGGAAACCAATCCCGACAGAAACGCTCAATAGGATCATTGCCAGGCTAAATGACAAGAACCTGTTGCTGCGCGGTGAAATGCTGGCCAGAACAGAAACGATGATGGCGCTCGGTGCTTCTCGCGATGAAGCTTTGAGACAGCAAATCGCCGCCGGCAAGGTAGCCGCGCAGGATGTGACGAAGAAGTGGCACTCGGCGGGTGACAATCGGGTCCGGCATACGCACCGGGTTTTGAATGGCAAGACCGTCGGAATAGACGAGAGCTTCCAGTCACCGTCTGGTGCCTTGCTGCGATATCCGGGCGACCGACAGGCGCCGATCAGTGAAATCTCCGGGTGCCGGTGCTGGGTGGAGTACAAGGTCGACTACATCGGCGGCGCAGCAAGGCGATACAAGGCGGAGCTGGTTTGATGGCAAAGCTTTCTTTCGGCTCGTCTATAGCCGCGTGGGCCGAAAAGGTGGAAGGCGCGACGGAGGCGGTCTTCAAGGAGAGCGTGCAAGAAGTCGTGGCGGAAATGCAGACCCCAACGTCGCAAGGCGGGCGGATGCGCGTCGACACTGGCTTCCTTCGTGCTTCCTTGCTGGCTTCATCGACTGCCATGCCCACAATCAATCGGGCATCGGTCCCGGTGGGGGACAGACATACTCCGCCAGCTTCGCTGAGATTGAGGCAGTTATCGCCGGATCATCGCTCGGTGACACGCTCTATTTCGGCTACACGGCTGCATACGCTGGCTATCGTGAATACGGAGCTAATGGGCAGCCGCCCGATGCTTTCGTGCGCATGGCGGCTCAGAACTGGAAACAGATCGTAGACAGGAACACCGCAAGGGCTAAGGCTGCGTTTGGTCTTTAGCGTCTTCTGACTTCTTCACCATCGCCGCCTGAAGGCTTAGCAATGCCAAGCGCGCGGCTTTGATGGTGTTGTCACCGAATGAGCTTTCGCCGGTCTGCTTATTGAACAGCAGATACGCCTCGTGCAGGCGGTCGTATATCTCGCTGTCTGTAAGGGGCGGCTTTTCGGACATAGAGGTTGAATACATGGCGACGGGAACGGACGCAACAATCCTTGCTGCGCTGATCGAGCATCTTAAAACGCTTTCATTCTCGCCCGCGCTCCAGATCGTAATGCCGGGGGTTGATTTCCCCGCCGCAGGTCAGACGAAGCCAGACAATTACCTTGCTGCGTTTTTCATGCCCAATGAAACCACCAACAGTGAACTAGGTGCGGGGCAGGAACAGCGCCGTGGCATGCTGCAAGTGTCCGTCTTCTGGAAGAAGGGCGCCGGGCATATCAAGCCGCTCGAGGCCGCAGACAAGATCATCGCCCACTTCGCCAAAGGCACCACGCTCAACGCCGATGGCCTGAAGATCATCATCGATCGCAAGCCTTACGCCGCCTCACCACTCCAAGAAACCGACCGTGTGCAGGTGCCTGTGACGGTCCGATATCACTGCTTTGCATAGGAAAGGATATCCCCATGGCAGGCATCAAAACCACGCTGGCGGGCACGAAAGTGTCGATCAGCACTGCGCCCGTTACGCTCCCACTCAACGCCGCTGCTTTTGGCGCGCTCACGTTCACCGAGATCAAGTCGGTTGGCAACCTGGGTGACTACGGCTCGGCGCCCAACATCGTGAATTACGACACGCTCGATACCGACGTTCGCTCCAAGGCCAAGGGCGTTGAAGATGCCGGCGAACTTTCGATCGAAGTCGCGCGCATCTTCGATGATCCCGGCCAGATCGCCATCCGCGCCGCCGCTATCACCAAGTTCTATTATGCGGTCAAGGTCGAGTATGCCGACGCGCCGTCCGAAGACTGGTCCAACACCATCATGTACGCAGCCGGTCCGGTAACTGGCCCGCAGCTTCTCGGCGGTGGCACGGATGATTTCGTTCGTGAAAGCTACACCGTGGCCTTCACGGATCAGCGCCCGCTCTTCATCGCCCCCGTCAACACGCCATAAGGTGACAAATGGACCTTCTGAAACTCACCCCGAACACCATCACGGTCGACCTGAAGCACCCCGGCACCGATGCGCCGCTCGGCGTCAAGGTCGAACTGCAGAGCCTCGAAAGCGACGAGGTGAAGGCAGTCGAGCGCACCTTGAAGAACAAGGCACTCAGGGGCGGTCGCAACAATGTCACCGCCGAGAGGATTGACGACAACACCGTAGCGATCCTGTCGGCTGCTATCGTCGGCTGGGAATTCACCGGTGATGCCAGCCTGGCGGGCGACAAGAAGCCTGCCTGCAACGCCGCCAACAAGCGCAAGCTGCTTCAGGTGCCAGCGCTGGCGAAGCAGATCGATCTCGCTCTGGGGAATGAAGCCGCTTTTTTCGAGCAGTCGGCGACGAGCTAGTCGCCGCAGTCTCCCAGATCGCTAAGTGGGAGACCCCCGGATACGAACTCAACGACGGGCCGAAGACGAAAGTCATTCTCACCCGTCGCGAGTTCAACGAGCGCTTCGATAAGGCTGACGAGAACCCCGACGAGCCGGACATCCGCGAGGACATAGAGCATATCTGGGCTTGGTACTGGCAATTGCATGCCAGACGCCAGCACGGTGCCAATGGGCCGCAGGCGATCAGCTATCCCGAAATAGCCGCATGGTCTCGCATGACCGGTGAGATGCTTCTGCGCGAGGAAGTCGCAATCCTGATCCGAATGGATGACGGATACCGGAACGCGCTGGCCGAAGAGATGGAGGTGCAGCGGAAGGCGAGGGCGGCGGGTTAGTTTGTGAACTCGCCTCTGTCAGCCTTTGCTGCCTGTTCACGAGTAATGTACCCATTGGCGGCGCAATGATCGCGCAAAGCCTTTGCTGGCGAGCCTTCGCGCGTCAGTGTGGCGCGGCAACCACTGACCATTGTTCTTTCCTGTGAAGCTGCCTCGGCGGCTTGTTTCTGCTGGTACTCACTCCAGGCGAAATACCCGCCTCCCGCGATTATCACGACGCAGGCAGTAGCAATCAGAAATTTCAACCAACCGTCCATTCTGGCTCCCTCTGAGGTTGCCGGAACCATACGCATTGAAACGCCGGAAGGTAAAGCCCTATGGATATCGCGCAGCTCGGCATCGAGGTCCAATCCGGCGGCGTCAAGAGCGCAACCAACGACCTGAAACAGTTCACGAATGCTTCTCGTGTTGCTGAGCGTGCTGCTGCTGGGCTTTCTGACGCATCAGGCAAGTTTTCCACATCTGAGATTGCGGGCATGGCTGCGGCTATGGGCACCGTGGAGAAGACGTCAAATGCAGCCGCTAAGGCACTCGCGGCTGCTTCTCTCGCCGCACAGCGTGCGGGGTCTGTGGGCGCTTCTGGAGTAAAGTCCCTCGGTCAGGCATCCGGTGCTGCTCGCGCTCAGGTGCAGAACCTCTCTTATCAGATGCAGGATATCGTCACGATGATGGCGATGGGGCAGTCGCCTTTCATGCTGCTGGCCCAACAGTTGCCACAGGTGACGCAGAATGGCGGTCAGCTCAACGGCGTATTATCGGCCATCAAGCAGACAATCACCGGTCTGATAAGCCCTCTCGGCTTGGCAACGACTGCGTTTGTGCTGATTGGTAGCGCTGCGGTATCCTATTTCACCGAATGGATGTCCAAAGGTTCAGAGAGCAACAAGATTGCCGAAGAGCAGGCGCGTCTTATCGAAGCTGTTGCTGACGAATGGGGTAAGGCAGTTCCAGCGCTCCAGGCCTACGTCGCAGCGCTCAAGGACGCGAAGAGTGCCGCAGACCTAATCAACGTGACCAATACGCTCGCTGATAACCAGTGGGACTTGGCTCGTCAGCAGGTCCATAATCTGAACGTCGAAATGGGTAACACCATTTCCCTTATGACGCAGGCAGGCGCAGAGAGCGAGACCATCTATTCCTTCCAGAAAGCCTGGGAGGACGTGACAAGGGCGGTTTCTGAAGGGCGGCAGGATCTGGACGCTATGAAGCGCGTTCAGGACGCTCTTGCCAGTGCCATCTCGCAGACTGGCGTTCCGGCGCTCAGTGGCTTCGAAACGGCGTTCAACGACCTATCACAGACGATCGCTGGCGCCACGCGGCAGGCTGCTACGTTCAGGGAGGCCGCGGTGCAGGCTTTGCTTGTCGGACAGAATGGCCCGAAATTGGGAGAACTGTCCCCGCTGTTCTCTGAGAACGGGCGCTTCTACTCGGGTGAAGACTTCACGCCACGTGATGCTCCGACACCATCGGGTCGTCCTCTTATCGAACTGGAGGGTTTGCCTAGTGTTGGAGGTGGGCGCACGAAGACCGCAAAGCAAAGCGGATACGAGACAGCCACTGCCTCAATCGCCGAGCAGACGCGCGCCCTACAAGCCCAGACAGCGGCTCAGTCCACCCTGAACCCGCTGGTGAGCGATTACGGGTATGCTGTGGCTAAAGCAAAGGTCGAGACTGACTTACTGTTGGCCGCTGAGAAGGACAAGAAGGCGATCACGCCGGAATTGACGGCTCAGATCAGCGCGCAGGCCGAAAGCTATGCTCAGGCTGTTGTCGAACAGAACCGGCTGACGGAAGCCACGAAGAAGGCGACGGAAGCGGTCAACTTCGTAAAGAACACGACGGCGGGCTTCATCAACGACCTTCGGGATGGCTTGAAGAATGGCGAGAGCTTCTGGGAATCGTTCAGCAACGCGGCGTTGAACGTCCTCGATCGTATCACCGACAAGCTGCTCAACGACGTCATGGATGCCATCTTCAAGGTGTCGAATGCCGGTTCCTCGTCTGGCGGCGGTGGCTTTCTGTCCAGCCTTTTTGGTGGGTTGTTCGGGGGAAAGTCCGCTTCGTCCTATGCGGGGCTATCTGGCGGCTTGTTCGCTGACGGTGGATATACTGGCAACGCATCTGCAAAGGCTGTGGCTGGCGTCGTACACGGCGGCGAATACGTCTTCTCCAAGAAGGCGACCGACAGGATCGGCATTGGCAACCTCGATGCCATGCATCGCAGCGCCAAGGGGTACGCAGTCGGCGGGTATGTTGGCTCTTCGGCCACGGTGACACCGGCAAACAACAATGTGCAGGCAGGTGGTCAGTCGGTAGTCATGATCCAGCTTTCGCCGGAGCTGGTCGGGCAAATTCTGCAACAGGCGCAGGGCCAGACGGTCCAGATCGTGAAGCAGAACAACAAGAACAAAAACAACCTCTATCAGAACGGGCAGGCGCAGAATGGCTGATCCTGTTTCGCTCCCGTCCGTTGGGTGGAAGGAATGCACCTTCGATCCAGTCCAGCCTCGCAGCATCAACCGCATGGAAGGGCGTAGGACGGAATCGCAGTCGTTCGGCACTCCGTACTGGCGGGCAACCTATCAGGCCACGTGGCTGGACAAGGCCAAGTTCGGCCTGATGGATGCTTTCATGATGCAGGCGGGCGACGACGGCGAAACGTTCCTCGGGTATGACGTCTTCCGCCCGCGACCTATCGCAATGGATACCGGTTCGCCCTTGTCCGGGACCAAGGCGGCTGGCGGCGCATTTAACGGCGATGCCTATCTGCAGGCGATCACAGGAACGACGCAGTTGAACGTTGGCGGGCTTCCTGCCGGCTTCATCCTGTCGCCTGGCGATTACGTTGAACTGAGGATGTCTGTCCTCAAACGATCACTTCACCGGGTTGTCGCCCCAGCCACGGCCTCAAGCGGCGGCTTTGTCACTCTCAACGTCCGTCATCCGGTCGACCGGGATCATTTCACCTCCAGTGCGACGGTTCACTTCGAAAAGCCGTCGTGCACGATGCAGATCGACCCGGACAGCTATTCCGGCGCGAAGTCGTGGGATAACCGCGAGCCATCATTTAGCGCGACAGAGGTCTTCGTATCATGAGCGATACTCCAAAAACGTTGGCTGTGTCGGAGGCTGCCTGCGATGTCTATGTCGATGTCCGATACATCACGGCAAATTACGATCCGTTCGAGCATGTTCGGCCAAGGGTCGAGGAAAAAATCGGGCAGATTAATTCGGTTATCCCTGAGGACACGCAGGACCCAGTTCTGGCGGAGCGCAGAGCATGCGCCATAAGAGCCCTGCAGCAGATGGGGCCGCACTACATGTCGGTCTCGACGGCAATTGCGATCGCTGATGCTATAATGAGGCGGTGCCATGAGCCTTGATCCCGTTGTCACAGCGCAGCTTGAAAAAGGCAGGATCGCTCGCCTCGATCTGATCCGCTTCGATCTCCCCGGCAAGACGGTGGGTTACCACCGCGGCGGCCGGTCCTACACATACAACGGCCTCGTGTATCTGCCGAACCGGTTTCTGGATATCGGCAGCATGACGTCGGCGGTGGGAACGGCAGTCACGACGCGCACCATCACGTTCTCGGATATTCCGGTTACCGACCCCGACGATGCAGTCGCGAAGATCGAGGAGTTCGACTACCAGAACTCGCCGGTGATCATTGCCCATCTCTGCGGTGTTCCGAACACGAACGAGGTCTTGGGCATCCTCGCATCGTCCATCTATGAGATCGATCAGGTGCGCTACAACAAGGGCGCAGTGACCGGCTCGGAGCGCACGCTGACGATGGAGATCGATTTGCAGCCGCCCGGTCGCTCTGCGCGCGGATCTACCGGCGTCAAGCGTTCGATCGCTGAGCAGCAGTTCGACAACAGCCCTACAGACACTGGCCTCGAATACGTGGCCACCAACGCCAGCATTCCTGAGGAATGGGGCCAGAGGCAAGGCTGACCACATGAACCGTTTCCGAATTGTCGAAGCTACGCTGAACGCGGAGCTTGCGAAGCCGTATGCGTATGGCACTGCCGATTGCTTCTTCATGGGCTGTGCAATGATTGACGCGCTGACAGGCGCAGAGACGGCCAAGAAGTATATCGGTAGCTACAAGACCCTCGCAGGCGCCCAGAAGGCCCTCAGGAAGCGGGGACACAAGTCTCTGGTGACATTCTTCACCGCAGAGCTTGAACAAGAGCCAAAGGGCGCCGCAGAGGCGCGGCTGGGGGATCTGGTCATCCTTCGTCTTGCTGATGGCGCTGAGCATGTCGGCGTCTGTCTCGGTATTCGCTTCGTCACAAAAACACCCGACGGCCGGCAGGATTACGGCCTCGGGGAAGTCATCGCCGCCTTTCATATCGGATAATCGTCAATGGCAATTTTTTCACTGATCGGCGGCGCCATAGCTGGTGCGCTGTTCGGCGGCTCTGTGCTGGCTGCGACCCTGATCAGCGGAGCACTTGCGTTCGGCGCTAGCCTTGCGTTCAGCTATCTAAAACGTCCGAAGAAGCGGACATATTCTGCCGTACAGGGCGAAACCAAGTACGGCGGGGATGTTGATGTTGAAACCCTGTTTGGTCACGGCAAGACAAAGGGTCAGCGCTCTTATTATGCGAAGTGGGGACAGGGGAATAAGTTCAACGGCGAAGTTTTTGTGCTGGCCAATGGCTGGTGCGATGGCCTGTTCGATTATTGCTTCGTATACGGTGAGCGCCGCGCGCTGATCCAGGTTGGCAACGTAGGCGGGGAAGCTGCTCACTACCGTGTCGACGGGTTCAGCGACAAGATATCGATCCGGTTCTACGACGGTCGCCCCGGTCAGCCGGTCGACGCAAAGCTAGTCGCGGACACAGCAACTCTTGGCAACGTCTGGAAAAGCACAAGCGTCAATGCGGGCCTCTGCTATGTCGTGGTCGAGCGCCTTTATGACAGTGCGCTTTTCGAGAAGGGCAAGCCCGAGTTCGAATTCGTCATGCGTGGTCTGCGAGAGTATGACCCACGCAAGGATTCGACGGTTGCCGGCGGCTCTGGCCCGCAGCGCATCAACGATGCCTCGACGTGGGTGTTCACGCGCAACCCGGCTGTGCATCGCCTGAACTATCAGCTCGGCCTTCGGGCGATGAACTCCGGACGCACGCTGATTGGTGAGGGTAAGTCTCTCGGCCAGTTGGACCTATCGACCTATTTCGTCGCCATGAACGTGTGTGACACCATCAAGGCCGGAAAGCCGACCTATGAGTGTGGCCTGTGGGTCAATGGCGCCGACGACCACACAGAAGTGCTGAAAGAGTTTGAGGACGCGATGGCAGGCTACGGCCTGAACCGTCGTGGCCTCTCTGGCGTGATTGCTGGCGCACCGCAAATCCCGGTTCTCGAAATCACCAAAGACGATCTCGATATCGGTCGGGATAGCGAGTACCAGTTCAAGAAGTCTGCTTTCGAACGGTATAACCATCTCTCCGGTCAGTTCCTTTCGATCGATGATAATTGGAACCCGCAGAGCCTAAAGCCGGTCTATTCGAATGCTGACGTGGCAGCGGATGGCCGCAACCGGCAGACCAGCAACGATTTCCTTCAGGTCACGGACCCGGATATCGCCCAATACCTCCTGACGATCCGGTACCGCCAGAACCGCATGGGCGGCACGGCTGCTTTGCCTGTCAGCCTCCGCGTTGGCCTGAAGGTTCAGGAAGGCGAGTGGATCGTCTGGAATGGCCGCACATGGATGATCTCGGAGTGGATTTGCGACGAGAGCTTCAACATCACTCTGAAGCTGTCGGAGACCAGCGCTGACATCTACGATGACGGCGGCATTGATCCGGGCCCGGTGGTCATCCCGCCGACGCCACCGATAAACCCCTCGATCCTCACGACCGTTCAGAACTTCACGGTCGAAACCGGGATGATCGAAGGTGCTGAAGGTTTCCAGACGCCGGTTCTCCGGTTCACCTGGGATCCCCCGCAAGACCCGTCGATTGTCGAAGTCATCTTCGAATACCGGATCAGCGGCCAGACGACTGTCTATACCGACGTCTGCAAAGACCCGGAGGCTGGCGTTTACCAGACCTCAAAGGATGTGATTTCGGGTGTGTTTTACAACGCTCGAGCCACGATCAGGACGGTGCCAGACAGGTTTAAGACATTCACGGCTTGGATTACTTCGGCCAACATCACCGGCAATCAGACGGTGTTTGCAGAGATCGATCTGTCAAACATTGAAGAAGCGCTCGGATGGCTCCGCAACAGCACCAGAACCGCACAGGATGCCATCGATGGCCTCATCGCCTCGCAGATGGAACTGGCGACGGTCGCGTACAAAGACACGCGGAAGCTCGCCAGAGAACTGTCCGTTGAGCTTGGTGCGGCCCGTGCCGAATATCGAGAGGATATCCAGCTTGCTGTGAACGAGACCATGGCCGTCGCGGGCAAGGTCGAAACGCTCACGGCGGCACTGGGAGGCAGTTCGGCGTTCGTCAATGTCGCATGGGCTGCCATCGCCGCTCCATCAGGATACGCAGCGCGGTATGGCGTGACGGCCGCTGTCAATGACGGCGCATATCGCGCAGCATCATTGCTGTTGGATGTCCCCGCCAATCCGGCACTGCCGACACGCGTGATTGTCCAGGCCGGACAATTTGTTGTCGCCAGTGACGACGGCAGTGTGATCAAGCAGCCTTTCACTGTGACTGGCGGCGTGCTCTACGCGAACGACATCAGGGCCAATACGCTTTCGGCATTTTCAAGCGTCTTGGGCAATGTCGACATTTCGAGCGCCTACATTGGCACACTGACTGTCGGCACTTCGAATATCGATCCTGGGGCGATCACAGTCGTCGAGACCGCAACGATGGGTGACATCACATCCGATGGATCTAGCTTTTACAACCTCGATGTAACCATAAACCATGGCGCAGGCTCCCCAAGGATACTTGTCACTGGTCAGAGCTATGTGCTGGACGATGTCGGTGGAACCCCAAGAGTGTGGTCGTTCGTCATTCGCGACCAAACAGGCAACGCCGGCCTTGAGGCGCTGCAGGGAAGCGGTGGATCGAATCCTATCAGTTGGATGGCCGTACATAACCCTCCCTCTGGCCGAACGCAGACCACCTACAGGCTTCAGCTTCAGGGTGGATCGTCCCTAAAGTTCAAGTCGAACAAGATCATTGCAATGGTCCTCAAGAGGTAATCCATGACAGCCGGAAATCAGATGCAGGTTGACGCGCTCGTCGCGCTGCAGGAAGCAGAAGTGCGCGAAGAGTTCCTGAAGCAACGGACTTTGCTGCTCGGGCAGCATCTCGTGATGCAGAAGCAGGAAAACAAAGCCCTTCTCGACAAGATCAACGGCCTTGAAGCCGATCTACGCCTTGCGAAAGGCGACAGCGATCCCGCCATAACGGTAACGGAGCATCCGAATAATGGCTAACACCACATGGTATGGCGACGGTACGGCTACCGTTGCTGTCGGCTCTCGCACTGTCACCGGCACGGACACAGGCTGGCTGACGGAAGTTGCTGGTCTGACCCCGATCAAGGTTGGAGACAAGTTTGGCATTCACGTCGGCCGCCCGATCGTGATCGAGCAGATCATCAGCGACACTGAGCTGCTGCTTGCTGATGATTGGCCCGGTCCGGCTCAGACAGATGCACCATACAAGATCGAGCTGACCTCGCCAACGATTGCCGCAGTCGAAGCTATGCGCCGGCTGCTGGCGTCGTTGTCAAATGGCAACCTCGACAGCCTATCTGAAATCTCGGTCGGCACGGATGACATTCCGATCGGTATCGGGCCGGGTGTATTCGGAACAGTCAAAAAGTCTGAGCTGAAGGACGGCGTGCAGTTCGATGAGGCTGTTGCCGATTTGGCTGGTCGTGCCGCTTACGATACCGCCGCAGCTGACTTCCGCGTGCTGGTGGCCGATATTGGCGACGGTCGCTCCGCCGTCTACATCAAGGAGTCCGCGACTTCTGGCGACTGGAGCGTGCCCTATTACATCACCGGCACGGTTGGCCCAGCTGGCGTCAATCAGCGCGGCAACTACAGCGCAGGCACGACCTACGCGATCCGCGATATCGTTCAGTATGAGGGATCGACGTGGATCGCCAAGGTGGAGACCACCGGCAATGCGCCGCCGACACTGCCGACTACAGAGAACACGCAGTGGCTTCTATTCGCTCGCTCTGGCACTCCGGGCGTGGTTGACCGCGGCGCCTATAGTGGAGCGACGGCCTACGCGACGAACGATATTGTTCTCAATAGTGGCTCGACGTGGATTGCGCTCCAGCCGACCACGGGGAACGCGCCACCAGTTCTGCCTGCCGAGAGCAACGCCTACTGGCGGCTGCTGGCCCGCAAGGGAACGGATGGAACGGGAACGGGTGACGTTGTTGGGCCTGCCGGTGGCGTTGCGGTCAATGACTTGGCTGTCTTTGCCGATGCGACAGGCAAGCTTCTCAAGAAGGCGCCAAACAACGTTGTCGGCAATGCACTGTTGTCTCAGCTCGCCGCGCCTGCGATTAAGGGGCGGCTGACGGCCGGAACCGGCAACGTTGAGGACTTAACGCCTGCGCAAGCCAATCAGTTGTTGGGTGGATGGGAGCCTATTGGATCCCTTGATCTGACCGGTCAAACATCGGGCATAGTAAACAACCTTTCAGCGTTCAGAATTATAAAGATATCGAGTGATTTCTCTCTCTCAGGAACGGACTACGCCATTGTGCAAGTCTCTACTGATAATGGCTCTACATTTCTTACCTCAACGGCTGACTACACTTACAAGGTATCTGATGTTGGATCGTCAGGGACCGTCAGTGGTGGGGTTGGGTCATTTGCTGGAATACTCCTAGGAAACGGACAGGCTGGAAGTACCGCTAGTTTATTCGGCTTTAATAAGTCCAGAAGAGCAAGAGCTGTTGTCCTTCAGTCGTTCAGGACGGGTGATGACACGCTTAGAACCTTGTCATCAGAACTGCCAGGAACAACCGCAAGAAACGCAATTAGAATCGTATCTGCCGCATCCTTGTTCGCTTATGGCAGCTTCTTCTTCGAAGGGATACGAGGATGAAAATTCAGATCCTTGATGCGGAAACAGGCGAAGTCATCGAGCGGCCCATGACCACGGCAGAAATTGAAGAACGTCAGCAGTCCATCCCGCCGACCGTCCCCACCATCACCGATTACGAAAACGCCATTCAGAACCTTGTCGATGAAACTGCCCGTGAGAAGCAGTTCCGCGACGGCGTGACGCTGGCATCCTACATCGGGTCGACAAAGCCGAAGTGGGCTGCAGAGGCGCAGGCCTTTGTCGCGTGGCGCGATAACGTCTGGTTCTATGCTTATGGCGAATTGGCCAAGGTGCAGGCAGGCCAGCGGCCTCAGCCTACCGTCGAACAGTTCCTTGGCGAGATCGCCCCCATCGCTTGGCCGGTAGCGTAACCCGGCACCCATAACCACAATCAGGAGAAGCCTCATGTTGAAGGCTGATGTCGCGCGCTCGATCGAGCGAGTTGCGAGCGTGCACGGTATTGACCCGGCGGCGCTGAAGGCTGTTGTCGAGGTCGAGAGCAACGGCGTTGTTTTTGCGGATATCGACGGCAAGGAAATGCCGATCATCCGTTTCGAAGGCCATTACTTCGACCGGCTGGTGACGGCGTCTCGTCGTGAGGAAGCGCGGCGTCTCGGTCTTGCATCCCCGAACGTCGGTGGAGTGAAGAACCCGGCATCGCAGAAAGCCCGCTGGCAGCTTCTTGGGCGCGCAATGACGATCGACAAGCAGGCAGCCCTTGAAAGCACGTCCTTCGGCGTTGGGCAGGTCATGGGGAGCCACTGGAAGGCACTCGGCTATCCAACTGTCATCGATCTGTTCGAAGCTGCCCGCAGCGGCGTAGAGGGCCAGGTCGATTTGATGGTTCGCTTCATCAAGACGAACAATCTCCTTGGCGCTTTGAGCCGGAAGGATTGGGCGGGGTTTGCTCGAGGCTATAACGGTCCGGCCTACAAGAAGAATGCCTACGACACGAAAATGGCCGCCGCCTATGAGCGCTATGCGAGGAAAGAACCGGTCGCATCTGGTGCGACGGGGATGCTTCGTCTCGGCTCCAAGGGGGCAGGTGTTCGCGAAATTCAGGTGCTTCTCACGCGCGCCGGCCATTCCGTTCCTGCCGATGGTGACTTTGGGCCTGCCACTGATCGTGCGCTACGCAGCTTTCAGGATGAAAACTCTCTGACGATCGACGGCGTTGCCGGTCCGCAGACCATGCGCAAGCTGAAAGAGTTTCAGGTGTCCGCAGATGAGAAGCCGGGAAACCTAGGGATCGCGCAGGTGCCGGAAGTGAAGAACGCAGCGCGCAACTTCGGCCCGCTTGCCTTGGTCACCGCTGCGCGCGACCAGATTGCCGAACTCGCAACCTACGTCACCGGCATCAACTCGGATCTGGCGAACACCATTGCGAACGGGATGCTGGCCGTTTCGGGCGCCATCGGTCTAGGTCTCACGATCTGGGGCGTCTACGGCTGGTGGAAGAGCAAACAGACGGTGGAACAGGCATGATCTGGGCACTCACCCCCAACTGGCTGAAAATCGCTGCTGCTGGCCTCCTCTGCGCCGTTCTGTTGGCTTCTGGCTCCTACTGGCTGGGAAAGCGCGAAGGTCGCTCACAAACCCAGATTGAGGCTGCCAAGGAAGCGCTCGATCGCATCAATCAACTGGAGAAGAACAATGCCTCTTTCCGCAACATGTCGGATCGCGACCGTTGCCTTGTTTTCATGCGCGATAGCGGCTTGCCAGACAGCACCTGCGACTAATGGGGCTGGCTACAGCTTCGTTAAGTTCTCGGACCCACAGGCGGCGCGTCTGGCATCACAAGATGAAACAGCCGGTCCCGCAATCTACTCCAACAATCGCCAGTGCAACCAAGACGCTGCCTGCCGGAAATGACGGCGGGAGCGACAATGGAAAGTGGATATCAGGGCACGGGAATGTGGGTGCGGATCCAGCACCGCTTCGGCCCACGCATGATGGAATGGTTCATGGCTGGGCATCTCATCGCCTTCGGGTGGGTTCTCCTCCTTCCATCGCAGACCTTCAATCAACCGGCATTCGTGGGGTTTAACGACCTCGTGCCGTCCGAGACGTTCCTTGGCTGGATTATGTTCGTCGTCGGTTGTTTACGGATTGTCGGCCTCGTCATCAACGGCGCGAAAAGAAACGTTACTCCACAGATAAGGCAGTTTTCGGCAGCAGCCGGGTGCATGATCTGGTCAGGCATAGCATACGCTTTTGCATCTTCCGGAGTCATCAGTACGTGGATTGCCATCTATCCGCTCTTCGCCATTGGAGAGCTGATCAACATCCACCGAGCGGCGCATGACCAAGGGGAAGCACGCAATGGAAAAATTGGCTGACCTTCCTCCGCTGGCGCTGGTTGTGTTTGCCATCACGCTTGCTGTGATTTTTGCGGTCAGGCATTTTGGGCTTTCGTCTGGTGAGAATGTATCGCCGCAAAAGCGTCATGCTGCCGCGCAGGTCGCCGCCGTCATCGTTGACCCGACTGCTCTGAATAATGCGACAAAAGCGCTGGAGGCGCATACAGAGGCCGTTATCGACCTGAACGATACGATGAAGGCTTCGGGGAAGTCTTTGGCTCACGTAGCAGCCGAGATGGACCGCATTCGCGAAGAACTCAGGATACATCGAGAGATTGCCAGAAGGCCGTGAGCGCCCAGCGCTGGTGCTGATTATGGGATAGGCGGGGAGGGAGTCAACGGGTTATCCACAAGCGCCGTTTTCTGTGGATTTCATTTTACAATTCGATGTTGACATAACTGGAAACACTGGGCGTTTATGGGCTTCATTTTACAGCCCATGGGGTGCCACCCACCTGAAATCCTTGATTATGCGATGGGATTTGTAATCAGGGGGTCACGAGTTCGAACCTTGTCGGGGGCACCAGTATTTTTAAAGGCTTGTCCTTACCCCATCCGTTTTTTTTAGCGTGTCTTTCGTCAATGCCTATGGCTTGATGTGATAGAGCTTGTGGACGATCGACCAGTTGCCCTCGCGTTCCAGCAACGACAGATATTCGTAAAAATCCATGCCGTCGAAACGGGTCGTCAGCTTCACGGAGGCGCTGTCGCCCTCCTTGTCGATTCCAAGGATTTCGAAGGTGGGGTCGTGATCGGGGAGGCCGCGTTCGCTTTTTCGCATCTGGTCGACGAAATCTTCCAGCGACAGCCATTCGGTTTCGCCTTCGTAAGTACCGACGATGTTGGCGCGCGGATCGAACACGTCACGCATCAGGCCTTCATCCGCATAGGCCATGGCATGCACATAGTCCGTGACGGTCTGGGTAATGGTTTGCGGCATCGGATCATTCCTCCCTTCAGATCCAAAAGCCAAGCTTACACCTGTTGATGACGTTCCACCATAACCCCCTGAAAACGTGCCGGTTACGTCCCTGGCAGTGCTGTTTCAGGAGCGGTTGCGGCAGGGTTGGTTCGCGATGGGCGGCATGTTTTGCCGCCGCTTTCCACAATTTTGTCCCGCCTGTGATTATAGTCGCCTTGGGTCCGACAAATTTCGGTATCAAGGGCTCTTCCGCTGGTCGCGACGCGGCATATGGCAAGGCTTTTGTGTGTGCTTTGCCGGTTTAAGGGTCGGGGCGGGGTGTCGTGAGGGTGGATTTGGCCTATGATCCGCCCGTGCGGCGCACGAGGATGGTGTAAGGCACGCGGGTAACATGTTGCGTTTGAAGGTGTTTTTGTGATCGATCCTTATGTTTTGCTTGGCGTGGAGCGCGATGCCGACGAGGCGGCGATCAAGTCGGCCTACCGGAAGGTTGCCAAGGCTGCCCATCCCGACAGCGGCGGTGATGGCGAGCAGTTCGCACGCCTGCAAACGGCCTACGAGCTTTTGAAGGATCCGGTGCGCCGCAAGGTATTCGATGATACCGGCTACGATCCGCAGCTTGCCGATGCCAAGGACCTGAAGGGCCTGCTGATGCTTGAAACGCTGGTCAACGAGTTCATTCTGGACGAGCGCGAGCCCGGCAGCTTCGACCCCGTGGCCGCCATGCGCCGCAAGCTGACCGACGATATTCTGAAGAGCCGTTTCCATATTCTCGAGCTGGAACGCCACCGCACACGGGTGCGTAAACACATGGACCGGCTGGGCAGGAAGCCGGAGACCGATGTGCTGAGCTCCATGCTGCGTGCCCGCAGCCAGTCCATTGCCGAAGCCATCCGCAATGCGGAAGCCCAGATCGAGGCCATCGAGCAGGCCTATACGATGCTGGAAGGCTATTCCTACGAACTGGAAAGCATATCGCTCTCCGAACCCTTGCTGAAAGGCGAGGCGGCGGAGTAGGCGTTGTCGCCGAGCCTCTTCAGGGACCGTTGACGAGAGCCAGAATGAGCTGGTGCACCCGGCCGCCCGGGGAAAGCTCGTCCCGGTCAAAATCGCGCCCGCGCTGGCGCTGCTCGTTGGAAAGCTCGCCCAGCCGCTGCTGCAGAACGACGCGGACCTTCTGACATTTCGGGTCGTTTTCCGCTCTGAGGCCGGTGCTGAAGGCCTCGATCTTTCTCACCATATCGAGAATGTGTTCGCCATGCACACGCTCATGGGTTTCCACGCCGGAAATGAAGGTTTTCCAGCTGGCGGCGACAGCCTGCGGCAATCTGGCCGGGGCTTTCGGCCAGGTATAGATGATGGTGAGATTGGGCCGTGCCGTTGCCAGCACGCAGGCGCCGTCCGGCTGCGGGCGGTAGTCCCGCCGCCATGTCAGCTTGAAGGTGGTGTGGGCGATGGCCTGCACGCCGGCTGTCGGGCCGCGTTCGCCGATGGACTGGTAAAGGGCACCGCCCGTATCGCCGCTGATCGCATAGGTTTTAATCTGCTCTGCGGGCTTCCAGTCGGCTGTCTGTGCTGACAGCGGAAGGGCACTCAGCAATATCGCCACAGCGCTGATGGTGAGGGAAGAGAGAGTTTTGGCGGGCACGCATCGATCCTTGGTGTTTTGCGCGCCGAAGATAGGCGCGAGCCGGGCTGCTAGGCAAGCGCAGCGAGAGAAGGATTACCGGAAACTGCGCGGAAATTCCCCGCACGAAAAACCCCCGCGACGGATCGCGGGGGTCAAGCTTGCGACTGCAGGGGTATCAGTCGTCCAGCTTGTCGTAGTCGAGCTTGGGCGCGTTCTGCAGCGCTTCCTTGGTTGTGTCGACATAGGCCTTCCAGGTGCCGTTGTCGTTGTGAACCGCGACGGAAGCCGGGTCGAGCACCACATAGCTCTTGTCGATGCCGAGGAAGCCGCCAACGCTTGCAACCAGGCCGATCACAGATTTGCCGTCGCCGATCACGACATCCTCGATTTCGCCGATATTTTCATTCTGGGCGTTATAGATATCCAGACCGTCGAGCTGGGAGGCGGTGAGGTCGGTCTTCTGGACATTGACGAATTTCAGCGGGCCGTTGGCCTTGGTGCCCATGGTGATACCCGGGCCGGACAAAGTGGCATCGGCGCCGGCAGCAGGGGCGGTGGCAGCCGTCTGGGCAAATGCCACGGAAGACGTGAGCGCTGCTGCGGCAGCGAGAGCGATGACCTTGATTTTCATGATGTTTCTTCCCTTTGTATGCTGAACCTTGCGTTCGGGGAAGAAACGGTGGAGCGGGAATTTGGTTCCGCATGGGACGACAGGAAAATTTGGTTTATGCTGGTATAGGGAGCACTGGCACGCGGAAACGGGGAGGACGTTATGGCAAAAAATACGATCAGCAGGGACGCGGAAGAGACCGCACCATCGGTTCTCATCGACCGGAAGATCGCGGAGCTTGGCGACTGGCGGGGCGAAACGCTCGCCCACATCAGAGCGCTGATCAGGAAGGCCGATCCGGATGTGACGGAGGAGGTGAAATGGCGCGGTGTGCCCGTCTGGGAGCATGCCGGCATCATCTGCACCGGCGAAACCTACAAGAGCGCCGTGAAAATGACGTTTGCCAAGGGTGCCTCTCTCGAGGACCCGGCCGGTCTTTTCAATTCGAGCCTTGAGGGCAATACGCGGCGCGCCATCGACTTTCACGAGGGAGATGAGATCGACGGGGGGCGCTTATGGCGCTGATCCGCTCGGCCGCCGCATTGAACCTTGCCGGAAAAGCCGGGAAGAAGCGGGCGAAGAGCCAGGCTGAATAGTCCAGAAGGTGGTCAATCCTTCGCGATGTCCGTTGCCTTGTCCCATTCGCTATCGATGAACTTCAGTGCGTCGATGATCGAAACCTTCCAGACGGACCAGACATGATCGCCATCGGTGATCCGCAACTCCGATTTGCGGTCATCGGCCTGGAGCGTTTCGTGCAGGGCGATGGCGCCGCGCCAGAGGAAGAAACCATCGTCGTCGCCGACCGTCAGATAGGTGGCAGGCAAATCCTGGCTTTCGGCGACGTGCTGTGCGACGAGCGTGAAGACGTTTTTTTCGTTGAAAAGTCTTGCGTCGAAGGGCGTGCCGAAGGCACCGGAGAAGTGATCGCCGGTGGAGGGCAGCACGATGCCGCTGGTGACGGTGGTGCGGTCGATGCGGTGGAAGAAGGCGCTATCCTGAATGAGCTTCAGTTCGGCGGGGGTCTTGTCTAGATCAGAGGCGGGCACGTTCTGCCAGATTGCGCCGGACAGGCTGGCCACTGCGCCATAGAGGTCCTCGTGGCCATAGGCCAGATGCAACGCACCGAAACCGCCCATGGAAAGTCCGGCAATGGCGCGTCCTTCGCGGTCTTTCCGCACCGGCAGCGTTTTTTCCATCTGATGGCGCAGATCGCCGGTCAAAGCAGTCTCGTAGTCGCCGGGACCGCCGACGGCGGCGGAATCCACATACCAGCTGTTTTTAACGCCGGGCATGACGACCACCAGCGGACGGATGGCGCCAGCGGCAATCAGCGTGTCCAGCGTCTTTTCGATATTGCCGAGATCGCGCCAGCTGTTCTGGTCGCCATCATGGCCATGCAGCAGATAGAGCACCGGCCAGCCGTTTTCCGGGGGAGCGCCATCCGGGCGGTAGATGTTGACGGGGAGCGGCGCATTCAGGGCCGCACTGTGGAACGTGGCGTCCTCGATCTGGCCGGCAAAGCTCGGGGTGCAGGAGAGGAAAAGGTATGAGAGGGCCAGATTTCTGAGATGCATGCCGTGTCTCCTTGCTGCTTGCCATTCCATAAGGGCGGTCAACGTTCAAGGGAACCGTGAGTTCCGGAAGACGTAACACTGCTGCAATGTCACTCCCTGACATCTGCGGACCGGTATGACGGTGTCAGGTCCGGAAAGGATTGTTCCCGCCAAGGCCATTGCGCACATTTGATAATTTCGGATTTAGAACATGGTGCCATTGATGTTATCGCGTTTCACACGATCGCTTATTTTACTTTTTTTCCTTACCGGCTGCATGACCACGCCCATCTCGAGTATTCCCAAGCTGATGCGGCTCGACTTTCTGACGATGAATTTCGAGCATGTGCGTGTAGGGTTGCACCTTCCTGCCCATCTGTCGTTGGGTTCCGGTGATGCGGTGATGATTATTCGCAGCGTTACAGACGGCGTAAAGGGCGAGACTGTCGAGACATTTGCGTTGATCGAGGATAAGGACGCCGCTGCCCGCGCGCAGTTCCACGCGGAAAAGCGGGCGGGGACCGCCACAAGCGTGTGGAGAATAAAGCCTGAAGAGGTTTCACGGCTTGCAGCATTGCAGGAGAAGGTGCGCCTCTCCCGCATCGAGGGGCCGCGCATCAGGGGGAGTACTGAGATCGAGATATTGCGGGCCTGTGTCACAGGCGTTCTCCCGACCGGCCCGGTCTATTTCTCGACTTACATCAAGCCTGCGGAAAATGAAGACTACATTGCCATGACCGTGGATGCGGATCTGACGAAAGTGTTTGGTGCGGGCCAGGTCGCGGCGCGGATCAGACAGTGCGAAAGCTGATCGCCGTTGCCGGAGCGCGTGAGTGCTCCGGCCATGTTTTTCGCAATATACATATCTGGGACTGAATATCGCCGGGAGGGCGTCAGCGCCCCGGCCGGCCCGTCTTGCCCTTGGTGCGGCTTTTGCGCTTCTGTTCGCCGGGATCCTCATAGGAACCCGCGCCGATCTTGCCGCGCACGAGAGGGCGGGGATCATCGGTCGCACGTTCCGGCTGACCTTCCATGAGCGGTGAGAAACGTTTGCCGGCCTCTGTCTCGGGCTTGCCGGGAACTTCGCCACGCACGGGTTTTTCGGTCCTGCCCACGGTCATCTCGTCCAGCGTGTTCTTGCGGAACAGGGGCTTGCCCGCGTCCGAACCGGGACCCATTTCGTCCAGTGCCGGTTTGGCGAAGAGGGATTTTTCACCTGTGGCGGTCTCTGTCCTGGCGGATGTCTCCCCCTCAGGGGAGATCGACAAGTGGCTGCGTCTGTTGTTTTTTCCGCCGCCTTCAACGGCGCGGGCCTCTTCCTTCGCCATCGGGTCATCCATTGTGGCGAGTTCGGCGGCCTTGAGGCGCTTGATTTCGTCGCGCAGGCGGGCGGCCTTTTCGAAGTCGAGATCGGCTGCGGCATCGCGCATGGATTTTTCCAGCGCGTTGAGATGGGCCTGCAAATTGTTGCCGACCAGATGGCCGCCATCGGCGAAGCCCTTGCCGGAAGCACCTGATATATCGGCCCTTACGTGGTCCCGCTCATAAACTGAATCAAGAATATCAGAGATCTTTGCCTTGACCGATTCCGGCGTGATGCCGTGTTCGGCATTATAGGCCATCTGCTTTTCGCGGCGGCGGGAGGTTTCCTCCATCGCCCGCTTCATCGAGCCGGTAATGTTGTCGGCATAGAGGATGACCTTGCCGTCGACGTTACGGGCGGCGCGGCCGATGGTCTGGATCAGCGAGGTTTCCGAGCGCAGGAAGCCTTCCTTGTCGGCATCGAGGATGGCGACGAAACCGCATTCGGGAATATCGAGGCCCTCGCGCAGAAGGTTGATGCCGACAAGCACGTCGAAAGCGCCGAGGCGCAGATCGCGGATGATCTCGATGCGCTCCAGCGTATCGATATCCGAGTGCATGTAACGCACGCGGACGCCCTGTTCATGCAGATATTCGGTCAGGTCCTCGGCCATGCGCTTGGTCAGCACGGTGCAGAGCGTGCGATAACCCTTGGCGGCGGTCTCGCGGATTTCGCCGAGAACATCGTCCACCTGGCTGCGGGCGGAACGCACCTCCACCGGCGGATCGATAAGGCCGGTCGGGCGGATGACCTGTTCGGCAAAGACGCCGCCGGCCTGTTCCATCTCCCACGAGCCGGGAGTGGCCGAAACCGCGACCGTCAGCGGGCGCATCGCGTCCCATTCCTCGAAACGCAGCGGCCGGTTATCCATGCAGGAAGGCAGGCGGAAGCCATATTCGGCCAGCGTCGCCTTGCGCCTGAAGTCGCCGCGATACATGCCGCCGATCTGGCTGACGGAGACGTGGCTTTCGTCGATGAACAGCAGGGCGTTGTCGGGGATATATTCGAACAAAGTCGGCGGCGGTTCGCCCGGGTTACGGCCGGTGAGATAACGCGAATAGTTTTCGATACCGGCGCAGGAGCCGGTCGCCTCCAGCATCTCGATATCGTAGCGGGTGCGCTGTTCGAGTCGCTGAGCTTCCAGCAGGCGTCCTGCCTTTTCCAGTTCGGCGAGACGGACCTTCAGCTCTTCCTTGATCGACTTGATCGCGCCGTTCAGCGTCGGGCGCGGGGTGACATAGTGCGAATTGGCATAGATCTTGACGGATTGCAGGTCGCCGGTTTTTTGGCCGGTCAGCGGGTCGAATTCGGTGATGGAATCGATCTCGTCGCCGAACATCGAGATGCGCCAGGCGGCATCTTCAAGGTGGGCGGGGAAGATTTCGATGGTATCGCCGCGCACACGGAACGAACCGCGCTGGAAATCCATGTCGCGGCGCTTGTATTGCTGGGCCACGAGGTCGGCCAGAAGCTGGCGTTGGTCCAGCCGGTCGCCCACCTGCATCTGGAAGGTCATGGCGGTGTAGGTTTCCACCGAACCGATACCGTAGATGCACGACACCGAAGCGACGATGATGCAGTCGTCGCGTTCCAGCAGCGAGCGGGTGGCGGAGTGGCGCATCCGGTCGATCTGCTCGTTGATCGAGGATTCCTTCTCGATGAAGGTGTCGGAGCGCGGCACATAGGCTTCCGGCTGGTAATAATCGTAATAGGAGACGAAATATTCCACCGCATTGTCGGGGAAGAAGTTCTTGAACTCCGAATAGAGCTGCGCGGCCAGCGTCTTGTTGGGGGCGAGGATGACGGCGGGGCGCTGCGTGGCTTCGATCACCTTGGCCATGGTGAAGGTCTTGCCGGAGCCGGTGACGCCGAGCAGCACCTGGCTGCGCTCGCCGGAATCGATGCCTTCCACCAGGTCGGCAATGGCAGTCGGCTGGTCGCCGGCGGGCTGGTAGTCGGAGGCCATGCGGATAGCGACGCCGCCTTCCGATTTCGGCGGCCGGGCCGGGCGGTGCGGCGTCCAGAGCTTGCCGTCCTTGAACAGCGGATTGCCGCTCTCGATCAGCTTCGACAGCGCATCCACCGTTGCGGTGACGGCGCCCGGCGCGAGATTGGCGGCCTCCTCCAGCGACACGTCCATGCCCGCGACCGGATTGAGACCGGCGGCGGCCCGGGTTTTCGGATCGCTCGACGCGCCGATGGAAACGCCACGGGAAGTCTTGGACGCGGTGGTGTTCTTCGCTGTCTTCGAGGCCGCCTTTTCCGCTTCCTTGCGGGCTTCGATCTCGATCTTCTTGCGGTGCTTACCCGCTTTCGAGGCGATTTCGCGCTGGGTTTCCACCGAGCCCGCCTCTGCCTCCGCCTCAAGCTGCTTCACCCAGTCGGCGACGCTGCCGCTGAGCGGCGCGCCTTCGAACGACGATTGCGGGGCTTCCTCGAAGCCGGAGTTCGAGGGCGAAGGTTTTTTCGGTGATCTGGCCATGCGCGAAATATGGAGGGAGTCACGCGCAAAGGGAAGGGGAGGCCGCGAAAAAATGAGTACAAAAAGGAAACAGGCATGCGGAACAAAATTAAGGCGGATGCGTTGCGTAGCGGCTGAATGCAGCTTTACCGAAACCTGTCGAAAATCGATTCCGGTTTTCGCGCCGATGCGCTAGAGCAAATCCATGCGGGCGGAATGATGGTTGCGTTTTCAAACTGCCTTTTATGATATCCCTTCCTTCATATCCCAGGACCCATCATGCCGTTTTCGATCAGCCCTGCCCACATCTGGCCTGTCCTGATGCTCGTCGCCTCCAATGTTTTCATGACTTTCGCCTGGTACGGGCATCTCAAGCACAAGGGCAGTGCGCTCTTCCTTGCGATCATCGCAAGCTGGGGCATTGCCTTCTTCGAATATATGCTCGCCGTGCCCGCGAACCGCATCGGCTCGGAAGTCTATTCCACCGCGCAGCTCAAGACCATTCAGGAGGTCATCACGCTTGCGGTCTTCGCGCTGTTTTCGATCTTCTGGCTGAAGGAGAGCATCACGATCAACCATGTGATCGGTTTTGCGCTGATCGCTTTCGGCGCGTCCTTCATTTTCCGGTCCTGAAACGGCAACCGCCAAGACCAGGCACAACAGAGAAGGTGATCCATCGATGAAAATACGCCATGCAAGCGTTGATGATGCTGCCGGAATGGCGGCGGTTCAGAACGAGATATTCGCGGCCGGCCTTCGAAAAGCGCCGACAGACGTTGCGACCGTGCTGGAGAATTACATCGAACACGCGGACCGTATCGAATGCGTGGTTGCCGAGGATGAGGACGGGCGCATTCTGGGGTTTCAGTCGCTGCGTTACGCATGGGCTGACAATCCCTACGGCGTGGCGGAAGGCTGGGGCATTATCGGTACTCATGTGAGCCCGCAGGCGGCCCGAAGAGGCGTGGGATCCGCCCTCTTTGCCGCCACGCGCAAGGCGGCGGAAGATCGCGGCCTGAAAAACATCGACGCCAGCATCGGCGCCGACAACCCGCTCGGGCAGGGCTATTATGAAGCGATGGGCTTCACCACCTATCGCCAGCCGGAAGGGCTGGTCTGCAAGGTCTATCGGCTGGGCTAGTCATCGTCTGCGAGCCGACGTCCTGCCAGCCGGCAGCTCAGCTGCGATTGTCGTTTTCGGAATATTGCTGACGCGCCCTGCAGATGCGGACGTGGTTTTCATCGGCCCATTGCACCAGCAACTGCATCGGCACCAGGAATGAACGGCCGAGATTGGTGAGTTCATATTCCACCCGCGGCGGCACTTCGGCATAAAGCGTGCGGCGGATGAAGCCGTCTTCTTCCAGCCGCTTCAGGGTGCGCGACAACATCTGCTTGGAAATATCGTCGATCCTGCGGTTCAGCTCGTTGAAGCGCAGCACGCCACCCTGCAGGGCTTCCAGAACCAAAAGGCTCCATTGATCGCCGATCCGGTCCAGCACGTCGCGGATGGGGCAGGGCTGATCGAAGGCAAAAACTTCTTTCGTCTGCGTATCCGCCATGTCCTTACCCCTTGCCCTTTTACCCTTGCAGGTCATCGCCATGTGACCAGATCAGCCGCCGCTGACTTCTTGCGGCTACGGTTGCGATACCATAGCTCTTGTTCGCGGTCTATAATCTAGACCGGTAACGATAGTGACAAGAGGAAAGAAGCCATGGCTAAAATCGCGCTCATCGGTGCTTCCGGCAATGCCGGGTCCCGCATTCTGAAGGAACTTTCCGACCGTGGACATCAGGTGACGGCGATTGCCCGTAGTCCCGAAAAGATCGCCAGCCTGCCGAATGTGGTAGCAAAGAAGGGTGATGTCTTCGATCAGGCGGGGCTTTCGGAGCTGCTGAAGGGTCACGATGCCGTGATCAGCTCGGTGCACTTCACCGCCAGCGATCCGGCGACGTTGATCGAGGCCGTGCGCGCATCCGGCGTTCAGCGTTATCTCGTGGTCGGCGGGGCTGGCAGTCTCGAAATCGCACCGGGTCAGCGCGTGGTCGACCTGCCGGATTTCCCGGCCGCCTACAAGGCCGAGGCCACCAAGGGCGCGGAGTTTCTGGATATTCTGAAGCAGGAAAAGCAGCTCGACTGGACCTTCCTGTCGCCGTCAGCCGAATTCGTCCCGGGTGAGAGAACCGGCAAATTCCGTCTCGGCAAGGATAGCCTCCTCAGCAATGACGAAGGCAGCCGTATTTCCTTCGAAGACTATGCCATCGCGCTCGTCGATGAAATCGAGAAGCCGCAGCATTCCCGCCAGCGTTTCACCGTCGGTTATTGAGAGGTATCGCCCATGAATTTCGTAACACGCCGTCTTGCCATCGCCGCTTTCGCCCTCGTGCCCGCCTTGATGGCCGCGCCCGTTCTGGCGCAAACCGCAACGCGGGATTTCGCGCAGGAAGAAGCCAATCGCAAACTGGTAGTCGAGTTTTACGACACGGTCTTCAACAAGCATGAGGTGGACAAGGGCGCCGCGGTCCTCGTCGACAGCTACAAGCAGCACAACCCCATGGTACCGGACGGCAAGGCGCCGTTCGTCAACTACTTTACCGGCTTCTTCAAGGAGAATCCGCAGTCGAAAGCGCGGATCGTTCGCAGCGCCACGGATGGCGATCTGGTCTATCTGCATATCCATTCGACGGAAAATGAAAGTGATCGCGGCAGGGCCATCGTTGATATTTTCCGCGTGACCGACGGCAAGATCACCGAGCACTGGGACGTGATCCAGGAGGTTCCGGAAAAGGCGGCGAACAACAATACGATGTTCTGAGGCGGCTTACGCCCTCTGGCCAAAAGCATGAAACCGGCCGGGATTGCTCCCGGCCGGTTTGTCTTTTCAGAGCGCGCGTCGCCTCTGGCGTGCCTGAACGGCCATATCCAGCGCCAGCATTGCCAGCAGGCTCGCGCCCACCAGCGGAAACAGGATGCCGCCGATGGCGAGTAGAGCGATCAGGCCACGCAGGACGCGTTTTTCCTGCGGCAAAGGCGGCACGCCGAGTGAACCTTTCGGACGGCGCTTCCACCACATGATGCCGGCGGATACGGCAAGCAGGACGATGCCGATACAGGCCATCACGAGTACGATCTGATTGGCGAGGCCATATTGCTGGCCCAGATGCACGTTGATGCCCCATTCCAGCGCCTTGCCGAGCGGGCCGTAATCGGCATAGCTCATGTCGATCAGCGGTTCGCCGCTATATTGATCGAGATGGACGACGCGCTGTTGCGCCAGATCGTCCGGATAAATCGAGCCGCTATAGACCCCTGTCGGTTTTCCCGGAAGCGCCACCGCATAACCGGGGGCAAGGCCAAGTCCGTCGAAACGGGCGATTGCCTCATCTATTCCGATCGGTCGGCTTTCGGCAGCGGCCGTCGATTCCGGAATTTTTGCCTGTTCCAGCGACCAGCTCGTTTTTGCCACGTGATCGAGATGGTCGCCCGACATGGGAACATCGGTGCGCACCCCCGCCGGATATCCGAAATTGCTGCCATTTGCCCATTCATTCACCTTCGCACCCCAGACGCCCGACCAGGGCATGCCGGTAACGGCGAGGAAGACGATGAAAAAGCCGACAAAAATGCCGGTGACGGCATGGATATCGCGCCAGAACACCCGTTTTCTGGGCGTGCCGCGCACTGTGACGACGCCACCCGTCTGCTTGCGTGGCCACCAGAGATAGATGCCGGTGGCGACAAGGAGGATGGACCAGCCGGCGGCGATCTCGATGAGATAACGGGTGTAGGTGCCGAAATATTTCAGGCTGTGCAGGTAACGGATCGTCCACATGACGGTGCCGCGATCCGGCAGGGAGCCGGTTACCTGCGCCGTATAGGGGTTGACGTAGACGGCGCGTTTCCCATCTGCCGTATTGACGGTGATTTCCGTTGAAGCGCCCGGATCGGCAGGTGTCGTATATTTGACTGCCGTGCCTGGAACGGCTGCGAGGGCTGCCGCCACGATCTCAGAAGGCAATGCTTTGGGGGCGTCCTGCACCACCTCTGTGCGCTTCAGATCCGAATGAATGAGATTGTCGATTTCGTCGCGAAACAGATAGAGCGCGCCGGTGACGGCGAGCGATATCATGAAAGGCAGGACGAAGAGGCCGGCATAGAAGTGCCAGCGCCATACGGCGCGGTAAAGATTGACAGACGAGGAATGCGCAGGTGCGCGCTCGCCCTCGAAAGAGGTCGTAACGGACATGAATGTCTCCGCAAGAAGATTGATTTTCCGGCGAGCCGGGAAGGTCTCAGTTTTGCGGAGCGGAAGGCGGCGCGCGCGGGCGCGATTCCCGATTGGGTGGTGATGGCGGCAAAGCCGCGTCGAAGTTCACAAAAGCGACTTCGTCCGTCGGCGTGATCTTGTCCGCCCGTTCGACGGGCGTGACTGGAAGAGTGGCGATCGTGGCCGAGGCGAGACGGCAGAGCGTGCCGCAGCAGTCCGCGGCAATCTTGCTGGCGGGGTCCTGCTTGCCGCCGCCTTCAGGCATATGGCTGGAACAGATGATCTCATCCGCGGCAAGCGCGGCCATCGCCATATTGCCGCTGGTCAGGCCATTGGCGAGACCCTGCAAAAGGAAAAGCAAAACCGCCAGCGTGGCGATGGCGCCAGCCGAACTCCTGTCCTGCATGATCCTGCGAATAAACCCCATGGAATCGAAATGTCATATTTGCGGCGAATTGTCACCGCGACACAATGACGAGAGTGGCGAAGTCTTTCTTCAGGCCAGCAGGTCGTAGGTGCGGAAAATCCAGGCGATCTGGTAGATCAGCGCGAAAACCACAAGAAACCTGTGAAAGCGGCGATTGTCGATGAAAACCGCCAGCGTGAACAGAATGACGTAAATGGCTGTACGGATGAGATATTCGGCACCGAGGGAGGAGAGATAGTCCTGTCCCTTCAGCAGCGTGTCGCCGACATCCGTAATAAAAAGTGCTGCCAGAAAGGCGAAGAACCAGCTTTTCCGCGAAAAGAAATAATCCTCATATCCCTTATATTCCTTCATCTCCGTCGGAAACAGCAGCACGCAGAGGAAATAGAACAGCGAGCAAAACAGGATGAGGAAGAGGAAAGCGCCGAAGCCGAGAACGTGGCCGGTGGCGGAAAGCCGGTGTTCCCACCACCAGAAATGCACCAGCATCAGAAAGAGGAATGCTACCCAGCCGATATGCAGGGGATAGATGCGCTCCTTCTTGGGATGCTGGACGAAACCGGCAAGGCCGGTCAAAAGGCGGGCGAGGCTGAGGCCGACCACCATGCCCATGACGGCACGGATGTGCGAATAGGCTTCCGCAGCGTTGACGGCGGCCTCCATGGCGCCTTACTCCGCCGAAGGAATGGGCGTCGGCTGCCCATTTTCGTCCATCGCCACCATGATGAAGGTGCCGGCAGTGACCTTTTCCAGCTTGTCGTAACGTGACCGCTGCGCCCAAGCCTCGACCGTCAATGTAATCGAGGTGCGGCCGACACGGGCGATATCGGTATAGATCGACAGCGTGTCGCCAATCTTCACCGGTAGTTCGAAGGCCATTTCCTTGACCGCGGCCGTGACGACGCGACAGCGGGAGCGTTCCGCCGCACGGATGCCGCTCGCCAAGTCCATCTGGGACATGACCCAGCCACCGAAAATATCACCGGCCGGATTGGCGTCTGCCGGCATGGCGAGCGTTCGCAGCGTCAGCTCGCCGGTCGGTTTGATGGGCAGGTCGGTCATGTCGGGATTTGCTCCTTGCGAATGTCAAAGGCGCAGCATGCGTTGCGCTTTGTGATTTCGCAAGGAAGGGAAAGCCTCAGGACGAGGCTTTGCCCAGAAATTGCTGCGTTGCGTAAAGGGCGATGGCCGCCGCATTCGACACGTTGAGCGATTTGATCTCGCCCGGCATATCGAGACGCGCGAGCGCGGAGACGGTTTCGCGGGTCTTCTGGCGCAGTCCCTTGCCTTCGGCTCCCAGTATCAGCGCGATCTTTTCGCCGCTGAAAGTCTGCTCGATGGGGGCGGGGCCTTCCGAATCCAGGCCGACGGAAAAGAAGCCGAGCTTGTGCAGCTCACCCAGCGCATCGGCCAGATTGGTGACCTGGATATAGGGGATGAGTTCCAGCGCGCCGGAGGCGGATTTCGCCAGGACGCCTGACTCGGTCGGGCTGTGGCGCATGGTGGTGATGACGGCGCCGGCATTGAAGGCGACTGCCGAGCGCATGATGGCGCCGACATTGTGCGGATCGGTCACCTGATCGAGCACGAGGATGAGCGGGCTGTCCTTCAAGGCGTTGAGCTTTTTGACCGGCAGCGGCTTCGTTTCCAGCATCACGCCCTGATGGATCGCCTCGGGGCCGAGGACCTTGTCGATATCCTGCGGTGAAACCATCTCGACCGGGAAGGGCTGGGCATCCGCCTCGCCGATATCCAGACGCGCAAGGGCGTTCTGGGTCACGGACAGCTTGATGAGTTGCCGCTCGGGATTGGCAAGCGCCGCGCGCACGGTATGAAGACCGTAAAGATGGACCTGATCGGGTGCCAGCTGCGGCGGCTTCCAGTCATCCGCACCGCGGTTCCTGCGCTTCGGCTGCTGCGGGGTTGGAATTTCGCCCCGCTCGCGTTTGGCATCGCGCACGGCACGGCGCAAGGTGGCGTAATGCGTGTCGCGGGTGGATTTGTTGTTGGGATCGTCTTTGCTCATGGCGCCTTATATCTCCGCAAAGAGGCGCGCACCAGCCCCCGCGATAATCCACAGGGCGGTAAAGATGTTTGAATTTTTTCCCGAAAATTCGTGAAAGGGCGTGTTGACAGAAACGAACGAGGCCGTCATATACGCGCCACAGACGACGCAACGGCGCTTCGCCGCAGCGAAATCTTAAAGAGCTTGGTCGCTCGATCCTAGCAGAAAGCTGGAGGGATGCCCGAGTGGTTAAAGGGGACGGACTGTAAATCCGTTGGCTACGCCTACGTTGGTTCAAATCCAACTCCCTCCACCATTCTGCATGGATCGAAATCACCACCGCGGGTATAGCTCAATGGTAGAGCAGCAGCCTTCCAAGCTGAATACGCGGGTTCGATTCCCGCTACCCGCTCCAGCCTTATTTTCCAGTGCTTTCCGGCATATTTTTCACCCAATAAATCAAGACTGTTTTACAGTTGGTTTTACATTTTCTGTTCGCGTTCTGGCCTCGTTTAGCTGCCGGATCATTTCCTTCGTAGCGGAGTTCCTGCCGACATATCGGCGGATGATTTTCTCTACCGCTTCCTCTTCCCACGCCATAATTTCCGCAATCATTCTGATCGACAGGCCAGCGTTATAGAATTTCGTTGCAGCCGTGCCGCGCAGGTCATGGAAATGCAGATCGCGGTCCAGCATCTTTGCTTTTTCTTTCGCGCGCCAAAACATCGTATTGAAGCCGTCCTGTTTCCATGGCTTCTTTTTTGTGCTGGTGAGGATGACCGGGGACCGTTTGGGAATCTGCGCCAGAACCTCGTTCAAGGCGTCGTAGCGCGGTATGATTGCCTCGCGCCTGTGCTTGCTCTTCCCCGTGGTGATGACAATTGCGTCCGGTCCAACATGCGACCATGAGAGACGCAGGAGGTCACCGACACGCAGGCCAGTATGGGCAGCAAGGTCGATCACCCATTTCACCTCATCCGAAACGCCAGCTTTCACCTGCGCCATGTCAGAATCGGTCCAGATGATTTCTGATCGATCGGAGCTATAGAGGTGCTTGATGCCTTCGGCTGGATTGGCGCTCAGTTTGCCCATCGGGTCTACACCATGCGACAGGATGCGGGAAAGAACCTGCATACCTGTATCGGCCGCTCTCGGCGTGTCGCTGTACTGGCCTCGCCATTGGCGAATGCGCGGACGTATCTTATCGGTCCGGCTGAACTGAGCGATGCTCAAATTCCCAAAGTGTTCAGAAATTCGATCTATCCACGGCGCCCATGTGCGCTTCGTGGAATCGGCAAGCTTCTTGTATTCCGTGGCCTTATAGTGGGTGATGATAGAGCGGAACCGTCCGCTCTCGGGTTCCGCTCGGCTGGCTATCGCTTCGTTATACGATGCCATGAACGCCGCACTGCCTGGTTCTCCCTCAAGCCTCGGGCCACCGCGCCAAGCATAATGATAGACATTCCCCTTGGCCTTTACGGTGTGGATGCCCTTCAGCTCAACTGTAACCATTCTTCTTATCAAACTCCGCCAGTTCGCGATCCAGATCGTCTTCGTCGTTTTGCTCAGGTGGCGTAAGGTGCCATCTGAATGTGCCGTCTGGCAACGTGTCTAGTGCCGTCGGGGTCATTCCTTTTTTTCGCAGCAGATCGAGTGTGGCGTTCACATCGCGGATGCGGAGCGACGGCCGGCGAGTTTTCTTTGATTGACCATCGGTGCGATTCATCCATCGCTCCTTTCAAGCGCCGCTCGGCACCCCTGCATGAGATGGTGTCGGGATTTTGCCTCCCAATCCGCCAAATCGGTTTCGTATTGCTCCTGAAGCCAGAGAGCTACCGTGCCGCTGCGGGTAGATATCGGCGCGTGCGGTCTGTCGATGTTGTGGCGCTCGACATATTTGTCGAACAAGCCGTTTTCTTCCCACGCATGTGGGTCAGATGACGCGGCAAGAGTTGATGCACGCCGGTCCATCGCGTCCATCTGTCTGGCACGCACGCACAGGTCTAAGCCTTTAGACAGGAGTTCTCGGCAGGTATCGCAGCCCATCACCGCTCCTCCGATTGCAGGGCGCTTGGTGGCGTCCACGGAACTAGCGGCGTGGCATAAGCCAGCATGAGAGGGTGTCTAGGATGGCCGTCCTGCGCCGTCCCCCAGCACATCGGCTTAGCGCCTGCGTCATTCAAAACATCAACGACAGCCCGCCAACGGTTGCGCAGCGGCTTCGGAAGTTTGGAGAGCGGCCCCCACCCAACAATGTGAATATCCGCCCCTTTGACCGCCTGCGCAATGTAGGCATCGTTTTCCGGGCCGATGGGATCATCCACATGGCGAAGGTCGCGAACGTCCTTGGCAATTCTTGCGAAGGGGTTCCAAACAACAACCTTGCTGGCACGTAGGCGAATGGCGAAACCATCGATTTTTGTCATGGTCTGATCATTCTTGTTGCCGTCCGCAAGCGATGGGTTGACCATTCCGAGAGAAATGACGGGACCGGCGCAACCAAAGTCATGTTCGAGGAGATAACGAAAAAGACCGCACTCCGAGAATACCACTCGACGTGTCATGAGTAGATCGCTCATGGCTTGCCCTCCTGCTTTGCGGGTGCTGCGGCGCGGTCTAGGCGTTCGATCTCCGCGACGATTTGAGCAGCGGCTTGGACCAACGCAGCTTTATAGCCGGATATGTTATGCTGATCGCGGAAACTTCTGGCGATGTTGATGCGTGCTGCTGCTCCCCACGATGCATCAATAATCTCATAGGTATCGTGTGCGTCATCATGGGAAACGTCATAGCCTTTCGCTATCTGCCTTTTTCGCTCTTCCGCGATTGAGGCCATTACACCAGCCGCCACGTCCTGCACCTGTGCGGAGAGGGCGGAGCGAATGCGCGTTTCATGGTCCTGTCTGCACCATTCCAGCGCTTCCAAGTCCGTCTTGAAGGGGCCAGCCACTTCGTTCCAGAATTCCATTACATACCAGTCGCCCGCTACCTGACCCGGCGGGATATAGAACCACTCACTTTGAGGCTCCACCCGCTCAAGCGAGTAAGTCACGCCTGCTCCGTCTGCGCGCCGCATGATGCGCCTGCCGCTTTGCCCGTTCTTTGTCTGGTCATTTTCGGGCCATGGCGACCACTCCAAAGCCTTCACGGCCACGGATGGCGCGGGAGGGGCGGCGTAGAGGCCGCGAATTTCCTGCCCCACGCTTCGGTAGTGGGGGATATCTGCAGAGTCTACCTCGCGCCAACCATAGACCGTTTTCCTCTGATAGCTTACCGGCTCCGCAGCGGACAGGGCGGCTTCGAGGGCGGCGCGCATCTTCCGACGTTCGGTATCAGAGGGATCGCTATCCGGGTGGATGTTGGCTCTACAAGCCTTCTCGACCATATCATCAGTTACCATGATCTTCACCTCTTTGCGGCATAATGCGAGCAAGGACCTGCTCTTTCGGCTCTGGGATGGAGTTACGGTAGTCGTCTGCCATCTTGCGGACTGTGATCCGGTGAAGCCCGGTAGCTTTGGCTACCTGTCCTTCGGACAAGACGCCTTCCTCGTGAAGTCGGATGAGAAGCGCCTGCATGGAGGCAACGTGATCGCCGCCGTGTCCGTATGCGCCCCGAGCATGCCCGGTGCTGCCATATTTCTTCCGGCGCGTTTCCCATGCGCGTGCTCTTGCGTCACTCTGCATGGTGTTCGCCTCCTGTGCTGGCGAGGGCGCGGAAGTCGGAAGGACCGAACCACTCAACGATGCGGTCGTTTTGGCAGGCGACGTCGGTCCAACCGTTTTCATCGACCCAATCTTTCGAGACGGCGCGGAATGGTTCGATCACGTCTTCCAGCCGCTTCACCTCGGCCTCTGCTGCCTCGGCGCGGGTCTTGTATTCGTCAACGCGGGCCTGTTCTGCTTCCCGGCAAGAAATAGCGCCAGCCTGCCAATCCCTGAGACGTCCAATCTCATTGCCGTCTTTTACCGCTTGCTCTTGGCAAGCGTTTAGATCGCGCTGCAAGCTTTCGAGGGTGGAGAGGAGTTCGGAGATGGCCGCAGGGTTGACGGCGGCGATGTATCGCGCATCTGGGCAATCGATCCCGCGCACATCGTATCGGTAAACACTGCCGTCTTTCTTCGCCGCGTCCATACCGACGATATCACGATCACCCACTTCAAATTGCAGTAGGTCTTTGGCATCAACCATGCCGCCGCGTTCCGGCTGAAATCGAGGCTGCGCACCTTTCATTCCCCATCGCACGAAATCCATAACGTAGCGTCGACCACTGTGTGTGGTAGCAAGGTAAACGTGGTTGCTGCTGGCGTTTCCGAACCACTTCCATGGTCCGGGCGTCACGCCTTCCAGCGCCTTCTTTATCTCTTCCAATGTGCTCATGCCAAATCCCTCGACGGTAAACGGCCGGCGACAGCAACACCGCTCATAATCCGAGCCGTGGCGTAGCTGGTGGCCTCGTGTTCCTCGTAATCGCTCCAGATGCCAAAAAGCGTGTTGGCAAGCTCGTGCGGGTCAATACCTACCTGTTTCCAGTAGGTGGCCTCGTTCATGCTGTGCTGCTTACGGTGTTCGGCCTCGCAGAGTGGCAAAGCGAAGCGGTCAGGAGCTTTCGTGCCTCGTCCTCGCCCATAGTGGCCGTGCCATGTGTTCGAAAAAGAGACATGGGCAGCCTGAACCCCGGTGCGGCCTGTGACGCAGCACGGTAGATCGTGGAGCCAAGCCAGGTAGCCGCTGCGTTTTGCTGGACGCTTCTTTGGAATCGGCTGGCATTCCGTCTTTCGGATTTCAAAGGCCATTGGTCTGCCCTCCCAGCGCGCGTGTCATCATGTCCCGCTTGCGGCGTTCCAGATCGCGGACACGCCCTGTCTTGCTGCGGGATTGCTTTGCCTGTCGGATCTCGGCGTCGATTTCGGTTTGCCAGTTGTATTCACGGGCAAGGTTCCGTCTCGACTTCCAAGCGAGCCAGTGGTGGATGGCGCGGCGGATGAGGCGAGTAGTGGGGCTAAGCATTTGCAACCTCCCCATCGCTGCTGAAAAGCTCGACCAAGCCCTTTATACGGTCAGTGAGGCCGCTGACCTTGTTGGCTTGCTCAATGGTAGTGAGCGCGTTCCAATCGGTGAGGTCGGCTATCGCCTCTGCAAACCTCCGCACCTCGTGGTAGTCACCGTCGGCCTTGATGATGTTAGTGCCCGTCTTTACGTGCATCACTGACCAAAGGCCGGTGTTAATCTTAACGAGCGCAATTCCCTTGTAGGCTGGCGCGGATATGAAGTCTCCGGTTTTGTTCCCCCGGAAGAAGTGGCGGACCCATTTAGCCATCGACGCCTCCCAAATCAGAAGCCTTGCAGTCCAGCATTTCGGCAAAGTGCGTCAGCGCCTTTTCACGCAGAGCCGGCATCACCTTCGGGTCAGCCTTGATCTGGGCGTCAGCGCTTTCGACAAAAGCCTTGATGTGCAGGTGAAGTTCTTCCGGCAGACTGTCCTTCCAGTTGTCCTTTGCGGTGACAAGCGTGGCGCGGCGCTGTTGCGGCGTCTCCAGCGATGGATCAACCACGATGAACATGAGCTTTCGGCAGCACTCGATCAGGTCAGCGCGATCCGTTGGGTAAATGGTCGAGGCCGGAGCATCCGATGCGGGGGTATCATCCGCTCCGGCCTCATCTACTGGCGTATTGCCAGCATCTGCCGACGACGCAGGGGCAGGGGGAGCGTCGGCGGAAGGGGTGTTGTCTTGGTCAGGGCGAGACGCTGATGCGCCTTGTGTCTGTTGGCGCACAAAGTCACGGTTAAAGCCCTCCTGCCCGTCTGTGGTGTCGCCAGAGGCTTTACGTGCGGCGGCGATGCGTTCGGCGATGTCTCCGCCACCTGCATCCATCTGATCGGCCAGCATTTGGTCGTGAGCAGACGCAATCGACTTGAGCGTGTCCTTGAATGACTCGAGAACCTTTTTCTTTCCCGGAGCCAGTGCCTTCCACCATTCGGTAAGCGGTCCGACGCCTTGGTTTGCGATCACGAGGCCTTCTCGCTTCGCGTCTTCAACTTCGATATCGACGGCGCGTCCCTCATTCGCCCACTGGCTGACGGTCGTACCAATCTGGGTTGTGATGCGGCTTCCCTGCGGGAACGCGCTCAGGAGGTCTCCTGGGCATTTCTGGAGCAGCGGAACGTGCGTTCCCTCTTCCAGCATCATGGATACCGTCATTTCGTAGATGAATGACTTCTCCTGAACGACGACAAAGCCCTCGTTGACGATTTCCGTCTTGCCGTTCTGGCCTTTCACCTGAACGACCTTTTCTTTGACGCGGCAGCAGAAGATCAGATGAGCGCGCGTTTGCAGCAGCTCGTTCATGAGCTTCTTGTGGCCAGCCTTTGGCTTCTGCCAGCAGTGCAGGCCAGCACGCTTGGTGCGCTCCTCGATAGCTTCGGCTTGCTCTAGAACACCGCCAGAGCCTTCCCATTCGTGGGAAATGCTATCCACGACGATGGCAGGATACCCAGCCTTCTCGAAAGCCTTGATCGCCTCGATGTAACGACCGGACGTGAAAGGCGGGTCGAGGTCTATCACATCAAAGCCGCCGGCGACGTCGGCATAAAACCTGGAGCGCTTGTTTTCGGTGTCGATGAACCCGATCTTGCCTTCCGGGCCGACAAGGCCGCGAGCGTAGAGCAGGGCGCTGTAAGTTTTTCCAGAGCCGGAAGGGCCGGCGATCGACGTGAGCGTATAGGTTTTCTCGCGCACTGCGCGTTCGATTTTCATGGTCAAGCTGCCTTCGGAATGGAGGGTTCGTTCTCGATCATCTTTTCGAACTGATCGGTCGGGGAGACGGTGATTCCGCTTCCGTAATAGGTGGGCCAAAAGCCGGTCTTCCAGCACTCGGCAAAGGCGTTCAAAGCCGCTCGGTTCTGGCGCTGGCCGTACCAGATATACTGCGCGTCAACCGGCTTGATGTTGTAAGCGTAGGGGCGCTTCGGTTCTATGAAGAGCAGGACGTGATCCTTCACGTCGATGTTGCGGACTTCCTTGATTGCCGTGGAGGCAAGAGCAAGCTGCATGTGATAATTGAACTTGCGGACAGACAACGCGCATCCGCGGTCGCTGGCGTCGGCGGTCGTTTTCAGGTCGGCAATGACGTTGTCGGCCGGAATGGAATCGGGCCGGGTCTTTACCCACACGCCAGTTTTCTGGTCGAGATAGATGACAGAGCGCTCAACGTCGCCACGCAACAGGTCAACGAATGTCCGGTCATTAGCGACACGATCCGCCATGCCCTCGATCTGCTCGATTGCAGAAGGCAGCAACACCGTCTTGCCGGCGGCGATCTGATTTTCGCGCCACTCGCGGGCCTTTTTCGTTTTGTAGTCAGAGTATTCTTCGGGGCGGACCACGTACTGGTCACGGAAACCTTCTTCTCCTAGCAACAGCGTGTGAACGGCTTTGCCAAGGCTGAAATGGTCCTTCTGGACCTCTGGCGCGCGGTCGGGGTTCAGATAGCTGTTATCCCAGAACTTGACAGGGCAACCATCTGGCGGGGCAATCTCACGCAATCCGCTAGAAGAGATAGAAGGGCCGTGGCAGCAATCGGAATGATAGACCGACATAGGCATGTAACGGTACACGCCCGGTTCCGTCACCTTTCCGCCGCGATAGGCGCGCTCGCTCTTCTTCGTCGGGAACTTATCGCTCAGCGCGCCAACGATGCCTGATGCTAGGGTGCCGGTGGATTGTTCGGAACCTGGAATATCAACTACCTTTTCCATGCGACGGTGACCTCCTGATTGATAAGCGCCATGCGCTGGTATTTCGGGATGCCGATGAAGGCCCAGGAAGCGGAGACGCCGCAAACGGTGAGCATCACGGCGATAACGGCTCGGAACCGGCGCTTGAAAGACTTGGTCGACGTGTCGATGCGCCGGATGTGGTTGCCGAGTTCGATGTAAATCTCGGTCGGGTCATCCGCTTCTTGTGTGTTGGTGGTGGAGAAAGCGTCCATCACGATCTCCCGTCAGCTTTGGCTTCGAGCCGATCGATTAGGTCACGTGCAGACTTGTCGCAGTCGCCCTGAGAATAGTATGCCTCCATCATGTCGATGAGGCTGTTCAACTCGGTGACGATCTCATCAATCTCGGCTGTCGTCAGAACGACTTTGCGATGTCTGCGGGCTTCGGCTTCCCGGCGTTCACTCTCGCGGCGCGCTTTCTCAGCTTCCGCAATCGCCTTCTGATCGGACTTCAACTTACTTCTCAGAGCGTCAGCCGAAACGTCATGGACATTTTTCATGTGGCTCTTGAGACCGTCGAGCGTCTTCAAGACCTTTTCGCAATGGTCGCATTTGAAGTTGCCGCGCTG
Source organism: Rhizobium oryzihabitans (assembly GCF_010669145.1). NCBI lineage: Bacteria > Pseudomonadati > Pseudomonadota > Alphaproteobacteria > Hyphomicrobiales > Rhizobiaceae > Rhizobium > Rhizobium oryzihabitans. The sequence goes on from NZ_CP048632.1 coordinate 344,740, forward strand.
CCGCCAGTCGATATAGACCATCGGCTCCCGGCCTTCTCTATCAAGGTCGATCATGTCATCGCCCCATGCTGCATGGTCTGCCATTATCCTGCCCTTTCATGCGCGGGTACGCTGACAAAGCCCGCTGGGTGGTGTGTTGTTACTCGGACAAAGCCGGTGGGTTGGTGGGGTTAGCCGAGGCGTAGAGTTTTGTTCGGTAGGGAAACTTCTGGATGTCAACCAGAGCGACCAACTCACGCTCACCGAAAGCTTCAGGATCCCCATGAGCCGAAACAATCTCCGCTACCGCAACCGCATTGGACAGGGCAGATTCGAGGGCTTTCGCGTCCTCAAGCGATAGCGAGACATCGTAGTTGTTTAGATCAACTCGCTCACCAGTCGTTTCGGCGTCGGCATAGTCCTGCGCTTTATCCGCCTCGACGTATTCGATTGCCGATCTCAGCCGGTTGATGATTTCACCCTGCATCTTCTTCTCCCGCTGTGCTGTGGTTACTTGGTGGGGGTGGAGAGAGCGGGTTCCGTCATCTCGTTCAGCGCCAGCCATTCGAGCGACCATTCCAGCGCCATTTTCGATGCGAAGCCGCCGGCACTGTCGTCTTCCGGCTTGTCGCCCTTGCGGATCATGGCGAACCACTGTTCGGCATGGTTCGAGGCGCTGTGATCGAGAACGTCGTAGTTGACCGATTTCGCATTCGCGATGGTGCCGACGAGGCAGGCGCATTCGCCTTCATAGGTCGATCCGTCAACGCGACCGTCACGCAGCGCGGCGATCAGCGCAGGTACTTCATGGCGGTTCTGCGTAAGCGTCATCCAAAGATCGGCTTTGAAACTTCGCAGGTTGGCGTAGCTCAGGTCGGCGTAGCTCAGGTTGGCGGAGCGCAGGTTGGCGTAGCTCAGGTCGGCGTAGCTCAGGTTGGCGGAGCGCAGGTCGGCGTAGCGCAGGTTGGCGTAGCTCAGGTCGGCGTAGCTCAGGTTGGCGGAGCGCAGGTCGGCGTAGCGCAGGTTGGCGTAGCTCAGGTCGGCGTAGCTCAGGTTGGCGGAGCGCAGGTCGGCGTAGCGCAGGTCGGCCTTTGCTTCCAAAGCCGCCAGAACGGCAAGCCGGAGCAGTATGGAATTCGGCGTGTTTTCGTCCGCCTCGACATCTGCCGAGTACAGAACCGTGTCATCCCAACGATTTTTGATTTCAACTTTCATCATTTTCCTATCCCTTGTCTGAAGCCCTATGCGGGGCGGCTATTCGGCGGCGGCGAGGACTGCTCGGGCCGCATCGAAAATCGGGCCATCCAGATTGCGGACTCCGTGGCTATCGAACTCGTCGGCGTTCTTCATTGCGAGGTCGCACCAATCGATGATTGCTTGCAGGCGCCCGGTCAGGACGGCGATCTGCTCGTCTTTCGAGGCGATCTGCGAATGAAGCTTGCCGACCTCGTGCCGCCAGTGATCCAGAGCATCGGCCCGCTTCTCAGCGTCAGCGGCCCACTTGGCAAATGGCTCATGCTGCGACAGGCAATCTCCCGGTTTATGGGCATTGCTGTCCTCGTTGAGCTTCCAGAGCGGATCGACGCGCCCGATAGCTTCGATGCCTTTGTTCGTGAACCAGTGAGGCGAGCCACCCGAAGTGCCAGCGATTTTGCAGAGCGTTGAAAACATAAGCTCGTAGCCATACGCGAGACGGGCAATCGATTTTGCGGATACAGTGACCGTGCTCATAGTCATCACTCCGCCGCTTCCAGACGACCGATGACGGCGCCGTGGACGATGGGGTTGCGATCAAACCGGGGAAGAACAATCTCGCCGGGACGGGCATGGCGCTGGAACTCAAACACCTCGCCGCCGTAGCGCTGTGCGTCTGCATCCGCTTCCTCGACATCGTCGTATTCGAGCGCAGCATCGTAGTCCGTGGTCCACTCCATCCCGTCACCGAACTGGCAAAGGTAGATGGCCTTACCGCTGCGGGTATGCATTTCGACGTTGAAGCGCTTTACCATTGGCATCACGCACCTGCCGTTTCGGTTAGGCTGTCGAGATCGACGCCGATACGCTTGAGCAACGCCTTTTTCTGGTCCTCGTTCAGGAGCTTGCCGCTCAGAAGCATGTTGACCGTCTTCTCCCCGATCTGGAGGTTAGGGGCCAATGCGCGATTGACGTTGTAATCTTCCTGCACCTTGACGGTGAGGCCGAAGCCATGTGTCGGAATGGTCGCGGTGAGTTCCGGCCAGTTGAACTGGATGGACGATCTCCTGTATTCTTGGCAGTCAATCGCCAGCGCTCCGAGGCCTTTCGGGCTATTCAGAAACTCCTTCTGCGCCTCTTCGCGAACCTTGATAAGTTCTGCTTCGGCAGCCTTCAGGCGCGAAACCAGCGCCTTACCGAGGTCATCGTAGGAGACTGCGACTTTCACGTAAGTCATTTGCTCATCCTCAGTGGTTGAGATCGTGTTGGAGATCAGGCGGAGATTTTTTCGAGGGCTTCGCGGAAGCGGGCTTTTTCAGCCTCAAGGAACGCTTTGTGCTTGGCTTCGACGCCGCGACGAACCTCAGCAATCAGTTCGTTCGTCACCTTCTCGATCTCGCGCTTGAAGGTCGTTTCCATGCACCTCTCAACGAGGTACTGGATGCGGCTCTTTTCGTTGTAAGAGGATCGATCGTTGACCTTGCCGTCGCTGCCGACCATTTGCGTCAGGTACTGGCGACCGGTCAGGCCGAGAAATTCCCGCATCGTGACCGGGTCAGCGTCAGCTTTGCCGTAGGTGTACTTCGGGATAAGCGGCTGATTGATGATTTCGGTCGTGACGGCTTCGAGCGTGGCATCTGCCTTTGCGGTCACCAGCGAAATTGTCTTGGCCTCGATTTCTTTTGCAAGACGATCATTGCCGAACTTGCCGACCAGCTGCTGAGCGGCAGCCTGAACGATCAGCTCTTCCATGTCGCGCAGCGTCCACGAGGTCATGGCAACATGAAACTCGATACCGTTGCCTTCAGCCTCTTTGCGGGCCTCCATGCTGCTGGACACGCCATCGTCGTCATGTTCTGCGCCGAGCAGTTCGTTGGCGTTGCCAGTATCCATGATCACGTTCGTCATCGTCTCATCCTCATCCGGGTTGTTCCCGCCCTTCCATTTCGTCTCCGTGGGAGCTTCATTCGGTGGGCTTGTGAGGAGAATGTTGCATAACGTGCAACTTATTGCAATGGGGTCGGCGAAAGAAAGTTGAATAACATGCAACTTATTTGTTGCGCCATCGTGCATATGAGAGCAAAAAGAAACCCCGGCGGGATGATCCGACCGGGGCTGATGGCATAAGTTGCTTCGACGGTTGTTTTACCAGAATGGTATAATTTCGCAACCGAAACGATTGCTGTCAGGCGCTGAAAAGCACAAAATCTTGCGTCTGCTCGGAGGTTCCCGGCAAGATGATGTGTTTAGAGGTGCAAAGGCAGCGGTTTTTTCAGGGCATTGTCCCGCGCCGCCGATCAATCCGGCAAATCAATCCCGACGCGGTTGCTGCTTCCCAGGCTGAAGCAGACTGTCTCAGGGGATTAGACGACCCTTCGACTGGCTTGGACGTGGCTTGAGAGATTGAAGCAGGGTTATGCGGACCATGAGGGCGCTTCGGCGTTGATGATGGGGAAGGATTGGCCCACCTGTGAAACGGGCACCTGTGGATACTGAGACTTGAAAGCGTCCCGGACTGGCTGCTGATTGAGAGCGCCCTCCGTAACTCAGGACCGTGGTGTTTCCCTCATGGGGGCATACGTCTTGATAGGGGAAACTATGCTCTGAATCCTGAATCAGACTGAAACCAGAGCAAAAAGAAACCCGCCGGAGCGGGTCTCAATCAACGTCCATTGTGAATTTCAAAGCTTGCAAAGCGGCAGCTCGTTTTTCCTCTGTTAGAGGCTCAGGGTCAGGGACTGTCCAAAATTCTCCGTCCCTATCCTGATGTACCGTTGAACCTTCGTAAGCCCGACGAACCGGTGTTAGGCCAAGCGACTTGATTTCTGCCCGATACTCGTCCGCCGTCAATTATGCGGCTTCCTGCAATTCAAAGCGGCGCGTCTGTGTTTCAAAGCCGATCGATTCAAGCGATACTTCTTCGGCTGGCCGAACGATGACGTTCTTGTGGCCTTTCGCTTCCATGAGAGCAACGATTGCCTCAGGAATACGATCATTCAATTCTTCCATGGTATCGCCATGGACAAAAAGCCCCCGCACTTGCTTGCTTGTCGCAATCATCATGCCGGTTTCTTTGTGCTGCTTAACGTCGATTTCTATGAACGTATGGTTGGTGTGCACGGTCATATCACTCTCCACCTATCCCTTTTTGTTTATTTTTATTTCATGTAAGCACTGAGCTTGGCATTGGCCAATTAACTTTTTGTTACGTTCGTCGTTGTAAGGGCGCGAACGTGAGCGAAGCTGGATTGTTCCGGCCGCTCACTGCTTCTTCACCTCGTCCCGTTTCATCCGCTCAAGCTCGTCTGCGCCCAGAGCTGCCTCAAGCACAGCATCCACCTCCGGCAAGAAGCTCTCCCACATCGGCCGCTGTTCAAAGGTGATGTTCTCCGGCACTTCATTGAAGCGGGCTAGGGCGCGGGCGGCGCGTTCTCGGGGAGGTTGGGGTAGTTTCATCCGTCAGTGCCGGTTTTAATGTCCTCGAACATCAACTTGAGCATCTGGACGGCTTTCTCTTTCTGCTCTTCGGTTTTGTCGCGGAAAAACTGAGCTAACCAATCGTCCTCTGGATCTCGGAAAAGAGAGCCGACTTCTTCCAGCTGGAAAAGAATGCAGAGCTTATCAAGATACTCGGGCTTCGGTAGGACACCTTTGTTGAACCACTTCGAAACAAGGCCTTTGTCGACGTCGAGTTCTTCAACGATATCCTTCTGCTTAAGCCCGCGCTTCTCCGCCCACTCTGGTATGAAGTGGATGCGGCGCGGCGTCTTATTGGCGTGAATCGGGGTGATGTTGCTCATGTTGCAACTTTACGATTTTCAAAAAGTTTGATCGTTATTGCGGCATGCAACTTTTTCTGTTGCGTCAAGTTGCAACTTATGCAACTAATGTCAGCCATGGAACAGACATCGGCAATCACCAAATTTCGCGAAGGCAACGACCGGATGACCCTTGAGGCATTCGGCAAGCTATTCACTCCGGCTGTCGACAAGTCGACGGTCCTTCGCTGGGAGCGCGGCCAGATTACGCCGCGACGGGCAATAGAGATTGAAGCAGTTTCCGGAATTTCGCGTCATGAATTGCTGCCTGACGTGTTTGGCAGAGCGCCGGAGAACGCAGCATGAGCGCCGCGTCCGTTCTCTCCGAAGCTCTTTCTATCATCGCAGCACCGAACAAGTGGGCGAGGGAAGGTGTCGCATTTGACGACCGTGGAAACGAGCGCAAGGCCACAGACGAGCGCGCCAAGCGTTTTGATATGGTCGGTGCGATCCAACGGGTTCGTTGCTCTGCCGACGATTACGGCGCGGCTATCCGCATTCTCCGCGCTCAGTGCGGCAAGCAATCCATTTTCGAGTTCAACGACGGGCACGGTCATAAGGCCGTCCTCAAATGCATGCGGCGCGCGATAGCGGCTGCGGAGGTGGCGGCATGATCTGGAACCACGATATATCCGCCGCACCGCGCGGCAAGATGGTGCCTTACGCCCGCAAGGGCAAAGACGGCCCGATCATCACCGAGAGCTTCCGCAAGGAATACATCCTCGCTGTCGATGTGCATGGCGATGTCTACCAGTCCTACTGGATACCGCCGCGCCACACGCAGGCTGGCACGCTTCTGGAAGGCAATCGCTGGTCTGGCTTCAATCCCGGCGTCGATCCGATCGCTTGGGCGCCGTGGCCCGAATACGAATTCGCATCCGCCACGACGAGCGAAGATGCGCTGACCAAAGCCCCGACGAACGTAAGTCTCCCGGTTGACGAGAGGAGCGGTGAACGGGCCAACGCAGGAGGCGACAATGTAACCGGCGTCGAGAATGCTCATCAGATATCGGCGGGGGAGCTCGTCAGTAACTCCTCCGCATTCCTTCTCGAAGATGTTGGGGGAGGTGCCTAAATGGCAAATGGTTTCTCCCAGATCACCAAAGACCTCCGCAGCGGCTTGAGCCTCAAGCTGATGAACTGGGCAATGGATATTGCGCCAGAAGGACCGGAGCAAACATCGATCGCACTTTTCCTGCGCGGTCATATCGAACTGGTCGTTTCGTCCGATCCGCGGTTCAGCAAGCTCAAAGAAGAACTGTTCGGGAGGAAACCATGACCTCCGCCCGTCTCGAAGCCGCCACGCAATCGCGCCGCGCGATGTTCCGACAACCGATCCTCTGCCGTCACTGCGACGAGCCGATGTCGATCGCTGAGCAGATCGAGCGCTTTTGCGACAAGTGCCACAACAAGCCGACAGCCGAAGTTCAGAAGGGGAATTGATCATGGAATGCAATTTCGTCGTTGGGCAGAAGGTAGTTTGCATAGGCGAATGCTTCCCAACGCATCACCTTTATCGTGGTCTGGTTCCTATCACGAAGGGCACTGTTCTTACGGTGCGCGAGATTACGAAAGCTAAGAGGATTGATGGAAAGGAGGCCGTTGGTCTCCGGTTCAAAGAGATAATCAACCCGAGCATGGTCACGTTGCATCACGGGATTTGGGAATTTGATTATTCTCCGAGAAAGTTTCGCCCTGTCATCCAACGCAAGACCGATATCTCCATCTTCAAGGCGATGCTGAACCCGTCGAAAGAGCAGGTGACGGCATGACACCGGCATTCTCCCACGTCGAGCAACAGTTCCTCGTCTATGCGGCATGGTTCTTCTCGGCATTCGTCGTGTCGGCGGTACTGGCGCACCTGGCATTCTCGGGGCGGAAATAACCTTCAACAAACTGAGCGGCACGTCCCCCTGACGCTCAGCGCTGGTCGCCTTCATCCACCTCCCTGTTGGCGGCCAGCACCCTTACCAGCGTTCTCCCCCGCAGCCTTGCGATGACTGCGGCGAGGGGAACACCAAGGGGAACAAAACCGCCTTTGCGCGGCGGGCCGGAGACGGCGGTTTGATTGGCATCTGTGCCGCCGTCTCCATCAGTTTCAAAGCCTTTGTACATGTTGGCCTCCGTTGACGCCGCCAACCTCGCACAAAGGATGAAGAATGTCTGACAATAGGTTTTCACGAAACGTAAATTTTGTTTCAGAGGATGAAATGTCTAGTACTGCGTTAGTCGAAGCAAAAGACTGGTACGACAAGCTTATGGCCTTGGAATTTAGGGGCCGTGGCGATCGTGAAAAGTCTGCCCGTGGGCGAGTAGCCGATAACATCGGTGTCCCTGAGACGTGGCTGTTCGACCTTCAATACAAGTCCAGTGGCAAGAAAGATGTGCGCGGTGCGCTCTATCGAGCCCTCATGCTTGGCATCCAGAAATACGAAGACCTTTGCCAGAAAAACGAGGAAGCGGCGGATCGGTACAAGGCCGATCGCCTGAAACGACGAGGCAATCATGAAACGGCTGACGAAAAGCCTGCTCAGGCGGGTTTGGGAATGGATTCGTCTGAGGTTTGAGAAGAGGAAGTCACGATGAAGGCGGCGACATACAAAAAGGGCGTGAAGCCCAAGCGGGGTATGAGCCTCGCACGTCGCGCCGCAAAGCGTGACGCCAGCGAACCGGAGATCGTCACGGCGCTAGAGCAGTGCGGGTTCTCGGTGTTTCGCCTGAATGAGCCTTGCGATCTGCTCGTCGGCTTCCGTGGCAAAAACTATCTGGTCGAATGCAAGACGAATGGCACAGCCTACGGCAAAGACCTCAACAGCAATCAGCAGGCTTTCAACGACTTTTGGCGCGGCGGCAAGATGGTTCGCATCGGCAGTGCTTTGGAAGCGCAAGATTGGGCGATATCGATCGCCAGTAAGGCGACGGCATGAGCGAGTATCAAGAGTTCCTCGATCGCAAGAAGATCACCGATCCTGATACAGGCATCAGTGAAGCTTTGTCCCTGCCGTCGGTATTGAAGCCTCACCAGCACGATATCGTTCAGTGGTCATTGCGCCGCGGTCGCGCCGCTATCTTTGCCGGCACTGGCCTTGGAAAGACGCTCATGGAGCTTTCATGGTCGGATCAGGTCTTCGACTTCACAGGTAAGCCAGTCCTTATCATGGCGCCGCTAGCCGTCGCTGAGCAACACATTACCGAGGCCGAGAAATTCGGCATGGCGGCAAATCTGGTGTCGTTCCATCCCGAGGAAGGATGGGGGATCAACGTCACCAATTACCAGAAGATGGATCACTTCGACCTGTCCCGGTTCGGTGGCGTCGTTCTGGACGAAAGCAGCATCCTCAAAAGCACGGACGGCAAGTACCGCACGAAGCTGATTTCCGAGTGCTCGAAGATACCGTTCAGGCTGGCAGCAACGGCAACTCCGGCGCCGAACGACTTCATGGAGCTTGGCAATCATGCGGAGTTCCTCGGCGTCATGTCGTATACCGACATGCTTGCGACGTTCTTCACACACGACGGAGGCGATACGCAGAAATGGCGGCTGAAAGGGCACGCTGAGAGCGAGTTCTGGAAGTGGATGGCTTCGTGGGCCGTGATGCTTCGGAAGCCTTCCGATCTAGGCTATGACAATGCCGGCTACGATCTTCCGCCGCTGAACTACCACCAGCACACTGTCGGAGTGGAATACGCCCCAAGCCTCGATACCGGCCTCCTTTTCCCCATGGAAGCCCGCACGCTGCAAGAACGCATTGCGGCTCGCCGTGACAGCGTATCCGAGCGCGTGGCGCTAGCCGCCTCCATGACGCCGGCCGATAGACCTTTCGTATGGTGGTGCAATCTGAACAGCGAAGCTGAGGCCCTCGCAAAGCTGATACCAGGCGCGGTCAATCTATCAGGGGCCGACAAAGACGACGACAAGCGCCGCAAGCTTGTTGACTTCTCGCAGGGTCGCATTCGCGTGCTGATCACGAAGCCGTCGATCGCCGGGTTCGGAATGAACTGGCAGCACTGCGCAGATACCGGATTTGTCGGGCTGAATGACAGCTTCGAGCAAATCTATCAGGCGATCCGTCGCTTCTGGCGGTTTGGGCAGATGAAGCCGGTCAATGTCCATTTCATCGCATCTGAAATGGAGGGCGCCACCGTAGCAAACCTCCGTCGGAAGGAAATCGACGCGGACCGGATGGCCGCAGCGATGGTGATGCACATGGCAGACCTTTCGAGTGCAGCTGTGCGCGGATCTGTTCGTGATCGTCCTGACTACAATCCAACCATACCGATGAAAATTCCAACATGGATAGGGGAGTGCGCGGCATGACTATCAACGCCGTCGACCAGGTTGTGACCGATCGATACGCCATCTATCAGGGCGACGCATGCGAGCTTATCCGTGGCGTCCCCGGTGATAGCGTCCATTTCGGCATCCATAGCCCGCCATTCGAGGGGCTTTACAAGTTCTCGAACTACGACCGCGATATATCGAACAATGACGGCCCGCAGTTTTGGGAGCACTACGCATTCCTGATTTCCGAACTCTACAGGGTGACGAAGCCGGGCCGCATACATTCCGTTCACTGCATGCAACTGCCCACCAGCAAGACACGACATGGCTTTATCGGCATGCGGGACTTCCGGGGCGAAATCGTCAGAGCCTACGAGGACGCCGGGTGGATCTTCCATTCCGAAGTTTGCATCTGGAAAGACCCGGTTATCGCTCAGCAGCGCACGAAATCTATCCGGTTGCTTCACAAGCAGATCACGAAGGACAGCACGATCAGCGGTATGGGACTTGCTGATTATATCGTGTCATTCCGCAAGCCGGGGGACAACGAGGCGCCCGTCGCTGGAATGTTTGACCGGTGGTCTGGCGATGACAGCCTCGACATCAGCCGTGAGGCCTATGAAAAGCACAGAAAGCAAACCGAATCCGAAGGCCGCAAGGCTTGGCCCTTCGAGCAGTGGCGTTCAATCCTCGTATGGCAGCGGTACGCTTCGCCAGTGTGGATGGACATCAACCAGACGAACACCCTGCAGTATCGCGCCGGTCGCGATGAGAAGGACGAACAGCACATATCCCCGCTACAGCTGGACGTGATCGAGCGATGCCTCGATCTTTGGTCGGCAAAGGGTGAGACAGTCCTGACACCGTTCCTTGGCATTGGAAGCGAAGTTTACTCCGCTGTAAAGCTCGGCCGAAAAGGACTGGGTTTCGAGTTGAAGCCGTCCTATTTTCGACAGGCAGTCAAGAACATCGCCGAATTGAATATTCAACCAGCTGACACGCTGTTCGATATGGCAGGTGTCGCATGACCGGCCCCGAGAAAGACGCCCTCGCAGTCCTACAGCCGTTCCTTGGCGATGAGCTGGCGAAGGCCATTGTTGAGTTCCGCCGGCACACGAAGAAATCCCCGCTGACCGGATATGCCGCCAAGCTACTCGTGAAGGAATACCAGATCACGGGCAATGCCGTGGCGGCCGCCGAAATGCAGATTTCTATGTCGTGGCAGGGCTTCAAGGCCAACTGGTATTTCAACGAACTCGCCAAGACTGGCCAGCGCCACCCGCACCAGCCGCCGCAACGCCGGACAGGCGACATGGCAGATTTCACCAACGACTTGATGGAGGGCTACTATGAACGCAAGCTTCCGACCATCAACCATTGAGGCGCTGAAATCCTTGTGGGTGGCGTTGCCGGTCCGCGCATCAAACGATGGGGCCGACGGCGATCCTCGCGAACGGCAAATGGCCATCCTACAGCTCTATTGCGAGGTTCTTTCCGAGTGCAGCGAGGCGGCTATCTGGAACACGGTCAATAACCTGCGCGCAGGCAAGATCGAAGATGCCAGCAAGAGCTTTTGTCCGAAGGCTCCCGAACTGGCCTCTTATGTCCGCAGTGAGCAGACACGTCTCGACGCGCTGAACCGGCCAAAGTCTATCGCGGCTCAGCCAGTGACCCGGCCTTGGACCGATTGGCGAGAGGTTCACCTGAACCGGGCATTCAAGGAAAATCGTGCGTTCATCGAGCATGTGACGCTCGATCAAGCGAAAGCTCGGTCCAGTCGGAAGAAATACCCAGCCGGTTCGACGTGGTTTTGGTCCCTTGGTCCCGTCGATACCATGCTTGGCTCAATGTATGGGCCTGCCGGTAGCGCGGAAACTGACGGTCAAATCTGGGGCGACAACAGGCAGCATGTACCTGCATCGGTGGTGATCCATGTGTGATTGCCCTCTATCCGAAACAGAGCTTCGTGTAGCCCGCTGGCTGGCGGATGGAAAAGACTGCCAGGACATCGCGCTTATCCTGGATCGCAGCAAGATGACGGTCACCCGGCATATCGCTGCGGCCTACAACAAGACCGGCACCCACAACATGCACGGCCTCGTCGCCTTCGTTCTGCGTAAAGGATGGCTCGAATGATTGAAAGAATCCCCACAGATCGAGAGATCGAATGCGTTCAGGCTATTGCCAATGGGCTGACTGCCAAGCAGGCATCGTTCAAGCTCGATACATCGATCAATCTGTTCAACAGGCTCCTTGAGAGAGCGCGTCTGAAAACAAGCGCGAAAACAACGGCTGAACTGGTCGCAATCGCCATGAGAAACGGATGGATCCAATGACCATTCAGGAACGATTAGAGGCTCAGGTTTCCGAGCACGAAGCGTTGGGATCGACGCGCCGGGACAAATCTCTTGGCATTCGGTCTATGCCGGAGGGTTACGCGCTCATGTTGAACCGTGACGAAAGCCATTTCTACTGGCTCAAGTTCGATGGCTCGGAAGGGGTGGAGGCGTGGGACAAATGGTACGTCTACCACTCGGCCACGATGAATAGCGATAGCTGCGAGATACTCGCGGTGCTTCAAGGCAAGATTGGAGCGTCTGCATGACCCCCATCCAATGGAACGGCTCAAGCACCAGCTTTGGGCCGGCGTTTGAGAAGGCAGTGAATAGCAGGGGGCTTTTCGCATGAGATACGGCTCAGTGTGCAGCGGCATCGAAGCCGCGACCATGGCTTGGCATCCACTCGGATGGACGCCGGCATTCTTCAGCGAGATCGAGGCTTTCCCTCGGCCGTCCTCGCTCATCACTACGGATCGAACATGCCAGGAGAACCGCTGGCAAAGAACGGGATACCGAACTATGGCGACTTCACGCAGATCGGCGCGGATGCAGGACCAATCGACCTTCTTGTGGGAGGAACACCCTGCCAGTCTTTCTCGGTCGCAGGAAAGCGTCTCGGACTGGATGACCCGCGCGGTAACCTCGCCCTTGAGTATCTCAGCCTGGCTCGGCGCCTGCGCGCCCGCTGGATCGTATGGGAAAACGTCCCCGGTGTCGTTTCCTCTGTCACGGATGAAGAGGACGGTGAAGGCGGTATTCAGTCAGGAATTGAAGGACGCGAAGCCGGAGACGAATGGATTGAAGAAAGCGATTTTGCGACCTTTCTCTCATTCGTTCGGGAATGCGGGTATGGGTTCGCCTACCGAGTTCTTGACGCTCAATATGTCCGAGTGGACGGCTTTGGACGGGCTGTCCCTCAGCGACGACGGCGTGTGTTCGTTGTCGGATATCTTGGAGACTGGCGACGTGCCGCAGCAGTATTACTTGAGCCCCAAGGCATGCGCGGGGATTCTGCGCCGCGCCGAGAACCGGGGGAAGGAACTGCCGGAACAATTGATGCGAGCGCTGCGCGCAGTCGCGGAGCAGGCGTAAACCCCGGCATGATAACAGGTGACTGGCCGGCTCAAGTCTCTCCGACACTCGACACCTATTATGGTGACAAGATGGGGCTTGAAGATCAGCACATATTCAATCAACGCGGTGGAAAGTTTGTGCCTGTTGCCATACAGGCAGGCGCCCTGCGCGAGAACCCAAACAGTGGCCCTGACGGCGTTGGCGTTCAGGAAGGCATTTCCTACACGCTGGAAGCTCGATCAGAGGTGCAAGCCGTTGCTTTCGATACAACGCAGATCACCAGCAAGGCCAATTACAGCAATCCTCAGATTGGAGACCCTTGTCATCCTCTCGCATCAGGTGCGCACCCGCCGGCTGTGGCTTTCGCTCAGAACACCCGTGACGAGGTTCGCCTGTTCGGTGGCGACGGGCAGGTGGTTGGAGCTCTCGCCGCAGAACCCGGCATGAAACAACAATCGTATGTCGCTCAGGATTGGGCCGTCCGCCGACTGACCCCGACCGAATGTGAGCGTTTGCAGGGATTTCCCGACAATTTCACCAATGTCCCATGGGGCAAGAAAGACACGTCGCCCGACGGGCCTCGATACAAAAGTTTGGGGAATTCTATGGCGGTAAACGTGATGCGCTGGATCGGCCGGCGGATTGAGATGGTGGAGAAGATCACGAAAGGAGAGGCGGCATGACGAACAAATCTGCAGCAAAAGCCGTCCCAACCGGCAATGAATACGAGGCCCATTACCGGCCTGTGTGGGCAGCATCGTTCCGAGTGGTGAAGACCAGCGGGAGAGTAGCGAAGTTCTCGACAGAGCTTGCAGCAGAGGTAGCAGCGTGGCGGGTTCTGTATTCCGTCGAGCAGCGGGTAATGAGACGCGACGGCGCCCTGGTATTTGCGGCCAAGGCAACAGCCGACGCACATTTCAATCTGGCTCCATCTGTCAAAGCCAAGGGCAGCAATAAGCGAACCATTGTCGAGAAGGCACAACGCAAGGGCAAAGAGATCAGCGTGGAGGGGGTTACGGCATGAGCGACAGACCGGTCGAAGCATGGCTCGCATCCAAAGACCATGAGAAATGGGGCAAGGCGATGGTGGCCTGCCAGAGCGGAGCGCCGTGGGAGTGCGGTGCAGAAGGCAAGTGCGCCAACGGCGGCGATTGCTTCACCACGGATCGACAGGGAGCCTGTGTGGCGTGGAAAATGATCAAGCGGCTCAAGAGCGATAACGTCGTGGTGCAGCGTCACCTCCATCGTGCAGTGGAATTTCTTCGTTACGGGAAAGGAGACGCAGCATGACCACAGCAGCCAAACCCAAGCACAGCAAAGAACACATAACACTGGCTGCCCAGATGTGGTGCGACGGGCAGAAAGTCGAAGTGATCGCTGAACGGCTCGGCATGACGCCGCAGAAACTGCGCGGCATGATAGACACATACCGAAAGCGCTTCCCGTATCGCAGAAATCACGTCAGGCGGGAAAACCCTGTGGTCAAGCCTCCTGAGATGGGCAGCGTCGTAACGCCGTTATCCAGACCGGGATGTGTTGTCCGCACGACCATTACAGGGGCGAGGGTCACCATGCCCCGCGTGGAGTTCATTGACGGGCCAGAATGGCAGGCGAGGGCGTAATGACCAGCCATCCGGCAGCCGATCTGTTCCCCGAGACAATCGCTAAGCGCCCACGGTCGCCAAACGGCATCAACGTGCACCGCTTCCTTGAAGGATACGGCATCAAGGTTCTTCCTTATACCGATGCCAGAGGGTGGAAAGACCGGCCGGCGAACGTCGTCTATGGAGGCAGAACAGTGGCTCGCCTGATGCGAAGAGACATGGAATTGACAGGGCTGGTGGTCCGCTGCATTCAGACAAGTAACCCAACCTGCTTTGATGACGTGGTTATCCTGTCGGTATGGCGGTTCATATCGGCTCACATGGCCCACAGGAAGGCGCCAGACGTAATTCAGGAGTTCGGGCGCGTAGACCTTGCCCACATCAAGAAACGCGCTCACCGCCTCGTAAATGGGAGCTACGGGCGAATGGGCAAGACATGGGAAAAGATCGGCACGCTGTTGGCCGACGCTATGATTGAACAGGAGCACGCGGCATGAAGATTTCCGAGCAACAGAGCTACCTCGACATGGCTGGACGCAGGGTGTTTATTGTCAGGAGAGAAAAGCTCATCGACACAACAACCGGGCGTCGGGATCAATTCTGGACTTACATCGGATACCAGGTGGACCGAGACGGAAACCGCATTGGCGAGCCACGCGGATGGAAGTCAGACGGGAGAGACTGGACTGGCGACATGGATGGCAACATTATCCGGGAAGCCGATATCGGCATGTCGATAACGGAACCACAGGCTGTCATTTTGGAACGGCTTATTGAGGCCATGGAGACGGATATGGCTTTGCCGATCGCCACCGGTCCTAAGCTATTCGGAAATGCGTGGCCTGAAACATCCTCAACTAGCACCGAGATCCGTGGGCATGAAACGGTGGAGCTTGTCGCGGGAGAAGAGCACATTACCCGGCAGCGCCATGCAGCGGTCAACGATCTGACCGAGCGCAGGGCGAAGTGCAGCAGGCCTCGTATCGGGCGGATGGAAGAGGCTTTCTCCTGGGTGTCGTTGGTGTTTGATGATGAAGACCGCAAGATTTTGCTTGCCTATGCGGAAGTGAAGGCAAAAGGATGGGAATTTAAGCGCTTCATCGAGAACAGAAACCGCCGTAGCCCTCACAAAAACGCATGGGTTAAACGAACGATATTGCGTAAAATTACAAAAACCTTGCAAGAGGTTGAAACGAAGTTGCGCAAGCGTGCAATTATCTTGCGTGATTGTGCCGGTTTACATGTGTCACACGAAGAGGCAAAACACTCATGCAAATCGATAACGTCAACGGTTTGTGGGCGGGATGAAGAGATAAACCGGCATGCAACGCCGATGAATAGCCCCGCAAATATCACAACGGCCGCCGAACGTGAAGCACGACGGCGCGCCAAGCTGGAAGCAGCATAACCATTTGGACCGGCGATACCGTGAGGGTTCGCACCGCACAGGCTGAGATTGATGCGCTCAGCGGTCCCGCCAATTCACGTCGGTGTAGAGCAGCCCGGTAGCTCGCTTGGCTCATAACCAAGAGGCCGCAGGTTCAAATCCTGCCACCGCAACCAGTTTCACAGCCCCGCCCG
The DNA here is from genome assembly GCF_010669145.1 of Rhizobium oryzihabitans. Taxonomy (NCBI): domain Bacteria; kingdom Pseudomonadati; phylum Pseudomonadota; class Alphaproteobacteria; order Hyphomicrobiales; family Rhizobiaceae; genus Rhizobium; species Rhizobium oryzihabitans. The sequence continues at coordinate 360,611 of NZ_CP048632.1, forward strand.
TAACAAGGTGGGGCTGATCGATTCCGAGAGTGGCCTAGGACAAAGGGCGGCCCTGCGGGTGACCTAGCGGGTTTCGCCGACCCGGCCCAAAGCGGCGGAGGATTTCATGAAGGCTCTGACGCCAAAGACAGAAGCAGAGCAGACGGTGGACGATTTAGTGATGCTGGTTCGAAAACTAGTCCGCAAGCTGCCGAAAGACGCAGAATTGCGGGCTAAGGCGCTGGACTACTTATCGCGCAAAGGCCTCATGGGTAGTCCACTGCGCTGATCGTCTGAACCCCATTCACCCGCCCACATGGAGAGAGCGATGAACAACGCCACTATCATTCTGATGATTGGTGTTTTTTACGCCGTGCTGCTCAGTCCGTGGTGGGTAGGCCTCATCGCCGGTTTGATTGTTGGTCTGGCGTCTTGCATCCTTGTCGATGGTATCTGGTGGCTGATGCGGAAGCTCGCACGATGACCAACGTCGAGCGAACGGCAAAACCAGGCCGAACGCTTTGCATCAATCCATGTTGCAACAGGACCGCGCCGGCGGATGAGTTCCCCGGCGAGATGATATGCGGCAAGTGCTTCAAGAGCCTGCCACAGAACGTCCGCAACGATCACCGCTTCTACTGGAAGCAGATCAGGATGTGGCGCCGCCGCATTGCCAAGGCGACCGATGAAATAAAACTGGTCCGCATGCGCAACCTTCTGAACATGTGGGAGCATCGCCTCGGTGACCATTGGGACGAAGAGATCAAAGCCCGCGTTACAAGCCCGGAGAAGCCGGAAGGTCTCGATGGCTTTCTTGAGGAGCTTGGGATCGCATGACCACCACCGAGCAAGAGCGGGAGAGGGTGGACGACGACCGCGAGCAAGCCTGCACCCGGTTCCTGGAACCAACCAACGCGGCGTACATCGGCAAGATAAACGACAACGGCGATATCAGGTCAGCTCTGTTTGACGACGAGGGCGAACCTCTCGCGATCGGTAGCGAAATCACGCTCCGTCAGGTCGCGATGACAAACGGCTTCGTGGTCGTGTCCAGACATTGACCGTATTCGCCCACAGGAGCCCGCAGATGCGATGGATCATCAATCTTGGTCTACTGGCTGCTGTGGTGCTCTTCTCGCTGTGGCGCCCGTCTGACGCAAAGCAGGTCGCATATCTGCCGAGGCTCGACAGACCGGTGGAAGCGCCCGCCGTCGCCATCCGGCCGAACCGACCATGCATCGTGGATCGAGCACCTGTCGTTATTCAGTGGCAGGTGGTCGACCAGAGCGGAAAGCGCAAGACTGCAGGGTATCTGGTTATCCAGCGGGGGTGCTTGAGATGAGGATGATCGCCATCGTTTTGCTGCTGGCGCTGGCAGGTTGCGCATCGCCCTTCGCACAGTGCGGGACCGCGGAATATCTGTCCAATAGCCTGTGCAGGTAGAACATAATTTCAGAAAGTATCCCGATTAGCGGCTTGGTACTTTCGATGCGGGAACGGTTTTCCAAAACAAGAAAGGCCGATCCGAAAAATCATGAGAAATCAACAGGTCAATCTTGAGAACAGGACATGACATTCCAACCAGGTCAAAGCGGCAATCCGGGCGGCCGTCCCAAGACGAAACCGTTCAAGGAATGCCTGATCGTAGAGGCGGAAGCGGCGGCTAACGGAGAAGAGTGCAAAGCCTACAAGGGTTCTCTCCGGTGGAACGCGCGCCAGTTGCTCGAAAAGGGCGACACCGCAGCAATCAAGGAAATAGCTGACCGCCTCGATGGTAAGGTCACGCAAGGGATCAGCGGCCCCGATGGCGGGCCTGTCCAGATCGACTTAACAGTGCTTGGGGATGACGAGCTTGACGCATTCGCCCTTCTCTGCCGCAAACTTGCCGGCGTCTCCAGCGACGATGCTGAGGCTGATACGTCTGGAGAAGGCGAGGAGGGCTAAGGAGGCAGAGCGCCAGCGCGTCGAGCGTGACGGCGAACTGATCCGGGAGCGGTGTTCCACTCTTGCGGGCTTCGTGCGCGAGGCGTGGCACGTTCTGGAGCCTTTGCAGCCATATGTGCATGGATGGCACGTCGACGCGCTGTGCGAGCATCTAGAGGCGGTAACTGACGCGCGGATAACCCGGCTGCTGATCAACATCCCGCCGGGGACCATGAAGTCGCTGCTGACGTCGGTTCTATGGCCGGCGTGGGAATGGGGGCCGAAGGGTCTGCCGGCAATGCGGTATCTGACCACAAGCTACGCTGAGAAGTACGTCAAGCGCGATAGCCGCCGCATGCGTGATCTCATCGTGTCCGACTGGTTCCAGTCTCTGTGGCCAGAGGTCAAGCTTATCCGTGCTGGTGAGGCATCCTTCGCCAACAACAAGACCGGCTTTCGTGAAGGCATGCCGTTCGGTTCGCTGACAGGTGGCCGTGGTGATCGGGTGATCATTGACGACCCGCATTCGACAGAGACCGCAGAGAGCGATGCTGAGCGGGAAAGCACGACGCGCATCTTTCGGGAGGCTGTTCCGACCCGACTGAACAATCCGGCCTCGTCGGCCATCGTGGTTATCATGCAGCGCCTGCACGAAAGTGACGTGTCGGGGCAGATACTGAAGCTTGGCCTTGGGTATGAGCATCTCATGCTCCCCATGGAGTTTGAGCCAGAGCGTCGGTGCCACACGTCGATCGGGTTTGACGATCCGCGCACGGAAGAAGGGGAATTGCTTTTCCCTGAGCGTTTTCCGCGCGAGGTTGTCGAGCGTGACAAGATACCGATGGGTTCCTACGCTGTTGCAGGGCAATTGCAGCAGCGGCCATCCCCTCGATCGGGAGGCATGTTCCAGCGTGGCGACTTTGAGATTGTCGATGCAGTTCCAGCCAATGCGCAACGGTGCAGGGCATGGGACTTTGCGGCAAGCAAGGCAAAGCCGGGACGCCAGCCAGACTGGACCGTTGGTCTTGGGATGGCGAAGGTAAACGACACGTTCTACGTCGAGGACGTCAGGCGCGCGCGGTGGTCGGCATCTGAGGTCAACACGAACCTCAAGAATACTGCCACGCAAGACGGCGCCACGACCCGCATCAGGATGCCTCAAGACCCTGGCGCGGCCGGTAAAGCTGACGCTGAGACCAAGGTCAAGCTCCTGGCCGGCTTCGATGTTGTCGTGGTGGCCCCAACCGGTGACAAGGCGACCCGCGCGCGCCCGGCATCTGCTCAGGCGGAAGCGGGCAACGTGAAGCTGGTACGCGGAACGTGGAATGAAGCCTTTCTGGACGAGATATGCACGTTCCCGAACGGACAGTTCGATGACCAGGTGGACGCCTTTGCCGACGCCTTAAACGAATTGGCGCTCGGTGACGGGTTCGACGCAAACATGTGGAAGAGGCTAGCTGGATAATGTCGAGACGCAACAGCAGCCGCATCCAGAAGCGGACCATGACGCCGAATTCCCCGGCGCAGACCCATGACAGTTTTCAGAACTTCATGGCGCGGACAGGAATCGGTACGGACAATATGTCCACCGGTTCGAGCTATGGGTTCAACCCGATCAGCCGCGACCGCGTGCGTCTCGAATGGATGTACCGCGGTTCCTGGCTGGTGGGTAAGGCGGTCGACGTTGTTGCCGAGGACATGACCCGTGAAGGCGTGGACATCAACGGCGATATCAGCCCGGATCACATCGAGGAGTTCCACGTCGGTCTGCATAACCTGCAGATATGGCAGAACCTGAACGACACCATCAAGTGGGCTCGTCTCTATGGTGGCGCCGTCGCTATCATGCTGATCGAGGGGCAGGACGTTTCCACGCCACTCCGTCGCGACACGATCACGAAGGGCTCATTCAAGGGTCTGCTGGTTCTCGACCGGTGGATGGTACAGCCCTCGCTCAACCAGCCGGTGACAGAGTACGGCCCGTACCTCGGCCAGCCAGAGTTCTACACCGTCAATCAGAACGCCCCGGCGCTGATCAACAAGAAGGTGCATTACTCGCGGGTCATCCGCATCGAGGGATACGAACTGCCGTTCCAGCAGAAACTGACGGAGAACGGCTGGGGTATCTCGGTTGTCGAGCGGCTCTATGATCGACTGGTGGGATTTGACAGCGCAACGCAGGGTGCCGCCCAGCTTGTCTACAAGGCGCATCTGCGGACGGTGAAGGTCAAGGATCTCCGCAAGATCATTGCGGCCGGCGGCCCAGCGCTTGAGGGCTTAGTCAAGCAGGTCGACATGATCCGCAAATACCAGTCCAACGAAGGGCTGACGTTGCTTGACGGAGACGACGAGTTCCAGGCCGACAGTTACACCTTCTCCGGTCTGGATGCGGTTTTGCTCCAGTTCGGTCAGCAACTGTCCGGTGCGATCGACATTCCTCTGGTTCGCCTCTTCGGGCAGTCGCCGGCTGGCATGAACGCCACGGGCGAGAGCGATCTGCGGAATTATTACGATAGCGTCAAGGCCCAGCAGGAGCGCCGCCTGAAGCTGCCCCTGACGATCCTGTTCGACGTGATGCATCGATCGCTTTTCGGTGAGGAACCGGCCAAGAACTTTTCGTTCAAGTTCAACCCGCTTTGGCAGATGAGCGAGAAGGAAAAGGCAGAGGTCGCGGAATCGGTCGAGCGGTCAACATCGTCGGCTTATGCTGAGGGACTGATCGGCAAGGCTACCGCGCTCAAGACGCTTCGCCAGTCGGCGGAAGTCACGGGCATCTTCTCGGCCATCCCTGATGAGGAAATCAAGGCTGCGGAGGAAGATGACGCAAACCCTCCCGTCCCAGACCTTGAGGGCCTGACGGGCCAGGACGAGTCGGAAGACGAAAGCGTGTCCGAGGTGAAGCCAGAGCCCAAGCCACTCGCGGCCATTGTAGGCGGGAAGACGTGAAGACCTTCGATAAGGCCGGAGACAGGAAAAGCCGCTCGGCATTCATCCGGGCCAAGAAGGCAGAAGCCCGATACGCGATCCAGCTTCGCAAGATCGCGCGGGTCATCGGGGATATAGCCAGTGGCTACACTGTTGGTGATCCATCGTCGGCAAGCAAGATTGAGCAAGCCCTTCGCCGGTACAGCAACGTCATCGGCGGATGGGCGGAGACTACGGCCCTTCGGATGCTGGAAGACGTCGCCAGCCGCGATAGAGCGGCGTGGATGGAGGTTTCACGCCGGATAGGCCAAGGCATCGCCAAGGAGATCGAAAGCGCTCCCACCGGCGCTGTGATGCGGGAACGGCTGCAGGATCAGGTCAAGCTCATCAAGTCGTTGCCGGAAGAGGCGGCGGATCGGGTGAGGGAGATATCGACCAAGGCATTTACCGAGGGCAAGCGTCCTCAGTATGTGGCCGAGGAGATCATGCGCAGCGGTGACGTTGCCAAGAGCCGCGCCAACACGATTGCCCGAACCGAGGTAAGCCGGACAGGAACGGAACTGACGAGGGCGAGAGCCGAATATGTCGGGTCTGAGGGGTATATTTGGAGAACGGCAGAAGATGAGGACGTGCGACATTCCCACGAGGAGATGAATGGCAAATTCGTCAGATGGGATTCGCCGCCGACCTTGGACGGAATGAAAGGGCATGCAGGGCAGTTTCCAAACTGCAGATGCTACCCGGAACCTGTCATTCCAGGCGATGAAGTATCCGCTGTGCGCGTTCCGCGCCTTGGCCGCCCTCGCCCACAATATCGGTGAGGAATTTGGCGGCCGATTGAATAAAGGCCGCAGCATCTGCTTCCAACGTATCCGCCTGGTCGACATGCGGGAACGTATCGACAAAGGCCTCTCTGGCCTGATCGTTCAATTCCTCGATTAGAGCGTCGGGGGATAGTCTGGGCAACTTCATCGCCCGCACATTTGCACAAAATCGAGGGGGATGGAATGGCCGTTGGCAACTTGAGTTTGCGGGCAGTGCTTTCGCGTGGCAGCGCACCGCCTGAGACGGTGAAAGACATTGCCGCCGGGATTGCGTTCGTCGCCGACGACAATACCGTGTTGCTGCTCAAGCGCTCGCCCAAGGAAGAGAACTTCGCCGGTCACTGGGCATTCCCCGGTGGCAAGGCAGATGACGGAGAAACGGCCGAGGAAGCCGCCAGACGCGAAGCGATTGAGGAGATGGGCAATGTTCCGATCCGCACGCTTCGCTCTCTGGACACACGCGATACGCCGAACGGAATGGAGTTCACGACATTCGTCTGTGAAGGCTCCCCGAAGTTCATCCCGACACTGAACGGGGAACACACGGACTATCGCTGGGCATCGCTGGATGACCTGCCGCAGCCAATGCACCCAGCCGTCGCCAGAACGCTTGCTGAGGGCAAACTGACCGGTGACAAGGCCGCCAGCGAAGACGCGCAGTTCCGCTTCTACACGCCCGTTAAGATCGGTCCGAAGCGCAGCCTGACGCCTGAAGGCTTCCTGCTCTGCGAAGATGTGCCGATCGCGCGCATCGGGGAACTGATCTACGTCGGCGGCGAAGTCCCGGTTGATCCCGGTCGAGATGGCCTTGTCCGCATCTCGCGCGACGAGGCGCAGGTATTCGCCCCAGCCACGGTCGCATCGTTTCTTGGCAAACCGATCACGGTTGACCACCCCGATGAAGATGTAACCCCGTCCAACTGGCGCAGCCTGTCTGTAGGCACCATCGTCGCGGTACGGCGTGGAACAGGCGATCTGTCCGACTTTCTGCTGGCTGACTTCCTGATCCAGGATGAGGCAGCAATCGCCAAGGTCACCGCCGGCAATCCAGAAGTCTCGTGCGGCTATGACGCCGATTACGAGCAGATCGAACCCGGCAAAGGCCGGCAGACCAACATCATCGGCAATCACGTCGCCCTTGTCGATAAGGGGCGTTGCGGCCCTCGGTGTTTCGTTGGCGACAACCAATCTCTAACCAGTACAGGAGGCCCTCCGATGGGTACAAAACGTACGTGGCGTGATCGCATCATGACGGCCTTCAAGGCCCAGGATGAAGCCGCCCTGAATGAAGAACTAGACACGATGGCCGACGAAGCCGAGCCGCAAAAGCTCGTTATCGAACTGAAGCAGCCGGAAGTCGAAAAGGATGACGAGACCAAAGACGACGGCGAACAGCCTGACGTCGCCGCTCTGATCCAGGCCATGGACGAAAAGTTCACTGCCGCCATCACCGACATTGCTGGGCGCCTTGCCAAGCTGGAAGCCGGTGAAGTTGGTGAGACGACGGACAATGAACACGGCGACAAAGACGACGGCGAAACCAAGGACGAGGAAGGCGAGGAAGAGGGAAAGACGGACGAAGAAAAGTCCGGCAAGACCACCGACTCCGCTGGCCTGAAATCCGAGTTCACCGAAACTCTCGCCCGCGCTGAAATCCTCTCCCCCGGCATCAAGCTGCCGACCTTCGACGCCAAGGCCGACCAGAAGAAGACTGCAGACTCGCTCTGCGCTCTGCGCCGCAAGGCCCTTGCCAATGCCTTCAAGGACGACGACCGCAAGGAATTCGTCACCCCCTTTGTCGGTGATCGCCCCGATTTTACGAAGCTCACCTGTGACGCTGCCAAGCAGATGTTCGTCGGCGCTTCCGAACTCGCCAAGCGAGCCAACAACCGCGCTCAGGTATTCGACAATACCCGGCGCGCTGCCACCGATGCTCACGCAAATTCGATCAAGAGCATCAACGAAGCCCACCGCGCCTTCTGGAAGCGCTGACCCCTCCCAAGGAGATAATCCATGGTGTCTTACCTGACCCGCATGCCAGCCGGTATCGCTGGCGTTCTCACCCGTACCGAGCATGCAACGGTTGAACCGGGCCTCTACTCGGCTTCTGCCCCGTTCTCGGCCTTCGGCCTTGCTGCAAAGCTCTCCAGCGGCTCCTACGTGCCGTTCTCGGGCGGTGAGGCGGCTACTGCCCTTGCGGCCATCAACGTGAAGCCTTTCCCTTACCAGTCGCCCAGCACGGCCAGTGACGCTCTCGGCGTTGCAACCCCGTCCCAGACCGGTGGGATCGGCTCGTTCCTCAAGCGCGGCTACATGACCATTCTGCTCAACGGCGGCGCGACCGTCGCAAAGGGCGGACAGGTTTACATCCGCGTTGCAAACGCTGCTGCTGGCAAGCCCATCGGCGGATTCGAAGGTGCTGCGGACTCCACCAACACCGTTGCTCCTGCCGGCCTCACCTTCATGGGTCCGGCCGACGCAAACGGAAACGTGGAAATCGCCTACAATATCTGATCCCAGCGGCGGTAGCCCCGCCGTCATCCCCACCATCTGAGGCGGCGCTGCCGTCGTTCATTCGGAGAAACACATGTTCCATCCTCGCAACATCGTGGGCAGCACCGCACTTACCTCGCCGGTGACCCTGCGCGCAAAGACCCGCGACAATTTCACGACTTTCGACCGGGCAACCATCGACTCTGCCGGCGCCTTCCTCGTTGGCGAGCTTGAGCGTCTCGACCAGACCCTGAACCAGCCGCTGGTCAATTACACATGGTCGCGCGATATCGACCTGCGTGAAGACGTCCAGATCGGTGACGAGCTTGCTTCGTTCACCAACAGCTCGTTCGCGGCACCTGGTGGCATCACCCCGACCGGCAAGAACTGGATCAGCAAGAGCGCGAATGCGATCTCCACCATCCAGATCGACATCGGCAAGACCCCCAGCCTCTGCACCTCTGGGGCATGGAACTTTCCTGGACCATCCCGGAGCTCGAAAGCGCCGCCCAGCTTGGCCGTCCGGTCGACACGCAGAAATACGATGCCATGACCCTCAAGTGGAACATGGACATCGATGAGCAGGTCTACATCGGTGACAGTACCCTGCCTTCCTGCTACGGCCTCTGCAACCTTGCATCGGTCACCCCGACGAACGCCCCCAACGGCGCCGGCGGTTCTCCGCTCTGGATCAACAAGACCCCGGCAGAAATCCTGAAGGACGTTAACACCGTCCTCAACGCAGCATGGGCAGCGTCCGGCTATGCCGTGGCGCCGAGCGATCTGCGCATTCCCCCGGCTCAGTTCGGCTATCTTGCCTCGCAGACGGTTTCCACGGCCGGCAACGTGTCGATCCTGGAATACCTGAAGCAGAACTGCATCTCCAACACGGTCAACGGCCAGCCGCTGAACATTCAGCCGCTGAAATGGCTGACCGGTCGCGGCGCAGGCAGCACAGACCGCATGCTGGCGTACTCCAAGGATCCGAAGTACGTCCGGTTCCCGCTGGTGCCGATGCAGCGCACGCCGGTTGAATACCGCTCGCTCTACCAGATCACGACTTACTTCGGCCGTATCGGGCAGGTCGAGGCGCGTTATCAGGAGACGCTCGGCTATATGGACGGAATCTGACGCCCAGCCATCGAGCGGGCGGGGATAACCACTTTCCCGCCCAATCCCATTACAAGGAGAAATAACGATGGCAAAGATCAAAGTCGCCAAGCCGTTCAAGCTCACGCTGGACAGCGGCGAGATCAAGGTGTTCGACATTGGCGAGCATGATGTGAACAAGGAAGTTTCCGACCACTGGTTCACGAAGGCCCATCTGGAAGGATACGAGCCTCCTGCGCCGCCGGAAGGCAGCCATGAGTGGATGGTTCAGGCCTCGGAAGAGCGCCGCGCTGCCGCCGCACAGGCTCAGACGGAAGCAGAGGAGCTTGCCGCCGCACAGTTGGCCGCACAGAACGAAGCTGTTCGCCAAAGCCAGGAAGCCATCCGCATGGCGCAGATGAAGGCCGCGGAACAGGCTGAAGTCGCAGCGGCTAAAGGCGGGGACGTCCCGAACAAGAAAGCTGACGCCGACCTGCCGAACCCATTGGCCTCCAAGCCAAAGACTGGCGGTGCAAAGGCGAAGGCCGCGGAACAGGCTGAATAACCCATGGCTGACGCCGCTGGCTTCCGAACCGCGTTCCCTGAATTTGCTGACACCAATGCCTATCCCGACGCCACGGTCAATCTGTGGCTGGGATATGCTCAAAATCTTGTCAACCTTGATCGATGGGGAACGCTCTACGACCTCGGCGTCTATCTGCTGACGGCGCATAACCTTGTAATCTGGAAGAAGGATAGCAAGGCGGCGGCGGCCGGCGGCATTCCCGGTTCGTCCTCTGGCGTTCAGTCATCGAAATCGGTTGATGGGGTTTCCGTCAGCTACGACACCACTGTCGCCACAGTCGAGGGCGCCGGCAATCTCAATCTCACGACCTACGGCACGCGTTTCGCTGATCTGCGAGACATGTTCGGTGCTGGCGGTTTCCAGCTTTAACGGAGATCAACATGGCTCTCTCTGGAGTGCATTTTGAATGGCGCCAGCAACTGAAGGGCAGCGCGAATGGTGCTCCGGTCCTTGGGCTTTTGCAGTCCGCAGAGACCCTCGCTACCGAGGGGACGACAACCACGCAAGCGCCTGCCAGTGACAATGCTTCGAGCCCGCTCTGCAACGTCATCGCGTCGGCCGATTGCTGGGTGACCTTCGGCGCTACCCCCGCAGACCCGTCATCCACGACTGCTGCGCGTTCCTTTGTTGCGGCTTCCACGCCAACACCGTTCTTCGTCAACGCAAAAGACAAAGCGCGCTGGGTTGCCGCCTGATGGTCAACAGGCTTGGCCTCACCGTTCAGAAGGATTTGGTCGACAAGGTTCTATCGGACATCAAGGCCCTGACGAAGAAAGAAGTTCTCGTCGGGGTTCCGATGGATAAAGCCGACCGGCCGCCGGACGACGGGGAGAAATCGCCGCTGACGAATGCCGAGATCGGCTACCTGATGGAAACCGGGGTGCCTGAGAAGAACATTCCTCAGCGCGCGTTCCTTGTGCCAGGCATCGAGAACGCAAAACCCGATATCGGCAAGACGATGGAGGCCGGCGCTATCAAGTCGCTCACGGGTGACGCAGAAGCCGCCGACAAGACGCTGCACAAGGTCGGGCTTATCGGTCAGGCGGCTGTGCAGAAGAAAATCACCGATGGTCCTTTCGATCCTCTCGCCCCAGCCACATTGGCTAAGCGCAAGGCAAAGGGTCGTACTGGTGAAAAGCCGCTGATTGATACCGGTTCTCTTCGACAGAGCATTTCTTACGCGGTTCGTCCGAAAGGTGAGTGACCATGGCAACGCTTGACGTCACCGAAATCCTGTCCGACCCGGACTTCTGCGACACGGTCACGATCACCCGCAAGACCGAGACAATCGGATCGAACGGTCGACCCGTGATCACGACGGAGACGTTCACCAACGTCGTTGCTGTCGTCACAGCGGGCCAAGGAGACATGCTGAAGCGGTTTCCTGAACTGACGAGGGTAGAGGGGCAGTGATGGTCCATACGACCTTCAGGCTCGTTGCCGCGACACAAACGACGCAGGCGGATGAAATGGCGTGGAACAGCGTCAACTATCGCCTGACCGCGCTGAACGACTGGACGAACTTCGGGGCGGGCTTCGTCTCGGCAATCTTCACGATGACCGATCTGCTTGAGGCTTCCCCGACATGAACACGTCAGCAACGGGCGGATATCTCCAGCCCACGTCAACAGGACCGGCGCAGGATGCCGAGCTTGAAGACCAGATACAGGCGGCAATCGTCGGGATTACGGGGCTTGCCTGCTCTCTGGTTCGCCCTCGGTGGCAACAGAACCCGCCAAAGCCGCCCGCGATCAACGTCAACTGGTGCGCTTTCGGGATCACTCGTCAGCGCTCGGACAATTTCAACGCTGTGCGCCACTTGGGCGACGGCGATGGCAGCGATCAATCGATCACACACGAAACGATTGAGTTGCTCGTTTCCTTCTACGGGCCAGCAGGGCAGGCGTACGCCTCAGCCTTCAAGGACGGCCTTCAGATACCGCAGAACATGGAAGTGCTCCAATCGCAGGGAATGGCCTTCTACGAGGCCAGAGACACGATTGCAGCGCCAGAACTCATCAGCACGCAGTGGATGCGCCGTTTCGACGTGCCGTTCACGCTGAGACGACAGATCACGAGGACTTATCCGGTTCTCAATCTGCTCGGGGCCGATGGCTCCATTCAATCCGAAACCAATTCCGAAAACTGGACCGCACAGGAGCGATAGCCAATGGCGACAGGTCTCAATGTCAACAACGTGGTGAACGTCTCGGTAAACCTGAGCCCCATCGCCGCGGCTGCACGTAATTTCGGCGCGCTCCTGATCCTCGGATCCAGCGACGTCATCGACACCGGACAGAGGATGCGGACCTATTCCGACCTCGACGGCGTGGCATCTGATTTCGGGACGACCGCCCCGGAATATCTGGCCGCCAATCTGTTCTTCTCGCAGAGCCCCCAGCCCGCAATCCTCTACGTGGGCCGCTGGGCACAGACCGCCACGAAGGGGACGCTGAACGGTGGCGTCCTGACGGCTTCCGAGCAGCTTATGTCTGCATGGACCTCGATCACCACTGGGTCCATGAAAATCGACATCGACGGCGCGACCAAAACGCTGTCTGCCTTGAACTTCTCGTCCGAGACGAACCTCAACGGCGTTGCCTCCGTCATCGACACAGCGCTGACCGGAGCAACCGTCACATGGGATGCTGCCAATGGTCGTTTTGTCGTCAAGTCTGACACGACCGGCGTAACGTCGACCGTTGGATACGCCACAGCAACCGGCTCGGGAACGGACATTTCCGCGCAGCTGAAGCTCACCACCGGTCTGGCTTCTGCCCCGGTAGGAGGCATTGCTGCCGAAACACTGGTATCTGCCCTGACGACCTTTGCCGACATGTCCAACGACTGGTACGGCGTCACGGTGGCAACTGCGACCGCCCCGAACGATGCCGCCTATCTTGCCGCCGCTGCCTTCATCGAGGGTGCTGCGGTGTCGCATATCCTGGGCATCACGATCACCAACACGCAGGCGCTGGACTCGACTGTCGTGAACGACCTGCCGGCGCTGCTGAAAACGGCGAACTATAAGCGCACTGTGACGCAGTATTCGTCCTCGTCACCTTACGCCGTGGCATCGCTGCTCGGTCGCGCCTTCACGGTCGACTTCACGGCGAACAACAGCACGATCACGCTGAAGTTCAAGCAGGAGCCGGGTGTATCGGCCGAAAAGCTGACGCAGACGCAGGCGAACGCTCTCAAGGGCAAGAACTGCAACGTCTTCGTCGCCTATGCCAATGCAACGGCAATCATTCAGGAAGGCGTGATGGCCAACGGGTACTTCTTCGATGAAGTGCACGGCACAGACTGGTTGCAGAACGAAGTCCAGAACAACGTCTACAATCTGCTCTACCAGTCGACCACGAAGATCCCACAGACAGACGCAGGCGTGAACATGATCGTCAACGTGATCGAGTCCACGATGGACGAGGCGGTCAACAACGGTCTGGTCGCTCCCGGCGTCTGGAATGCTGGTGGATTCGGTGAACTGAGCCAGGGCGATACGCTCACCAAGGGTTACTACGTCTATGCGCCGAAGGTTGCGACCCAGACGCAGGCAGCGCGTGAAACTCGCGTTGCTCCGACAATCCAGGTTGCAGCAAAACTCGCCGGCGCCGTCCACAAGGTAAACGTGATTATCAACGTCAACCGGTAATCGGTTGCTTTGAAAGGATAAAACATGGCAACGTATTCCTTCTTGGACGTGACGGCCTCGATTGCCGGCCCCGGTGGAAACTTCTCTCTCGGCAATGGCTCCGGCAACTCCGAGGAAGGCATCACCATCACGATGACCGAAGACAAGAACACCATGACGATCGGCGCCGACGGTAGTGCAATGCACTCCCTTCACGCCGGTAAGTCTGGAACCGTCTCGGTCCGGCTGCTGAAAACCAGCCCAGTCAACAAGCAGTTGATGACGCTCTACAATTACCAGACCACGTCATCGGCGCTTCACGGTCGCAACACCATCACGATCCGCGACACGGCCCGTGGTGACAGCATCACGGCAGCAATCTGCGCTTTCGCCAAGGCTCCAGACCTGACCTACGCCAAGGACGGCAACACCGTCGAATGGTCATGGCAGGCTGGCAAGATCGACCAGATTTTGGGTGAGGGCGTCTAATGTCTGAATTCGAGATCAACGACGTGAAATATCGGGCTGAGCAGCTCGACGCGATGCAGCAGTTTCACGTCGCTCGTCGCATTGCTCCTGTGATCGCCGTTGTGCCCAATGTGCTGAAAAGCATCAAGGGTGACATCGGCGCCTTGCAGCCGTTGCTGGAGATCGTCGGCAAGATGCCAGACGATGATGTGAATTACATCATCTCGGAATGCATGAGCGTCGTCTATCGCCTCGATGGCCCCGGTTATGTTCGAGTGTGGACGCGCGGCACCAACAAGCCGATGTTTGCCGACATGGACATGACCGTTCTGCTTCGCATCGTCTTTCAGGTGGTGTCGGACAATCTTCTCCCTTTTATGAGCGCCGGCCAGCAAGCATCCCCCGATCAGAAGCCGGCGTAAAGTTTGATCCGGTCAGCCTGCCGGATGGCATGGACTGGATGATGCGTCCCGTGATGCGGGGGCTTTGCCGATACGAGAGCCTGAAAGACGGCTCCGTCGACCTGTGCGACATCGCGCAGATGAATGAAGCAATAGACGCGCTGGACGAAAACACGCAGCGTGCGCAAAAGGCGGCGAGGGAAAACTGATGGCCGATACCATCCGCGAGTTCCTCGTCTCCATCGGCTACGGGGTAGACCAGCAGTCCGAGAGAAAATTCAAGGATAGCGTCCGGTCTGCCACTCTGCAGGCCGAGCTTATGTCGAAGGCCATCGTTGCGGCGGCAAAGACGACCGCTGAGGCGCTTCAACAGGTCGCGAAGAACTTCGATAGCCTGTACTGGACATCGCAGCGTACGGGCGCCTCTGTCCAGAATATCCGCGCTCTGTCTTATGCGGTCTCGCAGCTTGGCGGATCGTATCAGGGCGCCATTCAGTCGATCGAGGCGTTCGGCCAGAGGCTGCGAACCAATCCGGGCTATGAAAGCCTGGTCAAGTCGCTCGGCGTGCAGACGCGAGCTCGTAACGGTCAGCTTCGCGACCAGATCGACGTCATGGAAGACTTGGGCAAGCGGCTCAAGTCGATGCCTTATTATCAGGCGAACCAGTATGCCTCGGCGCTGGGGATTGATGAAACCATGCTCCGCGCGCTGCAAAGCGGCGAGTTGCAGAGGTTCATCAAGGAACAGAAGGAACGCGATCGAGCTTTCGGGCTCAATGGCGACAAGGCCTCCAAGGCATCTCGAGACTTCATGCGTGGCGTCAACGCCATGGCAGCGAGCATCGAGACGCTTTTCGGTAAAGTCCTTTCGGACAACATGCCGAAAATCACCGAGTACATGGAGAAGATCCAGAAATGGATGGTCGACAACGGCCCCGCCATCTCCAAGGCTTTCGGTGACGCTGCTGAGGTGATCGCCACGCTGGCAACCAATCTCGGTGAGGTTCTGGACAAGCTTGAGCCTGTCTGGACCGGCTTCACCAACATTGCCGAATCCATTACCGGCGATAAGGGGCTTGTGGCCGCGATTGAGGTTCTTGTCGGCGCCGCAGTGCTTGGCAAGCTGATCTCCATGCTCGGGCTGCTCGTCGGCGGCACGGGTGGCGGCTTGATGGGCAAGTTCCTTGGAATGCTGGGCATCTATGGTGCAGCGGCGGCAGGCGCTAACTCGATCGTCAACCCGGGAGATGGGCTCACGAATGCGCCTCGCCTCGGGCGTTGGGGCGTCGATGACGCGCTTCGCTGGGGATACGGCAAGGTCAAAGGGATGTTCGGCGGTGGAGGTGCCGGGGCTCTGGAAGCCCTCAGCGTGGCCCAGCCGTCAACACTCGGCAGCAGTCCGAGAACGCACTGCGATCCTACCGGTTCTGGCGTAGCAAGGGTCTGTCGCGCGAAGCGGCGCTTGCAATGGTCGGGAACGAGCAAGGCGAATCCAACTTCAACCCGAATGCGGTTGGCGACGGTGGCCTGGCGGGCGGACCATTCCAGCACCATAGGGACCGCAGGAACGCGATCCTTGCGGCAACCGGCATCGACATGTGGGACAACAACACGTCCCATGAGAAAAAGCTGGAGGGTGCCTATTGGGAACTCACGCAGTCCAACGATACCGGCGCACGGCGGGCGTGGCGGAAGATGATGGATGCGAATAGCGTTGACGAAGCTGTTGCAGCTGCCGTCTATGACTTCGAGCGACCCGCGAACAAGGCCAGAGACACGGCTATCCGCACGGATAACGCCTATCGCTGGGCAAGGACGTTGCAAGACGCTCCGCAGGGCACTGGCGGCGATCCTGAGAAGTTCAGGCGTGCTCATCCTGCCTTTGGCGGGAATGCGGTTCCACCGCTCATGCAGCCGGCGGGGATCAATTCTGGAACGTCTGCAACGATGAACCAGAACACGAACATCACCGTGATTGGGAGTTCCAACCCGACAGACACGGCCAACGCGGTGGCAGGCAAGCAGGAATCGGTCAATGGCCGTCTCCTGCGCAACACTCAAGGGGCAATTCGCTGATGTCTTTGCTTGACGACGCCTTTGCTCTGATCTTCTCCCCCACGCGCCTCATCGGGTTCATCATCCCCGATGTGGTCGTGGAAGAGGTGCACCGCGACCAGCTGGTGATTACCGATCATCCGGTGGAGCAGGGAGCGGCAATCTCGGATCATGCATTCAAGATGCCTTCCGAGATCGAGATGCGCTGTGGGTGGTCGAACTCGACGGCCGGAACGACGGGATATGTGCAGGCGGTCTATCAGGAGCTTTTGGCGCTCCAGCAGATGCGCCTGCCGTTTTCGGTCTTCACCGGCAAGCGCTCATATTCGAACATGCTGATCCGATCGCTTGAAGTGGTGACGGATGAACATTCGGAAAATGCGCTGCTGGTGACGGTCGGGCTTCGCGAGATCATCATCGTCAGCACGACAACGACCTCAGCGCCGAAAAGCCAGCAGAGCCAAGCGGCGCGTACAACGTCGATCGGCAATGGCGGAGCGAAGCAGTACCAGACGACCGGGTTCACCTACGCGCGCGACGGCTGAGAGATCAGTAATCCGCAGGTGCGGTCCTCGGGCAGAGAGCTTTGTAGATCATCATCGCGACGGGGTAGCCGGAGGCGGATGATCCATCCAAGTCCTGCTTCGTCGCAAGGTCGATGATACGGTACTTCGACATGCTCGGGCTTCTGGACTTGCCGGCAAAGCGAAGGCGCTCACCGGTGAAGGTTTCAAACTCGCCGGTCTTGCAATTTGCAGAGACGGAATCATTCAGGGGAACGGACAGTTCTTCCTTGACGCAGTCCTCGGTGACCTTCTGGACGTAGTCTCGGCAAAAGCTGATCGCGTTCTCGCGGGTGTGTTTAGTGACTATCCTGGCTTTGGTGGTGTCGAGACCACTCATGCGCACGACGGTCACCTCCATGCCGGCGCGCGATCCATATGGGACGGTTCCGGCCGCAAGGGCAGGGGTTGAAACAGCAAGCACGATCAGGGCGAGAGTTTTTCTCATTCAGTTCTCCAGGTTGTTTATCTGGATGATGATGGGCAATTGTTTTGAAATGTCGAGAGGCTCACCGTGGCAACATACTACGAAATCCCTCTCAGCGGCTCACCAGAGACGTTTTCGATCATTTTGAAGGAAACCACGTACCAACTGACGACGCGCTATGTGGCGGCAGATATGGGCGGCTGGCTGCTGGATATTGCTGATGCTGACGGCAACCCGCTGGCAAACGGTCTCCCGATGGTCACCGGCGCTGATCTCTTGGCGCAGTACGCATATCTCGGGATCGGTGTTGCGCTCTACGTGGCGACCGACGGCGATCCTGATGCCGTTCCGACGTTCGATAATCTCGGCACCACGTCGCATCTCTATACCAAGGTTTGATCAATGGCTCAGCAATGGCTCCGGTACTGCAAGCTCACTGTGGCTGGCGGCGGTGACAGCGTTGACCTGTCGCAGCTTCGCATCCGGTTTCAGGTTACGCAGCACAATCTGCAGTCTCCGAATGCAGCGGACATCACGATCACCAACCTGTCGGATCAGACGGTAAAGCGTATCAAGGGTGAGGGCACGGAAGTCACGCTTGAGGCCGGCTACGAGGAAAACCCCGGCCTGATTTTCAAAGGCCAGATCATCCAGAAGCGCTCCGGCCGTGAAAACCCGGTCGACACTTATCTTAACATCATCGCACAGGGCGGTGATCAAGCTTACAATTTCGCGACGGTTAGCAAGACGCTGGCCGCCGGCCATAGCTATCGTGATCAGGTTTTGGCGGTTTACGAGGCTCTCAAGCCGTTTGGCATCACCTTGGGAAAGATTGCCGATCTGGGTGACAAGAAGATGCCTCGGGCGCGCGTCATGTTCGGCATGGCTCGGGACATCCTTCGCACCATCGCGATTTCGACCGGAACGAGCTGGTCGATCCAGAACAACGAACTGACCGTCACGAAGAACAACGAGCCGAAAGAGGGCGGCGCAATCGTCCTCAACTCGCGCACCGGCTTGATTGGACTTCCCGTCCAATCGATCGACGGCATTCTGGTGACGTGCCTGCTCAACCCGCAGATCGGCCCGGGCAGCCTTATCCAGATCGATCAGGCATCGGTTCAGGAAGCAAAACTGAGCGCTGATTACACCGCGGTCGTCAACAACGCCATGATCCCGTCAACCGCCGACGACGGCTTTTACAAGTGCCTTGTGGTCAACCACAGCGGGGATACCCGCGGTGATCCTTGGTACACTCAAATCCTTTGCCTTCGCGCTGATGGCAAGGGACCAATACCTCTTTCCATCGCTTCTCAAGGGATCGCTCTCTAATGGATATCAGGGAACGCACTGGCGATCTGGAAGAGGCCTTCCGGGCGATGCTCGACGGCTTCAAGGCTTCGCTGTGGACGGCTGTTCCGGCCATCGTCCAATCTGTGGACTTCGCCAAACAGACGGCAACGCTTCAGCCGGCGATCAAAAGCCAGCAGAAGATGCCAGACGGATCGGTGAAGGCAGTTGATCTTCCGCTATTGACGGACGTGCCGATGCACTTTCCGACAGGCGGCGGGGCATCCATGACTTTCCCGGTAAAAGCTGGCGATGAGGCGCTTGTCGTCTTTTCTTCGCGGCCGAGCGATGCATGGCAGCAGAGCGGGGGCGTGCAAAGCCAGATCGACGCGCGCACGCATGACCTGTCTGATGGCTTTGCGATGGTCGGGTTCCGGTCGAACGGAAAGGCTTTGACCAACGTCAGCACAGATTCCGTTCAACTCCGGTCTGATAGCGGGAACACCACAGTTTCGCTGAAGGAGGACGATGTGAAGGTTCAGACCAGTGGATCAAGTGGCACCTTCACGCCGTCTCAAGTCAACATGACGGTAGGGGGAATGCTGGTGAACATCACCTCATCCAGAGTGGATCTCGGCGGCTTGGGTGGATCACGAGTCTCCACAGAAGCTGGACCGTCCAACAAGGTTTATGCGGTGCTTTGATGCGTGTGAGAAAGCTTGACGCCAATGGCGATTATTCTTTCGGAAACCAGCAGCAGGATTTCTGGAAAGACGTTCCTGACGGCCCGGCGCAGTGCGTGCTGACACGGCTATATCTGGAGCAGGGTCAGTGGTTCCTCGACACATCCGAGGGCATCCCGTGGAAGACGCGGGTTCTCGGCAAATACACCGGCGAGACGCGCGATGCGATCATTCGGTCGCGCATCCTTGGAACGCAGGGTGTAACCCAGATCGACGCCTATTCCAGTGACCTGAACCGGGAAACCCGAGAGTTCAACGTCTCGGCCACGATATCGACCGAGTACGGCAAGACGACAGTGACAGGGACGCTTTGATGGCTATGACACCAGTCTGCGTGATTGATCAGAACGGCATCAGCGTTCCGGCTTATACGGACGTGATGACCTATCTCAAGAGCGCGTATCAGGGCATCTATGGCTCTGACGTCTATCTGGAGCCGGATTCCCTCGATGGTCAATTCATCGCGCTTCTGGCACTGGCAATCACCGACGCCAATAACATGGCTGCTTCGGTCTATAACGCCTTCTCGCCCTCGACGGCGCAGGGCGTTGGCCTGTCCAGCGTCGTGAAGATCAACGGGATCGCGCGCAACATCGCGTCCAACTCTACGGTTGATGTGGCGCTGATCGGTGTTGCCGGCACAACAGTCACCAATGGAATCGTGTCGGACGATGCGGGCAACAACTGGAGCCTCCCAGCTAGCGTCGTTATCCCGCCGTCCGGCACGATCACGGTTACGGCAGTCTGCCAGACCATCGGCGCCGTCACCGCAGCTATCGGCGCTGTATCGACCATCGCCACACCGACGCGCGGCTGGCAGAGCGTCTCAAATGCCGCAATCGCCAATCCGGGCAATCCGGTCGAGACGGACGCCAACCTTCGCAATCGGCAGGCCACGTCCACTGCTTTGCCCTCCCTGACCATTCTGGAGGGGATTGTCGGCGCAGTGGCGGCTATCACTGGCGTAACCCGGTATCGCGCCTACGAGAACGATACGGACGTCACGGACAGCAACGGCATTCCGAGCCATTCGATTGCGCTGATCGTGGAAGGCGGTGATGCCCAGACCATCGGCCAGACGATTGCTGACAAGAAAACGCCAGGGTCTGGAACGTTCGGAACGACGACGGTCACAATTGTCGATGACATTGGCGTTTCGCACGCCGTCAAGTTTTCACGCCCCGTGTCCATCGGCATAAAGGCCGGCATCACCGTCAAGGCGTTCGCGGGGTACACGGTTGCGATTGAGAACGCGCTGAAACAGGCAGTGGCCGATTACATCAATGCCCTGCCGATCGGTCAGAGCGTGTTCTACACGCGCCTCTACGTCCCCGCGAACCTTGGTAACAACAGTTCGGGCGCGACATATGAGGTAACGAATTTGCAGATCGCAAAACTCGCTGACTCATTGGCCGCTGCGGACATCGCCATTGCCTTCAATGAAGCCGCGGCCTGCGGTGTCGCCAATATCGTCGTCACGGTGACATGATGGCCACAACTGACGACTATCTCGATCTCATCACGCCGTATTATCGCGGGAAGCCGGTCTTCACATCGACGCTGACGGCGGTTCTTGATCCCTTTGCAAACCTTCAGCTCATGCTCGGCCAGATGCCGCAGGACTTTGATCTTGATGTGGCTGTTGGCGTGCAACTCGACGCCGTCGGCCAGTGGGTCGGGCGATCCCGCTTCATACCGACGCCGATCCCGAACATCTGGTTTAGCTTTGACGATGCGCTCCGGGGCTTTGATCTTGGCGTCTGGAAAGGGCCGTATGACAGTGACAGCGGTGTCACGCGTCTCGATGATGAAACGTACCGGATATTCCTTCAGGCAAAGATTGCGGCGAACCAGTGGGATGGACGGGTTGAAACGGCGCAGGCCGCATTCAACCTAGTTTTCTCGCAGTCGCCGGGAACGCACATTTTTGTCATCGACAATTTCGATATGACGATGACGGTAGGAATTTCCGGCACAATTCCGTCGCTGCTCTTTATCGCGCTGTTGAACCAAGGGTTTCTACCGATCAAGCCGGAAGGCGTTCGAGTCAACTACGCCATCACGACTGTGACCAGCGCGCCGGTGTTTGGCTTCGACGTGAGCAACCAGTACATCGGCGGATTTGACGCCGGTTCATGGGGCGTCGGTCCCTCCTACTTCACATCCTAAATTCGGGGTTCTCATGGCTACGAACCAGTATCTTCCTTTCGGCACTGCTGGCGGGGCGAACGTCCTTTCGCCAACTGATTACAACAGTCTTGCTGCGCGCCTCACGGGGTTCACCGCTGGCACTGCGGCAAGCGTCCAACTCAATACGGTGTGGCGCCAGTCGTCAGTCGTCTCTGCAATGATCGGGGAATTCATTCTCGATTACGGCGGGTTCGACGCTTTGGACGATGGCAGTGTTGATAATCTCGAAACGGGTTTCGCTCGGACCCTGCAAAAGCAGCCTTGGCTTTATGCCACGATTGGAGGAACAGCGACCGCGCTCACAATGGCGCTCACGCCCGCTCCAGCGTCGTGGAACGACCTGATTGGCGTTCCGCTCAGAGGGATCATCTCGGCCACTAATACCGGCGCATGCACACTCAACGTCAGCGGTCTCGGTGCTAAGTCCATCAAACTCGACAATGGCACCGATCCGATTGCTGGCGATCTCAAGGCAGGCGCACTGGCCGTCTTTGTTTATGACGGTACAAACGTTCAGTTGAATTTCGCATCAGCCATGCTGATGGAACGGCTGAATAAAGGCAGCACCATCGTATCCTATGGCACGGCTGGTTCCTTCTCATGGACGCCACCTGCAAACGTGCGCTCGGTCTTTGTCCGCGTGTGGGGCGGTGGAGCCGGGGTGGTGGCAATCAGAATACCGGTGCAGGTGGTGGTGGTGGTGGTGGTGGTTACGCTGAAGGTTATGTGGCGGTAACCCCCGGAACTCCCGTTACCGTTGTCGTTGGCACTGGTGGCGCGGGCGGCCACAATTCGTCTGCACAAAATGGTGTTGCTGGTGGGAGTTCTTCATTCGGAGCATCCGTATCTGCGACAGGCGGGACGGGGGGCGCGGGGGCAACAAACGGGACACAAGGCATCAGTGGACCCGGAGGCAATGGATTTGGTGGGCATAGGCAGGCGACCGGCGGTCAAGGTTCGTCCGGTTCTTGGATCAATAATGCGAACGCAGGGATCGGCGGTAACGGTGGCGCTGCGGCTGCTGGCGGCGGCCCTGGTGGCGGTATCTCATCCGGTCAGCCCGCAAACGGCCAATCACCCGGCGGCGGTGGCGGCGGTGGCGCCATGAATTACTCCGGTGGCGCAGGTGCCGCCGGCCTGGTTATCATCGAATATTTTGCGGGATGAGATAATGGGCGCTTTTTTTTCCATATCAACATGTGCTTCGGTCCCAAACGTCAACAGCCCCTCCGGGGGAATGTGTCGATCGACAATCTTGGACCCTATGGGTCCCCGATCTTCGAGTGGAATTTTCCGGTTACCGTTCCAGTGGGAAAGGTGATGTTTATCACCGACATTGAGTTCGTTTCCAAATGCGTTCGCAGGCCATCCCAGGACGGAACATGGCGAAACTCATACTTGGTGCTCGATAGCATCACTACAATGGGGGAAAATCTCCCGGTTCGTCACTATGTGACCCCGATAAGGCTTCCTGCTGGCTTTAAAGTCACGGGTCATTTTCAAAATAACAGCCCTGAAGATCAGAACATGATTGCCAGAGTTCATGGCTATATGGAGGATATTTGATGCCCACTTTTGCCCGAGTAGACAACGAGCGTGTGATAGAGGTCGTGTCACTCGATAAAGGCGTGAAAATTTCCGATGCCGTCCACCCGGACCTATCCGCACAATTCAAAGCCTGTGCTGATGGTGTGTCGCCCGGATGGATCTATGATGGGAAAACCTTCCGCCAGCCGGTTGCTGAACCCATCACGAAGAGTGAATTGCTAGCCTATGCCGCCATGAAAAGGTTTGAAATCGAGACAGGCGGCATCGTTGTTAACGGCTGCCGCGTCGATACCAGCCGTGACAGTCAATCGATGATCGCCAACGCTCATTCATATGTCGTCGCGTCGGGGGCCGCTTCCACCAAATTCAAATCCCTGTCTGGATTTGTGACTTTGTCTGCCGCCGAGGTTAAAGAAACGGCGCTTGCGGTAGGAGCGCACGTGCAGAGTTTGTTCGACGCCGAAGCCACCATCGACGCTTTGATCACCTCGGGTGACATTGCTAGCCTTGCCGATATCGACGCCTATCAGTGGCGCTCCGGTGATTAATGGCGTTCAAAGCTCAGGCTTAAGGATCATTGTCGGCAAGATAGTATCTGCGTTGGAGGCTATATACGAGTTGCGGGCCTCCATACTCATTCCGAAGAACGGGTAATTCAAATAGGTCGCCGCGACTAGAACCGCGCAAATACTTAATGCCACCGTTGCTTTAGCGAGTGAACTTGAAAGGCGCTCCGCGACGACCGGCAAGATGAATGTATATGGCATGATGTAAAATTCTGTCTGATTGCCGTGACGGACTGCCAGCGTGAACGCTATGCCAGTAAGGAACGCCGCCGAAAAAAGGGCGATCCTCGTTTGACCTGTCGTAAA
Source organism: Rhizobium oryzihabitans (assembly GCF_010669145.1). NCBI lineage: Bacteria > Pseudomonadati > Pseudomonadota > Alphaproteobacteria > Hyphomicrobiales > Rhizobiaceae > Rhizobium > Rhizobium oryzihabitans. The sequence goes on from NZ_CP048632.1 coordinate 384,621, forward strand.
GATAACGCTTGGTTTTTTTGCTGCCGTTGCGACAAATTCGATAATAGCAGCTGCCGCGCAATACAAACAATACGACACGACAACGGCCGAAAGTGCGAATGACCAGTAGGATATCTGAGAGAAATTGTCTTCCCGGAGGTACGGCAACCACTGAAAGAGGTTCCCGAAAAACCAAAGGGCATTCGCAGTAATCAGGGATTGGTCAAGCTTCGAAAACTCGTCATTCGATGCCGGGTTAGCGTAAAACAGGAAGTTCACAACGGCCTGTTTCAAGACGCTGAGAACTGATGCGCCCGTGAGCAGAAATACGATAAGGTCAGCGACCAGATAGAGGCCCGCCAGGGCGATAATGGTCTTGATCCTGGAATTCGTGTCGGTTTGCTGCCGAAACTCATATGTCACGATGAACGCGAGCAGAAATGGCAGAAAAATTATCGGGGGAGAGTAACAAGCTACACCGAACACATTGACGGCGATCGCAATTCCGTAGGTCAGGTATCGAACAGATATCCGGGTCGGAGCGGCCGCCACCAAAAGAAATGAAATGAGCAGCAGTGATTGCGAGATAATCTGGCGCTCTACGATAGTCGACATAACTAAATGCTGAGCAGTGATGGCGTAAATCGCTGCAACGAGAGCACTAATTTTTCTGTCTGCGCTTACTGTCAGTGACAAAGAGAATATGAGTGCAATGTTTAAGGCGCCCAATATCTTCGGAAGCATGCTGGCGACAAAAACACCTTTTTGCATAGAGGTCGCGGTCAACGGGCGGGCGAAATCGCTAACCGGATAGATTGCGTCAAGCCACCACTGATACAAATTGTCTTGGAACCAGTACCGAAGGCTGTATCCGCTGGCCGGAATACCCTGCAGGGATGAATAAATTACGGTCTGCATGATGTGGTTCGCGTCTAGATTCCATTCTGCATATGGGAACATCAACCGGATACCAAGAGCAAAGAAGAACAATATCGCAGCCGTCACAGTGCAGCTGACGCGAAAGCTATCGTTCTCCATCCCGTGTTTATTCCCAATCCGCATGTCTTCCTCGAAGTCGCTGTGGTGTGCCTCATCAAATTGCTATTTCTCACGAACCCAATCGTCAATCGCTGATTGTGTTCCGCTAAAATCGCCTGCCCGGTAGCGTAGCCCGGCACCCATAACCCACAATCAGGAGAACATCATGTTGAAGGCTGATGTCGCGCGCTCGATCGAGCGAGTTGCGAGCGTGCACGGTATTGATCCGGCGGCGATGAAGGCTGTTGTCGAGGTCGAGAGCAACGGCGTTGTCTTTGCGGATATCGACGGCAAGGAAATGCCGGTGATCCGTTTCGAAGGCCATTACTTCGACCGGCTGGTGACGGCGTCTCGTCGTGAGGAGGCGCGGCGGCTTGGTCTAGCTTCACCGAACGTCGGTGGAGTGAAGAACCCAGCATCGCAGAAAGCCCGCTGGCAGCTTCTTGGACGGGCGATGACGATCGACAAGCAGGCCGCACTTGAAAGCACGTCCTTCGGCGTCGGGCAGGTCATGGGGAGCCACTGGAAGGCACTCGGCTATCCAACAGTCATTGATCTGTTCGAAGCGGCACGAAGCGGCGTAGAGGGCCAGGTCGATTTGATGGTTCGGTTCATCAAGACGAACAATCTCCTTGGCGCGCTGAGCCGGAAGGATTGGGCGGGGTTTGCTCGAGGCTATAACGGACCTGCCTACAAGAAGAACGCCTACGACACGAAGATGGCCGCCGCCTATGAGCGATACGCGAGAAAAGAACCGGCCGCATCTGGTGCGACTGGGATGCTTCGTCTCGGCTCCAAGGGTGCTGGCGTCCGCGAAATTCAGGTGCTTCTCACGCGTGCCGGCCATTCCGTTCCGGCGGATGGGGACTTCGGTCCTGCCACGGATCGGGCACTTCGCAGCTTTCAGGACGAAAACTCTCTGACGATCGACGGCGTTGCCGGTCCGCAGACCATGCGCAAGCTGAAAGAGTTTCAGGTGTCCGCAGATGAGAAGCCGGGAAACCTAGGGATCGCGCAGGTGCCGGAAGTGAAGAACGCAGCGCGCAACTTCGGCCCGTTGGCTTTGGTCACCGCCGCGCGCGACCAGATTGCCGAAATCGCAACCTATGTCACCGGCATCAACTCGGATCTGGCGAACACCATTGCAAACGGGATGCTGGCCGTTTCGGGCGCCATTGGTCTCGGTCTCACGATCTGGGGCGTCTACGGCTGGTGGAAGAGCAAGCAGACGGTGGAACAGGCATGATGTGGGCACTCATCCCCAACTGGCTGAAAATCGCTGCTGGTGGCCTTCTCTGCGCCGTTCTGCTGGCTTCCGGCTCCTACTGGCTCGGCAAACGAGAAGGCCGCTCACAGGCCGCCACAGAGGCTTTAGCCAAGACCGTCGAAGTTCTCCAATCAAGGAACGAAACCAATGTGGAAATCACTTCTTCCGCTGCTGCTGAGTTGTGCGCTCATTTCGGGCTGCCAGACGACCAACGTGTCGAATGCGTGCGCAGGCTGGAGCAAGCTGACTCCGACGCTCGAAACCGCGCTCAAGATCACGATGGACGACCGGCAGTTCGCTAACCAGGTCGCGTCACACAACGCCCATGGCGTGAAACAGAAATGCTGGTGAGGATTGCACAATGATCGGTCTTGGACTTGGCCTGTCTCTTGGGCTAGCGGGGTGTGGTGTTGGCAGGGCTGAGCGGTTTACTGTCCCCATCACCAATTCCGGCGTTGCGATCATTTCCCCAGGTCGTCTTCTGTCGGTCAAGGTCACGTCAGGTTCTCCGCCGCTGGTCTCCATTTACGACAGTCCTTTCGTTGGGGCTGGCATCATGCCGTATCAGGGCGCACTCGCAACCGGCGAGAAAGCTTCCGTCGATCTCCCCATCATCAACGGCGTCTATGTCGATATGACATCGGCTCTCGGCCCGGAACTCGTCACCAACGGAAATTTCAACACCGATGTGTCAGGCTGGGCGGCTCAGTTGACCGGCGCCACCATTACATGGCGAGACGGCAAGATGGAGTTGTTCGGCGGATCGGGCGGCGGACGTGCAACGCAAACCGTCTCCGGCCTTGAGATTGGCGAAACCTATGTGTTCCGCGCCACCATGCTGGAGCCAAACGCCAGTTCAATATCCTGCCGCCTGACGACAGATCCCGCCGGATCGTCCACAGGACAGATTTATGCATCGGCTGGCGTGCCAGCAGGAGGTCTTTTGCCTATCGCAACCTCATTCGTCGCCGCCACCACAAGCATTACCATTGCCGGATCCGCATCTGCCAGCGTCACGGGCTGCTTCGACAAGATCAGCCTTCGGAAGCAGACGCAATCAGCCGGGACAGTCGAACTGGAGTTCGCAGCATGAGCATCAAGACAGGAACTTCTGTTGGCAACGGTTCGCGGCGCAGCGTCTCGATCGGGTGGAAGCCGGAACTCGTCATTTCCATTCCCGATGCGCCGAAGATTGTTGCACTCAAGCTGCATGATCTGTGGGCGGGGCGGTCCAACGTGCTGGGAGCGTCCAACAGCTACGCAGATGGGGCCAGTATCACCAAGGATGGCTATACCGTCTCGCAGTCGCCCAAATGGAACGACGAGGGCATCACCTATCATCATCTCGCCATATCGCGCTCTGCTGCTCTCAAGATGGCGCTTGCCGGTTCTCAGGGCAACGCCATCGCCAGCCGGCTGATCAAGTTCGATGACAGCAGCATCAACCTCGCCGCCGTAATTGCCAAGCGCGATAGCACGCGTGACGGGGTTCTTCAGGTCGGATCGTCCACCACGGCGCTACTTGGCGGAACGGCGCTGACGGAACCAGGAGCAATCACCAATCTGACGACAGGCCAGTGCACCGTTTCCACATCACCATATGTCAACGAATATGACGCGGCGCAGGAGTTGGGCGAAGGCATCGACTTCATCGGGTTCGAGAGCGGAGCAAACTTCGCGACGGCGACATTTACCGGTTCTGGCGCAAATCGTGCCGTCAGTCTTGGTTTCCAGCCAAAGGCTGTCATCGTCGCCAAACTGAGCGGCACGCTTCAGGCTGCATGGATCAAGACGGACACCATGTCGGCCAGCGGTGCAAAACAGATGTCCGCAGCGGCCGGTATTGTGGCGTCCGGCATTTCCTTCGACGCTGATGGCCTCCAGCTTACCGCAGGTTCCGCGCTGAACGTCAACACGGCAAACTATGTCGTTATCGCCTTCCGTGACCACGCAGAAACGCCAACCGCGGCACCAGCCGTCAAGAAGTCCGGCAAGAAGGCTGTGCTGCTCTCCGCTCGGGGCACAACGTCATGGATCAACTGCGGCACGGATAACAGCCTGGTTATCGACGGCGCCATGTCGATGGAGTGGATGGGCGGTATTGAGCCGACCACCCGCGCCAACGCCAGCGTCATGATGTGGCGCGGTGCCAGCACGGCTGTCTCGGCGCTTCAACAGTCCCTATTCATGGGTGCTATCGGTTGGGTAGGTCTTGCCGGCAACTGGAGCGGCCCGATCATGGCGGTTGGTTGTTCTGACCGCATGGACTTCGCCACGTCGTCCACGAACATCCTCAATCCGTTCCGAACCGGCCTGATCCCGGATTACGGTTCTATCATCCACTGGCTGGCCACACACGACGGATCGGGTGGCTGGATGCTCTACCGCAACGGTCAACTGGTTCGCCAGCGTGCGCTCGATATGGTCGCTATCAACGGGCAACCGAACATCGACGGGCAAACGGGTCACCGCATGATCCTTGGCGCGGCCTACAACGGGGGTGCACCGGTTCAAATGTCTCGTCAGCGTGTTTCTCTCGCTCGGCTGTATAATCGCGCCCTGACGCCTTCCGAGGTTGCCATCCGCTTTGCTCGGGCCAGCCTTGGCAGTTCTGAGGCAGACGTGACGAGCGGTCTTGTCGAAGAGTGGGACGCTGCAAATGCTACCGGCTCCACGCTGGCCGCAACCGTCTCCAGCGCGAACAACGGCGCCATCGTCGGCGGCTCAATCATCACGCTCTGAAACTATCCCCCGACCTATGGCCGGGGGCTTTTCTTTACTCGCATCGCAAGGGCAGACAATGACACCTACGACAGAAGACAGCGATCTGCGCACCCGCGTTGTGAGCGTAGAGCATGGGCTTACTGCTATGCAGGCGCGTGTTGATGCTATTGAGAAATGGCAGCGACAGGTGGAGATTGCCGACGCTCGAGCCGATGAGAGATGGAAGCACGTGGATAACCGGTTCAACGAACTTGATAAGAAGATCGAGAAAATCAGCGGCATTCTCTCAAAGCTGATGTGGCTGGTCATCTCAGGGATAGGGGCCGCCTTTATTGCGTTCGTCATCAGCGGAGGGATGAAGGTTCCTTGAACATATCCCTCTGCGGATAATGCTCCCAGCAGTGCCAGGATGACTTATCGGCCTTAGAGCGGCTGAAGCCAAAACTTCCCCACTTTGAGCAGTTTGGATGCTCGCACCAGTGGTTCTCATGGATGCCGTCGCCGGCTTTGTTGTTCTGGTCGCTCATGGATGGATCTCCAATTCCCGGAGTTTCCATCCTCCGGGCGGTGGTGAAGCCTGCAGCTTGGTGGCGCGCTGGGTGAGCTTTGCAGAGGCAATTACCTTGGCCTCCCGTTTTGATGTCGCTTGAACGTTGATGATCCAACGCCCGGACTGGAACCGATATGTCTTCGGCTTGGCGCTTTCGACAAACTGGCAACCGGCGACGAAGGCAAGGCGCATTCTGGCTTTGTCCTGATCGGTTGCTCCCCTCACAGTCCCCCACCATTTTTCAAAATTTTCATCGATCTCACTCTTGAGCATGTTCTTAATATGTTCACGCCATGTGCGGAGTCAATGCGTTGATTCTGGCGATAAGATTGTGCTGCCCAAGGCCAGGAGAGGCGAACGTCTGCAGAACGTCTATTCAGAATAAAAAAAGGACGATATTCAGAATGAGCCTCTTGCGCATTGATTAGGTTTATTCTAAATCCCCGCCACGACAGCGAAAACGCTGTCAGTGAGGCCTCGTGGCGGAGTGGTGACGCAGAGGACTGCAAATCCTTGTACCCCGGTTCAATTCCGGGCGAGGCCTCCAAAAATTTCACCATAAAAATCAATTGCTTGCACTCAAAACGCTCCGTTGCAGTCGGGCTTTCATGTCGCAGCTTGTTGCGCGCTGCATCCCTTAGTTTCCGGGCATTTCATTCAGGTTACGGCGAATCCGTGCGACATGGATTGCAACATGCAACACGCTCTGGCAGGTTCGGAAAAACTCTGGGGGCATTAAATGAAATCACTCTGGCTGCCGGCCGCTTTAATTTTGGTGCTGCTAGTTGGCTTGTTCGTCGTCGGCGGTGTTCGCATCGTGGTAACGGCACCGAACTATTCCGCGCAGCTTGCTCCGGCCACGCTGATCGTTGCCAATGCCGGAAACCTTAACCTAATCGATAGCCCGCAAGCGTTCTGTGCTCGTACCGGAAAGCCCGGGAACGACTTCTGCGCCGCTGGTGCTTTGGCTGGCATCATGCAGAACGGAAAGATGCTGATGCGCCTCCCTTACAGCGAATTGCTTTTTCAAATGTCCGGAGCGCCGGCTAGTTAAGGAGAAGAATGTGACAGCAAGAATGGATAAGATATTGGCCGCCAAACGTCATATCGAGGGACGCCTGGGAGACATAATCGAAAAGAACTTCGATGAATCCGGCGGCGCGCTGGAAGCCGCGGGAACGTTTACCGCGCTACTTGAGGCTTATAGGGCCGTAGAGATAGCCGAGATTGGTGAGAAGCAGGCTGAACGCGATGAGAACATGGCCAGCTACACTAGGAACATAATGGGCATCGATAAGTAGATCGACGTGGCTGGGCGGCACTAAGCCGCCCTCATAAACCATCCGTCGAATACCTCGGCGGTCAGCATGTGCATGGGCACGAAGGGGATAACCGCCGGTGTCTGCCGACGCTTGCGCTTGTCCATCACGAGAATGCATTTGCGAGAGCAATACTTCGCCCTAGCCATCTTCGCTAGGAAGGGGTCACCACAGCAGCCGCAAATCCTTTCGAATTTCGGAACCCGCAAACTGGCATAGGTGCATTCTTTGCTGCAGAAATTTCCCCTCCCGCCCCACTCGTTTTTAGGCCGGAACACATCCCCGCAATGGCTGCACGTCCTCTCTTGGATGGTCTTCATGCTCTCGCCCATACAGGCTTTTGAACAGAAGTACTGAGAGGGGCGCTTCGGAAAGAATGGCTCCTGGCAGACCGCGCACGGCTTAGCGTGGTACTTTCGGTTCGCCTTGTCGCGGCAAATGGTCGTGCAGTATTTCTGGGACACCCTTGAGAACGCGAACGGCTTGAAGGATATCCCGCACTCCTCGCAAGTTCTCTCTGGCGATGCCTCACGCCTGACGGCCCGATACGCCGTTTCGATGATCGATCGGTCTCGGCAATCTGAAGCCCTTATCCGGTAAGTGAGCGCAGCCTTCGCGCACACTCCTGAGCAATACTGCCCGTTGCGTTGGCCAAGCTGCTCTTCCTCTGGAAGCGGAACGGCGCACCAGCGGCAATAAACGCTGGCCGCATAATAGTCTCGCTGCCCTTGCTCCCATGAGGGGCGAGCGGCGCCAACGGCTTTAATCGCCTCTCCGACCAGCAGCGCCGCCTCGTGGTCAGAAACCTCCCAGCGGTGCCCTTGAAGGCACAATGCCGAACGTATTCCCGCGCGCGTCGATCCCTCGTTTTCGAAGGGTGAATGACGCCAGTCAGACATGATGTCGATCACGTCGTGTATAACATGCCGCCTTTCGTCCTGCTTAAATACCCTTGGGAGTGTAACTGGCTTGGGTTTTCCATGCCGATACTCGGTGTACGCTCTGTACATGCTCTTGGTGACCGTCATTTTGCGCCCCCGAATTGAGCATCAAAGAGACCGGCCGTCAGCGGAGCTTTTGATACCGGCGGGAGAACCTTCACGCCTTCCGGTGCCTGCGGCTGCTTCTTGTAGACCGTTTCGAGATAGGCCTGGTCCATGGCGACGAGGATGGCCACATGGCGCGGCTCGATCGGCAATGAGTAGATACGACTGTAGGCCGCAATTTCCGCATAAGTGATCGGCTGCGGGCCGTTCATGCCAGCCTGCCGGGTCTTGTGCAGGGCCATGAACCATTTCCACAGCAGTTCACCGCCGGCAGGTATTGCCACCATGGCAACACCCTTGCCCTCGAGTTGGCGCTTCAGTTCGGCGCAGAGGAGTTTTTGTAGGTTCACGAGAAGAAAATCTCCGTTGCGGAAAAGCTCCCCTCACGACTGCCCCACGACTTCGGCGCAGTCACGCTGCCGGGATCGATCATCATCAGGCAGGCTGGCTTTTCGAGATGACCCGTGCATGTCGATGGGAAGTTCTGGGTGTCGAGCGGATACATGATCTCGACCGTGGCAAAGCCGTTGGCATCCGACACGGCAGGCTCGATAACTCTGTGCAGGGAGCGCTTCAAAACGCTGGCTCTGACCTCGACATAATCGCCGGGGGTGAAGATGAAACCGGCCGGCAGACCACCGAGATACAGAGTGTTTGCGCTCACGGCCTGAAAGAACACGTCACCGTTGAAAGCACCGCCCGATGCCTTTGTGCCAGACAACGGTGCCCCGGTGTCCATTGCGATTGGCCGCGGACGGAATACATCGTAACCAAGGAAGGGCTTGCCCCTGACATCCGCCTTCATCGTGAAAGCATCGAATATCCCGAACAGATGCGTTTCAAGCCAATGCGTGGCGAGCTTCAGCGTCCAGTACGGCGTACCGAAGGACTGCGATTCCGTCCGCCGTCCTTCCATGCGCGACGAGCTGGCGGGGCTGATCGGGTCGAAACTGCACGATGCCCACGGCAGCACCTCGGGTATGATCTCGTAATCGGCCATCAGACTTCTCCACCGTTCTGTTTGATGTTGCGGGTATCCTTGTTGTTCTGGGTGACGATTTTGACCGTCTGCCCTTGCGCCTGCTTGAGGATTTCCCCACCAGTTCCGGCGAAAGCTTCACCAGCACCTCAGAGGAGCCGCCAGACGCGTTTCCAGCCCCGGAGCCGGTAGAACCATTCACCGCCACGCCAAGGCGTCCAGAGCCGTCCCTAGAGAGCGGCATGATTGCCTCCGGTCCTGCTTCGCCCATCAAGCCAGCACCATCAGCAAAGGCGAACATGGTAGGCTTGCTGACGACCTGATTTGAAAAGCCGTTGATGCCATTGGGGAAAGCTCCACCGTTGGCGAAGAGGCCCGCGCCTGGAGCGGTCGGGAAAGCGCTCTTGCCGCCGCTGAACAAACCGCTGAAGAGGCTGGAAAAGAAGCCACCGCCACCACCGCCGCCAGATGCTGCCTTGTTGACCTGAAATATGCTGTCCAGCACATCGTCAAGCATGGTGTCGGCAATGCGCTTGAGGCTGTTCACGGCAACGTCGCCCATGGCTTCCCAGAAGCTTTTGCCTTCCTCGATCGCGCTGAACAGGTCATCCAGTCCGGCGCGGGTGAGGTCTCTCCAGTAAAGTCGCCGCTTCTCGGCTTCGTCCTGAGCTTCCTGCTCCTGATGGATGGCCTCGTTAAGGGCGATGATCTTTCTGCGCTCCTCGTCGGTCGCCGCTGCACCTGCCTGTCTGGAGGCCGCAGAGGCGCGCTTGGCAGCATCGGACAGGTTGACGACGCGAAGCTCTTCCTCAAGCTCTGCGATGAGTTCCTGAACGGCCTTGCGCTCTCGTTCTGCCTGTGTGGTGGAAGCCGAGCGAGAGGATTTGCTCGGTGAGGCAGGAGGAGGCTTGTAAGCCGGAGGCGTCCATGTGCTTCCGCCGGTCGGCTTGAAGTTCATCACTTCCGGGCGGCTCTCAAGCTCTTGAATGCGGCGATTTTCTTCCGCATCGAGATCACGCATCTTCTGCTCGTGAACGGCTCTCGCTCTGACCTTCTGCCGATCGCTCATCCGGTTGTCGGCGGAATCGATATCCTGAAGGGCTTTCGCAGTTTCCTGCTTCTGCCGCATGATGTCATTGATCTGCTTCGTGATCGTACTTGATCGCTGCTTCTCGACGGCCCGTAGCGTTTCAAGGAAATCCATCATGCTATCAACGACCGACACGACGGCAGACTTGAGCGTGTTCCCGACGGTCATGGAAATGGCATTGAACTGCCGGTCAATCTCTTGGGCTTTGGTGATGACGTCATCGGACAGGACGTGCCCGAAATCGTTAGCAGCCTTGATTTGCGCGCGAATGCCTGCCTCACCTTGGGCGATCAGCGAAACCATGCGCTCGCCGCCAGTGCCGCCGAAGAGTTCGTCAAAGATGCGTATCCCAGCCGCTGTGTCCTTCAGTTGGCGGGTGCGCTCGATCAGGAGTAGCATAAGCTCTGTCGGATCTTTGAGCTTTGTTTTGACCTCTTCAGGCGTGAGGCCAAGCCGCTGAAAAGCTTCGGCAGCGCTGCCCTTGCCAGTTACGGCAAACTCATCGGCGCGAAGCTGAAGCTCTTTCAGGCCGTCAGTGATGGCGTCTACCGGAATACGCGCTTGTTCCGCGACATACTTCCATTCTTGGAAAGCCTTTGCTGACAGACCTGCCATGCGGGCCTGATCGGCTATCTCGGCTATGCCGTCAGCCACCTGCTTCACAGATCCGATCACACCTGCGATGCCGGCTCCGACTATGGTCCCCACAAGGCCTCCTGCAAAAGCCTTGCCGACACCACCTATCTTCGTGCCGACGGTGGCCATGGCCTGATTGATGCGCGTGGTTGATCGGATGGCATCCTTCTCCATCTGGTCGGTTGCACGCTTCGAGGACATGGACATCTTGCGGAACTCGCGCTCCGTGGTGCCGCTGGCCTTCGCCATATTGCGCTCGAGATCCTTGATCCGGGCCTCAAGCATAATCACAAGGCGTTCTTCGTCGGTCTGGCTCATGCGTAGCTCCATTCTCCGATGTCACCATCGAAATCGTCGTAAGAGGATCGGCCGCTATCGCCGGCAGCGCAGCGGGCAACGGCCATGGCTGTGGCGACGGCGCCATCGATGTGGTCTTTGCTCTTGGCCTTGTGGAAAGATCGGTTGCCGGAACTGTCTTCGCGGATGGCGATGTTATCGAAATGCCAGCGCAGGATCGGGTGGCCACCGTGCTGGAACTGGCGGGAGAGGATCGCGCGCTCAAGCTCGTTGATGGCAGGGGACATCGTGAGCCAGCCCTGTCGGAACTCGACCACGGGCAAACCTTCATCGAGAAGATTGTTGATGCTGTTGCGGGCGAGGGCCGGATCGAACGCGATTTCGCGGACGTTGAACCGGGCGCATAGCTCTTTGATGTGAGCCTCTACCGCGTGGTAATCGACCACGTTGCCCTCTGTGAGCGTGATGTGGCCTTGTTCCTCCCACAGCGCGTAATTGACGCCCTCACGCGCACCACGCTTCAGCAGATTGTCTCTCGGCAGGTAGAACCACGGATGGACGGCATAACCGTTCTCACGGTCTCCCCACGCGGCAACAACGGCGGTCAAGTCGGTTGTCTTGGAGAGGTCCACGCCGAGATAGCAAGGCGTCTGGTTTGCTTCCAATTCGTCCAAATCTGGACGAAAGTTCCCCTCGTCGTAAACCGGCATGGAGACGAACGGAGACGCGCTGTAATCGAGCCAGGTGTTGAGATGGTACTGGCGGAAGTTATCGCGCTCTGCGGGCTGCTCTCGTGCCTCGTTCGCCATGGTTCGCAGGCCGTCAATATCAGGGTAGCCATCGGCAAGGCCGGGATTGACGAAGTGCCAGAGGTCTTCGTCCTGCCAATCTGCATCAGGCTCGGTCTCGAAGAGCACCGGCAGGAAGCGAGGATCTTCAATCTCTCCAGACTGTACCCGGCGCGCATATTTCAGGCGCTCATAGGCGAGGTTCTCCTGTCCTCGGCCCGCTTGGGTGATGATGATCAACAGCGAGCCGGTCGTCTTGTTCAGCGAGGTTCGAAGCGCGGCCCACATGGTGCGGGCAATCTCGCCCTCCCAGTTGATCAACTCGTCAGCCAGCACGAAGTTTGCCGTCTTGCCGAGCTTGCCCCGCTTGGCCGATGCCAGCGCCCGGAACTTCGCCTTGCTCAACCTGTGCTCAAGGACGAACGTGCTTTCGGTTGGCTTCATCTTCTCCTGAAGCCACTCGGTCTCGTCAACGATGCTGACAGCCTCATCGAAAGCGATCCTCGCATCTTCCTCTGCCGAGCCGGCAACGAACACCTGACCGGACGGAACGCGCTCGTAGCCCACTGTATGGAGCAATGCGAGGCCTGCGCCCATGGTGGTCTTGCGCGCACCACGCGGGAGCAGGATGAAAACGGTCTTCACCTGTCGGCGGCCATCGGGGAAACATGGGCCATAGATGCGGCGCACGATGCGCTCCCAGAACAGCGGGAGGTCGAATTTGCCGTCTTCGCTTTTCGGGTGATTGAGGGCGCGGAGAAACTGCACCGCTTTCTCACCCTTGCCGAACGGGTCTTCAATCTCGCTGCCGTCGAAGATCCACTCCGGGCGGGTTGCCTTAAACTGTGAGACCACTTGGCGCGCCTCCCTGTTTTACTGGCTTTTCAGCAAAACCCTGCTTCGATCGGGCAGCCGGTGTTAGGCCGAGCTCTGCCGACATGCGGGCAACGGTCTCCTGCGCCTTGGACATCAGGCCAGAGGCTGGGTTCGGCTTGAGATTGCCGTGAGCTGTCTTTGTGAGGATGCCATGCTCCTCGATGGCCTTCTGGCATTCGCGCACGGTCCAGATCGCAATGAGGTACGCTTCAAGCAGTCCAGTCATGGATGCGGTCAGGATTTGCCGCTGCACCATTTCGGCGGCGATGATGTTCCACTCCTCGACCATGACTTCCGGCAAATTTGCCGAAGGTTTCGGAACGCCCTTCAAACCGCCGTCGATGGCCTTCAGCGTGGCCTTTGCTCCGCGTGTCCCTTTGCTGCTCATGCGGACACCTTGCGTTCACAGCGCAGGTCCAGGCCCTTACGGCGGCCGATCTCTTTGACCTCGCGGACGTTGTATTCCTCGCCCTCGAAGATGATGCGAGACTTCGGAGCGACCGCGCCAAAGTAGCGGGTGCGGAAGATGATGGACGTGGTGTCGCTGGCGCCGTTGGTCAGATACTCCTCTGTGCTGCTCTGGATGATCTGGGCGCGCACGGTGGCGACATCGGTCCACGTCTCGATAGGCGTGCCGTAGTCGTTCACGGTGCTGGTGAAGCTCTGGACGGTAATAGAGCGATCGAGCTTTCCGGCTCTCATGGCTGCACCGCCTTCCGGTGCGGACCACGGTCCGCAGTAGCAAATCGGCAATTATTGCCGTTTTCAAATCCGTCAATTTGGCGATTTTCAAATTCGGAATAATTCCGCATTTGCTCACACCTCCTGCACAAGTGCGTCGATGGTGACGATGGCGTGGCTGGTCTTGCCGTCTGGATCGCGAAGGAAGCGGGAACCACGGACACGGCAGTCAGCGAAGTGGAAGCCGTCCAAATCCGTCAATTTGGCGAATTTAATCGCACTCCGAATTGCTCCTGAAATACGCTTGCTGATCTCTGTCGATGGCTCCTCGACCCAGACATGCAGGTCCATGTAAACCCGTGTCAGCGTGCGGGCGATGCTGTCGCCTTCGTCCACGCTCTGGCCTTCACCGATGACGATGGATGGGCGCGGGTTGGGGCGCTCGTTGCGGTCGAGGATGTTGGCGGCCGGGACCAAACCAGTGACGGCGGCGGCACCAGTTAACCTCACTCGGATGGCTTTCTGCAGGGCGAGTTCAGCGCTCATCGGCCACCCCAATTCTGCTTCACAGCCTTGGCAGCGGCGCGCTTGATGCGGCCCGTTATCTTCTTGCGGAGCAGACGGAAGGCGGGCCAGAAATACGGCTGCGCTGCGGCCTCCTGCGTGCCGTACTCTACGAGGTGCGCATACCTCACATCCTCGTTTCCAGCGGTCACAGCCACGGCCAGTTCTGGCACCGTGACGCGACCACCGGGCGTGGAGTATGGCGGGGTGTTCGATCCACCCGGCGTGACCGTGATGCTCTCCTGCAATGCGCCTGTGTCCCGTGGTGCGAGGATGCGGGCTGTTACCGCCAGATCGTTGCCTGACTTCACCAGCTCCGGCACCATCGCGGCACGGACGTTCTTCGGGATCATTGCCAGCCGCTGTTTGATGCGACCAATTCCACCATCGTCAGCCAAAGCTATACTCCCTGTATTCGTTGACGATCTGCCAGACGCCGAAGGGCAGTTCCTGGCCGGTCACACCGATGAGGGTTGCTTCCCGGTTTTCGAACCAATGCGCCGCCAGTTGACAGACAGCCTCAACCAGCGCCGGCGGAATTTCGTCTTGATCCGTGCCGCCATAGGTCTCCTCAACCTTGAAGCCGAGAAGGCGTTCGATATGGTTCTGGGCGGCCTCGATCTTGCGCTCGATCAGCGCGTCATCGTCCGTTCCGGGGATGCCGGTGGCGTTCAATTGCTGCTTCAAAATCGCAACGTCTACAATCATTGAACAACCTCCTTTCTGTCGTTCACAAAATCAGGGCCAATTGAGAAATTTTTCGCACGTGCCACCCCGCGCCGGTCCCCCGATGTAGTCGAAAGTTCTGACCCACCCCCGGTCATGATGCACGCGCTCTCTCGCCTCTGAGGCGCTGGGCGGTCTTGCTGTAGACGGACATGGCTGCTGCCTCGGTGCCGTACCATCCAAGCTCTATGCGCTTGCCCTCATGGGTGATGCGTGCCTGATACCTGTTGCCCTTGCGACGGACGCCCTTGAATGGCTTGTTCACCTCATTCTGGGAGCGCGTGGCATGGCGTAGGTTGTCCCACCTGTTGTCGCTCTGCATGCCGTTCTCATGGTCCACCTCATGGGTAGGCCAGTCACCGGTCATGAGCAGGTAGGCAAGACGGTTGGCTCGGTAGTGCTTGCCATCGATCTTAATACGCCAGTACCCTTGATCGTTCAGGCATCCAGCCACGTCACCAGCCTTTGCCCTTGGCCCCTTGGTCTGCTTCCATGTGAAGACACCCGTGTCAGGGTCATAGGCGAGGATGGATGCGACGTGGCTGTAGCTGATCATGGCTCAAGCCTCCGCATCAACACGCACCACGTTGCTGTTGACGCCAAGGGAGGCGTTCAGCTTCATGACGCTGTTGGCTGCATCGAACTGTTCGGACTGGCTCATGACCTTGGCGATGAACAGACGTTCGGAAGGGGTGCCGCCTGCCGGTGCATCGTTGAGAACGATCCTGAACTCGAAGTCGTGGATGGTCTTCTCTGCGGCGATGAGAGCCTGCTGACCGGGATCGGAATAGTCGATGCCCATGACTAACTCCATCGTGCCGGCAGAGCGTGGGCCTTTCAGGGTGCGTGTGCGGCTGTCACCGATCGAGGTGAAGTTGATGGCTTCGCTGGTATCGCCCACGGAACCGAGACCTTCGACTTCTCCGATCTCCTTCCATGTAACTGCATTGGCAGCAGAGAAGTCGGCAAGCACGAAATCTGCCTTCTTCTGTTCCTTCGTGGTGCCGATGTAGATTTTCGCACCGGCCGTCGCGTTGATGGTCATTTGCTTGTCCTTTCAAGGGAGCGCCGTTCATTCGCGGCGTCGATGGCGTTGCACCTCTGGCAACCCGGCTTCCAGTTGGATTTGACCATGCGCAGGTCTGGGCGCTGACGGATGCTCTTGATGTGCATCACGACGATTGCCTTTTCCCCGCACTGGCAGAACTCGTTTTGAGGAAGGGAGAGGAAAGCCTTGGCCTCCCTTTCCCATGTGCTGTCATAGCCACGCTGGCGGGCGCTGGGGCGCTTCTGGTCGTGGCGGGCTTTGCGCTCCCTCTGGATGCGTGCAGCCGTCTGACAGGTCTCACCACGGGGATGAGCCTTGTTGCAGTGTCCGCAGACTGAGGGGCGCGTGTCGGCATATCAGGCCACCGGACGCTCTGCGGCGTTGCCCTTGATGGCGATCACGCTTGCGAAGATCGATGTGCCGCTGCCCTTCGTCAGGACCGGCCGCACATAGCGCTTGAAGCCGCGATAACCGACCTTTGCCGTGCTGTCGGCTGCGAGGTTGCCGGATACCGGCGCCTGGTAGTGATCAGCATCCACATCGGTGAATGTGGCGTTATCGTCGCTCTCCTGAAGCTTCAGCGTGAAGGCTCCAGACGCGGTGCGTGCGCCAGTCGTGACCACGAAGGCCACGCTGTCAAAGCCCAGCAGGTCGACGGATGAACCGTTGGTGCTGGCGGCGATGTCGGCAGGCGCAATGCTCTGCACGACACCAATATTGTGAACGATGTCACGCATGGTCATTCCTCCTTAGGCGGTCGCCATCTTGAGTTTGCGGAGTGCTTCGGTGAGGGTCGGGCCACCACCGACGCGGCGGCGGGCGTGGAAGCGAACCATGCCCTTCGTCGCCTGCGTGTACGGGTCGCGCAGCACCGACATGCCAACGCGGTCATAGACGCGGTATGCCTTGCTGAAATCGCCGTAGAAGATCGGGAACGTGCCGTTTGCGATATCCGGCATGGTCGGGTCTTCGATCACCGGGCGACCGAGCAGCGTGGACGGCTGGCCCGCCTGATAGGATGGCTGCCAGAGGTAATTGCCCTGACCGTCCTTGATGGTGCGGACCTTGCCGAGCGTGGTGCCGTTCATCAGCCAGGAGCCGTTGTTCCGGTATGCAGCCGGCAGCGAGTACATCAGGCCGATAAGCTGGTCGGCGCTGATATTGGTGGCGTGGCCGTTAATGACTTCCGCGATGCCCGTAACCTGCTGGATGCCGAGCGGCTTTTTGGCGCCGTTGCCATTCGAGAATGCCGCGTTCTCCTTGAGGGCGAACTCCTGCGACAGCTCGGAGGCGATTTCGGATTCGACGTTGATGGCCGAGTCTTCGAGCAGGCGAAGCGACACGTCGATGTAACAGGCCAGTTCATGGACCGGGATTTCGATCTGACCATAGGTCATGGTCGTTTCGTCGCGTTCCTCGTCTTCACCTACCCACGAGGCGGTCGGGCGGCCGGTGAGCTTCGGGAGGATGACGGAACCGGCAGACGTGGAACCGACGCGGACAGCCTGCCGGATCGGAGAGATTTCCACGATGCCGCGGATGACTTCGGTCTGGAACTCGGCAGGAGCCAGATAGCCGCCCTTCGTATCGTCGCCTACGATCAAGGCGCGGGTTTCTTCCGGGTCCATGCGGTTATCGCCCAGGCGCAGGAAGTTGGAGAACGCGCGGCGCTCCAACGAGATTTCGTCTTCGCCGGGTGTGCCAGCGCCGCCGGGCCGGTTCATTCGGGTTTCGAGGTCGGCAAGCTGCGTGCGCAGTTCGGTGATCTCGGCTTCGGAGCCGGTGCGATATTCGGCAAAGCCGGTGCGCAGCTCTTCGACGGCCTGCGTGGCTGCTACCAGCGGGTCATCGTCCGGTTCGGCTCGGGTTTCGAGGGTGAAGTGCTTCATTGGTCATTTCCCTTTGCTGACGAGAGCGCATTTCGCCTTCCGGCATGCATTGATGAAGGCCGCTGCGCTCTCGGTAGAGCGGCCAGAACTGCGGATTGAGGTGATCCGGGCATTCGGTGCCGATGGCATGCCCACGAGGGAGATTTCGCGCACGTCGATGCCGGTGAGGATGCGGGTGCCTGCCTGACGCGTCTCACCGCCCTTGTTCAGGCGGAAGCCGATCGAGAGACCATTCAATGCGTCAGCCTTCAGAAGCTCGTAAGCCTCCCGGCCTCGCGTCGTGCTGGTGACGATTTTCCCGCGAACGAAAAGGCCCTTCTCGTCTTCACGGATTTCAGTCCATACGCCGATGATGTCAGTCGGATCGTGCGACCAGAGCATAACTGGCCGCGTGCCGGCCTGCCGGTGCAATTCCAGCGAAGTCAGGAAGGCACCGCGCTTGACGACCTCGTTATGGGCGTTGCGCTGGTCCCAGATGACGGCATAGCCGGAGAACTCGCCGGTATCGCTGGGCGCCTCAAATCTGAGGGAAAGGTCGAGGTGATCCATCAGGCCGCCTCGCTTCGGAAGTTGGCACGATCAGCGGCGAAGGCGTCGGCCTGCTGCTGTATCCATGCGACCTGCAGAACCTTGACGACAGCGGCATGGCCAAACTTGGCGTTAAGGCCGAAGTCGGCGGCGATGTCCCAGTTGATGACGCACCGGGCAAGGCAGTTAATGCGCGCCTTCTCGCGGGCTTCGAATGACGCCTTGCCATCCACGTCAGCGGCGGCGGCCAGCTCGTCCATCATGGCGATGCGGGCCTTGTTCTGCGTCTCGCTGTCAGGACCGGCAATGAGAAGGCGAAGGCCCGTCGGCTTGCCATCCCACGGGTCCACGACTTCCAGCCAGCGGCCTTTGTCCTGGTCGACAAGGTTGGAGTTGATCTCATCAAGCGTCATTGGGCTTAGGCTCCTTGTCGGTTTTCAAAGGGTCGGCACCGTCCTTTTGATCAGCGGGCAAATTTGCCTTCTGGTCGTTCGGATTGATGTGCGGATTGCCGTACTCGTTGCCACCCTCGTATGGTCCCAGATCGAGCCACCCACGGGCTTCGTTCGGGTTGAGCACCTTGGCGCTGATGAGCGTGGAAATCGCTGTGGCGCGCGATGTCAGGTCAGCACGGGTCAGGTCGTCACGGTCGAAGCTGATGCGGTAGCGCTTGCGTTCATCGCGGGAGAGCAGCGCGCGGCCAAGGGCGGTTTCGAGAGCGCGCAGCCAAGGCTCCAGCGTATAGGTCAGGAACTCCCGGCCCATCTGCTCGGAATTGCTCCAGGTGGCGCGGTCGAGTTCGAACAGCATGGAAGGCGGGACGCGGAAGGCGCGGGCAATCTCGATGATCTGGAACTTGCGCAGTTCAAGGAACTGGCTGTCCACCGAGTTGAGCATCAGCTGCTTGATATCGGCGTCATCCCAGAGGACCGCAGCCTTGCCGCTGTCTGCCGGCTGGCGGAAGGCTTTGCGCCAGCCGGCGATCATCTTCTTCGCGCCTTCATCACCGAGCGACTTCTTGTTCAGGATCACGACGCCAGGCGTGGCGCCATTCTTGAAGAAGTTGGAGGCGTGGGTTTCCATCACCTTGGCCGCGCCGATCGCTTCGGCCGCGAGAGTGAGGGGCGATTTGTCGAACGGGCCACGGACGTGCACCACGTTTTCAGACTTCACGATCTGGCCGTTGATGCGGTAGGTCGGTTCGCCGGTCCACGGATCGAAGGTAACGCTGATGCCCTGCGGCTGGTATCGGATGATTTCGCGGATCTCGCCGCGCACGCGGTTCACGTAGGCAAGGCCGCCCCAGTCACGGGTGAGGGCGTCGGCCGCCAGATCGCGGATAAGGTCGAAGCCGGCGGACCACGGATTGACATCACCGCGGAGCAGCGCACCGATCGGGTGATTGCGATCCTCTTCCTCGGTGCCGTCCTCGCGGCGTTCCATGATCCTGATATCGAGGGTGGCGGCGGCTTCCGATATGACCCTGACCGCATTGGCCACGGCAGGGACGCGCAGAGCTTGAGCGCCAGAGATTGCCACCGTGCCGGAAGCCATGCCCGACCACAGGGCAGCGAGAACGCCGTCCTCATCCTTGAGGTTCTCGTCTCGCGTCTCGATCTTTTCGGTGCGTTTGAAAGGGTTCCAGCTCATGGGCTGGAATTTCCGCCATCACAGCGGAAATGTGTATCGGAGAGAATGGGTTAGTCTGGGTTTGTTTATGTTACGCTCGAAAGAAGGCCAGCAAGTCCCCTTCGTGCGCGCAATATCGCCCCCCAATCTGCTTCACGGGGCTGCCTTCGACCTTGGCCAGAGTATCACGGACAAAATCCGCTGAGACACCGATCCGGGCTGCAATGGCTTCGGCGGTCCAGATGATCCGGAACGGGTTGCCGGTATCGTTCGGCTTGCCGGCGAGAATGGCGTCGAGCCGTGATGCTGTCAGCTTCGGTTGGTTCATGCGCACGCTCCGTTGAACGTCCGTTGAACGTCCGTTGCCGACATCCGTTGATTTTTCACGAGAATTTCGCGCCGAAAATTCGGAGATAATTTCGCCGTCATTGCCACCTGATGCAATGATACCAAAGGCTTGCGATTTCCATGGTGTTTCCAAACCATCACGACGCGCCTCCTGGTCGGTCAATCCCGCAGATTTCATCCATGGCCGTGATAATGTCCATGATCGTGGCGTACTCACCAACGCGATAACGTTTTCCGTCCTTGAAGTGCTCCAGTATGTGGATTTCCTTGCCGGTCGTCTCGTCAACATCACGACCGATAAACATGCATTCCTTGTCTGGAAACTGTGCGATGTCGCTCATGCCACGTTCCTTTCGCGGCGGAATGCATGAGTTATAACCTGACCGTTGATCTGCGGCGGCATCCGGCCATCGAGCATACTGCGGACAAGCGCCTCAACTTTCCGCTCAAAGCGCCAGCGGCTGTCGATAACGTTGGAAGGCTTGTTATCAGCCCATGTGAACAAATCGAGTTGCGTCACGCTGCTGCCTCCTGCTTCGGTCCAAGCATATTGTTTGCCAGTCTCAGAGTGAGAACACCCATCTTAAGCATACTCATCAGTCGTGCTCGGAGAATGGTGGCTCCTGGCCGACCTGCGCAGATTTGATCCATCATGGCTTCCGCCTCTGCGTCGCTCTCTGGGATGGGCAACGGCAACGTTTCTTCATCGCCTATTTGATCAGGAGAATACCCCTTAAGAGGTTCTTCCACTTCATAGAGAGAATCTCCAAGGTATCCTCTATGGTATTTGTCGGTAGATTCTACCGGGACATCCTGGTAGTTACTACCGGGACATCCATTTTCAGGGGTGGTAGATTCTACCGGGACATGAGCGGATTTCATGTTTTTACGCCTCCGCTCTTCCTTCTTTCGCTCTGCATCCTTCTCGCTCAGATACTCGGCGGCTTCCCGAGTGTGCATTTTAACGACCTCGGCACGTGGGTTTTCCACATGGTACCGAACGCAGCCGTCTTTGGTGGTTGTTCCGGTGGTGACGAGGTAATGGTTATCGACCAGAAGCGCCCGCGCATTGCGGGCGGTCCTGTCTGACTTTATACCACCCCGCGCCATCAGGGTCAGTGACGAAGCGTAAACAGAGGTCGGCTTCAAGCTTACTTTATCGACCTTGAGAAAGGACAGATAAACGACGATTGCTTGGACGCATGGCGCTCCGTGCAGCTTCGGATCTGCCGCGACGGTTTCAATGGTCTTGAGTTTGAATGCCACAAGCTGGCTACACGCGACCTGATATGGCGACCGCGTGTCTTCAATGATCTCGCCATGCTCGGTGATGTACTCGCTCAACCGAACGCCCTCCGGTTCTGGCGATACTGGTTCGCCAAGGTGAGTGCCTGGGCGGCTTGCGCCGCCGTCAGGCTGAAAATGTTCTGAAGCAGGGCCAGCTTGTTCGGCAGGTCGTGCGGTTGCTCTGACAGCCACATGGCGGCTTTCTCGATGGGTGTGGTCATCACTTCCTCCCCAGCACATGAAGGCGTTGCAATTCCCTCGCCACGTCTTGCAGCGAGAGTTCGTAACGAGCGCCGGCAACAACGGTATCGGGAGCAATCTCGGTCAGCATGTAGCCGCCGAAATTATCCATGCCCTCGGCCTTGCGGGACTTGTGGAAGTCGTAGCCGCTTTCGCGGGCGAGCTTCTTGAGGCGGGCTTCGGGGTTCAGGCTCATTGAACGCTACCTCCTTCGTCAGGTATCAGGGAGACAAGGCGACGGCCTTCTCGAAGGAGCGCAAGCTTGAACGTGTTGCAGGCGATCTGGATGTCGTTGTCGCAGGTGCCGCCGTCTGTCAGGTGGTCCTGAACATCCTTCACGGCGGCTTCGATCTCCTCTTCGAGGGCATGAAGAGGCAGATCAAACATGACCGCTTTCTGGAAGAGTAAGCGGCCAGATGTCTTACCGATCTCCTCCAGCTTTGCCATGCAGAGCGCTGTGAGTTGCTCGCGGGAAAGGTTGTCGCTCATAGCCCGCACCCTCCATAGATACGACCGACGCTGTAGTCACCTTCGTCACCGTTGAAATCATGCTCGTCACCGTTCGGCTCGCGCTCGTCGTCATATTCCCGATCCTCCATTTCGGGATAGGTATCTGCCAGATAGGGCTCAAGGTTCTCGTCGCCATCGACGAGGTCGAGGAGGGCGACCAGTTCCTCGATTTTCGCTTCGAGGCGGGCGCGGGTGATTTCCAGAGGGGACTGTCTCATGCGAAAGCCTCCCCAAGCTCTTCCACACAGTCCCTGATGACTTTAATTCGGTCATCGATCTCTTCAGACAGGGCCTGAAGCGCGTTGACCGCGAACGTATCTTTCACATCACTGCAGGCCATGAAGAGCGCGCGGTTAAGGTTCTTGGCGGTAATGATCATGTCTGCAATTTCGAGCAGCTTGTGCTTCGCGTCGGTGGCGCTCATGCCAATTCCTCCCCGTTCCATGCCGCATGAAAGGCTTTGTTCAGCCTTGAGCAGCGAACAGCGACGTCGTTGATCAGGAAGGACATCTGATCATCTTCGTGCTTCGTGATCCGGTAGGTCACGTCGTTGTCGCCGGAAGATGCAATGCGAGAGCTCGGGCCGAATGTCGTGTCAAAGGACTCGGCAGCAATCTCGGCCATGTGCATCAACTCGCGGACGGCGCTTTCAAGACTGCGCATCGCCCACGCAACTTCCTTATCTGTCGCTTTCTTTTCGGCCGGAGCCGTGGTAAATGTTTCCACGTTCATTTCGATATCCTTCTGGGGGATTGAGGAACCATGGCTCGGAGAGGTTGCCGCCTCTGCCGGGCCTTTTGCGTTCTGGGAGGTCATGCTGCCTCCATGAAGAAGTCGATGAGCTTCTGACGGGCGATTACCCACCGGCCATGGACCTTTTTTGCGGGAAGCTGCCCCTTGTCGAGCATGTCGAAAGTGACCCGGGTCGAGCGACCGATAACCTTCCCGATTTCTTCAGCGCCCCAAATGAGATCGAGCGCATCTGTTTTGTCGGTGTTGACTTGCATCCGTATTCCTCGTTAACCAAACGTATTAGCACCGTGCTAACCGTAAGAATGTCTAGCACCGTGTTAGTATTGACGTCAAGCGCCATTTAGCACAGTGCTATATGAAATTAACGGGAATGAGATGAAATGGCGAAAGCTGGTCGAGGCTCTGAGCAGGTCATGATACGCCTTCCAGATGGTATGCGAGACACCTTGAAGGAAATTGCTGCTGCAAACGGGAGGTCAATGAACGCTGAAATCGTAGAACGATTAGGCGCATCACTTCAGTGGCCATGGATATCCATATCGCCAGAATTGCACGATGAGGCGATAGACCTTCCTATGGGCATACTCTCCGAGCTAGAAGCAAAGATCAAAGCAGACATCGAATTTCTTGTCGGCGAGGCCCTGTACAATCACAAACTCTCCCAATCGAATTTGGTGCACCAGTTCGAGAGTATCGTAGAGTACGCGCCTGAAGAGGAGCGGCCAAAACTGAGGCAAGAGATTCGGGACCTTCTGATCAGGGCTGGCGTTTCGGTTGAGGCTGCTGGCATGTTTGCAAAGGATGACTGATGTCAGTTCGCAAGCGTGAATGGGTAACGCCGAAAGGCGAGGCAAAGAGCGCCTGGGTGGTTGATTACTTCGACACCGCAGGTAAGCGCCGGCTGAAAACCTTCAAACTGAAGAAGGAAGCGGAAAGGTTCGCCGCTACGGCCTCTGTTGAGGTCAGGGAAGGCGTCCACGTCGCTGACAGTGCAAGTGTGACCGTCGAGAAGGCCGGCGCCCTCTGGATCGCCTCGGGCGAAAGCGCGGGTCTTGAGCGGTCATCTATGGATCAGCGCAAAAGCCACCTGAAACACCACATCAATCCCTTGATCGGACAGACGCTGTTGTCACGGCTTACTGTGCCGGCGGTGAGGGACTTTGAAGACACTATGCGCCAGAACGGCCGATCGCCAGCTATGGTGAAAAAGGTTCTCACCTCACTTGGCTCGATCCTGTCTGATGCCAATGAGCGAGGACTGGCAACGCGCAATCCAGTGCGGGATATCCGGTCCAGCCGCAAGGGTCGAGATCGGCGCCAGGAGAAGCGCCAGAAGGGCAAGCTCGTCGTCGGGGTGGATATACCCACCAGAAACGAGATAAAGGCGCTTGTGGCGGCTCTGGATGGCAACTGGAGGCCATTGCTTGTTACGGCCGTCTTCACTGGCATGCGATCGTCGGAAATCCGGGGGCTTCGCTGGCGTGACGTGAATTTTAAGAAGGCCGAGATCCACGTCAATCAGCGCGCTGACCAGTTCAAGGAAATCGGCCCGACGAAGTCAGAGGCCGGCGTCAGAACGATCCCGGTTCCTCCTGTCGTCATCGCAGCGCTGAAAGAGCATAAGCTACGGCAACCGCCTGGCTTCGAACTCGTCTTCGCCAATCCGGACGGAGAACCGCGTTCACACGCGAACATTGTCAACAAGGGCCTCAAGCCGGCGATGATTCGAGCTGGCGTGACCGTAGGCGAGGGGGATGACGTCGAGGCGAAATACACCGGCCTTCACGCGCTGCGCCACTTCTACGCCTCATGGCTCATCAACCGGAAGGAAGACGGCGGCCTAGGTCTGCCGGTCAAAATGGTGCAAGAGCGCATGGGGCATTCCTCAATCGTGATGACGATGGACACCTATGGGCACCTGTTCCCACGGCTGGACGATGGGACAGAACTAGCACAAGCCGCGAACGTTCTGCTCGACTGACTGCAACATGACTGCGACACACGACGAAAACTCATTGTGAAATCAATGGCGGGTGAAAGCCTGCAAATCCTTGTACCCCGGTTCAATTCCGGGCGAGGCCTCCAATCAGCTCCTTCACCGGGAGCAAATATCTGAAATACCTTCCTTATTATCCAGGTGTGGCAATGTGAACCGTCGCCGTCCTTTGGCCGGGGCTCTCCATACCCATTTTATCCCATCATCGCGTCATCGGCGGGGTAACACCTGCGATCCGGCTCCACGTTCGGCGTCCCTCGTGTGCATTCTCGATGATGAGTGCCAAACGGGAGATCGCTGCTGCATGACGCAAGCCCCCCGACGAAGCGAACCCGTTGGCTGCGTCAAAAAGACCCTGCGTGGGGACATGGATTGAAGTTGTTGACGCCCCTATTTTGAGATAGCGCTCTTCACGATCGATAGTGTCACGTAACAGCTTGGAAATATTCGAAATGATGGATTGGGATTGGGTAGATTTATTCCCTATAGTCGTCTTTCCGCTCAAGGTTCTCGTCTTGGGGACGGGCATGTTCTTCGCCATCAAGTGGCATCACGATCAGGCGAAGAAGGACAAAGAAACGAGACCGTAAATGTCCGCAGGACACACAGCTGACGCGTGAGAGTCGTCAGCCAGTATAAGAGCCGACGTTTGGAATTTCGGGCGAAGCCTCCAAAATCTCATCAACAGAACCTGTCGTCCTGACGACGTCGCACCCTGTTGCGGTCATTCACGTTCCTATTGTTCTAAAAATCCCCGCCATTTCGCTTTTTCCCGCACTTCCGGTTCACCACGCTTGAAAGCGCAGGCTTGGGCAATTATGAGATTGTTTAAAGGCGAGGGGAGACCCGTGCCGTTTTGAGCTTTTGGAGCCGAGGCTTCCCGACCGGCATCCGCGAAATTGAGGCGATAACGATATGATGGATTTCGAAACCGCACGCGCCAATATGGTCGATAGCCAGTTGCGCACGACCGATGTGACGTCGCATTCGGTGCTGAAGGCGTTTTTGAGCGTGCCGCGCGAGGCTTTCGTGCCGGCGGGCGTGCGGCAGATTGCCTATGTGGACGAGGATCTGCAGATCTGTCCCGCCCGGGATGGCCGCCCGGCCCGTTACGTCATGAAGGCTTCGCCGCTGGCAAAGCTTCTGCAGCTTGCTGCCGTGTCCAAGGAGGACGTGGTTCTGGAAGTCGGCGGCGGCGCCGGTTATACGGCCGCCATTCTGTCCCAGCTCGCCGGTTCGGTTGTGTCGCTCGAATGCGACGAGACGCTGGCGGCTGAGGCGACTGAGACCCTGGCGTCGCTTGGATATGACAATGTTGCCGTCGTCACCGGCGATCTTGAAAAGGGTTATGCGGGCGAAGCGCCCTATGACCTGGTTTTCGTCAACGGTTCTGTCGAGGAAGTGCCGGCGGCGCTGACCGATCAGCTGCGGGACGGCGGACGTCTGGTCGTGGTTGTCGGATATGGCAATGCTGCCAAGGCCACCGTCTATCGCCGCGACGGCAACAGCACATCGGCCGTGACCTCCTTCAATGCCTCGATCAAGCCCCTGCCGGGCTTCGCCAAGGCGGCCGAATTCGTTTTCTGATCCACGGAAACGATTATCCTGTTTTGACGCCGGGGTGGAGTTTTCACCCCGGCGTTTGTTTTTGCGGGCAGGGCCGTCGTTTGCTCAGACATAATCCTCGGCCTTGCCGAAAAAAAGGCTGCTCTCACAAAGCTGTGCATCACCGCGAAAGTTGTCGAATCAGTGATTTAGTTCCTGACTATGCTGCCCTAAACTAAGGGTGATTCGGGGTGTGCGTATTTCTGCCCCGCATGAGCCTGCGACAGGGATGGCAAAGACGCTTGGCGGTTTTGACCTGACATGTTTCAGAGCATCGGGGCGGCGATCGGGTGCGATTGTCGCAAACGCGATGTAGGAATTGAACAGGTGCAAAGCGCCCTTTCCGGCATCCGAGGTGGTGCGGCCGGGCGCTCGAGAGTGGAAACCGGGGATTGATATGGCTCAGCCAAGCGTAGCGCGTGAACCGTCCATGGAAGAAATTCTGGCGTCCATACGCCGGATCATCGAGAGCAACGAGACCGGGCCTGCCGGTGCATTTTCCGGACAGTTACCGCCCGTCTATGACGATGAAGACGAAGCCGCGAGCGAGGCGGCCTTCGTGACGGAGCCCGTCAGCCCGCCGGCCCGTGTTCCCCCCGCCGCAAACCAGGCATACGGCGCAAGGCCGGTGCAGGATTTTTCGCCGGCCTCGGAAAGGCCGACCTCCGAAAGGCCGATGTCTGAACAGCAGGAAGGCTCCGACAGGAGCATGTCGCTGGCCGATGTAGCTGCGCGTGTTCGTGCCGCCGCCGACCGCAACGCGGCCATGGGGCCGCAGGCATTTGCCGCGCAGGCTCAGCGTGAGCCCTTGCAGGCGGCTCCCACCGCCCATTCCCCAATCGCAACACAGCCTTCGGCGGTGCAACAGGTTGAACGCGCCGCGCCACAGCGCCCGACGGATGTGCGTCCGCTGCTGGCGGCCGCTGCCGCGAGCAGCAATGAACAGCCTGCACCTTTCGCCGCCGAGGATCGCGCTGCCGCCGCCGCTGTGGAAAGCGCAGCTTTTGAGAACCGCTTCGATCAGCTGACGCTGCGCGGCGCCATTGAAGCGCCTGCCGCCGAGGAACGTTTCGAGGTTTCCGTGCAGGAACCCGCCGTCGAGATGCCGACATTCGATCTGGCCGAGCCGAAGGATGAGGGCGGCCTCTCGCTCAACCTCATTTCCGCCGCCGCCGGTGCACAGATCGCCCGCTCCTTCAGCGAGCTTGCCGAAGTTTTCGATGGCGTCGAGCGTCGTTCGATCGAAGATATGGCTGCCGACATGCTGCGCCCGATGCTGCAGGACTGGCTGGAAGACAATCTGCCGACCCTGGTGGAGCGTCTCGTGCGTGAGGAAATCGAGCGCGTGGCGCGCGGCTCGCGCCGCTAAGGCCTGTCCGGCCGCATCCTGGAATGCGCGCAAGGTATTGAAACAGAGGCCGCTCCGGCTCCGGGGCGGCTTTTTTGTTGAAGATGAAGGCGTTATCGGGTCATAGTCGTTGACGGGGCCTCTCAATAGGTCGCTCGGGGGTCGGTTTCTGTTGACTCTCGACCGTCCATCCTTATTTAAAAAATCCACACAAGAACTCTAAAATTCAGGTCAGGAAATGCTCGAAAAGACCTACGATTCTGCAACCGTCGAACCGAAGATCGCGAAAGCCTGGGACGAGGCGAACGCTTTTCGTGCCGGCGCCAACGCCAAGCCGGGTGCGGAAACCTTCACCATCGTCATCCCGCCGCCGAATGTGACGGGCTCCCTGCATATGGGCCACGCGCTCAACAACACGCTGCAGGATATATTGGTCCGCTTCGAGCGCATGCGCGGCAAGGATGTGCTGTGGCAGCCGGGCATGGACCATGCGGGCATCGCCACGCAGATGGTCGTCGAGCGCAAGCTGATGGAACAGCAGCTTCCGGGCCGCCGCGAGATGGGCCGTGAGGCTTTCGTGGAGAAGGTCTGGGAATGGAAGGCCGAATCCGGCGGTTTGATCTTCAACCAGCTGAAACGTCTTGGTGCGTCCTGTGACTGGTCGCGCGAGCGCTTTACCATGGATGAAGGGCTGTCCGAGGCCGTTCTCGAGGTCTTCGTCACCCTGTACAAGCAGAACCTGATCTACAAGGACAAGCGCCTCGTCAACTGGGATCCGAAGCTGCAGACCGCGATTTCCGACATGGAAGTCGAACAGCTGGAAGTGAAGGGCAATCTCTGGCACTTCCGTTATCCGCTGGAAAAGGGTGTGACCTATCAGTATCCGATCGCGTTTGACGAGGAGGGCAAGCCCACCGAGTTCGAAACGCGCGACTACATCGTTGTCGCCACCACCCGGCCCGAGACCATGCTGGGTGATACCGGCGTTGCCGTTAACCCGGAAGACGAGCGCTACAAGGGCATCGTCGGCAAGCACGTCATCCTGCCGATCGTCGGCCGCAAGATCCCGATCGTTGCCGACGACTATGCCGATCCGACCGCCGGCACCGGCGCCGTGAAGATCACGCCCGCACATGACTTCAACGATTTCGAAGTCGGCAGGCGTTGCGGCCTGCGCGCCATCAACGTCATGAATATCGACGGCACGATCTCCATCAAGGAGAACGAGGATTTCCTCGAGGGCCTCAATCACCCGGCCGCGCTGCATGGCGCATGGGACCGCCTGGAAGGGCAGGATCGCTTCTTCGCCCGCAAGGTCATCGTCGAAATCTTCGAGGAAGCCGGTCTGCTCGACAAGATCGAGCCACACAAGCACGTCGTGCCGCATGGCGACCGTGGCGGCGTGCCGATTGAGCCGCGCCTGACCGATCAGTGGTGGGTGGATAACAAGACGCTGGCCCAGCCGGCTATTGCTTCTGTTCGCGAAGGCCGCACCAATTTCGTACCGAAGAACTGGGAAAACACCTATTTCCAATGGATGGAGAACATCCAGCCCTGGTGTATCTCGCGGCAATTGTGGTGGGGACACCAGATTCCGGCATGGTACGGCCCGGACGGGCAGGTCTTTGTTGAAAAGACCGAGGAAGAGGCGCTTCAGGCGGCCATCCAGCACTATATCGCCCACGAAGGCCCATGGAAGGCCTGGGTCGAGGAGAAGCTTGAGAACTTCAAGCCGGGTGAAATCCTGACGCGTGACGAAGACGTTCTCGATACCTGGTTCTCGTCGGCGCTGTGGCCCTTCTCGACGCTTGGCTGGCCCGAGCAGACGCCGGAACTGGCGCGCTACTATCCGACCAATGTCCTCGTCACCGGCTTTGACATCATCCCATTCTGGGTTGTCCGCATGATGCAGATGGGCCTGCATTTCATGAAGGACGATGCGGGCAATCCGGTCGAGCCGTTCAGCACCGTCTATATCCACGCTCTGGTTCGCGACAAGAACGGCCAGAAGATGTCGAAGTCCAAGGGCAACGTCATCGACCCGCTGGAACTGATCGATGAATACGGCGCGGATGCGCTGCGTTTCACGCTTGCCATCATGGCGGCGCAGGGCCGTGACGTGAAGCTCGATCCGGCGCGTATTGCCGGTTATCGCAACTTCGGCACCAAGCTCTGGAATGCGACCCGTTTTGCCGAGATGAACGGCGTGAAGCGCGATCCGCATTTCCTTGCAGAAACCGCCTCGCTGACCATCAACCGCTGGATTCTGACCGAACTTGCCAATACGGCGCGCGATGTGACGGCGGCCCTTGAAAACTTCCGCTTCAACGATGCCTCCGGCATTCTCTACCGCTTCGTCTGGAACCAGTTCTGCGACTGGTATCTGGAACTGCTGAAGCCCGTCTTCAGCGGCGAAGACGAAAAGGCAAAGTCGGAGTCGCAGGCCTGCGCGGCCTATGTTCTAGATGAGATCTACAAGCTCCTGCACCCCTTCATGCCCTTCATGACGGAAGAGCTGTGGGCGCATACGGCCGGCGAAGGCGAGGAGCGGGCTGATCTTCTCTGCCTGACCGACTGGCCGGTGCCGGAGTTCCGCGACGATGCTGCGGCTGCGGAAATCAACTGGCTGATCGATCTGGTCTCCGGCATCCGCTCGACACGGGCCGAGATGAACGTGCCACCGGGCGCCACCGCGTCGCTGGTGGTCGTCGGCGCCAACACCTCGACCGAAGCACGGCTCGACCGCCATGCCGCCGCCATCCGGCGTCTGGCGCGGGCGGATGAAATCCGTGGCGCCGATGTTGCGCCGAAGGGCTCCGCACAGATCATCGTCGGCGAAGCCACGGTGTGCCTGCCGCTCGGTAACCTCGTCGATCTTGGGGCTGAAAAGGCCCGTCTCGAAAAGGCGATCGGCAAGGTGGATGCGGAAATGGAGCGCATCGACAAGAAGCTGTCGAATGAAAAATTCGTGGCCAATGCCGATCCGGAGGTCGTGGCTGCCGAGCGCGAGCGCAAGGCGGAGCTGGCAGTTCAGCTGGCAAGCCTTAGAACCGCCCTGCAACGTGTCAGCGAAGCGGGATAAGGTTTGCCCGAGCGGCATGTTGTAAATGGGTCGTGAGGAGGGCAGCACCATCGCGGATGCCCTCCCGTTAAATACAACGTCATCCTCGGGCTTGCCCCCGAGGAGCCTCGGCCTCGATCGACAACGGCTCCTCGCTCTGAAGCTGGGATGAGGGCTGATAGATTTTCGACACTTATCGATTACATGACGCCCGTGAGAGCGGGCGTTTTTTGCGTTTTGTCAGGATTCATTTCTTTTCATTGCTGCGCCGCACCGGCGAATCGCTCCAGCCTGACAGCGCAATTATTTCAGTCCGATCCGGGCGGAAAACGCTGCAAAAAGCGGAAAAAACCAATGAAAACGGCCTGATAAGCGGGTTTGGTCGGGAAACCCACAACTGTGGTTATTTGGCGACATTTCCAGTTCGGGTTGGGAATTTGTTTCGTTTTGTATCAGTTTTTCCAACCGGGTTAGAAAAATAGCCTAAAATGATTATATAAGAGGGCATCCATAAAAAACTTACGTAAAAAAATGGCCGTGCGGGCAGGATCGCGCCGCGCTGCGGCACATTGTCATTTGCCCGTTAGCACTTCACTCTACCATCGATCACATTGCCTTGATTGGGGAGAGAGATGGCAAAAACTGCAATTTTTCGCGGCGCGGTATGTTTCGCAGTCAGCATCGCGGCGGTCACGCCTTCACTGGCGGGTGGCCTCGAGCGCGGTGGTTACAATATCGACCTGCTGTTCGACCCGTCCGACTATGTTCTGGATAGTTCCGCCACCTTCGTCGCGCCGCAGCGCAAGGTTGAGAATGCGAAGGACAGTCCTAAGGGCGGCTTGTTGCCCTCCTCATGGTCTACAACAGCAGACGATTCAGAAAACTTCTGGTCGACCCGCATTGGTGCCAAGGCGGCGATCGGTGATCTTGGCGACTGCATGTTTGACTATTCTCAACCGTGGGGCGCGCATCTGAAGCCCGGCACGTGGCAGGGATCGAGCTACAATATAGAAACCAAAGTCAAGTCGCATAACTATGCGACCACCTGCCGCGTAAAGTTTGATGTCGGCAAAGGCGATTTCTCGATCATTGGCGGTGGCTTTTATCAGGAGATCAGCGGCTACAAGTACCGTCAGGTCGTTCCGCCTGGGCTCCTAGGACCTGCATATCCGAACGTTTATACCGGAATCGGCAAACTTGAGATGGAAGGCGATGGTTGGGGCTGGCGAGCTGGCATCGCATATGAAATCCCGGAAATCGCATTCCGTACGAGCCTCGTGTACAACAGCGCTGTCGATCACGATCTGAGCGGCACGGCGGATCTCAGAAGTATTCCGGCCGTGCCTACAAACCCGACGCTCGCGAAATACGGCGGCAAGCTCGTGCCGATCTATGGCTCTGTTTCGATGCCGGACAGCATCGAACTCAAGGTGCAATCCGGCATAGCGCCGGACTGGCTTGCTTTCGGTTCGGTGAAGTGGACTGACTGGAGCCAGATTCAGGTCATTCCTTTCTGCGCGGTCGGCACGTCTCCGTGCGTTCCAAGCGGCGCGGACACGCTGAACACGCTCGACCTGTTTTACCGCGATGGCTGGACGATTTCCGGCGGCGTCGGTCACAAGTTCAATGAGCAGTGGAGCGGTGCTGTGAGCCTGACCTGGGATCGCGGTACATCGACTGTCATCGGCACCCAGACCGACACCTGGACGCTTGGCACGCAGATCGTCTACTCGCCGAACAAGAACATCGAGTTCAAGATTGCCGGTGCTCTCGGCCTCCTGACCTCGGGTAGCTCTTCCATCAACGGCGGACCCTGTGGTGCAGGCTTCACCTGCGGCAACGAGGCTGGCTACGACTTCGGCAACGATCTGGTGGCGGCGATCTCTACGGGCGTCAAGGTCAAGTTCTGACGCCATTCGCCATGCCTGAACAAAAAGAAAGGTCCGGTTTACCAACCGGGCCTTTTTTCGTTTTCGACTGTGATTCTTTCTCGATAAAATTTTCTAGCCCGAAAGTTTTGTGACGATTTGGCAACACTTTTCTGCAAGCGTGGGGACGCGTTGGAATGTGGGCATATCCGTCCATTTCCCGCCACAAACAGAGTGCTTGGCTTATGTTTATGGACGCGGGAATGGAAGAACATGCAGGCGTTTGATGTGGATCTCTGGAATTGCAAAAAGTGAAAACGGGTTTGGATTCAGGGTTTAAGCAAGTAATACGGGAACTTCGTCCGGCTTTCTTGTTTGGCGCTGACCGGCAGGCGGTGAAACGCCGTTATATTGCCGGAAATTATGCCTATATCTGTCTCACTGAAAATTTTGAGCAATTACCGCATGAGACCACCGGCGGTGCGCTGGAAAGTGCTGCCGGAAAGACGCAGTGTGTTCGAAAAATCGCGACCCGGCGGGGTTCGGCTTTGCAGTATTCCGCAAGTATTGGCTATATGCCGGGAAGAGTGAGAGAAGTTCGCCGAAATGCTGAAATGTGAAGCCAACGTTTTAAAGCCGCTCCTTATGGGCATGTTGCTTGCGTCGCTCGCAATGCCTGCCGCGGCTTTTGACATCAATGCCGGCGTAACCAAGGAATCCGGCCCCTTCGACCTGTTCAAGTTCGGCTTCAAGGCCTACAAGAACGGCAACAAGGGCGAAGCCGTCGAGGCCTATCGCTACGCGGCCGAAAAGGGCCATACCGGCTCACGCTGGGCGCTTGCCAATATGTACGCTTTCGGCGATGGCGTTGCCAAGAACGACTTCGAAGCCTTCAAGATTTACAGCGAAATTGCCAGCCAGGGCGTCGAGCCGGGCTCCGAGGATACCGGCTTTTTCGTCAACGCGCTTCTTTCTCTTGCAGATTATTACCGGCACGGCATTCCCGGCAGCCCGGTGAAGATGGACCTTTCACAGGCTCGCCAGCTTTATTTTCAGGTGGCTTCCACCTTTGGCGTGGCTGAGGCCCAGTTCCGTCTGGCGGAAATGATCCTTGCCGGCGAGGGTGGCCGGGCGGATGTGCAGCAGGCCAAGAAGTGGCTCAACCAAGCGCGCAAGCACGGCCATGCCGGCGCCATGTCGATTTTCGGCAATCTGCTCTTCCAGGAAGGCCAGACGACGCAGGGGCTCGCTTTCATGACGGCCGCGCTGGACAAGTGCACGGCGGTGGATTGCACCTGGATCCAGAGCCTTCAGGAACAGGCGTTTTCGCTCTCAGGCGAAAACGACCGCCGCGCGGCCATCGCAATGGCGCAGAACATGCGGATCGACGATCCCGATTGAGTTGATGCCGCCTGCGGCTGGGGCGAACTCAGCCGCCTGTCGAGAGCCGGTCAGCCGACCGGGCTGAAATCGAAATAACCGCAGACCGGTACGTGGTCGGACGGTTTTTCCCATGCCCGCACATGTTTTTCGATGTTGACCGATTGCAGACGGTCGGCCGCTTCCGCCGACAACATCAGGTGGTCGATGCGGATGCCGTTGTTTTTCGGCCATGCGCCGGCCTGATAATCCCAGAAGGAATAAAGTCCGGGCTGATCCGTCGTCGCGCGTGCGGCATCGGTGAAGCCGAGATTTTCCAGCTTGCGGAAGGCCGAACGGGTCTGCGGCAGGAACAGGGCGTCACCTTCCCACACGCGTGGGTCGTGGCAATCGAAGGGTTCGGGGATGACGTTGTAGTCACCGGCCAGAATGAGCGGCTCTTCCAGCGCGAGGCGGTCTTCGGCAAAGCGGCGCAGCCGTTCCATCCAGGCAAGCTTGTAGGGATATTTGACCGGATCATCCGGCGGATTGCCGTTCGGCAGGTAAAGCGAGCAGACCCGGATCGCGCCGCCATCGACGGAAAAAACGCCCTCGATGAAACGCGCCTGTTCGTCGGCATCGTCTCCCGGCAGGCCGCGATTGATCTCGTCCGGCCTCATCTTCGAGAGCAGGGCGACGCCGTTGAAGCCCTTCTGACCATGTGTCTCGACATGATAGCCGAGAGCCTCGATCTCAAGGCGGGGAAAGCCCTCATCGACGGATTTGATTTCCTGAAGGCAGACGATGTCCGGCGATGAATCCTTCAGCCACTGGCAGAGGTTTTCGATACGCGCCTTGACGCCATTGATGTTCCAGGTGGCAATCTTCATCGGAGTTTCCCTTTTGTGAGGGTACTTTTACCCGATGCAAAAGCGATTGCCACCGTTTTTGGAAAGTGGCGGTGCGGATGTGGTGGAAAGAAGCCCGGGGCAGGGTAGATCAACACCCGTGGATGCACTGCTGCGTCCCCAAGCCCTCATTCCTGTGCTTGTCACAGGAATCCAGTCAGCCCAAGTCCTTGGGCTGAAAAGGACTCTCTCGCCGCGCAGACGCGCGCCAGCTGGATTCCTGTGACAAGCACAGGAATGAGGGCGGAGAGAGATGCGAGCTAGTTCAAAGCTTGGCGGTGGCGTACGGATCGCACGCCGTTGTTTCCCACTCAGATCGAGAAGCTGGTGCCGCAGCCGCAGCTTGCGACCGCATTCGGGTTCTTGATCTGGAAGGACTGGCCGAGCAGGTTGTCGACGAAGTCGATTTCGGAGCCTGCCATGTAGATGACCGACATGCTGTCGATCAGCACCTTGGCGTCGCCGCGCGCAATCACGATGTCGTCATCGGCGGGGTCTTCCGCCAGATCGAACTTGTAGGAGAAGCCCGAGCAGCCGCCGCCTTCCACCGAAACGCGCAGTGCCTGCTTGCCCGCATCCGCCGCCACGATCTGGGCGATTCGCTTTGCTGCGGCTTCCGAAAGTGTAATGTCGCTGTTTTCCATGTCGTTCCTCGTGCCGGGGTCAAGAACCGGAGAGCAATAGATTTGTCGTCGCTATTATAAACCAGTCAAATAAACGGTCTATAGCGATGTCCACAACGGCCTTTGCCGCGATGATGCTTTGCGCCGACCTCTGCGATAGGTATGAAGGGGGATGAAAAGGTCAATGGCTGAGGCTAAAAGGAAGTCACGGCCAGAGAACAGTACAGGTGGATGCATGATCATAGACCAGCGCGCATTGGGTTTCGGAAGTGGCGAGAGGGCGGTTTTCGCCTCAGATCCATGGACCACGCGCGGGCGTCTTTTTGCCGAAGAGGGAAGCCTGACGCGTTCGGAATTCCAGCGCGACCGGGACCGCATCGTCCACACAACGGCGTTTCGCCGGCTGAAACACAAGACACAGGTTTTCATCAGCCCGGATGGCGACCACTACCGTACGCGTCTTACCCACACCATCGAGGTCGCGCAGATCGCCCGGGCGTTGGCGCGGGCGCTGAAGCTCGACGAAGATCTGGCCGAAGGCGTGGCGCTGGTGCATGATTTCGGCCACACGCCTTTCGGCCATACCGGCGAGGATGCGCTGGACGCGGTGCTGTTGCCCTATGGCGGTTTTGACCACAATGCGCAGTCGCTGCGCATCGTCACCAAGCTGGAGCGTCGCTACGCTGAATATGACGGCATCAACCTGACATGGGAGACACTGGAGGGCCTCGTCAAGCATAATGGCCCGCTCATCAACGCCGTGGGCGAGGGCATCAAGGGCCCGGTTCCGCTGCCCATTCTCGAATATTGCGAGCTGCAGGATCTGGAGATCGGCAGCTATGCCAGCCTCGAGGCGCAGATGGCGGCGATTGCCGATGACATCGCCTATAATACCCACGATATAGATGACGGGTTGCGCGCGGGTTATCTTACCTTCGACATGCTGGAGGAGGTGCCGTTCCTCAGCAAGCTGATGGCCGAGGTGCGGGCGAAATATCCCGTGCTCGACAAGGAGCGCTTCGCCAATGAAATCATGCGCCGGCAGATCACCCATATGGTCGAGGATGTGATTGGCGTTGCGCAGCAGAATCTGGCCCGTCTGAAGCCGAAGAGTGCGGCGGATATCCGCGCTGCCGATTTCACCGTTGCGACCTTCTCGCCTGAGATGGCCGAGACCGACCGGCAGATCAAGAAGCTGCTGTTCGGTCATATATACCGGCATCCGGAGATCATGCGCATCCGCGCCGGCGCCACGCAGATCGTCACCGATCTTTTCCACCGTTATATGGAGACGCCGGCGGAGATGCAGAGCCACTACTGGGTGGACAGCATTTCCGGCATGAGCGTGGCCGCAAAAGCCCGGCATGTGGGCGATTATCTGGCGGGCATGACCGACAGTTATGCACTGCGCGCCCACCAGCGGCTGTTTGACCACACCCCCGATTTGCGATAGGGCAGCGGGCGATCGCGAAGCCAACCCGGTTATGATGGCCGGACATAAACAGAAGCCCTTCGCGCAGGTTGGAACGATGAACATTTTTGCCGATTTCGATACCAGGATCAAAAACGCGCTCGAGACCCTCGATCTCGTGAAAGAGAACCGCGAGAAGGTCGATTTCAGTCGAATTACCGTCGAATCCCCGCGCGATCTGAGCCATGGCGATGTCGCAACCAATGCCGCCATGGTGCTGGCGAAGCCGCTTGGCACCAATCCCCGGGCGCTGGCCGAACTCATCGTGCCGGCACTTCAGGCGGATGGCGATGTCGACAGCGTCAATGTCGCCGGTCCCGGCTTCATCAACCTCAAGGTATCCGTCGGTTACTGGCAGCGTCTTCTTGCCGACATGATCGGGCAGGGCATCGATTTTGGCCGCTCGCAGATCGGTGCCGGTCAGAAGATCAACGTCGAATATGTCTCCGCCAATCCGACCGGCCCGATGCATGTCGGCCATTGCCGCGGTGCCGTGGTGGGTGACACGCTGGCGAACCTGCTTGGCTTTGCCGGCTACGGCGTGACCAAGGAATATTACATCAACGATGCCGGATCGCAGATCGACGTCCTGGCGCGTTCCGTCTTCCTGCGTTACCGCGAAGCACTCGGCGAAGATATCGGCGCCATTCCATCGGGTTTTTATCCCGGCGATTACCTCGTTCCCGTCGGTCAGGCGCTGGCGGATGAATATGGCATCAAGCTGCGCGCCATGCCCGAGGAAAAGTGGATGCCGATCGTCAAGGACAAGGCGATCGCTGCAATGATGGCGATGATCCGCGAAGATCTGGAAACGCTGAACGTCAAGCATGACGTGTTCTTCTCGGAGCGCACGCTGCATGAGGGCAATGGCGGGCCGATCCTCTCGGCCATCAATGATCTGACCTTCAAGGGCCATGTCTACAAAGGCACCCTGCCGCCGCCGAAGGGCGAATTGCCGGAAGACTGGGAAGACCGCGAGCAGACGCTGTTCCGTTCCACCGAAGTGGGCGATGACATGGACCGCGCGCTGATGAAGTCTGACGGTTCCTACACCTATTTCGCCGCCGACGTTGCCTATTTCAAGAACAAGTTCGATCGCGGTTTTTCCGAGATGATCTATGTGCTCGGCGCCGACCATGGCGGTTACGTCAAGCGTCTGGAAGCCGTCGCGCGCGCCGTCTCGGAAGGCAAGTCGAAGCTGACGGTTCTTCTGTGCCAGCTCGTCAAGCTCTACCGCGACGGTGAGCCGGTGAAGATGTCGAAACGCTCCGGTGATTTCGTCACGCTGCGCGATGTTGTCGACGAAGTGGGTCGCGATCCGGTGCGATTCATGATGCTTT
Source organism: Rhizobium oryzihabitans (assembly GCF_010669145.1). NCBI lineage: Bacteria > Pseudomonadati > Pseudomonadota > Alphaproteobacteria > Hyphomicrobiales > Rhizobiaceae > Rhizobium > Rhizobium oryzihabitans. The sequence goes on from NZ_CP048632.1 coordinate 422,992, forward strand.
ATCGGAAGAATTCCGAGCCGCTGGACTTCGATTTCGCAAAAGTGACCGAACAATCGAAGGATAATCCGGTCTTTTACGTGCAATATGCGCATGCCCGCTCAATGTCGATCTTCCGGCAGGCGCAGGAAGCGTTTCCGGGGCTTGCTCCCTCTGCGGAAGAGATGGCGGCATCTGTTGCTTTGATCAGCGATATCAACGAGTTGCAGCTGATTGCAAAACTCGCCGAATATCCGCGTCTGATCGAATCCGCTGCCCTTTCGCATGAGCCGCACCGGCTTGCTTTTTACCTCTATGATCTCGCCAGTTCCTTCCATGGACACTGGAACAAGGGTAAAGACCATCAGGAATTACGTTTTATTAACGATAAAAACCGAGAATTGAGCATTGCCAGACTTGGGCTGGTGAATGCTGTCGCAAATGTTTTGAAGTCTGGCCTTACGCTTTTAGGAGCGGACGCACCTGACGAGATGCGATAACATATCACCATTATTTGCTCACAATACGCTGGCAAGAGCTGCAATGCGTAGATGGTGGAACACGTAATGGTCGAAAAAAATGTCGCGTATAACCGGGACGCCCGGTCCGAAGGCTTCGCTGACAACGATCCTCTGGCAGAACTGGCGCGTATCGTCGGCTTCGAAGATCGTCCTTCGCATGCGGGTTCCGAGGCTGCGCCATCGGCTACCCGCCGCGAGCCCGAATTCAATCTCGAAGATGAGCTTCTGAGGGAATTCGAGGTTTACGACGCGCCGCATGCCGATCCGGTCGTTCTTGATCCGGCAAACGATGTTCGTGCCGGCATCCACCCCAACGACTTCATGCAGCGTGTCGAGCAGGTCTTCGCCCGCCGCGAGCCGGAGCTTTCTCCCGCGGCCGAGCCGCAGGTCGAGGCCCGGTATGCGCCGGAGCCGATGCCAGCCTACGAGGTTGCACCCGAGGTCACGGAAGAGCCGCTTCCGGAGGTCGATCAGGCCTATATCCACAATTACGTCGAAACCTCGACGCAGGACATTCGAGCGGATTTCCGTGACGATGCCGGCGCGGTTGCAGAAGTTTTTGATGTGCATTCGCGCCAGCCGCGTGCTGCCGAGCCGGTGGTTTACCAGCAGGCCGCCCAACAACTGGCATGGGAAGAGCCGCAGGCCATTGAGCCAGCCCAGCCCGAATGGCACGCCATGCCGGAACTTGCGGCCGACGTTTCCAGCAACATTCCTTCTTCGCATGGTTACGCGCCGGAGCCTCAGGCCTTTGATCTTGCCGATGAGGTGGAGATCGCGGTTGCCGAGGAAGCGCCCGCACCCGTTTCCGTGCGTCCGCCTTCGCAGGGCGGCCGTTCTTCGCTGGAGTTTTCCAGCCTGCGCCTGCCGCTTGCCAATTTCGGCGCGCGTCGCGATGTTTCGGCTGTTGATCCGCGGCGGGTCGAGCCAAGGTCTGAACAGCAGCCCGCAGCCCGAATCGAGCCGCAGGTCGAGCCAGTACCGGCACCTGCCGTCATTCAGGCGGAAGAGACAGCGCCGGCATTTATGCCTCCGGTCGCTGAAGCCTTCGTGCCCGCAGCGCAGGCTGTAACGCCTCCGGTCGTTCAGAAGCCTGTTGCGACCAATCTGTCGCCGATGGACGAGCTGATCTACGACGTGGCGAAATATTCCATTCCTGGCCGTGGCGAAGAACCCGTTGTCCAGTCTGCGCCGGTCGTTCAGGCCGCACCCGCCGTTCAGGCTGCAAGGGTGGAGCCGCAAGTTGCTGCGACGCCCGTGCGGACAACGCCCGTTGCCCCCGCTGTCCCTGCTCAGGAGCCGGATTTCAGCGATTTTGCAGGCTTCAACGACGATGATTTCGAGCTTGCGCTTGACGATCTCGATCTTGATCTCGACCTTTCGGAAATTGCCGAAGCCGAGGTCGCACCGGCACCCGCGCCGCAACCCGTTCGCCAGCAGCCGGTTGCTCCCGTGGTCGCTGCCGCCGCACCTCAGCCGGTGAGGGAACAGCCCGCGCCTCAGCCGCGCGTTGCGCCTGTCGCTGCGCCGATTGCGGCAGCTGCGCCCGTTCAGCCGCGTCCGGCCGCGCCTGCGCCGCAGCCGGTTGTGCCGCAGACTCTGGAAAGCCTGCCTTTCGATCCTTCGCAGATCGGCGAGACGGAAGAACATCCGGAAACCATCGTCGAGATGGACGTGCCTGAACTGCCCGTCGGCGTTTTCGAAGCCAAGCCGGTTGCTCGACGCCACGAGGAAGACCTCGATATCGATACCGAGCTTGCGACGCTGTTCGCCCCGGCAGTCGCTGGTGGCCTTGACCGTCACAAACATGCGGAAAACCGGGGTGCCGCCCCGCAGGCGCGCGCCGCCGCTCAGGCTCCGGAAGAAGCCGATGAGTTCGAGCGGGCGCTGGAAGAGGATTTCCGTCGCTCCATGCAGGAGGCAGCGGCTTCGCGCGGCAATCCGCGTGATGCCGAAAACACCTATGTCAATCATCAGGCGGCCTATCGCGATGAGGATGAACGCGGCGGTCGCCGCTGGATCATGCCGGTTGCGGCCGCAATCGGTCTGGTGCTTGTCGGTGGCGGCGTTTACGCGCTGATATCAGGCGGTTCGTCCAGCACGGGTTCCAATGGTGCACCGGTCATCATCTCCGCCGATAATGATCCGATGAAGGTCGTGCCGGAAAATCCGGGCGGTCGCGTCGTGCCCAATCAGGACAAGGCGGTTTATGACCGCGTGGCCGGCGGCAGTGCTGCCGATCCGAAGCAGCCCGCGCTGATCTCCAGCAGCGAGCAGCCGGTCGATGTGGTTCAGCGTACGCTGATCCCCGAACAGCTGCCGCTGGAAGGTGAAAACGACGCCGATATGGAAGCAGCCGCCGGCACGCCGGTTGGCGAGACGGAAGATCCGCGCCTGCTTTCGCCGGAAGAAAAGGCCGCGCAGAATGAAGGTGCGGGTGCAACCGGCGTTTCACCACGCAAGGTCCGCACCATGATCGTCAAGCCTGATGGCACGCTGGTCGCCCAGGAAGTCGATGCACCGGCAGCCCAGCCGCCGAAGGCCGACAAGGTCGCGGAGCTTGCCGCGCCCCAGACCGCCAAGCCGGGTGAGGGCGCTCCCGCCGTCATCGCCGCTTCGCGTGTTCCGGTTGCGCCGGAACAGGCCGCCGCACAGCCGCAGGCTCACACGCCGGCCACACCCGCCTCGCAGACGGCAGCACCGCTTCCTTCGGCGCGTCCGTCCTCGCAGCCATCCAATGTCGTGGCAACCGTCACCAACCAGGGCAATGTTCGTCCCGCCGCCACCGCCCCGGCCCAGCCGCCGGCCGCACAGCAGCAGACAGCCGCAGCAACGACAAGCACTCCTTCTGCCGGTGGTTACTACATCCAGATCGCGTCCCTGCCGAGCCAGGCGGAGGCCCAGAAGTCCTACCAGAACATGTCGGCCAAGTTCGGCTCGGTCATCGGTGGACGTGGCGTCGACATCAAGGCCGCCGAAATCGCCGGCAAGGGCACATTCTACCGCGTCCGTATCCCGGCGGGTGACAAGAACGAAGCCGTGGCGCTGTGCGAAAAGTTCCGCTCGGCCGGCGGCAGCTGCCTGGTGGCGCGCTGATCGGGAGCATCGGGGCCGCAAGTCCCCGATGTAACGACCGTCACGTGAACGGTGTTTCCTTTGCCGTCATGCCGGACTTGATCCGGCATCCAGCCACGGCGCGTCTGCGCCGTGAGAAGAGTCTCTCGCGATCAAGGACTTGATCGCGCTGGACCCCGGATCTAGTCCGGGGTGACGGGCGTCAAACGTCGCCGTCCCCTCCAAAGGTCGAGACTTATTGAGGCTTTCTTTCCTTCCATTCTGTAACAGGCTGACATCATGACCGATTGCAAAGCTATGATCCTCGGATGCGGCGGCTTGACGCTTTCCGCCGACGAGATTGCCCTTTACCGTGACCAGCAGCCGTGGGGTTTCATCCTGTTCGGGCGCAATATCGGTGATGCGCAGCAGATCACCGATCTCGTCGCCTCCATGCGCGATGCCGTCGGGCGGCCCGACGCCCCGGTTCTGATCGATCAGGAAGGCGGGCGGGTGCAGCGCATCAAGCCGCCGATCCTGCAGGCCTATCCGAATGCCCGCATTCTCGGTGAAATTTACGAGCGCGACCACGAGGAAGGCCTGCGGGCTGCCTGGCTGATGTCGCGCCTGCATGCCTTCGACCTCATGAAATTCGGCATCAATGTCGATTGCCTGCCGGTGCTCGACGTGCCGGTGGAAGGTGCAAGCAACGTCATCGGCAACCGCGCCTATGGCTATGCGCCGACCATGGTGGCCGAGATGGGACAGGCAGCGGCCGACGGCCTGAAGGCTGGCGGCATGCTGCCGGTGATGAAACATATGCCGGGGCATGGCCGCGGCATGGTGGATTCGCACCATGAACTGCCCGTGGTCGATGTGCCGCTCGATGAGCTGGACGGCCATGATTTCGTACCGTTCCGGGCGCTGAACCGTGAATTGATGGCGATGAGCGCGCATCTGGTCTTCAACGCCGTCGACCGGGAGAGACCGGCAACGACCTCGCCGAAGGTGATCGAAGAGATCATTCGCGGCCGCATCGGCTTTGATGGGCTGCTGATGTCCGACGACAGTTCCATGAATGCGCTGAAGGGCACGCTGGGCGAGCGCGCTGCGAATATTGTTACCGGTGGCTGCGATATAGTCTTGCATTGCAACGGCGTGATGGGTGAAATGCTGGAGGTCGTGAAGGAGGTTCCCGTTCTTTCCGGCCGTTCGCTGGAGCGGGTGCGGGCCGTGGAAGCGGGTTTTCCCGCCGCGGATGCCTCCGACGAAGCTGAACTGAGAGTCGAATTCAACGCCATGTGGGCCGTTTCCTGACAATCGGGCGGCGGCCTCGTAATCGGGACGACAGGCCGGACGCCCGGCGGATGGAACAATGGCCGCAGACAAGTCTCGCAATTCGACGCCTATGGACAAGCTCTGGCAGGATGGCACGCCGGAGCGGCTGACGGGCGAGGCCGGGCTGGTCATCGATGTCGCGGGTTTCGAAGGCCCGCTTGATCTTCTGCTGCACCTTGCCCGCACGCAGAAGGTCGATCTGTCGCGCATTTCGGTGCTGGCGCTTGCCGAGCAATATCTTCAATTCGTGGAAAGCGCGCGCCGCGTGCGCATCGAGCTTGCGGCCGACTATCTGGTGATGGCGGCTTGGCTCGCCTTTCTCAAATCCAAGCTCCTCATTCCGCAGCAATCCAAGGATGACGGTCCCTCGGGTGAGGAAATGGCCGCGACGCTGGCCTTCCGGCTGAAACGCCTGGAAGCGATGCGCGAGGCGGCCGAAAGGCTTGTCAACCGCGCCCATCTCGGCCGCGATATCTTCGCCCGTGGCGCGCCGGAGCATATTCCGCATATCAACCGCTCGGCTTACGAGGCAAACCTCTACGATCTCCTGAGCGCCTATGCCAATCTGCGGCAAAGGCAGGCCATCACCCAGGTGACGATTGAAAAACGGCAGGTCTGGTCGCTGGTGGAAGCACGGGAACTTCTCAACAGCCTGCTCGGCGATGTCGGTGAATGGACCGTGCTCGACCAATATCTGCTGCAATATGTGCCCGACCCCGCCATGCGGGTGACGGCGATCGCCAGCGCCTTTGCCGCCTCGCTGGAGCTGGTGCGCGAGGGGTCGCTGCAAATCCGCCAGGAGGGCGCCTTCCAGCCCATCTATATGCGCAGGAGCGAGAGAGACGATCGCGCGGTGAATGCCGAAAGGACTGACAATGACGAATGACGACGAGACCGGCGAAGCCGCCATTGTGGCAGATGGGGTGGAAATCGAACCCACCGTATTTTCCGAACGTCAGCTGAAGGAAGCCGAGCGGATCGCCGAGGCACTGGTCTTTGCCTCCGCCGAGCCGGTTTCGGTCGCCTTCATTGCCGAGCGGCTGCCGCGCGGCATGGATGTCGTCGCCATCCTGCATCGGCTGAAGGCCGCTTATATCGAGCGCGGCGTCAATCTCGTGCAGGTGGGCGGGCAATGGGCGTTCCGCACGGCGGGCGATCTTTCCTTCGTCATCCGCTCGGAAGAGAAGGAGCCGAAGAAGCTCTCGCGCGCGGCGCTGGAAGTTCTGGCGATCATAGCGTATCATCAACCGGTGACACGCGCCGAAATCGAGGAAATTCGCGGCGTACAGACCTCGCGCGGCACGCTTGACGTGCTGATGGAAGCGGGGTGGGTGCGTTTCAGGGGCCGCAGGCGCACGCCGGGCAGGCCGGTGACGATCGGCACCACGGTTGAGTTTCTCGATCATTTCGGACTTGAGGAGTTGCGAGACTTGCCCGGCCTTGAGGAACTGAAGGGTGCAGGGCTGCTTTCTGGCCGAATTCCATCCAATTTCGGCGTGCCCCTGCCGATGATGAGCGACGAATTGCGTGAAGACGAAGACCCGATCACGCAGCTCGATCTGGAAGAATTGGGCCTGCTTGCGCCCAGTGGCGGCGACGGCGAAGAATGATTGATCGTCTCGCCGGCGACAAGACGCAAAAACTTTATGTTCACTCCCCGTTGAAGCGACGATTTGTTGTTTGAAAAAGCCTTTCAAACATCTTACATCGTCTGAAAGCGAAATTCAGGAGTTTTAGTTATGGGTTCTTTTAGTGTGTGGCATTGGCTCATCGTTCTGGTGATCGTTCTCGTCCTCTTCGGACGCGGCAAGATCCCGGAACTGATGGGTGATGTCGCGAAGGGCATCAAGAGCTTCAAGAAGGGCATGTCCGACGATGACGCAACGCCTCCGCCGGCGGCCGATGCCAATACCACTGCCAAGACCGTCGACCACAAGGCTGACGAGATCAAGTAAGCGGCCTGTGCCGCTTGGTGTGAGACTGGCGTTAGGGTCTCGGGAGCATATTGATGTTAGATATCGGCTGGAGCGAGCTTCTGGTGATTGCGGTCGTGCTGATCGTGGTCGTCGGGCCGAAGGACTTGCCGCCCATGATCCGCGCCTTCGGCAAGACGATGGCGGGCCTTCGCAAGATGGCGGGAGACTTCCGCACCCAGTTCGACGAGGCCTTGAAAGAGGCTGATATGGACGATGTGCGGCAGACGATCTCCGATGTCCGCAATCTCAATCCGACCAATTCGCTGCGCGATGCGATGAACCCACTTCGCCAGCTCGGAAACGAGATCAAGTCCGATCTCCAGAAGGCGACGGCTGCACCTGATTCCCTGTCGTCGACACCAGCGCCTGCAACGAGCGAGCCGGTGGCGCCGCTGGTCAGCGTGCCCGAGCCGGAGATGAAGCTTCCGGATGCGCCGCCTGCCGTGGGCTCCGCGTCTGCTGTCTCCGCGCCGGTCACTGCGGTTGCCGCTGCGGAAGACAAGCCGAAACGGGCGCGGGCGAAATCGGTTGCGACCGTCGAAGCCGAAACGGTGGCCGCCAAGCCGAAACGCACCGTCCGCAGCAAGTCTGCCGAAGCGTTAGAAGAAACTGCTGTGTCGAAACCTACCGTGAAGGCTGTCGCCAAGAAGGCTGCCGTCAAGAAAGCGGCGGCTGAGAAGGCGGTGGCGGAAGCCAAGCCGGCCAAATCGGCGAGAACAAAGGCTGCAAAGCCCAAAAAGGATGAAGCATGAGCGGGGACATCGAGGATAAGCCGCAGCCGCTGATCGAGCATCTCATGGAGTTGCGCACGCGGCTGATCTGGTCGCTCGGCGCATTTTTCGTCGCCTTCATCGCCTGTTTCGCCGTTGCCAAACATCTCTTCAACCTGCTGGTCATTCCCTATAAATGGGCCGTGCTCTGGGCGGGGCTCGATGTCACGAAATCGTCGCTGATCTATACCGCGCCGCAGGAATTCTTCTTCACGCAGATCAAGGTCGCGATGTTCGGCGCCATGGTCATCTCCTTTCCGGTGATTGCCTCGCAGCTCTACAAGTTTGTCGCCCCCGGTCTCTACAAGAACGAACGCGCCGCTTTCCTGCCGTTTCTGATCGCTTCGCCGATCCTCTTCCTCATCGGTGCGGCGCTCGTCTATTTCTTTTTCACGCCCATGGTCATGTGGTTCTTCCTCGCCATGCAGCAATTGCCTGAGGATGGCGAGGTGGCGATTTCCCTGATGCCGAAGGTGTCGGAGTATCTGAGCCTCATCATGACGCTGGTCCTCTCCTTCGGTCTGGTGTTCCAGCTGCCTGTCGTCACCACGCTTCTCGCCCGCGTCGGACTTCTGACCAGCGACTGGCTGCGCGAGAAGCGCAAGTTCGCCATCGTCATGGCTTTCGTGGTCGCGGCCGTGCTGACGCCGCCAGACCCCATGTCCCAGATCGGTCTTGCGCTGCCTGCGATCATTCTCTACGAGATTTCCATCTACATGGCTCGACTCGTGGAGAGGAAACGTGCGGCGGAATCCAAAAGCACGGAGCTGGAAGAGACCTGACGCTTCGCCACGGTCTTCCCGCTCATTTAATTTCCTCGCGCCGGGCCCTTCGCCCGGCGTTTTGCTGATAAAACGCGGGCGGCCAACAACAGTCTGGAACGACGATGCACGACATTAAATGGATACGCGAAAACCCCGAAGCCTTTGATGCGGCTCTTGCACGGCGTGGCGTCGAGCCGACCGCCAGCGGCCTGATCGCTCTCGATGAGAAGCGCCGTTCCGTCATCCAGTCCCTGCAGGACATGCAGTCACGCCGCAATGCCGCCTCCAAGGAAATCGGCGCCGCCATGGCGCAGAAGAACATGGAGCTTGCAGAAAAGCTCAAAGCCGAAGTCGCCGACATCAAGGACAACATGCCACGCGCCGAGGAGGAGGACCGCAAGGTCACCGCCGAGCTGAACGACGCCCTGTCGCGCCTGCCGAACATGCCCTTCGACGATGTGCCTGACGGCAAGGACGAACATGACAATGTGGTGGCCCGCGTCGTCGGCCAGAAGCCCGGCTGGAACCATGAGGCCAAGGAGCATTTCGAGATCGGCGAGGCGCTCGGCTACATGGATTTCGAGCGGGCGGCCAAGCTTTCCGGCTCGCGCTTCACCGTTTTGACCAGTCAGCTGGCGCGTCTGGAACGGGCGCTCGGCCAGTTCATGATCGATCTGCACACCTCGGAACATGGCTATACGGAAGTCTCCTCGCCGCTGATGGTGCGTGACGAGGCGATGTTCGGGACCGGGCAATTGCCGAAGTTCTCCGAGGACCTGTTCAAGACCACGGATGGCCGCTGGCTGATTCCGACGGCGGAAGTGACGCTGACCAACCTCGTTTCGGGTGAAATCCTCGAGCAGGAGAAACTGCCGCTGCGCTTCACCGCGCTCACCCCGTCCTTCCGTTCGGAAGCGGGCTCCGCCGGCCGTGATACGCGCGGCATGCTGCGCCAGCACCAGTTCTGGAAGTGCGAGCTTGTCTCCATTACCGATGCGGAAAGCGCTGTCGCCGAGCATGAGCGCATGACGGCCTGCGCCGAAGAGGTGCTGAAGCGCCTTGGCCTGCATTTCCGCACCATGACGCTGTGCACGGGTGATATGGGCTTTGGCGCGCGCAAGACGTATGATCTGGAAGTCTGGCTGCCTGGCCAGAACACCTATCGTGAAATCTCGTCCTGCTCCGTCTGCGGTGATTTCCAGGCGCGGCGCATGAATGCCCGTTATCGCGGCAAGGACGACAAGGCCACGAAGTTCGTGCACACGCTGAACGGTTCCGGCACGGCCGTCGGTCGCTGCCTGATCGCGGTTCTCGAAAATTATCTCAATGAGGACGGTTCCGTCACAATTCCAGAGGTGCTGCTGCCCTATATGGGCGGTCTGACGCGCATCGAGAAGGCAGCCTGAGGTTAGGGCGTTCTTTGCGCTTCAGTCATTCCGGTCTTGAGCCGGAATCCAGCCAGCCCAAGTCCTTGGGCTGAAAGCAGTCTTCCCGCCGCGCGGACGCGCGTCGACTGGATTCCGGCTCAAGGCCGGAATGACGGTAGTGGGGATGCGCCCTTGGGAGAAATCATAGTGTCCTCAAACGGGGACATGGCAGCGGAGAGATGAACATGCGGATTTTGCTGACGAATGACGACGGTATTCACGCCGAAGGTCTGGCCGTGCTGGAGCGAATCGCCCGGACGCTTTCGGACGATGTCTGGATCGTCGCCCCTGAGACCGACCAGAGCGGGCTTGCCCATTCGCTGACGCTTTCCGAACCGCTGCGGCTGCGCAAGATTTCCGACAAGCATTTTGCGCTGCGCGGCACGCCGACCGATTGCGTCATCATGGGCATTCGCGAAGTCCTGCCGGAAAAGCCGGATCTCGTGCTCTCCGGCGTCAATGCCGGCGCCAACATGGCCGATGACGTCACCTATTCCGGCACCATTGCGGGTGCCATTGAAGGCACGCTGCAGGGCGTGCGGTCCTTTGCGCTCAGCCAGGCTTTCAGCCATGCCGAAGGCCGGGTTGTGCCGTGGGAAGTCACCGAGACCTATGCGCCGGATCTGTTGCGCAAGCTGATGAATGTGGATCTGCCTGATGGCACTTTCCTCAATCTCAATTTCCCCAATTGCGCGCCCAAGGATGTGCAGGGCGTGTCCGTGACCGGGCAGGGCAAGCTCGATTTCGGCCTGACGGTGGAAGAGCGCCAGGACGGCCGTGGTTTCCCCTATTACTGGCTGCGTTTCGGCGAACGTCTCGGCACCTTCCGCGAAGGCACGGATATCCACGCTTTGAAGCACGGCAAAATCTCGGTCACGCCGCTAAAGCTTGACCTGACGGATTACACGGTCAAGGATCGAGTTGCGCAAGCGCTTGGATTCGGAGTCGCCGATTGAAATCTGCCATGGTCGAAAAGGAAGGTTTTGCCGCTCTCGTTCTGCGTCTGCGGGGCGAGGGGATTTCCGATCTTGACCTTTTGACGGCCGTCGAGCAGACGCCGCGTTCCAAATTCGTGCCGCCGCAATTTGCTGCCGACGCCTATTCCAGCCGGACGATCCCGATCGACTGCGGCGCCTTCATGGAAGGCGCCGACATGGCGGTGAAAATCCTTGCCCGCCTGCAATTGAAGCCGGGCCAGCGCGTGCTGGAAATCGGCACCGGCAGCGGTTTCATGACGGCGATCATCGCGCGCCGGGTGGAGCGCGTCTTTTCGCTGGAGCGTTACAGGACGCTGGTGCAGCAGGCGCAGAACTGTCTGGATGATCTTTCCATCCGCAATGTCGTGATCCGCCAGGCGGATGGCAGCAACGGGCTTGTCGGCGAGGGCACCTTCGACCGCATCGTCTCCACGGCCGCCTTCACCACCATGCCCCGCTTTTTCGCCGAACAGATCGTCTCCGGCGGCATGATGATCGCGCCGATCATCCTTGAAGACGACCGTTGCGTGATGACCCGCTTTTCCAAGACCGGCAGCCGCTTCGAGAAGGAAGAACTGTTCGAAGCGCCCTATCTGCCGCTCAGCACCCATATTGCGCGTCATTTGTGACAAAATGAAAATTTTGAAGACGTTCCATTTTTGTCTTCGAAAGTTCTAAATTATCGCAACTATCTGATTTTCAATATCATTATTGTCCCAACATGACGCATCCCGTTTTCGTCATGGTTATCGAAGTGTCAAAAAAGCGCCAAACGGCTTAACGTTTTAACGGCGTGGTAACACTAACGCGCTTTAATCATAAACATCGACGCATGGTTTTCCCGGGATCGGGAAATGGGCCTTGCAAGAAGTGAAATTTGTGCCGGATCGCATGTCGATGCGGCGGGTTGGCGTCAGTGTAGATCGAGTCATGCGTATGAGACATTCGTCTAAAATCGGAAAATCAGTCGCAAAAATGTTCGCAGCGGCATTGCTGGCAAGCGTCGCAACGGGCTGTAGCTCGGATGCAACGCGGTTCAGCGGCCTCTTTTCCAGTGGACCGGATCAGATGACGACGGCGTCAATTCCAACCCGGCAGGGTGGCGGTGCTTACGGGCAGGCCCCTGTTCCGCAGGGCGACATGAATGGCGGTTACGCCTCTGCCGCGCCGCAGGGCGGCTACGCCAACCAGAACATGGCGGCCAATTCCTATCCGCCTTCCGGCGGTTACGGCGGCAACGTTCAGCCTTCCACAGCCCGTTCGGCTTCGGCCTCTCCGGTGCAGCGCTCCGAACTGTCGGCGCCGACGGCGGTGGCGAGCCGCGATCCGGCGACGCGCAACGAAGCCATGGCCCAGCCTTTCCCATCCGCACAGCGGCAGGCCGCACCCTCTCTTGCAGCGCCCGCACAGCAGGCCGCCGCTCCCGTCGCCGACAATCTCACCACTGCAACCGTCCGCTCCGACAAGAATGGCTGGCATACGGACGGCGCTTCCTCGGTGACGCTGCGTCCCGGTGAAAGCATCACGACCCTGTCCAATCGCTACGGCGTTCCTGAAAAGGAACTGCTGCGGGTCAATGGTCTGAAGACAGCCTCTTCGGCGCAGGCCGGCCAGTCGATCCTCATTCCGAAATTCGGTCAGGTTCGCAACGCCGCCAAGGATGCGGCGGGCAACATCGCGCTCAACCGCAATGGCGACCAGCCGACACCGCTGCGCAGCCCCGAGGGGAATGTGGCCGTGCTGCCGTCGCAGGCGGCGGCCCGGGACAAGGTTTCCTCTGATGCCGGCAAGCTCACGCCTCCCGGTGGCAAGCCCTTGCCGCCAAGCGGTGGCTACAAGGTTCAGCCGGGCGACAGCCTGGCGAAAATCGCCCGTGAAAACGGCGTATCGGTTGCCGCACTGAAAGCCGCCAACGGCATTTCCAACGAGAGCATCCGTGTCGGCCAGACGCTTGCCATGCCGGGCGCCGGCACCGACGGCATCAAGACGGCCTCCGTTCCCGCCAAGGAAGCGGCAAAGGCAGTCGAAACCGCATCCGCCAAGCCGGAGCCTTACAAGGCGCCTGCTGCTGCCGCAACCGCACCGTCGGCGCCCGCCGCCACGGCAAGCGTCAGCGATATCGAGAAGAAGTCTGACATGGCTTCCGTCGCACCGGAATCCACGGGCATCGGCAAATATCGCTGGCCGGTCCGCGGCGCTGTCATCAACAATTTCGGCGACAATGTCGAAGGCAGCCGCAACGATGGCATCAACATCTCGGTTCCCGAGGGCACGCCGATCAAGGCAGCCGAAAACGGCGTGGTCATCTATGCGGGCAACGGGCTGAAGCAGCTCGGCAACACGGTTCTCGTCCGCCACGACGACGGCAAGGTCACCGTTTACGGCAACGCCGCCAATCTCGACGTGCAGCGCGGCCAGAAGGTGCAGCGCGGACAGACGATCGCTACATCGGGCATGACGGGCAGCGCCAAGCGTCCGCAGGTTCACTTCGAAGTTCGCAAGGATGCGACGCCGGTGAACCCCTCCAGTTTCCTTGAATAGGTATTGCGTCTCAAGGATTGATGAAGCCGGGTCTAGAGCCCGGCTTTTTCATTTTTGGGGTGAGGGATCATGGGAGCTTGCGTCGGCTTCATGCCACTTCTCCTCCGTCATGCCGGACTTGATCCGGCATCCAGCCGAGGCGCGTCTGCGCGGCGCGAGGAGTCCTTTCAGCCCAAGGACTTGGGCTGGCTGGATACCGGCTCAAGGCCGGTATGACGGATGTGGGGATGCAGCCGAAGCGCCTAAAACGCTATCCTTGGTTTACCCTCACCAACCCCACCGTCTTCTCGATGAAGTCGGCAATCGCGCCGGTATCGTCGAGATCGAAGACAGGAAGGGCGGTGTCCGTCACCTCATGATCGGCGGCAATGGCGATGATATGCGGATCGAGCGGCGCTAGCTGTTCGGTCTTCGCCGCCTCCAGCCGGCGCGCCTCGATCTTCGGCACCGGCTCGTATTTATAACCTTCGATCAGCACGAGATCGCAGGGGGCGAGGCGGGAGAGGATGTCCTCGAAAGACGGTTCCGGTTCGCCGCGCAACTCATGCATGATGGCGAAGCGGGTACCGGAGACGATGGTGACCTCATGGGCGCCCGCCTGCCGGTGACGCCAGCTATCGGCGCCGACCTTGTCGATATCGAAATCATGATGGGCGTGCTTGATGGTGGAGACACGGTAGCCCCGGGCCGTCAGCTCGGTGACGATGCGCACCGCAAGGCCGGTCTTGCCCGAGTTTTTCCAGCCGGCAATGCCGAAGACCTTTTGTGCCGTCATGTCGCGAGGCTCTCCAGATGGCTTCGCGCCAGGGCCAGTTCATCCGGCGTGTTGATGTTGAAGAAAGGGTCGAGGCTGCCCTTTGCGGTTTCCAGCGGCGGAAAGGCAATGCCAATGGTGACGTGTCGTGCCAGATAGGCGCGGATCCGCCGGTTCGCATCGTTTTTCAGCCAATCTTCCAGATCATCGGCAAGCGCCACGGGCCAGAGCGCGAAAACCGGATGAAGCTGGCCGCTGGAGGCGGCGATGACGATCGCATTGTCCGATATGTGTTCGCTAAGGCGGGCCACGAGATCATCGGGGAAAAAAGGGCTGTCGGCGGGCACCGTCAGGAAATGGCTTCCTCCGGCTTCGTGCTTTTGGAAACGGCGCATGCCGGCGAGAACGCCGGCCAGCGGTCCGGCGTGGCCGCTTACGGTGTCTGGCAGCACGGGCAGGCCGAAGCTTTCGGCCCAGCCATTTGCCGCATTGATGGTGATGTCGCAGACCTGCGGTGTGATGCGGCGCACGACGTGGGAAAGCAGCGGTGTTTCGCCCAGCATCACCATCGCCTTGTTGGTGCCCATGCGCCGCGACAGGCCGCCGGCGAGCACGAGACCGGGTATTCTGGAAGGGGCGGTCATTGCCGCTTCTCCTGCAGCCTTACGACATAGGTGGTGAGGAGGGCGACAAGGCCGGTCGCCAGCATCACGATAAGGAGCGGCCAGGTTCCGTCCTCCCTGGACAGGACCGAGGAGGCGAGTACCGAAAGCACTGCGCCGCCGCCAATGGTCATGGCGCCGCCGAGACCGGATGCCGAGCCAGCCAGATGCGGCTGGACGCTGACCATGCCGGCATTGGCGCTCGGCAGGGTAACACCGTTTCCGACACCGATGAGGGCGAGCGGCACGAAAAACGCATAGGGGCTTTCCGCCCCCGTGGAGATCAGCACAATGGCCGTGACGATGCCGGCAATGGCGATGACATTGCCCGACAGCATCATGCGGGTGATGCCGATCTGGCTGGCATAACGGCCGGAGACGAAGTTGCCGAGCATGTAACCGCTGGCCATGAAGAAGAATTGCAGGCCGAGCATGGCCGGCGCAAGGCCATAAAGCACGCTGCCGACGAAGGGCGCGCCGCCGAGGAAGGAAAAGAACATGCCGGACGAGAAGGTCGAGGTCAGCGCATAACCCCAGAACAGCGGCGAGCGCAGAAGCTCGGGCCAGGCATGGAACTGCTGCGAAAAGCTTGCCGATCTGTTGTGGTTGGTTTCGCCGAGATCAAACCAGGCGAGCGCCAGAATGCCGACGCCGAGGAGGGCGAGAAGCGCGAAGCTCGACTGCCAGCCGGAAATGTCGTTGAGCAGGCCGCCAACCGTCGGGCCGACCATCGGCACCACCGACATACCCATGGTGACATAGCCGATCATCGACGCCGCCTGTTCCATTGGTACCATGTCGCGCACGATGGCCCGGGCGAGCACGAAACCGGAAACGACGGCCGCCTGCGCCACGCGCCCGATCATGAAGACGGTAATATTGGGCGCCAGCATGCAGACGAGGGTGGCGACGATCATGATCGCGATGCTGGCGAGCATGACCGGGCGGCGTCCGAAGAGATCGGATAGCGGGCCGATGATGAGCTGCAGGCAGGCGGTGGCGGCGAGATAGCCGGATACGGCAAATTGCATGACCGCGTAATCGATCTCGAAATAAAGCGCCATGGCCGCAAGCGAGGGCAGGAACACATTCATGCACAGCGCTGCGACGCCGGCGATGACGACCAGCGTGATGATGTGGGGCGGGGTGGTCCGGTCAAGAAAACGGCCGTTGTTCATGTCACTCTCCCGCCTCTTCCGTAACGGCAGTTTTCGTTACGGAAGCCGGCCGCACCGTGGTTGCGGCCGTGGGCGTCGCGGCGGCGCGCTTGGCCATCTGCGAACGCTTGCGCAGGCTTTCGCGGTAGAAGGTGTAGAGACCCGAACCGATGACGATCATGGCGCCGACGATGGTGAAACTGTCGATCTTTTCATTGAAGAAGAACACGCCGATCATGAAACCCCAGAGCAGGCTGGTGTAACGGAACGGCGCGACGAAGGAGATTTCGCCGGTTCGCATTGCCAGAATGATCGCCTGATAGCCGACCAGCACCAGAATGGCGGACCCGGCAAGATGCGACAGGATCATGAAGTTCATCGGCTGCCAGCCGCCGAAAGGTTGGATCAGCAGGCCACCCACCGCCATGTTGACGAAGGCGGTAATGACGGTGATGGCGAGCGAGGGCACATCGGCATACATTTTCCGGGTCAGAAGATCGCGTGCGGCGGTAACGGCCAGCGAGGCGACGACCAGCAGGGCGCCTGACGTGAAGCCTTCCGGGCCGGGCCTGATGATGATGAGCACGCCGATGAAACCGGTGATGATCGCCGCCCAGCGCCGCCAGCCGACCGGTTCGCGCAGGAAGAGTGCGGCACCCAGCGTCACGATCAGCGGCAGGGACTGCAATATGGCCGAGGCGTTGGAAAATTCGATGAGGCCGAGCGCCGTCAGATAGAGAACGGCCGCTGTCACCTCGCAGAGACAGCGCAGGATGATGATGGGCCGGAGCAGGGTTTTCAGGGGCCGGAGCGCGCCGAAATGCCGTGCGGCGATATAGATCAGCACCACCGTCATGATGCCGCGCACGAACATGATCTGGCCGGTGTTGATGTAGGGGGTGACGGATTTCGTCAGCGCGTCGTTGGCCGTGAAGCTTGCCATGGCGAGCGCCATCAAGAGGGCGCCGCGCGTATTATCCGTCAATGCCATTCCATATGATCCCAGACCATACGCAATCTTGCCCCGATTGCCTCTCAAGGGCTGCCCGCCGGGCGCAACTGCGCATTCCTCCATGCCAAGAGACGTGACACGGTGAGGCCGGTAATTCAACCGCTTATATGGGTGGGGGAAGGAGAAACAGGCTCAGCCGCCGGTCACGCTCATATGGCGGGCGACGGCGGGGCGCTTATGCGTGCGGTCGATGATGAAATCATGACCCTTCGGCTTGCGCAGAATGGCCTCGTCTATGGCGCTGGAAAGATAGGCGTCGCTGTCGGAAGCGCGCAGCGCGGTGCGCAGGTCGGCCGCATCATCCTGGCCGAGGCACATATAAAGCGTGCCGGTGCAGGTGAGGCGGACGCGGTTGCAGCTTTCGCAGAAATTATGGGTCATCGGCGTGATGAAACCCAGCCTGCCGCCCGTTTCCCTGACCGTGACGTAACGGGCGGGGCCGCCGGTCTGGTAGTCGCTGTCGATGAACGTGAAGCTTTGCTCCAGATCGGCGCGCAGCTTGGAGAGCGGCAGATAACGGTCTGTCCGGTCTTCCTCTATCTCGCCCATCGGCATGGTTTCGATGACCGTCAGATCCATGCCGCGACCATGGGCAAAACGCATGAGCTCGGCAATTTCCGTCTCGTTGAAATCCTTCAGCGCCACGGCGTTGAGCTTGATCTTGATGCCGGCGGCCTGTGCGGCGTCCAGCCCTTCCATCACACGGTCGAGATCGCCCCAGCGGGTGATCTGGCGGAATTTGTCAGCATCCAGCGTGTCGAGCGAGACGTTGATGCGCCTGACGCCGCAATCGGCGAGTTCCCCGGCGAATTTGGCAAGCTGCGAGCCGTTGGTGGTTAGCGTCAGTTCGTCCAGCGCGCCAGTGCGCAGATGGCGGCCGAGGTTCCTCACCAGCGACATGATGTTCTTGCGCACCAGCGGTTCGCCGCCGGTAAGCCTTAGCTTGCGCACGCCCCTTGTGATGAAGAGGGAACAGAGCCGGTCGAGTTCCTCCAGTGTCAGAAGGTCCTTCTTCGGCAGGAAAGTCATGTGTTCGGACATGCAATAGGTGCAGCGGAAATCGCAGCGGTCGGTCACCGAAACGCGCAGATAGCTTATCGCCCGACCGAAGGGGTCGACCATCGGTGCGTTGTTTTCCGTCAGGGATTGCGCTCTTTCAAGCGATCCGGGGAAACTGTTCACGTCTCCATCCTCATTGCGCGATGCCCCTGGCACACACGGTGATGTAGTGGCTTGCCTATCGTGAGGCAAGTCCGTAATTCTGACGCATATGACGAGCTTGCGGAAGTGAAAAATGAGTGATGCCTGGCCGACTGAGCTGCTAGTGTCGAAAGACCGGCGGCAACTGACCGTTTCCTTCGATGACGGCAGCGCCTACCGGCTTGACGCCGAGATGCTGCGGGTGCTTTCGCCCTCGGCGGAAGTGCAGGGCCACGGGCCGGGGCAGAAGGTCACCGTTCCCGGCAAGCGCAATGTCGCCATCCGCTCGATGGTCGCGACCGGCAACTACGCCGTGCGCATCGTTTTCGACGACGGCCACGACAGCGGCATCTTTACCTGGAGATACCTCAAGGAACTGGGCGAGACCGGTGAGGCGCTGTTTGCCGATTATGAACGGCAGCTCGCTGAAAAGGGCTTGAGCAGGGAGCCGCTATCCCGGTAAAACATGGAGGGAGACGCCCTCGTGAGAATGACGTTTGGCAATGTTGTTGCATCCCCACTCCGTCGCCCCGGACTTGATCCGGGGTCCAGCGCGATCAAGTCCTTGATCGCGAGAGAGACTTTCACGGCGCAGACGCGCCGTGGTTGGATGCCGGATCAAGTCCGGCATGACGGAAGAAGGGTTCTGGCGCTTTCGGGCAATCTGGCGAGGGAGCACCCTCGTCCTATCAATTTAAACGGGGTGGCGTGTGGCTGTCGAAGCGAACGGAAATGATCTGGCCCAGGTGGTCGTGCTTTTGGCGGCGGGCGTTGTGGCTGCGCCGATCTTCAAACGCATCGGCCTCGGCTCGGTGCTGGGTTATCTGGCCGCCGGCCTGGTGATCGGGCCTTATGGTCTCGGTTTCTTTTCCGATTCGCAGGCGATCCTCCACATCGCCGAACTCGGCGTGGTGATGTTCCTGTTCATCATCGGGCTTGAAATGCAGCCGTCTCGGCTTTGGTCGATGCGTCAGGATATTTTCGGGCTCGGCGCGTTGCAGGTGCTGGTCTGTATGGCGGGCCTGACATTGATCGGCGTTGGGCTCGGTTTTCCCGTCATCATGTCCTTCGTCGCCGGTACCGGCTTCGTGCTGACCTCGACGGCGATCGTCATGCAGATGCTGCAGGAACGCAACAGCATGTCGAGCCTGAAAGGTCAGCGCATCATCGCCATCCTGCTGTTTGAGGATCTGGCCATTGTGCCGCTGCTGGCGCTGGTTGCCTTTCTCGGTTCCGGCGGTGAACATGTGACGCCCTCGGAGCGCTGGATTTCGGTGGGTATCGCGCTTGCGGCCGTGGGAGCGCTCATTCTCGCCGGGCGTTATCTTCTCAACCCGTTCTTCCGGCTGCTGGCGGCCTCCGGTGCGCGCGAGGTGATGACGGCGGCGGCTCTGCTGGTGGTGCTCGGTTCGGCGCTTCTGATGCAGGTCAGCGGTCTTTCCATGGCGATGGGCGCGTTTCTGGCGGGCGTGCTGCTGTCCGAATCCTCCTTCCGCCATCAGCTTGAGGCGGATATCGAGCCGTTTCGCGGCATTCTGCTTGGCCTGTTCTTTCTTGGCGTCGGCATGGCGATCGATCTTGCCGTCATCGCCTCCAACTGGCAGCTCGTGGTCGTCAGCGTCGCGGGTTACATGCTGCTCAAGGCCTTCCTGATCTACGGTGTGGCACGCGCACTCGGCACCACGCGGCGCGAAAGCCTGGAGCGGGCGGTGCTGATGGCGCAGGGCGGCGAATTCGCCTTCGTGCTTTATTCGGCCGCCGTCAGTGCCGGTATTCTGGATCGTGAAGCCAACGCCATCCTGACCGCGACCATCATCATCTCCATGGTGCTGACGCCGCTGATGGTCATTCTGCATGACCGGCTGGTGCCGGCGGCGGTTCCCAATACCGACGATCTCGACGTGCCTGAAAATGTCGAGGGCAGCATTCTCCTGATCGGCTTCGGGCGGTTCGGGCAGATCGTCAGCCAGCCGCTGCTGGCCCGGGGCTACACGCTGTCGCTCATCGACAAGGATGCCGACTTCGTGCGCGATGCGGCGGAATTCGGCTTCAAGGTCTATTATGGCGATGGCTCGCGGGCGGAAATCCTGCATGCTGCCGGTGCAAGCACGGCGCGTGCCGTGCTTATCTGCGTTGATGACAAGGACGCGGCGGTGCGGATCGCGGAGATCGTCAAGCACGAGTTCCCGCTGGTTCCGGTTCTCGCCCGCGCCTATGACCGTGGCCATGCCATCGATCTTCTGAAGGCCGGTGTCGATTACCAGATCCGCGAGACGCTGGAATCGGCGCTGAATTTCAGCGAGGAAGTGTTGGGCGCCATGGGTGAGGAACGCGAGGATGCGGCCCGTCTGGTCGAGGAATTCCGCGACCGCGACGAGGAGCGTTTCGCGATGGAAGTCGTCGGCGGCATCTATGCCGGCCGTTCGCTGATCCGCGGCAATGCCCAGCCGGCCGACCTTGTTGCCGCCCGCACCGCACGCGAGCGGGCGGAGCGGGAGAAGGCAGAGGCAGCGGAAGATTAAGCCCCATCTGGCGGGGTGCAGGTTGTTTTACGGGATTGGAGCCGGCATGACGATCATTCGCACGGTTGAGGAACTGAAGGCCATCTATGATGGCACCAGCGAAGCGTCGATCGCCAAGGTAACGGGCGCGCTGACGGCCGAATATAGGCTGATGATCGAGGCATCGCCCTTTCTGGCGCTGGCGACGGTGGGGCCTGAAGGCATGGACTGTTCGCCGCGCGGCGATAAGGGCGGTGTGGTGCGGGTGGGTGACGACAAGACGCTGCTTCTGCCCGACTGGCGTGGCAACAACCGCGTCGATTCGCTCCTGAACATCGTGCGCGACCCACGTGTGGCGCTGATGTTTCTGATCCCCGGCTCGAATACCACGATGCGCGTCAACGGCCGTGCCGTGGTTTCGGTCGATGCCGACCTGCTGCAGAGTTTCGAAATGGACGGCAAACATCCGCGCACGGTGATCGTGGTGGAGATCGACGAGGTCTATTTCCAGTGCGCCAGGGCCCTCATGCGCTCCGAACTCTGGAACCCCGCCAATTTCGTCGAACCCGCATCGCTGCCCACACCGGGCGTCCTGCTGAAAGCCGCTAAGGCGGAATTCGATCAGGAAACCTATGACCGGGAATGGGCGGCGCGGGCGGCGAAGACGATGTGGTGAAAGGGAACCTGCTCGGTTAGGTGGCCCAATCAAAACGTCGGGAAAGCGCCGCAGCATCTATTTGCTTGGCGAAACCACGCATCCGCACACGGTCACCCCGGACTAGATCCGGGGTCCAGTGCGATCAAGTCCTTGATTGCGAGAAGGCGTCTTTCACGGCTCAGACGCGCTGAAGCTGGATGCCGGATCAAGTCCGGCATGACGGAGGAGATCGTGGGGTAAATGCCACCCGGCTTACGTCCGGTAAATTAGCCAGTTCTTGCCGGTATAATTCTTCTGCATGCCGTCTTCATAAAAGATGGAGCGGTTTCTGCCGGTTTCCTTGGCGTGGTACAGCGCCGTGTCGGCGTGGCCGTAAAGCTCGCTCGGATTGTTGGCCTGCGCGGCGGAGGCAAAGCCGATGGAGATCGTCACCGTGCCATAGTCCGCGCCTGATCTGGAATTGCGGAACGGCGTGCTTTCCAGCGACAGGCGAATGCGCTCGCACATCACCATGACTTCCTCGGGCGTATTGCCATCGAGAATGATGGCGAATTCCTCGCCGCCGCTTCTGGCGACGAAACCGTCCTTGCGCACATTGGCGCGGATGACCGAGGCGACGGTGGCGAGAATCTTGTCGCCGACCGGGTGGCCGAATGTGTCATTGATGCGCTTGAAATGGTCGATATCGAGCAGGACGAGCGTGGTATATTGCAGGCCGATGGAACTGTCATAAACGGAGGCCAGCCTGTCATCGAAAGCGCGCCGGTTGGAAAGGCGGGTCAGCGAGTCGGTATTGGCAATGCGCTTATATTCATCCAGCTCCAGGCGAACCTGATGCATTTCCTCGGCATGGCGGTTGACGTCGTTGAACGCCTTTTCGCCATCGATGATCTTCGAGCCGGTCGCCTCGGCCAGCAATGAAATCGCATTCCTCAGAATATTGGTGCTGGAGGCATTCTTGTCATCGATGCGCTGGCGGGTTTCGCCGAGAATCCGGTTGTAGTTCTCGATGGAGGATTGTTCGCGCCTCAGCGTGCCCAGAAGGCCCTCCAGTTCGCGCCGCAGCTTCTCATGCGCGTCGTCGATGGCCCGTCCGGGAGTGCCTTCGCCGTAACGCGTGGAAAGCTCGTCCAGATCCTCCTGCGTGACGCGGTTTCCAAGCGCCGCCAAATCCTTTGTCAAAGCAGGGTTCGAGCCGATATAGGCTTCGTAAAAAAGGCTGTAGTTACGCGGGATCGGCGAAACACCCATGCTCCGCATGGCGTAGGCAATCTGCCCGGCAATGTCGGGTCCCGTGGTTTTGGGCGTGGATGCCGTGTTCATCAAGAAACTCCAGTGAGTCTGCTTATCGACTATGATTATTATTATGAAGCCCGTTTTGGAAAGCTTAATTTATGGGAAACTAATTTTTGTTCCCGGAAATTCCATTTTCGCCGATTTTTATCTTATTTAATTGATAATTATAAGTAATTTTCATTTTCTAGGATTTCCGGAATTTTTTCCCTCTACTATTCGTCTTGGTGACAGCATCGTATTTATTCTGTCAATCCCGAGAATGGGATTCGAGTGATTTATTTTGGCACAACAATGTGGGGAAATAGGCGGGAAATGGTTAGGCGGCGGCTTATTTCATTTAGGCAAAACGTCGCCTATAGGTCGCACACTTCTTCAACATATCGAGATATAACAATCTTATAGTTTTAATCCGCCGGCTCAGCACGTTTCGGTGCGGTCAAATAGGCCGCGCCTGCATGGAGTGTCCGTCAGGCGAACTTTCGAAACAGGACATCGCCTCGGCAGGCATCGTATGGTGTAGCCCCGCTCTCGTCAGGCCTTGAGCCTTATCACCTGGCACACCGTCCCGGCTTCCACCGCCGGCGTGTGCGGCGGTCGCACGATCAGGCCATCGGAATGGGCCAATATCTTCATCATCGATGAATCCTGCTTGGTATAGGCTTCCGCCATCAGTACGCCGTTCTCGTCGGTGTGGAAACGGGCGCGAAGATAATCCTGCCGGTGGTCGTTTGCTTTCAGCGGCGTGGCGGTCCGGGCGGTGGCAACGCGTTGCAGGGGCGCGCGGCGGGCGATGCGGCGGAGCAGGGGCTCGAGGAAAAGCAGGCTGCAGACGAGGCTCGCGACCGGGTTTCCGGGCAGGCCCAGCACCTGCATGGTTCCGATGGCGCCGACCATCAGCGGTTTTCCCGGGCGCATGGCGATGCGCCAGAAATCAAGCTGCATGCCTTCGGCCTTCAGCGCCGCCTGCACGAGATCGTGGTCGCCGACCGATGCGCCGCCGAGCGTTACCAGCACGTCGGCCTTTGCCGCCACGGCCTTGCCGATGGCGGCGCGGATCAGCGCGTCATCATCAGCGATGATGCCGAGATCGAGAATGTCGGCTCCGGCAGTCCGGGCAAGGGCCGCGACCCCGAAGGTGTTCGAGGCGATGATCTGCGCCGGCTGCGGCGTGCTTCCGGGCGGCAGCAATTCGTCGCCGGTGGCAAGGATGGCGACGAGCGGCCTGCGATAGACGGGAAGCGTGGCATGGTTCATTGCCGCCGCGACGGTGAGATCGGTAAAACCGAGTTCTCGCCCCGCCTTCAGAACCGTTTCACCCTCGGCAAAATCCTGTCCGCGCGGGCGAATGTGTCGCCCTGCGGCGACTTCGAAGGTGGTGCGGATTTTTCCGCCCTCCAGCACTTCGGCGTCTTCCTGAATGAGAATGGTGTCGGCCCCTGTGGGAACCGGCGCGCCGGTGAAGATGCGCACGGCCTCGCCTTGCCCCACCGTACCTGTAAAAGCATGGCCGGCGGCGGCCTGGCCGATGACGGTGAGAACCGAGCCGATTTCAGGCGCGTCGGCGCTGCGCAGCGCATAGCCGTCCATGGCGGAAGCGTCGAATGGCGGCTGCGTCAACCGCGCCGCTAGGTCAGCCACAAGAATGCGGCCATCGCATTCGGCAAGCGGCAATGTCTCGCTGTCCGCGACCGGAGCCGCCGCCTCCAGAAGGCGCCTTGTGGCCTCGTCCACCGGCAGCAGCGGTTTCATTCAGCTCTCCTGTCGTCTGAAATCGCCAGATTTGCCACCGCTTTTTTCGAGAAGGCGGATATTGACGATTTCCATCGCCTTGTCGGCGGCCTTGGCCATGTCGTAGATCGTCAGGCAGGCGATGGACACGGCGGTCAGCGCTTCCATCTCCACGCCGGTCTTGCCGGATAGTTTCACCATGGCTTCCACCCGCAGGCCGGGCAGGGAAGCATCTTCGGTAATGTCCACCGAAACCTTGGTCAGCATCAGCGGGTGGCAGAGCGGAATGA
Organism: Rhizobium oryzihabitans; assembly: GCF_010669145.1. NCBI lineage: Bacteria > Pseudomonadati > Pseudomonadota > Alphaproteobacteria > Hyphomicrobiales > Rhizobiaceae > Rhizobium > Rhizobium oryzihabitans. The sequence goes on from NZ_CP048632.1 coordinate 447,594, forward strand.
GATTGGCGGTCTGCTTGGCGGCCATGATGCCTGCCAGGCGGGCGGTGCCGATGACGTCGCCCTTCTTGGCGTTGCCGTCGCGAATAAGGGCGAGCGTTTCCGGTTTCATCTTCACGAAACCCTCGGCGACGGCGACGCGGACGGTCTCGGCCTTGTCGCCGACATCGACCATATGCGCCTCACCGGCAGCATCTATATGGGTCAGCTTGCCCGCCTCGCTCATGGGGCGATCATTCCGCTGCCAGAACGCCGGTGCTGCCGGTCAGCAGCGCCCTGGTGGCCGCCGTCACATCGTCCTTGCGCATCAGGCTTTCGCCGACGAGGAAGGTGCTGATGCCGCTCTTTTCCAGCCGCTTGCAATCCTCATGGGTGAAGATGCCGCTTTCGCCGACCAGCAGCTTGTCGGCGGGCACGAGACCAGCCAGCTTCTCGCTGGTTTCGAGACTGACTTCGAAGGTGCGCAGGTTGCGGTTGTTGATGCCGAGAAGCGGCGAGGTGAGCTTCAGGGCCCGTTCGGTTTCTTCCGCATCGTGAACTTCAACCAGCACGTCCATGCCGAGTGCGAAAGCCTCGTCTTCCAGGCGTTTTGCCTCGTCGTCGGAGAGTGACGCCATGATGAGGAGAATGCAGTCCGCGCCCCAGGCGCGGGCCTCATGCACCTGATAGGTGTCGAACATGAAATCCTTGCGCAGCGCCGGCAGGGCGCAGGCATTGCGGGCGGCGGTCAGGAATTCCGGCGCGCCCTGAAAGCTCGGGCTGTCCGTCAGCACCGAAAGACAGGCGGCGTCGCCCGCTTCATAGGCGGCCGCCAGCGCCGGCGGATCGAAATCCGGGCGGATCAGGCCCTTGGACGGGCTGGCCTTCTTGATTTCGGCGATCAGGCCGAACTTGCCCTCAGCCTGTTTTGCCCTGAGCGCCCTGTAAAAGCCGCGCGGCGCAGTCTGGCCCGCGGCCATCGCCTTGAGATCGGCAAGGGAAACCTTCGCCTTGGCGGCAGCGATCTCCTCGCGCTTGTAGAGTTCGATCTTTTTCAGAATGTCGCTCATGGTTTCGCTCTCATTCCTTTTAATGGTCGGCCTGCGCGGGGTCGGCTTCGTTGGATACGGCAACAAGACGGTCGAGGGCTGCGGCTGCCGCGCCGCTATCGAGCGCCTCGCTGACGATCGTCATCGCCTGACCCAGCGTTTCGGCCTTGCCGGCAATGACGAGGGCCGCGGCCGCATTGCACAGCGACACGTCGCGATAGGCATTGCGTTTCCCGGAAAGAACCTCGCGCAGCGCTGCCGCATTGGCAATGCCGTCGCCGCCCTTCAGATCGTTCATCTGGGCCGGCTGAACGCCGAAATCCTTCGGCGTCAGATCAAAGGTGCGGATCTTGCCATCTTCCAGCGCCGCCACATGGGTAACACCCGTGGTGGTCACCTCATCCATGCCATCGCCATGCACGACCCAGATGCTCTCCGAGCCAAGATCACGCAGCACTTCGGCAAGCGGCACCAGCCAGCGCGGCGAGAAGACGCCGAGCAATTGCCGCCTGGCGCCCGCCGGGTTGGAAAGGGGGCCAAGCAGGTTGAAGATCGTGCGTGTGCCGAGTTCAACGCGGCTCGGGCCGACATGGCGCATGGCGGAGTGGTGCAGCTGCGCGAACATGAAGCCGAGACCCGCCTCGCTGATGCAGCGGGCGATAAGGTCGGGGCCGATATCGAGCTTCACGCCGAGTGCGGAAAGCGCATCCGCCGTGCCGGATTTGGAGCTCAGAGCGCGGTTGCCATGTTTGGCGACCGGCAGGCCCGTGCCGGCGACGATGATCGAGGCCAGCGTCGAGATATTGTAGGTGCCGATGCCGTCACCGCCGGTTCCGACGATATCGATGGCATTGGCGGGGGCCGAGACAGGCAGCATGCGGGCGCGCATGGAGGAGACGGCGCCGACGATTTCGTCCACCGTTTCTCCGCGCACGCGCAGCGCCATCAGGAAACCGCCGATCTGCGACGGGGTGGCTTCGCCCGACATCAGAATGTCGAAAGCCGTGCGCGCATCCTCGCGGTTCAGGCTTTCTCCGTTCGCGACCTTGGCGATCAGCGGCTTCAGTTCGGCCATCTTTATCGCCCCCGGTTAGAAGCCGACCATCGCCTGGTCGGCGAGGGCCTGATTGATGGTCACACCATAATCATTCTGCAGGCGGTTGACCATCTGGTCCAGCATGTCGTCGCCGGCCGCGCGGGCGATGGCGGCGAATTGCTGGTCGTCATTGGCGAGCGCATCGGCAGGCGCATTGGTGTCAACGGAGGTGACCTTGAAGAGGATGCGGCTGGAGCCATCTGCATCGGCAGCCGTACCCACCTTGCCTTCAGCACCGGAGAAGACCGCCGCGATCGTCTGCTGGCCGAAAATAGCGTCTTCGCTGGTGCGGCGCAGGCCGGATTTCTGCTCGACGGCAAGGCTCAGTTCACCAGCCACGGCTTCCAGCGTTTCGCCCTTTTCGACGCGCGCCTTCAGCTCATCGGCCTTGGTGGCCAGCGCCATCCGCTGCTGCTCCGCCGTCCAGTCGGCGACGACATCGTCGCGCACTTCGGCAAGCGTGCGGTCGCGGGCGGCAATGATCTGGTCGACGTCGAACCAGATGTAACCTTCACGGCCAAGATTGATCGGCAGGGCTTCCGTGCCGGGCTCGGTCTTGAAGACTTCCTGCGCCAGCTGCGGGGAGGGCAGGCCCTGAACTGCATCGCCCTTTTCATCGAGGCCGGCCGCATCGATGGCGGCGATGGTGACGGGCTTCAGGTTCAGCTGCTGTGCGGCATCGGCAAGCGAAGAGCCGCCGGCGCGCAGGTCTTCGTAGCGATCATGCACGTTGGTGATTTCTTCCGCGGCGGCGGCGGTGGCGAGGTCCTTGCGGATGTCCTCTTTCGCCTCTTCCAGCGTGCGGGTGGTTTCCGGCTTGATGCCGGTGACGCGCAGGATGACCGGGCCGAAGGAACCTTCAACGACCGCGGAGACGCCGCCATCCTTCTGGATGGCGAAAGCTGCATCGGCAATCGACTGGTCGGGAATGGTGTCCTTGGTGAATTCGCCGAGCGTCACGTCGGACGGCGTCTTGCCCTGATCCTTCACCACCTGATCATAGGTGGTGTTGCCGAGGCGGATCTGCTCGGCAGCGGCTTCGGCCATTTCCTTGCCCGGGAAGGTCAGCTGCTCCACCGTGCGGCGGCCGGCGGTGCGGAAGCTGTCCTTGTGGCTCTCATAATAATCGGCGATCTGGGCATCTGTTACCGAGGCCTGATCGGCAATGTCCGACGGTTCCAGCTTCACATAGGTGAACTTGCGGAATTCCGGTGCGCGATATTTCGTCTTGTTGGTCTCGAACCAGGGGGTGAGAACGTCATCGCCCGGCGCCTTGACCGGCGGGATGACGGCGTTGGAGAGGATGACGTAATCGACCGCACGCTGCTCGTTGCGGTATTGCTTCAGCGCATCCACCAGCACCTGCGGTGCGGCAAAACCATCCGAGACGGCTTCGACGATCTGGCTTCTGACGGCAACCTTGCTGCGTTCCTTGATATAGTCGTCTTCGCGGAAGCCGGAATTGCGCAGGCGCTCGCTGAAGAGATTACGGTCGAACTGGCCATTGACCGACTTGAAGGCCGGGTCTTCGGCGATGAGGTTGGCAAGGCGGTCTTCCGAAAGGCCGAGATTCATCTTCGAGGCCAGCTCGTCGAGGGCGGCGCCGGCGGCAAGCTGGCTGAACACCTGACGGTCGATGCCGAAGGCCTTGGCCTGTTCCGTTGTCAGACGGGTGCCGAACTGGCGGCTGAGGTCGGAAATCTGACGCTGATAGGCGAGGCGGAATTCCTCCGGGCTGACCGTCTGGTCGCCCACCGTCATGACGGCATGGGAATTGGCGGTGACGAGTGATGCCGAGACGCCCCAGACGCCAAACGAAACAACAAGCAGGAGAAGCAGCAGCTTGGCTGCCATGGTTCGAGAAGCATTTCTCAGGGAATCGAGCATCGTTATGCAAACCTCACAGGAACGTCATTGCGGTCGCCAGCCGTCCGGCCCGCAACGTATCGGCGTTCCTTAAATCAATCCAAACGGAAATTGAAGGGAATTTGCCTTGGAAAAACGGGGTTTTGAAAACGCTTGTGTGATTGGGAGGCGTGAAATGGAGGCGATGGTTCGATATCGGGCGCCTGTCCGCCCTCATTCCTGTGCTCGTCACAGGAATCCAGCCAGCCCAAGTCCTTGGGCTGAAAGGACACCTCTCGCCGCGCAGACGCGCGTCGTCCGGATTCCTGTGACGAGCACAGGAATGAGAGAAGGAGAGGCCGGTGCCTTGGCAAAATAAAACCGCCCGGAGGGCCCAGGCGGCTGCGAAGAATCGTTTTTTAAGCGGCGTTTAAGCCGAAATGTCGCGCTTAAAAAGCGCGGTCGCGCCTGATCATGGCTTTGAATTCCTCGTCTTCCCGCCGCATCTCGGCGACGACGGAGATCATCGATGTCACGAACATAATGCTGATCAGGGCAAGAAGCAGCGTCAAAAATGTGAACATGATAGTGTCTCCATCTGGTGCGAGAAATTCTCGCCCTCTATCAGTAATAATTCATATACTGGTAACGGGCGGTCAGCTGCGGATAGTCCGGACCCTGCTTCTCAGGCTTCTGTTCATAAATACTAAACGTCGTTGCCACCATGGCGATGACCAGTACTGTCCAGGCGGTGCTGATGACACTGATCTTTGCCGAAGTAGACTGTTTTTCTCTTACAAACATCTGTCCGTTCCTTTGGTTCTTTCTTAACGCGCCATGTGCGATCATGTTCCGCGTCAATCGTAAAAATCGATTAGCATCGCGCCTGTGAAACTTCCTTGAATGGCTTGTTCATCTGGCGTTCAGGAAACTGGCTGTGGGCATCATTCGAGAAAAAGGTACTCGGCAGCGAATGATGCGACGATCGAAAGGACGATCATGAAGGCCAGCATTTTCAATTCTCCGGATGCTTAACGGGTGAGGGGCGTTTCGGTTTCCTGATGGTGTGCATTTATAGAAAATAGCCCTGAAACCGCACTGAACGGCCCATTCATCCGTGGTTCAGGCCGCCCGGAACACGGGCTTGGGTGGTAAAAGTCTTGCGCCGAGCCCGTCTCCATGACAAAAGGCGGCACATAACGCCCACCACCTGAGAGCGATATGACGATTGCCTTTTATCCAGGATCCTTCGATCCGATGACCAACGGACATCTGGATGTGCTTATCCAGGCACTGAACGTGGCGTCCAAAGTCATCGTCGCCGTCGGCATCCATCCCGGAAAAGCGCCGATGTTCAGTTTCGAGGAGCGGGCGGCGCTGATACGCCAGGCCCTTTCCGAGACCCTGCCGGGCGAAGCGGCGCGCATGGAAGTCGTTTCCTTCGATAATCTGGTTGTCGATGCCGCCCGTCAGCATGGCGCACGTCTTTTGTTGCGCGGCCTGCGGGATGGCACCGATCTTGATTATGAAATGCAGATGGCCGGCATGAACCGCCAGATGGCGCCGGACATCCAGACCGTATTCCTGCCCGCCGGCACCTCGTCGCGACCCATTACAGCCACATTGGTCCGGCAGATCGCCGCCATGGGCGGCAATGTGGACGCCTTCGTGCCCAAAGCCGTGCTTGAAGCCCTCAACGCCAAGCTGAAGCGCTGACTTCAGCCTCACATTCTGGAGCCAATCCGATGAAACTCGTTCGATTTGCCTTTGCCGGCGCCCTGTTTGCGGGCGCGCTTGCCGCCAGCACCCTTGCATCTGCCGCCGAACTCTTGACTGTCCAGCTGAAGGACGGCCCCGTTGTCATCGAGCTGATGCCTGAGGTTGCGCCCAAGCACGTGGCGCAGATCGAGGCGCTGGCCAAAAAGGGCGCTTATGACAACGTCGCCTTCCACCGCGTCATCGACGGTTTCATGGCGCAGACCGGCGACGTGCAGTATGGCAACATGGAAAAGGGCTTCAGCGCCCAGCGCGCCGGCACCGGCGGCTCCGACCTGCCGGATATTCCGGCTGAATTCTCCAAGGTGCCGTTCACGCGCGGCGTGGTCGGCATGGCCCGCTCGCAGGATCCGAATTCCGCCAATTCGCAGTTCTTCATCATGTTTGCCGATGGTCCATTCCTGAACGGTCAGTACACCGTGGTCGGCAAGGTCGTGTCCGGCATGGAAGCCGTGGACAAGATCAAGCGCGGCGCCGGCGGCAATGGCGAAGTTTCCAACCCCGACCGGATGATCAAGGTCACCGTCGGCAAGAAGTAAGGTAGGGCAATAGAGCCCGAACAGAGGAGAATAATCATGGCCGAGATCAAGGATCCGGAAAACACCATCATCATGGAAACGACGACCGGCAAGGTCGTGATCCAGCTTCTTCCGGAAGTTGCTCCGGGCCACGTTGCCCGCATCAAGGAACTCGTTTCTGAAGGCGCTTATGACGGCGTCGTTTTCCACCGCGTCATCGAAGACTTCATGGCCCAGACGGGCGACGTGAAGTTCGGCAAGAAGGGTGCGGAAAGCTTCAACCCGGCCCGCGCCGGCATGGGCGGCTCCGACAAGCCGGACCTGAAGGCTGAATTCTCCGCCATTCCGCACGTTCGCGGCACCTGCTCCATGGCCCGTTCGCAGAGCCCGAACTCCGCCAACTCGCAGTTCTTCATCTGCTTCACCGATTCGCCCTGGCTCAACAAACAGTACACCGTCTGGGGCCAGGTCATCGAAGGCATGGAAGCCATCGACAAGGTCAAGCGCGGCGAGCCGGTGAAGGACCCCGATTCGATCGTTTCCATCAAGCTCGCTTCTGCGGCCTGATCATCGGAAATTGCAGTTCGACCCGTCTCGCAGTTTATGCGGGGCGGGTTTTGATGTTTATTGACGGTACATGATGCAGGCGGCGGGGCGACAGGTTTGGAGCCTGCCATCCGTCGCGTCGTTCTCTTCTTCCCTCATTCCTGTGCTTGTCACAGGAATCCAGCCAGTCCAAGTCATTGGGCTGAAAGGACTCTTCTCGTCGCGCAGACGCGCGTCGACTGGATTCCTGTGACAAGCACAGGAATGAGGGGGCGGATGCGTCGGGATGCAAAACACCGTGCCGTGTCATCGAATTTCTGGAAGCCCTTGCAATGCGTGTAGACCTGTTCGATTTCGATCTGCCCGAGGAGAATATCGCCCTTCGACCGGCGAACCCGCGCGATAGTGCGCGCCTGCTGGTGGTCGATCCGAATGAAAACCGCATGGAGGACCACCGCGTCTTCGATCTGCCGTCCTTCCTGAAGCCCGGCGATGCGCTTGTCTTCAACGACACCCGCGTCATTCCCGCCCAACTTGAAGGTGTCAGGCTGCGTGAAGGTGCGCCGGAGACGGCGGTTTCGGCCACGCTGCACATGCGCGCCGATCAATCCCGCTGGAAGGCCTTCGCGCGTCCCGGCAAGCGCATCAAGCAGGGCGACCGCATCCGTTTCGGTTACGAGCGCGACAATGCCTGCGGCCTTGCCCATCTGGAAGCCACCGTCGAGGAGAAGGGCGAGGAGGGCGAGATCACGCTGCTGTTCGACGTCTCCGGCCCGGTGCTGGACGAGGCGATCGCCTCCGTCGGCCATATTCCCCTGCCGCCCTATATCGCCGCCAAGCGGCCGGAAGATGCGCAGGACCAGACCGATTACCAGACAATTTATGCCCGCGAAAAGGGCGCCGTTGCCGCACCCACTGCCGGCCTGCATTTCACGCCCGATCTGTTTGCGGCGCTGGACGAAGCCGGCATCGAGCGGCATTTCGTGACGCTTCACGTTGGGGCAGGCACCTTCCTTCCGGTGAAGTCCGACGATACTGACGGTCACAAGATGCATTTCGAGATCGGCCATGTGTCGCAGGAAACCGCCGACCGGCTGAATGCGGTAAAGGCGCGCGGCGGACGCATCGTCTGCGTAGGCACGACATCGCTGCGCCTGATCGAAAGTGCGGCCGATGAGAATGGTGTTATCCATCCATGGTCCGATGCCACCGGGATTTTCATCACGCCGGGATACTGCTTCCGCGCGGTCGATATTCTGATGACGAATTTCCACCTGCCGAAATCGACGCTGTTCATGCTCGTTTCGGCTTTCTGCGGTCTCGAAACGATGCGTGACGCTTATAAGCACGCCATCGAAACCGGATACCGTTTTTATTCCTATGGCGATTCCAGCCTGTTGTTCCGGAAGAACTGATGCACGAGAAATTCACCTTCACCCTGAAAGCCACGAGTGGCGGCGCACGTCTTGGCGAAGTTGCCATGCCGCGCGGCGTCATCCGCACGCCCGCCTTCATGCCGGTTGGCACGGTTGGTACCGTCAAGGCCATGTATCTCGATCAGGTGCGCGAGCTGGGGGCCGATATCATTCTCGGCAATACCTATCACCTGATGCTGCGGCCCGGCCCGGAGCGCGTGGCAAGGCTTGGCGGCCTGCATGAGCTTATCCGCTGGCCGCATCCGATCCTCACCGATAGCGGCGGTTTTCAGGTCATGTCGCTTTCCGGCCTGCGCAAGCTGGATGAGCAGGGCGTAACCTTCAAGAGCCATGTGGACGGTTCGCTGCACCACATGTCGCCGGAACGCTCGATCGAAATCCAGGGCATGCTCGATTCTGATATCCAGATGCAGCTAGATGAATGCATTGCGCTACCGGCCGAGCGCAAGGAAATCGAGCGCGCCATGGAAATGTCGCTGCGCTGGGCGGAGCGCTGCCGTGTCGCGTTCGGAGAACAGCCGGGCAAGGCCATGTTCGGCATCGTGCAGGGCGGCGACCAGCCGGATCTGCGCATCCGCTCCGCCGAAGGGCTGAAAGAGCTTGATCTGAAGGGCTATGCGGTCGGCGGTCTTGCCGTCGGAGAGCCGCAGGATGTGATGCTCGGCATGCTCGATATCACCCTGCCGGTGCTGCCCACCGAGAAACCGCGTTACCTGATGGGCGTCGGTACGCCTGACGATATCCTGAAGTCGGTAGCGCGCGGCATCGACATGTTCGACTGCGTGATGCCGACCCGTTCCGGCCGTCACGGGCTTGCCTTTACCCGCCGTGGCAGGGTCAATATCCGCAATGCCCGCCACGCCGAGGATAAGCGGCCGCTGGACGAGCAGTCCAACTGCCCGGCCTCGCGCGATTATTCCCGGGCCTATCTGCATCATCTGACGCGCTCCAACGAGGCGCTGGGCGGCATGCTGCTCTCCTGGCACAATCTTGCCTATTATCAGGAGCTGATGCAGGGTATCCGCAAGTCGATCGAGGAAGGCCGTTTCGCCGATTTTTATGCGGAAACCATAGAGATGTGGGCGCGGGGCGATATAGACCCGGTCTGACGTTTCCCGACCTTTCTCCTGTTTCGGACGCTTTCATTGGCACATGCGCCTTACGTTCTTTTCCGGGATGACACGACCGGCACGGTGACAGCCTTCACCGAGCCGGAGGAGATCATCGTCGCGGACGAGCCTGAGGCATTTTTCGCGGCGCTGAAGCGTATGGAACAGCTGCGTCGCGACGGGAAATATCTTGCCGGCTATATGTCTTACGAGGCGGGTTTCCTGTTCGAGCCGAAGCTTGCGCCTCTTGCGGCCGAGCCCCGCAATGTGCCGTTCTTGCGATTCGGCGTCTTTTCCGGCCCGCAGCCGGATGAGGGTCGGTTCGCGCGGCCTACAGACCTGCCGGATGCAGATGCCTTTCTGTCCGATCCTGTGCCCGCATGGAGCCTTGAAGATTATTGCCAGCGCTTCGAGCGGCTGCACGGGCATCTACGCCGGGGCGACTGTTATCAGGGCAATCTGACCATGCCGGTCCATGCCCGCTGGAGCGGCGATCCGCTGACGGCCTTCTGGTCATTGGTCGAGCGCCAGCCGGTCAGATATGGCGCGCTGGTCGATCTCGGCGGACCTGTCATCCTGTCACGCTCACCGGAGCTGTTTTTCGCGGTTGATGCCCAAGGTTTCATCGAGACCCATCCGATGAAGGGTACGACGCCGCGTGGCGCGAATGCGCAAGAGGACCGGGCGATCATCGCGGCGATGCTTGAGGATGAAAAGACGCTCGCCGAAAACCGCATGATCGTCGATCTCCTGCGCAACGATATTTCCCGCATCACCGAGGTCGGCAGCCTCGATGTGCCGCGACTGTTCGATATTGAGACCTATCCCACCGTGCACCAGATGGTCAGCCATGTGCGGGCGAAGCTTTTGCCCGGTGTGACGGTGGAGGATATTTTTGCGGCGCTGTTTCCCTGCGGCTCGGTGACCGGCGCACCGAAAATGTGGGCGATGAAGATCCTGCGCGAACTGGAGCAGACGCCGCGCGACGCCTATTGCGGTGCGATCGGCTTCATGTCTCCACATGGTGAGATGCGGTTCTCCGTGGCGATCCGCACGCTCAGCCTGTTTGATGATGGCCGCGCGGTCTTCAACGTTGGCGGTGGTATCATTTTCGATTCCGTGGCCGAGGCGGAATATGATGAGTGTCTGCTGAAATCCAAGTTTGCGGTGGGCGACAGGTTGTTGCGGGAGTGATCGGGAGAGAGGTGCGGCAAACTCGAAGTGTTCTGTCTTCGGCAATGCTCTCTCCTCCCTCATTCCTGTGCTTGTCACAGGAAACCAGCCAGCCCAAGTCCTTGGGCTGAAAAGATTCCTCCCGTCGCACAGACGTGCGCCGACTGGATTCCTGTGACAAGCACAGGAATGAGGGAGGTTGGAGGAGGCTCCAATATCAGCAGCCAGATACGCGTTCGTAAGAAAACCGGCTACGGGTTTCGCGACCACACGTCTTCAGCGCCCAATCACCCCAAACGCACCATCTTCCACCAGCACTTCCTTTGCCGCCGGATGGCTTAGAAAACCCGAAGGGCTGGCGCTGGCGCCATAGGCTCCCGATTGCAGGATGGCGAGGAGATCGCCGGCCTTCAGATTCGGCAGGGTCGCATTGCGGGCGAGCGTGTCGAGCGGTGTGCAGAGCGGGCCGACGATGGTTGCCGTTTCCCCGTAATCCGCCTGCATCATGGCCGGTGTGACGATGGGGTAGTTGCGCTTGACGATCTGGCCGAGATTGCCGGAGGCCGCCAGATGGTGGTGCATGCCGCCATCCGTTACCACGAAGGTGGTGCCGCGCGAGGTCTTTACCGAATTGACTTCCGCCACATAGACGCCGCCGGGGCCTGCCAGGAAACGGCCCGGTTCGACGATGACATGGGCGTCGGCGATCAGCGGATGCGCCTGCATCAAGGCCTTGAGGTCGGGAATGGCGGCGCTGACCGCTGCAAGATCGAGCGGCGTTTCTCCGGTGAAATAGGGGATGCCGAGGCCGCCGCCGAGATCGATGGTCCGAAGCGGCCTGCCGAGCATTTCCGCCATGCGCGCCGCAAGCAGAATGGAGTGTCTCCATTGGGAGATAAGCATCTCAGCATCGAGGATCTGCGTGCCACCGTAAATATGGACGCCGACGAGATCGATATGCCTGATGTCTTTGAACAGCGGCAGGACGTTTTCCAGCTCTTCCTCATCGAAACCGAAGGCGGTGGCCTTGCCGCCCATGCGCATGGCGCCGGCCTGCGTATCCGGCACCGGATTGATGCGGATGGAGGCCTTGACCGGCCTGCCGATTGCCTCGATGCGGGCAATTTCCTCGGCGCTTTCGATATGGATTTCGCCGATGCCGCCCTTGATCACTTCCAGTAATTCGGCCGCGCGTTTACCGGGGCCGGCGAAGATGATGTTTTCCGGCGGCATGCCCGCCTTGATGGCGGCGTGATATTCACCGACGGAGGCGATTTCCGCGCCGGCGCCTTCTTCGCGGAAGAGCGAGATGATGGCGGGCAGGGGATTGGCCTTCACCGAATAAAAGATATCGGCAAAACCGCTGAGCGCGGTTGCGAGATCCCGATAGGCGCGGCGCATGGCGCTCGCGTCATAGAGGAAGCACGGCGTTCCGGTCTCGGCAACGATATCGCGCACCGCAAGGCCGCCGATGACGAGATCGTTTTCGTCGACTGCGAATTGCGCGGCGGCAAGGGCCGGGCCGTGGCTTTGGGGTTTATCCGTGGGCGCCATTGTCCGTCCGTTCGCGCACCAGCGCGCGGTAATCCACCTTGCCATTGGCCGTGACCGGAAGCCGGTCGACCAGTTCTATGGCGCGCGGGATCATGAAGGGAGCGAGCATTTCGGCGGCTTTTTTGAGCGCTGTCGAAAGATCGATATTCTCGTTTGCGGCGGTTGCCACGGCATGCACCTTTTCGCCAGCAAAGGGGTCCGGCAGGCCGATGACCGCAACCTGCTGGAAGAGGCCTGTCGACATCAGGCTTTCTTCCACCTCGGTCGGGCTGATGCGATAACCGGAGGATTTTATCATCGCATCATTACGGGCAACGAAGCTGAAAAAGCCGTCCTCGTCCTCCACCGCCAGATCGCCGGAATAACACACGGTCTCGCCGCCACGTTCAGCCGGAATGAAAGGGTGAGGACGCAGCACCTTGGCGGTATCTTCCGGCCGGTTCCAGTAACCCAGCGAGACGGTCGGGCCGCGATGGACGAGAATGCCGGGTTCGCCCGGTTTGGCGCGCTGTCCCTCAGCGGTGACGATGAAGATTTCGCATTCCGGAATGGCCTTGCCGATGGAGGTCGGGCGGCGGTCGATCTCTTCCGGCGGCAGGAATGTGGAGCGGAAGGCTTCGGTGAGGCCATACATCAGGTAGATTTTGGTGTCCGGCAGCTTTTCGCGCAACGCCCTCACGGTTTCCTGCGGCACACGCCCGCCGGAATTGGTAATGTAACGCAGATGCGGCAGCGGCGTCTTCGCCAGCAATGGTGCTGCTCTCGTGAGGATCGCCCAGACGGTCGGAACGCCGGCAAGCCCGGTAATGGCATGGTCACGCAGATCCCTGACGATATCGTCGCCCAGCCTAAAGGTGGAGATGATCGTCGTTGCACCCTGTTCCACCGCCGTCAGCAGCTGGTTCAGGCCATAGTCGAAACTGAAGGGCAGGATGGAGAGGATGCGATCTTTTTCGGTGATCTCAAGATAGGTGCGCACGATGCGCGCACCGGCGAGAAGATTGCGGTGCGACAGCATCACGCCCTTGGGCGAGCCGGTGGAGCCGGAGGTATAAAGGATCGCCGCGAGGTCCTCGCCGATTGCCGCCGAGGCTTTGGCGGGCGCGGCCGGGCGGTTATCCATATCTTCCGCCTGCAGCACTTTGACATGCGGCAGATCTTCCAGCGCCGCTTTCAGCTCATCCGTCATCGCAGCACTGCTGATGACGATTTTCGCGCCGCAATCCCTGACGATATGGCGGATCTGCTGCGCTTTCAGGAGCGCGTTGACAGGCACGAAAACGCCGCCGGCCATACTCACGCCAAAGATCGACCAGCATTCCTCGATGCCGCGTGGCAGAAAGATGACGACGCGGTCACCACGCTCCGCCCCTGCATCCTGCAAGGCTGCCGCGCAGCGTTCGGCCGCCTGCGAAAATTCGCGGTAGCTCAGTGATTTTTCTTTGAAGACAAGCGCCTCACCGCTGCTTTCAGCCCGCGCGGTGAGCAGGTGGTGCAGCAGCACGTGGGGTGTCATTTCCGGCGTTCCTGCATGACGAAGGCGATCAGATCCGCCGGCGTGCCGAGATTGCCCGGCGTGAAATGTTCGTCACTGAGAATGATGCCGAAGCCTTCGCCGAGAAAGATCATCAGCTCGAGAAAGCCGAGCGAATCGATCACGCCGCCTTCTAGCAATTGCGTATCCGCCGCAAAGGGGGCGTGAGCCGGAAAACGCTGCGAGAGGTAGGAATAGATGGTCTCTGACACATCCGCTTCCCTGAGTTGCGCTGAAACCATGCTTGTTCTCCGCTCGTTCGCGCTCTCGGGATAGAGTGGCCGAAGCGCCTTTTCTTCTTTGCAGGCAAGGTTCAACGCGGTCTTTTCAAGAGCGTCCCAATACCCAGGGTGGCAATAACACCAATTCTGAGTATGTTTCGTTAATAAACCGTGGGTTCCATACGCCCTTTACTTGCATTGGCGCGGATTTGAGAACGGCAAATCCGCCGGCGTCGCGCTCCTCGTCAGAGGCCGCCATGGTCATGGCGAGCCGGCCCTTGCGAAGAAGATGGCGGGCGATCGCGGAGATGTGCCTTTGCGCGAGCTGCCTGTCCTCGCAATAGATGAGGCGGGCGGTGGGCAGCCGCTTGGTCATGGTTTTTAAGAACACCAGGGGATGATGACGTCCATCCGCCTCCATAACCGCCACCATGCAGCCGAAACGCGCATGATCCTCCAGCATGTCACGCATCGCCGCCGGCAGCGCGCCCGGGGCACGTCGGCAAGCGGGCGAAGCCGCGCCCTTGCCGGACCGAGCGCCTTTGGCAGCAGCGGATAAAAGAGCGTATAATCCGTCACCGTCGAGAACCCCAGCCTTTCGTTCAGCTTGCAGGCTTCCGGGGAAGGGGTGAGGTCGGTGAAGGTTTCTTCCTGCGAGGACGAGGCCATTTGCAGCATGCGTGGCGCGAACCACCGGCTGGAAGGCTCGACGTACCAACTCGACAGATTGACGACCATCCTGTCTTCGTCGGGCAGGCGGCTTTTGATCGTCAAAAGCACACCGACGGCATCATCGCCCTTCATCAGCAATTGCCCGATCTCGCCGAAATTTAGCCGCGCGTGATGTGCGCTGACGAACGACAGCCCGCGAGACCAGAAGGCCTCGCTTTTTTCCGGGAAACCCTTCGTCAAAAGCGCAACGGCGGCGACGCGGTTTCCGTTGTCGATCGGCACGATTCTCAGAGGTCGCTCCCGCTGTCTGGCGTCGTTCTGGCCCGTGGAGCGTTTTCAACTCCACGCAGTATCGGCTTACGACGATAGATTTACCGTCCCGTTAATCACAGTGAGAGCAGGGTGCGGGAGGACGATCACATTTGCATGAAGGACAGCCGCGCCCGCGCGCCTGCCCTTGTGTTTGTCTGATCAAAGGCGGGGCCTGATCATATCAATTGATCAATAAACAACGACGCCGCGGATGCTTTCGCCCTTGTGCATCAGGTCGAAGCCCTTGTTGATGTCTTCAAGCGGCATGGTGTGGGTGATCATCGGGTCGATCTGGATCTTGCCTTCCATGTACCAGTCGACGATCTTCGGCACATCGGTGCGGCCACGTGCGCCGCCAAAGGCCGTGCCCATCCAGTTGCGGCCGGTGACCAGCTGGAACGGACGCGTCGAGATTTCCTGGCCGGCGCCGGCAACGCCGATGATGACAGACTTGCCCCAGCCGCGATGCGAAGCTTCCAGCGCCTGGCGCATGACCTTTGTATTGCCCGTGCAGTCGAACGTATAGTCCGCGCCACCGATCAGGTCGCCATTGCGCTTCGTCATGTTGACGAGATAAGGCACGATGTCCTCGCCCACTTCCTTCGGGTTGACGAAGTGGGTCATGCCGAACTTCTCGCCCCAGGCCTTTCGGTCCGGATTGATATCCACGCCGATGATCATGTCGGCGCCCGCAAGGCGCAGACCCTGCAGGACATTGAGGCCGATTCCGCCGAGACCGAAGACGATGGCGGTGGAGCCGATCTCCACCTTGGCGGTGTTGATGACGGCGCCGATTCCGGTCGTCACGCCACAGCCGATGTAGCAGACCTTGTCGAAGGGAGCGTCCGGGTTGATCTTGGCCAACGCGATCTCGGGCAGAACGGTGTAGTTCGAGAAGGTCGAGCAGCCCATATAATGATGGATCTTGTCCTTGCCGATCGAGAACCGGCTTGTTCCGTCAGGCATCACGCCCTGGCCCTGGGTGGCGCGGATGGAGGTGCACAGATTGGTCTTGCGTGAGGTGCAGGAATAGCACTCGCGGCATTCCGGCGTATAGAGTGGAATGACATGGTCGCCCTTCTTGACCGAAGTGACGCCGGGGCCGACATCAACAACGATACCGGCGCCCTCATGGCCGAGGATGGCCGGAAACAGACCTTCGGGATCCGCGCCCGAGAGCGTGAAATCGTCGGTATGGCAGATGCCGGTCGCCTTGACCTCAACCAGCACTTCGCCGGCGCGGGGGCCTTCGAGTTGAACGGTCATGACCTCAAGCGGCTTTCCGGCCTGAATGGCAACTGCGGCGCGAACGTCCATTTTCGATCTCCTGGCGTTGTCTCATGATTGGAAAGGGCTTTTTGCCCGAGCTAGGCGGGAGGGGCAAGAGGTCTTTCGTGTATCTGTCGCACACAAAATGAAAGATCCTTTCAAAGCTGCTGCAAAGAAGCGCGGATCGGGGAAGTTGTGTCCCTGCGATCGAATTTCTACCTGTCGTGTTCAATTCATTTTTTCGATAATAATGTATTATAAATATTCGAATTAAGAATATGATTTTGCATATTATTTTTGATTTTGAAGTGATCTTTAATTTACGAATCCAGTGTTTAATTCGCCATATAGAATGACGAATGCAATTGGCCTGCGGTTGCCCCAGCCGCCAGTCCGAGAAGATGTTTTAAATCTCCTGAGCCCGATTGGTTCCGGCCATTTGTGTCGCGCCGCCATGAGAGCGGCCTGCATCAGCGGTTTTGCTGAATTTATTTTCTTGCGGTCCGGGTGTTTCGTCCGGCTGCAGGCCTTTGTCTGTCCGGGTGGAACGAACTCGGGTGATCCGTGGCGGTTGGACGAAAAGCGATAGTTTTAGATGTTGCATATTGGAAGAATATTGAACGCATTGACGAATGGCTTCCGCTCGTTTCTGAGGGATCGGCGGGCAAATTTCGCCATTATTACGGCATTGCTCATGCCGGTTTTCCTTTTGACTTTCGGCATGCTTTTCGAAGGCGGCCGGGGCTGGCCTATTACAGCCAGTCAAAACGGGTGATCGCACAAGCCTGTGAGCGCTCCACGAAACCGACGCGGACGAATGTACCCCTTGATGAGGTACGTCGTAAAAACGTGCTCGATACCTTCGATGCGCTCATCCGTTCCACCAATCAGAAGGTGGTGAGCCGGGAGGTGAAAATCGATTGGTTGACCACGAACATCAACGCTAAATTCACCTACAAAACGATGTTGGGTGGGATGTTCGACGTCGAAAAGATGGACTACGAGCTGACTTATCGGTGTGGCGGTATTCCCCCCTATCCTTATGACGGTGAAGTGATCGTCAATAACACATTCGATGTGTTGAATGGTGCCAACCGCATTCTCAAACACGGCAAAAGCCCCACTACCCCTAACGGTTGCTGGGGCGTTTATAGCTACGAGGAGCTTGGGTGGGATGGCGGTGCTGGTCCAGGCATCGAGCTTCAGGACTGGAGCAATGCCGAATGCCGCAAAAGACACGGCTGGCAAGGCTATGAGGAGCCTGAGAAGGGCGATGCTGCCCTTTGCGGCACCACATCGACAGATCCCAAGGATACAAAAAAGAACGACAAATCAAAGGAAGTCGACCAGCAGAAAGAAAACGACAAGGGCGGGTCTAGTTCCCAGCAAGCCAACCAGTGCCCGGCCAAGACGGATGACCCGCAGAAAGCATCTATGCTGAGTGTACAGAAAATACCGCCGACCAAATACGTGGTCGAACTCGACAGCAATTGGGATGGGCAGAAGAGAAGAGACGCCAACAGCTCCATTTTCAAAATTGTTGAACTGCATCCCGGAGAATACGAGGTTTCGGTCTGGTATAATGGCCGCAACGACGCCTATGGGGGCACCAACGACATCGATATCTTTCTGCAGGTCCAGCGCCCGCAATTAGGCCCCGAGAAGAAGATTATTGAAATGAGTCAAAAGGGTAAGGTCTTCTGGGAGCGCAGAAGCTACTCGATCACGGTTGATACCTATTCCGTCTACAAGCTAACGATTGCCGCAGGCGGGAAAAGCGACAGCATCGGCGGCATCATTACGGCTTTCGAGGTGAAGTATGTCGACTCGCCGAAGTAGTATTGTCTCCCTCCGTTGTTGTTGTCTGCTCAGGTCCTGCGTCGCCGATATCCGGGCCGCAACCGCCGTCGAGTTCGGCTTGCTGATGCCGGTCTATTTTTTGCTGGTCTTCGGTATTTTCGAAGTCGGATTGGCCCTGCTGCTTAGTCTCAATCTGGCGACCGCGGCCAATGCTGGCGGGGAATTGCTGCGCAAGGCTGCGGTAAGCCAGAAAGCGGTCACCGAGGCAGAGCTCAGGCGGGTAATAGCCTCAAATTTCCTGCTTGGTACAACGGAAAAGGATATGAAAATAGCGCTCATTCCCATCCCGGATGCGGACTTCACCGCCGCGCCGCTGACGTTTCCGATCGAGAACAAGTTTCAGGCGCCAGACAGGAAGACCGGGCAATATCTTCTGGCACTCGGTTATAATTGGCGATTCATTCTTCCCACCACCCGTTTGCTGGTCCAAGGTGGGGGTAACCGGCCGCAATTGCAAAATCTCTCTCTGGCGATCACCGCAAATCGGGTGACGGAATGATGGTCGTCCGGTTGCAATCCATTTTCACCACCATGATGCGATCTCGCGCCGGCGTGGCTGCCGTGGAATTTTCCCTGTTGTTGCCAATGCTGGTCGTCCTTCTGGCGGTGATGATCGAAACCGGTCGGGGTTGGTTGAGTTACGATCGATTCGTAACGGTCGTCGACAATACAGCCCGCTGGTCCGCCCGTTTCCCGGAATTCGAAGAGCGTGTTCGGACGGGCGTCAAAACCTTTGTCATCGCCGCCGGCCGGCCTCTCGACCCCGAAAAGCTCGATTTGACCTTGCGAAGTGCCAGACTGGTGGGGGGGGTCGCCGTCACCGAATTTGCGCCTTACAACTTCTTCGGCTCCGCCGAAAACGTGAAATGGGATAAGATGTTGAAGGCGGGGAACTTCAAGGAAGAAGAGGCCGTCATCGTGATTTCGGGCCGTTACAAATATCGACCGCTCTTTTCGTTTCTCAGCAATACGACCCTCGAGTTCCAATATGTGGCGACTGTCAACCCTTATTTCTCGCGGCACTATAAGTATCAGAAGGGCAATTCTGACTGGAAGTTCTGGAACGTTCGCTGACGGGAACATTGGGTAAGTTGCTCTTGGCGCTCCAATACCATGTCTATCAGGGGCCTTGAACGATACCAGCGGTCGTGGCGGCTTCGCCCTCCTTCAACCACTCCGCACAATCCCTCAATGCCCGCGCTGCAACCAGTTGGCGTTTCATGATCGTCTTGTCCTTGCCGCGGAAGCGCTTGACGCCTTCCGGCTTGACGATGGAGCCGGGTTCCAGTTCCGGGAAGAGGCCGAAATTGATGTTCATCGGCTGGAAGGAGCGCTTGCCCGGCTCATCATTCGAAGAGAGGTGGCCGCCGGTGATGTGGTTGAGAAGCGAGCCGAGTGCGGTGGTTGCGGGCGGCAGGCTTGGGGCCTCGCCCTTCTGTTCGGCGGCGGCGAAGCGGCCGGCCAGAAGGCCGACCGAGGCGCTTTCCACATAACCTTCGCAGCCGGTGATCTGGCCGGCGAAGCGCAGGTCCGGACGCGATTTCAGCTTCAGCGACGGATCGAGCAGTATCGGGGAATCGATATAGGTGTTGCGGTGCAGGCCGCCAAGCCTTGCGAATTCCGCATTTTCGAGGCCCGGTATCATGCGGAACACATCCGCCTGGACGCCGTATTTCAATTTGGTCTGGAAACCGACCATGTTGTAGAGCGTGCCAAGCGCATTGTCCTGTCGCAGCTGGACGACGGCATAGGCCTTGACGGTCGGGTTATGGGCGTTGGTCAGGCCCATGGGCTTCATCGGGCCATGGCGCAGCGTCTGGCGGCCACGTTCGGCCATGATCTCGATCGGCAGGCAGCCGTCGAAATAGGGCGTGCCTTCCCATTCCTTGAAACCCACCGTATCGCCGGCGATCAGCGCGTCGATGAAGGCGTTATATTGTTTCTCATCCATCGGGCAGTTGATGTAATCCTTGCCAGTGCCGCCGGGGCCGACCTTGTCGTAGCGCGACTGGTACCAGCAGATATCCATGTTGATGCTGTCGCGATGCACGATGGGCGCGATGGCATCGAAAAAGGCGAGCGCATCCGCACCCGTTTGCGACTGGATGGCTGCGGCCAGATCCGGCGAGGTAAGCGGGCCGGTGGCGATGATGCTGTTGCCCCATTCCTTTGGCGGCAGGCCGGAAACCTCTTCGCGGACGATTGTCACCAACGGGTGATTTTCTAGCTCTTTCGTCACTGCTTCAGAAAACCCGTCGCGATCGACGGCGAGCGCGCCGCCGGCCGGCACCTGATGCCTGTCGGCGCAGGCCATGATCAGCGAGCCGGCAAGGCGCATTTCGGCGTGAATGACACCGACCGCATTCGCCGTCGCATCGTCGGAGCGGAAGGAATTGGAACAGACCAGTTCCGCCAGCGTGTCGCCCTTATGCGCATCCGTGCCGCGCACGCCGCGCATTTCGTGCAGGATGACGGGCACGCCGCTCTCAGCAATCTGCCAGGCGGCTTCCGAACCGGCCAGTCCGCCGCCCACGACGTGAATGGGAGAAGTGGTCTTGTCTTGCATGCTGGCGTCCATGAGCCGCGCGGTTGCCAAGGGCTCCCGTCCGGCGGCTGTCTTTCGAGTGATTGTTTTGCACGGGCCCCGAAGGACGCGGCATTGTTTGCGGATGCACTAGCATGCATGGCCGGGGCAGCCAAATGTTTTTGCGGGTGGGAGATAACCAGGGGCAGGCGGCGGCCGGAGTTTTGGCGAAGCCCGAGATCTGGGCAAGCGTTTGTGGGACGAGCGGTCGCCGCTTGTTTCTTCTCCCCGCCGGGGAGAAGGTCGCGGCAGCGGGATGAGGGGGCGAGGGTAGAGAGATGCGGAGAGCTTGCCCCTCCGACCCCTTCGGGCCACTTTCTCCCCGGGCGGGGACAAGACATGTGCCGCGCTGCCGAGACTTTATCGGTCGCCTTTGGCGCTCGGTATAAGCCGCGACGGAGAACCAATTCCCCGCAAATACCGCCAGAATCAAAAACGGCGCCAGAGGCGCCGTTTTCTTAAAACCTGTCGCTCGATCGTCGCGCCCTGGAGGTCGGGCAGCGGGACGACCGTTTACGCCTTAGCGGAACGAACGGGCTGCTACGTTACGGATGTCGTAACGGGTCAGGCCGATGTCGCTCAGAGCCTGGTTGGAGAGGCTGCCGAGTTCGTTGATCGTGCGGCGGTAGGAGATCCAGTTCTTTGCGATGCGGATAGGGTTCATGGTCGTTTCCTCAATCTTTCTTTGTGAATTCGTCTGCCGGCTCAGTGTTTCTGTGCTCTCGGCTGTTGAGGTTTATATATAGACATTCAGCTATGTTGTGCAGTGCAGAATTTAGGCTACTGCCATGCATTTGTGCACTATGTCGGCTAATTTTACGGCTTTGAGTATCATCTGAGCAAAATATGAGCGGAAATGCCTGTCTTTCGGGCGTTTTTGGAGGGCTCCGTGGCCTTTGGCGACAGTAAGCGGGCCTTTTTCGATGTCAGAGAGTGTCGATGGCGCCTTCAGGCTCTCAAAATCACGCTACGCGACCGGCCTGCCGATGCATTTTTGATCGGTTTCCTTCCAGCGCCTTCCAGAGTGTGGGGGCTGGTTCGATCTCAAGGCATTGCCCAAAACGAAAAAAGGCCAGAGGCGGGGAGCCTCAGGCCTTTTGAAAGGGTAGTCTCGCATCCGCCGCATTCAAGCGGCGGGGCGTATTAGATGCCGACGGCGGTACGGGCGACGCGGCGGATGTCCTGACGGCCAATGCCGAGGTCACTCAGTTCGCGGTCGGTCATACGGCCGAGTTCGGTTACGGTCTGACGATACTTGCGCCAGTTGGTCAGCGAGCGTGCAATGTTCATGGTCATCTTCCTCTTCGTGCTGTTCAGTCTCCACGGCCAGTCTTGGGAGGCTTTGGACCGGGGCTGAACTCGATGTCTGTATGACCATGAATATAATCGGTTTAATCAAAACAAAAACAGACAATGCAAGATGCCACCTATGCACGGGATGCAATGCAAGCCCGTAAATCGACCCGATTGCGGCGATTCATGCATAATTTGTGACCATTTTGTGTGCTTTTGGTGAAGCGATCCGATCGGGCGGATGTAAAGCCGTGCGATCAAGGCGAATGCGTGGGCGATTACAACATGTCGGCGGCAGGGCAGGGCCGTTACGGTCCCTGATCCGGGGCAGGCGCATGGCCCTCACGGAAGCCCATGCGGAACGCCCTATATATAATGTCAGGTAGCCGCATAAATGTTATGTGCTTCCACGCATGCGGCGTGGCTGTCCTTTCGGCTGCTGCCAGGCGGTGCGGAGGCAAGAGGGGTGCAGCCGTTTTCCTGTCCGTCGCGGGTCCATTCCCTTCCGGCGTGGGCAAAAGCGCGGCGGGGGTCCTTACGCTTCCGGAGCAGGGGCCAATAAAAGTCCG
This sequence comes from Rhizobium oryzihabitans, assembly GCF_010669145.1. Taxonomy (NCBI): domain Bacteria; kingdom Pseudomonadati; phylum Pseudomonadota; class Alphaproteobacteria; order Hyphomicrobiales; family Rhizobiaceae; genus Rhizobium; species Rhizobium oryzihabitans. The sequence continues at coordinate 469,986 of NZ_CP048632.1, forward strand.
GATGAAACGAAAGGCGGCGACAAGGCGTGCTTGACCCTTTCTGAACATTGTGACATACCGCCGCCCAACGTGCGGGTATGGCGGAATTGGTAGACGCATTGGTTTTAGGTACCAACGCTTCGGCGTGGGAGTTCGAGTCTCTCTACCCGCACCACTAGCAAAGCATGGCTGTGCCACGCTTGCGCCAGGGTGCATCTTTGATGATGCAAGGGCTTTGGGGTTCATCATCCCCTTGCGCCTTTATCTTGGGCGCTGGCGCAATTTCGTCGGGCAGGCGCTTTGTGTGAAGAAATAATGGAAGCCACGGCCGGGGAGCGAAGTTTCCGGCGCAGTGCTCGAAAGTAAACCAACGGCTGTCTGAGCACCGCCGCCATGATGTGAAGGTTAGGAAAATGCAGGTTATCGAAACGCTCGCTGAAGGGCTGAAGCGCGAACTCAAGGTCGTTATTCCGGCCGCCGACATGAAGGCCCGTCTGGACGAGCGCCTGGTTGACGCCAAGGACAAGGTTCGCATCAACGGCTTCCGTCCCGGCAAGGTGCCGATGGGCCATCTGAAGAAGATGTATGGCAAGTCCATCATGGCCGACCTCGTCAACGAGCTGGTTCGTGAAAAGCCGTCTGAAATCCTTTCCAGCCGCGGCGAAAAGTCTGCAACGCAGCCGGCCATCTCCATGACCGAAGACGAGCAGGAAGCTGAAAAGATCCTGTCGGCCGAATCCGATTTCGAATTCACCGTTGCCTATGAAATCATTCCGGCCATCGAACTGAAGGCCAATGACGGCATCAAGGTTACCCGCGAAGTTGTTGAAGTCTCCGAAGACGAAATCAACGAGCAGATCCTGAAGATCGCCGAAAGCGCCCGCACCTTCGAACCCAAGAAGGGCAAGGCTGCCGATGGCGACCGCGTTACCATGAACTATCTCGGCAAGGTTGACGGCGAAGCCTTCGATGGCGGCGCTGCCGAAGATGCCGAACTGGTTCTCGGCTCCGGCCGCTTCATCCCCGGCTTCGAAGACCAGCTCGTCGGCGTCAAGGCTGGCGACGAAAAGACCATCACCGTGACCTTCCCGGCCGATTATCCGGCTGCGAACCTGGCCGGCAAGGACGCCACCTTCGACATCACCGTCAAGGAAGTTGCTGCTGCTGCTGCCGTCGAAATCAACGACGAACTGGCTGAAAAGCTCGGTCTCGAATCGGCTGAAAAGCTGAAGGAAATCGTCAAGGGCCAGATCGAAAGCCAGTACGGCAACGTCACCCGCCAGAAGGTCAAGCGTCAGATCCTCGACCAGCTGGACGAAATGTACAAGTTCGACACACCGGCTGGCCTCGTTGACGCCGAGTTCGACAACATCTGGCGCCAGATCAACACCGATCTCGCCCAGTCCGGCAAGACCTTTGCTGACGAAGACACGACCGAAGAAGAAGCCCGCGAAGAATATCGCAAGCTTGCTGAACGTCGCGTTCGTCTCGGCCTCGTTCTCTCCGAAATCGGCGAAAAGGCCGGTGTTGAAGTGACCGAAGAAGAAATGCAGCGCGCACTGTTCCAGCAGCTGCAGCAGTTCCCCGGCCAGCAGAAGGAAATCCTCGATTTCTTCCGTAACACGCCCGGCGCTTCCGCTTCGCTGCGCGCTCCGATCTTCGAAGAAAAGGTCATCGACAAGCTGCTCTCCGAAATCTCGGTAACGGACAAGACCGTTTCCAAGGAAGAGCTTCTGGCTGACGACGGCGAAGAAGCAACGGAAACCAAGAAGAAGGCTCCGGCCAAGAAAAAGGCTGCTGCCAAGGCTGACGACGCCGCTGAAGGCGAAGAAGCCGCTCCGAAGAAGAAGGCTCCGGCCAAGAAGAAGGCCGCTGAAGGCGACGCCGAATAATCTTCTTCAGCGACAGCTGATCGAACAAAGGGCCGCGGCGAAAGCTGCGGCCTTTTTCGTTTTTGAGATTTGGCAAGACTGAAAACATCCGTACCCGGTCATCCCGGGCCTTTCCTCTTCCTCATTCCTGTGCTTGTCACAGGAAACTAGACAGCCCAAGTCTTTGGGCCGAAAGAAGTCTCTCGCCGCGCAGACGCGCGTCGGCTGGATTCCTGTGACAAGCACAGGAATGAGGGGTGGGGACGCACTTACGGATCGAGCCGTCGAAAAACTTTTTTGCTGCTCCCTGATCACAATGCGGTGCAGCATGAATTTTTGCTGCATCTGCTCTTGTTCATCTCCCGTTCATCTGGCACCCTGCGCAGCATGATTTGCCTTGGCTGCCGGGTGCAGCCGTGAAGGAAACATGGGCCGCCGTCGCGCGGCCGACATCGCTGCCAAAACCATTGGCCTCCGCTTTTACCGTGCCTGCCGGGTTCTCCCGGTGCGCCCTTAATTTGCCAGGGGACAAGATATGTCGCCACGAACGGGCTTTGCCCTGTTGTTTTCCCTGTTTGCCGTCACCGGCACTGCCGCCCATGCCGATGAGGCAGGGCTGATCTGGAAGCCAGTCAAGAATTCCGACCGTTCCTATACGGCGCGCATCGGCGCCAAGCTGCCGGTCGATACGCCGATCAGGGCGGGGCTGGAAATGGGCATGAACGCCTCAAGGACGGGGCAGGTGGTGGATACGCCGGTGCGGCTTTGGGGTAACGTGACGCTGCTGGCGGAGCAGCTGCCCGGCGTCTCGCTTGCCCGCGATGTCGGCGTCATCTTCAACGCACTGACGGGATCGAGCAGCGTTTCCATGACCTCGCAGCAGAAGCGCATCGTCACGCCCGAACTGGATATAGAGGCGAACCGCAATTTCACCGTTCGCTATGATGGCACGGCGCAGCAGTGGAACGGCCTCGATGTTTCCCAATCGCTGCGCCTTTCCCGCTCCGAAACCGGCACCGCCTTCGTGCTGACGGGCGCGAGCCGCAACAGCTTCAACGAGTTCAGCAGCGGTGTCGCGGTGGAGCAGAAGATCGGCGATAATCTGACGGTGCGCGGGACGCTGGATCAGGGTTATGCGGATCATTTCCGGCCGGGGGTCAGTGCGCGGTATAGTATTCGGTGGTGAGACCGTGGTCCGGCTTCCGACTGTTCTGCGTAAAATTCGACGTCATCCTCGGGCTTGACCCGAGGATCCACAATCCGGCGCTATGGATCCTCGGGTCAAGCCCGAGGATGACGACGCAGAGGTTTTGGCATGGCGGCGGCGGGCTATGCTTCTAGGGGAAGTGGCGGTGAAAACCTCCTCCGTCATGCGGACTTGATCCGGCATCCAGCCGACGCGCGTCCGCGCGGCGTGAAGAGTCTTTCCAGCCCAGGGACTCGGGCCGGCTGGACCCCGGATCGAGTCCGGGGTGACGGAGTGGGGATGCTGCGACCTTGCCACAAGCGCCCGTATGGTATTTTGCCCCCGCTGGATACTCCGCTCAATCCTTCTTCAGCTCACCCATACGGTTCCACGCATCCAGTCCGGCAATCTTGTAGGCTTCGGCAAGCGTCGGATAGTTGAACGTATTCTCGACGAAATATTCCACAGTGCCCTTCAGGTTCAGCACCGCCTGGCCGATATGCACCAGTTCCGTTGCGCCTTCGCCGACGATGTGGACGCCCAGCAGGCGGCGGGTTTTGAGCGAGAAGATCATCTTCAAGAGGCCGCTGTCGAGACCCATGATGTGGCCGCGCGAGGTTTCGCGGAAATGGGCGATACCGCATTCATAGGGAATGCCGCGTTCGATGACTTCTTCTTCCGTCAGGCCGCAGGTGGAGATTTCCGGAACGGCATAGATGCCGTAGGGGAAGAACTGCGGCGGCTCGCCGGCTGGCGCACCCACCGCGTGGCGGGCGGCGATGCGGCCCTGTTCCATTGACGTGGAGGCAAGGCTCGGGAAACCGATGATGTCGCCGGCGGCATAGATGTTCGGCACCGAGGTCTGGAAGGTCTCGGGATCGACCTTCAGGCGGCCACGGCTGTCGGCCTCAAGGCCGCAGGCCGAAAGATTGAGCGTATCGGTCGCGCCGACGCGGCCGGCGGCAAACAGCACCGTCTCGGCTTTCAGGACACGGCCATTGCCGAGCGTGACCAGGCACTTGCCTGTCTCGTCGCGCTCCACCTTTTCCGCCTTCTGGCCGAAGATCAGCTTCATGTTGCGGTCGCGCAGCTGATAGGTGAAGTCCTCGACGATTTCCTTGTCGATGAATTCCAGCATGGTTTCGCGCGGCTCCACCACCGTCACCTGCGTGTCGAGCGCGCTGAAGATGGTGGCATATTCGATGCCGATGACGCCGGCGCCAACGACGACCATGGAGCGCGGCAATTCCTTGATCTCGAGAATTTCATCCGAATCGAGCACCGCCTCGCCATCGAAGGGAATATGCGGCGGCCGGTAGGGGCGGGTGCCGATGGTCAGCAGGATGGAGGTGCCGGTGACGGTCATGATTTCACCGTCGCTCTTCACCACCTTCATGGTGTTGGCGTCAACGAAGCTGGCCGTGCCGCGAATGTGCTGAACGCGGTTGCGGGCGAACTGGTGTTCCAGCACCTCGACTTCGTGATCGAGCGTGATGAGCAGGCGGCGGCGCAGATCGTCCGCGTCGATCTCCTGCTTGACTCGGTAGGAGCGGCCGTAAAAGCCGCGCTCGCGCCAGCCGGTGAGGTTGAGCGCGGTCTCGCGCAGGGTCTTCGAAGGGATGGTGCCGGTGTGCACGGAAACGCCGCCGACGCGGCTGCCCTTCTCGATGACCAGAACCTTCTTTTCGAGCTTGGCGGCCTGAATGGCGGCCCGTCTTCCGGCCGGACCGCTGCCGACAACTATCAGATCGAACTGGTGCATGAAAAACCCCGGTAGAATGCATTGCGTTGACCGAACGGTGGTGTCCGGTGTGGCGTCGCCGCGAAATGGTCGTGATGCCATTTTGACGATGGGGAGTGATTCCCCAGTCAGCCTTGCCCGCAAGAGTGCAATGCAACAAACGCCTGCGTCAATCTGTAGCGCAAGAATCTGACGGATTCGTAACTGGGTGTGAACTTTCAGAAGGTTGTACGATTTGTAGTGGAGCGGGGGTGGTTGGAGCTTTACCCCCTCTGCCCTGCCGGGCATCTCCCCCTCAAGGGGGAGATCGGCAAGAAGCTCTTTTACAACTCCATTCGCAAGCGTTGAGTTGGGCGAGGCCATGCCGCAGATCGATCTCCCCCTTGAGGGGGAGATGCCCGGCAGGGCAGAGGGGGGTAAAGCTCCACGCGCCTCCGTCCACTATGCTCGAAAAACCCAACAGCTTCATCCCGCACGGCGATGCCGGACGGGGGATTGTCAGGGTGCGTCGGGCGATTGGCCGGCTGCGCTTTGGTTGAGGTTGGTGTGGGTGGGATGCGTTGCGCAGCCGGGCCTTTCACCATGCCGAATCTCGCAAAGGGCAGTGCACCGCACTTTGCGAAATGATTCTGTCGTCACGAACGCGCCACCGTCCCCATCAGAACCGTCCCCGGTTTGCGCCACGTCTGGCATCCACCCGGCAGGACTGAACAGAGGATAACAGCACCTGCCGACGCGGGGAAAATTGGGGAAGAATTTTACCTCTGTCAGTCCTCTTTCCGGGTGACATGGTGGTGGAGGTTTGCGAGGTCCTGCCGCAGTGCCGCAAGTTCGGCCAGCACCTTCACATCGATCTTTTCATGCAGGGAGAGAACCTCAAGCTCTGCCTTCAGGTTCACCTCATAATCCTTGGCGGCCTCGAAGCGGTCGCGGGCGGCCTGCCGGTTCTGCGACATCATGATGATCGGCGCCTGGATGGCGGCGAGCATGGAAAGCAGAAGGTTGAGGAAGATGAAGGGGTAGGGGTCGAAGGCCCGCGTTGCCAGCACGATGGTGTTGACGACCGCCCAGAACACCAGGAACAGGCAGAAGCTGAGAATGAAACCCCAGGAGCCGCCAACCTTGGCTATATTGTCGGCCAGCTTGTCGCCGAGACTTGCACCGGCCGAAAATTCCGCATTGATGTCGCTCGAAACCAACTTTTTCTGGTGCGAGAGTTCCAGAATGCGGCGTTCCACCTCACCGATTTCACGGGAGGAGCGCTTGAAATGCGAAACGATATAATCGGAGATATCGGTCACGGTGTTTCTCCGTTTGCGGATGGTTCGGTACGGGTTTCGAGATAAACCCGCATGGCGATGGAATTCAAACGATTTCCACCACCATGCGGTTCACGCGTCCCACGCCAAAACCTCAGACGGAGGGCGTGCCCTCATTGACCCAGTTGAAACCGGGGAAGAAGCGCTCGCGGCCATATTGTTCGCCGAACATCATGTCGAATTGCAGCAGGCGGTAATCGCGCACCACGTCGGGAATGGAATTCGGGGCGATGGACCAGTCGGGCAGGGCCTCGCCGTCCGTACCGACCAGCATGTGCCGGTCGATGACTGAAAATGCCTGCTGAACCTCGCCGAGCGTTCCGGTGTAGAAGGGATCGGAAAAGCCGGCGGTCTTCAGCACATGGTAGGGCAACAGCGCCGGGCTGATCGTGCCGATATTCTTGCGCACGCCCTTCTTCGAGGACCAGACGACGAGCGGCGTCTCGTGTTCCTTCTTCATGACCTCCAGCGGCGCGCGGCGGCTGGCCACCATGCCCGGCATGTAGCCGCTTTCGACGAAGGTCTGGCCAAGCGGTGGCAGATGATCGCCGAAGAGGACGATGATGGTCTCACGGTCGCGCTTCTTGGCCCAACGCATCAGTTTGAGAAGCGCTTCGTCAGCCTCCACCACGCCCTGCGAATAGGTCGTGAGCGCCTGCGATGCCGAGGGGGAGAGATCGCCTTCCACGCCGATGGTGTCGGCGGCATAACGACCCGCCTCGTAGGGACCGTGTCCCTGCAGGGTGACGGCGAAGAGGAAGAGCGGGTTGCGGGCCTGCTCGGCCGTCGCCATGATCTCGTCCATCAGTGCATCGTCAGAGGCGAAGTTGCCGCGTTTTTCCATGGCCGGCAGCGTCTCTTCGGAACGGAATTCCTCGAAGCCGAAATTCTGATAGACCTGCTTGCGGTTCCAGAACCATTCCTGAAACGGATGCATGGCGATGGCTGAATAACCCTCGCCACGAAAGAAGCTGGCAAGCGAGGGCACCGGGCGGCGGATATATTGCTGGTAGGGAATGCTGCCATAGGGCAGGAAAGCGTTGGAAAAGCCGGTCAGCGCCTCGAATTCCACATTCGCCGTCATGCCGCCGAATTCCGGCGAGAACACGTTGCCGGACTGCTTGGCGCGGATGGTCGGCATCGGGTCTGCCGAGAGCTTCACCTTTTCAATCCGGGTCGGATCCCAGAGTGATTCGCTCATCAGCATGATGACATCAGGATAATCGCCCTTGTTGGCGGCGAAGGCGGCGGGTTGCGCCGTCAGGTCGGCGATGCTGTTTTCACCGTAACCCTGCGGTGCCGAGACATTCGCCATCGGAATGTTGAAGGCAAAAGCCATCAGGAAACCGTTATGGCGGTAATTTTCCTGCTGGTCCCACATCATGGGAATGATGTTGAGGCGATCGCGTACCCAGGAATAATGCGAATAGTCCATCAGGGAGGCGAGGCTGGCCAGAAGTGGCAGCGCCAGCGCCAGTCCTGCGAAGCGTTCACGCCAGCTCAGCCCCGGCGAATGGCGGCGTGCCAGCAGCCAGAGAGCGGCAAGGGCCGCAACCGTGGCGCAAAGGCCAAGGCCGACCAGTACGGCCGTCAGCGGCTGGGCTTTCAGCATGGTGGGCAGAAGCTCGAGAATCTGTCGGCCGAACAGCAGGTCGGAAGGGTAAAGCGGATCGGAAAGATAGGTCTGTTTCTGCGCGGAGATCAGGCCCGTCAGCAGGCAAAGCGGCGCAACCGCGATCAGCGACAGATAACGACGGCCAAGGATCGAATCCAGCGCCACAAGCAGCAGCAGCATGGCGGCAATGGTGGTCAAGCCCGGGCGGGCGGATGAGGTGAGGAAAGCGCCGACATCCGTGAGGGAACCACGGGCGATCCATTCCAGCGCAACGACAAGCATGACTGACGAAAAGGTCAGATTGGCAAGCGTATAGGCCGTGCCCGAAAGCTTTAAAAGGCTCCGCGTCCATGCAGGCGAAAAGACAAAACCAGCCTTTTCGGAAGCCGTTGTTTTTGGCGCCGAATGTCTCAAACTCATACTCCGGTATTGCAGGCGGCACGGCCGATCGGGGAGGTGAATCGGGTGTCGCAAAAGTGTCATGTAACTGTCACATAAGCGCGATGAACGCGACATGAACTTTGCGCAACCTGGCAGGTACAGCGATAACCTTAGCGTGAATGCGGACCGAAGGCGCGAATGTGCCCTGTGGCTGGAACGTGAAGGTGGCGCGGCATGCAATTGCCGCGTTGCGGAGCGGACACGGGCGCGGTATTGAAAAGCCATGAGCGACAGACACGACATCAAGAACCATCTCAGAATTGCCGTCGGGCAGTTCAATCCGACTGTTGGCGACGTGGCGGGCAATCTCGCCAAGGCGCGCGAGGCACGGGCCGATGCGGCAACGCAGGGCGCCGATCTTCTGCTTTTGACCGAGCTGTTCATATCCGGCTATCCGCCGGAAGATCTGGTGCTGAAGCCGGCTTTTCTGAAAGCCTGCCTGAAGGCGGTGGAAGAACTGGCAGCGGAGACTGCCGATGGCGGGCCAGGCATCGTCATCGGTTTTCCGCGCCAGGGCGAGGCGGGACGGCACAATTCGGTGGCGCTTCTGGATGGCGGCAAGATCATTTCGCTGCGCGACAAGATCGACCTGCCGAATTACGGCGAGTTCGACGAAAAGCGTGTTTTCGCCGAGGGGTCGATCTCCGGTCCCTATAATTTCCGTGGGGTCAGGATCGGTATTCCGATCTGCGAGGAAATCTGGAACGAGATGGGCGTGTGCGAAACGCTCGCCGAAAGCGGGGCGGAAATCCTGCTGGTTCCGAACGGGTCGCCCTATTATCGCGGCAAGCTGGATGTGCGCCATCAGGTGGCGCTGAAACAGGTGATCGAAAGCGGACTGCCGCTGGTCTTCGCCAACCAGCTTGGCGGGCAGGACGAGCTGGTGTTCGATGGCGCCAGCTTCGCCTTCAACGCCGACAAGACGCTCGCCTTCCAGATGAGCCAGTTCGAGGCGACACTTGCCGTCACCGACTGGAAACGCACCGAAGAAGGCTGGCGCTGCGAAAGCGGGCCATTCTCGAAAATTCCGGAAGGCGAGGAAGCGGATTACCGCGCCTGCATGCTGGGCTTTCGGGATTACGTCAACAAGAACGGCTTCAAGAGCGTGGTTCTCGGCCTTTCCGGCGGCATCGATTCGGCGATCTGTGCGGCACTTGCGGTTGATGCGCTGGGCGAGGAACGGGTGCGCTGCATCATGCTGCCTTACCGCTATACATCGGAGGAATCGCTGAAGGACGCCGCCGATTGCGCGAAAGCGCTGGGCTGCCGTTACGATATCGTGCCGATCGTCGAGCCCGTGGAGGGCTTCCTCTCGGCACTGTCAGATCTCTTCGAAGGTACGGAAGAGGGCATTACCGAGGAGAACCTGCAAAGCCGCACACGCGGCACCATTTTGATGGCCGTCTCGAACAAGTTCGGCTCCATGGTGGTGACGACGGGCAACAAGTCGGAAATGTCGGTGGGTTATGCCACGCTCTACGGCGACATGAATGGCGGTTTCAATCCCATCAAGGACCTCTACAAGATGCAGGTCTACGCCATTTCCGCCTGGCGCAACGCCCATGTGCCGCCGGGCGCGCTCGGGCCTTCGGGTGAGGTGATCCCCGCCAACATCATCTCCAAGGCGCCGTCGGCCGAATTGCGTCCCAACCAGACCGACCAGGATTCGCTGCCACCCTATCCGGTGCTGGACGACATTCTGGAATGCCTCGTCGAGAAGGAAATGTCGGTTGAGGAGATTCTGGCGCGCGGCCATGACGTGGCGACGGTACACCGGGTGGAGCATCTGCTCTATCTCGCCGAATACAAGCGCCGGCAATCGGCGCCGGGCGTGAAGATCACCAAGAAGAACTTTGGGCGTGACCGGCGTTATCCGATTACCAACCGGTTTCGGGATCGGTGATTGAAGGAAGGCGCTGGTAGGGGATGTTTTGCTCGGGGTTGCCGCTCGTTTCTTCTCCCCGCCGTGGAGAAGGTGGCCCGAAGGGTCGGATGAGGGGGTAACGTTGCCGAATATCTCGACCCTTGCCCCCTCATCCCGCTGCCGCGGACTTCTCCCCGGCGGGGAGAAGAAACAAATGGCATGCGCTCGTTCCACAACAAACCTTCGTGTTTAAACAAGCGGCGCGGAGAAAACCCCGCGCCGTTCGCTCATCTCAAATAGCCTGCCCCACATCGATGCGGTTGCCATCCAGGTCTTCAAACACAAAGGCGCGCAGGCCGTAATCCTTGTCCTGCAGGCCCTTGATGATGCGCAAGCCCTGGCTCTTGCAGAGCGTATGCAGCGCATCGACATCGCTCACCATCATATGCGCCACGTTGAAGGGCGCAGCCTTGTGGCTGGGCTGCAATGTCAGGTGCAGCTCGGCATTGCCCTGTTTCAGGATCATGAAGCCGACGGGATTGCCGTTTTCGAAGGTCTTTTCGAAACCCAGCACGCCGACATAAAAATCACGGGCTTTTTCGATGTTCTTGACAGGAAGCATTGCGGCGATCCGGCCGAACCGGATGCCGTGATCGGCGATGGTATTCATCGCGGAACCTCGGATCTGGGAGAAACGGGAAGCGGTGCGGGCGGTGCCGGAGCGCTGGCGTTTTTTCCGATTTGAATTTGCAGGACGGTGCCTGCGGCCCTAGGATCATAATCACGGTGGTGGCGGATGCAAATGGAATATCTGCGTCGCGCCGTTCCGAACTATCGACAGGCCCGGGAGGCAGCATGCGCAGCTCAATCGAAATCTTCAACATCCGCACCCGGCAGATGCGGGTGGTGTGGCAGACATCCGAGCTGTTCGAGGCGCCGAACTGGTCGCCGGACGGCAGATATCTGCTGTTGAACGCCGAAGGGCTGCTCTATCGCCTGTCTCTTGCCGGTGATGCTGCGCCGGAGAAAGTCGATACCGGCTTTGCCACGATCTGCAACAACGACCACGGCATTTCGCCTGATGGTTCGCTCTATGCCATTTCCGACAAGGTGGAGTTTGGCAAGAGCGCCATCTACCTTTTGCCATCGACGGGCGGCACGCCGCGGCTGATGACAAGGAACCTTCCGTCCTATTGGCACGGCTGGTCGCCGGATGGGAAAAGCTTTGCCTATTGCGGCATTCGCGATCAGGTTTTCGACATCTATTCCATGGATATAGCCAGCGGTGTTGAAACGCGCCTTACCCATGGTGAGGGCCGCAATGACGGGCCGGATTATTCGCCGGATGGCGGGTGGATCTATTTCAATTCCAGCCGCACCGGGTTGATGCAGATCTGGCGCGTGCGGGTGGATGGCTCCAGCGTCGAGCGCATCACCGACAGCGCTTATGGCGACTGGTTCCCGCACCCGTCCCCAGGGGTGACAAGGTAGTCTTCGTTTCCTACGACGCCGATGTCTTCGACCACCCGCGCGATCTTGATGTGCGCGTGCGGTTGATGGACATGGATGGCGGCAATGTGGAGACGCTGTTCGAGCTGTTTGGCGGGCAGGGAACGATGAATTCCCCCAACTGGTCGCCGGATGGGGATGAGTTTGCGTATGTGCGTTATTTCCCCGTGGAGTGATGCGGTAAAGGAGGACCCGTCATTCCGGCCTTGAGCCGGAATCCGGTAGACGCGCGTCTGCGCGGTGAAAAGACTCGTCTCAGCCCAAGGACTTGGGCTGGTTGGATTCCGGCTCAAGGCCGGAATGACGGGTGAGGCATGCCATGGCCACATTGCCGCACCACCCGCCAAGATGCTTGCATTGGCAAGGTTTCTTGCCCATAGCTCTTTTGTCAGGTGCCCGCCGTTTATGGCGGGAGAATCGGGAATCCGGTGAAAGACCGGAACGTGCCCAACGCTGTGAGGTGGATGCCCTTTTTCTTAATGCCACTGAAGTTATTCGGGAAGGCGAGAGGGGCGGATGAAGCCTAGTCAGAAGACCGGCCTGACAGGATAGACCGCACCGCGCGGACGGCGGCAGGTTGTTGAAAAAGGCAGGGTGTTTCACCCGGCCTTCGCATTGTTGGGGATAAACGATGCCGATCGATCCGTCTGCGCGCAACCCGTCAGATGACGCGCTTTCGCCTGCCCGCCCGTTTTCCAGCGCCGAGCGCGAGGCGATTTACCGTGCCATAGAAACCCGCCGCGATGTGCGCGATCAGTTCCTGCCCGATCCGCTGCCGGATGATGTGGTGGAGCGTTTGCTGAAGGCGGCGCATTCCGCCCCTCGGTCGGCTTCATGCAGCCGTGGAATTTCACGCTTGTGACCGACGGCGCGGTCAGGCAGGCGGCCTGGGTGGCGTTCCGCCGCGCCAATGAGGAAGCGGCGGCGTTGTTTGAAGGCGAGCAGCAGGCGCTTTATAGCAGCCTGAAGCTCGAGGGCATCCGCAAGGCGCCGCTCAGCATCTGCGTCACCTGCGATCCGACGCGTGGCGGCAAGGTGGTGCTGGGTCGCACCCACAATCCGCGCACGGATGTCTATTCGACCGTCTGCGCCATCCAGAACCTCTGGCTGGCGGCCCGCGCCGAAGGCATCGGCGTCGGCTGGGTCAGCATTTTCCACGACAGCGACATTCGCGCCATTCTGGAAATCCCCGACCATATCGAAATCGTCGCCTGGCTCTGCCTCGGCCGCGTCGATGAGCTTTACACCGAACCGGAACTGGCGGTGAAGGGCTGGCGTCAGCGCGTGCCGCTGGAGGAACTGGTGTTTCGCAACCGGTGGGGCGGGCGGTAGAGGGAGGCTGGGGCTCGCCTGTGAGAGGCAAAGCGTTGCCGCCTGTTTCTTCTCCCCGCCGGGGAGAAGGTGGTCCGAAGGGTCGGATGAGGGGGCGACGTCAGCGATGAAACCTCACCCTTGCCCCTCATCCCGCTGCCGCGACCTTCTCCCCGTCGGGGAGAAGAAACAAGCTGCACGCGCTCGCTCCATAACTGACCGCCCTAAGGGGGGAGGCCCCACAGCACGCTATTGCTGCGGCTGTATACCCTTCAGCGCGGGGTTCTTCAGGTCGATCCGACCAGTCTGATCGGGCAGGAATTTCGGGCCGATGACACGGACCTTGCTGTTGTTCGGATCGTAGTCCCGTTCCGGTACCGGTTGTTCCGGCGGCTTTGCGGCCTGCTGCTGCTCTGCGGGTTTCTGAGCCTTGTCGCCTTGCGGTGATGGGATGGTGGTGATGCCGGAATAGGGTTTTTCGGCTTCCGGCCGGGCTGCCTCTTCCTGCTTCTGCATCTCGTCGTGATAGGCGGCCATGTTGCAGGCGCAGCCCGGTGCCTTTGCCGAGGCATTTTTATAGGCAAAGGCGGTTGGCAGGTCCTTGTAGGGTTTTCCGGTTTCGGCAGACACCATGTCGGCGGTTTCCTGATCTGTCATGGAGTGGAAATAAAGCTCCGTCTCTGTTCCCGGACACATTTTCTGGCATTGCTCCGCCTGGGCGCGAAAATCAAGCGGCGAGGCATTGGCGGCAATGGGGAAAAACGAGCCGTCGCAGGTGCGCACGCAGAGGGTTCTAAGCCCACCTTCCCCGGCGGAGCCGGGATAGGGCGAAAGCCCGGCCTGTCCCGGCTGATTTTCCTGCTGGCGGAAGGCATCGGGGTAACGCGTGACATCGGGAGCCGGCGGCAGCTGTGCTTCCGTTTCCGGAAGGGGGCTGCAGCCATTGGCGTCGAGCGCGGCGAGAATGCGCTGGCGTCTGATGTCGCCGTCGTCGCTGCGCTGCGCTGCCATCGCATCGTCACGGTCGCGGATGATGGCGGCGCGTTCGCTCTGCGCATCGACCAGCGCATCGCCGATCTCGGCGCAGAGCCCGGCATTGGGGCTGCCATAAATGATGACGCTGCCTGACGAGCAGCCGTAACGGCGCAGATCGTTCTTGATCCTGCGGATTTCTATGTTCTGGCGGGTGAGCGCATTGGCATAACGCCGCACCTCGGCCGTGTTGCCGATGACGCGCGGCGGCTCGCGCAATTGCGCGTAGAGAGTGTCACAGACCTGATCCGCAAAAGCGGCGGCCGGAGTGATGAAGACGAGGGGAAGCAGGAGGCCGATGATGCGGCTTTGGCGCCGGGTCAATTGTTCGATCCGTTCGATGTCCCGGCCGGTGGCAGGGGCGTTATACTTCACGAAATCCGTGTTTCAGGAAGATAACATAAGCTGTTGCCGCAATGCGGCAACAGCATGTTCAAAATTGCGTTAATGCGGCCCGCATCACACCGAAGGATGCGATGCCTGCACCACGGCAAAGGCCGCCATGTTGACCACGCCGCGCGAGGTGACGCTGGGCGACAGGATATGGGCGGGCAGGGCCGTGCCGAGCAGGATCGGGCCGACATGCAGGCCTTCCGTCAGGGTGCGGGTGACGCCGAGCGTGATGTTGGCGGCATCGAGGTTCGGGAAGACCAAGAGGTTCGCCTCGCCGGTCAGCACGCTGTTGGGCATGGCGCGCTTGCGCAGCGCTTCCGACAGCGCCGAGCCACCCTGCATTTCGCCATCGACTTCCAGTTCCGGTGCGGCTTCCTGCACGATCTTCAGGGCGCGGCGCATCTTGCGGGCGCTTTCGGAATCGCGCGAGCCGAAATTGGAATGGCTGGCGAGCGCGATCTTCGGCGTGATGCCGAAGCGGCGGATTTCCTTGGCCGCGAGAATGGCCATTTCAGCCACTTCCTCGGATGTCGGATCGTAATTGACGAAAGTGTCGGTGAGGAACAGCGCACCCTGCTGGGTGATGAGCAGGCTGAGGCCCGCGAAGGAACGCACGCCTTCCTGCTTGCCGATGATCTGGTTCACGTCACGCAGGTGGCGGTCATAACGGCCTTCGAGGCCGCAGATCAGCGCATCCGCCTCATCGCGCTTCACCGCAAGCGCGCCGATGACGGTGGAGTTGGTACGCACGATGGTACGGGCCGCTTCCGGGTTGATGCCCGCACGACCGACGAGGGCGAAATAGTCATCCACGTAATCGCGGTAGCGCGGATCGTCTTCCGGGTTGACCACGGCGAAATCCGTATGCGGACGGATGCGCAGGCCGAAGCGCTTCAGGCGCGTTTCGATGATCTGCGGACGGCCGATGAGGATCGGGATGCCGGTACCTTCTTCCAGCAGCACCTGGGCTGCGCGCAGCACGCGCTCGTCTTCGCCTTCGGCAAAGATGATGCGCTTCTTTTCGGCGGCCTTGGCGGCATTGAAGACCGGCTTCATGATGAAGCCGGAGCGCCAGACGAAGCGGTTCAGCTGGTCGAGATAGGCTTCGAAATCGGTGATCGGCCGGGCGGCGACGCCGCTTGCCGCAGCCGCGCGGGCAACCGCCGGGGCGATGCGCAGGATGAGGCGTGGATCGAAGGGCGAGGGAATGAGGTAGTTCGGGCCGAAGATCGGGGTTTCACCGCTATAGGCTTTTGCCGCGACTTCGGAGACTTCCTCACGGGCAAGCTCGGCGATGGCCTGCACGGCGGCCATCTTCATTTCCTCGTTGATCGTGGTTGCGCCGCAATCCAGCGCGCCGCGGAAGATATAGGGGAAGCAGAGAACGTTGTTGACCTGGTTCGGGAAGTCCGAACGGCCGGTGCAGATCATGGCATCCGGCCGGGCCGCACGTGCCGCCTCCGGCATGATTTCCGGATTGGGGTTGGCAAGTGCGAGGATCAGCGGGTTTTCCGCCATGCGCTCCAGCAGTTCCGGCTTCAGCACGCCGGCGGCGGAAAGGCCGAGGAAGACATCGGCGCCGTCAATGGTTTCGGAAAGGACGCGCTTGTCGGTCTTCTGGGCGTAAACTTCCTTCCACTCGTCCATCAGCGTGTTGCGGCCGTCATAAACGAGGCCTTCAATGTCGTGGACCCAGATGTTTTCTTTCTTCGCGCCCATGGCGACGAGAAGGTTGAGGCAGGCAAGGGCTGCCGCACCTGCACCCGAGGCGACGATCTTGACGCTCGAGAGCGATTTTCCGGCCAGTTCCAGCGCATTGGTGACGGCGGCGGCGACGATGATCGCCGTGCCGTGCTGATCGTCGTGGAAGACGGGGATGTTCATCTTTTCGCGCAGCTGGCGTTCCACCTCGAAACATTCCGGCGCCTTGATGTCCTCAAGGTTGATGCCGCCGAAGGTGGGTTCCAGCGCCGCGATGGTGGAGACCATGTCATTGATGCCGGGTGCGTCGATCTCGATGTCGAAGACGTCGATGCCGGCGAATTTCTTGAAGAGGACGGCCTTGCCTTCCATGACCGGCTTGGAGGCAAGCGGGCCGATATTGCCAAGACCAAGCACCGCGGTGCCGTTGGAAATGACCGCGACAAGATTGGCGCGGGCGGTGTATTCCGCCGCCATCTCAGGATTTTCATGGATGGCGAGGCAGGGGGCGGCAACGCCCGGCGAATAGGCGAGCGCCAGGTCACGCTGGTTGCCGAGCGGTTTGGTGGCCTGGATTTCCAGCTTTCCGGGACGCGGATAGCGGTGGAAAAAGAGCGCCTGTTCCTCGATGTCGGCCTTTGCCGTGTTGGCGGGCGTATTGTTCTTATCGTGAGAGGTCATTCTTCCACCGTCATATCTGGTTTCATTCCGGCCCCCTGAATACAACAAACTTCCCCGTGGTACAGCCGTTATTTGCCGCGCATTCATGCAAATACAGGCATGACTTATTCGCGTTTTCGTGAAGCCATTCGTCATATTTCATATAAAATCCGACGTCTGTCATGTTGCTGAAACACGAGTCTGGTTCTGAGAGGTAAGAAAGCCGCAGGGACGCAACCGAACAGGGGGATGAAATCCGTGGCCGGTCAAATCGAAACCAGACAGTTCAGAACGCTTTTCATTTCGGATGTCCATCTTGGGTCCAAGGCGGCCAAGACGGATTATCTGCTCGACTTCCTGAAATATCACGAGGCCGAGACGATCATTCTGGTCGGCGACATCGTCGATGGCTGGCGCCTGCGCCGCAGCTGGTACTGGCCGCAGGGCTGCAACGACGTGGTGCAGAAGATCCTGCGCAAGGCCCGCAAGGGAACGCGCATCGTTTATATTCCTGGCAACCACGACGAATTCCTGCGGGAATTTCCGGGCATGCATTTCGGCGGCATCGAAGTGGCCGAGCGCATGATCCACGAGGCTGCCGACGGCAAGAAATATCTGGTCATCCATGGCGACGAGTTCGACGTGGTGGTGCGCAATGCCCGCCTTCTCGCCTATCTCGGAGACTGGGCATATGACGCGGCGATTGCGATCAACATCGCCATTGCCGCCGTGCGCCGTCGCATCGGCCTGCCTTACTGGTCGTTCTCGGCCTGGGCGAAGCTTCAGGTGAAGCACGCCGTCAACTTCATCGGCGAATTCCAGCGCGTGGTCGCCGACGAGGCACGCCGCAACAATGTCGACGGCGTCATCTGTGGGCACATTCACCATGCGGTGATGGAAGACATGGACGGCATCCGCTACATCAACACCGGCGACTGGGTGGAAAGCTGCACGGCAATCGCCGAGAACGCCGATGGCAGCTTCGAGCTGATCACCTGGATGCAGACAAGCGACGTTACCGCCGAACAGACATCGGATGAGATGGAGCCGGTGGATATTCCGGGTCTGATCGGGAAGCATGCGGCCTGATTGGGCATGCCAACCTCTGCCGCGACGGTGCGTTTCACAGGGATGTGCTGGCTGGGTAATGCGGGCGACGGCGATGGTGTGACCTCGCGGGTGTTGCCTACATGCTCCGAATAACTTGCTACGCCATCCTCAGGCTTGACCCGAGGGTCCACAACCCGGAGCGATGGATCCTCGGGTCAAGCCCGAGGAAGACGACGGTGAGGTTTAGATTCGCCGTTTGCTTTTCGTGAAAGCGAGCGCGGATGGAATGACGGCGCGCAGTCTCGTCATTCTTAGCGTGCGAGAGCCTTGGCCCGCGCGAGAGCGGCGCCCTCAATTTCCAGCAGGCCGGATAAATCAGCGACCCTTTAGAGACATGCCTCAGCTCCTTCATGCGAGGCGAGTGCGTACCCCTTGTGTCTTCTCCCCGCCGGGGAGAAGGTCGCGGCAGCGGGATGAGGGGGCGAGGGTAGAGATATTCAGAGAGCTTGCCCCCTCATCCGACCCTTCGGGCCATGTTCTCCCGGTGGGGAGAAGAAACCAGCGGTGATGTCGCGCCTTGTTTCTCCGCCTTCAATAGCCGGGGCTTACCCCCACAATTCCGGCCGTGCGGGATAAACCAGCGAACCCTCATAAACGAGGCCCGGCTGCCGGTCCTCGGCCAGCAGCAGCGGCCCGTCGAGATCGGCGAAGGCTGTCCCTTGAGCGGCCAGCACCGCAGGCGCCATGCCGAGCGAGGTGCCGAGCATGCAGCCGACCATGATGGTGAAACCGAGGCGCTCCGCTTCCGCCTTCATGACGAGCGCTTCGGTCAGCCCGCCGGTCTTGTCGAGCTTGATGTTAATCGCATCGTAACGGTCGCGCAGGCCTGCGAGGTCGCGGGTGGAATGCACGCTTTCGTCGGCGCAGATCAGCACCGGATGGTCGATGCGGGCGAGGATGGCGTCCTTGCCGGCGGGAAGCGGCTGTTCGATCAGCGATATCTTCAGTTCCGCTGCAAGCCGCAGATAATATTCGATATTATAATCATTCCAGCCCTCATTGGCATCGATGATGATGCGCGCTTGCGGGGCTGCGGCACGCACGGCGCGCAGGCGCGCTTCGTCGTCCGCCGTGCCGGTCTTGATCTTCAGCAGCGGGCGGCCTGCATTTTCCGCCGTTTTCGCGGCCATGGTCTCGGGGTCGGCCAGCGAGATGGTGTAGGCGGTGACGAGCGGTTCTGCAGCCCGTCCGAGGATGCGCTCGGAAGCGCTTTTACCGCTGATCTTGGCCTCGAGATCCCACAGCGCGCAATCGACGGCATTGCGGGCGGCGCCCGGTTGCATCGCCTGCTGGAGTTCCTGCCGCGTCAGGCCGTCGGCGATCTGCTCCGCGATAGCCTCGATATCGGCAATGACGCCGTCGATGCTTTCACCATAACGCGGATAGGGCACACATTCGCCATGGCCGGTGAAGGAACCATCGCGGATGGAGCACGTTACGACATCCGCATGCGTGCGGGTGCCGCGCGAAATGGTGAAGCTGCCGGCGACGGGGAAGCGTTGTGTTGTGGCTTGCAGGTAACGGGGCATGTTTTTTCACTTCCGATTGGGCGACAAAAGACACATGACGCCAAATTTATCACGAATTGTCGGCCGTCACTGTGGCTTGCCGGAGACCGAAACGTTATGAAACCTTTAAGAATCTCGTGACGGCTGCACTCGCTCGGAGCATTATGCAAGAACAGGACACACGGCAACAGGCGAACCCGGCCGCAATCACCGAAGACGACAGCGTCTCCGGCGGCGGTTTGCGTTATGTCATGAGTGGTTCCTGGCGCAACAGCAATCTCTCCGGAATTTTTGAAAGCCTCGACCGGATCGAAAAAAGCAAATCCGGCGGCGCCGTCGAGATCGATCTTTCCGCCGTCGAAGCCATCGACACGACAGGCGCGTGGATTATCCAGCGTCTGCGCAGGGACCTTGAGGCAAACGGCGCAACCGTTACGCTGACCGGCAACGACCGGATCGAAGACGTCATCGGCCAATTGCCTGACAAGGCGGAGATGGAGGCCGAGCCCGTCGCCAGGCCGGGGCTGGTGGAGCGTATTTTCGCGCCGATCGGCCAGGCCGTGGTTCAGAACGGCGCGGATTTCCTCGCCGGCATGTATATTCTCGGCTCCGCCGTGCGCGGCGCGCAGATGAAGCTCGGTCGCGGCCGAGGCGTGTCGCCTGCGGCGATCGTCAACCAGATCGACCATATGGGCGTGCGCGCCGTGCCGATCATCATGCTGATGTCGTTCCTGATCGGCGCGATCATTGCCCAGCAGGGCGCGTTCCAGCTCAGATATTTCGGTGCGGAAGTCTTCGTCGTCGATCTGGTCGGCATTCTGCAATTGCGCGAAATCGGCGTTCTCCTGACTGCGATCATGATCGCCGGCCGGTCCGGAAGCGCGATCACGGCGGAAATCGGCTCGATGAAGATGCGCGAGGAGATCGACGCGCTGAAGGTGATCGGTCTCAACCCTGTCGGCGTGCTGGTGTTTCCGCGGCTGGTAGCGCTGACTATCGCGCTGCCGCTCTTGACCATTCTCGCCAATTTTGCAGCCCTTTTCGGTGCTGCTATCGTGGCACTGCTTTATTCCGGCATCACGTTTGAGGTCTTCCTGTCGCGCCTGCACGGCGCTGTCGAGGAATCGACCATTGCCGCCGGCATGATCAAGGCGCCGTTCATGGCGCTCATCATCGGCATCGTTGCGGCGGTGGAGGGCATGAAGGTGGGCGGTTCGGCGGAATCGCTTGGCCAGCACGTCACCTCCTCGGTGGTGAAGTCGATCTTCGTCGTCATTCTGGTGGATGGTCTTTTCGCCATCTTCTACGCAGCCATCGATTTTTAAGGAGGGCGCGTTGGAAACCCTGGACCAGAAACCGCATGAGACCAAAACCGGAAAAGACGGCCGTGAGGTGGTGCTTTCCGTCGAGGGCGTGACCGTCGGTTTCAACGGTCGGAATGTGCTCGAAGACCTTGATCTCGATGTTTATCGCGGCGAAATCCTGGGCTTCATCGGCCCATCCGGGGCGGGCAAATCCGTCTTGATGCGTGCGATTTTGCGGCTCCTGCCGCGGCAGGCGGGTGCGATCCGCATTCTCGGCAAGGATTACGACAAGGCGAGTGAAGACGACCGCATGATGCTCGACCAGCGTCTTGGCGTGCTGTTCCAGCAGGGGGCGCTGTTTTCCGGCCTGACGGTGAAGGAAAACATCCAGCTGCCGATGCGGGAATATCTGGACCTGCCGAAAAAGCTGATGGATGAACTTGCCTATCTCAAGATCGAGATGGTGGGGCTGAAACCGGATGCGGGCGATAAATACCCGTCCGAGCTTTCCGGCGGCATGATCAAGCGCGCGGCGCTTGCCCGGGCGCTGTCGCTCGATCCCGACCTCGTCTTCCTTGATGAGCCGACTTCCGGCCTCGATCCCATCGGGGCGGCGGAATTTGATATGCTGATCGCGCGCTTGCGCGATTCGCTCGGCCTGACCGTCTATATGGTGACGCACGACCTCGACAGCCTGTTCTCCGTCTGTGACCGCATCGCGGTTCTCGGCCAGAAGAAGGTGCTGGTGGAAGGGACATTGCAGGACATGTTTGCCTGTGACGACCCATGGGTGCAGTCCTATTTCCGCGGCAAACGGGCGCGCTCTGTCGTTCTTCCGGACGGCAGACACGAAAATCCGGTGGAGTAACAAGAAGCATGGAAACCAAGGCGAACTACACCATAGTCGGAATTTTCACGCTGATCGTGATCGCTGCCGCATTCGGCTTCGTTTACTGGATGGCGGAATTCGGCCGTGGTGGCCCGACGGCGCAGCTTGTCGTGCGTATTCCCGGTTCGGCCAACGGCTTGTCCGTCGGTTCTCCCGTGCGCTTCAACGGTATTCCTGTCGGCACCGTGCGCGGCCTTGCCATCGACCGCGACGACCCGGCCTATTCCATCGCCTTTACCGAAGTGCAGGCCGATGCCCCGGTTTTCCCGTCCACGCGCGCCGTGCTTGAAATCCAGGGCCTGACGGGTGCGGCCTATATCGAGCTTTCCGGCGGCAACAAGGATGGCGAGCGCATTCTGCAGAAGGCTGTCGAAAGCGGCGTTCCCGCCGAGCTGACGGCCGACCTTTCCAGCGTCACCAACCTTCTTGCCACCGCCGACAAGATTCTGAAGCGTGCCGATGGCGCCATCGGCGAATTGCAGGGCTTCGTGCAGGATGCGCGTGGCCCGCTGACGCAGACGGTGCGCAATGCCGAGAAATTCTCCGATGCGCTGGCGGCCAATTCCGACGGCATCAAGAATTTCATCGCCAGCCTCAGCTCGCTGTCCACCACCGTGCAGTCGGTCTCGGTGCGTCTCGACGGCACGCTGACGGCCATCGAGGATCTGGTGAAGGCCGTGGATGCCGGCAAGATCGATTCCATCCTGTCGAATGTCGACAAGGTGACGAAGGACGTCGCTTCTGCTTCCAGCGATATTCAGGGCATCATGGAAACGGTGCAGAGCACGGCCCGCAATTTCGAGGCGGCGAGCACCGAAGTGCAGACCGTGGTGAAGCGCGCGGATGAGCTTCTGGCCTCCGTCGATCCCGCCAAGGTCAGCACCGTGGTGGGCGATGTTTCCGCGGCGACCGCCGATGCGCGTGACGCCGTGGCGAACTTCAAACGGATCGCCGATGACGTCGGTGCCCGCCGCGCCGATATCGATCAGGCGGTTTCCGACTTTACCGAAATGGGCCGCAAGCTGAACCTTGCCTCCAGCCGCGTCGACGGCATTCTCGCCAAGGTGGACGGCATGCTCGGCACCGATGACGCCAATTCGCTGTTTGCCAAGGCGCGTGAAACGCTCACATCGTTCAAGGCCGTGGCCGACAATCTCAATGCCCGCATCGGGCCGATTGCCGACAACCTGACCCGTTTCTCCAGCTCGGGCCTGAAGGATTTCCAGGCGCTGATCGGCAGCACGCGGGTGACCGTCGACAATCTGAACAATGCCATCACCAATATTGACCGGGATCCGCAGCGGTTGATTTTCGGCGGCGAAACCGTGAAACAATATGACGGCAGAACAAGGCGCTAAGAGGGGTATGGGCCAATGACACGATTGATGAGCGGCCACAAACGCCGCGCCCTGCTTCTGGCCCCGCTGCTTGCCGTGGCATTGGCAGGCTGCGCGGGTGCGCCGAAGAACGACACGTTCGACCTTTCCGTGTCTTCGGCAACGGTGATGCAGGGACCCTCGCTCAAAAACCGGCAATTGCTGATCGCCGATCCGACCGCGCTCAAGGCGCTCGACAGCGAAAACATCGTGGTGCGTCTTTCGGGCTCGGAGGTGCAATATCTCGGCAATTCGCAATGGAGCGACCGCCTGCCGCGCATGGTGCAGTCCAAGCTCGTGGAAGCCTTCGAGGATACCGGCAAGCTTGGCGGCGTCGGCCGGCCGGGGCAGGGGCTGGCAATCGACTACCAGGTCGTCAGCGATATCCGCGCCTTCGAGGTGGATACGGCAAAAAATATTGCGAATATCGAAATATCGGTGAAGCTCTTGAATGATCGCAACGGCACGGTAAAGGCGCAGGAGGTATTTCGCGCCAGCGCCCGCGTCAGCGGTTCTGGCAACGCCAATTTCGTGAAGGCGCTGGATCAGGCCTTTGCCGCCGCCACCCGCGAGATCGTGGCCTGGACGCTGAAGTCGCTTTAAGCCTCGCGGGCGGGTCATACCGGATTTAAGAAATCAGCCTATGGTGCGGTGAGGCCGCTCCATAGGCTTGCCTTGCGTGCAATCTCTCGATCTGCAGGTTCATCATGCGATTTCTGGTGCCGTTTTGCCTTCTGCTCGTTTCCGCGCTCTTCGGGACCAATGCCGCCATGGCGGCCGGCCTGCGCTTGATCGAGGTTCCATCCGCTGACGGCAAAGCCCCGATCCGGGCTGCCGTCTGGTCACCCTGTGCGGCAGCGCCGGTGGAGATACGGATCGGTCCCTTCGTGCTGCCTGCCGTGCGCGATTGCCCGATCATTGAGGGGCAATATCCGCTTGTCGTCATTTCCCATGGTTTCGCCGGCACCTATTTCAGCCATAGGGATACGGCGGCGGCGCTGGCGGATGCCGGTTTCATTGTCGCAGCGCTCAATCATCCCGGCGACAATGCGATTGACATGAAGCGGGCAGGCGAACTCTCTGCGCTGACCGACCGGCCGGCAGACATTGTGCGCCTGCTTGACCATATGCTGGCAAACTGGAAAGAGGCCGGTTCCATCGATGCGGGACGGATCGGTGTCTTCGGATTTTCACGGGGCGGATATACCGCACTGGTGCTTGCCGGTGCTGTGCCGGATTTCGCAAATGCCGGGCTGCCGTGTCCGGATGAACAAGCGGCGCTTTGTGCGCAGATGCGGGACAAGGGCGCTACTGCGAAAGACCGGGTTCACGATGCGCGCGTGAAGGCTGTGGTCGTTGCAGACCCTCTGAACGCCTTTCCCGGCGCCAGCGATCTGCTCGGCATCAAGGTCCCCGTCCAGCTCTGGAGTTCGGAGCGCGGTGGCGATGGCGTCATGCCGCAGGATATTGTCAGGCTGCGCGATGATCTGCCGGTGAAACCGGATTATCGGACGGTGACGGGTGCGGGGCACTTTTCGTTCATTGCACCTTGCCCCGCCGAGATGGAAAAAGCCGTGCCGCAGATCTGCAGCGATGCTTCCGGCTTTGACCGAATGGCGTTTCACCGCAGCTTCAACGCGGATGTCGTCAGCTTTTTCAAGGCATCGCTGCGCTGAAACGCAGCCGTTTCCTGCCGGCAGCGCCGCTGTTCAGACGGCATCCTGCGATTGCCATTCCGGGAGCGGGAAAAGCCGGTCGTAGCTCCAGTTGAAGACGAAGGCATAGACTACGTAAAACAGCGCGAACGAGATATCCATGACCAGCGCATGGGCGAGGGTGATGCCGAGATACCAGGCGATGAAGGGCATCAGCACGATCAGCAGGCCAAGTTCAAACAGCAGCGCATGGGCGACGCGGATGGCCGGCGTCTTCAGCGTCGTGCCTTTCAGCCGCTGCATGGCGTGGTCGAATCCCAGATTGTAGATGTAGTTCCAGGCCGTGGCGAGCGTGGCGCTGACGAGGCCAACGATGCCGATATCCTCCATGGGCATGCCGAAGATGAGCGCGCCCAGCGGCACGACGAGCAGAAGGCCGATGATTTCAAAGCTGAGAGCGTGGCGGATACGATCTTGCAGGGAACGCAATTTATTCTCCGGTATGTGACCGGGCCGTCCCGCATGCTGTCGCCATGATGGCCGAGGTCGTCCTCGCGCTGGGTCATATAGAGGTTTTGGGCGAAATTTTCAAGCGCGAGGCATTGCTAAGGCAGTCGATGTCACGGGCAGGATGCCGCCTGTTTCTTTTCTCCGCCGGGGAGAAGGTCGCGGCAGAGGGTAGAGGGTAGAGGGTAGAGGGTAGAGGGTAGAGGGTAGAGGGTAGAGGGTAGAGGGTAGAGGGTAGAGGGTAGAGGTGTGCGGAGAGCTTGCCCCCTCATCTGACCCTTCGGGCCATCTTCTCCCCGACGGGAGAAGAAACACGCGGCGACGCGTTTGTTTCTCCTGCGCACACCAACGAAACCGTGATCGGAACAAGACGAGTGTTTTTTCGTTATCGCTCATGGAAGGAGGCGTGCCATGCAGCAGAATTCCTCTGAAGGAAGAACGATAAAGGCCGCCAACGCAGCAAAGGCCTCGACTTACACACCAAGCCTGATTTCCCTGAAAGGAAGTTATGTGGCGATGATATTTCGCAGGCCGCTTTGCCGAAATCCGCTGGATGTGCGGAAAAAATAAGGGCGCCAGGACAGTATCGGTGCTCCACCGCCCATCAAAGACGACGACTGCCGAAATGATTCAGAGCTTTAGATGTCTCTAAAGTGTGATTTTCAATCAGGGTCGTCTCCACCTAGACTGGAGATCGCCATAAAAGCGAAGGGAGAATGACATGAAATCAGTTCTCATTATCGCCGCTGTCTTTGGTTTTTCCGCCAGTGCAGCGCTTGCGGAATGCGCCGGTCATGAAAAGATCAACGCGTCCGTTCCTGCCGTCGACCGTGAATTCAAAACCGCAAGCATCGTTCCACCCACTGATCCGGTGGAAAAGCCAGTCGTCATCCTGAAAAAGACCGATCGCCTTCCCGCGGCAACGGTTGCAACGACCGGTGAGCCAGAAGCTGCAATGCAGCGCATGCAATAAGACGAGACAATGACCTCTTCATTCTGAAAATCCCGTGCGTGACATGATCCGCACGGGATTTTGTTTTTGCGAGGCAGGTGGACGAGCGATCTTCGCTTTTGCGGTGCTGCATCCTGCAACCCGGTCCGCCATTTCTGATGACACCGTCTAACTGTCGAGTTTCAACGACAATTGCTTTGGCCCTTCGTTCTTTTTTAGCACGTAGAGCGGCCGGGTTATGATGACTTCCGTTCGCCGCTGCAACTCGCGGCGGCGCTCAAGCGCGCGCTCGCGCATATCGCGGGACCGGGCGACGACCGAGAGGGCATTTTCTATGGTTGCGTCTGCTGTGTTCATCGCTGACCTCCATAATGTTCACTTTATGTTCTCATTAATGGCCGCTTATGTCAACAGTGTGGCAGGATCGCCGGCGGGCGGCTTGTGCGGACCGGAGCAATAGCTGGCCGCCGCCACAACGTCGCGGGTCGAGGCAGCGGAGCGCCGAATATCCCTGCGGATAGGACGGTGAGCTCCGGTCTGGTCGATCGATTTTTGGAATGAGGTGCCAGGGATGCCGGGCGCTGATCCGCCGCGACTGGCGGGGGATATCAGGACAGGGGCGTTGATCCGGTAAGGGAATTCCTGCCGACAGCAGATCGGTCAAATGTTCGCTGGCGAGCGCGACGATGGCGAGCGCGGCCTGCTGGCGGTTCCAGCCGGCATGTTCCGCTTTTTCAATCAGCCCCTGAATGGAGGGTTCCAGCGCGAATTGGCACTCGGCCTGATAGTCCATGGTGTCGATAGAAAGCGATGGAGAATTAATAGCCGCCCGCATCGTTTGGTCTCCCTGTTTTCCGTCATGCCGATCGTTACGCGAAACGCAAATCGGAACATGCACATTCAGAGGCCGGTGATATCGGGTATGCCCTAAGGCTCCCATATCACTGGCAGCGAATCCCCCAGCAGGCGGACGTTACCGGCAAGTCTTGATCGCTGTCAACGAACGCGCGGTAGCGGTGACGCTGCCATGCGCTTTTTCAGAGCCTTCCATTGCGGAACGGCTTTCGCCTCCAGACCAGCAGGGCCATGACGTAAAGCGCAAAAAGCACGAACCACGCGACGGGCAGCACCATAAAAAGCGCCGCATAGGCGCAGTTGCCCTCAAAACAGGAACCGAGAAGTCCGGAATCGGCAAGCGCCGCCGACAACAAAAACGCACATACCCCGCTCCCGACTGCGCCGAGGACGAACAGCAATATGTTGATGATCAATCTCATGACGCCAATCATAGGGATGATTGAGACGGCTTTGGGGAGATCGGCAGTGCTGTGACGCCGATATTTATCGTTTTGTCGAGTTTGCTGAAAAGCTGGCGTTGAACGCCGTTGTGCCTGTGCGAGCCCTGCCTCTGTCGGGCAGGGCCGCCATTACCGGAGATGTTACTCGGTGATGGTATATTCGCCGAGTTCGCAGAGGTTCTGCGTATCCTCGAGGTCTTCCAGCGCGTCGCCCTGGAATTCGAAGCGCATGTCGTATTTGCAGACGCTGCGGCCGTCGGCGATGGTGATTTCCATCTCTTCGCCGGGACCAAGCGCCTTCTTTCCGAAAACATCGTCTTCCCAGTCATTGACGCCCACCGGCGACGTGTAGAAGGCGTTGAGAACGGAGCTTGTCCCGTTCTTCAGCGTGAAGACAAGGTCTTCCGCCTGTGCCGCACCCGCAACCGTCATCGCCGCGCCGAAAAATGCCGCCATTACCCATTTCGATTTCATGAAGTCCCCCTTTGCCCAATGTTTTGGCAGGGCAATGCATACAGCCAAACAGGCGGCTTGCAATGCAAACTGCGCGCTTTGGTTAAGGGGCGAAGTCGTGTTTATGGCGTTGTATTCTGAAGATATTACGATATTTGACAGCACATAAATATAGCATGAGTTTTTAAAATTATGATTTCGGTAATTTTTACTTATTTCGGTTTCTTAATTAATATATTTTCATATAATCGATTTTTATTTCCGTATAAATTTCCAATTTATTTGTTTTATTGTTATTTTTATCTATTATTTCATGATGTATTTCGTTGTTACGGTGAAGTTAGGTGTTTGAACATTTCCGATGCACGGCGCTTTCAAGCTTTTTACTGGCGGCAAAGATTTTAGAAATTTATGAGCAACGGCCACCGAGGCGCCTTCTTCGATAAAGGATATTTGATTTGTTCAATCGCTTGTTTTTGGTGTCACGCGGCCTTCATCTGTCGGGGCTCGTGGCCTTGGCCATCCTGGCTGGAGGTGCTTTGACGCAGGCTTCAGGCCAGTCGCGGCAATGCAAGGATCCGACGCCGGCCAGCAACCTCAATGAAATGTTCGATGCGATATACGCCTGCTGGGTGCCGCCGGAAGATACCGAGGGTCTTGTGGTGACGCTGCGCTTCGTTCTGCACAAGGACGGGGAGATAAGGGGCAAGGTCGTCGTCGTTGCCTCGCGCCCGCAGGAGGAGAGCCCGAGACGGCAGGCCTTTATCGATTCCGCCATCAATGCGGTGAAGCAGGCCGCGCCGGTTCCTTTCACCGAGGAATTCGGCGGCCGTATTGCCGGTCGACCATTGGAGCCGCGATTCATCGGCGCAAAAAGCGTGACGGAAACGAAGTTGTAGACTTTGCGGGGGGGATCTGACGGGGGTGCCCGGTGTCTTGGGTGACGGGTGGCGCCTCTCGCGCAGGCATTGCCGAGAGCGCGACGCGTACCCGCATACGCTAAGGCGATGCTTCAAGTAAGCATCGCAACGTCTTATCATTTCAAGAGAATTTGGTGGGTGATGTAGGGCTCGAACCTACGACCCGCTGATTAAGAGTCAGCTGCTCTACCAACTGAGCTAATCACCCGACCGACACCGTGTGGCGGTGTGAGGGGGGCTATAAAGGGGAAGTTTGGGCTTGTCCAGCGCGGAAATGAAATTTCTTCGATTTTTGTGACGAAAAAATTTCAGTCGCGCTGGAAAAGTCTGGAAATCCGGGCTTTTACGGATTTTTCATTTTCCTCATCCGCGTCTGAACGCTCGGCCGATAAGGATGAGGATGCAGGCGCCGATGAAGCCGGCGATGAGGTAACCGATCCAGCCGGTCAAAACGATTCCAAAAACCGACAATATGGCGTTGGCGACGATCGCGCCGACGATTCCAAGAAGGATGTTCATGAAAACACCCATATTGCTTTTCATGAATTGTTCGGCGAGCCACCCGGCGACACCACCGATGATGATAGCTGCGATCCAGCCAATACCAGCAGATTCCATGATTTCCTCCCATGTTTGCTGCACTATCAAAGGTGATGATTCTCGTGGTGAAAAGCAAGGCAGACACCCGAAAACCTCGCTTTATGCGGGTGGTTTTCCTCGCTGCAGGCGGTAAATAGCCTGAAGCGGTGTTCAGAGACGAAAGGCATGGATGTGCGGTTGATGGTTGGCGGATTGATAAACGACAGGCGCGTGATGGGCGGACAGGCGTCCGGCCGGCGGCGAAAGACCGCCATGGCCGCGATAATGGCCATGATGCTTTCCCTGCTTGGCGGGTTTTTCCTGTCGGCAATGCCTGTCTCCGCACAGGAAGGGACAACGCCGTCCGCACCGGTCGTGATCCAGGCCTCCGCCGTCGAGCAGGCAAGAGCGGATCTGGAAAAATGGAAGGCCGATGTTTCGGCGATCGCCAAGCAGGTGGAGGCGGGCGGCAGCGACGACGCGCAGCTGGTGGACCTGAAGGGACGCGCAGATACCATTGCAGCCGATGCCTCCGCCACCAACACCAAGCTGCGCACCCGTCTCGACCAGATAAAGACGCGCCTTGAGGCGCTTGGCGAGCCACCTGCCGATGGCCAGCCGCCGGAAGCGAGCATGGTGACCGAAGAGCGCGCCAGGCTGACGGCGGAGCGGGCGGAGGTGAACGCGATTGCCGGCGAGGTGGAGAGCACCGCCACCAATGCCGCGCAGATATCCAACAATATCACCGCGGTGCGCCGTGCGCTTTTCGCCGCCACCCTGTTCAAACGCACGGAAGTCTCCGCCCAGACTTTGGGCGATGCGTCTTCCGCCTTCTTGACCGAACTGACTAACCTCAACAATGCCTTCAGCAGCTGGGCGGGCTTCGTCTGGAACTACAAGCGCCTGCCGATGTTCGGGGCCGTGGTGCTGTCGATCATGGCGGCGCTGCTGTTTCTGGTGGGTGGTTATCGCTTCTTCGGCAGCCGCATGGACAGGCGCGCCTTTACCGGCGAGCCCTCCTATCTTCGGCGGCTTTCGGTGGCCTTCTGGTCAACCATGGTGCAGTCGCTCTCGCTTTTCCTGTTCCTGGTGACATCGGCGTTCTTCCTCGATAATTTCAACGTGCTTCGCTCCGATATAGCGCCGATCCTGTTCGGGGCCATGGCGATCACCGGCTTCGTTTATTTCGTGTCGCGTCTGAGCTATGCGATCTTTGCGCCGACGCAGCCGGAATGGCGGCTGCTGCAGGTTTCCAACAAGGGCGCGCATACGCTGTCTTCGGCAGTGCTGTTGATGGCGCTGGTCAACGGCCTCGACTATCTGTTCGGCACGATCAGCGAGACGCTTTATTCGCCGCTGATCGTCACCGTCGCCAAGAGCTTCGTTGCCTCCATCATCATCGGCATCATCCTGCTCACCGTTTCGTTCCTGCGCCCGATGATCGGCGAGGGGCAGGATTACGAGACCGCCAACCAGCGCCTGCCGCGCTGGCTCGTCATCCTGCTGCGTGTCGGCGGCCTCGTGCTCATCGGCGCCTGCCTCACGGGTTATGTCGGGCTGGCGCGCTTCCTTGCCACGCAGATCGTCGCCACGGGTGCGGTGCTCGCAACGATGTATATCGGCATTCTCTCGGGCAAGGCGATTTCGAGGCAGGGGGCCTTTGCGGAATCCCTTGCCGGCCGTTATCTCGGGCGTCGTTTCGGTCTCGGTCCGGTTGCGCTCGATCAGGCCGGTCTTGCCGCGGGGCTTGGCATCTATGCCGTGGCACTTGCCTTCGGCGTGCCGCTCATCCTGTTTTCCTGGGGGTTCCAGCCGGGCGACATTGAAAGCTGGGCCTATCGCCTGCTGACCGGCATCACCGTCGGCAATGCCTCCATCTCGCTGATCGGCCTGTTCGGCGGCGTCCTCGTCTTCGCCATCGGCTACATCATCACGCGCTGGTTCCAGAAGTGGCTGGACAACAACGTCATGGCGCGCGGGCAGGTGGATGCCGGGGTGCGCAACTCGGTCAAAACAGGCATCGGCTATCTCGGCATCGCGGTTGCGGCCATCTTCGGCGTGTCCTCCGCCGGCCTCAACCTATCCAGCTTGGCGCTGGTCGCCTCCGCTCTTTCCGTCGGTATCGGTTTCGGCCTCCAGAACATCGTCTCGAACTTCGTCTCCGGCCTCATCCTGCTGGTCGAACGCCCCTTCAAGGTGGGAGACTGGGTGGTGACAGGTACGACGGAAGGCACCGTCAAACGGCTTTCCGTGCGCGCGACGGAAATCGAAACCTTCCGTGGCCAGTCGATCATCGTGCCGAATTCCGAATTCATCAATTCATCGGTCGGCAACTGGACACACCGCAACCGTATCATGCGCGCGGAAATTCCGGTTTCCGTGGCTTACGATTCCGATCCGCAGCAGGTCATGGATATCCTGCTGGAACTGGTGCGCGCCCAGCCGCCGGTGCTGCGCAACCCCGAGCCGCATGTGGAATTTTTGCGTTTCGGCGATTTTTCGCTGGATTTCGAATTGCGTTTCCACCTTGCAGATCTGTCAAACGGGCTTGGCGTGAAAAACGCGCTGAGGATCGCCATCCTCAAACGTTTCCGCGAGGAGGGGATCGATATTCCGTTCCCGCAGCGCAACCTCAATATCCACGTGGAAGGCGACGCCAACCCGCAAATGCTGGCGGCGCTGCTTGCGGAAGAGGGCGAGAAGGCGGTGGCCGCGCATACGGGCGCCGCATCGCCCGCCTCTGGAACGACGGAAAAAGATGTCGCCGGGGTGGGCGACAAGACCGCTTCGGAAACGAAGGCGACACCAAAGCTGGTTGGCAAGGATAAATGATGGTGGGCTGCATCGGCAGGGTTCTGGCGACTGCGCCGTAGCCTTGCCGGTGTTGGAAAATGGCGGACGCGGGATGGGTGGCTGGCAAAACCCGGCCTGGCTGCTGAGGGATGTATCGCCTGCGGATTTCACAACGATCTGCCCGTCGCCTGTCGCAAAAATATAATCGAAATACCCGTAATGACTGTATTGATGAATAAACTTTAAGTAGATATATTGTGGTTATTCTTTAGTTTATTTTTCTGTCGGGGTTCACATGCCGGATCCAGTCGATGAGCCTGCCCAGCCTGCCCAGCCTGCCCAGCCTGCCCAGCCTCCGGGCCAAGTTCCAGTAAAAGCGTCTCTGATGGAAAAGCTGAAGGGTGTTTGGGCATGGGGAAAACCCCATGCCACCAGGGCGTCCTTGCTGGCGGCAGGCATCGTTATCGGCTCCGCGGGTCTGTTTTTCCTGATGGGCGAGACGGATGTGACCGACGATTACCTGCCGAAACGCTGGAACGAGTCTATCCGCAGACTGGGAATAGAGCCGGTCTATCCGCCGCAGGAGGATATTTATGTGGGGGATATCATTGCGGAGGTTGTGGATTCCGGCCACAAGTTCAAGTCCCTGCCGCGCGATCTGGAAAGCGAATCCTTTATCGGGCGCTACGTCAAGATCACTCAAATACCGAATTTGAGGGGATATCTGGCGGTTAAATCAGACGCGCCCTATTTTGGTGACAGCACGTGGCTGGACGATAAAAAGGGGCTGACGGTGTCTCAGCCCCGCACTGAGGTCACAACCGAAGGAACGACGTCGGGCTTGCAGGTGAAGGATGCGCTCTTTCCGGTCATCAAGATAGAACGGAAAGAAGGCATGGCGGGGTTCTGCGCAATATCGCCTTTGGCGGTGCGCGGGCGGATATCGAAGAGATCGAGCTTCAGAATGTCCAGACCTACGCGATCAACCCTTTTCATGCGCAAAGCGCGCTGATGAGCTTTTGCGATGATGAAAATACCAAGGTCTATTGTGCCGACGAATATCTTCGCGAAAAACTGTCCTATATTCTCAGCCGTGACATTTTGAGAACCGCAGAAACTGAAGATTGTGGTTCGCGCTATATTTACGATATCCGCTTGCTGGTTGTGCGCCAGGCATTTTTGACGCGTGGGGTGAAGGTGACCAATGGCCGGGGCCGCTCGGCCTTTCTCGATGCGCGGGGTGTCAAGAGGGATACATCAAAGGAAATGGCTGACGCGGCTGCGGCGGCGACCAGTCAGCCGCAGGGCGGGCAGGTTAACGCCGAGGATATGTCGGGCAAAGACAACAGTATTAGCAGCATAAACAGTTCCGGCCTCTTTTCCGACCGCCAATTTGCGCGACCGCTCGTCATCGGCTTCAAGAGCGTTTCCATCGGTATGCGCAACAGTACGCCAGCGTGGCTGGACGCCGCGGCAAAAGCCGCTGCCGGTAAGGATGTGAAAGATCGCGCGAAGATTTGTGCATCTTCGCAGGAGGTTGCGAAATGAGAAAGACCATTTTTCTCTTCGGTGTGTTTTTTCCGTTTCTGGCAAATGCGCAGGATGCGGCTAGTCCCTCTGTAACTGCCGGAGGCCTTGAGCAATTCACGGCCGACTGCATCTATCGCATTCCGCCCTGCGGCGGTGGTGGTAATCCTCCGCCACCTCCTCCGCCGGGTGGTGGCGGCGGGATACACAATCTGCCGGGAGGCCCAATGTTCAGGGACACGATCATCGTTCCCGGCAATGACGTCCTCAAAGGTTTGAAGCTGGACGGCCCGGATGTCCGGGGCTGCAAATGCAGCTTCAGAACAGGTAGTCGCTGAAGTCGATCCTTGAATTGCTTGTTCTGAACGGGTCGACATCCTCGAACTGTTTTGCACCGAATATTCCTGAAACCTTCGCCGCTGCTCGCAAGGGCGTCGGCGGTGTGAAAGCCAGTCTGGCGCAGGCATTTTCTCCCCTGTCGCAGCACCCTATGGCCATGTCGCAATCAGGCGGCTGAACGGCGGCCGGTCGCTTCATATTCCTCCCATCGATTTGGCGGCACGGCAGGTTATGCCGGCGCTTTTTAGGGGTTCTGGAAATGAAGACACATGCACGGGCGGTGGTGATCGGTGGCGGCGTTGTCGGCGTCTCGACGCTTTATCATCTTGCCAAAAAGGGCTGGAGCGACAGCGTTCTCATTGAGCGCAAAGAACTGACGTCTGGCTCCACCTGGCATGCGGCCGGTCTCCTGCCGCTGTTCAACATGAGCTACTCCGTCGGCCAGATCCACAAATATTCCGTGAAGTTCTATGAGGAGCTTCAGGAAGAGACCGGCATGAATGTCGGCTTCTCCAAGGTCTCCAACATACGTCTCGCCCGCACCAAGGATCGCTGGGACGAATATATGTATTATGCCGGTATTGCCGAGACCATCGGCGTGCGTGTCAACATGCTGACGCCGGAGCAGGTGAAGGAAATCTGGCCGCTCTGCGAGACGGACGGCCTGCTCGGTGCCATCCAGCACCCCGATGACGGCTATATCCAGCCTGCCGATCTGACGCAGGCATTGGCCAAGGGCGCGCGTGACCGTGGGGCGACGATCTATCGCAATACCACCGTCACCGCCATCGAGCAGCTGGAAGACGGTCACTGGAAGGTGACGACCGACAAGGGCGAGATCATCGCCGAACATATCATCTCCTGCACGGGCTCCTTCGCCCGCAAGACCGGCGAGATGGTCGGCATCAATATTCCGGTCATCCCGGTCGAGCATCAATATATCGTCACCGAGCCGCACCCGGCCATCCAGGAACGCCGCCGTCAGGGCCTGCCGGAAATGGGTGTCCTGCGTGAATCCGACTCGGCCTGGTATATGCGCGAGGAGGCAGGCGGCCTGATCCTCGGTCCTTACGAGGTTGGCGCGCCGGTCTGTTATGTCGACGGTCCCTCGGATGACAGCGAATATGAGCTGTTCCAGGAGGAGTTGGACCGCCTGATGCCGCATATCGAAACGGCGATGGTGCGCGTTCCAGCCTTCGGCGAAGTGGGTATCAAGAAGGTCTATAATGGCGCTATCGCCTATACACCTGATGGCAATCCGATCGTCGGTCCCGCACCGGGGCTGAAGAATTTCTGGCTGAACGAAGGCCATTCCTTCGGCATCACGGCCGCCGGTGGCGCCGGCTGGCAGCTGGCCGAATGGATCGTCGATGGTGAGCCGACGCTCGACCTGATGGGTGTCGATCCGCGTCGTTTCGGGCCTTACGCTACGGAAGGCTATCTCATCGCCAAGAACGAAGAAGCCTATGCCAACGTCTTCACCATGCATTATCCGGACGAAGAGCGCTCCGCCGCGCGTCCGCTGAAGACGACACCGGTTTATGACCGTCTGAAGAAGCTTGGCGGCGTGTTCGGCTCCGTTTATGGCTGGGAGCGTGCCAACTGGTATGCGCCGGAAGGTTATGCGCTGCGCGAGGAAGACCTTGGCGTGGGTGCCGATGTCATCACCAGCCACAACCATGCGCCGGCCTTGGATGATGGCCGTATCGTCGAGAAATGGTCGTTCCGTCGTTCGAACTATTTCGAACATGTCGGCAATGAGGTGAAGAACGTCACCCAGAATGTCGGCGTGCTTGATATGTCGGCCTTCGCAAAAATGGAAGTCTCCGGCCCGGGTGCGCGCGCATGGCTGGACAGCATTCTGGCCAACATCGTGCCGAAGAAGCGCGGCCGCATCGCACTGACGCATCTTCTGACGCCGAATGGTGGCGTGAAGGTGGAATTCACCGTTTATGAATGGGCTCCGGGCCGGTTCTATCTCGTTTCGGCCGGTGGTCTGGAGGCGCATGACCACGACGTGCTGCGTCGGCTTGCCCCGACCGACGGTTCCGTGGTGCTGCAGCCGATCACCCAGAAATACGGCGTGCTGGTGCTTGCCGGTCCGAAGTCGCGCGATCTTTTGAAAAAACTGACCCGCACCAGCCTCGAGAACAAGGATTTCCCGTGGCTGACGGCAAAGCAGATTTCCGTCGGTGTTGCGACGGCGCATGCGCTGCGTGTCAATTTCGTGGGTGAACTTGGCTGGGAACTCCACCATCCGATCGAAATGCAGAACTACATCTTCGACCGGTTGATGGAGGCAGGTGCGGAATTCGGCATCAAGCCGTTCGGCATCCGCGCCATGGTGTCCATGTCGCTTGAAAAGTCCTATCGCAATATGGGGCGCGAGCTTTCGGTGGAATATAACGCCTATGAATCCGGCCTTGACCGCTTTCTGCGTCCGGAAAAGAGCTTCATCGGCCGCGATGCGCTTGTGGCCTACAAGGAGTCCGGGGTGAAATGGGTGTTCTCGACGCTGACCGTTACCGGCAATACGGATGTGGACGCGCGTGGGTCTGAAGCGATCTCCGACGAGAGCGGCGCTCTTGCCGGCCGTGTCACCAGCGGCGGTTTTGGCTGGCGCATCGGCAAGTCGATTGCGCTCGCCATGCTCAAACCGGAATATGCGGCAATCGGCACGAAGCTGAAAATCCGCATTCTCGGCACGCTTTATGATGCCGAAGTGGTGGAAGAAAGCCCGTTCGATACGGAGAATGCGCTGCTGCGCGCCTGAGACCGCTTCTATCCGCACTGACGATACGGCCCTTGCGGGCCGTATTTCCGTTTAGGTAAGCATGTGCGTAACTCGTTTGCCGGCAAAAGTGTCATTAATTATTCTGCAAAACGCGCCTGCTATTTTCCCTTAAATACGACGGGGGACTGGGGCAGGATGAATTTTCTCGGCATTACGGGCATGCAATATTCGGGCGTGCCTTTTACCAATAACCGCATCTTGCTTGCGGAAGACAGCAACGTTTTCACCCAGATGGTGAGCATGCGCCTGAAGGAGATGCTGGGCGTCACGGTGGAAGTGTGCCGCTCTTTTGAAGAGCTGCAGGCCTGTTACGAACATTCGCCCGAACCGGTGACGCTGGCGATCTCCAACATCAATCTGCCGGGGGCGGAAAAGGGCGAGGCGCTGGAATATCTGATCGATCTTTCGATCCCGACCATCGTTTTCACCAGCACCTTCCACGAGGCGACGCGCGAGACGCTGATCGCCAAGGATGTGGTCGATTATATTCTGAAAGACAATATCTTCGCCGTGGACATGCTGACGGAATCCGTCTGCCGGTTTCTCACCAACCACCGCCACCATGTGCTGATCGTCGATGACAGCCCGACGGCGCGGGCGCTGCTTTCCAGCCGCCTCAAACGTTATAATTTCCGCGTCAGCCTTGCTGATAGCGGCGCCAAGGCGCTCGAGATACTGAAGGCCAATCCCGACATCGGGCTGGTGGTGACGGATTATAACATGCCGGATATTGACGGTTTCGAACTGACGCGGCGCATTCGCACCGTGCGCGGGTCGCATGAGCTGCGCATCATCGGCGTTTCCTCTTCCACCAACCGGCTGCTGTCGGCCCGGTTCCTGAAGGCGGGCGGCAATGATTTCATGCTGCGGCCCTTCATCGACGAGGAATTCTACTGCCGCGTGAACCAGAACCTCGATACGCTGGTGCAGATACAATTGGCCAAGGCCGGGGTGAGACCCGCAGCCTGACCGGCGTTCATTCTCAAAGCTGTGATTCAAGCGGCAGGATGCGCATGATACCGGCGATGATCCGACGGCTGATGGCAGCGTCGGGTTCGCGCCGGTATATTTTTGGCTGACCCTGTTCTTCCGTCATCCAGAGGAGACGGTTGTCATTGTCCATACCCAGCTCGAAACTCATCATGCGGCGGATTTCATCGGAGAATATCTCGTCCATGCGGGCAACCAGCGGGGCTGAGTTGAAGACGACGCCCATTTCGGTATTGAGCGAGGCGGAGCGCGGATCGAAATTGAGCGAGCCGATATAGCCGGTCTTGCCGTCGCGGGTGAAGGCCTTTGTGTGATGGCTCGCCTGTCCCGAACCACGTAGCGTGAAGCTGCCCTGGTCCGCCTGGGAGCGTAATTCATGCAGGTTCACGCCGCCCAGCAGAAGCGGTTTTCGATAACGGGCGTAACCGGCGTGAACGGCGGCCACATCGGTTGCGGCCAGCGAATTGGTGAGGATGGCGACCGACACGCCGCGCTCGGCCAGATTCAGGAAAATGTCCACGCCCTGTTTGCCGGGAATGAAATAGGGGGAGGTGATGTGCAGGCTCTCGCTTGCCGCCTGCATCAGCGGCAGCAGGCTTTCCATCAGGAAATTATGACCCTTGCGGCGTTTTCCCGCCGCTTTCTCCGGGGGATCGGCAAGCACATCGGCGGTATCGACCCAGTGAAGGCGATCCGACATCAGGAAATGGCCGCTGCCATACTGGCTTTCGACGCGCTCCAGATAGGGTTTAGCGGCCTCGCTTTGCGGCAGGGCGTCAAGCTCGCGTCGCAATCTCGCAAGCTTGCTCGGTCGTCTTGCCAGAAGCGAGCGCACCGGAACGGAAACCGCGCTGTTCCAGTAGTCATCGAAGATTTCGGTGGCATCGGCAACGATCCTGCCGAAACCGAGCACATCGAAATCGTGGAAATTCGCCCGCTCTGCGGCATCGAAATAAGCATCGCCAATATTGCGCCCGCCGACAATGAGCGCGCGTCCGTCGGCAATCCACGCCTTGTTGTGCATGCGCCGGTTGACGCTCCGGAAGCGAAGGATGAGTTCCAGGCTGCGATAGAGAATGTTTTCCCGCGCTCTCGTGGGATTAAACAACCGTAGTTCGATATTGGGGTGGCTGTCGATGGCGTGGAAGATGCGGTCGGAGATCGAAACGCCGAGATCATCCAGGAGCAGCCTTACATGCACGCCACGGTCGGCGGCGGTGATAACTTCGCGCATCATTAGCCGTCCGGTAAGATCGGCATTCCACATGTAATACATGAGATCGAGGCTGCGTCCCGCCGCGCGTGCAGCCGCCACGCGTACCGCAAAGGCATCAAGGTTGGAATGCAGCAGGCAGAGTGCGTTTTTTTCGCTCCAGCCGTTCCTTATCGACTGCCAGTGCCGGTCAAGCCTGGTTTCATCCTCCGCAACCGGCAGGGCGGTGGAGGGGCGTTTGGGAATGGCCTTTTCCCGCTGCTTGCCGAAGACGACAAACAGGCCGGATCCGACAACCAGCAGAAGAATGGCAATGAAGACCGTAAATGCAGTCACTTGTTTTGATCGCTCCCCGGCCTGAAGATTATCAGGCCGGGTGAAAACGCGCGAGGGCAGAATGCGTTCATACAAGGTTGCAAAATGCCATGGCAATTCAGCGTTTCAAACCCTTGGCAACCCTTCGGGTCTCTTGCAGCCCTGTGGCAGCCTATTTCGCGGCGAAAGCCCTGCCTAGTCTGTTGCCGAGGGCGCGGGCGCCCGAGAGGACAGGATGCTGGCTGGCCCCGTCGGTCTGGACCGGCCGAGCGGATGAAACCTCACCCTCGCTTAGCCGGAACTGCGCGATCAGCCGGTTCAGCGCTGCCACCTCGTTTGCAAGCGCGTGGCTGGCGGCCGTCTGTTCTTCGACCATGGCGGCATTCTGCTGCGTGCCGCGATCGATGGAGTTCACGGCCGAGCTGATCTCGTTCAGCCCGGTCGTCTGCTCACGCGACGAGCGGACGATCGCCGTCACGTTGCGGTCGATCTCCTGCACCTGATCAACGATCTCCGCCAACGCCGCGCCGGTTTCTCCGACAAGGCTGACGCCCATATGGACCTGCTCGCCGGACTTGGTGATGAGCGCCTTGATTTCCTTGGCGGCATTGGCGGAGCGTTGCGCAAGTTCGCGCACCTCCTGAGCAACAACGGCGAAGCCCTTGCCGGCCGAGCCGGCACGTGCCGCTTCGACGCCAGCATTCAGCGCCAGAAGATTGGTCTGGAAAGCAATCTCGTCGATGACGCCGATGATGTTGGAAATCTCGCGCGACGAGCTTTCGATGCAGCTCATCGCTTCGACGGCGCGGCGCACGACCTCGCCGGATTTCGCCGCTCCCGTGCGGGTACGTTCCACCAGCTGGCCTGCCTCGTCGGCGCGCAGCGTCGCATCCTTGAGAGATGTGGTTATCTCCTCCAGTGCAGCCGCCGTTTGTTCCACGGAGGCGGCCTGCTGCTCGGTGCGCTTGGCAAGATCATCGGAAGCCGTGCGGATTTCCTCGGAGCCTGACCGGATGGCCTCGGCGTTTCTGTTGACGGCGGAAAGTGCCGATTGCAATTTTTCGAGCGAGGCATTGAAGTCATGGCGAACCTGATCGAGCGATCCCGCGAAGGTCTTTTCGATACGGTGGGTCATGTCGCCATCGGCGAGCTTCTGCAGGCCCTCGGCCAGCGCCTCCACCGCGGCGCGCGTCTGCTGGTCGCGTTCGGCGGCTTCCGCTGCGCGTTCCGCCCGTTCCTCATCGGAAAGCGCCCGGTTGCGCTCGGCCTCGTCTTCAAGACGCACCTTGGCGATCGTCGCATCGCGCAATACGGCAAGCGAGCGGGCCATTTCGCCGATTTCGTCGCGGTGGCGGGCTTCGGACAAATCCACATCCGTCTGTCCCTCT
Source organism: Rhizobium oryzihabitans (assembly GCF_010669145.1). Classification (NCBI taxonomy): domain Bacteria; kingdom Pseudomonadati; phylum Pseudomonadota; class Alphaproteobacteria; order Hyphomicrobiales; family Rhizobiaceae; genus Rhizobium; species Rhizobium oryzihabitans. The sequence goes on from NZ_CP048632.1 coordinate 510,518, forward strand.
GCAATCTGGCTGGTTGCGGAGATGACCCTGTTGAGACGCTTGCCAAAGCGGGCGGCAAGCAACCAGCCTATCGCGACCATGAGCCCGGCAGCGATGGCGATGACGGCAATGGAGGTGAGGGCAAGCGTCGAGAGATGGGCGAAAAGCACCGATTTCGGTACCGAGACGATGGTGAACCAGGTCGTATCCGGCAGGACATGGGCGGGCACGGCCAGCATCATGTGGCGGATGCCGGCGGCATCCGTCAGTTCGCGGGCAACACCCGGATTATCGATCATGGCCTGCCATGCGGCCGCGTCCAGGCCGGAATCCTTCAGGGCTTTGCCATGTGTTTTGGTATCAGGATGGCTGACGATACTGCCGTCCTTGCTGAGAAGCGCGATATATCCCTCTCCAAGCGGTTTCAGCTTTGCAAGGTCGGACGACAGGGAGTCGAGCGCGATGTCGACACCGATCACGCCACCGAACTTGCCGTCAAACATCAGCGGCGCCATGAACGACGTCATGAAGACATCCTTGCCGTTGATGGGATAGACATAAGGCTCGGTCATGAGGTCCTTGCCGGTCCGTCGCGGTACGAGATAGTAGTCGCCGGCTCCTGGGGTCTCGTAGTCGACGAGCGCCTCTTCGATCACCTTTCCGTCCTTGCGGGCATAATAGGGTACAAAACGGCCGGTCGCGTCGTGGCCCGGTGCGTTGGCGAATTCCTTGTCCCTGCCGTCAAAGGCGTTGGGTTCCCAGCCGGTGCTGATGCCCACGGCAAAGGGGCTGTCCTGGAGAAGCCGTTTGAACAGGCGATCGATGGACTCGCGGCTCGGGTTGCCGGTTTCCTTCTCGGTATGGAGTGCCGAGCGCATGTTCGCGCCCAGCGTCGTTGCATGCGCAAAGAAGGTTTCGACGTTGGCGGCGCTGGTATTGGCGGCGTTGTGCATCTCGGAGATCGAGCGTTCTTCCACCGCCCGATAGGAAAGCCATAAAAGCACACCGGCAGTCGCGACGGTCGTCAAGACACCCGCGAAAACGATGGCGAACATGTTGCGGGCGGTAGCGGTTTTCAAAAACATCCTCATTCTCCAAAACACCGGCATCGGAGCACGGCGCTAGCTATTGCTTCATAGGGGGATGCAAGGACATGCCGGACCGGCCGGCGAGAGACAGCGAGACCATTTCGCGCAGGTGTATGAGTTACTGGTTGAACGTTTAAGAATCGATAAGGCGGGCAGGAATTCTTGCGGTAATACTTACTAGGACAAGTATTATTCGAGGTGGGCCGGGCTGAAGCCGGCTTGCCGAACGAAGACAGGGGCTTGCGAATCGTATAAGTGTGTGCTTATGTGTTCTCATGACAGAGAATGATATTTTCCGGGCGCTTGCCGATCCGACCCGACGGGCAATTTTCGAAAAGCTGGCGGATGGCGCCATGAACGCCTCCGCCTTGCGCGATGGCATGGAAATCAGCCAGCCGGCCATGTCGCAGCACCTTTCGGTACTGCGCGGGGCGGGGCTGGTGGTTGAGAGGCGGCAGGGTCGTTTCGTCAATTACGAGGTCGATCCGGATGGGCTGACCCGCATTGCGGTATGGCTTGGCAAATACCGCGCCTACTGGCCACAGCGCATCGATGCTCTCAAGCTCTTGCTGAAGGATATGGACCAATGAACAGGCAAACACCCGAAGCGATGAAAAACGGTCTCGAGCTTGAATATGATCTCGATGAGCCACCACAAAAGGTCTGGCGCGCGATCAGCATTCCGGCGTTTCGCGAACACTGGTTGCCGAAGGAGGCTTTGGCGGAACCCGAGGCGATCAATGTCACGCCCGGTCAGGAAGTTTGCTACAGGCTGCGGGAGGATATCCCGCCATTTCTGGAAAGCACCGTCACCTTCAGGATCGCATCGAATGACCGGGGCGGCACCAGCCTGCGGGTCATTCATGACCTGCCCAGCATGAAGCCCGGCCGGATGACAAAGGCTGCCGCAAACCACAATGGTTCGCCGATCAAGCTCGCCGCCTGATCCGCCACATTCCCTTACATTGTCAAACGACAGGAGTTCGCCGATGCGCGAAGCGATGCAACTCGTCCCCATGGTAGTCGAACAGTCCGCACGGGGAGAAAGGTCTTTCGACATCTATTCCCGCCTGTTGCGGGAACGGATCATCTTTCTCAATGGAGAGGTAAACGACACGGTGTCCGCGCTTGTCTGCGCGCAACTGCTGTTTCTTGAAGCGGAAAATCCTAAAAAGCCGATCCATCTCTACATCAATTCACCGGGCGGCGTCGTGACCAGCGGTCTCGCCATGTATGACACCATGCATTATATCCGCGCACCGGTTCATACGCTCTGCATGGGAACGGCCCGCTCCATGGGATCGTTTCTGCTGATGGCGGGTGCACCGGGCGAGCGGAGCGCCCTTCCCAATGCCAGCATCCACATTCATCAACCGCTGGGTGGTTTCCAGGGACAGGCTTCGGACATGCTGATCCATGCCGAGGAGATGCGGCTGACCAAGCACCGCATGACGCGGCTTTATTCCGAACATTGCAAACACAGCTATGAAAAATTCGAAACGGCCATGGACCGGGATTTTTTCATGACGGCGGAGCAAGCTCTGGAATGGGGCCTGATCGATCGCATTCTGGGCGTTCGTGAGGATGTCGCGGCATAGGGCCGGACGCCTATTCGGATTTCCTGCTGATATTGGCGCCCACAGGCAGGACCTCCAGACTGCGCCGGTCCAATTGTGCAAGTACCTCGCCGAAACCGAAGCGGGATGTCCAGCCCAGACGCTCGGCGGCGCGAGCGGGTGAATAGATCCGGTCAATCGTTTCAGGCAGCGCCCATTCCCTCTGCGTGAAAGCTTCAGCGAGGGCCGGGGTCCGCTGCCGGAGAACGGAAGCGGCATCCTCGGCGAGGCTGTCGCAGTCATCGGCGGAAAACGGCGTGGTTGCCGATATGATATAGCGCTGGAAATCGTCTCCCGCATTGGTCAGCGCCAGTACATGGGCATCGGCGACATCGCGCATATCGACGCCGCGATGCAGCCGGTAAGCCGCCATCACGTCGGCGCGCTCCGGGAAACTTCTGGACATGCGAAGCACGCGCACGGCGAGATGCGGGCCCGCCATCGCCTCGAGCATCTGCTCCGCTTCGAGTTTGGTGCGATGATAGATGCTTTTCGGCCGGGGCGGCGTCTTTTCATCGATGAAGGTGCAGGCCCCTGCGGAAACCGCGTGCCCGTAAAGCGCTGTGGTGCTGGTGAAAACCAGCCGCGGCACGCCCGCGACCATTGCCGCTTGCGCCACCATGCGGGTTCCCTCGACATTGATGCGCTGGAATTCCCTGTCCGGGACGATGCCGACATGCGGAGCGTGGAGCGCTGCCGTATGGATCACCGCATCCGCCTGTTTGAAAGTAGAGCGCAGGAGCGCCTCGTCCGCAAAATCGCCGACGATATGGGTGGTGGAAAAGGGGGAGCGATCCATGCCGATGACATCGTGCCTGCCGGCCAGCGCACTGAAAATCGCGCGGCCGGCCCGACCGGAACTGCCCGTCAGCACAATCCGCATGATGTTGCCTCCACATCAACATAAAAGGCAGCGCCATGCGCTGCCTTTCAAAAGTTCATCCGGACGATCAGATATCCAGATTATCAGCGAAGGCCGCCCGTTCCTGAATGAAACGGAAGCGGGCGTCGGCCTTGGTGCCCATCAGATTGTCGACGGCTTCGCGGGTGCCTTCGAAATCCACATCATCGATCTCGACACGCAGCAGGGTGCGCTTTTCGGGATCCATGGTGGTTTCCTTCAGCTGCGCGGCCATCATCTCACCGAGGCCTTTGAAGCGGCCGATTTCAACCTTCTTGCCCTTGAAGACGGTTTCCATCAGCTCGGCGCGGTGGGCGTCGTCGCGCGCATAGGCGGATTTTGCGCCCTGGCGGATGACGTAAAGCGGCGGCACCGCCAGATAGAGGTGGTTGCCGCGAATGAGTTCCGGCATTTCCTGATAGAAGAAGGTGATGAGCAGCGAGGCGATATGGGCGCCGTCGACATCGGCATCCGTCATGATGATGATGCGCTCGTAACGCAGATCTTCTTCGCGGTATTTGGTGCGCGTGCCGCAGCCGAGCGCCTGGATGAGATCGGCGATCTGCTGGTTGGCGGAGAGCTTTTCGCGGCTTGCGCTGCCGACGTTGAGGATCTTGCCGCGCAGCGGCAGGATGGCCTGATTGGCGCGGTTACGCGCCTGCTTGGCCGAGCCGCCCGCCGAGTCACCCTCGACGATGAAAAGTTCCGCATTTTCCGCCGTGTTCTGGGCGCAGTCCGCCAGCTTGCCGGGCAGGCGCAGCTTGCGCACCGCCGTCTTGCGGTTGACTTCCTTTTCCTTGCGGCGGCGCAGGCGCTCTTCGGCCCGTTCAATCACCCAGTCGAGCAGCTTGGCCGCTTCGCCCGGATTGCCGGCGAGATAATGGTCGAAAGGATCGCGCAGTGCGTTTTCGACGATGCGCTGGGCTTCGACGGTGGCGAGCTTGTCCTTCGTCTGGCCGACAAATTCCGGCTCGCGGATGAAGACCGAGAGCATGCCGGCCGCCGAAATCATCACGTCGTCTGTGGTGATTTCCTTGGCGCGCTTGTTCTGCGTCAGCTCCGCATAATTCTTCAGGCCCTTGGTGAGCGCGATGCGGAAACCGGCCTCATGCGTGCCGCCTTCGGGCGTGGGAATGGTATTGCAATAGGAATGGATCTGCGTGTCGCCGCCATACCAGGTCACCGCCCATTCGAGCGCGCCGTGGCCGCCGGTCTTTTCCGTGCGGCCGGAGAAAATCTCGCGTGTGACGGTGAATTCCTTGCCGAGCGTGGCGGCGAGATAATCCTTCAGGCCGCCGGGGAAATGGAACACGGCCTTTTCGGGGATTTCACCGCCGGCCGGGACCATGCCGGGATCGCAGCTCCAGCGGATTTCGACGCCGCCGAAGAGATAGGCCTTGGAGCGGGCCATGCGGAAGATGCGCGCCGGTTCGAATTTCGCGTGATCGCCGAAAATCTGCGGATCGGGATGGAAACGCACGCGGGTGCCGCGACGGTTGTGCACGTCACCAAGTTCCTCGAGGCCGCCGATCGGCGCGCCGCGCGAAAAACGCTGGCGGTAAAGCTTGCGGTTACGCGCCACTTCCACTTCCAGAAGATCGGACAGCGCATTGACCACGGAAACGCCGACGCCGTGCAGGCCGCCCGATGTCTCATAGGCCTTGCCGTCAAACTTGCCGCCGGCATGCAACTTGGTCATGATGACTTCAAGCGTCGACTTGCCCGGAACCTGCGGGTGGTTTTCCACCGGAATGCCGCGGCCATTGTCCGTGACGGTCAGGAAGCCTTCGGCGTCGAGATGGACCTCGATGAAATTGGCGTGGCCGGCGACGGCCTCGTCCATGGAGTTGTCGATGACTTCGGCAAAGAGGTGGTGCAGCGCCTTCTCGTCGGTGCCGCCGATATACATGCCGGGCCGCATGCGCACCGGCTCCAGCCCTTCAAGCACGCGGATCGACGAGGCGCCGTAATCGTCACCGGAAGGAGACACGGGTGCGGGTGGCGCAGGCGACGTGACGGCCGCAACGGCTGCGGGTTTCGGCTGCACGTTCGCGTTGGCGGGAACTGTCGACGGGGCCTTCACGGGTTTGACCGCGTCATCATTCGTTTCCGTTTCGCTGTTTCGTGCTGCCGGAAGACCGGAGAAGAGATCGTTGCTGTCGTCCATCATGTCCAAGTTCAAAATTCGTGTCGTCAGAATTTCGCCAAGCGAATCAGTATGCCAATAGGGGCGATTATAGCGCCAAACGTGTAAGGCGTGTGGCCGAACGCGGCGCACCTTATGCCACGATTGTGTCAGGGTTTCGCAACAGGAGGATTGCGCTGCCGGCCTTGCAATGGCAAGTCTCGCAGCCACGAATGAACGGTTAACCAAGGCATGTCCACAGCTCATTTCACGTTTTGTACTCTTTTCTGCCTGACTGTTGCGGCGATGCCGGGCGGTGCCGGGGCGGCGGACGGGCCGCTGCGCCCCTTCAAGGACGAGCTTTTTTCCAGTCAGACGGTGCTTTCCACCGGAGATGGCGGCGCGTCGGAGGTGATCGATTATCAGGAGATGCGCGACATCAACGGCCGCGACGAGGTGCCGGAACGCCGGGTGAAGCGGCAATATGTGGATATTGCGCCGAAGAGCGCGCAGGCGCTGGAAACCCTGACCGTCGAGGGCAGGGCGCTTGAGGTCGGTCGCGCCGGGCCATCTTCCGGGCAGGCCTTCACGGTGATTTTCATACACGGGCGCGGCGGCGACCGGCGGCTCGGCATGAACGACTATACGTTCGGCGGCAATTTCAACCGGCTGAAAAACCTCGCTGTGGCCAATGGCGGCACCTATTACGTGCCGAGCGTGCGGTCCTTCGATGAAAAGGGCGTTGCCGATGTCGCCGCGCTGATTGCCGATGCGGCCCGCAAATCGGGCGGCAGGTCGGTGGTGCTGACCTGCGCCTCCATGGGCAGTTTCATCTGCTACGGTATCAGCCGCGACAAGGCCGCTGTCGCCAATCTCAAGGGCATGGCGATCCTTGGCGGTGCGGTCGATCCCGATTTTCCGAAGAGCGCCTTTGCCAGGGCTAAAAAGCCGGTCTGGTTCACGCATGGCAGCGCCGACAAGGTCTATTCGGCCGATCAGCAGGCGACGATATTCCGCTCCCTGCTGAAGGCGGGTGAGCCAGCACGTTTCACCCGTTTCGAAACAGGCAGCCACGGGACGCCGGTGCGCATGACCGACTGGCGGGCGGTTTTGAACTGGATTTTGAGCCGCTGAGGCTCCGATTTGGGTCAGCGCCGGCGAAATTGACGAAATTGACCGCCGTTTTGAACCTTTCGGCCGCTTTTTTGTACCATTTATTGCCGGCTGCGTTTAAAGGAATATCCCGGGATTTCCGGCAGGCTTTCTGTCGCGATTATGGGGCCGTGACTGGCTGAGGGAAGGGGGCCGCCAATGGCGGCACTCGAGACAAAGGGAATGGGATACGCATGACGCCGAATGTTCGACCGCTTGTAGCCGGAAACTGGAAGATGAACGGCACCCGTTCGTCGCTCGATCAGATCAAGGCCATGGCAGAGGGCGTCAAGGGCGCGCTGTCCGAAAAGGTGGACGCGCTGATCTGCCCGCCATCCACGCTCCTTTATGTCGCGACCGCGCTGTGCGACGACAGCCCGCTGATGATCGGCGGGCAGGATTGCCACCAGAACGTTTCCGGCGCGCATACGGGTGATATTTCCGCCGAGATGATCGCCGATTGCTTCGGCACCCATGTCATCGTCGGCCATTCAGAGCGTCGCACCGACCATGCCGAGACGGATCATCTGGTGCGCGCCAAGGCCGTTGCCGCGCATCAGGCGGATCTCATCGCCATCGTCTGCATCGGCGAGACGGCGGATGAGCGCAAGGCGGGCCAGACACTCGATATCCTCAAGCGGCAGCTGGCCGGCTCGCTGCCGGATGAGGCAACCGCGGAAAACACTGTCATCGCCTATGAGCCGGTGTGGGCGATCGGTACGGGTCTTACCCCGACCACGCAGGATGTGCGCGAGGCCCATGCCTTCATGCGCGACGAACTCGTCAAGCGTTTCGGCGAAGAAGGCAAGACGATGCGCATTCTTTATGGCGGCTCGGTGAAGCCCGCCAATGCGCTGGAACTGATGGGCGTCGAGAATGTCGATGGCGCGCTGATCGGCGGCGCGAGCTTGAAAGCCTCCGACTTCCTTTCCATCTATGCGGCATACGAGCAACTGACGGCCTGAGACAAGCTTTCCTGTCACAGTGGCGGGAAAGGGGCTTGGAATAAACCTTCGCCTCATGTAAAGAGCCGCGAAACCTTCTTTGTAGTGCTCCGCGCGGGGCATGGAATGGATTGTCATGCAGACCGTTTTGATTGTTATTCACCTCATGATCGTGCTGGCGCTCGTCGGCGTGGTCCTGATCCAGCGTTCCGAAGGCGGCGGCCTCGGTATCGGCGGCGGTTCGGGCTTCATGTCCGCACGCGGAACGGCCAATGCGCTGACCCGCACGACGGGCATCCTCGCCGCGCTGTTCTTCCTGACGTCGCTCGGGCTTGGTCTTCTGACCCGCTACGAAGCGCGCCCGACCGATATTCTGAACCGTATTCCGGCCACGCAGGGCCAGGGCAACGGCATTCTCGACACGCTCGGCCCGGCGACGACGCCCGCAACACCGGCTCCGGCTGGAAATGGCGTTCCGACCAATAATGGTGCGGCAGCGCCCGCGCAGACGGCTCCGGCTCCTGCCGCTTCCGGCACGGCTGCCCCGGCACCGGCGCAGCCCGCCGATCCGAACGCAGTTCCGACCGGTCAATAAGCCCGGTTTCGATTTAACGCTCCGGCAGGCCAAAAGCCTGCCGGTTTTCTTTTGTTCGTATTCCGGCCAGCTGAATTGTGAATTCGTCAACAGCGAATTTGCAACAGCATGAAATTTGGGCTGGCGGAATCAGAGGTAAAAAGGTATCCGGTGAATCCCATGGCGCGATATGTATTCATCACAGGCGGCGTGGTCTCCTCTCTAGGTAAGGGCATCGCCGCGGCAGCACTCGGAGCTTTGTTGCAATCCCGTGGTTATCGGGTGCGGCTTCGTAAACTCGACCCCTATCTGAACGTCGATCCCGGCACCATGAGCCCGACACAGCACGGCGAAGTGTTCGTGACGGATGACGGTGCCGAGACGGACCTCGACCTTGGCCACTACGAGCGCTTCACGGGGCGTTCGGCCACCAAGACCGACAACATCACCACCGGTCGCATCTACAAGAACATCATCGACAAGGAACGGCGCGGCGACTATCTCGGCGCAACGGTTCAGGTCATTCCGCATGTCACCAACGAGATCAAGGATTTCGTGATCGAAGGCAATGACGATTACGACTTCGTCATCTGCGAAATCGGTGGCACGGTGGGTGACATCGAGGCGATGCCGTTCATGGAGGCGATCCGCCAGCTCGGCAACGACCTGCCGCGCGGCACCGCGATCTATCTTCACCTGACGCTGATGCCTTACATCCCGGCAGCCGGCGAGTTGAAGACCAAGCCGACCCAGCATTCCGTCAAGGAACTGCAGGCGCTCGGCATTCACCCCGACATCCTGCTGGTGCGCGCCGACCGGGAAATCCCGGAAGCGGAACGCCGCAAGCTTTCGCTGTTCTGCAATGTGCGTCCTTCCGCCGTCATCCAGGCGCTGGATGTAGCGAATATCTATGACGTTCCGATTGCCTACCACAAGGAAGGCCTCGATTCGGAAGTGCTGGCCGCGTTCGGTATCGAGCCGGCGCCCAAGCCGCGTCTGGAACAGTGGGAAGAGGTCTGCAACCGCATCCGCACGCCGGAAGGCGAAGTGACCATTGCGATCGTCGGCAAATATACCGGCCTCAAGGATGCCTATAAGTCGCTGATCGAGGCGCTGCATCACGGTGGTTTCGCCAACCGTGTCAAGGTGAAGCTCGAGTGGATCGAGTCGGAAGTCTTCGAAAAAGAAGATCCGACGCCTTATCTCGAAAAGGTCAACGGCATTCTGGTGCCCGGCGGCTTCGGCGAGCGCGGTTCGGAAGGCAAGATTATGGCGGCGCAGTTTGCGCGTGAGCGCAACGTGCCCTATTTCGGCATCTGCTTCGGCATGCAGATGGCGGTCGTGGAAGCGGCCCGTCACCTCGCCGGCATCGAAAATGCCTCCTCCACCGAATTCGGTCCGACCTCCGAGCCGGTCGTCGGCCTGATGACCGAATGGGTGAAGGGCAACGAGCTGGAGAAGCGTTCCTCCAAGGGCGATCTCGGCGGTACGATGCGCCTCGGCGCCTACAAGGCAGCGCTGAAGAAGGACACCAAGATCGCCGAAATCTACGGCACCACGGATATTTCCGAGCGCCACCGTCACCGCTACGAGGTGAATGTGGACTACAAGGACCGGCTGGAAAATTGCGGCCTCGTCTTCTCGGGCATGTCTCCGGACGGTGTCCTGCCGGAAACGGTGGAATATCCTGACCATCCGTGGTTCATCGGCGTGCAGTATCACCCTGAACTCAAGAGCCGTCCGCTTGACCCGCATCCGCTTTTCGCCAGCTTTATTGAAGCGGCGGTGGAGCAGAGCCGGCTGGTTTGATGGTTTGAATGAGATGAAGAGGGCCTCTTTTGCGGCCCTTTTTTATTACGGGGATGTTCGCGGTCCAGCGGCGATTATGTATCGAGTTCGGCCAATATTGTGGTTGCGTTCGCCGTCAGTTCAGGCCAGTTCGGGCAATAGTGGAATATATGGCGATTGCCGTCACTGTCCTCCAGTTCGGCTCCCCTCGCATGCATCGTCTCCACCATGGTGCGGAAAAGCGTTGAATTGGGGAAGTCGCCATATAGCTTTTCCAACTGCGGCCTCAGCACGGACTGAATGAGATCACCGTCCCCGCCTTCATGGGCCGCCAGTTTAACCAGCAGGTCCTCGACTTCCTGGCATCGGCCATGCGATTGAACGATTTCTGCCACCACACTGTACTGCTGATCCAGATTAGGATCGTCCCAAACGTCCAGGAAACGGGTAAAAACCGGAACGAAGTCCGAATACATGACAGCCAGAATGCTTACAGGCACTTCACCCAACAGGACTTCGTCGGTTTCCCTGATCGAGACATGCTCTTCTCGCAAGTGAAGCGCGAGCAGGTTTTCCAATTCATCAACCCAGATGCGAAGGCCTTCCAGAAACTCGCCATGGCCGGCCAACTGAACCCAGGCTTCCGCATTTGGTGATGTCCACGGGTCGTCGAAAGCCTCGTTATCTGAACGCCACTTCCCGGATATATCGACGACCCTGTACCACACGTTTTCGCGGGACAGGCTCTCCCTAATTCGCGGAATTACTTCGTTGAGCTCCGCAATTACCTTGCTCTTGTTTCTTTTAAATGGAATTCGGAACGCAATGGTCATTGCGCCTTCGTCGAAAATTTCTTTTATTGCCATATGTGCATCCGGAAATATAATATTAATATATATTGTATTTATATTTTTAGATTTTGTTTTCTGCTCTTAATATTGTTATCCTTATGTGTTGTTTGTATTGTTTTTTTCTTAAATTTAATTGAAGTGAAGCGTTTAAACCGCAAACAAAAACGGGCCCGAAGGCCCGCTTTCTATTCCAGCGATAAACCTCGACGGGTTTACTTCGGGCCGATCATGTTTTCCGGGCGCACATACTGGTCGAATTCCTCGTTGGTGAGGTATCCGCCGCCAACGGCCTCGTCGCGCAGGGTCGTGCCGTTCTTGTGCGCGGTCTTGGCAATCTTGGCGCAGATGTCGTAGCCGAGCTTGCTGTTGAGCGCAGTGACGAGCATCAGCGAGTTCTCGACGCCCTTCTTGATATTGTCTTCGCGGGCCTCGATGCCGACGACGCAATTGTCGGTGAAGGAGACGGCCGCATCGCCCAGAAGCTGGACCGACTGCAGGAAGTTGTAGGCCATCATCGGGTTATAGACGTTGAGCTCGAAGTGGCCCTGCGAACCGGCGAAGGAAAGGGCCGCATTGTTGCCGAAGATGTGGGCGCAAACCTGGGTCAGTGCTTCCGACTGGGTGGGGTTGACCTTGCCCGGCATGATCGACGAGCCGGGCTCGTTTTCCGGCAGCGACAATTCGCCGAGACCGGCGCGCGGGCCGGAGCCGAGGAAGCGGATGTCGTTCGCGATCTTGAAGAGTGCAGCGGCTGCCGCATTGATCGCGCCATGCGAGAAGACCATGGAATCGTGCGAGGCGAGCGCCTCGAACTTGTTCGGCGCGGTCACGAAGGGCAGGCCGGTGATCTTGGAGATTTCCTCGGCGACCTTTTCGGCGAAGCCGATAGGGGCGTTGAGGCCCGTGCCGACGGCGGTGCCGCCCTGGGCGAGCTTGGAGAGCGCGGGCAGGGTGGTTTCGATGTTGGCGATGGCGGAGGCCACCTGCGCGGCATAACCGGAGAATTCCTGGCCGAGCGTCAGCGGGGTTGCATCCTGCGTATGGGTGCGGCCGATCTTGATGATCTTTTCGAACTGCTTGACCTTGGCTTCCAGCGCTTGGTGCAGGTGCTTGAGGCTCGGCAGCAAGTGGTGGACGATCTCTTCCACGCAGGCGATGTGCATCGCCGTCGGGTATGTGTCGTTCGAGGACTGGCTCATATTGACGTGGTCGTTGGGGTGAACGGGCTTCTTGGTGCCCATTTCGCCGCCGAGCATTTCGATGGCGCGGTTGGAAATCACCTCATTGGCGTTCATGTTGGACTGGGTGCCGGAGCCGGTCTGCCAGACGACGAGCGGGAAATGCTCTGTCAGCTTGCCGTCGATGACTTCCTGTGCGGCGGCAATGATGGCGTCGCCGACCTTGGGGTCGAGGCCTGCCAGCGCCATGTTGGCGCGAGCGGCTGCCTGCTTGACGATGCCCAGCGCACGAACGACAGAGGCGGGCTGCTTTTCCCAGCCGATCTTGAAGTTGCCGAGCGAGCGCTGCGCCTGCGCGCCCCAATAGCGATCGGCCTGAACTTCAATGGGTCCAAATGTATCGGTTTCCGTCCGTGTGGCTGTCATCAATCTTGCCTTTTTACTTGTTTTCCTCCGCCAAAACGGCGCCTTCGCCCGCCTTGCGCGGCCGATATATAGAATCATCGCGCCGGCAATGAAAGCGCTGCAATGCGGCAGAGGCAGATATTTCCGGTCGTGCAAAAGCGATTATGGGGTGCGGATCGCCCAAGCGAGAAAAAGGCTGCTGCGTGTCATTTTTACTACGTCCTGAAATGGCCGGAAAACCGGCGTTTCAGGGGCGGGCAGGGCGCGCCGCTGCCTCTGGCAAAGTTAATGAAATAAATAGAAATTTAACCATTCTCGCCAATTCTGGAAATTACGTTTTTACGGCTTTGGCTGTATCATAAGGTTCATTTCGGCATGGTTGTGGGCTTTGGGCGTTTTCTTTTCAACGGGCCGTCGATCGGCTAGACAAGCATGAAACTGATGCCCGCCGTTTGACTGGCGGTGCTGGGGTGCTACGAGGATCAAATTGCAAGTCACTTCTGGAAAATCATCGGCAGCGCTGGTGCTGGCTCTCGGTCTTTCCGTCTCCACCGCTCTTCCCGGCAGCGCCGGCGCGGTGACGCTGATGGACCTTCTGCGTGGCGGCCCGGGCAAGGTCGCGCGTGATCGCGGTGAGCTGCCGCCGGCCGGCATCGTCACCTCGCCACCGGTTTCAGGACCGAGCGCCGATGCCTCCGACCCCGAGCCCCTGCCGCGCGTTTCCGGCCCGCGTTATTACGATTACAAGGCTGATGCCGCCCGTATGGTGAACACGGCGAATTTCGGCGAGGGTCTTGCCAATCTGAAGTTCAGCGCCACGCCCGAAATTGCGAAGGCGCTCGAGGCCTATTACGGCGCGGGCGGCAAGACGCTGTGGGTTTCCGAAGGCGAGCTGACCGAGCGCGCCAACGCCGTCATCGCGTTTTTTGACACGGTCGGCGAAAGTGGACTCGATCCGGCCGATTACAGCATTTCCGTCCCCGCGCGGGACGTGACCGCCAGCATCGGCAACAGTGCTCCCAATGCGAATGTTTCCGGAACGACCGCCTCCGGCACGCCGGTGGAGACGGCTTCCGCCTCTACCTCCGACGCCTATCAGCGGGCGCAGATGCAGTTCGAGCTGGCGCTTTCTGCCAAGGTTCTGGCCTATGTGCAGGACACCACCCGTGGCCGCGTCGATCCGAACCGGCTGTCGGGCTACCATGATTTCAAGCGCAAGACGGTGAACCTCACACCCGTGCTGAAGCTTGCGGGCCTCAGCCCCGATGTCGGCGCCTATCTGCGCAGCCGCGAACCATCCAGCACTGAGTATCTTGCGCTGAAGGCGGAACTTGCGCGCCTGCGTGGCGAAGGCGATGCGGCGCATGTCGTCCGCGTTCCGGCCGATCTGGTGCTGAAGCCCGGCAATAGCAGCGCTGATATGGCCAATGTCGTCAAGGCCATCGAACATCGCGCTACTCCGGCCTTCAAGGCGGAGCATGCGGCGATCATTTCCGGCTATCAGCAGACGCCGGACTACACGCCCGATCTCGTTGATCTCGTGAAGGCCTTCCAGAGCGCAAACGGCCTGAAGCCGGATGGCGTCATCGGCCGCGCTACCGTGCGCGCCATGGTCGGCGAAAGCAATGACGCGAAGATTGCCAAGGTACAGGTGGCGATGGAGCAGGTCCGCTGGCTGCCGGCCGATCTCGGCCAGCGCTACGTCTTCATCAACCAGCCCGCTTTCATGGCCTATTATCACAATGAGGGCAAAGAACAGTTCGGCATGAAGGTCGTGGTCGGCTCCAAGGCCAACCAGACCTATTTCTTCCAGGACGAGATCCAGACCGTCGAGTTCAACCCCTATTGGGGCGTGCCGCAGTCTATCATCGTCAATGAGATGCTGCCGAAGCTGCGCCGCGACCCGTCCTATCTCGACCGGATGGGTTATGAGGTTCAGGTGGGCGGCCGTGCGGTCTCTTCCACCAGCGTCAACTGGTATGGTTCGACCAATGCCGTGTCCGTTCGCCAGCCGCCGAGCAGCGACAACGCGCTGGGCGACCTGAAAATCCTGTTCCCCAATGCGCATGCCATCTACATGCACGATACGCCTGCCAAGAGCTTCTTCAACCGCGACATGCGGGCGCTGAGCCATGGCTGTATCCGTCTCGTCGAGCCGCGCCGCATGGCGGCTGCCGTTCTCGGCACCAGCGTCGAAAAGGTCGGCGAGCAGATCGCGTCTGGCAAGAACCGCGCCGTGCAGGTGCCGGAGAAGATTCCGGTCTACGTGGCCTACTTCACCGCCTGGCCGGACAAGGACGGCAAGGTGCAGTTCTTCGACGATGTCTATGACCGCGACAGCTATGTGCAGAAGGCGTTCGCCGTGACGACGAAGGCGCGGGCTGCGTCGATCTGATCAGAATAGCATCGAGAAAAAAAGCGCCGGAAACGGCGCTTTTTTGTTTGAAGGAAAGGCCTGCCCAATTTGTTTGGTACTGGAATCCGCCAGCTACATTTGGCGTTAACGGCAACACCGTACTCCGTCACCCCGGACCTGATCCGGGGTCCAGCGCGATCAAGTCCTTGATCGCAAAAGAG
Organism: Rhizobium oryzihabitans; assembly: GCF_010669145.1. Taxonomy (NCBI): domain Bacteria; kingdom Pseudomonadati; phylum Pseudomonadota; class Alphaproteobacteria; order Hyphomicrobiales; family Rhizobiaceae; genus Rhizobium; species Rhizobium oryzihabitans. Next base: position 525,696 of record NZ_CP048632.1, read on the forward strand.
TCTTTTCACGGCGCAGACGCGCCGTGGCTGGATGCCGGATCAAGTCCGGCATGACGGAAGAGAGGTTGTTCAGTTCTCATTGACGTCGGAATCGCCGTTCTCTGGCGCTCTACTTGTCTGGTCCAGCCTCTCAGGCGGCCGCTGCACCCTTCGCAACCAGTTCTTCGAACAGCGCCGGCGTCAATTCAGTGAAATCGTCGATCACCACATCCGGTTCGAGTTCAACCATTGGCACATCCGAATAACCGAAGGTCACGCCAATCGACGGGACGGCGGCGTTCTTTGCGGCGAGAATGTCGTTGATGCTGTCGCCGACCATGATGGAGCGCTGGACATCGCCGCCGGCTTTTTCGATGGTGCCGAGAATATGGCGGGCATCCGGCTTGCGGAATTCGAACGTATCGCCGCAGGTTATGGCGGCGAAATATTGGGTGAGGCCCAGTTTTTCGAGCAGCGGCAAGGCGAGGATTTCCGTCTTGTTGGTGCAAACGGCAAGCGTGATGCCGGCGGCCGAGAGCGCGTCCAGTGCAGTGACGATACCGGGATAGGGGCGGCTTTCGCCGGGCATTTCGGCGCGGTAATAGGTGATGAAGCGCTCATAGAGCGGTTCCAGCTCGGCTTCCGGCAATTCCACCTGACGGAGGGCGAAAGCTCGCTTGATCATCACGCGCGCGCCCTGGCCGACGAGATGGGTGAGGTCTTCATAGGTGACGGGGCAAGGCCGGCGACGGCAATGGTGTAATTGAGGCTAGAGACGAGATCGGCGGCGGTATCGACGAGCGTGCCGTCGAGGTCGAAGATGGCGAGCGGGGAGAGCGGGCGGGATGTCACGGAAACGGGCCTCTTGGGTATGCTTCTGGTGAAGCTATCGGTGCTTTCATGGACGCCAAGCCTAGGCAAACGGCCTTGTCTTTGCAACCGCACCACAACGTTCTGTTCGTTGCCTTGAAAAAGGCTTTCGTTTGGCTTTCGACCCGTGTAAACAGCACGGCGACGACAAAGCTACCGGAGTTTCAGGCACATGGATGCCCGCCAGATGAAGATCAAGGCCGCCGAGGCCGCATTGTCCCATGTCCAGGACGGCATGCGGCTTGGTATCGGCACGGGTTCCACGGCTGAGGAATTTGTCAGGCTTCTGGCCGAAAAGGTTGCAGCCGGTCTGAAAGTCGAGGGCGTGCCGACCTCCGAGCGCACCGCGCGTCTCTGCGTGGAGCTTGGCGTGCCGCTGAAATCCCTCGATGAATTGCCGGAACTGGACCTGACCATTGACGGCGCCGATGAGGTGGACCATGCACTGCGGCTTGTGAAGGGCGGCGGCGGCGCGCTCTTACGCGAAAAGATCGTGGCGGCGGCATCTGCCCGCGTGATCGTGATTGCCGACCAGAGCAAGGTCGTGGAGACGCTCGGCGCCTTTCCGCTGCCCATCGAAATCAACCCGTTCGGCCAGGTGGCGACACGGATCGCCATCGAGAAGCTGGCGGCGCGGTCTGGCCTTTCGGGCACGCTGACGATGCGTTCGTCCGGCGACGGCGCCTTCATGACGGATGGCGGACACCTTATTCTCGACGCATCTTTTGGCCGTATTCCTGATGCAGAAGCGCTTGCACGCGAGCTGAACACTATCCCCGGTGTTGTCGAGCACGGACTTTTCATAAATTTGGCATCGCTTGCCATTATCGCGGGACCTGAAGGCGCCCGCGTGATGCAGGCAGTATAACAGGAGCGAGATTTTCATGATCAAACTAGCGGGACTGGGCAAAGCTGCCGCTGCTTCGATCCTTATTTCCGGCATCGTGTTCGGTACTGCCGCACGCGCTCAGGAAATTTCGGAAGCGCATATTGCTGCCGCACGGCAGGCGATCGCCTCTCTTGGCGTAACCGACCGTTTCGACGACATCCTGCCGGGTCTGGCGGAGCGTCTGAAGGCCGAACTCATTCAGGCATCGCCGAATGTTCAGGACGCGATCACCGAGACCGTCGATGCCAAGGCGCTCGAGCTTGCGCCGCGCCGCGCCGATCTGGAGCGTGAGGCTGCACTCACCTATGCGCGCGCCTTCACCGTTGAAGAGCTGAACGCCATTTCCACCTTCTACAGCAGCGAAGCCGGCAAGAAGCTTCTGAAGGACGGCCCGATCGCCACGCGCGAACTGATGAAGGCTGCCGATATCTGGGCCGCCGGCATCAACCGTGACCTGAACGCTTCCAGCATGACCGAACTGCAGAAGGTTGCCGGCGCCGATCTGAAGCCGCTTCCGGCCGATCAGAACGCCACGGGCGGCGCTCCGGCTCCCAAGCCCTGATTGAATGAACGGACAGTTCAGAAATATTCAAAGCCCGGCCGCAAGACCGGGCTTTTCATTTGTGCGTCGCAGCACCTATATGTGCCGTGAAGATGCCACTGTCCGCCTCAAGGCTGATGGCGTGGTTTTGATCAGGGGTTTTGACTATGACAGCTTATGACTACGATCTTTTCGTCATCGGTGGCGGCTCTGGCGGCGTTCGCAGCGGCCGTGTGGCGGCTTCGCTTGGCAAGCGCGTGGGGATTGCCGAGGAATATCGTTACGGCGGGACCTGCGTCATTCGCGGCTGTGTGCCGAAGAAGCTGTTCGTGTATGCCTCGCAATTCCCCGAGCATTTCGAAGATGCCGAAGGTTTCGGCTGGAGCGTGGGTGAGCGCCGCTTTGACTGGAAGAAGCTGATCGCGGCGAAGGACAAGGAAATCACCCGTCTCGAGGGGCTGTACCGCAAGGGTCTGGAAAACGCCAAGGCCGATATTTTCGACAGCCGGGCGGAACTGGTCGATGCCCATACCGTGAAGCTCACAAAAACCGGTGAGACGTTCACGGCCGAGCGCATCGTGATCGCTGTCGGCGGCACGCCGAATGAGCACAAGGCGCTGCCCGGCCATGAGCTGACGATTTCATCCAACGAGGCTTTCGATCTGGAAGAATTGCCGAAGTCGATCCTGATCGCCGGTGGCGGTTATATCGCCGTGGAATTCGCCAATATCTTCCACGGGCTTGGTGTTGAAACGACGCTGATCTATCGCGGCAGGGAAATCCTTTCGCGCTTCGATCAGGACATGCGCAATGGCCTCCATGAAGCGATGGAAGCAAAGGGTATTCGCATCATTCTTGAAGACGTCATTCAGGAAGTCAGCAAGGATGGTACGGGCGGCTTTGTGGCGCGCACGAAGCAGGGCAACTCGCTGCATGTCGGCCTGGTGATGCTGGCGCTCGGCCGCGATCCCAATACCCATGGTCTTGGCCTTGAAAATGCCGGGGTAAAGGTGGATGCGCGCGGCGCGATCATCGTCGACGACTATTCGCGGACCAACGTTCCGAATATCTTCGCTCTCGGTGACGTCACCGACCGGGTACAGCTGACGCCGGTGGCGATCCACGAGGCCATGTGCTTCATCGAAACCGAATACAAGAACAACCCGACCAAGCCGGATCACGAGCTGATTGCGACGGCGGTGTTCTCGCAGCCGGAAATCGGCACGGTCGGACTTTCCGAAGAGGAAGCGGGCAAGAAATACCCGGAGCTGGAAGTCTATCGCGCCCAGTTCCGCCCGATGAAGGCGACGCTTTCCGGCCGCCAGGAAAAGATGATCATGAAACTGATTGTCAATGCCAGCGACCGCAAGGTCGTCGGCGTGCATATTCTCGGCCACGAGGCGGGCGAGATGGCGCAGCTTCTCGGCATCACGCTGAAAGCCGGCTGCACCAAGGACGACTTCGACCGCACCATGGCCGTTCACCCGACGGCGGCCGAGGAATTGGTGACGATGTATTCGCCGAGCTACCGCGTGGTGAATGGCGGGCGTGTGTAACGCCGTTGCAAGCGTGATATATTCGCTCTTCCAAATTGCCCGCCGCCCGTTGAAAACGGATGATTTTCAGGTGGCGGCGGGTTTACTAAATCGTTTGAATTGACTTTTGTGCATCTGGAGCGCCCAAAACGGGCAGAATGAGCCCGTTAGCCTGGGGATCGGCTATGCAAAGCAGATGCTTGGAGCTATAAGCCGCTCAATTTTTCGAGGCGGCCGCGCGAAAATCGCGCGGGCGAGAAAAGGGTAAGAACATGGCACAGAATTGGACCCCCGGCAGCTGGCGGCAGAAGCCAATCCAGCAGGTTCCCGAATATCCTGACGCGGCGGCGCTTGCGGCGACGGAAGCCACACTTGCGACCTATCCGCCGCTGGTTTTTGCCGGTGAAGCCCGTCGCCTGAAAAAGCAGCTTGCCAATGTGGCCGAAGGCAACGCCTTCCTGCTGCAGGGTGGCGATTGCGCTGAAAGCTTCCTCGAGCATGGCGCGGACAATATCCGCGACTTCTTCCGCGCTTTCCTGCAGATGGCCGTTGTTCTGACCTATGGCGCGCAGCTGCCTGTCGTAAAGGTTGGCCGCATTGCCGGTCAGTTCGCCAAGCCGCGCTCTTCCAACGTGGAAGTGCAGGATGGCGTGACGCTGCCGTCTTACCGCGGCGACATCATCAACGGTATCGAATTCAACGAGGCTTCGCGCATTCCGAACCCGGAGCGCCAGCTCGACGCGTACCGCCAGTCGGCGGCGACGCTGAACCTGCTGCGCGCTTTCGCGATGGGCGGTTATGCCAACCTTGAAAACGTTCACCAGTGGATGCTCGGCTTCATCAAGGACAGCCCGCAGGCGGACCGTTACCGCAAGCTGGCCGACCGCATTTCCGAAACCATGGATTTCATGAAGGCGATCGGCATCAGCGCGGAAAACAATCCGAGCCTGCGCGAGACCGATTTCTTCACCAGCCATGAGGCCCTGCTGCTGGGTTACGAAGAGGCGCTTACCCGCGTCGATTCCACCTCGGGCGACTGGTATGCCACCTCCGGCCACATGATCTGGATCGGTGACCGTACGCGTCAGCTCGACCATGCGCATGTGGAATATTTCCGCGGCATCAAGAACCCGATCGGCCTGAAGTGCGGTCCGTCGCTGACGCCGGACAATCTGATCGAACTGATCGACGCTCTGAACCCGGCGAACGAGGCGGGTCGTCTGACGCTGATTTGCCGTTTCGGTCATGACAAGGTGGCGGACAGCCTGCCGAAGCTCATCCGTGCGGTGGAGAAGGAAGGCCGCAAGGTCGTCTGGTCCTGCGATCCGATGCATGGCAACACGATCACGCTCAACCACTACAAGACGCGTCCGTTCGAGCGCATTCTGTCGGAAGTCGAAAGCTTCTTCCAGATCCACCGCGCCGAAGGCACGCATCCGGGTGGCATCCATATCGAGATGACTGGCAAGGACGTGACGGAATGCACGGGCGGCGCGCGCGCCGTGACGGCGGATTCGCTGTCCGACCGTTACCACACCCATTGCGATCCGCGTCTCAACGCCGATCAGGCGCTGGAACTGGCCTTCCTTCTGTCGGAGCGCATGAAGAGCGGCCGGGACGAGAAGCGCCTGGCGATTGCCACTGCGTGATGTAAAGCCATAAACAAAAAAGCCGCCGGGAGACCATCCGGCGGCTTTTTCATGCGCGGTGCTGACTATTGCACCAGCGCCGGCTGCTGGCACCGAACATCCGTGACCCGTACATCGGCCTCGCCGATCTTGACGCCGAGAACCAGAAGCACGTTGTAGAGCAGCTGATCGACCGGAGCCGTGACCACCGAAAGCGTATTGGCAAGCGCGGCCTGAATTCCCGCCAGCCCTCCCAGATCGAGGTTGAGGAAGAGGAGCCTGATATCGAGATCGAGGTTCTTTAACAGGGAACTGACAAGAGTGGTAACGGTGTCCTTGGTGGAGACGCTCTTGATCTTTGCCTGGGTGATATCCGACTGCGTGAAAGTCAGCTTGGTTTTCTTCATGTTGGTGGCGTTGATGAGGGCGCTGCCATTGATGGCGAGCAGTGCGGAATCCACGATCGCGGTTTTGGTAACGCGCGGGTCCTTGCCGAAATTGGCGAAGGCCGAGGTATCGACATTACCGAGCGCGACTTCCGCGACGCCGGGTACGACCTCGACATCGACGGTTCCCTGTCCGCCGCCCGTGCAGCGAATATCGGCAAGCCTTGCTTCGGCATGGGCGACTTCCACATAGAGCGGAACATTGACCTTCAGGCCGGCAATCGCCTGAAGCCCATCGACCACGACATTGACCGCCAGCCGGGTCTGCGCGGTACGGACCACGGTGCCCGGACCGCCGACCGCGAGAGACGGCGTTTCGACGGGCGGTTCACCGATGGCAAGTGTCGCCTTGACCGAGGCGAGACCCAGCAGGTTGGCGTTGAGATTGAGCGCGAGCTGGTTGCCGCCATTGCCGGCCACGGCGGCGGCATTGATGAGATCGAAGACACCGGCGGTGACCTTGAGGTTTTCGCCGCTACCGATCAGCTTGTCGGAGAACGGCCCGAGATTGAGGATTTCCTCGAGCTTGAGCTTGATATTGCTCTTGTTGGCGGTTTTTTGCAGCGCAGTCAGAATGGTGGCGACAGCCGGCTGCAGGCCGGTGGTCTTCGTCAGTGCATTCAGGAACTGGCCATAGGTGATTTCCGTTTTCAGAACATCCTTGTAGGTGCCGGCAGTGAGCTTGAGATCGACGGCTAGCGCCTCGACGACATGCAATGCGTTGACATCGGCAGCAAGCAGCGCCTGGTAATCCATAACCTTGAGCGAAACCGTGGTGCCGAGCAGACCACCAAGCAGACTGTTCAGGATTCCCTCATCGAGGCTTGCCAGCCGCGACCCAACCGAAAATGCAGCGATCTTTTGGGATGAGGCGGTTCCGACCGCTGAGACCTTGGGAGGGGTTGTGAAGGCGGAGGCGAAGAATATCTGGCCTTTTTCGACGATGTTCACTTTTACCGCGTTGGTGGGCAGGGCATTGTCAACGAACCGCTGGTCGACTGGAAGAGTAGCGTCGGGTTCGTAGTGACCTTTTACGATCTCGGCATAACCGTTGCTTTTGGCAAATTCGTTCAAGGGGTCGAAAGGTTCAAGACCGGTCGCGGTCAACAGGCCGTTTGGCGTTTTGACCCCGAGGTCCATGCCGTTGAGGGCGAAATATTGCTGGACCGCCTTTTCGGGATCGGCCGCATTGGCCGCCGCCGAAATGGCTGCAAGATCGGCGGTCTGTTGCAATTGCCGTTTCTGCAGGGTCAGGTAGCCATAATCGACACCGAGCGCCAATATACCGATGAAAAGCGGCGCGGTGAGCCCGGCCGAAATGGCGATGTTGCCCCTGCGGTCCTTGGCGAAACGGGAGAGCAAAGAAGAGATGGTCAGCATGTCATGCTCCTCCGATCCGGATGGTGGAAAAACGCCGGATGACCGGCTCGGGCAGGGTGTAGCTGTAGAGGCTCCAGATCGGCAGATCGCGGGCGTCATACTCGACTTTGACCGTGAACTGGTTGGCATTGGCGGGATCGGTGGAGACATTCACCGTGAAACGCTTCTTGTCCATGAAAGCGTAGTTGAGGCTGCTCTTGGTGATGAAATCCCGGGCAAGCTGCTGACGTTCGGTCGTATTCAGCCCGGCAACGGCCGTTCGTGCCGCATCAGCGGCGATCTGCTGCACCGAATAGGCCGCCATCAGGTAGATGCCGTAGGCGATCATGGTCAGCAGGACGAGAAAGAAGATCGGCGCGACGATGGCGAACTCGACAGCGTTCGAGCCGGACCGATCGCGAAGGAAACGCATTGCATTACGCATAAAGCACCCCCGTTTCTTCAGGCACCAAGGTTCGATGCCTTGATTTATTATTTTCGGAAATGCTAATTTATAGGTATTAATTTTGTATTGATGTCGCTCTTATGGGTTGCAGGCGAGAAAGAATCTTCGCGTCAGCGTCAGTCAATGTCAGATCAGCCGAAGCCCTTTGAAGCTTGCATGGCCGTCCTTGCCGATGATGATGTGGTCGTGCACGGCGATGCCGAGCGGCTTTGCCGTATCGATAATGGTTTTGGTCATCTCGATATCCGCACGCGAGGGGGTGGGGTCTCCACTTGGGTGATTGTGGATTAAAATCAAGGCGGTAGATGAAAGTTCAAGCGCGCGGCGAACGACTTCCCGGGGGTAGACCGGGGTGTGGTCGACGGTTCCCAGGCCCTGTACCTCATCGGCGATCAGCACATTGCGCTTGTCGAGGAACAGGATGCGGAACTGTTCGCGTGTCTCATGGGCCATGGCCGCGTGGCAATAATCGATGACAGAAGACCAGGAGCCGAGAACCTGCTTGTTGCGGATCTCACCTTTCAGCATGCGCTGCGAAACCGAGGCGACGAGCTTCAGATCGAGTGCCACGGCCTCGCCCACGCCCTTCACCTCCTGCAACAGCGGCAGCGACGCGCCGAGCACGCCGCCCAGGGTTCCAAAGCGGGCTATCAGCGCCTTGGCGATGGGTTTGGTATCGCGTCTGGGGATGAGCCGGAACAGCAAAAGTTCCAGCAATTCATAGTCGGCAAGCGCCGTGTCGCCGCCATCGCGATAGCGCGCCCGCAACCGGTCCCGGTGGCCGTGAAAATGGGCGGCATCCGCTTCCTGTTCCCCAACGGCCGCGGCCGGTTTTTTCGGGGCGCTTCTTGGTTCGGCGAAAAAGCCGCGCTCATCCGCTCCGTCGAAAAGATCGCCTTCGCCTGCCTGAAAGCCGGACGTTTGGGAAGGATCGGCGGAAGGCGGGGCGGGGCGTTTTGCCATAGGCGGGTCTGGCCTTATGCGGGGGGAAGCGGCGGCAGGCCCGGCCGGTCGAAGCCGCCGGGCGAGAGCGTGAAGATTTCGCAGCCGGTGGCCGTGACGCCGACGGCATGTTCGTATTGTGCGGAGAGCGAGCGGTCGCGTGTCACCGCCGTCCAGCCGTCGGAGAGCACCTTCACATGCGGCTTGCCGAGATTGATCATCGGCTCGATGGTGAAGATCATGCCCTCGCGGATTTCCGGGCCTTCGTCCGGGCGGCCGTAATGCAGGATATTGGGCGTGTCATGGAAGAGGCGTCCGACACCGTGGCCGCAGAAGTCACGCACCACCGAGCATCGCTCGGCCTCGGCATAGGCCTGTATGGCCGCGCCGATCGCACCGGTGCGCGCACCGGGCTTTACCGCTGCGATGCCGCGCATCAGGCACTCGTAGGTCACTTCCATGAGGCGCTCGGCGGCGCGCTTGATCTGGCCGACCGGATACATGCGGCTCGAATCGCCGTGCCAGCCATCCAGTACATAGGTCACGTCGATATTGACGATGTCGCCTTCGCGCAGTGGCTTCTCGTCCGGAATGCCATGGCAGACCACGTGGTTGATCGAGGTGCAGACGGACTTCGTATAACCGCGATAGTTCAGTGTTGCCGGCAACGCGCCATGGTCGGCACCGAATTCGAACACGAAACGGTCGATAGCATCCGTCGTAACACCCGGCTTGACGATTGCGGCCAGCTCGTCGAGGCAACGCGCCGTCAACTGGCACGCCTTGCGCATTCCCGTGAAATCCTCCGCCGTGTAGAGGCGGATGACGCCGGTATTCTTCAAGGGAGCGGATGCCGCGTCGATATAGGTGACCATGATCGTGCTTTCTGTCTTTTTACATCTTCGTTCATAAAGCAGCGGGACGCCATTCGTCCATCGCAACCGTTCCGCTGACCGAAATTTGTGCCGGAGAGACCTCGCATTTCACCGCATAGGCCTCGACACCACGCGCCATGGCCCGGTTGAATGCCATGGCATAGACCGGGTCCAGATCGTCGCAGATGCGCATGCGGTCGCAATCATTTCGCTGGATGAGGTAGAGCATCACCGCGCGGTAACCGGCTTCCGCAGCATCTCCCAGTTCCTCAAGGTGCTTGGCCCCGCGTTTGGTGGCGGTATCAGGGAATTCGGCCAGACCTTTTTCCCTCATGAAATGCACGTTCTTGACTTCCACATAGGCGTCCGGCCGGCCGATTTGCGAAAGCAGGAAATCGATACGGGAGTTGCGACCGTATTTCTGTTCGCGCCGGATCGTCGAATATCCCATCAGCTGCGGGATGCGTCCGTTGATGATGGCTTCTTCCGCCAGCCGGTTCGGCATGCCGGTATTGATGCCGACCACGGTGTCGTCGGCCTCGACCATTTCCAGCATGTGCCGGTACTTGCGGGTGGGACTGTCATGTTCGGACAGCCAGATGCGTGAACCCGGTGCGGTGAGCCCGCGCATCGAGCCGGTATTGGGGCACGAACCGGTAATCTCCGTACCGTCTTCCAGAACGGCATCGAAGAGGAAACGTTTATAGCGGGCGATCAGCGTGGCGGGAATGAGCGGGGGCGTGAAGAGCATGGGGCCAGAAAGGTGAGAGGTGGGTGGGCTTGCGCGTTTTGGAGCACAGGATTTTTACAAAAATACTTTTGATTTCATTGGTATAATACAGAGGTTCGTGCTCGGGTGCGTCGGTAAAGAATTCTTCTTTTTCGCGATTCGGTTCCGTTTCTCATCCCTGTGCTTGTCATAGGGATCCAGCCAGCCCAAGTCCTTGGGCTGAAAGAACTCCTCTCCTCCGCGCCGACGCGCGTCGACTGGATTCCTGTGACAAGCACAGGAATGAGGGAGGGGGCTGTCGCGTATGGGTCACTTTTGCGCCGATATTCTAAGAAAGGACATAGGTTCCCGGCGCATCGCCGATCACCGGCTGCTTGCCGTCTTCCGGCTTCCGCGCCTTCACTTTTTCACCATTCTGGCTTTCGATCCAGTTCTGCCAGTGCATCCACCAGGAGCCCTTATGGGCGGTGGCGGCGGACTGCCAGGCATCGAAGTCTCCGGCCGGTGATGAGCCTGTCCAATATTGATATTTTTCAAGCTGCGGCGGATTGACGACGCCCGCTATATGGCCGGAAGCGCCGAGCACGAATTCCACCGGACCACCGAACAGGGCTGCACCCGTGAAGACCGATTTTGCCGGCGCGATATGATCGTCGCGGGTGGCAAGATCATAGACCGGGATTGTGATGTCGCCGAGATTGATCCGCTTGTCCGCCACGCGCATCAGCCCGCGGGCGAGATTGTTGTCGAGATAACAATTGCGCAGATAGAAGGAATGGCAGGCGGCGGTCACGCGCGTCGAATCGGAATTCCAGTAGAGGAGATCGAAGGGCAGGGGTTCCGTGCCGCGCAGGTAATTATCGACCACATAGGGCCAGATGAGATCAGACGCACGCAGCATGTTGAACACGGTCGCCATGACCGATCCGTCGAGATAGCCGACTGCCTGCATGTGCCTGTCGAGCGCCGCAAGCTGGCCTTCGTCGATGAAAACCTTGAGGTCGCCCGCATGCACGAAATCCGTCTGGGCGGCGAGAAGCGTCGCACTCCGAATACGCTCATTGCCTTCCTGCGCATGCAGCGCCAGTGCCGAGGACAAAAGCGTGCCGCCCACGCAATAGCCGATGGCGTTGATTTCCTTTTCGCCGGTTCTTTCCTCGATGGTGTCGAGGGCGAAATCGATGCCTTCGTGGATATAGTCGTCCCAGCCTTTTTCGGCCAGTTGCGCATCGGGGTTGATCCACGAGACCATGAAGACGCTGTGGCCTTGGTCCAGGCACCAGCCGACGAAGGATTTCTGCGGGTTGAGATCGAGGATGTAGAATTTGTTGATCCATGGCGGCACGATGAGCAGCGGCCGTTTGAAGGCCTTTTTCGTCGTCGGCGCGTAATGGATGATTTCGCAGAGCGGGCTTCTGGCAACAACCTTGCCGGGGGTAACGGCGATATTCTGGCCGATGACAAATTTGCTGTAATCCGTCTGGCGCAGTTTCAGGTGACCATGGCCGGCCGCGACATCTTCTGCCAGCTGCGCCATGCCCTTGACGAGGTTGGCGCCGCTGGAGGCGACCGTCTCGCGGAAGACCTGCGGATTGGTGAAGACGAAATTGGCCGGCGAGAGCGCCTCCGTCACCTGGCGCATGTAAAACAGCGCCTTGGTGCGGGTGTGTTCGTCCAGCCCCTCGGCTTCCGTCACCATCCGGTCGGCGAAACCGGCGGTGGTCTGATAAGCTTTCAGGAGAAAATCGAAAAACGGATTGGCCTGCCAGTCCGCATCGGCAAAGCGTCTGTTCCTGCGCTCCGCAGAGCCGGTTTCAGCACTTTTTGCCGAGGCAGAATCGGTATCCTCGGAAAATTGCGCCACCGACTTCGCCCAGAGATCGTAGTAGCTCGACAGAAGATGGGTTTGCGCTTCAAGGGAGCGCTTGGGCTCCGCCATCCAGTATTCGGCGACATCGGACAGCGTCTTGACGAGATCGGTCACCGGATCGGCGCTCGTCTGGGGAATTTCGCCACGCTCTCGGGGAGCAAGCCATTCGGACGCGGCCTTGCCGAGATTCTCCAGCGCGCGGGCGATGTTGACCGCGAAGGCTTCGGGATCGCGGATCAGGTAGGCTTCGGCGGCCCTGGCATCGAAACCGGGCGTTTTGCCGCCCTTTTTCTTAGGCCCGCCGTCAACACCTGCCATGCGTCATCCTCCACCAAATTTGTGTTTGCACATTCTGCATGAAAACGAATACAAGTTCCACCAGCAAGGGGAGGCCGCAAAGGGCCGAACCGCAGTCGAATTCGATATCGGCAGATATCCTTACAGGCGGAACATGACGATGGGCAAGCAGATGGGCACATGGGGAACATATGCGGAAAACGCCGCAAGAATCGCCGTTCTTTCGCTGTCCGGCGCAATGTTCGTCACAACGCTTGCCGCCTGCAAGGCGCCGGAGCCGATCGTCGCCCCCGCGCATATGCGCCGCCCGACCGCCGAAATCGTCGGTCCGCGCCCCGTCAGCGACAATGCGGTGAGCCAGAAGCGCGACACCGGTACCTATCCGACCTTCTCAGCGCCGATGACGGCCGCCGGCACCCAGATGGGCGACGACGAGGCCTCCACCATGGAATCAAACCTGTCGCGCCTCGGTGCTGCACGCCGCAACGGCCAGATTTCGGAAGCCGAATACAAGCGCCGGGTCGCGGAACTGCGGGCGCTTGGCGAAAATCAGAAGCCGGTTGCGACGCCTGTTGCTTCGCAGTGAGGTTCCTCCGCGCCTGATGTGCGGACACGGGGATTATCCCGAGCATCTACAATCATTTAACTGACGAGACCTGCCTCATAAACGGCGGCCTCATATGAGCCAGGAGGCTGCATATGGAGCGAGCGCGTGCGTCGTGCCTCTTCTCCCCGCCGGGGAGAAGGTCGCGGCAGCGGGATGAGGGGGGCAAGGGTCGTGAGATACGGCAACGTTGCCCCCTCATCCGACCCTTCGGGCCACCTTCTCCCCGGTGGGGAGAAGAAACAAGCCGCGATGCCGATGTTTCTACAGCGATATTTACGGCTGACGGGCCATCTCGGCGCGGCGATCATAACCCCTTCTTTACCCTGCATTTGAACCATCCGCTTACCCAAGTTGTTAAGCGGATGGATGAAGTTTGCCGACTATTATGCAGACATAACAAACAGGCCGCTGAAAAGGCGGCATACAGGGTGAAATATCATGAGATGCATCGCTGCTTTGCTGGTTCTTGCCGGTTTTGCGCTCGCACCCGCTCAGGCGCGGGCGCCTTACATCAACATCGGAACACCAGCCCTTCAGGGCCGATGAAAACTTTGCGGGATGCCGGTCAGTCGTTGCCGGCGGCGTCGCTTAGTACATCGAGATCGGGCACCGTTATATGGCGGTTGTTCTCGATGCGGATGATGTCTTCCTTGCGCAGCTTGGTCATTTGCCGGCTCACCGTTTCGATGGTGAGGCCAAGGAAATCGGCGATATCGGCGCGGGAAAGCGGCAGGTCGAAGGACGATTTATCGTCGTTTTCCGGGTCGATATGGGTGGCGATCATATAAAGGAAGCTGGCAACCTTTTCCTGCGCGGATTTACGCCCAAGCGTCAGCATCCAGTCACGCGCTTCATCCAGTTCCTTCAGAGACTGGCTGTGAAGCTTGCGCTCCATGTCCGGAACTTCTGAAATCATCCGATCGACGATGCGGCGCGGGAAGAGACAGATTTCCACATCGGTTGCGGCTTCCGCCGTCATCTTGCTTTCCGCCATGAACGGGCGGCCGAGAAAATCCGGTGCGAATTGCAGGCCGACGATCTGCTGGCGGCCATCCGACATCATTTTCGAGAGCTTGACCACGCCATTAAGGATATTGCCGTAGGAGGTGACGAGTTCGCCCTGGCCCAGCAGCTCATTGCCCGCTTCCAGCTTTTTGCGGCTGGAGTGGCGGTTGAGGTCGCAGAGTTGCTGTGGCGTCAGCGTGCTGCAAAGACCGCCGTGACGTGCCTCGCAGGAGCGGCACACGACGGGATCTTCCGAATTGTGGATGGTCTTCTGCAGCGTATCCATAAGCCTTTTCCAATGCTGGCTTTTTCGGAACGATTGCGACCGCGGGTTTAAAATCCGGTCTCTTCGAAGGCTTGCGCCGCGTAGCCGTCGCCCCAGCGTCTACTTTAGCAAGAACTTAAGGCGCAATTTGATTGAAGTCAAAGTTGCAAACTGTCGCAGCCGTTACTGAAAGAGAGGAAATCGACATTTTCTTGATAAAAGGCAAATCGGGTGATGAATACCGAACTTCTTCGCAAATATTCAGGTGCCGTTCCGCGTTACACGAGCTATCCGACTGCGCCGCATTTTCACGAAGCGGTCAATAGCGTCACCTACCGGCAATGGTTGGGCGAGCTCGGCCACAGGAATCGGATATCCCTTTACCTCCACATTCCCTATTGCGACCGGCTGTGCTGGTTCTGTGCCTGTCACACCAGGCACACGCTGAAATACGAACCGATTGCCGTTTATCTTGAGGCACTTAAGCGGGAGATAGCAGCTGTTGGAGCACTGGTTTCCCCGATGCGGTGGTAAGCGCGGTGCATTTCGGCGGCGGTTCGCCCACCATGTTGAGACCTGAGGACATGGTGAGCCTGATGGATTGTCTGAGACGCCATTTCACCTTTGGGCTGGCACCGGAAATCAGCGTGGAGATGGACCCGAACGACCTGGACGACTGCCGATACGATGCGCTTGCCGCCATCGGCATGACGCGTGCAAGCCTTGGCGTTCAGGACTTCGATGACAAAGTGCAAAAAACCATCAACCGGATACAGAGCTTCGAGCAGACGCAATCGGTGGTAGATGCCGTGCGGGCGAGGGGTGTTCATTCCGTCAATTGCGACATTCTCTATGGGCTTCCATTCCAGACCTGCGAGACATTGCGAAAGACGGTGGTGCAGATCGTCTCGCTCGATCCGGACCGGGTCGCACTTTTCGGTTATGCCCATGTTCCCTGGATGAAAAAGCACCAGTCGCTGATCCCCGAACAGGCGCTTCCCGATATTGCCGAGCGTTACCGCCAGATGACGATGGTGGCGGTGATGCTTGGCGAGGCGGGTTACAGGGCAATCGGGATCGACCATTTCGCCAAGCAGGCCGATACGCTCTGCCAGGCGGCGGAGGCGGGAGAGCTGCGGCGGAATTTTCAGGGCTACACCACCGATACGGCCGATGCGCTGATCGGGCTTGGCGCGTCCTCGATCGGCCGGCTGCCGCAGGGCTATGTGCAGAACATGGTGGCGACCGGGGAATATCAGCGTCTCGCGGGCGAGGGCGGTCTTGCCGTCGTCAAAGGGATAGAGCTCTCAGAGGATGATCATCTGCGTTCGCATGTCATCGAACGGCTGATGTGCGATTTCTCGATTGATCTTGCGGATTTGCGGCATCGCTTCGGCAAGGTCAGCCAGTCGGTGAGAACGCAGGCGCAGCATTTTGCCGCAATCGACAGGGATGGCGTCGTGCAGCTGGACGCCGATATTTTTGCGGTGACGGAGGCGGGAAAGCCTTTCGTCCGTAATATCGCGGCAATCTTCGACACCTATCTCGGCAATGGACGCGGCCGCCATTCGGTTGCTGTTTAGGCAACAGTTTCAAGGCAAATTTCAAAGTTACGTCACGAAACCATTGGCTTTTTTGTGCGACTTGCCTATGTGGTGCGTCAGACAGGATAATTCATACGAACGACAATAAGGATTATGGGCGTGACAGCTACATTCGACAAGGTTGCCGACATTATCGCCGAAACCAGCGAAATCGACCGCGAAACCATTACGCCGGAGAGCCACACGATCGACGATCTGGGCATCGACAGCCTCGACTTTCTGGATATCGTTTTCGCCATCGACAAGGAATTCGGCATCAAGATTCCGCTCGAGCAGTGGACTCAGGAAGTCAACGAAGGCAAGGTTTCCACCGAAGAATATTTCGTGCTGAAGAACCTCTGCGCCAAGATCGACGAATTGCGCGCAGCCAAGGGCTGAGGCGACGATGCCCGCGTCACGCGGGCATTTCTCTTTCTGGACCCTGCCTTTAGAGGCGGGTCGCAACCGACCAGAAACGGGCCGGACGGATGCTGCTTGAATATTTTCAGATGATCGACAAGGTCGAGGCCGTGGACATGGCGACGCGCACGTTGAAGGCGCAATCGGTCGTTCCCGACAAGAGCCCGGTTTTCGAGGGACATTTCCCCGGCATGCCGCTGGTTCCGGGTGTGCTTCTGATCGAGACCATGGCGCAGGCCTCCGGCATGATGGTTCTGGCATTCAGCGATTTTGCGTCCATGCCGTTCCTGATGTCGGTCGATGGCGCCAAGATGCGGACCTTCGTGGAGCCGGGTGCCGTTCTCGATATCGAGGCGGTGCTTGAGCATGACGGTTCCGGTTTCGCCGTCACCAAGGCGAAGATTACTTCCGGCGGCAAGAAGGTCTGCGATGCGCAGCTGAAACTCAGGACCATGCCCTTCAGCGACATTCCGCTCGGTCCCATCGTGAAGAAGCGGGCTGAGGAAGTCGGCCTGATGGCGGCAATCGCCGCGGACGCGCAGAAATAAGCGTTTCCGGCCCTTCGATGCAGGACGTTTTCCCACCGGCCTGGTTTCGAAGCATGAAAATCGTGGGCTCGCGACAGCGGATCGGGCCTTCACCATTGCCAATCCGCACCGCGCGCTTTATTCCGCAACGCATGAAGTGGTTGTTCGCAACCGCTGTTGGATAGCCGCGACCGTTTCGATGGGGCCGGCTGCAAAGGATGACAGACGATGAAATCTGACAATGATGTGGTGATAACAGGGGTCGGCATCGTGACCTGTCACGGCGTCGGAAGCCAGGCGCATGTCGCGCTTCTTTCGGGAACGGCGGTGCCTGAGACGGTGGTCGAGACCGAAAAGTTCAAACCCTATCCGGTTCACCCCATGCCGGAAATCGACTGGTCCGCGCAGATCGCCAAGCGCGGCGACCAGCGCCAGATGGAAAACTGGCAGCGTCTCGGCGTGTTCGCCGCTGGTCTGGCGCTCGACGATGCCGGGCTGAAGGAAAATGCCGAAGCCTGCGCCACCATGGACATGATCGTTGCTGCCGGCGGCGGCGAGCGCGACATCAATGTCGATACGCTGATCGTCGACGAGGCGCTGAAGCGCAATGACCGCGAAAAGCTGCTGAACGAGAAGCTGACGACCGAACTGCGTCCGACGCTGTTTCTCGCCCAGCTTTCCAACCTGATGGCCGGCAATATTTCCATCGTGCACAAGGTTACCGGCTCTTCGCGCACTTTCATGGGCGAGGAAGCGGCCGGCATTTCCGCCGTTGAAACCGCGTTTCACCGCATCCGCTCCGGCGAATCCAGCCACGCGCTGGTGGGTGGCGCCTTCTCGGCCGAGCGTCCCGACATGATCCTGCTGTTCGAAGCCATCGGCGCACATGCGCAGGGGGGCTGGCAGCCGCTGTGGTCGCGTGGTGACCAGGACGGTGGCGGTATGATTTCCGGCTCGCTCGGCGCCTTCCTCGTGCTGGAATCGCGCAAGCACGCCCAGGAACGTGGCGCCCGGATCTATGCCCGCATCGACGCCATCGAGGGCGATCGCGGCAGCCGTGACGAAGGTAAGATGGAGAAGCGTATGGAGCGTCTCCTCGCTCCGGCAAAGGATAGTGCGGCGACCGTCGTGTTTTCCGGCGCAAGCGGTTATGACGAGGTTACCCAGCGCGAGAAGGATATTCTCGAAAAGGCTCTGCCGCAGGCCGTCATTCGTGGTTTTGGCGGTGTCACCGGCCATGGGCTTGAGGCGCAGTTTCCGCTTGGGCTCGCATTGGCTGCCCTGACGCTTGAAAGCGGCGCGAAGGTTCCGGCTTTCGATGCCGGCGCGGAAAAGCCGATGGGCGAGGCGGCTAGCGAAGCGGTCGTCACCACCGTCGGCCATGTGCGCGGCGAAGGTGTCGCCGTTCTGTCCCGTGACGTTTGAGGAGAAAAGACCATGACTTCCAATTTCAAGGATCATCTCGGTCGCCCGATCGTCGCCGTCACCGGCATGGGCATCATCACCTCGCTGGGGCAGGGGCTTGCCGATAACTGGGCGGCGCTGACATCAGGCAAATCGGGTATCCACAAGATCACCCGTTTCCCCACGGAGGGGCTTTCCACCCGTATCAGCGGCACGGTCGATTTCATCGACGTTCCCGCACCGAATTCCGTCGAACGCTCCTATGCCTTTGCGCGCGAGACGACCATCGAGGCGCTTGCGCAGGCCGGTATCTCCGGCGATTTCGACGGACCGCTGTTTCTGGCAGCGCCGCCGATCGAGCCGGAATGGAGTGCACGTTTCGAGCTTGCAGACCGGTCTCCGCCGGCCGCCCAGCCGGGTGACGCCTATGAACGTTTCCTGACGGCCTTCCGTCAGCGTCCCGATCCGGCGTTCCAGGAAGCTGCACTTTTCGGCGCGATTTCCGAACGTCTTTCCGACCGTTTCGGCACCCGCGGCCTGCCGGTAACACTCTCGACCGCCTGTGCATCCGGCGCGACTGCGATCCAGCTCGGCGTCGAGGCTATTCGGCAGGGCCGCACCGAGCGGGCACTGACGGTTGCGACCGACGGTTCGGTGAGCGCCGAGGCGCTGATCCGCTTTTCGTTGCTGTCGGCGCTGTCGACCCAGAACGACCCGCCGGAAAAGGCTTCCAAGCCGTTCAGCAAGGATCGCGATGGTTTCGTCATCGCTGAAGGTGCAGCCACGCTGGTGCTGGAATCGCTCGAAGCCGCCGTCGCACGCGGCGCCAAGGTTCTCGGCATCATCAAGGGTGCCGGTGAAAAGGCCGACAGTTTCCACCGCACACGTTCCTCACCCGATGGCGGACCCGCGATTGCGACGATCCGCGCGGCGCTGGCCGATGCAGGCGTGGCTGAAAGCGATATTGGCTACATCAACGCCCACGGCACCTCGACGCCGGAGAACGACAAGATGGAATATGGCTCGATGCTTGCCGTCTTCGGTGAGGGCCTGAAGAATATTCCGCTGTCGTCCAACAAGTCGATGATCGGGCACACATTGACGGCTGCAGGCGCGGTTGAGGCGGTATTCTCGCTGCAGACCATGCTGACCGGCACCCTGCCGCCGACGATCAACTACAACAATCCCGATCCCACCATTTCGCTCGACGTGGTGCCGAATGTGAAGCGGGACGCGACGGTGAATGCCGTGCTTTCCAACTCCTTCGGCTTTGGCGGGCAGAATGCAAGCCTTGTCATGACACGGGAACCGGCATAATCGGTTCCGCCAGACAGAAGCGTTTCCGGCCCGAACGGACGTCCGGAAACGCTCTCGCTTCTTTGATTACGCATTCCGACCGCAAAACCGTTACAGAGTTTTGCTGGAATTACTCTTGAGATAAACGCCCTCGGGCGAAGGACTGAAACATGCGCGCTCTTCAACTCGTCGACGACCGGAAGCTCGAAAAAGTGGACCTGCCCGAACCGGACGCACCGGGACCGGGCGAGGTGACGCTGCGCGTCAAGGCCGTGGCGCTCAACCACATCGACGTGTGGGGCTGGCGCGGCATGGCTTTCGCCAAGCGCAAGATGCCGCTCACCATCGGTGCCGAGGCCTCCGGCGTGGTGGAAGCCATCGGTCCCGGCGTGTCGAACGTGCTGCCGGGCCAGCTCGTCGCGGTTTACGGCGCGCGCACCTGCGGGCTCTGCAAGCCCTGTCGCGAAGGCCGTGACAATCTGTGCGAACATGTTCAGGGCGTGCACGGTTTCCATCTCGACGGTTTTGCGCAGGAAAAGATCAATATTCCCGCGCGCCAGCTCGTTCCGGCTCCGCATGGCGTGGATGCCATCGGCGCGGCGCTTGCCCCGGTGACCTTCGGCACGGTTGAGCACATGCTGTTCGACAATGCCAAGCTTGAGCCCGGCGAAACCATCCTCGTGCATGCGGGCGGCTCGGGCATCGGTACGGCGGCGATCCAGCTTGCCAAGAAGATGGGCTGCACCGTGATCACGACGGTCGGTTCCGACGACAAGATCGAACGGGCGAAGGCGCTTGGCGCCGATCACGTCATCAACTACCGGACAGACCGTTTCGAAGGCGTCGTGCGCAAGCTGACGAAAAAGAAGGGTGTCGACGTGGTGTTCGAACATGTCGGCAAGGACACTTTCGTCGCCTCGATGTTCTCGCTGAAACGCGGCGGCCGCCTCGTCACCTGCGGTTCCACCTCCGGCGTCTCCACCGATATCAATCTGATGATGCTGTTCCAGCAGCAGCTGAAGCTGCTCGGCTCCTTCGGCTGCCGCATGGAAAACATGGCCAATGCCATGCAGAAGATGGCGCGTGGCATCGTTCATCCTGTTATCGACACCGAAGTCACCTTCGATGATATCGACCGGGCGCTGGAACGCATGGAAACGCGCCAGGTGTTCGGCAAGATCGTTCTGCGGATGGATTGACCATCGTGAAATTATTCCTCACGCGGATCGTCCTGAAACTGGACCATTTCCGGCAATGGCTGATTGCGACATTTGCCTTCGGCCTTCTCAACCTGCTGAAGCTTTTTCCGGCGGATGCGGGCATTCGCGCTGCCGACCGGCTGGCGCGCTTCGTGGGGCCTAAAACCGGCCGCCACCGGTTGATGCTGTATAATCTCGCTCGCGCCTTTCCGGAAAAATCCGAGGAGGAGCGCCTCGCCATCGCCATGGACAGCTGGGCCAATATGGGTCGGCTTGCGGCGGAATATGTCTTTCTCGACCGGCTGTTCGATTTCGATCCGGAGAAAAACGAGCCCGGTCGCATTCAGGTCGAGGGCATTCCGACTTTTCTCGAACTGCGCGACAATCCGCGGCCCTTCATCGTCTTTACCGCCCATAGCGGCAATTTCGAACTGTTGCCGGTGGCCAGTTCCGCCTTTGGTCTCGATGTGACCGTGCTGTTCCGGCCGCCGAACAATCCTTTTGTGGCCGACAAGGTGTTCAAGTTCCGCAAGGAACGCATGGGCAATCTCGTGCCGTCGCATGCCGGCTCGTCCTTCGCGCTTGCGCGGCAGCTGGAAAGGGGCGGCGGTGTCGGCGTGCTCGTCGACCAGAAGTTCAGCAAGGGGCTGACGACGAAGTTCTTCGGCCTTGAGGTTCGCACCAATCCGCTGCTTGCCAAGCTGGTGCGGCAGTTCAACTGCGATGTCTATCCCGCCCGCTGCATCCGTCTGCCGGATAATCGGTACCGGCTGGAAATCGAGCCGAAGGTCGAGATCCCGCGCGATGAAAAGGGCAATGTCGACATCCAGGCGACGGCGCAGCTTCTGAACGACAAGGTGGAAAGCTGGGTCCGCGAATATCCCGGCCAATGGCTCTGGTATCACGACCGCTGGGACGTCAAACACCAGATCTGAGGCGTTTGCCGCATCCCTGTTTGCGCTTGATTTTCACAAAGTTCGGCCGCGAATTTGTATATTTCGATATTTTTCCATATTAGTGGAACCTCATTTTTCGCTCATGGATTATCGAAATTGAAAAAATAGAGGCGGCTGTGATATTTTGGACAACAATCCCTGCGGCGTTTGCGCGCTTCGTTACCTCATTTTTAAAGGCGCGGACGCTACAATAAGGGGATAAAGGGTCCATCCGTTCGGATCGGGAACGGTGTGTGTTTGCCCGTTCAGGGAGAGTTGGGTTGAAAGATTTGATTGAGCTGTTCTGGCTGCGTTACACGGAACTGCAATCTGCCGTTGGTAAGAACGAGGCCGACAAGATCGCGGTGCTGGAGCGTGAACTGGAGCAGCTTCTCGAGCGGGTTGTCGGGCGTCAGACTGGAAGTTCCGAGGACATTCGCGAGCAGTTTCGATTCGCCATTGATCTCCTCAACCATGAGGCGGAAGATCTCGGCTGCGTGCAGCGCAACTCCGAGCTTCTGAGAACTCTGGTTGACCGATATGTCGGCATGCCGCTCAAGTCAAAGGTCATCGGCGACGAGGACGAGGACACTCTGGAGTGGCACCACAGGCATCTGGTCCTCGATGAGGACATGCTCAACGATCTCGACGAGCCCGTTGTCATCGTTTCCCCCGGCTACCGGGTATCCTTCGCCAACGCTCTCGACGCCTTCCAGCGCAACGCGCCGGAGGATATTGTCGGCTGCCATATTGCCGAGCTTGTCGGCGTCCACCGTTTCCAGAACGACCTGCGTGAGAAACTCGACAATTGCTTCAAGGGCGACACGTCGAAATATACCTATGCGGAAGACCACGACGGCAACACGATCGTGAAGTCGCTGGAAATGTCGCCCTGCTATTCCTCCACCTACAAGCTCGTCGGTGCGATGGTGGTGATCAGGGAAATCGCCGACCGCAGACGTGGCCGCGCCAGCGCTTGAGCCAGCGCTTGAGAATGAATGCGTTTCCGGTTTGGACGGAAACGCTCCCGCTTCCTGTCATTTCGAAAAAATCGTATCCCAGATCGTGGCGATCGACCATGCAGATGAGGCATCCACAAGAAGCTTCGTCGCCATGGCCAGGCAGGAGAGAACCAGCAGCGGGCGAATGATCTTTGCGCCGTTCTTCATCGCAAAGCGTGATCCGATCTGCGCGCCGACGAACTGGCCGACACCCATGGCAAGGCCGAGCTTCCACAGAACCGCGCCGCCAATTGCAAAAACAACGAAACCGCCGAAGTTCGAACCGAGGTTCAGAAGCTTGGTATGGGCGGTTGCCTTCAGCATGCCGAACCCGGCAAGCGCCACGAAGGCCAACATGTAGAACGAACCCGCGCCGGGGCCGAAAACGCCGTCATAAAAGCCCACCAGCGGTGCGACCGTCAGGCCGAAAACGAAGGGCGTGATACGGCGGTGGCTATCGATATCGCTGAGCTGCGGCTTGAAGGCGAAATAAAGGGCGATGGCGATCAGCAGAAACGGCATGATGGTGCGCAGGAGATCCGACGGCACGAAGGCGGCGGTGACAGCGCCGAGCCCTCCGCCGACCATGGCCATGATGGCCATCGGCAATTGCTCCCTGAGATTGACATGGCCGCGCCTTGCATAGGCAAGCGTGGCGGAGGCCGAGCCGAACTGCGATTGCAGCTTGTTGGTGCCGAGCGTGTCGAGCGGCGGAATTCCCATGATCAGCATGGCCGGAATGGTGATGAGACCGCCGCCGCCGGCGATGGAATCAATAAATCCGGCAAAGATGGCGACGCAGAAAAGGACGAGGAAAACGTTGAGGGCGATGTCTTGCACTTGGCATGTCCGGGCAGGCGGAAGGGAGAGGACCTCTTCTTTCACCGAAAAGACTGCCACGCAATATTTTTCTCTCTGATCTGCTGCAGTCGGGGGGATTGCGGTGCTGCCGCTTATGGGTATGTTTCCGTGGCGCATCGCCAGGAGCGGCGGTGAGGCTCAGGACATACGGATGAGGGCATTATGCATAAAGTGATATTCGATACGGACCCCGGTGTGGATGACGCGATGGCGCTTCTGTTCCTGCATCGCCACCCCGATATCGATCTGATCGGCGTCACCACGGTCTTCGGCAATGCGCCCATCGATATCACCACCCGCAATGCGCTTTTCCTGAAACGGGAATGGCAGATGACGGCGCCGGTCGCCAGGGGCGCGGGCGTGACCTTCGATCCTGCCCGCAAGGAAGGCCATTGGCCGACATTCATCCACGGCGAAAATGGTCTTGGCGATATCGACATCCCCGAGACCGTCGATCTGCCGCTCGATCTGCGTCCGGCGCACCGCTTCATCATCGAGACGGTCAAGGCCAATCCCGGCGAGGTGACCCTGATTGCAGTCGGCCGCATGACCAATCTGGCGCTGGCGCTGCGCGAGGAGCCGGATTTTGCGGCCTTGGTGAAGCAGGTGATCGTCATGGGCGGCGCCTTCGACATCAACGGCAATGTTTCGCCGGCGGCCGAGGCCAATATTCACGGTGATCCGGAAGCGGCCGATCTGGTCTTCACCGCACCCTGGCGCGTGGTCGTGGTCGGCCTCGACGTGACGACGAAAACGGTGATGACCAGCGCCTTCATGGCGGAAATGGCGGAGGCTGGCGGCAAGCCGGTGCAGCTGCTTTCCGATCTGTCGCAATTCTATATTGATTTCTACAAGACCCGGACCGGCGATGGCATGGTGGTGCATGACAGCTGCGCCTGCGTCTATCTCGTGGCGCCTGATTTGTTCGAGACCCGCAGCGGGCCTATCCGCGTCGTCTGCGGCGGGCTTGCCGACGGACAGACCATTCAGAAACCAGATGGCCGCGCCTTTCCGCCGGGCGACTGGGACGGGCATCCAAGCCAGCTGGTCTGCACGGATATCAAGCCTGAACGGGTGCTTTCGGTCATCCGCGCAGCAATTGTGAAGGGCGAGCGCGGCTGATCGCCAGGAATGGCCGTTCTTGAGCATGGCTTGCCTTGCATTTTCCAAGAATCTGGCGTTATGCAGGTTTCCTGATCATGTTGCGCGATCCGCCTTGCTGGAGGGCCGAAAAGGCCGTGCCGAAGGCACGGGTGGATGATCGCGATGCCGCGTAGACCGAGAAAAGCCCTGTAGGTTTTCCCGTGCTTTGCGCTACAATGAATAACGCCTGCCGGATCGGTTCGTGTCGGCGGCGTTTAAAAACAAAAAACGAACCTTCGTTATGGACCGGAAGAACCGGTCCATTCCCATGAGGAAAGAGATGGAAGAGTTTCATAAGGTCCGGCGTCTGCCGCAATACGTCTTCGAACAGGTCAACCGTTTGAAAGCGAGCGCGCGAGCGGCCGGGGCCGATATCATCGATCTCGGCATGGGCAATCCCGACCTTCCGACCCCCAAGGCGATCGTCGACAAGCTTTGCGAGGTCGTTCAGGATCCGCGCACCCATCGTTATTCCTCGTCCAAGGGCATTCCCGGTCTTCGCCGCGCGCAGGCAGCCTATTATGCCCGCCGTTTCGGCGTGAAGCTGAACCCGGATACGCAGGTTGTTGCCACGCTCGGTTCCAAGGAAGGTTTCGCCAATATGGCGCAGGCCATCACGGCGCCGGGTGACGTGATCCTGTGTCCGAACCCGACCTATCCGATCCACGCCTTCGGCTTCCTGATGGCGGGCGGCGTTATCCGTTCGATGAATGTCGAGCCGGATGAAAGCTTCTTCGGGCCTCTGGAGCGGGCTGTGCGCCACTCCATTCCGAAGCCGCTTGCGCTGATCGTCAATTACCCATCTAACCCGACGGCGCATGTTGCCTCGCTCGATTTCTACAAGGACGTGATCGCGTTTGCGAAGAAGCACGAGATCATCGTGCTGTCCGACCTTGCCTATTCGGAAATCTATTTCGACGACAACAACCCGCCGCCTTCCGTGCTGCAGGTCCCGGGCGCGATCGACGTTGCGGTCGAATTCACTTCGATGTCGAAGACCTTCTCCATGCCCGGCTGGCGCATGGGCTTTGCCGTTGGCAACGAGCGGCTGATCGCGGCGCTGACCCGCGTGAAGTCCTATCTCGACTACGGCGCCTTCACGCCGATCCAGGTTGCGGCGACGCATGCGCTGAACGGTGACGGCTCCGACATTGCGGAAGTGCGCAGCGTTTATCGCCGCCGCCGCGACGTCATGGTCGATACTTTCGGCAAGGCCGGTTTCGAGGTTCCGCCGCCGGCGGCGACGATGTTCGCCTGGGCGAAAATTCCGGAAAAGTTCCGTCATCTCGGCAGCCTTGAGTTTTCCAAGATCCTCGTCGAGAAGGCAGATATCGCCGTTGCTCCCGGCATCGGCTTTGGCGAGATGGGCGATGATTACGTCCGCCTCGCGCTCGTGGAGAACGAACATCGAATTCGTCAGGCAGCGCGCAATCTGAAGCGTTTCCTGTCGAGCGCAGACGAAACGATGCACAATGTCGTTTCGCTCAACGCCCACAGATAAGGGCAACCGAAGGCGGCCGGGTCCCGGCCGCCACCATCATCAGCAAATCAGGAACATACCCATGGCAGATTCATTGAGAATCGGCATAGCGGGGCTCGGCACTGTCGGCGCTTCGCTCGTGCGCATCCTCCAGCAGAGAAGCAACGAACTTGCAAACACCTGCGGACGCGCGATTGAGATTATTGCCGTCAGCGCGCGTGACCGTTCGCGCGACCGCGGCATCGATCTCAAGGGTATTACCTGGTTCGACACGCCCGAGCAGATGGCGAGCGAAGCCGATATCGACGTATTCGTCGAACTCGTCGGTGGCGCTTCCGGGCAGGCGGAAAATGCCGTCCGCTCCGCACTTGCGCGCGGTCTCCATGTGGTGACTGCCAACAAGGCTCTGCTTGCCAAGCACGGCGTGGAACTGGCGACGATTGCCGAAGAGAAGGGCGCGCTCCTCAATTTCGAAGCGGCTGTGGCCGGCGGTATTCCCGTCATCAAGGCGCTGCGCGAGTCTCTCACCGGCAACCATGTGTCGCGCATCTACGGCATCATGAACGGCACCTGCAACTACATCCTGACCAAGATGGAGAAGGAAGGGCTGTCGTTCGAGGCCTGTCTGAAGGAAGCGCAGCGGCTGGGTTATGCGGAAGCCGATCCGGCTTTCGATATCGAGGGCAACGACACCGCCCACAAGCTTGCCATTCTGACCACGCTTGCCTTCGGCAGCAAGATTTCGGCCGATGACATCTATCTGGAAGGCATCACCAACATCTCCAGCGAGGACATTCAGGCGGCAGCCGACCTCGGCTATCGCATCAAGCTTCTCGGCGTGGCGCAGGTGACCGAATCCGGCATCGAGCAACGGGTGCATCCGACCATGGTTCCCCTCGATTCCGTCATTGCCCAGGTTGATGGGGTGACCAATGCGGTCGCAATCGAATCCGATATTCTCGGCGAGCTGCTGATGGTCGGTCCGGGTGCGGGCGGCAACGCCACGGCCTCGGCCGTGCTCGGCGACATCGCCGATATCGCCAAGAGCCGTCCCGGTGCCCAGCAGGTCCCGGTGCTCGGCCGCCCAGCGAAGTCGTTGACGGAATATCGTCGCGCCAAGATGAAGAGCCATGAGGGCGGGTATTTCATTCGCCTGACGGTGAAGGATCAGGCCGGCGTCTTCGCCTCCATCGCCAGCCGCATGGCGGACAACAACATCTCGCTGGAATCCATCGTGCAGCGCCAGCGCGTGCATGTGGAAGGCGCGCCGCAGACGATCATCCTCGTTACCCATGCAACGATGGAAGATGCGATCCGCAAGGCCGTGAAGGCGATCAAGAACGAGAAATATCTCGTCAGCGAGCCGCAGGTCATCCGCATCGAGCGGACCTGATAAATCAGAAAAGATAGCGTCGTGTCTGATGCCGGACACGACAGCCTCTCGTCAAACGCGACGTCATCCTCGGGCTCGACCCGAGGATCCAGTTTCTTGTGGCGGTGGGTCCTCGGGTCAAGCCCGAGGATGACCGAACAGAAGTTTCAGCGAAACCTGTTTGGCTTTTATTTGAACCGGTAACGCCTATAAAATTTGTGCGAGCCTCTCCAAACTCACTGGAATGCAACGCGATTCGCCTCTATGGTTAATCATGTTCACCAAGCGAGGGAGGCGTGGCCGTGACATCGATTATCCTTTTCAAGGACAACAAGCGCGAAGGCGTTCTGGCCGCCCATCATCGGGCACGGCCTCACAATGCCAATGACAATATTCGAAGCATGGAATTCGATATTGCCGACTATGAGCGCAACTGGTGTTCGCTTGCGGTGTTTTCACTGCTGCTGCTGGTCGGCGCGGTATCGATCGTCAGCCCGTTCTTCTCGATTTTTTCGGTGTAAAACCCTGCACAGGCGTTTTTGCTTGAAAAACCCGCCATCGCCATTTAGCCCGGTGTAAGAAAAGGCGCGGATGCGCACGCACACGACAGGACGATGGACAGGATGGCAATGATGGAGCCGGCCGATACCGTGGCCCGCGCATTTCTGAGCGTGGAGCGGTCGGCGACAGAACAGCGCTGGGTTTCACGGCTGGATCAGGCCGGACAGAACCGTGCGCTGGCCATGTCACAGGTCCATGCCATTCCCGAACTGATTGCACGGGTGCTGGCCGGGCGCGGGGTGGGCGTCGATGACGCGCTGACATTCCTTGATCCCACGATCCGTTCCCTGATGCCCGATCCGCATATGCTGACTGATTGCGAAAAGGCGGCCGAAAGGCTGGTGCGCGCCATCGAGACCGGCGAAAAAGTGGCGATCTTTGGCGATTACGATGTCGACGGCGCTGCTTCTTCCGCCTTGATGTACCGTTTTCTTGCGCATTTCGGGCTCACATCGGAAATCTACATTCCTGACCGGATTTTTGAAGGCTACGGGCCGAACCCGGCGGCGATGCAGCAGCTTGCCGCCAATGGCGCCACCCTGATCGTTACCGTCGATTGCGGTTCCACCAGCCATGAATCGCTGCAGGCGGCGAAGGATGCGGGCACCGATGTGGTGGTGATCGATCACCATCAGGTTGGCTCGGAACTGCCGCCGGCAGTCGCGCTGGTCAATCCCAACCGGGAGGACGATCTTTCGGGGCAGGGGCATCTCTGCGCTGCTGGCGTGGTGTTTCTGGTGCTGGTTGCTACCCTCAGGCTGCTGAAAGACAGGCGCAACCGGCAGGCCTTCACGCTCGATCTGCTATCGCTGTTGGATATCGTCGCACTTGCGACCGTTTGCGATGTGGTGCCGCTAAAGGGGCTGAACCGCGCCTATGTGGTGAAGGGGCTGATTGCGGCACGCCATATGAACAATGCGGGGCTGGCGGCGCTGTTCAAGAAGGCAGGGCTGGGCGGGCCGGTGACGCCCTATCATTTCGGGTTCCTGATCGGGCCACGCATCAATGCCGGCGGCCGCATCGGCGATGCCGCGCTCGGCAGCCGCCTCCTGACCATAGAAGACCCGTCACAGGCTGAAGTCATCGCCGAGAGGCTGGATGAGCTGAACCGCGAGCGGCAGGCCATGGAAGCCGCGATGCTGGCGGAAGCAGAAGCGGAGGCCCTGTTCGAATATGGTGACGGTTCTGGTGCTGGTGTCATCGTCACCGCCCGGGAAAACTGGCATCCGGGTATTGTCGGCCTGCTCGCTTCGCGGCTGAAGGACCGTTTCCGCCGTCCGGCTTTTGCAATTGCTTTTGATCCCTCCGGCAAGGGCACGGGTTCCGGCCGCTCGATCAACGGTTTCGATATGGGCCGGATGGTGCGGGCTGCCGTGGATGCGGGACTGCTGGTCAAGGGCGGCGGTCACGCCATGGCGGCCGGCCTGACGGTGGAGCGCGCCAATCTCGGCAAGCTCCGGGCTTTCTTCGAGGAGGCCGCCCTCAAGACGGTGAGCGAACTGGTGGAAAGCAGCGTGCTGAAGATCGACGGCGCGATCGGCGCGTCCGGCGCGACATTGCAGCTGGTCGATCAGCTGGAGCAGGCAGGTCCTTATGGCTCCGGCCATTCCCAGCCGATCTTTGCCGTGCCAGCCCACAGGCTGCGCGATGTGCGCCTGGTCGGCACCGCCCACGTCAAGATCACGCTCGAGGCCATGGACGGCTCGCGGCTGGACGGCATAGCATTTCGCGCCGCAGAGGCCCCTTTGGGGCAGATGCTGCTGAATGCGCGCGGCAGGTCCATCCATGTCGCGGGCACGGTGGGCGCCGATCTCTGGCAGGGCCAGAGGCGTGTGCAGCTGCGGGTTCTGGACGCGGCTTTCGCGCCCTGAAGGGCTGCGGATCGAGCTTCAATTTCAGGGAAAAAGCGGACGGACGAACGGCAACGATGCGCGTCTTCATTCTCATGTATCGCGTGAGGAACTTTATGTAGAATGATGATTTTATGAGAGAAGAAAGTGGCACGCCCTAGGGGAGTCGAACCCCTCTTTTCAGAATGAAAATCTGACGTCCTAACCGATAGACGAAGGGCGCGTGCGCTTGTGGTGTGGCGCCCTTATAGTCAGGCTCCCGGTGGTCCGCAAGCGGAAAAATCGATTTTTTTCGCTTCATGACGAGTTTTTTTACGCGGAGCGGAAGGGCTGTGGAAAACCGTGATGGGAGAGGCCAAAGCTTTGAAATAACGGCTCTATCGCTGAGTGATTTGGAGCGGTTTTTGGCTTGGTCAAATGAAGTGCACGATTACTGAAGCCTTAGCTGGCTTCAATTGATCGCTGGTTTGGCAACACGGAAATCGGGGAGGAGGGAAAGGCAAGCCGTATAATTTGCCCATTGGCATTTCGCCCGGCTCGCCTTCCATCGGGGGGACAGCATTTTAACGTACCTGCCGGCAATCGGTTCCAGCGTCGTCATCGTCGCGATGGAAAATTTGCGGATGCTCGATCGAAGAACGATCGTGACAAATCGCGTCATTGCATATCTTGAAGGGGAAACAGGAAGGCAAGTGGCACGCCCTAGGGGAGTCGAACCCCTCTTTTCAGAATGAAAATCTGACGTCCTAACCGATAGACGAAGGGCGCGTGCGCTTGTGGTGTGGCGCCCTTATAGTCAGGCTCCCGAAGGTCTGCAAGCGGAAAAATGCATGATTTGACAAAAAAATGACATGGGCCGCTACAAGCCCTGCAAAACAAGGATTCCTGTTTCGTAACAGATGGTTAAATGGTTGGCGGAGTTGATGGTTTCACCGTTTTGACGGAAGGGAAGTAATGTGGAACGACGACTCGGTGTGGCTGTTGCTTCGCTGGGAAGGTGAGAAACCAGGGCAAATTAAACCACCCCTCGGCCCGTCATCCTCGCCCTTGAGGCGAGGATCCATGAGCGGGGAAGAAGTGGATCCTCGCCTCAGGGGCGAGGATGACGTCGAGTGTGGAGAATTGTTTGCCACCATAAAAAAACGGGGCCGAAAAGGCCCCGCTGGATGATGCTTTGGTGATCGCGCAGTTCTTAGTGCAGGATCTGGCTGAGGAACAGCCTGGTGCGCTCGTGCTGGGGATTGTCGAAGAATTCGGCGGGCGAATTCTGTTCGACGATCTGGCCCTGGTCCATGAAAATGACGCGGTTGGCGACCTGGCGGGCGAAGCCCATTTCGTGGGTCACGCACAGCATCGTCATGCCGTCTTCGGCAAGGCCGACCATGGTATCGAGCACTTCCTTGACCATTTCAGGGTCGAGCGCTGATGTCGGTTCGTCGAACAGCATGATCTTCGGCTTCATGCAAAGCGAGCGGGCGATCGCCACGCGCTGCTGCTGGCCGCCGGAGAGCTGGCCGGGGTATTTGTGGGCCTGCTCGGGAATCTTGACGCGCTTCAGATAGTGCATCGCGATTTCCTCGGCTTCCTTCTTGGGTGTCTTGCGAACCCAGATCGGCGCCAGAGTGCAGTTCTCGAGGATCGTCAGATGCGGGAACAGGTTGAAGTGCTGGAACACCATGCCAACCTCGCGCCGCACCTCGTCGATCTTTTTCAGGTCGTTGGTGAGTTCGATACCATCGACGTTGATCAGCCCCGACTGATGTTCCTCCAGCCGGTTGATGCAGCGGATCATGGTCGACTTGCCGGAACCCGAAGGGCCGGCGATGACGATGCGCTCGCCCTTCATCACCTTCAGGTTAATATCGCGCAGCACGTGGAAGTCGCCGTACCACTTGTTCATGCCGACGATTTCGATTGCCACGTCCGTAGCCGAAACGGTCAGTTTTTTTGCTTGGGTTTCTGCCATTTGAGCGTCCCTTATCGTTTATGCCCGGTGTCGAGGTGCCGTTCCATGAACAGCGAATAACGCGACATGCCGAAGCAGAATATCCAGAATACGAAGCCTGCGAAAATATAGCCAGTCATGGCCGTGACGGGTGTCGCCCAGTTCGCATCCGATTGGTTGAGTGTGACAATGCCGAGCAGGTCGAACATGCCGATGATCGAGACCAGCGACGTGTCCTTGAAAAGCCCGATGAAGGTGTTGACGATGCCCGGAATGACCAGCTTCAGCGCCTGCGGCAGCACGATCAGCCGCGTCTTCTGCCAGTAGTTCAGGCCAAGCGAATCCGCCCCTTCATATTGTCCCTTCGGAATGGCCTGCAGGCCGCCGCGGATCACCTCCGCCATATAGGCCGAGGAGAACAGCGACACACCGACCAGCGCGCGCAGGAACTTGTCGAAGGTCCAGCCGTCGGGCAGGAACAGCGGCAGCATGATGCTGGCGAAGAACAGGACGGTAATCAGCGGAATGCCTCTGATGACTTCGATGAAAAGCACGCAGAGCATCTTGATGACCGGCAGGTTTGACCGTCTGCCGAGTGCCAGAAGAATGCCAAAGGGCAGGGAGACCGTGATCCCGAAGAACGACAGGATGAGGGTCACCATCAGGCCGCCCCAGAGCTGCGTTTCCACCTTAGGCAAGCCGAAGACGCCGCCGATGAGCAGGAAAAACGCAATGAAGGGCAGGATGATAAAAAGCGCCAGCGCATTCAGACGCTTGAACGGTGCCTTCGGGATGAGCATGGGCACGAGCAGGATGGCGAATGTCACCATCACGAGGATCGGACGCCAGCGCTCGTCGAGCGGGTAGCGACCGAAGACGAATTGCCCGAGCTTGGCCGAAACGAAAGCCCAGCACGCGCCGGACTGGCCGTCCGGAAGCGCACCGCCCTGGGAGGCGGTCAGGCAGGCGATGCGATCGCTGCCGGTCCACACCGCATCTATGAACAGCCAGTCGATGACTGGCGGCAGAAGATAGGCAAGGAACGCGATGGCAATAACCGTGAGGACGGTGTCCTTCGGCGTGGCGAAGAGTTTGGTGCGAAGCCAATGGCCGATGCCGACCGCGCTCGACGGCGCGGGTTTGGCATCCTCAATGGTGTGTCGCACGAAAGCGTGATTGCTGATCGTCATCGATTATCTCTCCACCAGGGCCATTTTCGCATTGAACCAGTTCATGACCACGGCCGTGAGCAGGGACAGCGAGAGATAGATGACCAGCCAGATCGCAACGACTTCAACCGCCTGTCCCGTCTGGTTCAGGATCGTGCCACCGATGGAGACGATGTCGGCGAAACCGACAGCGACCGCCAGCGAGGAGTTCTTGGTCAGGTTGAGATATTGGCTCGTCAGCGGCGGAATGATGATGCGCATTGCCTGCGGAACGACGATCAGACGTGTCGTCGTGCTTTGGCGAAGGCCCAGTGCTTCCGCTGCCTCGGTCTGCCCCTTTGCCACGGCCTTGATGCCGCCGCGAACGATCTCGGCGATGAAGGAGGCGGTGTAGAAGGAGAGCGCCAGAAACAGCGACATGAATTCAGGTGCGACGACCGCGCCGCCCGAGAGGTTGAACCGCCCGGCAATCGGATAGTCGAATGTCAGCGGTGAGCCAAGCGCGAGGAATGTCGCGAGCGGCAGGCCGATGATGAGAAGCGTGACCGTTATTCCGGTGCGGAACTGCTGGCCGGTTTTTTCCTGCCTCGCCTTTGCCCAGCGGTAAACGAAGAAACTGATGACGATGGCTACCAGGAAGGCAAGCGGAATGAGCCACGTGCCTTCGCCCCAGAGGGGCTTCGGAAAGAAGAAACCGCGATTGTTGAGGTAGCTTCCGAGCGGAAATTCCAGAGAATCGCGCGCCTGCGGCAGGACGGAAATGACGCCCTTGTACCAGAAGAAGATGACAAGCAGGGGCGGGATGTTGCGGAAGATTTCCACATAGGCCTGCGCGAGCTTCGAGATCAGCCAGTTGCTCGAAAGTCTCGCGATACCGACGATGAAACCGATGATCGAGGCGGCGATGATGCCGAAAAATGCGACCTGGATCGTGTTGAGAATGCCAACGAGCAGCGCCCGGCCATAGGTCGCATCGCTGGTATAGGCGATGAGCGACTGGCCGATATCGAAACCGGCTCTTCCGTTGAGGAAGCCGAAGCCGGATGAGATATTTGCCCGTTGAAGATTGGTGATCGTGTTCGTCACGATGACCCAGACGAAAGCGGTCAGGATGACGACTGTCAGAACCTGATAGAATATGCCGCGTATGCGTGGATCATAGATAAGTGACGACGCGCTTTGCGCGCGCGATCGTTGCGAACTGACCGCGTTGCCTGCCATAGGCACCTTTCCCTTTTATATGCTCTTTGCGAGCTTATTTATATAATTTCAAATGGAGGCTGGGCGTTGCCCAGCCTCCCTGCATGATCTAGCCGAGGATGGGGTCGATCAACGGACCGGCGGTGCGTATTGCAGGCCGCCCTTGGTCCAGAGCGCGTTCTGGCCACGCTCGATCTTCAGCGGCGAGCCGGCACCGACGTTGCGGTCGAAGACTTCGCCGTAGTTACCCACCAGCTTGACGATGTTGTAAGCCCAGTCGTTGGTCACGCCGAGGTCGGTACCGATCTTGGTGCCTTCTTCGGTGCCGAGCAGACGCTTGATATCCGGGTTGGCGCTGGTCTTCTGTTCATCAACGTTTTTGGAGGTGATGCCCAGTTCTTCGGCATTGACCATGGCGTAGTGAACCCAGGTCACGATGTCGAACCACTGGTCGTCACCCTGGCGAACGGCCGGTCCAAGGGGCTCCTTGGAGATGACTTCAGGCAGAACGATGTTGTCGTCCGGGTTCTTCAGCTTGAGGCGGATGGCGTAAAGACCCGACTGGTCGGTGGTGTAGACGTCGCAACGGCCGGAATCATAGGCGGAGGTTGCGTCGGCTTCCTTTTCGAAAACGACCGGGTTGTACTGAAGATTGTTGGTCTTGAAGTAGTCGGCGAGATTGAGTTCGGTGGTCGTGCCGGTCTGAACGCAGACGGCGGCGCCGGAAAGCTCAAGCGCGGACTTCACGTTGAGGCCCTTCTTGGCGATGAAGCCCTGGCCGTCATAATAGTTGACGGTGCGGAAGTTGAAGCCGAGCGATGTATCGCGGCTGATCGTCCAGGTGGTGTTACGGGTCAGAACGTCGACTTCGCCAGACTGCAGGGCCGGGAAGCGGTCCTTGCTCGAAAGGGCGACAAACTTTGCCTTGGAAGGATCACCGAAAACCGCTGTGGCAATACCACGGCAATAGTCCACGTCGATACCGGACCATTCGCCCTTGTCGTCGGGATTTGAAAATCCCGGAATGCCCGCGCTCACGCCGCAGGTGACGAAACCTTTCGACTTCACATCCTGAAGCGTCGCAGCCGAAGCGACCGAGGCTCCTCCCAAAACTGCTGCGCCGATAGCGGCTGACAGAATTGCCTTTTTCATTTTTCCCAACCTTTGTTTGTTATCGTCAATGGAAGGGGACCGGCATCTTTGTTTTACCCCAGCTCCCCTTCAGCAAGACCTTTTCGATCCGCTTTTTCTATCACAATCGCAATTGGCAGCGGGGTCAAGACGTGCCGGCAATAATTGTGCCTATAAAACGGAATTTTCCAAATTTTGGTCGGGAAGTGTGCAAAGGGTGAAAATATAAGCATATTTTTGCGAAAATTTGCACTTGCACGAATTTTGTATACTTCTTGTATGCTGCTTTACCGTGCAGCAATCGACGCGCCGGCGATGCTTTGCGGGACTTGACCTTGCCGTTCGCTCTTAGCATTGTCGCTTGCGTCAATATCCCTTCGAAAGCTGATCTGAAATGACCAAGAAAAATGACCTGCTTTCCGCCGCAGGTGTGAATACGCGCCTGACCCACGGCGGCAACGATCCCGCGGACTGTTTCGGTTTCGTCAATCCCCCGATCGTGCGCGGCTCCACCGTACTTTTCCCCGACGCCGAGACGCTTTCGACTGAAAACCAGAAATATACCTACGGCACCCACGGAACGCCGACGACGGATGCGCTGTGCAATCTCGTCAACGAGCTGGAGGGTTCGTTCGGAACGATTCTCGTACCATCCGGTCTTGCTGCGATCACCGTGCCTTTCCTTGCCTATCTCTGCGCGGGCGATCATGCGCTGGTCGTTGATTCCGTCTATTTTCCCACGCGCCGCTTCTGCAACACGATGCTGAAGAAGCTCGGTGTGGACGTGGAGTATTATGACCCGGCGATCGGGGCTGGCATCGAGGCGCTCATTCGGCCGAATACGAAGCTCGTGCATCTGGAAGCGCCGGGTTCGAACACTTTCGAGATACAGGATGTCCGGCTGGTCACCGAGATCGCCCACAGGCACGATTGCGTCGTGACAATGGACAATACCTGGGCGACGCCGCTCTATTTCAAGCCGCTCGATTTCGGCGTCGATGTTTCCATCCACGCCGCCACCAAATATCCCTCCGGGCATTCCGATGTGCTGATGGGGTTCGTCTCGGCCAATGAGAAGCACTGGAAGGCGCTTTATCAGGCCAATACCAATCTCGGCATCTGCGTGACGCCGGATGACGCCTATCAGATCCTGCGCGGCATGCGCTCCATGGGCATTCGATTGGCGCACCATCAGGAGAGCGCCCTCGATATCGCCACCTGGCTGGAAAGCCGCGACGATGTTGTCAGCGTTCTGCACCCGGCCTTGCCGAGCTTTGCCGGGCACGAACTCTGGAAGCGCGATTTCAAGGGCGCGAGCGGCGTGTTTTCCTTCGTGCTGAAGGCGCAGGAGGGCAAATACAAGCAGACGGCTGCGGCATTCCTCGATGCACTGACGTTCTTCGGGCTCGGTTATTCCTGGGGTGGATACGAATCGCTTGCCGTTTCCGTATCGCTTGTCGACAGGACGATTGCCAAAGGCCCGTCGGAAGGTCCGGTCATCCGTCTGCAGATCGGGCTTGAAGATATCGCCGACCTCAAGAAGGATCTCGAGGCCGGGTTTGCGGCGGCGGCTGGGGTCTAACCTCAGCCCTTGGCGCGGTAGCCATAAAGCCAGTCGAAGTCTTTCAGAAAGGCTTCCGTCGGACGTGTCGAAAAGACGAAGTCCCGGGCAAGACGGACAGGACCCGTGGCGTGATAGGCAAAACGATTGAGAGAGGCCCGCTTGCGGGCCTTTTCTATGCGCGGAAGGCGCAGGGCCTCGAAGGCGGCAAGGGCTTGCGGCACGGGCAGGGTCGTTCCGGCAAGCGTGCCCGCCAGTTCAAAGGCGTCCTCGATGGCCATAGCCGCTCCCTGTGCCGCAAAGGGCATCATCGCATGGGCGGCATCGCCGATCAGCACCGTATCGCGGCCATTGTGCCAGCGCCCGGGACCGGCCTGATAAAGCGGCCAGAAGGTCGGATTTTCCGACGATGACAGGAGCCGGACGATATCCGGGCTCCAGTCGCGAAATTGCGCCAGCAGCATGGCTTTCTGCTGCCCGCTCGATTCGGCCCGCCATGTCGCGCCGGGATCGGCACCGAGCGCGATGGCAACGATGTTGAAGCCGTCGACTTCCTTTAGCGGATAAGCAACGATATGGCCGCCCGAACCGAGATAGGCGGTGACGGCGCTTTTGTTGATGGCGGAAGGCACATCTTTTGCAGCGACCGTGAAGCGCCAGGCGACATTGCCGGAGAAGGTGGCGACGGGGGCAGAGGGGACGGCAAAACGGGCCGCCGACCACACGCCGTCCGCGCCGACTATCAGGTCATGGTCGCGGAAGGTGATCGAGGCGATGACATCCGCCGTGGCGTTTTCCAGACGTTTGCCGAGATGCAGGCGGCAGAGTGGATTGCGGGTCACCGCATCGAGAAGTGCGCGTTGCAGCGTCGAGCGGTGGAGGACGCCGTAGGGTGCGCCCCAGCGCGTGCGGGCCACTGCGCCCATGGGCAGCGATAATAGCGGGGCAAGCGTTCTTCCCGATGCAAGATCGACGCTGACCGGCTCCGTCCAGCGTGCCTCGATCTCCGGCATCACGCCGAGTTCGGCGAGGAGGCGGGCGGCATTGGGCGACAGCTGCAGGCCGGCGCCGACTTCCGTGAGCTCACCGGCCTGTTCGATG
This sequence comes from Rhizobium oryzihabitans, assembly GCF_010669145.1. Lineage (NCBI taxonomy): Bacteria > Pseudomonadati > Pseudomonadota > Alphaproteobacteria > Hyphomicrobiales > Rhizobiaceae > Rhizobium > Rhizobium oryzihabitans. The sequence goes on from NZ_CP048632.1 coordinate 563,739, forward strand.
ATGTCGGAGCTGACGCCGTGCCGGGCAAAAGAAAGGGCCGCGGTGAGACCGGCGATACCGGCACCGACAATGGCTACGGAGGTGATGGGCATGATGCGCCCCGATCAGAAGAGGTGGAAGCTCAGGCGGCCTTCACATGGAAGACGCAGCCCGGAGGATTGGTCTGCTCGGCCTTCAGCGACGGATTGTAGCGGTAGAGCGTGGAGCAGTAGGAACAGACCTTCTCGTTGTCGTCGCCCATATCGATGAAGATGTGGGGATGATCGAAAGGCACCGAAGCGCCGGTGCACATGAATTCCTTGACGCCGATCTCGATTACGCTGTGTCCGCCATCGTTCTGGAAGTGGGGAATGGAATGCCCGGCCATGTTCGTCTCCAAATGCAATATCGTGGTTAAGCCGCAGATCGTCCTCGATCATGGGCTCATTGCTGCGAATATGTAGCCTCAAACGCATTGCATCTCCATAAAAATCGTCAGGAAAACATGTTCAAAATTGCGATTTCCTGCCATATGGTCCGGCAAAAAGGATGTCCTTGATGAATCTCAACACGCCGCAATTTTCCGATTTTTCCCATGACGGTCTTCGCCTTGCCTATTTTGACGAAGGCGATCCGGCGGGCGATCCGGTCCTGTTGATTCACGGCTTTGCCTCCAGCGCCAATGTCAACTGGGTGCATCCCGGCTGGCTGAAAACGCTCGGAGATGCGGGTTACCGGGTGATCGCCATCGACAATCGCGGCCATGGTGCAAGCGACAAGCCGCATGATCCGGAAGCCTATTATCCGTCCGTCATGGCCGGTGATGCGGTGGCGCTGCTCAATCATCTCGGCATCGCGGAAGCCCATGTGATGGGTTATTCCATGGGTGCGCGCATTTCCGCCTTTCTGGCCATGGCCCATCCGGAGCGTGTCCGCTCGCTCGTTTTCGGCGGGCTAGGCATCGGCATGGTGGAAGGTGTGGGCGACTGGGATCCGATTGCCGAGGCGCTGCTGGCGCCGTCGCTCGATGTCGTCACGCATGAGCGCGGCCGCATGTTCCGCGCCTTTGCCGACCAGACGAAAAGCGACCGGCTGGCGCTGGCCGCCTGTATCGAGACATCGCGGGTTCTCGTGACCCGCGAACAGGCGGAAAAGATCGATGCCCCGACGCTGATTGCGGTCGGAACGAGTGACGATATCGCTGGATCGGGGGCCGAACTTGCGGCGATCATGCCGCATGCGCGGGCGATCGACATTCCCGGCCGTGACCACATGCTCGCCGTTGGCGACCGGGTGTTCAAGGCGGCTGTTCTGGAATTTTACCGCAGCCTTTGACCGGGGGCGGCAAGAAACGCTTTTTCACGCTGCATGCAGAAAAACTGAAGCCTTGCCGTCTTTAAAGTCGTCATTCGAATCCCATTTCTTATCCACGTCTTTTTCTGTATAAAGAACGACCACTGCAAACGAGGAGACCATTCATGGTCGCACGTACCGAGGCCCGTCAGCCCGAACAGCTGGCGATCGTCGATCCGATCTGGGGCAGCCTGCTGCATGAAGCGCGTAGCGCCGCAGCGCAGGACCCGCTGCTGTCCGCCTTCCTTTATTCGACGATCCTCAATCACCGGTCTCTCGAAGAATGTGTGATCTATCGTATCTGCGAACTCCTCGATCATCCTGATATGCAGGCCGTTCTTCTGCGCCAGACGTTCCAGGACATGCTGGATGACTGGCCGGAATGGGGAAGCGTGCTGCGTGTCGATATTCAGGCCGTTTACGATCGCGACCCGGCCTGCACGCGCTTCATGGAGCCGCTGCTCTATTTCAAGGGTTTTCAGGCCATCCAGACCCATCGCCTTGCCCATTGGCTGCTGCAGAAGGGCCGCCGGGATCTGGCGCTTTATCTGCAAAGCCGCTCGTCGAGCATCTTCCAGACGGACATCAATCCGGCTGCACGCATCGGCAAGGGCATCTTCCTCGACCATGCCACCGGGCTCGTGGTTGGCGAGACAGCTGTGATCGGCGACAACGTTTCCATCCTGCACGGCGTTACACTTGGCGGCACCGGCAAGGAGGGGGCGGACCGTCATCCGAAGATTGGCAATGGCGTGATGATCGGCGCGGGCGCGAAAATCCTCGGCAATATCGAGATCGGCAGCTGCTCGCGCATCGCCGCCGGTTCGGTGGTGCTGAAACCGGTCCCGCCGAAGACCACCGTTGCCGGTGTGCCGGCGCGGGTGGTGGGAGAAGCAGGGTGTTCGGAACCCTCGCGCCTGATGGACCAGGTCATCGGAGCCGATATCTGACGGGTCCGATATGGTCTTAATCGTCCATGTGGAACGCGACGCATGAAAGCCATGGCCTGTGAAAGACATGGGGCAATGTGCCGCTTTCACTTTACTTTGGCCTTTGTCCCATGCCAAAAGCGGCGCAACGCGAACCGCACAGGAGAATAGTGGTGAAAGCCGACGAAATCAAAAAACTCGACGCCTATTTCAAGCGCACCTTCAATGAAAAGATGGTTGTGAAGGCGCGTCCCCGCAAGGACGATTCTGCCGAAGTTTATCTTGGCGAAGAGTTTCTCGGCGTCGTCTACATCGATGACGAAGATGGCGACCGTTCGTACAACTTCTCCATGGCGATCCTCGACGTTGATCTGTGATCGTCACCACTTGGTGATAGGTGGATTTCTTCAGGATTAAAATTGCCCGCGGTGGTTCACGCCGTGGGCAATTTGTTTTTTCGGTGCTTGATCTGCATCATCAGGCGGTTTTCCGGTCGCAATGTCACTCTCATCAGCGGCTCCGCCGCAGCCGCGGACCTGTTTTCAAGGTGAACCGTCTGCAGGAGAACGGCAAGGATCGCCACGGCCTCCATCATGGCAAAGGCATTGCCGATGCAGATGCGTGGGCCGGCTCCGAAGGGCATGTAGGCATAGCGGTGGCGCGCCTTGACCTTTTCGGGCTCAAAACGTGACGGGTCAAAGCGTTCGGGTTTATCCCAAAGCGACGTGTGCCGGTGGACGGCATAGATCGGCACATAGAGAACGGTTCCGGCCGGAATATCGTGCTCGCCGAGCCTGAAATCCTGCAGCGCCGTGCGGGTGATGACCGGGGCAGGCGGGTAAAGCCGCATTGCCTCAGAAAACACCTGCCGGGTGTAGGTCAACCCGGCGATATGGTCTGCTGTGACCGGCTCTCCGGCGGTGACGGCTTCGATTTCTTCGATGACCCTCGTTTCCACATCGCTGTTTTGTGACAGCAGGTGGAATGTCCAGGCGAGGCCGAGCGCCGTCGTTTCGTGGCCGGCGGTGATGAAGGTCAGAAGATTGTCGATGATTTCCGTGTCGCTCATCATGCGTCCGGTTTCCGGATCCCGGGCTTCCAGCAGCATGGAGACGAGGTCGGTTCTCCCGGTCGGGTTCTTTCGCCGCCCGGCGATGACCTTTGCAAGGCTGGCGCGCAGATAATCGACGGCGGCGCGGGATTTGCGCCGACCGGGATGGGGCAGCCATTCCGGCGCACCCAGCATGGCGAGAGCGAAAGTCCAGCCTGTCGGTCTCAGATAGTCGGTGATGCTCTGTTCGACACGCGCGATATCGATGCCGCATCCGCCGGACATCATGGTTTCGACGATGATGTCGAATGTGGTTCGCATCATTTCATGGCCGATATCGATGTCACCGATGGAAGGGGAGCGCCAGCGTGTTTCCGTGCGCCGCGCCGTCTCGATCATGACCGGCAGCAGCTCCAGCAGTTTTTCATGCCGGAAGGCGGCGGATACGGATTGCCTTTGCCATTTCCAGTGGTCGCCATCTGCCGTCAGGAGACCCTGCCCAAGCGCGGGGCCGAGCACCCGGCGCACATCCTCGCCCTTTCCGAGCAGATGGGCGTTCTTGACCAGGGCTTCGTGGATCAGCACGGGGTCGGCGAGGTGTACACGCATTGTGCCGCCGAGACGGGTAAAGACCGCCGGTTCGCTGAAAATATCCGGTGGCAGTGCCTTTAGCGGATTACGCACAAGGGAGATTGCCAGACGCGCGGCGGCGAGTTTCGATAGGGGTTCTGCTGTGGCAGATGATGTGGACGGTGTGTGGAGGCCGGTTCCGGTCATTGACAGCTCCTTCAATTCGCGTTTGAACAACGGGATTTTGCTGTTAAGGTATATACCTTATTTTAGGTATTTAAGGTGCATGCCTTAGGTTTCAATGGCGAGGCAGGATTTTATGAAGAGCGACGAGGCACAGCCACCACGGAAACGGCGCACGCGCGACAGGATTCTGGATGCCGCCCTCGACCTGTTCAACGATCGCGGGCCTGATCGCGTAACGACTGCCGAAATCGCCCTTGCGGTCGATATCAACGAGGGCAATCTTTATTATCATTTCCGGACGAAGGAATTGCTGGTCCTCGCGCTGTTTGCGCGGTTCGAAGCCGATGCGATGGTGCTTGTCGCAACCGTTGATGGGGCAGGCGAGGGGGCTGCTGCCACCTATGCCGGCTTTCTGCGTCAATGGTTCTCTCTGGTGTGGAGTTACCGCTTTCTGTTTCGCGATCTGGTCGGTCTGGTTGCGCTTGCACCGGCGCTGGTGGAGCCGGTCAGGACCATAAGTGCTGCCATGCGGCTGGCGGTCGGTGATATTGTCAGCCGTATGCAGAAAGCGGGGCTGGTGGATATTCCCGAAAGCGAACACGATGCGGTCCTGACCAACCTATGGATCGTTTCGACCTATTGGGCGGCCTATCTCAACCTGCAGGAAGGCGTCAGCGAATTCGGACCGCAGCAGCTGGACTGGGGGCTGCAGCAGGTTTCCAGCCTGTTCAGGCCCTATCTTTCTGCCGAGGCGAAGGCCGAGCTTGAAGCACTTGTTGAAATCGAAGCTTGATATCTCCGGCTGGAGACATAGTCTCGTCGCAAAAAAAGCCCGCGACGGTATGTGTCGCGGGCATTTCGTCGTAGGATCTGATTGAGGGAGGCTCAGGCGGCCTTCAGCAGATCGCCATGCGGGTCGAGAACGAACTTGGTTGCAGCGCCCTGATCGAAGCTTTCATATCCCTGCACGGCGTCATCGAGTGCGATGATCTTGGCGTTGACGATATCGGCAATAGGCAGACGGTCATGCAGGATGGCCTGCATGAGCTGACGGTTATACTTCAGAACCGGCGTCTGGCCGGTATGGAAGGACTGCGCCTTTGCCCAGCCGAGGCCGAAGCGCAAAGACAGGCTGCCCTGTTTCGCCGCAGCGTCGACCGCACCCGGATCCTCGGTGACATAAAGGCCGGGAATGCCGATCGAGCCGGCAGCGCGGGTGATCTCCATCATCTGGTTGAGAACGATGGCCGGCTGTTCGCCGCCGGAATGGCCGCGTGCCTCAAAACCGACGGCGTCGATGGCGCTGTCCACCTCATTGGTGCCGACGATCTGCGCGATCATATCGCCCAGCCGGTCTCCCTTGGAGAGATCGACGGGTTCGAAACCGACCCTTGCGGCGTGCGCAAGGCGATCCTTGTTGAAATCGCCGATCATGACGACCGCGGCACCGAGGATACGGGCCGAGGCGGCAGCCGCGAGACCAACCGGGCCGGCACCCGCGACATAGACAGTGGAGCCGACGCCGACACCGGCCTTGACCGCACCGTGGAAGCCGGTCGGCAGGATGTCTGACAGCATGGTAAGGTCGCGGATCTTGGCCATCGCCCTGTCGCGGTCGGGAAACTTCAGGAGGTTGAAGTCGGCATAGGGGATGGTGACATAGCGGGCCTGTCCGCCGATCCAGCCGCCCATATCGACATAACCGTAAGCGCCGCCGGCGCGCGACGGGTTCACGGTCAGGCAGACGCCGGTATCCTGCGACTTGCAGCAGCGGCAGCGGCCGCAGGCGACGTTGAAGGGCACGGAGACGATGTCGCCGATATCAAGCATTTCGACATCGACGCCTTTTTCAATGACTTCGCCAGTGATTTCGTGGCCGAGAACGAGACCCGGCATCGCCGTGGTGCGGCCGCGCACCATATGCTGGTCGGAACCGCAGATATTCGTGGAAATAACCTTGAGAATGACACCGTGCTCGATGCGGCGGCCATCCGGCGCCTCCAGCTTCGGGTCGTCGATGTCTCGGACTTCGACCTGGCCCGGCTTCAGATAAACGACGCCTCTGTTCCTGCTCATATCCATCTCCTCCTTGGGTTTGAACATCAATGCCGGCCCGCTCCTCCGCAGGCAGGATATTGTCGAACTGCACGGACGAACCGGTGACGGCTCGCATGCGATCTCTCGGCGCAGGGATGGAAAGGGGAGCACATGGAGCGTTTCGAAAAGACGCCGCCACCTCCTGATCGTCCGCCGCCGCAATCACCGGCATTTCGCCGGTTTTCCGGTTCCACCTCGCTGAATTGACGGGATGGTGCCGGATGCCTGCAGCAAACCATGTGGCGGGCGAGGTGACGTTCGGGAATACGACACCCTCTGTAGCCTTAACGACACGCGTGTTCACGTCAGCAGCAACAATTGCCGTCTCGCAGACACGGCATCGATACTCTGTTGCAAGTTGCGCTCGAGACGATAAATTACCTTTTTATTATTTAAGGATTTTATTGTGATCATTTTTAAAAAAATCTGTTTTGCAGTATCGGCCTTGTCCGTTACGCCGCACCTGGTCCTGCTTTTCATGGCAAAACCCGGAAACCCGATCTTCCGGGACATCGAGGCGTGGAGCGAAAAACTTCTTCGGAGGTCATCGACGCAGCGGGGTGATCTCATGCTCGATGCGGTGAGATTGCTGACCGGCACAACCGAGTTTCGCAACCTTTTTTATTATCGGCTGCCGAGGGCTCGTTTTTTCAAGTTTCTGGCACGGCCTGAAAATACGCTGCACATTCTCACCCCCGATATAGGCCCCGGCCTGTTCATCCAGCATGGGTTTGCAACGATCATATCGGCCGAGTCGATCGGCGCCAATTGCTGGATAAACCAGCAGGTCAGCATCGGTTACACCAGCTCGACCGGCGCACCCAAGATTGGGGACGACGTTACGATAAATGCCGGCGCCAAGGTGCTGGGAGACATTGTCGTGGGTGACAATGCCAAAGTGGGTGCGAATGCGGTTGTCATAAAAAACGTTCCCTCCGACTGCACCGTCGTGGGCGTTCCCGCGCGGATTGTCAGACGCGCGGGACTGAGGGTGGATGAGGCGCTGTGAGGCCTGATCCCTGCGGGACAAATCCGCTCCGGGCCCTTTGATCGCAGCCTATCGGTCGATCGATTTTCTCAGGCGGCCGGCGGCATCCTGAATATATTGCCAGGCGACGCGGCCGGAGCGGCCGCCGCGTGTGGTCGCCCATTCCAGCGCCTCGTGATGAAGGGTTTCTCGATCGAGCCCCAGATCGAAATGCGCGGCATAGCTGTCGATCATCGTCAGATAGTCTTCCTGTCCGCATTTGTGGAAGCCGAGCCAGAGGCCGAAGCGATCCGAGAGCGAGACTTTCTCTTCCACCGCTTCCGAGGGGTTGATGGCCGTCGACTGCTCGTTTTCCATCATGTGGCGCGGCAGAAGGTGGCGGCGGTTGGAGGTGGCGTAAAACAGGACGTTGTCCGGCCGTCCCTCGATGCCGCCGTCAAGCGCCGCCTTCAGGGATTTGTAGGCCGTGTCGTCGTGATCGAAGGAGAGGTCGTCGCAGAAGACGATGACGCGTTCACCGGAGGCCTTCAATATGTCGAGCAAAGCGGGCAGGGTGTGGATATCCTCGCGGTGTACCTCGACCAGCTTCAGGGGAACACCGCTTGCGGCGCGCACATCTTCGTGAACGGCCTTGACCAGCGAGGATTTGCCCATGCCGCGCGCGCCCCAGAGCAACACGTTGTTGGCCGGAAAACCATCGGCGAAACGCAGGGTGTTTTCATGCAGGATGTCGCGCACATGATCGACGCCGCGAATGAGCTTCAGCGCGATGCGGTTGGGCCGCGAGACCGGCTGGAGGAAGGAGTTGACCGGCGACCAGACGAAACAATCCGCCGCATTCCAATCGTTTATGGCCGGCGCGGGCCAGCCAGCCGTTCCACGGCAACGTTCAGCCTACGCAGTTCGGCAAGAAGCAGGGTGGCCGTCTCTTCTCGAATCATGGTGTTTCTTCCGCTTATCTGGTGTTCAAAACGATGTTTTCGGCCCGGCCTAGCATGGCGTTTCCGGCCCATAAAGGTTAAGAGGTCCGGAATCGGTACGGCGGGGTCCCTGCATCTGTTGCAATCCCGGCGTTCCCCACTATATTCCGGCGGCTTGAAAGCTGGGGCGGCATACGAGGTCGTGCCGTAATCGTTGAGGAGTTTTATATGTTCATTAGTCAAGCTTTTGCCCAGGACGCAACGGGCGGCGCATCGGCCTTCGGGTCTGGCCTTGAAATGCTTTTCCTGTTTGCGCCGCTTATGGTGGTCTGGTACTTTTTCCTCATCCGTCCGCAGCGCGCGCAGATGAAGAAGCGTCAGGAGACGCTGACCAGCATTCGCCGTGGCGATCAGGTCGTTCTCGGCGGCGGCATCGTCGGCAAGGTGACCAAGGTCATCGACGACAATGAACTCGAAGTCGAAATCGCAGAAGGCGTGAAAATCCGTGCCGCTCGTGCCTACATTGCCGAAGTGCGCGTGAAGGGCGAAGTGGTCAAGACGGAAGCCGCTTCCTGATCCTGCCGGATAATTGAACGTCCGCTTCCGAATTTGACGGGTTGCGTCATCAGCGCAACCCCAACCCTGACCGAGATCGAAATGCTTCATTTTTCCCGTTGGAAAACAGTCTTCATCTGGCTGCTTGTGCTGGCAAGCGTCTTTATCGCGTCTCCCAACCTGTTTTCGGACAAACAGCTGGAGGGCATGCCTGCCTGGTACAAGGACAACAAGGTAACGCTCGGTCTCGACCTTCAGGGCGGCTCGCACATCATGCTCAAGATCGAGCGTTCCGACATTGTCAAGGAACGGCTTGAAACTATCGTCGGCGATGTGCGCACCCAGCTTCGCGACGCCAATATCCGCTATTCGGGGCTGACCGGTAACGGCCAGCTGATCCAGGTTCGCATCAGCGACCCGGCACAATACGAAGCCGCCAAGAACGCGCTTCGCGACCTGACGCAGCCGGTGTCCGCCGGAACGCTGGTCGGCGGTTCCATCACCGAAGTGACGATGAACGACGGCGGCGACAATCTGCTGCGGCTCAACCTCACGGATGAAGGCATCGATTACCGCCTGTCTTCGGCCGTGTCGCAGTCCATCGAAGTCGTGCGCCGCCGCGTTGACGAAGTGGGCACCACCGAGCCGCTCATCCAGCGTCAGGGTTCCGACCGCATCATCGTGCAGGTACCTGGCCTTCAGGACCCGCAGCGCCTGAAATCGCTCCTCAACCAGACGGCAAAGCTGTCCTTCCGCATGGTCGACACCACCATGCCGGTGCAGGAAGCCATGAACGGCCGTCCGCCCGCGACCTCTGAAGTTCTCTATTCGCAAGATGATCCGCCGGTTCCCTATCTGGTGGAACGCCGTGCGCTGGTTTCCGGCGACAATCTCGTCGACGCGCAGGCAAGCTTCAACCAGCAGACCAACGAACCGGTCGTCACCTTCCGCTTCGACAGCCGCGGCGCGCAGCGCTTTGCGCAGGCGACGCAGCAGAATGTCGGCAAGCCTTTTGCCATCGTGCTCGACAACCAGGTCATCTCAGCACCTGTTATCCGCGAGCCGATCATCGGCGGCTCGGGACAGATTTCCGGGAACTTCTCGGTTCAGGGCGCCAATGACCTTGCGGTGCTGCTGCGCGCGGGTGCGCTGCCGGCCACGCTGACCGTGGTCGAAGAACGCACCGTCGGTCCGAGCCTTGGTAACGACTCCATCACCGCCGGCCTGACGGCAAGCGCCATCGGCGCCGTCGGCGTCCTCATCTTCATGTTCGTCTTCTACGGCTTCTTCGGCCTGCTCGCGAATATTGCGCTCATCGTCAACGTCGTCATGCTGCTTGCGGTCCTCAGTGTGATCGGATCGACGCTGACCTTGCCCGGCATTGCCGGTATCGTCTTGACGATCGGCATGGCGGTGGATTCCAACGTTCTGATCTATGAGCGAATACGCGAAGAGGTAAAGAGCGGCAAACCGCTGATCCAGTCACTGGACAACGGCTTCACCCGCGCCTTTGCGACCATTGTCGACGCCAACCTGACGACACTGATCGTGGCGAGCGTGCTGTTCTACATGGGCACCGGTCCGGTCAAGGGTTTTGCCGTTACGCTCGCCGTCGGCATCATCACCACCGTCTTCACGGCCTATACGCTGACGGCGTGGATGTTCGGCTACTGGGTTCGCCGCAGCCGCCCGAAGCATCTGCCCAAGGGTGTGCGTACCGCCATGTTCGATGGCCGCGACATTCCCTTCATGCGCTATCGCCGCGTGGTGTTCATGATCACCGGCGTGATCATGCTCGCCTGTGTCGGCGGTTTCGTTGCCAAGGGCCTGAACCTCGGCATCGACTTCCAGGGCGGTTCGGTTATCGAAGTGCGCGCCAAGCAGGGTGAGGCCGATCTCGCCGATATTCGCGATCGTCTGAACCAGTTGAACCTCGGTGAAATCCAGGCGCAGAACTTTGGCACACCGCAGGATGTTCTCATCCGCATTCAGGCGCAGGACGGCGGTGAAAATGCCGAGCAGTCCGCCATCACCATGGTGCGTGGCGAGCTTGAGGACAAATATGACTTCCGCCGCGTGGAAGTCGTCGGTCCTGCCGTTTCCGGTGACCTGACCTTCACCTCCACGATCGGCGTTGTGCTCGCCATGGCGGCGATTATGGTCTACATCTGGGTTCGCTTCGAGTGGCAGTTTGCACTCGGCGCGGTCATCTCGATGGTTCACGACGTGGTCTTCACCATCGGCCTCTTCGTCTTCCTGGATATAGAGTTCAACCTCACCAGTATCGCGGCGATCCTGACGATCATTGGTTATTCGCTGAACGACACCGTCGTCATCTATGACCGTGTCCGTGAAAATTTGAGGCGGTACAAAAAGATGCCGCTGTCGATGATCATCGATGCGTCGCTGAACCAGACCCTGTCGCGCACGATCCTGACTGGTCTGACTGTCCTTCTGGCGCTTCTGGCACTCTACCTCTTCGGTGGCGAGGTCATCCGTTCCTTCACCTTCGCCATGCTGTTCGGCGTCGGTATCGGCGTGTTCTCCTCGGTCTATATCGCGGCTCCGGTGCTGATCGCCTTCAAGCTGCGTCCCGATAGCAAGGATGCGGAAGACGAGAAGGATGAGAAGTCCGGCAACGCCATCGGCGGCAAGCCTGCCGTCTGATGGCCGGCGGGATTGAAATACGCCCGGCCCATTTTCCCGGCCGGGCGCCCATCGATGCCTATGGCAATGGCGGTTTCCGCTTTGCCGACATGTCGCATCGCGGTTCGCTCCTGCTTCTGCCTTCCGGCATTTACGGGTGGAGCCCGGTCGATGCGAAGGAATTCGCGCTCGAGCATTTCGACAAGGTTCTGGCTGAAGCGCAGGATATCGAAGTGCTTCTGATCGGCACGGGCGATGGCATGCGGGTTTTGCCGAAGGAATTGCGCGCGGCCTTTAGGGATTCGGGCATTTCGGTTGATCCCATGAGTACGGGGGCTGCCGTGCGCACCTATAATATCATGCTTTCGGAATCGCGCGCCGTGGCTGCGGCGCTGATTGCCGTCGAAGGCTGACAGGACGTTTCGCGCGGGGAACCATGGCACCCACAGAAGATCTTGACGTCTGCCTCGCGACGCTGCGCGACACCGATCGCGACCGCTATCTTGCATGCCTTCTGTCGCCGGCCGACAAGCGTGCGTCTCTGGCTGCGCTCTATGCCTTCAACGCCGAAATCGCCCGCATCCGCGATTCCGTTCGCGATGCGCTGCCCGGCGAAGTGCGCATGCAATGGTGGCGCGATCTTCTTGACGGCAATCCGCATGGTGACAGCCAGTCTCATCCCGTTGCCGCCGCTCTTTTGACCGCAATCGAGCAATATCGCCTGCCGCCGCCGGTGCTCGCCAATATGATCGAAGCGCGCATCTTCGATCTCTATGACGATCTGTTTGAGGATCGCAACGCGCTTGAAGGTTATGCCGGGGAAACCGCCTCCGCTCTCATTCAACTCGCGAGCCTTGTGCTTTCACCCGAAGATGCGTCTTCGAGCGCGGAGGCGGCGGGACATGCGGGGGTGGCGCAGGCCATGGCCGGCATCCTGCTCCTGATGCCGCTGCACCGGCGGCGCGGGCAGGTCTATATTCCTGCCGACATGCTGGCGGCTGCCGGGCTTGATCGGGAGACGTTTCTTGAAGGCCAGGACAGGCAACGCATCGGTATCGCCGTCGAGATTTTCGCCGCGCATGCTCTGGACCATATTGAAAAGGCAAGACGCGCGAAGATTCCCGGAACTGTCTTTGCTGCCTATCTACCCGTCGCTTTGTCAGGCCCCGTCATCCTCGCCGCCCGGAAGGCGGGAGCGGGCGTGTTCGAAGGCGAGTTGCAACTATCGCAGCTGCGCCGGCAATGGCTGCTGGCAAAGGCGTCTTTTCTCAAGCGTTTCTGATTCCGCAAGCCGCACGCGATGCGAATGAATCGACGCCGATTTCAGGAAGCCACACTTCACGCAAGCCACGATCTTTATGAACCGAAACCGGGTTCGCATCGTTTCGATTCGCGAATCGTGATGTTTCGGTGCTGAGGGAGCGTCCCGGGTGAGTATTGCGATCTGGATTATCGTTTTCGTGCTGCTTTCGGTCTTCGCTGTTTATGCCTGGCGCATGACGCGGGCGACGGAAGAGGATAACAGCCATGATGTGGGACAGGCGATCATGGATTTCGCCCGCGCCTTTCCGAACGAGGCGATCAGAAGCCTGCATATGACGGTGGGTGGCGGTGCGGCCTTCGTGCGCCTTCACGACAACAAGGCAGGCTTCATGCGCAATATGGGGTCTCATTATGTGTGCATGATGATCGATCCCGAGCGGATAAGGGTCGAAAGTCTGGAAAGCGGCGACGGTTTCGTCGTGACCTTTTTCGACACGCCGAAATATAGCGGCTCATATCGCTTCAAATCGGCCGGAGAGGCGGCGGAGGTCTCCCTCTGGCTGCTCGGCAGCCTCGTGGAGGCGCAGGACCATCACGACGAGGGACCGCTGCCCTCCGGCACCTGAAGGCGATCGGCGCAGCCGTCATTGCCCGTCGAGTGGCAGTGCAGTCTGCGCCTGCTTGCGTTCCCGCCAGATGATGAACAGGCCGGATGCGACGATGATGAGAATGCCGAGCCATTTCGATGGCGTCGGGAAATCCGAAAACAGCGTGTAACCGAGAATCGTCGCCGAGATGATCTCGAAATACTGGAACGGCGCCAGCAGAGAGAGCGGCGCCATTCTGAAGGCCCGGACGATCAGGAGATGCATGTAGCCGGATATCGAACCCAGCAGGATGAGCAGGGTAAGGGCGAAACCGGATTGTGGAAGCGAGACGGCGAAATCCTTGTCGCCGAATGCATCACCGGCCAGAAGGGCCGCCCCCATGAACACCGTGCCGGCAATGCCGGACATTGTCTGCATGACGAGCGGGCTGTCGGCATCGCCGATGGCGCGGTTCAGGAACAGGTAGAGCGTGTAGAGAAAAGCGCAGGCGACCGGCAGGAGCGACGTCCAGCCGAAGATCTCAAAACTCGGCTGAATGACGATCAGCGCGCCGCCAAACCCCACCACAATCGCCGTCCAGCGCTTCCAGCCGACTTTTTCACCGAGGAACAGCGCCGACATCATCGTCAGCATGAAGGGTTCGACGAAATAGATCGCGAAGACATCGGCGAGCGGCATGTATTTGACGGCGGCAAAGAACATCAGGCTGGCTGAGGCATGCAGTACGCCGCGCAGGCAGTTCATCCACGGCCGCCTGGCGCTGAACAGCGCTTTGGGCGAGACCAGCAACAATAGGGGCAGGGTGCACAGTACCTGGAAGAAAAAACGGTAGAAGGTGACCTGCGCCGGCGACATGCCGCCACTGACCGCCATGTACTTGGCGATCGCATCCATGACCGGCAGCACGAACATGCAGCCCGCCATGATGGTCATGCCCTTGGCGACATCGTTGAAACCGGTCTGGCTGGTCATGGGTCGGGCTGCGCTTTCGACCAAAAGGTCCAACGAGGAAATGGGAGCGCCAGAAGACGCCCCCTCGAAGGGTCAGGCGGCCTTCTGGCGCGGCAGGCTCTTCATATCAATGACGAAGCGATAACGCACATCGCTTTTTATCATGCGTTCATAAGCGTCGTTGATCTGATCGATGTCGATCATCTCGATTTCGGCGGCGATGCCTTTTTCCGCGCAGAAATCCAGCATTTCCTGGGTCTCGGGAATGCCGCCGATCATCGAGCCGGCAAAGGTCTTGCGGCCGGGGATGAGGCTGAAGGCATGCACCGAGAGCGGCTTTTCAGGCGCTCCGACCTGCACCAGCGCGCCATCGCGTTTCAGCAGCGCGAGATAGGCGTTGATGTCATGGTCGGCGGCAACCGCATCGATGATGAGGTCGAGGCTTGCGGCAGCCTTATTCATCTGGTCGGCATCGCGCGAGACGATAACTTCATGGGCGCCTAGCTTCTTGGCGTCTTCCGCCTTGCCGGGTGACGTCGTGATCATTACCACCGTCGCGCCCATCGCATTGGCTATCTTGACGGCCATATGGCCAAGGCCGCCGAGGCCGACGACGCCGACACGCTTGCCGGGTCCTGCGTTCCAGTGGCGCAGCGGCGAATAGGTGGTGATACCCGCGCAGAGCAGGGGAGCCGCCGCTGCCGGATCGAGCCCTTCGGGAATGTTGAGGACATAGCGGTCATCGACGACGACATGAGCGGAATAACCGCCAAGCGTATGCGCGCCGCCGCCCATGGCCTTGTCCGGCGAATTATAGGTGCCGGTCATGCCGTTTTCGCAATATTGCTCCAGCCCCTCGGCGCAGCTTGCGCATTGCCGGCAGCTATCAACGATACAGCCGACACCGACCCGGTCACCCGCTTTGAATTTAGTGACCTGCGCGCCCACCCGGCCGACGCGGCCGATGATTTCGTGGCCGGGAACGCAGGGGTAGAGGGAACCCGGCCATTCGCTGCGGGCCGTGTGGATATCGGAGTGGCAGACGCCACAGAATTCAATCTCGATTTCGACATCGCGCGGGCCGGGATCGCGACGCTTGATGGTCGCGAGCTTCATCGGCGAAGAACCGTCATCGCAGGCATAGGCGGACGTTGTGAACATGGTCGTTCCTCCTCTTGTGGTGATCGATGGTGGAAACACCGGCAGGCGGCAAAGGTTGCGGCGGTTTCAGCCGCCGGAGCCGGCTTCGGGCACTGCCGCGCCGAAAACCTCCTCGAAGGCTTCACGCAGCAGAACGTCGACATCGCCGATCATAACCGGCAATCCGAGATCGACAAGGCTGGTGACGCCATAGGCGCTGATGCCACAGGGAACGATGCCGGAAAAATGCGTGAGGTCGGGATCGACATTGATCGACAGGCCGTGGAAGCTCACCCACTTGCGCAGCCGGATGCCCAGTGCCGCGATCTTGTCTTCAGCCATGCTGCCATCTGGCAGAAGAGGTTTCTCCGGCCGCCGGACCCAGACGCCAACACGATCTTCGCGACGTTCGCCGCGCACATTCATCTTGTCGAGCGTGCGGATAATCACGTCTTCCAGCGCCGCCACATAGGCGCGTACATCCTGACGCCGGCGTTTCAGGTCCAGCATCACGTAGACGACCCGCTGTCCCGGCCCGTGATAGGTATATTCGCCGCCACGGCCCGTGGCGAAGACAGGAAAACGATCCGGCTCTATGAGGTCGGCGGCGTCGGCGCTGGTGCCGGCGGTGTAAAGCGGCGGATGCTCCAGAAGCCAGACGAGTTCATCTGCTTCGCCGCTGGCGATGGCGGCAACTTCCCGTTCCATCTCCTCTATTGCCACCTCGTAAGGCACGAGACCTTCCGAGATTCGCCAGCGGACGGGCGGTGAGCCGGCGGCGGGCAACATATTTGTCTCGATATCCGTGCGTGTGAGCATGAAAAAGTCCTTTCCACAGCCTTCTCGCAAAATGACGACGAGGCGGCAACCCCAGCATTTCCGGGCTTCCTGCATATAGGGTGGGCCGGGGCGATTTTTAATTTCAAAAAACTGTCACGACGCTCTTGTGCACCCAAAATCCTTTTGCTACATGCACCCCCGTCGGCGCAAGTCGACGCCTACCACGATGCGGTCGTGGCGGAATTGGTAGACGCGCAGCGTTGAGGTCGCTGTGGGGCAACCCGTGGAAGTTCGAGTCTTCTCGACCGCACCAAAGAAACCCGCTTCGGCGGGTTTTTTCTTTTTCAGTCAATCGCTTGGCGTTGCGCTCCCCAGAATACAAATCCCGTTGACGCTGACTGGACGAGGCTTGCGCCGCGTGTTTCTTTTTTTGTCCATAGGTCGGGTCTAAAATTTCGGGGCGGCAAATTATCGATTTTGCCGCCAGCCGGATGCAATATTCGACGGCCTAGCGTCGGATGATATTCGAAGCTGTGCCATTGTCTTGGTGGTTTCCGTCACCGACGCGGTACGGATCTCCATCCATGACCTGATCCATCCTCCATCCGCTTCCGCGATAAGGACTTTCCCACGTCTGGCACCCGACGAGAAAAGCGGTGGCAGACAGTAGTCCGATAGTAAGGGCGGTTCGCAGCATATTGGCCTCCTTCGAAATTTTAGCGCAAAGCTATGTAGGTGCGTGCAGAGGGGTTTACGACATCTCTTCAGAATTTATCTCCCTCTGGAGGCGGACATCCGAGTTTGCTCACCATCAAATTTCGGTGGATATCGATGCACGCTGCAGTAGTCGGGCGGTTCCCCTGCAAAAACGAGGGGTGGAATATTAGAGGTCTGATGTTAGCTTTTGTCAGGAAAAATGTCTGGGGGTTTTCGTGCAAGGGGACAAAACGGATTCAGACAATGCGCTCGGCTATTATATGTGGAGCATTTCCGACAACAGGTTGATCATGGATGCGGTCACCGCAGAATGCCATGGGTTTTCCGAAACCGTTGCGTCGCGGGGTGTGACGATCGAGGATGTTCTCGAGAGAATCGATGTCGAAATGCGCGATCAGGTGGCGCAGGCGATTTTCGACAGTATCACCACCGGCGTCTTCTTTGATCAGCGCTACAAGGTCAATCTGCCCGATGGTTCGGCCCGCTGGATCGTGGCGAAGGGCAGGGCGCTTTTTGATGCGGACAACACGCCGTTTCTTGGCATTGGCAGCGTTCGGGACATTACCCTTAAAAAAGCCTATCAGTTCGAGCCGCGCCAATAACGCAAAAAAGAGGCGGCTTTCGCCGCCTTTTTTTGTTCGCGCTTTGCCGGGACATCAGAAGACGGCGAGATATTTCAGCAGCGAAATAATGCCGATAATGATGACGATGATCTGCGCGATCTGTTTCGCGCCGCCGCCCACGGGCAGTCGTGCGATGAGCCACAAGACGAGCACGATCACCAGGAAGGTGATCAGAATGCTGACGAGCGTAGATGTAACCATATGTCCCAGCTCCCTGTAAAATAAAGGTTCAACGGTCGTTCACCGTTGTGTGAGTAAAAAGCGCCAGATAGGTTTTTGTTCCATGCGATCGGTTGCGTGCGATTAAATCAGGATTTTTTGAATGGTGGGCGGTGCGAAAGTGAAGATGAGGCCGGTTGGCGCGACAGCCAGGGTCGGGCGGCTTGGTCGCCCAGTCATTTCAACGAGGACTGGCGGTGCTCTTGAGATCGTGACTGGCGTCTCGGAGCCGGGCTTCAACCCGCTCGATCTTCTTTATTCGTCGCTTGCCGCATGTCTGGCGCTCAGCGCCCGCATCGCGGCGAGCCACATGGGCCTGCTGGACCGGTTCGAAGGCGTTGCCGTTGACGTTTCCGGTGAGAAATCCGTAGAGGAGCCCTATCGTATCGTCCGTTTCGATATCAAAATCGAAATTGCCGGCGATTTCGACGCGGCGACCCGTGCGGCACTGGCGCATGCGGCGGAGGATATCTGCACCGTTAGCAACACGCTGAAAGGCGAGGCGGAATTTGTGCTGTCGGTTGCCGGCTGATCGTTACGGCTTGCGGGATTTTTCCCATTTTTTCACCAGCCGGTCGCGCTTGAGCTTCGAAAGCCGCTTCAGCCAGAAGACGCCGTCGAGCTGGTCGATCTCATGCTGGATGCAGATGGCGTGAAACCCTTCGGCAGTTTCGTTATGTTCCACACCTGCCGCGTCCTGAAACCTTAACTCGATCTCGGATGGCCTCTCCACCTCATCGGTAAAGCCCGGCATCGAGACGCTGCCTTCCACATGCCGCATGGTTTTCGCGGACTGGCTGAGAATTTCGGGGTTGATGTAGGTGAGGACGGTTCCCGGTGTCAGTTCGAGCACGAAGACGCGCTGCCTCACGCCAATATGGGCCGCGGTAATGCCGACGCCGGGGGCGGCGCGCATCGTGTCGGTCAGGTCTGTGACCAGGTCCTGCAGATGATCGTCAAAAACGGTGACTGGCCCGCAAGTCTCGGAAAGGCCTGAATGAGGGTAGGGCAGGATCGGCCTGATTGCCAAGGAATGCTCCGTTCGTTTCAGTTTCGGGAGGGAGACGCGGCAAGCGCCTGTCCTTCCGCCGTCGCCTCCAGAAAGCTGCGCTGGGTGCGGGCGTCTCGTTTCGTCACCCGCACGAAGCGGGGCGTGAGCGCTGCGATTTCGCGCAGAACGAGAGCGTGCGCAAGCCCAAGCCGGTTCGCAATGCTGCGGCTGTCGGTGGCAATGTCTTGACAGATCGCCAAGAGGATCGCCGCACCCGTCGCGGTAAGAACCGAGGAGGATGCCTGCTGGATCTGCTCCACCGCCGCCATGAAGGCGGCAGCGGATTGCTCTTCATCCATCAGGAAGCATCCGCCTTCAAGGGAGCATCGGCAAGCAGGCGGACGGAAACCAGCACCGATTTCGATGTCGGCGTGAAGCTGCCTTCGCCATAGCTCGACAGCGGCACCAGCACGTTCAGTTCCGGATAATAACCGCCGACGCTGCCGCGCGGGATATTATAGGGCACGAGCCGGAAGTTTTCCGCGACGCGTTCCACGCCATCGCCATATTCGCCGATGACATCGACGCGCTGGCGGGAATGGGCGCCAAGAGCTTCCATATCCGCAGGGTTCATGAAGATGACGTGGCGTTCGCCATAGACGCCGCGATAGCGGTCGTCCATGCCGTAAATCGTGGTGTTGTACTGATCGTGGCTGCGGAAGGTCTGCAGCACGAAAAGATTGTCGCGGCTGAGCGCCTGCTGGTGCTCTGTCTGTCCGGGAAGCGGGCCTGCGTAGAAGGTCGCCTTTTTCGCCGGCGTGTTCCACTGCCGTTCGGCCGCCGTGTTGCGCAGATGAAAACCGCGCGGCACACGGACGCGCTCGTTGAAATTGTCGAAACCGGGAATGACCCGCTCAATCATGTCGCGAATGAGATCGTAATCATCGGCGAGCGCCTTCCAGTTGACATGGACATTGCCAAGGGTGGCTTCCGCTATACCGGCAACGATGGCGACTTCCGAGCGCAGTTCGTCCGAGGCCGGCGGGTTGATACCGCCGGAACCATGCACCATGCTCATGGAATCCTCGACCGTAACGATCTGCGACCGGCCTGCTGAATTGCGGTCGATTTCCGTTCGCCCGAGGCAGGGCAGCACGAAGGAGGTTTCGCCCGGCACCAGATGCGAATGGTTGAGCTTGGTGGCGATATTGACCGTGAGTTTCTGCTTCTCGAAAGCCTTGATGATCAGCGGACTGTCGGGCGTCGCCCGCAGGAAGTTGCCACCGAGCGCGATGAATGTCTGAGCCTTGCCATCCAGCATGGCAGCGACGGCCTCCACGGTGTTGTGGCCGGGCTTGCGCGGCATGGAAACGCCGAGTTCTTTCTCCAGCGCGTCGAGAAGGGCAGGCGGCGCTTTCTCGTCGATGCCAACGGTGCGGTCGCCCTGCACGTTTGAATGGCCGCGAACGGGGCAAAGGCCGGCGCCCGGCCGGCCGATATTGCCGCGAAGCAGCATGAAATTGGTGATTTCGCGAATGATGATGACGGAGTGCCGGTGCTGTGTGACACCCATGGCCCATGTGGCGATGACCGAACCGGCATTCATGTAGATGCCGGCGGCTTCTTCGATCTGGGCGCGCGTCAGGCCGGACTGGTCGAGAATGGTTTCCCAGTCGGTTGCCTCGACGGCGGCGCGATAGGCCTCGAATTCCACCGCGTGTTCGGCGAGGAAATCGTAATCGATGATGGCGGGTTCTCCCGCCGCCCTTGCGGCATCATCGGCGGCGAAGACCGCCTTGCTCATGCCGCGCACGGCGGCCATATCTCCGCCCTGCCGGGGCTGGTAGTAATTGGTGGCGATCTTCGTATTGCCGCCGGTGATCATCTCGATCTTGTCCTGCGGATCGGCAAAGCGCTCCAGACCCTTTTCACGGATAGGATTAAGGACGGCGATCTTGGCGCCGCGAAGGGCGGCGCGGCGCAGATCGCCCAGCATGCGGGGATGGTTGGTGCCGGGGTTCTGGCCGATCACGAAAATCGCATCGGCCTGTTCGAAATCCTCCAGCAGCACCGTGCCCTTGCCGACGCCGATCGACGCTTTGAGGCCAACGCCGCTTGCCTCGTGGCACATGTTGGAGCAATCGGGGAAATTATTGGTGCCGTAGAGCCGTACCATCAACTGATAGATGAACGCTGCCTCGTTGGAGGCGCGGCCGGACGTGTAGAATTCCGCCCGGTCCGGGCTGTCGAGGCTGTTCAGGATCCTGCCGATTTCGGCAAAGGCATCGTCCCAGGATACGGGAAGATATTTGTCGGTCGCCCGGTCGTAGCGCATCGGGTTGGTCAGGCGGCCCTGTTTTTCCAGATCATAGTCGGACCAGCCGCGTAGTTCGGACAGGGTATGGGCGGCAAAAAAATCCGGCGGCACGCGGGCCTCCGTCGCCTCCCACGCGACTGCCTTGACGCCATTTTCGCAGAATTCGAAGGAGGAGCCGTGTTCGGGATCGCCCCAGGCGCAGCCGGGACAGTCGAAACCATCCGGCTGGTTTGCCTTCAGCAGCGTACGTGCGCCGGAAATCGGCGCTCCTGATTCGAGAAGCCGTTTGCCGACGCTTTTAAGCGCACCCCAGCCACCTGCGGCAGACGATGCCTTGCCGATGAAATCCGTCTTGCTCATTGCTTTGGCTTTCCCGAAATCGCGTTCGCGGCCGCGTGGTCGCTGCGGCCGATCCTATGTAAAAAAGCTGTTTCAGAATCGCCTATGGACGACATATGTCAATCTCTATCTTGCTGCTGCCGGGAACGGTAAAAGGTCTCTTCCGGCTATCTCCGTGGAACGGCAGGGGTGTGTAACGCGTTGAGAGAATCGCGGCATCATGCACGCCTGGCGCGCCATCGAGCAGTGTTGCGTCCTTAAATCGCGGTCTCGCAA
The DNA here is from genome assembly GCF_010669145.1 of Rhizobium oryzihabitans. Lineage (NCBI taxonomy): Bacteria > Pseudomonadati > Pseudomonadota > Alphaproteobacteria > Hyphomicrobiales > Rhizobiaceae > Rhizobium > Rhizobium oryzihabitans. The sequence goes on from NZ_CP048632.1 coordinate 585,237, forward strand.
AGCGGCGGTTCATGACATTTGCGTCGCAGTCGGGAGGCTTGTTGTTTTCCGCCTATCCGGTTGTTGACAATATACTTTTTAACGCCATTCTGCCTGCGCATTCGTGCACTGCGGCATTTGAATACAAGAGGACGCCAGATGACAGACCGTGACGACGATCTTGTCGCGCCCGAAGAGTTGAGGCCGGCAGAGGCACCTTCCGATATCTACGCCGAAGACGGGTCCGTTCGCTCGGATTTTCTGACGATGGTCGGGGCGGCGATCGCTGACCGCGACCTGCTTTTCCTGCGCAAGAATGTGGCGCGGCTGCACGAGTCGGAACTTGGTGACGTGCTCGAATCCATCCTGCCGGAACAGCGCCACGCGCTGGTTCGGTTGTTGGGCTCCGATTTCGACATGACGGCACTGACCGAGGTGGATGAAGGCATCCGTCTCGATATCGTCGACCAGATGTCGAACGAGCAGATCGCCGCCGGTATCGGCGAGCTGGATTCGGACGACGCGGTCTACATTCTCGAGGATCTCGACGATGAGGACCGCGAGGATATTCTCTCGCAACTGCCGTTCACCGAACGGGTGCGGCTGATGCGGGCGCTGGATTATCCGGAAAGCTCGGCTGGCCGCCGCATGCAGACGGAATTCGTCGCCGTGCCACCGTTCTGGACTGTCGGGCAAACCATCGACTATCTACGCGAGGAGGAGGAGCTACCGGATTCCTTCACGCAGATATTCGTCATCGACCCCACCTTCAAGCTGGTTGGTGCGCTTGATCTCGACAAGGTGCTGCGCGCCAAGCGTCAGGTGAAGATCGAAACGATCATGCACGAGACGAACCACTCCATTCCGGCCGAGATGGACCAGGAAGAGGCGGCGCAGCTTTTCGAGCAATATGACCTTCTCTCCGCAGCCGTCGTTGACAGTAACGGCCGGCTGGTCGGTGTGCTCACCATCGATGACGTGGTCGACGTCATTCAGGAAGAGGCGGAAGAGGATCTGCTCAGGCTTGGCGGCGTGGGCGACGAAGAATTGTCTGACAGCATTGTCAGTACGTCGCGCTCCCGCGTGCCGTGGCTTGCAGTCAACCTCCTCACTGCCTTTCTGTCCGCCTCGGTGATCAGCCTGTTTGACGCGACGATCCAGCAGATCATCGCGCTGGCGATCCTCATGCCGGCGGTTGCCGGCATGGGCGGCAATGCCGGATCGCAGACCATGACAGTGTCGGTGCGGGCACTGGCGACCAAGAGCCTCGATATTCACAACGCCGCCCGCATCATCCGGCGCGAGGCAGGTGTGGGCATCCTCAACGGCATGCTGTTCGGTTGCGCCATCGGTGTCGTTGCCGGTATCTGGTTTCAGGATGTGCATATTGGCGGCATCATCGCCACCGCCATGTGTCTGAACATGCTGGCAGCGGCGCTGGCAGGCATTCTCATTCCGCTGGTTCTCGACAAGTTCGGGGCCGACCCCGCCGTCTCCTCGGCGGTATTCGTCACGGCGGTGACTGACATTGTCGGCTTTTTTGCCTTTCTCGGTATCGCGACCTGGTGGTACGGCATTTCCGGATAGGCGGGGCAGGCAAAAATTGACTTTTACGTGAAGGTCAAATAATATTATCCGGTTATGAATCGGATAGGCCCTTGGACAAGTATTATAGCATAACCGAACTGACACGCGAATTCGGTGTTTCCACCCGCACCCTACGATTTTACGAGGATGAGGGACTGATTCACCCTGAGCGTCGCGGGCGCACGAGGCTTTTCAGGGCTGCGGATCGCCGTCTTATTCAAGAGATTCTGCGCGGCCGCCGTATCGGTTTCACGATTTCCGAAATTCGCGAGATTATTCACGTCTACAAGGAGCCGCCCGGCGAATCGGGCCAACTGGTGCTTCTGATGAAGAAGGTCGATGAAAAGCGCGCCGATCTCAGACAAAAACGCAAGGACATCGAAGAGACCCTTGCTGAACTCGACAATGTCGAAGAGGCCTGTCTGACACGGCTTGCCGAAATCGGCGTGGGGACTTGAAATAGGGCCCTGGCTGTCGCGCTTACGGCACACATTTAGAGGTCGAGACCTCTCTTTCGTCACCCTCGGGCTTGACCTGAGGGTCCACGGCGGCGTCGATGGATCCTCGGATCAAGCCCGAGGATGACGTCGAGTGCAGGACACCACGCCGTCCCTCTGTGACCCCGCAACTTTCCCCTATTGCGCCTCAACCGTGCACTGCTGCGCCACTTCGCTGACCTTCGTCTGCTGCTCGGTGCTGAGCTTGCCGTCCATCATCGTGTCGAACAGGTTTTCCGCCTGCAGCTTTTCCAGCGTGCAGCCGCAGAAACGCTGGCACAATTCCAGCCCGTTCGGCTGTTCGACACAGCTCTTTTCGCAGCTTGATTTGTAAAGCTCCACCTGATCGACCGGTGGAGGCGGAGCCGCCTGCGACAGGACGTAGACGAGGCCAATCAGCACCGGCTGGTGGATAAGGTAGAAGGCCAGACTGTGACGGCCGGCGCTTGCTATCAGATTGCGTGGTGAACTGGGGCTGCGAAAACGATCCAGCCAGTCGCGCGGCGTGACGAACTGCGAGACAGCAAGCCCGGCAAGGAAAGGCGCAAGCCATGGCAGGAGCGGCACATAGTCGTTCGAGCGCGGCGGCATAGTGGAGAAGCCGATCCAGGCCAGCCACTTGCTGTTGAACAGGTCAGACTGGACATACTGCGGCAGCGCAAAGGCAATCACCGCGAAAAGCAGCGTTACGGGCGCGGGCGCGCGCAGAAACAGCAGGCCCACGAGGCTTGCGGCGGCGATATTGTGCAGGATGCCGAAAAAGATGAAGCTGTCCGGAAAGGCGAAATACGTGGCGATGGTGATGAGCAGCGCCGAGCCGGCCACCATCGCAAAACGCTTGCCGAAGGACGGCCAGTTCAGGCCTTTGCCATGGGCGAGAAACAGGCTGAAGCCGGCCAGGAACAGGAACGAGCTTGCAATGCCGCGCGCATAGAGCTTCCAGAGGCCCGTGGTCGCTGTGCCGGGTTCGAGATAGCCGAAATATTCCAGGTTCCACGTGAAGTGATAGGATGCCATGGCGATGAGCGCCAGCCCGCGCAATGTATCGAGACCGCCGATGCGGCCTTTGCGGCTGTTTTCGTTTGCGGCTGTGTTTGTGTCCATGGTTCCCGCTTTTTCAGCTTTTTGGAGGGCCAATATTCACTCGGGCTTGGCCCTTGAAGTGCGGCTATTTCAAGGCCGGGTTTCTTCCATGATGGCGCGGCGCGCCTCGGAAAAGAACTGACGGCGCAACAGCGCCACGATGATGATGACGGTGCTGGCAATGAAGACATAAGGGCTGATGAACCAGCCGAGATAACCGATGGACAGAAAGATCGTCCGCAGGCCGTCATTGAAGTTCTTAGCAGCGATGATGTTCATCTTTATGACGTTTTCAGCCGCGCGCTCGGCCGCCTCACGGTCCGAATTGACGTCGTGGACCATGGGAATGGCGCCGAACAGGATCGTGCAATAGTTGAACAGGCGGTAGGACCAGCCAAATTTGAAGAAGGAATAACCGAATAGGCACGTCAGCCCGATAACCTTCAGCTCGAAGGCCGTGCGTCCGGCATAGTGCACGAAAGGCATGTCGCGAAACACCGATTCGACCTGCTCGGTCGCACCCAGAAGCGCAAAACAGCCACCGATGGCGAAGATGGAGGTGGAGGCGAAAAAGGCGGTGCCATTCTGCAGGCCGGCCATGATCTGCGTGTCGATCATCTTCAGGTCGCGTTTGAGGGAGTTCATGATCCACTCACGCCGGCGCTCGGCCATGGCCTGATTGAGGCTGGTTCTCGAAAACAGCGTCCTTCCCGTTGTGACATGCGTATAGACAGCCCACAGCACGATGAAAACGACGATCGAAATATAGTCCATGATGGTCATCACGGGCAGGCCACCTTGCTGTTTGCGAATCTTCGAAAGCATATTGATTTGAAGGCTATGGCAAGGCAATGGCGGCGGCGGCCGTCATCCAACATTCTGCTACAGCGTTGCAGCCCGATCATTTTATTCTCTGCTAACGTTCCGGTAACCAAGTGGCTTTATCAATCCTCTCGCGGACGACAGGTCTGCCGGTTCCGGGTCAGGTTTTGCGTACCGGTTCCGCTTCGATTTCCCGGCCATATCGCTTGCCGATTGACAGGGCCGCCTTTCACACCTAGCCTTTTATGAGGACCGGTGTTTCCGGCGTCCGGAGTTGCCAAGGCTTTGATAGGTCCGCATCGTGTGGACAGGTTTTGATCTCTCCGGCCCGGTATCAGCGGCAGTCCGGCATGAGCAACCGGGGGACGCCTTTTTCTACGAATCGTTCCCTTCATGTCCGCGCCGCCTCTGGCTTGCACCATCGCAAAGACGCCGGTCCGCTCCATCCTCTCTTTCAGGTTTCCCATGACAGATAAAAACCGCTCCGTTTTCATTCTTGGCGGTGCGCGGTCGGGCAAGTCCCGTTTCGCCGAAGAGCTTGCGGGGACCGCCGGCGGGCATCTGCATTATCTCGCAACCGGCCGGGCATGGGACGATGAAATGCGCGATCGCATCGATCACCATCAGGCGCGGCGCGGCGGGGAGTGGACAACCCACGAGGCGCCGGTCGATATCGCTGCGGTGCTTGCGCGGCTCGATGCGTCGGACAATGTCGTCCTCATCGACTGCCTGACATTGTGGCTCACCAATCTGATGATGGAAAATGCCGATATCGAGGCCGCCTTCGCCGGGCTTGAAGCGGCGATCGCTTCCACGAGGGCGAGACTCATTCTGGTCTCCAACGAGGTTGGTCTCGGCATCGTGCCGGAAAACCGCATGGCGCGGGAATTTCGCGATCATGCCGGGCGGCTGCATCAGCGCGTCGCCGCAATTGTCGGCGAGGTCTATTTCGTTGCTGCCGGACTGCCATTGAAGATGAAGGGCTGATAGCGCCCGCCTCTTAAGCCGGGACCAACTCGCAGCCCGGCCTTTTTGCAGTGACATTGCCTGTCCGTAACTGCACCGTTTTTCTCCCGCTGCGACAGCTTTGCTTTCTTGATCTGAATCAAGGTGGCTTTCCCACGCCGGTGGCAATGCTCCAACCGACGCAAAGGCCCGTTTCCGCTTCGTAAAGCGTGCGCCGTGTCTGGCGTCGCTCTGCTTGCACGTTGGGGGAAACCAACAATGAATTACACGTTAGAAACCGCGATCGTGGCCCTCGGGGCCTTTCTCGCGTTGCTCGGGGCGGCTTTCGCTCACGACAGTCTTTTCGCCGCCCATATGTGGGTGCTGTTTTTTACGCTTCTGGTCAGCACGGTGCTTCTGCTGCGCCGCGTTTCCTTCGCGCCGGTTGATCAGGCTGCGCGCGCGCGCCTCAAGTCGGAGTATTTCGACGAGGTGGTGAAATACGGTGTCATCGCCACCGTGTTCTGGGGCGTCGTCGGTTTTCTGGTCGGGGTCGTGGTGGCGTTGCAGCTTGCCTTTCCCGATCTCAACATCGCGCCTTATTTTAACTTCGGCCGCATGCGGCCGCTGCACACCTCCGCGGTGATCTTCGCTTTCGGGGGAAATGCGCTGATCGCGACGTCATTTTACGTTGTGCAGAGAACCTGTCGTGCACGCCTCTTCGGCGGCAATCTCGGCTGGTTTGTCTTCTGGGGTTATAATCTCTTCATCGTCATGGCCGCCACCGGCTACCTGCTTGGTATCACGCAGGGCCGCGAATATGCCGAGCCGGAATGGTATGTCGATATCTGGCTGACCATCGTCTGGGTCGCCTATCTCGTTGCCTTCCTCGGCACGATCCTGATGCGCAGGGAGCCGCATATCTATGTGGCGAACTGGTTTTATCTCGCCTTCATCGTCACCATCGCCATGCTGCACATCGTCAACAATCTGGCGATACCCGTGTCGTTCCTCGGGGTGAAGAGTTACTCGGCTTTCTCGGGTGTGCAGGACGCGCTGACGCAATGGTGGTACGGCCATAACGCCGTCGGCTTTTTCCTGACTGCCGGCTTCCTCGGCATGATGTATTATTTCATTCCCAAACAGGTGAACCGCCCGGTCTATTCCTACCGCCTGTCGATCATCCACTTCTGGGCGCTGATCTTCATGTATATCTGGGCCGGTCCGCACCATCTGCACTATACGGCGCTGCCGGACTGGGCGCAGACGCTCGGCATGGTGTTCTCGATCATGCTGTGGATGCCATCCTGGGGCGGGATGATCAACGGTCTGATGACGCTTTCGGGCGCCTGGGACAAGATCCGCACCGATCCCATCGTGCGCATGATGGTGATGGCGGTGGCCTTCTACGGCATGGCGACTTTCGAGGGGCCGATGATGTCGATCAAGGCCGTCAACTCGCTCAGCCACTATACCGACTGGACCATCGGCCATGTGCATTCGGGTGCTCTCGGCTGGAACGGCATGATCACCTTCGGCGCGATCTACTACCTGACGCCGAAACTCTGGGGCAGGGAGCGTCTCTACAGCCTGCAGCTGGTCAACTGGCACTTCTGGCTCGCCACGCTCGGCATCGTCATTTACGCCGCCGTCATGTGGGTGGCCGGCATCCAGCAGGCGCTGATGTGGCGCGAATACGATACGCAGGGCTTCCTCGTTTATTCCTTCGCGGAATCGGTCGCGGCGCTGTTCCCCTATTACGTGATGCGTGCACTGGGCGGCCTGATGTTCCTCAGCGGGGCACTGATCATGGCCTACAACGTCACGATGACCATCCTCGGTCATCAACGCGACGAAGGTATCCACACGGATGCCGAGGCTTCGGCGCAGCCCGCCGAAACCCGTTCGCTACAGCCTGCTGAATAAGGAGGGGCCGATGTCCATACTCGACAAACACGGCGTCATCGAACGCAACGCCACGCTGCTTCTGGTCGGCTCCCTGCTGGTCGTCTCGATTGGCGGCATCGTGGAAATCGCACCGCTCTTCTATCTCGAAAATACCATCGAAAAGGTGGAAGGCATGCGGCCCTACACGCCGCTGGAGCTTGCCGGGCGCAACATCTACATCCGCGAGGGATGTTACGTCTGCCACAGCCAGATGATCCGGCCGTTCCGCGACGAGGTGGAGCGCTACGGGCATTACAGCCTGGCGGCGGAATCCATGTACGACCACCCGTTCCAGTGGGGCTCCAAGCGCACGGGGCCTGACCTCGCGCGCGTCGGGGATCGTTATTCGAACGAATGGCATGTGCAACATCTGGCCGATCCGCGCTCGGTGGTGCCGGAATCGATCATGCCCTCCTATGCGTTTCTGAAGACCACGCCGCTGAAGATCACCGATATCTCGATGGAGCTGAAGGCCAACCGCGCTGTCGGCGTTCCCTATAGCGACGAGATGATCGAGAAATCCGCAGTCGATCTTGCCGCCCAGGCCGATCCGAACGCCGATACGACCGAGCTTCTGGCGCGCTATCCCAAGGCCAAAATCGGCGATTTCGACGGCGATCCGGCCAGGCTTACCGAAATGGATGCGCTGGTTGCCTATCTGCAGATGCTCGGCACGCTGGTCGATTTCTCGACCTATGACGATGCCGCCGGATACCGGTGAGGAGGCGAAACGATGGAAACCTACACGGCCATGCGCCACTTTGCCGATAGCTGGGGCCTGCTTGCCATGACCCTGTTCTTCGCCGGCGTCGTCGTTTTCACCCTTCGCCCCGGATCGAAAAAAGCCGCGGATGATGCCGCCAGCATTCCGCTCAGGGAGGACTAGGATATGTCCGAAAAACACATTGATGACATCAGCGGCGTCGAAACCACCGGCCACGAATGGGACGGTATCCGCGAGTTGAACAACCCCATGCCACGCTGGTGGGTCTGGACCTTCTACGCCACCATCATCTGGGCAATCGGCTATACCATCGCCTTTCCGGCATGGCCGCTGATCAACGGCGCGACACAAGGCTTGCTCGGCTGGAGCAGCCGCGGCGAGATTGCCGCCGATATGGCTGACGCGAAGCAGACGCAGAGCGTTTACGTCGACAGGATCGCCAGCTCCTCACTCGCCGAAATACAGGCCGATCCGACCCTGAGACAATTTGCCCTTTCCGGCGGTGCCGCCGCTTTCAAGGTCAATTGTATCCAGTGTCACGGTTCCGGTGCCGAGGGCGGGCAGGGTTATCCCAACCTCAATGATGACGACTGGATGTGGGCGGGAGCGTCGAGGATATCTATACGACGGTGAAGCACGGCATTCGTTTTGCCGACGATGCGGATACACGCGCTTCGGAAATGCCGGCCTTCGGCGACATTCTCCAGCCGAACGAGATCCGGGAGGTCGCCGCCTATGTCGTGAGCCTCACCGGCAAGCCCGCCAATCCGGCGCTGGTGGAACCGGGCAAGCAGCTTTTCGCTGATAATTGCGCCTCGTGCCACGGTGAGGATGCCAGGGGTAATCGGGAATTCGGCGCACCCAACCTTGCCGACGCCATCTGGCTGAAGTCCCATGGCGAAGAGGGCATTGTCTCGCAGATACGTTCGCCGAAGCACGGCGTCATGCCCGCCTGGGGTGCGCGTCTCGGCGATACCACCGTCAAGCAGCTGGCGATCTTCGTGCATTCGCTGGGCGGTGGTGAGTGATTGCTAAACAGGAAAAGGAAAGGGCCGCGTGATGCGGCCCGGCCGAAGAGGAATAACTAACCTTCCCACATACTCTCCGTCATCCTCGGGCTTGACCCGAGGATGACGGAGGAGAGGTTTCAATAGACGGGCCGCGATGCGGCCCTTTTCTTATCGATCCGACCAGACGGCCAGCTCGTATCCATCAGGATCGGTGAAGTGAAAGCGGCGTCCGCCGGGAAAGGCGAAGATTGCGACGCTGATCTGTCCACCGGCTGCCTCGACGCGCCGTTGCATATCCTCGATATCGGCGGCGTAGAGAATGACAAGCGGCCCGCCCTTGGCAGAGACCGGTGCTGTGGTGGTGAAACCGCCGGTCAGCCGGCCGTCGGAAAATTCGCAATATTGCGGGCCGTAATCCTTGAAGGACCAGCCGAAAGCGCCGCCGTAAAATTCCTTACTGCGCTCGATATCGGTCACATTGAATTCGACGTAATCGATCCGCCGGTCGTTCGTATTCGTGGTCATTGTTTTCTCCATCATTCCGTTTCGAGCAGCGACTTCAATGTTTCGAGGTCTGCCCGGACCATTTGCGCATCCCGTTCGAAATCTTCGTCCGTCATGCCCGGAAGGCGAAGCAGCGTGAAGCTGACTTCAGCGCCGCTGCCATTCGGCGTCACCCGCAGCGCGTTATAGACCTTCAGGCCACCGGGCAATGTCACGACATGGTCTACCACGCCGAATTCGTTTGTCGGCGCGAAATTGACGCGCACTTCACCGAGCGGCCCGCCATCGGCTATCCAGTCTTCGCCTTGCGGTCTGAGGCCGCCTGCAAGACCGGCGGCCCAACGCGGCATGGTCTGCGGATCGGACGTGAAATCGTAGACATGGCTCCATGGTTTTTCGACCGACAGATGAATGATTCTCGACTGCATGACAGGCATCGCATCCTCCCTTTGCGGTGCAGTCCTCTCACTGCGCCACTTTGTCGTCGCTTGATGTAAGTCAAGGATGTTTTGCCGGTGAGATGGGAGAAAGCAAGGAGATAAAAATGGGCTCCTGACATGAACATCTATCGCGCCGGACAAGATCGCCCGCAACAGCCCGTTGAAAGGCTGGAAGCGGAAGCCGTCAATTCGGCAAAGACGCGTAAACCCCTCTATGAAGCGCGCAAGAAGATTTTTCCCAAGCGGGCCGAGGGCCGGTTTCGCCGGTTCAAATGGCTGGTGATGCTCGTCACCCTCGGCATCTATTACCTGACGCCGTTTTTGCGCTGGGACAGGGGACCTTACGCGCCCGACCAGGCCGTGCTGATCGATATCGCCAACAGGCGCTTTTATTTCTTCTTCATCGAGATATGGCCGCAGGAGTTCTTTTTCGTTGCCGGACTGCTGGTGATGGCGGGGCTGGGGCTGTTTCTCGTCACCTCCGCGGTGGGTCGCGCATGGTGTGGGTATACCTGTCCGCAGACCGTCTGGGTGGACCTGTTTCTGGTCGTAGAGCGGGCGATCGAGGGTGACAGGAACGCCCGCATGAAACTGGATGCCGCGCCCGTCACATTCGAGAAGCTGCGCAAACGCGTCCTGAAACATGCGATCTGGCTGGTGATCGGCGTTCTGACCGGCGGCGCCTGGATTTTCTATTTCGCCGATGCGCCGACGCTGGCGATGGAGTTCATGACCGGGCAGGCGCCGATGATCGCCTATTCGACCGTCGCGATCCTCACCGCCACGACCTACGTTTTCGGCGGGCTGATGCGGGAGCAGGTCTGCACCTATATGTGTCCCTGGCCGCGTATCCAGGCGGCGATGCTGGATGAGAATTCACTGGTCGTGACCTATAATGACTGGCGCGGGGAGCCACGCTCGAGACACGCAAAAAAGGCCGCCGCAGCAGGGGAGAGCATCGGCGACTGCGTCGATTGCAACGCCTGCGTGGCGGTCTGTCCCATGGGCATCGACATCAGGGACGGCCAGCAGCTGGAATGCATTACCTGCGCGCTCTGCATCGATGCCTGCGACGGGGTGATGGACAAGATCGGCAAGCCACGCGGGCTGATCGCCTATGCGACGCTGTCCGAATACCAGTCCAACATGGCGCTCGCGACCGACAACGGCCGGCACGCGATCCGTCCCGCCAATGTGCGCGATGAGGACGGCAGTTTCAAAAACAGCATTCGCCGTTTCGACTGGCGCATCGTCTTCCGTCTGCGCACGCTTCTTTACACGGCGATCTGGGCTGCCGTCGGCATCGGCCTGCTGGTGACGCTGGTGACGCGCGAGCGGCTGGCGCTCAATGTCCTGCATGATCGCAATCCGCAATATGTGCTGGAATCGAGCGGCTCCATCCGCAACGGCTACACGGTCCGCATCCTCAACATGGTGCCGCAACCGCGCACGATAAGCCTGACGATCGAGGGCATTCCGAATGCGGTGATGAAGATCAATGGCATGCCGGATGCGGCTGCTCGTGCCTTCGAGGTGACGGTGGAGCCGGACGAGGCGACGACGCTGAAGGTCTTCGTCACCCTGCCGGGCGGCGATGTGGCGCGGGCTGCGGAAAATTTCGAATTCATCGTCAGCGATACGGGCGGCCATGAGACGGCCCGTTACGATGCCGTCTTCAACGCTCCGGGAGTGAATAAATGACAACCAATAAAAGCCAGGTATCCGGCTTCGTTTTCACCGGTTGGCATATGCTCGGCGTGATGGTGCTGTTCTTCGGCACCATCATCACCGTCAACATGGTGATGGCGTGGAATGCCGTTACCAGCTGGAGCGGGCTGGTGGTGCCCAATACCTATGTCGCCAGCCAGCAGTTCAACGCCAAGGCCGAAGCCGCCAAGGCAAGGGCTGCGACCGGCATCAAGGGCAAGCTGGTGGTGGATGAAAACACCGTGCGCTACGAGGTGTTTCATCCCGATACCGGCCGTGTCGATACGGATACGGTGACAGCGCATTTCCGCCGTCCGGTCGGCGAACATCAGAATTTCGACATGGAGCTGACGCCGGTTTCCACCGGTGTCTTCACCGGCGCACACGATATGCTGCCCGGCCAATGGATCGTTGAAGTCACTGCCGTCAAGGACGGCAGGATCATCGTGCACGAGGGCACGCGGATCGCCGTCATCCGGGGGCGCAAATGAGTTGCTGCGCACCCGGAACGGAAGGATCGATACAACTTGGCGAGCCGGTCAACCCGCCCTCATCAGAGGAGCTGATGCTGGCAAGCCGCGATCTGGGGCAGGGGCTGCGCCAGACCGACCTCAGCGTGCCGGGCGTTTATTGCGGGGCCTGCATCACCACCGTCGAGACCGCGCTCCGCCGTCTGCCGCAAGTGGAACAGGCTCGTGTGAACCTGTCGTCCAAACGGGTGGCGATTGTCTGGAAGGAGGAGATCGACGGCATCAGGACTGACCCCGCCGATCTCGCCCGTGCGATCCTTGAAACGGGTTACCGCACGCATCTTTTCGCGAGTGGACAGGATGCCTCCGACGCATTGCGCTCGCAACTGATCAGGGCGGTGGCGCTCTGTGGCTTTGCTTCGGCCAATATCATGCTGCTGTCCGTGTCCGTCTGGTCCGGGGCCGATGCGGCGACGCGCGATATGTTCCACTGGATTTCGGCGATGATCGCCGCGCCGGCGCTGATCTATGGCGGCCGTTTCTTCTATCAGTCGGCGTGGAATGCGCTGAAGCATGGCCGCACCAATATGGATGTGCCGATTGCGCTCGCCATCACGCTTTCCTATGCCGTGTCGCTTTGGGAAACCATTCATCATGGCGAACATGCGTGGTTCGACGCAACCGTATCGTTGCTGTTCTTCCTGCTGATCGGCCGCACGCTTGACCATATCATGCGCGACAGGGCGCGTTCGGCCATTGCCGGCCTGGCCCGGCTTTCGCCGCGCGGCGTGACCGTGGTCGGTGAGGACGGAACGCGGGAATATCGTCCGCTTGCCGATGTGCTGCCCGGCATGGCGATTGCAATTGCCGCGGGTGACCGCGTGGCCGTGGATGCGATGGTCATCAGCGGCAGCAGCGATCTCGACATGTCCATCGTCAACGGCGAAAGCGCGCCGCGCCGGGTGGAGGCGGGCGATCTGCTTCAGGCCGGTACGCTCAATCTCACCGGTTCGCTGACGGCGCGGGTGACCGCATCGGCAAAGGATTCGTTTCTCTCCGAAGTGATCGGGCTGATGGAGGCGGCGGAAGGCGGACGGGCGCGTTACCGGCGCTTCGCAGACCGCGCCGCGAGCTATTATTCGCCCGTCGTACATCTTCTTGCTCTCGTGACCTTTCTTGGATGGGGCATTTTCGGCGGCGACTGGAAGCAGGCGATGCTGATCGCGATTGCGGTTCTCATCATCACCTGCCCCTGTGCGCTGGGTCTTGCTGTTCCTGTCGTGCAGGTGGTGGCGGCAGGGCGGCTCTTCCGGCATGGCATCATGGTCAAGGAAGGTTCGGCGATGGAGCGACTGGCCGAGATCGACACCGTGCTGTTCGACAAGACAGGCACACTGACGGTTGGAAAACCGAGGCTGGTGGAAACCGGCGATGTGAAGCCAGCAACGATGGCGATTGCCGCCGGCCTCGCTGCCCATTCGCGCCACCCGCTGTCTAAAGCCCTGCATGCCGCCTATGCCGGAACTTTACCGGTCTACGACGCGGTGCGAGAAATTCCCGGTTCCGGCGTCGAGGCAAAGACGGCGGCGGGAACCTATCGGCTTGGCAATCGCCGGTTTGCCTGCCCGCAAGACACACAGCCGGAAAATGACGATGCGCGCTCGGAAGTGGTGCTCTCGCTCGACGGCCGGCATCTGGCGACGTTCGGTTTCGAAGACAATCCGCGACCCGGTGCAATGCCGGCATTGCGCGGCCTATCTGCGCGGGGACTGGTGCAGGAAATCGTGTCCGGCGACCGGGCAGCCGCGGTCAAAGCCATGGCGCATCGTCTGGGGATAACCAAATGGAACGCGGACCTGTCACCGAAAGACAAGGCGGGGCGTTGTGCGGCGCTGGCAGGTGAGGGGCGAAAGGTACTGATGGTGGGTGATGGCATCAATGATGCACCCGCGCTTTCTGCAGCCCACGTTTCCATGGCGCCTGCCACCGCCGCCGATATTGGTCGGCAGGCCGCCGACTTCGTCTTCATGCATGAGGATCTCAGTGCCGTTCCCGTCGCAATCGAGACATCGCGTCTGGCCGGACGGCTCATCCGGCAGAATTTCGCCCTTGCCATTGGTTATAATGTCATCGCCGTGCCGATTGCGATTGCCGGTTACGCGACGCCGATGATCGCGGCCATCGCCATGTCGACATCGTCGCTGATCGTCGTTGCCAATGCCCTGCGTCTTGCGGGAACGGCCGAGCCAGTTTCGAGGAATGAGGCGGTGGTGACGGAATTTACGGGCGAGGGGGCGCAAGCGGCATGAACATGCTGATCTATCTCATCCCCGTCGCACTGTTTCTTGGTGCGCTCGGGCTCTTTGCCTTTCTCTGGTCGGTGCGATCAGGGCAATATGAGGATATGGATGGGGCGGCCTGGCGGGCGCTCGATGACGGAGACGACCGGCCGCGTTCTTCCTAGCGGTGTTCTGAGCTTGCCTCGACCTGTCGCAAATATGCAAAGCTGATTTGCGTCATCAAAATTTAATCGTTTCAGTCGCCCCTAGCCTTGCCGTTTGTTCATTACAGTGCCACAACACGACCACCTAAAAGCAAGATGGAGGCACATCCGTGGAACAGGCAGAAATCGGTTTGATCGGTCTCGGCGTCATGGGCTCGAACCTGGCGTTGAACATCGCGGAAAAGGGCAACAAGATTGCCGTATTCAACCGAACCCCGGAAGTTACACGAAAATTCTACGCTGACGCTGGCGATCTGCAGGGCCAGATCATTCCATGCGAAACCATCGAGGAATTCGTCTCCGCCATTCGCCCTCCGCGCCCGATCATCATCATGATCAAGGCCGGCGATCCGGTTGACCAGCAGATGGAAATCCTGAAGCCGCACCTCTCGAACGGCGACATCATGATCGACGCGGGCAATGCGAATTTCCGCGATACGATCCGCCGTTTTGATAACCTCAAGGACAGCGGCCTGACCTTTATCGGCATGGGCGTATCCGGCGGTGAAGAAGGCGCGCGCCATGGGCCGTCGATCATGGTCGGCGGCACCGAGGATAGCTGGAAGCGCGTCGAGAAGGTGCTGACCTCCATTTCCGCCAAGTATAATGACGATCCGTGCGTGGCATGGCTCGGCAATGACGGCGCCGGCCATTTCGTCAAGACCATCCACAACGGCATCGAATATGCCGATATGCAGATGATCGCCGAAATCTACGGCATCCTGCGTGACGGCCTGAAGATGAGCGCAGTCGAAATCGCCGACGTGTTCGCTGAATGGAACAAGGGCCGCCTCAACTCCTACCTGATCGAAATCACCGAGAAGGTTCTGCGCGCCGCCGATCCGATCACCGGCAAGCCGATGGTCGATCTGATCCTCGACAAGGCCGGCCAGAAGGGCACCGGCAAGTGGTCGGTCATCGAAGCGCAGAATATGGGCGTCGCCGCAACCGCCATTGAGGCGGCCGTGGCTGCCCGCATCCTCTCCTCGCAGAAGGACGAGCGCGAAGCTGCCGAGAAGATCTTCGGCCTGCCGACCGTCGCAGCAACGCCTGCTGACAGAAAGGCCTTCATCGCCGATCTGGAAAGCGCGCTTCTGGCCGCCAAGGTTGGTGCCTATGCACAGGGCTTCGCAATCATGTCTGCCGCATCGAAGGAGTTTAACTGGAACCTGCCGATGCCGACGATTGCCCGCATCTGGCGCGCTGGCTGCATCATCCGCTCGGAATTCCTCGATGAGATCACCTCGGCCTTCACCAAGGACCCGCATGTGGCCAACCTCATCGTGACGCCTGCCTTCTCCGGCATCGTCAAGGACACCGAC
This sequence comes from Rhizobium oryzihabitans, assembly GCF_010669145.1. Classification (NCBI taxonomy): domain Bacteria; kingdom Pseudomonadati; phylum Pseudomonadota; class Alphaproteobacteria; order Hyphomicrobiales; family Rhizobiaceae; genus Rhizobium; species Rhizobium oryzihabitans. Next base: position 600,777 of record NZ_CP048632.1, read on the forward strand.
GCTGCTCTGCGCCGTGTCGTTTCCTACGCGGTTCTCTCGGGTCTGCCGGTTTCGGCTCTCGCTTCGGCGCTCGGTTACTTCGACGCCTATCGCCGCGCCCGCGGCAGCGCCAACCTCATCCAGGCGCAGCGCGACTTCTTCGGCGCGCATGGTTTCGAGCGCACCGACGGCGTCGACAAGCCGCACGGCCCGTGGGGCAGCGGCGCCGACATTTTCTGATCGGCTAAAACGATAGACGACAAAAGGCCCGCGCAAGCGGGCCTTTTTCATTTCATCGAGGCCTGGATTAGCGTGCGGCAGCGAGGCCGACGATCAGGCCGCTGACGGCGTTGATAAGCAGGAACTGGTTGTCGACGCGCACCCAGCGCTGGTCGCGGCGCGGCTCGGCAAGACGGTAGCGACGATAGTCGCGGCGGTCGACCGTGTGGCGGCGTTCGCCCGCAGACAGGCGCTGGCCGCGATCCCAGCGGTGCTTCTTGACGATGACCTTTTTGGTGGTGACCTGACGCTCGACGGTGACGCCGCGATGGCGATCGTCGTGGCGGCTCTGCGCCTGGGCCATTGGAGCTGCAAGAACAGTGGCGGCCAGAAGAATGGTGACGAACTTTTTCATGAATGTTTCCTCTCGTGTTTCGATGAGGAGAACTTACGAATAAACGAATGAACGGAAACTGAATTTAAAATTACATTTATGTAATGGTTGTTAATGCTTAGGGCGGAAGTTAATCTTTCGTTTTGAGTTTATCGAGTGGGTCGGACCGCCCGGAATAACCGGGCGGTCGCTTCTTCATCAAACGCGTTCGGCGGATTTTGCCCAGAGGTTGATGTCCGCATCCCTGGCGTAACGGTCGATTTCCGCAAGCTCCTCTGCGGAGAAATCGGGATTATCGAGCGCCTTCACGCAATCCTCGACCTGCTCGACACGGCTGGCGCCGATCAGTGCCGAGGTGATGCGGCCGCCGCGAAGCACCCAGGCGATGGCCATCTGCGCCAGCGTCTGGCCACGCCGTTCGGCAATGCTGTTGAGCGCGCGTATGTTTTCGACATTGCGCTCATTGAGGAAGGCCGGGTTGAGCGACTTGCTCTGCGATGCACGGCTGCCGTCCGGCACGCCGCCGAGATACTTCGTCGTCAGCATGCCCTGCGCCAGCGGAGAGAAGACGATGGAGCCGATGCCCAGATCTTCCAGCGTATCAACCAGACCGTCTTCCTCGATCCAGCGGTTGATCATGGAATAGCTCGGCTGATGGATGATGCAGGGCGTGCCGAGCTCCTTCAGGATGGCGGCGGCCTCGCGGGTGCGTTTCGAGTTGTAGGACGAGATGCCGACATAAAGCGCCTTGCCCGAGCGCACGATCTGGTCCAGCGCGCCGCATGTTTCCTCAAGCGGCGTGTTGGGGTCGAAACGGTGGGAATAGAAGATATCGACGTAGTCCAGGCCCATGCGCTTCAGGCTCTGGTCGCAGGAGGCGATTACGTATTTGCGGCTGCCCCATTCGCCATAGGGACCGGGCCACATGTTGTAACCGGCCTTGGAGGAGATGATCATCTCGTCGCGATAGCCGGCAAAATCCGTCTTCAGAATCTCGCCAAAGGCGGTTTCGGCGCTTCCGGGCGGCGGGCCGTAATTGTTGGCGAGATCGAAATGGGTGATGCCGAGATCGAAGGCGCGGCGGCAAATGGCCTGTTTGGTCTGGTGTGGCGTGTCATTGCCGAAATTGTGCCAAAGGCCGAGCGAAATCGCCGGCAGTTTCAGGCCGGTCTTTCCGCAATGATTGTATTTCATGGATTTGTATCGGTTTTCGGCCGGTTGCCAAACCATGGGTCTTCCTCCACTTGCTGATGACTGGTTGCGGAGAACCCGCAACCCTTTGAACCGATGAAGACAGGCGCGGACGCCTGCTTTCTCGAGGGGATGGTTAAGCCTTTCGACGCATGGTTTCAATGCGAGGATTGGCAGGTATGAAGATCGAAGATGCGGAAATGCGGCTGAGCGCCGCCCGCCTTCGGCGTGAAGATGATGCGGCGCGTTTCGCCGGCCGAGAGATCGAACAGATTGTCCGAATAACGCCCGGGCTGATCGGCTTGCAGCATGACGAAGAGGCCGAGCCCCGTGGCCGTGACATCAATCTCGAACTGGCCGTTTTTCAGCGTGCTGACCGAAAAGGTCAGGCCGGCGGGCTTAAGCTCCAGAGCCTTGTAGGTGTCGCGCACATGGTGTCCTTCGCCGGTCATGCCGTTGGAGGCGATGAAGTTCCAGGCAAGGATCGCGCCATCAGGCAGGCTGTCCATGTCTATTTCAGTCAGCGCCGCAGCCTTTTCCGTGCCGCAGGTGCCGTTGGCGGATTTCAGCGGCACGCGGGTACCGTCCAGATTGAGGGCAACGATATTCATGTCGATCTCGACATCTTCCGCCGTGTCGTTGACCATGGAAAAGCTCACCAAGCGTCCGTCTTGCGAGGGAATGGCCGAGACTGCGACCGGCTGGAAGAAACGGCGGGCGGCATAATGCAGCGCTTTCCAGCCGCCGCCATAATCGAGGCTCGACCATGAGGCGACCGGCCATGTGTCGTTTAGCTGCCAGTAGAGCGTTCCCATGCAATGGGGTTTCAGCGAGCGCCAGTAATCGACCGCCGTGCGGATGGCCAGTGCCTGCTGAACCTGGCTCAGATAGACGAAGTTTTCGAAATCCTTGGGGAAGCGGAAATAACGAAACATGGTGCCGGCTATTCGCTCGTTGCCGCCGACATTCTTCTGGTGCAGTTCGATCACCGGGGAGGCGATGTTCATGTCCTTCTCTTCCGCATAGGTGCGGATGACGGGCATGGATGTATAGGACTGGAAACCGAATTCGGAGCAGAAGCGCGGCTTCACCGAACGATAATTATCGAACGATTTGTTTTCGTGCCAGACGGACCAATAATGCATATCGCCGGAACCATCCGCATGCCAGGCGTCGCCATAATCGAGGTAGCCTGAAGCCGGGCTGGAGGGCCACCAGAGCGCTTCCGGGGCGGCTTTTTTCAGTGCCCGTTCGATGGTCCGGTTCAGGCGGTCGTAGGCCACGAGATATCGGTCGCGATTGTTGCGGGGCTCTTCGAACCAGGTCAGCGCGCCCACCAGCTCGTTGTCGCCGCACCAGAGCGCGATGGACGGGTGCGAGGACAGGCGTTTCACCTGATAGTCGACCTCGTGTTCGACATTGTCGAGAAAGTCCTCGCTGCAGGGATACAGGTTGCAGGCGAACATGAAATCCTGCCACACCAGAAGGCCGAGACGGTCGCAGAGATCGTAGAACCAGTCTTCCTCATAGAACCCGCCGCCCCAGACGCGGATCATGTTCATGTTGGCCTCGACTGCCGAACATAAGAGGTCCTCGGTCTTTTCCCGACTGGTCAGCGAATAGAGCGCGTCTGCTGGAATCCAGTTGGCGCCGCGGCAGAAGATTTCCCGGCCGTTGATGCGGAAGGCGAAGCGGCTGCCGGCCTCATCCTTGTCCGTCAGAAGTTCGATCGTTCTGAAACCGATCTGGCGGGTGACGGTTTCATCCGGCAGTTCCACCGTCAGCGTGTAGAGCGTCTGCTCGCCGCTGCCCGCCGGCCACCAGAGTGCCGGATTTTCCACGAAGAAGATGTGGCGCACTACCGTCTCGCCCGCACCGACGCCGCAATCGAGCCGCAGCCTGTCATCGTTGAGGGAAAGATAGAGCGGCAGGCTCGCCGGGCCTTCGGCAAACAGCGTGACGGCCACATGCAGCTCGACGCCGCCTTCGACGTGGTGCTGGGAGGTGACGACATGTTCGACACGGGCCGTATCGAGGCGCTTCAGCAGGATTTTCCCGTAAAGGCCGAACGGCGCAATCGCGATGTTCCAGTCCCAGCCGAAATGGCACTGCGGCTTGCGCAGCATGTTGCCGTTGGCAATCGGCGAGTTGCCTGGGTGATAGGGAACATAAAATGGCTGCCGCGCCTGCCGCTCCGCGCCGGCGGCGATGTTGGAATGGAAGTGTATGCGAACGGTGTTTTCACCGGGGCGCAAGGCGCGCGATACATCGGGACGGTAACGGCGGAAGCAATTGTCTGAACTCAAAACCGGGACATCGTTGACGAAGACGATGGCCACCGTATCGAGATAGTCGATATCGAGATACCAGCTGGCATCGGCATCATCGAGGATGAATGTCCGCTCGATGATCCAGTCGCGCTCTGCGACCCATTGCACCGCATGTTCATTGGCGCCGTGATAGGGGTCGGGGATGATGCCGGCATTTTTGAGTGCGCTATGAATATCGCCGGGGACGGAAAGTTCGGTCGCATGGTCTCCTTCCACGGATGCCAGGCGCCACGGCCCGGCCAGATCGATGACGGTTTCGGGCGTGGAGGAAGAAATCATGATCGGACCCTGCATAATACGAATTCGAAGCGGATGGGCCTGCATTGTGATGCAGGCTTGTGTCGGAATCTGGGGAAGATGGATGCCCGCACGCCGGCTGCTGCCAGCTCGCATGGCCTGACGATCTCCTCCCTCCGGCAACGTTACCGTAAAACAATCGTTCCGTCATGCCTTCGGAATGAAACTTACCGAGGTCTGGGCGCCTGCGGATGAGATATGGTACCCAGCAAGGAAGGGCGTTTTATTAAAGTCCGTCTTTCTTATTATAAATCAGATGTTTTTGTAGCTTTTATAATCTGGATTATAAGAATTTTTCCCTGCGCAATGGTCGTCATTCTGCGGCTCCCATTCGGAAATGCATTACCCGCGTCAGGAGAATTTTTCCGAACCTATATCGTTGTAGCCATAATCTGCGGTGCAGGGATTGGGCACGTAGGCGGCCTCTGACGTTTGCCTTTGCAACAGCGCAAAAGCTATCTATGATTACCGTTCGGTAAAGCGTGGCGAAATGACATGAACGATACAGGCAAATCCGGCAGGGGCGATACGCCCGCCACGACGGGCGAACGTCCGACCTTGAAGACCATCGCCTTCATGACGGGTCTGGGTATCACCACCGTGTCACGCGCGCTGAAGGATGCTCCGGATATCGGGGCTGAAACCAAGGAACGTGTGCGGCTGATCGCCCGTCAGATCGGCTACCAGCCGAACCGCGCCGGCGTGCGCCTGCGCACCGGCAAGACCAATGTCATCGCTCTGGTGCTGAGCGTGGACGAGGAATTGATGGGTTTCACCAGCCAGATGGTGTTCGGCATCACCGAGATACTGTCCGCGACGCAATATCACCTGGTCGTCACCCCCCATACCCACGCCAAGGATTCCATGGTGCCGATCCGCTACATTCTTGAGACGGGCTCGGCGGATGGGGTCATTATCTCCAAAATTGAGCCGAACGATCCGCGCGTCCGACTGATGACGGAGCGCAACATGCCCTTCGTTACCCATGGGCGGTCCGATATGGACATCGAACATGCCTATCACGATTTCGACAACGAGGCCTATGCCTATGAGGCCGTCGAGCGGCTGGCGCAATGCGGGCGAAAGAGGATCGCCATCATCGTGCCGCCATCGCGCTTTTCCTTCCATGATCACGCCCGCAAGGGTTTCAACCGGGGAATCAGGGATTTCGGCCTCTCCGAATTTCCAATCGATGCCGTTACCATTGAAACGCCGCTGGAGAAAATCCGTGATTTTGGCGAGCGGCTGATGCGGTCGGACGATCGCCCTGATGGTATCGTTTCCATCAGCGGCAGCAGCACCATTGCGCTCGTGGCGGGGTTTGAGGCGGCCGGTGTCAGGATCGGCGAGGATATCGACATCGTGTCAAAACAATCCGCCGAATTCCTGAACTGGATCAAGCCGCAGATCCACACCGTCAACGAAGACATCAAGCTGGCGGGCAGGGAGCTTGCCAAGGCCCTTCTGGCGCGTATCAACGGCGCGCCGCCGGAAACGCTGCAAAGCGTCAGCGGGCCGGTCTGGTCGGAGATGGCGCCGAAGCCCTAACTAGCCGCTCCGCATTTCGACCTAGTTGCACTTTGTCACGATTACCTTCCGTCACGTCGGACTTGATCCGGCATCCAGCCAGCCAAGGTCCTTGGGCTGAAAAGAGTCTTTTCTCCGCGCAGACGCGCGTCGGCTGGATTGCGGCTCAAGGCCGGAATGACGGAGGCGGAGGACTACCGCTCGCCGTTAAACGCGTCAGGACAGGCAATCCTTCAATGAGCCGGCAATGCCGCGCATCAGTTTGAAATAGAGATCGGGACCGGGTTCCAGCGTGGCTGCTTCCGGATCAAGCGTTGCAGACTTTGCCGCCGTGCCTTCGGTGATGACCGAGATCAGTTTCGGCTCGAATTGCGGTTCGGCAAAAACGCAGGTCGCGCCAAGTTGGCGGACCTTTTCCTGCATTTGGCTGACGCGATCCGCGCCGGGCAGGGTTTCTGGGCTGACGGTGATCGATCCCGCCGTCTTCACGCCGTAACGGTGCTCGAAATATTGGTAGGCGTCGTGGAAAACGATGAAGGGCTTGTCCTTCACCGGTTTCACCGTGTTCGCGATCTCGGTGTCCAGCGCATCGATGTCATCGATCAGCTTTTTCGTATTCGCCTGATAGATCGCGGCATTACCGGCATCGGCCGTGATCAGCGCGGTTTCGATCTCCTGGGCCATGGCCTTGGCATTCGCGGGATCCAGCCAGAGATGCGTGTCATATGCGCCGTGTTCATGGTCGTCATGACCATGGTCGTTTCCATGATCATGGGCGCCTGCCTCTTCGGCATGGTCCTCATGTTCTCCATGGCCTTCCTCGCCGTGGTCATGCGCCTCGAAAGGGCCGCCTTCACGGAAGGGCAGTTTTTCCAGCCCCTTTGCGTCTTCCAGTTCCACAACCGTTGCCTTGCTGGCAAGCGCCTCCAGCGGTTTTTGCAGGAAGGCTTCAAGTCCGGGGCCGACCCAGAAGACCAGATCGGCCTTTTCCAGCGTGCGGGCATTGGATGGCCTTAGATTATAGGTATGCGGTGAGGCCGCGCCATCGACGATCAGCTGCGGTTCGCCGACACCTTGCATGATCGCCGCGACGAGGGAATGGACGGGCTTGATCGAGACCACGACATTGGGCGCGGCTGTGGCGCCGGAAGCGGCTGCCGCTATTGCCACCGATGCCATGAGCGGGATCAGGATCGATTTCATGAAATGCACTCCACTTGAAGAAGTATAGTTATGTTATTACATTTATTGCGTAACTCTATAACGTATGCAATAGCGGTAAGCAACATCGCCGATCGGACAATCCCATGCTTCATTCCGCCCCCAAGGGTAACGAGATACTGGTTTCCCTTTCCAATGCCGGCGTGCAGCGCAACGGCCGCTGGCTTGTGCGCGGCGTGGAGTTTTCCGTCAGCAAGGGCGAGATCGTCACGCTGATCGGTCCCAATGGTTCGGGAAAATCCACCAGCGCTAAAATGGCTATCGGCGTGTTGAAGCCGAGCGAAGGCGAGGTGTCGCGCATTGCTGGTCTGAGGGTCGGTTATGTGCCGCAGAAGCTTTCCGTGGACTGGACCATGCCGCTTTCGGTGCGCCGGCTGATGACGCTGACCGGGCCGTTGCCCGCGCGCGAAATCGATGCGGCGCTGAATGCCACGGGCATCTCGCATCTGGCCAATGCGGAAGTGCAGCATCTCTCCGGCGGCGAGTTCCAGCGTGCGCTTCTGGCCCGTGCCATTGCGCGGAAGCCGGATCTGCTGGTTCTGGACGAACCCGTTCAGGGTGTCGATTTCTCGGGCGAGATCGCGCTCTATGAATTGATAAAAAATATCAGAAATTCAAGTCATTGCGGAATTCTGTTAATCTCGCATGACCTGCATGTGGTGATGGCTGAAACCGACACCGTGATATGCCTGAACGGTCATGTTTGCTGCCGCGGTACGCCGCAGGCGGTGAGCCAAAGCCCGGAATATATGCGTCTGTTCGGTGGCGCTGCGGCCAAGGGCCTTGCCGTTTACAGCCACCATCACGATCACACTCATCTGCCCGATGGCCGGGTGCAGCATGCGGATGGCTCGGTGACCGATCATTGCCACCCCGATGACGGCCATCATCATGACCACGCGCATTCTCATGCCCGCGATCATGACGACCACGGCGAATGCGGTTGCGGCCATGAGCATGACGGCCATGCCACTTCAAATCATCAGCAGGGAGAGCGGCATGTTTGACGATTTCTTCGTTCGCGCCATTGTCGCGGGCATCGGCGTTGCTCTCACCGCCGGTCCCCTCGGTTGCTTCGTCGTCTGGCGGCGCATGGCCTATTTCGGCGATACGATGGCCCATTCGGCGCTGCTTGGTGTGGCGCTCTCGCTGCTGTTGCAGCTCAACCTCATTGTCAGCGTCTTTCTGGTGGCATCCGCCGTTTCGATCCTGCTGATCTTTCTGCAGCGGCGGCAGGCCCTGTCCGCCGACGCGCTTCTCGGCATATTGTCCCATTCGGCGCTTGCGATCGGTCTGGTCATCGTCGCCTTCATGAGCTGGGTGCGCATCGATCTCGTCTCGTTCCTGTTTGGCGATATTCTGGCCGTTACCCGCAGCGACATCGCGTTGATCTGGGGCGGCGGGCTGGTGGTTGTCGTCTCCATGGTCTTCCTGTGGCGGTCGCTTCTGGCCTCTACCGTCAATAACGAGTTGGCCGAGGCGGAGGGGCTGAACCCGAACGCGCCAAGCTCATATTTACCCTTTTGATGGCGCTGGTGATCGCCATCGCCATGAAGGTGGTCGGCATCATGCTGATCACATCGCTGCTTATCATACCGGCGGCGACCGCCAGACGGTTTTCGGCAACGCCCGAGGTGATGGCGGTGGTCGCTTCGCTGATCGGAGCGGTTGCCGTCATTGGCGGCCTGTTCGGCTCGCTGACCTATGATACGCCATCCGGGCCGTCCATCGTGGTTGCCGCCGTGATCCTGTTCGTTATAAGCCTGTTGCCGGCGCCGGGTTTTTCCCGCTCCGCGGATGAAGGAGGCAAGTCATGAATGCGCAGAACCTTACCAAGAACCAGTCGCTGGTCATGAATGCCCTGTCGAATGCCCATGCACCGCTCAGCGCCTATATGATCCTCGACAAGCTGCGCGACGATGGTTTTCGCGCGCCGCTGCAGGTTTACCGGGCGCTGGAGAAGCTTGTCGAATACGGTCTCGTGCATCGGCTCGAAAGCCTCAACGCCTTTGTCGCCTGCACCCACACCGAGGCCGAGTGCTGCTCGCACCACCATGGAACGGTGGCCTTTGCCATTTGCGAATCCTGCGGGCAGGTAACGGAGTTCCACGATCACGAGATTGACCACCGCCTTGAGCGCTGGGTGAAGGACAGCAAGTTCAAGGCGGAAAAGACCACGATCGAAATTCGCGGTCTTTGCGCCGCCTGCGCGGCTTAGGCCGGGCGCGCCATTAACGAGGGGCGAGCATTGCTGCTCGCCGCCCTGTCATTCTTCGATGGTCGCCAGATCCTTCGAAAAACGCTTCCAGTTCTCTATGTATTTTTCCGCCGAGCGGCGGAGGCCGGAAACGGCCTCTTCATCAAGCGTCCTGACGGCTCTGGCCGGTGATCCGACGATCAGGGAATTGTCGGGAAATTCCTTGCCTTCCGTCACCAGCGCATTGGCGCCGACCAGGCAGTTGCGGCCGATTTTGGCGCCATTCAGGATCGTAGCGCCCATGCCAATAAGCGAATTGTCGCCGATGGTGCAGCCATGTACGATGGCGTGGTGGCCGATGGTGCACATGTCGCCGATCGCTGCGGCAAAACCGGGATCGCTATGCACCATCGCGCCTTCCTGAATGTTCGTTCCGCGCCCGACACGGATCGGTTCGTTATCGCCGCGTAGCGTTGCGCCGAACCAGATGCCGACATCCTCACCGAGTACCACCGAGCCTATGACATTCGCATCGGGCGCTACCCAATAGCGATCCGGGGCTGGGATTTGCGGCACCCGGTCGCCGAGGCGATAAAGCGGCATGGCAATTTTCCTCCTCTGGATTATTCGCCGAAGATGATCAGGCGACGGTGACGGACAGGGTGCCGACACCCTCCACGCCACATTCGATACGGTCACCGCGCACGATGGGGCCGACGCCCGCCGGTGTGCCGGTCATGATGACGTCGCCGGCGGCAAGCGTGAACAGTTTGGAAAGCTCGGCAATCACCTCCGGCACCTTCCAGATCATCTGGGCAAGATCGCCCGTCTGCTTGCGCTCACCATTCACATCGAGCCAGATCGCGCCCGTGGCAGGGTGGCCGATCTTTTCCGCCGGAACGATGGCGGAGACCGGCGCGGAATATTCGAACGCCTTGGCGCCTTCCCAGGAACGTCCCATCTTCTTCAGGCCGTCCTGCAGATCGCGGCGCGTCATGTCGATGCCGACGGCGTAACCCCATACGTGGCTCAGCGCTTCGCTTGCCGGAATATCTGCGCCGCCGCTTTTCAATACCACGACACATTCGACCTCGTAATGCACGTTCGAAGACAGCGAAGGGTAGGGGAAATCCTGGCCTGCGGGCAGGAGATTGTCCGGGTTTTTCTGGAAATAAAAGGGTGGCTCACGCGAGGGATCATGGCCCATCTCGATGGCGTGATCGGCATAATTGCGGCCGACGCAATAGACCCGCCGCACGGGGAAGGTGTCACCTGTGCCTTCGACAGGCAGAAGAACGGGTTTCGGGGCGGGGATGACTGTCGTGGCCATGGGATTTCCTGTCGTCTTTTAAGGTGCAATTCTTGTCCCAAGATTCCGGGGCGATTTCCAGTTCAAAATGGCGTCGATCGCAAAACTGGCTTTTTGCCGCCCTTTGCTGTAGAAGCCGGCGCAAAGAGGTTACCCATGTATAGACAAGCGCTTGCAAACGGCGAAAAAATCTTCGCCGTGGCCCCGATGATCGATTGGACCGACACGAGGTGCAGATTTCTGCACCGGCAATTGTCGAAGCGTGCGCTGCTTTATACGGAAATGATCGTCGCTGACGCCATCATCCATGGTCAGCGCGACAGGCTGCTCAGCTATCACCGCCAGGAACATCCGGTGGCGCTGCAACTGGGTGGATCAGATCCGGGCAAGCTCTCGGAGGCGGTGCGGATCGCCGGTGACTACGGTTATGACGAGATCAACCTCAATGTGGGCTGCCCTTCGGACCGGGTGCAATCCGGCACTTTTGGCGCCTGCCTGATGCGCGAGCCGGAGACCGTGGCGCAATGCGTGGCGGCGATGAAGGCTGTTGCGAAGGTGCCGGTCACGGTGAAATGCCGCATCGGTGTGGACGATCAGGAGCCGGAAGCGGTGCTGCCGGATTTTTTGGCGCGCGTTGTCGCTGCCGGTGCGGATGCCATCTGGATCCATGCGCGAAAAGCCTGGCTGCAGGGGCTTTCGCCGAAGGAAAACCGTGAGGTGCCACCGCTCGATTATGATCTCGTCTATCGCATGAAGCGGGAAAATCCTGACGTCTTCATCGGCATCAATGGCGGCATCGCCGATCTCGATCAGGCCTGCGGCCATCTACAGCATATGGATGGCGTGATGCTTGGCCGCGCGGCCTATCACAATACGTCCATCCTTGCCGATGTCGACCATCGCATCTATGGCGAAGAAGCCCGGCAACCTGACTGGATGGGGTTGCGCGACGCCATGATGGCCTATGCGGCTGACTATATCGCGGCGGGCGGGCGTCTAAACCACGTCACCCGCCACATGGTCGGCCTGTTTCAGGGCATGCCGGGTGCGCGCCGCTTCCGGCAAATCCTTTCCAGCGACGCTACCCGGCCGGGGGCCGGAACCGAGGTGATCGAGGCGGCTTTCGCAGCCATCGATTTCAACCCGACGAAGGAGCTGGCTGGCTGAGGGCTGGCAACGGTGTTCGTTCTATTTTCATACTGACGAGGCTGTGAGGGGCAGCGTCTTTTGCGGGCGACGGAAAGCCTCAGAGGGAACGATCCAGACCAGCCCGTGCCACTCCCTGTCCATCTGGCCGGGAGCAGAAAAATCCAGCGAAGGTTCACGTTTGAGGCCAAGACGCGTCATAACGGCCTGGGACCGGATATTATCGGGACTTGTATATGCGATGATCTGAGCGAGACATGCGCCATCAGCCGCATGCGCCAGCGCCGCCCTCGCGCTTTCGGTCGCGTAGCCGTTTCCCCAGGCCGGCCGCGTAAACCGCCATCCGATTTCGTGGTGCCTGCCGAGCGGATGGTCTTCGGACAGACGCGGCATTACGCCTGCATATCCGAGCAAGACGCCATCGGGACTTTCCACCGCCCAGCGGGCAAAGCCGTGCTCGCGCTCGGCCGCGCGATAACGCTCGAACTTCTCTCTGCTCTCGGCATGGCTCACCGGCCCACCATAGTCGGCCATCACGTCCGGGTCGGTGTGCATCGCGGCGAAGGCTTCAAAATGATCGTCCCGCCAGTGGTGAAGGCGCAGACGTTCCGTTTCTATCATTCCCATTCCCGGCCAACCCTTCGACGCGATGGAGGTCTTGCGATCCAGGTCGACATTCTTGCCGCTGCGATATGACGGTTATAAGACGGCAACCGTGGCCGCAGCGCAATACCACCGGTTCTAGCCCAGTTCTACCAGACGCAAACTAGAGGGAGGGCGGGAAGCTCAAACCGCTTTTTGCAGCGCCTGCGCACCGTTCGGTGCATTGACCTTGCCACCTGTGATGAAGAAGGCGAAGACGTCGCGCGGGGTCTTTTCGACTTGTCTGTCGGGCGCGATCAGCGGCAGGTCATCGGGCACGCCGCCCGCGGCGTAGGTCTTGACCCGTTTTGCCCAATGATCGATCCCGGCCTTCGGGTAGCAGGTCTCGATATCGTCCTCGCCCTTTTGAAGGCGGCAATAGACGAAATCGGCCGTCACATCCGGCAGCATCGGATAGTCGTGATGATCGGCGCAGACGACGGCGACCTTATGTTTTTCCAGCAGTTCGATGAATTCCGGCACCTGAAATGTCGGGTTTCTCACTTCGACCACATGACGAAGGCGGATGCCGTCCTGTTTTTCGGGCAGCAGCGCCAGAAACGCACCGAAATCATCCGCGTCGAATTTTTTTGTCGGTGCGAATTGCCAAAGGATCGGGCCGAGATGGTGGCCAAGTTCCGTCAGGCCCTGGGTCAGGAACTTCGTCATCGATTCGCCAGCCTCGGCCAGAACCCTGCGGTTGGTGACGAAGCGGCTTGCCTTCAGGGAGAAGATGAAATCCTCCGGCACGTCTGCAGCCCATTTGGCGAAAGTCGCGGGTTTCTGGCTGCTATAATAGGTGCCGTTCACCTCGATTGCCGTCAATTGCCGGCTGGCATGTTCGAGCTGGCGTTTTTTCGGCAATTTCTCCGGATAAAACGTGCCTTCCCACGGCTCAAAGGTCCAGCCGCCGATACCGGTGCGGATCGTGCCTGATGTCGACATATGCTGTTCCTCCCAATTCTAGACGTTTTCTTTTCAACGTCGCTCTTGACGTCATCCTCGCCCTTGAGGCGAGGAACCATGTTTTCGGCGGCTGTGGATCCTCGCCTCAAGGGCGAGGATGACGGAGGGAAAGAGGTCGTCCCCGGCAATATCCGGGAATTACTCCGCAGCCTCACGTTTTCCCGCCGGCCGGCGTTCCAGAAGTTCTTTCAGGAAGTGACCGGTATAGGATCGCTCGTTCTTGACGATGTCTTCCGGCGTGCCGGTTGCCACCACTTCGCCGCCGCCAGTGCCGCCTTCGGGGCCGATATCGATGATCCAGTCGGCGGTTTTGATAACTTCGAGATTATGCTCGATCACCACGACGGAATTGCCCTGGTCCACCAGCGCCTGCAGCATTTCCAGCAGCTTGTTGACGTCGTGGAAATGAAGGCCCGTCGTCGGTTCGTCGAGAATGTAAAGCGTGCGGCCTGTCGAGCGTTTCGATAGTTCCTTGGCGAGCTTGACGCGCTGTGCCTCGCCACCGGAGAGCGTATTGGCCTGCTGGCCGACCTTGATATAACCAAGGCCGACATCGAAGAGCGACTGCAGCTTGTCGCGCACCGCCGGAACAGCGGCGAAGAATTCCACGCCTTCCTCCACCGTCATATCCAGCACATCGGCGATGGATTTGCCTTTGAAGGTGACATCAAGTGTCTCACGATTATAGCGTTTGCCATGGCAGACGTCGCAGGTGACATAGACGTCCGGCAGGAAGTGCATCTCGATCTTGATGACGCCATCGCCCTGACAGGCCTCGCAGCGGCCGCCCTTGACGTTGAAGGAGAAACGGCCCGGCGCGTAACCGCGCGCCTTCGCCTCCGGCAGACCGGCGAACCAGTCGCGGATCGGCGTAAATGCACCGGTATAGGTGGCGGGGTTGGAACGCGGGGTACGGCCAATCGGCGACTGGTCGATGTCGATCACCTTGTCGATGAATTCGAAACCGTCGATACGATCATGTTCGGCCGGGATTTCGCGCGCGCCCATGACGCGGCGTGCCGCCGATTTATAGAGCGTTTCGATCAGGAAGGTGGATTTGCCACCGCCGGAAACCCCGGTAACGGCAGTGAAGACGCCAAGCGGCACCGCCGCAGTCACATTCTTCAGATTGTTGCCGCGTGCGCCAAAAACCTTGATCTCGCGGCCCTTCTTGGGCTTGCGGCGCTCAGCCGGCACGGCGACGCCGAGTTCGCCGGAAAGATATTTGCCGGTCAGCGACTTCGGATTGGCCATAACCTCCTGCGGCGTGCCTTCGGCGATCACCTGACCGCCATGAATGCCGGCGGCCGGGCCGATATCGACGACATAATCCGCCGTCAGAATGGCGTCCTCGTCATGTTCGACCACGATGACGGTATTGCCGATATCGCGCAGATGCTTCAGCGTATCGAGCAGGCGGGCATTGTCACGCTGGTGCAGGCCGATGGACGGCTCATCCAGAACATAGAGAACGCCGGTGAGGCCGGAGCCGATCTGCGAGGCCAGACGGATGCGCTGGCTTTCGCCGCCGGAAAGCGTGCCGGAATTGCGCGACAGGCTGAGATAATCCAGCCCGACATCGTTGAGGAAGCGCAGGCGCTCGCGGATTTCCTTGAGGATGCGAACCGCAATCTCGTTCTGCTTGGCGTTCAGCGTCTCCGGCAGGGTCTCGAACCAGTCGCGCGCCATGCGGATCGACATCTGGGTGACTTCGCCGATCTGCAACTTGTTGATCTTGACGGCGAGCGCTTCGGGTTTCAGGCGAAAACCCGCACAGGCCGGGCAGGGTGCGGCCGACATATAGCGTTCGATTTCCTCGCGCGCCCAGGCGCTGTCAGTCTCTTTCCAGCGGCGCTCCAGATTGGGCACGATGCCTTCGAAATTCTTCACCGTCTTGTAGGAGCGAGCGCCGTCCTGATAGTTGAATTCGATCTTGTCGTCAGTGCCCTGAAGGATGGCGTGCTGCGCCTCCTTCGAAAGATCCGACCATTTGCTCGAAAGTTTGAAACCAAAGGCCTTGCCGAGTGCTTCCAGCGTCTGGTTGTAATAGGGCGAGGACGATTTCGCCCAGGGAGCGATTGCGCCGTCGCGCAGGGTACGGGCGGGCTCCGGCACGATCAGGTTTTCATCCACCTTCTGCTGCGAGCCAAGGCCGTCACAGCTGGGGCAGGCGCCGAACGGATTGTTGAAGGAGAAAAGTCGCGGCTCGATTTCCGGGATGGTGAAGCCGGAGACGGGGCAGGCGAATTTTTCCGAGAACAGCACACGCTCATGGGTCTCGTTGAGAGATTTGTTGGCTGAGCCGCCGGCCGAGGTTTCCTCGGGCGGCAGAGGCTTGTCGGCGAATTCGGCGACCGCCAGACCGTCTGCGAGTTTCAGGCAGGTCTCAAGACTGTCGGCAAGGCGTGCAGCCATATCCGGGCGCACGACAGCGCGGTCGACCACCACGTCGATATCGTGCTTGTATTTCTTGTCGAGGGCAGGCACGTCGGCGATTTCGTAGAACTGGCCATCCACCTTGACGCGCTGGAAGCCCTTCTTCATGAGATCGGCAAGTTCCTTTTTATATTCGCCTTTGCGGCCGCGCACCATCGGCGCGAGAATATAAAGGCGCGTGCCTTCCTCGAAGGCGAGGATACGGTCCACCATCTGGCTGACCGTCTGGCTCTCGATCGGCAGGCCCGTGGCCGGCGAATAGGGCACGCCGACACGCGCAAACAGCAGGCGCATATAGTCGTAGATTTCCGTGACCGTGCCGACCGTGGAACGCGGATTGCGCGACGTGGTCTTCTGCTCGATGGAGATCGCCGGTGACAGGCCGTCGATCTGGTCGACATCCGGCTTCTGCATCATCTCGAGGAACTGGCGCGCATAGGCCGAGAGGCTCTCGACATAACGGCGCTGGCCCTCGGCATAGATCGTGTCGAAGGCAAGCGAAGACTTGCCCGATCCGGAGAGCCCGGTCATGACGATCAGCTTGTTGCGCGGCAGATCCAGATCAATGCCCTTGAGATTATGCTCACGGGCACCACGGATGGAAATCGTCTTCAGTTCACTCATGACAAGGCTCGGACAAAAATAACAGGCTTGATGGCAGCGCGCCCTTATGTAGTGACGCAGCCGGACGTGTCGAGGTCTATTCCCTATAGTCGGCGGCTTTTCGGCTCACTTGACTCGAATTTCGCGATTCAATAGAACAAAAAAGGAACAAATTGCAAGCGCGAATATTCCTCTGCGGAGCTCAAGATTATTCGCTGTGGATAGTTCCCCTGTTGCGGTGCCTTTTAGCGGCCGCGATGGTTATTGTGTGCGGAATTTTTTGAAATGCAATTGCCGGTCATGACGGCTGGCGGACAGGATGACGAGATGGCTGGTAGCGTAAACAAGGTAATTCTGATCGGAAACGTTGGCGCCGATCCCGAAATCCGCCGGACCCAGGACGGCCGTCCGATCGCCAACCTGCGCATCGCCACTTCCGAGAGCTGGCGGGACCGCAACAGCGGCGAGCGCAAGGAAAAAACCGAATGGCACACGGTCGTTGTTTTCAACGAGGGCCTGTGCAAGGTCGTCGAGCAATATGTGAAGAAGGGCGCCAAGCTCTATATCGAGGGCCAGCTGCAGACGCGCAAGTGGCAGGACCAGACCGGTAACGACCGTTACTCCACCGAAATCGTGCTGCAGGGCTTCAACTCCACGCTGACCATGCTTGACGGTCGCGGTGAGGGCGGCGGCGGTGCCCGCAGCGGCGGCGGAGACTTCGGCGGTAGCGATTACGGCAGCAGCGGCGGCGGCAACTATGGCGGCGGTTATGAACAGCAGCCGGCGCGTGGCGGTGCTTCCCGTGGCGGCGGCCAGCCCTCCGGCGGCTTCTCCAACGACATGGACGACGATATTCCGTTCTGAGTGGATGCGAATGAATGAAGGCGGGCATGGCGAGGCTGTGCCCGCTTCGAGGTTGCGGCTGTTTATACCGCAGCCTTATCCGCCAGCATCGCAACCATGACATCGGATTGCGATACAATGCCTACCATCTTGCCGTTGGCATCGATCACCGGCAGGTAATGCAGCCCTTCCTCCGCAAAGCGGATGATGGCTTCCTCGATCGCAGTCTCCGGCCGCACGGTTCTGACCGGCGATGTCATGATGTCCTTGACCGTATCGTTTGGCGCGCTTGCGCCCGAGAGGATGAGGCGCAGGCGCTGCAGAAAACCGATGGAGGGGCGGCCGTTTCTCCAGCTGGCCTTTTCAAGAAAATCCGTCTGCGTGACGATGCCGACAATTTCGGCCCTGTCGTTGGTCACGGGCAGAGCCTTGAAATGGCGGTTGCGCATCAGCGCATGGGCGTGGCGCAGGCTATCGTCAGGGGCGACGCCGACGACATCGCGTGACATGACGCTTTCGCAATCGAGATGAAGGGCGCGGCGACGAAAGGAGCGCAGTTCGGTCCTGCGCAGGATGGTCTCCAGATCGTCGCGGTCGATATCGAGAACCTCGTCATATTCCTTCAGCACCTCATCGAGATCGGTCGAGGAAAAGCCGATTTTCTGGATTGGCGTCGGGTCTGCCGTCCCATGGCTCGCCTTTCCCAGCTTCAGACCGTGCGGATAGGCGCGGCCGGTGGCATTGTTGTAGGCGAGTGCGAGGGCAAGAAGGATCAGCGAGTTTCCGGCGACGGGCCAGAGGAGAAAACCATAGCCGAGGCCGTGCACGGCGGGGCCGCCAAGAACGGCCGTCAACGCCACCGCGCCGCTTGGCGGGTGCAGGCAGCGCAGCGCCATCATGGCGGCAATGGCAAGGCCGATGGCGAGCGCGCTGGCAAGGAAAATATCCGGAACGAGGAGCGCCACCGTCACGCCCACGAAAGCCGAAACGAGATTGCCGCAGAGGATCGACCAGGGTTGCGCCAGCGGGCTGGAGGGCACGGCGAAGAGAAGTACTGCCGAAGCGCCCATTGGCGCGATCATGGCGGGCAGGGTGGGGTCGAGGCGTAACGCGAGGCTGCCGAGGAGCCCGGTCAGCAGAATGCCGACAAAGGCGCCGGTTGCGGCACGCAGCCTTTCCCTGTGACTGACGGGAGCGGCATCCGGGATGAGGCGGCGCAGCGTGGATCGCATGGAGAAAACTTTCGAATCCGGAAGACATGCGTCTTTTAGCCGAGGCAGGTGTCGGATTTAAAGGGTGGATTTTCCGCAATGTCTGCCCGTTGCGGGTTTTCGTTGCACGGGCATCAAGATGGGCGGTAGCTCAGAAGCCGAAGGCCGACTTTATTCCGTCGACGACGAATTGCACGGAAAGGGCTGCGAGCAGGACGCCAAGCAGCCTCGTCAGGATGGCGCGGCCGGTATTGCCGAGAAAGCGGTCCATGCGTTCAGACACGATCAGGACGGCGTAGACGAGGGCCATGGCGAAAGCCAGGATGAGAATGAGCACGACCATTTCGAGTGTCGTCTTCATCGTCCCCGCCAGCAGCACCGTGGCGGAGATAGCGCCCGGCCCAGCGATCAGCGGCAAGGCGAGGGGAAAGACCGCCAGATTGTGCAGGTGGTCCTTGGTAATGGCGATCTCGGAGGTCTTTTCCTTGCGTTCCTGGCGTTTCTCGAAAATCATCTCGAAGGAAATCCAGAACAGCAACAGGCCACCGGCGATGCGGAAGGCACCGAGTGAAATGCCGAGCAGGTTAAGGATGGTAAGGCCGAACAGTGCGAAGACGGCAAGAATGCCGAAGGCGATCAGCGAGCCGCGAAGCGCCACCTGACTGCGCTGGCCACGCGTCATGCCGGTGGTGAGCGCAAGAAATACGGGCGCGAGACCCGGCGGATCGAGCGTGACCAGAAGTGTGGTAAGCGCGTTGATGAGCGTTTCGCTGCTGGCCATTTTTTCCCCGCTTATTGCCTTTTTGTGCGTGAGCCTACGCAAGTCGCGCCCGCTTTAAAAGGGAGCGGCGGCGCTTTTGCCGACCTAAATGGCGAAAAGCGGTGTATGTCTTGCAAATGACGCAAAAGACTGTTCAAAACTCGCCGGGAAATTGGCTTAACGTGGCTGTTTCCGCTATAAAAATCCATCCGATTCTTAACAGAGAATGTGATCCGTTTTGACTGACCAGAGCCCCCCCGGCGGCGGAAAACTTCCGCCAGGCATTGAACCGATTTCCATCATGGAGGAAATGCAGCGGTCGTATCTCGATTACGCCATGAGCGTCATCGTCTCCCGCGCGCTTCCCGATGTCCGTGATGGTCTGAAGCCGGTTCATCGCCGTATTCTTTACGGCATGTCCGAACTTGGCATCGACTGGAACAAGAAATACGTCAAATGCGCCCGCGTCACGGGTGACGTGATGGGTAAATTCCATCCGCACGGCAATTCGGCGATCTATGATGCGCTGGCGCGTATGGCGCAGGACTGGTCTCTCCGTCTGCCGCTGATCGACGGGCAGGGCAATTTCGGCTCCATCGACGGCGATCCGCCGGCGGCCGAACGTTACACCGAATGCCGACTCGAAAAGGCCGCCCATTCGCTGCTCGACGATCTCGACAAGGAGACGGTCGATTTCCGCGACAACTATGACGGCACCCTGCAGGAACCGGTCGTCATTCCGGCGAAGTTCCCGAACCTGCTGGTCAACGGCGCAGGCGGCATCGCCGTCGGCATGGCCACCAATATTCCGCCGCACAATCTGTCCGAGGTCATCGACGGCTGTATCGCGCTGATCGAAAATCCGGCGATCGAACTGCCGGAACTGATGCAGATCATTCCCGGCCCGGATTTCCCGACCGGTGCGCTGATCATGGGCCGTTCCGGCATCCGCTCGGCTTACGAGACGGGCCGCGGTTCGGTCATTATGCGCGGCCGTGCGACCATCGAGCCGATGCGCGGCGACCGCGAGCAGATCATCATCACCGAAGTTCCCTATCAGGTGAACAAGTCGTCGATGATCGAGAAGATGGCGGAACTGGTCAAGGAAAAGCGCATCGAGGGTATTTCCGACCTGCGCGACGAATCCGACCGCCAGGGTTACCGCGTCGTCATCGAGCTGAAGCGCGACGCCAATGCCGATGTCATCCTGAACCAGCTTTATCGCTACACGCCACTGCAGACATCCTTCGGCTGCAACATGGTGGCGCTGAACGGCGGCAAGCCGGAGCAGATGACGCTGCTCGACATGCTGCGCGCTTTCGTGTCCTTCCGCGAGGAAGTCGTCAGCCGCCGCACGAAGTACCTGCTGCGCAAGGCGCGCGACCGCGCGCATGTGTTGGTGGGTCTGGCGATTTCGGTTGCCAATATCGACGAGGTCATCCGCGTCATCCGTCACGCTCCAGATCCGGCTACGGCCCGCGAGGAGTTGATGACCCGGCGCTGGCCGGCGCAGGAAGTGGAAAGCCTGATCCGTCTTATCGACGATCCGCGTCACCGCATCAACGAAGACGGCACCTATAATCTCTCCGAAGAGCAGGCGCGCGCCATTCTCGAATTGCGCCTTGCCCGTCTCACCGCGCTTGGCCGCGATGAAATCGGCGATGAGTTGAACAAGATCGGCGCGGAAATCAGCGAATATCTTGAAATCCTGTCTTCGCGCCTGCGCATCATGCAGATCGTCACGGAGGAGCTCATCTCCATCCGCAACGAGTTCGGCACCCCGCGCCGGTCCGAGATCGTCGAAGGCGGTCCCGATATGGACGATGAGGACCTCATCGCCCGCGAGGATATGGTCGTTACCGTTTCGCATCTCGGTTACATCAAGCGCGTGCCGCTGACCACTTACCGGGCGCAGCGTCGCGGCGGCAAGGGTCGTTCCGGCATGGCGACGCGCGACGAGGATTTCGTCAACCGTCTCTTTGTTGCGAATACGCATACGCCGGTGCTGTTCTTCTCCTCGCGCGGCATCGTGTATAAGGAAAAGGTCTGGCGCCTGCCGATCGGTACGCCGCAATCCAAGGGCAAGGCCCTCATCAACATGCTGCCGCTGGAACCCGGCGAGCGCATCACCACCATCATGCCGCTACCCGAGGACGAGACGACCTGGGAAACGCTCGATGTGATGTTCTCGACGACACGCGGCACGGTTCGCCGCAACAAGCTCGGCGATTTCGTGCAGGTCAACCGCAACGGCAAGATCGCCATGAAGCTCGACGAGGAGGGCGATGAAATCCTCTCCGTCGAAACCTGTACGGACCAGGACGATGTGTTGCTGACAACGGCTCTTGGCCAGTGCATCCGCTTCCCCGTGGACGATGTGCGCGTCTTTGCCGGCCGCAACTCCGTCGGCGTGCGTGGCATCAACATGGCCGAAGGCGACCGCATCATCTCCATGACCATTGTGGGTCACGTGGAGGCTGAACCGTGGGAGCGCGCCGCCTATCTGAAGCGTTCGGCTACCGAGCGGCGCGCCGCTGGCGTCGATGAGGATGATATTGCACTGGTTGGCGAGGAAGTGACCGAAGAGGGCGAGCTCAGTGAAGAGCGTTATCAGGAGCTGAAGGCGCGCGAAGAATTCGTGCTGACGGTTTCCGTGAAGGGCTTCGGCAAGCGCTCGTCTTCTTACGATTTCCGCACATCGGGTCGCGGCGGCAAGGGCATCCGCGCCACTGACACCTCGAAGACAGCCGAGATCGGCGAACTCGTCGCCGCCTTCCCGGTCGACGAAGGCGACCAGATCATGCTGGTTTCCGATGGCGGCCAGCTCATCCGCGTGCCGGTCAACGGCATCCGCATCGCAAGCCGCGCGACCAAGGGTGTCACGATCTTCTCCACCGCGAAGGATGAGAAGGTGGTTTCCGTGGAGCGCATCAACGAGCCGGAAGGCGACGACGAAGCCGAAAACGGCAATGGCGAAGAGGCGGACGACAATCTGCCGAATACGCCGGAGGCACCGGAGAGCGAGGCGTAAGCCGCCTCGTTTCCTTACGCCCTTCAACAGAAAACCCCGCGAAGCCTGTGCTCCGCGGGGTTTTTCTTTGCGTGTTACCGACTATGTCCGGTTCTTACCGAATTCGCATATGGACAGGCGCCCGTCCCGAACGGCGCGCGACATGAAGGTGGATGCTGGCTTCCGGCTGGTTGGCCCGCCAGGCGCGGGCGCCGTGCGACAGGAGCAGGCTGACGAGATCGCGCGTCTTTGCCTTGGAACGGTTGAGACCGAGATCGGCGATACGCATTGCCGCCTCGTGAATGGGATGCAGAACCGACAGACTGCCATGCCCGTTGCCAGACGCAATGTCCGAATAATTCTCGTTGACTGCCATCTTGGAAAGCCTCGCTACACATTACACAATTCGAGGAGTCAGGCGGTGTTTTGAACAAAAGCCACCGCCTGTGGAAACGTTCGTTACTGGAGTGACGCCCAGCAGCTGACGCCTTTCTTTTTCAATGCATTGCATGCATTTACCGCGGCGTTCTGGCCATCGAAACCGCCGAAACGGGCGCGGTAGATCTGGGAGCCGTCCTTGCTGAAGGCAACTGTGAAGGGTTTTGCAGAGCGGAGAGCGGCCCCACCTTTTTCCTGTGCGCTCTGCAACAGGCCGCGAGCGGAATTCTCGTCCGGCGATGCACCGATCTGGATCACCCAGCCGCCCTGCGAAACCTCTGCCCTTGCGGAGACGGAAGGAGCAGACGATACGGAAGGTGCTGTCGATGCGGTGACGATATTGTCCACCTTGGTCGAGTTGGTAATCAACTTGCGGTCGGGTGCGACGGGCGCCTGATTGATGGGATCCTTGCCCTTCTGCCAGGTGGCGGCCTCCATGGCCTTTACGGCTGCATTGGAAGAGGAGCCGGCGAAGGCGGTAACCGGCGCTTCTTCGTAACGGGTCTGCGGCACAGGGCCAGAATTGGGCAGGCCGGCTGCAGTTGCGGCAACGGCTACGGAAGGAACGGCTGCTGCTACTGCGACGGGTTCTTCAACCGGCGCGGACCGTGTCTGTGCGATGAGATTGCTGTTTCCGCCACGCGATGCCTGCGGCAGATAGGTGGCAACAAGCTTGCGCATGGTGGCGTCGCGGGCGGCGCTGGAGCGTCCTCCGAGGACGACAGCAACGATGGAGCGGCCGTCAAGCTGCGCCGATGTCGCGAGATTGCTGCCAGCGGCGCGGGTGTAACCGGTCTTGATGCCGTCCACGCCTCTTACCGTTCCGACGAGGCGATTGTGGTTGCCGATGACCTGCTTGCCGAAATTGAAGGTACGGGTGGAGAAATAACCGTAATATTGCGGATAGTGCTGGCGAAGGGCGATGCCGAGACGTGCCTGGTCGCGTGCCGTCGTCATCTGCGCCGTGTTGGGCAGGCCGTTGGCATTGCGATATGTCGTCCGAGTCATGCCGAGGGCGCGGGCCTTGGCCGTCATCATACGGGCGAAACGGTCTTCCGAACCACCGAGATATTCGCCGAGTGCTGTCGCCATATCGTTGGCGGAGCGGGTGACGAGCGCCAGAATGGCCTGCTCTACCGTGATCGAGCCGCCGGCGCGAACGCCGAGCTTGGAAGGAGGCTCCTTTGCGGCGTTGGCCGAGACCGGAACCTTGGAATCGAGCGAGATACGTCCGGTATTCAGCGCTTCGAAGGTCAGATAAAGCGTCATCATCTTTGTGAGCGATGCGGGATAACGCAGGCCGTCCGGATCCTCGCCATAGAGAACCTTGCCGGTCTTGGCGTCGATGACGATGCCCGCATATTTCGGATCCGCCTGTGCGGTTCCCACGGATGTTGCGGTTATGAACGCCGCAGCAAGGGTCAACGCAACAAACCTTACAAAAGACGCCGCGCCTACATTGCGCGAAAGTGCCCCGGATAGACTTTTCAACACTGCTGAACTCTTCAATCGCATATTTCTGTTCCGCTCGGACACGCCCCGCCCGAATGCTCCGGGAAGAAACTTTATCGGGATGGCGTTACCAAGTGGTTTATGAAAGGTATCCGGTTTCCATAAAATGCGACTTTTCGCCCGCAATCTGTCCCGTGCCGTGTCACGGATTTCTGTCTTTTACGAGGCGCTGCTCGACATAAGCTTTTATATCCGCGTCGAGCTTTGCCCATTGCGGCAGCAGGCTGGCTGAAAAACGATAGAACAGGCTGAGGTCCTGACCGGCGTGGATGTCCCTCTGGCAGTCGCTGCCGGTCGCCTCCTGCGGTGTCTGCGGCAGGAGGCAGCGGACGACGTAGTCGTTTTCGCCTTCACGCTTCCCGGTCAATATGACTTCCTTGCCGTAACCGGAATCGGCGCGCAGACGGTGCAACATCAGGCCATGTTTCAACGGGACCGGCTCTCCTTCCGTCAGCCGGGAATAAATTGGCCCGAAACGGCCAGACATATCCTCGGACATGGTGCTCTGCGACAGCTGGATAAAAATCAGCCCAGCCGCCTTTGCCGGGTCATCAAAGGCGGCCCGATTGGCGTCTTCATATCCCTCAAGCTCCGGCCAAGTCAGATAAAGATCAACCCGCTCGCGCTCTCCGTCCTGACGTTCGGAGGGCACCCGCAGCGTGTTTTTGGCAAGCTTCAGCCGATCGTTGCCGATTGTTATCTGCACCTCATCGGTTGCCGTCGTGTGGCCCGCCTGGAGAATTCGGTCGCCATACCATTTGATGCCGAAATTGAGGGCAGCGACGAAAACGAGAATGATGACGGCGATCACCACGACGCGCCGCATCAGGGACGATGAAAGCAGGGGGCTTCCGTTATGCATGAGCTTCCAGATTCGTTCTTGCCATCGGCCGCATTTCCCCGGGTG
Organism: Rhizobium oryzihabitans; assembly: GCF_010669145.1. NCBI lineage: Bacteria > Pseudomonadati > Pseudomonadota > Alphaproteobacteria > Hyphomicrobiales > Rhizobiaceae > Rhizobium > Rhizobium oryzihabitans. Next base: position 625,915 of record NZ_CP048632.1, read on the forward strand.
GAAATAGATGGGCAAAGCTTTAACCTGCGGCGATCGCCATTGAAATGATGTTTTGCCGCTGCTACCTGATGGGATGCAAGCAAAGGACGGCATATGGCAGCGCGTGACAGATATTCCCGGAAGCTCGAATGTTCCAAATGTGGCCATCAGGGTTTTGCCGAGGTGTCGGAATCCGATGAAAAGGGCCGGCCCAACGTCGATTTTCGCGTCGATGAAATGCCGCGCGGCTTCCGCACCGAGCGCGCCTCCGGCGACCCCACGGATTTCATGATCCGCTGCGGCCAATGCGGCAACATATTCCGTTTCCTGCAGAAAACCGCCTATGCGCCGGGAGGCGAACCGCGCGTGAAGGCCTGAACGGAAGGTGCTGGCATGACCATATCGCAACAACCGAACGGGGCGCCGCAGAGGCGCAAGCCGATCTGGCCGTGGATTGTGCTTTTGGTGCTGACGCTTTGCGCCATCTACTCCTATAATAGGGCCAACGAAATCATCGCTGAACTCTCCGACACATTGCCGCCGGCGCTGCTCAATCTTTTCGAGGATATTTTAAAGGGTGGCGGACGGCACGGCGACGGCGGGCCGAGTATAGGCGTCTGACGCATCGAGCCGGCGAAGAGGTGCAGTTTGTACCACCCAGCCTTTCACCGATGGTCCTATTTTTCCACTGTATCAAAGAAAAAAGCCCCGCAAACGGGCGGGGCAGGTTGATCGCTCGGGGAAAGTTGGGCAATGCCCGGGAGCGATGTGCTTATATAAGCGACAATATTGCTGACGCGATAGGCCACTTCCGTCCCAAACAGTACGCCGACGCATAAATTTTGCTCAATGGGTGAGATTTTGAGAGATGGTTCTTCGACAACTATTGAGCTGGGAGCTTCAGGTCGGTGCGGCCCCGCCTGACTGCTTCAGCGGTTTGGCCATTGCAAAACGGGAAAAGCGATCCGACAATCCCCCGGCAGGTTGCCCGATTCTTGATGTTGCCTCGAATTGCACATATTCGACCCTAACATAACCGGACATGAGCAGACGCATGGATAAATCCGGAATTCTCTTCGTGGCACTGTTGCTGGTGCTTGTTGCAATCGTTCTCAGCCTGACGCTGTTCGATTCGGGCCAGCAAATCCCCGCGATTCCTTCAGGCGAGGGCTCTTTATTGCCGCCGGCGACGACGCCTGGGCAATGATTTACAGCTTGGCAACAGGAGGAGGACGCGGGCTTGCGCCAGCGGGATTGACGGCCATTTTCAAACCGCTATAAAGCCTCACCACCGATGGATGGGTGTCCGAGTGGTTTAAGGAACCGGTCTTGAAAACCGGCGTGCGTGAGAGCGTACCGTGGGTTCGAATCCCACCCCATCTGCCATTTTACATCATACTTTTCCTATTCAACCTTTGTACTCAAACGGTTCCGGATCATCTGTCCCAACGGTTTCCGTGACGTTTTGTACTATCGATGCGGCGAATGTAAGCGCATTGACGCATTTCACCGCATCAGAAGGCGCCAGCCACTTGTTCGGGTGGTCGATGTTGATGACAGTGGAAAAAATCAATAACGATCCGATCCTGCTCCACGGTTTTCCAACGAAATGGAAGGCAATTCTTGGGCGTTGACTATCGTAACCCTTTTGGGTTACTCGTTCACCCAGATTTTTATTATTTTATTTTGATATATATTCGAGATATTAATGAATATATTTGCATATTCGGCTTTTATTGCTTTGTTTTATCTGACCTTCAACGGTAGTGAATCGAGCGCAAAAGCATCTCAGATGGTGGTGATACGCGATGGTGGCGATGGATCATCGTGTGGCCGCGTTAGCGGCGACTTCGCGATGGCGAAATCAGAAACCACAAATACTGAATATGCCGAATTTCTGAATGCGGTGGCCGCCCTGGATGACCCCTATCGGCTGTTTTCACCGATGATGGAGACACATTTTTGGGGTGGGATATTAAGAGAGGGCGAGCGCGGAGGCTTTAGGTATGCACCAAAACCCGGATATGCTGACCTTCCAGTGACATTCGTGAGCTGGTACTCCACTGTCAGATATGCGAATTGGATGCACTACGGAGAGCCGCTGAAACCTGCTGGTTTAGGTGCCACGGAAGGTGACGATTCCAACGGCGCATATGATACCGCGAAATGGGTAAGAAATAAGGGCGCACAATACTGGTTGCCAAATTGTGCAGAGTGGCGTCAGGCCGCGTTCTTCGATCCTGCCCAAAACAAGCTGCGCCGCTATGTCACCGGAAATGAATTGCCGCCCGCCGGTGTTGGGCCATCATCCGCAAATTACTTCAATGGCCATTGGGCTGCGCCGTTCCCGCACCTGATATCGGCACGGGAGGCCTATACGGCACGTTCTGCCAGCGGAACGGTGGGACAAGCAGGCAATGCCCTGGAATGGGTAGAGGATCCGATCGGAGGCCAGCGCATAGCGCTGGGAGGATCGTTGCTGTTACCGGCTACGGCTGTAAGGTCGGAATATGTGGATACAGAATATCCTGATGTGACCATCTCCAGCATCGGCTTTCGGGTGGCCTCGCGAATTAGCCCGCTGGTGCCAGAATTCGTAAAATCCCCTGACGCCCCGTTTAAACAATACGAGTTTGTCCGTGTCGGCGACACAGGAAATCCGGATGATCCGAGAACGGGCCGCGGGCGCGTCGAGTATGATTTTGACATAGGAAAGTACGAGCTATCCAATCAGGAATATGCGGAATTCCTGAACGCGGTTGCGCGCGAAGGCGACACTTTTGGCCTCTTCAATGCCGATATGCAGACCGGAGTTGTTGGTGGCTTGGAGAAAATATCCGAAGATGGCAAAGCCAGATATCGATCAAAGCCAGGTTGGGAGACAAGGCCTGTAACCTATGTCTCGTGGTTTGATCTTGCCCGTATGGCAAACTGGCTGCATTACGGTCGCCCTGCGACCGGCAGACAGGAGCTGGGTACCACTGAAGGAGACGAAAAGACCGGTGCATATGACACCCGCGTCTTTCCCGCCCCAATGGCGTCATTTGATAGCTCGCGCTTGCCGACTCGAAACCTCGGCGCAAAATTTTTTATTCCGAGCGACGATGAGTGGTACAAGGCGGCTTACTACAACGCTGAGCATCGCCGATATTTCAAGTATCCAACAAAATCAGACATCCCCCGAATCCGGCGTCGGAGCGAATGCTGACGGGGGCGAACTATACGTTACGTGAACAGTTAGGCGAGGGTACGCCTTACTTCGTAAGCACGGTTGATGCATTTGCAGCATCGGAAAGTTACTACGGCACTCGCCAACAGGGCGGTAATGTTTGGGAGTGGGTTGAAGACTGGCGCAGCAAAGGTGAGGGCGGATGCTGGCGGTGCGATGAGTGGACCAAGGGTATGAGAGGTGGCTCATTCAACTATACGGAAATCGGACTTTCTGCCGAAAACCTTGACCCAGGAGCACCGGAACTCGGCCTTTTCGTTAATGGAGCAAGGTTAGCCCGCATTGAAGAAGGGTGGGAACCCGTGTCACCGTCATCTGTTTCGACGATCATCAATACCCTGAGCGAGAAAACGGCACAGCTAAAATCGCGTCCGGTTTATCTTGCTTTGACGAGCTTCTTCGCAGGCGTTGTTTCACTCGGTACAGCATGGCTCGTGATCGCTCATTACAGGCGCAGAAGAATCAATTGATCTCGGAAATGGCCTCGCATCATCATCAGGGAAGAAGAAACCCGCCTTTCGGCGGGCTCCAAACTTCATATGTCGTCAGATTTCCGGACAACCACGTTCATTCGCGAAGGTGATCCGGTCCGGTCCTCGACGGGTGAAGCCCTGGACCACGACCCGGCCGGGAGTGACGCGCACGACTTCCGGGTCGCGCAGGCCGGCCTCGCGGGCGGCGGCGCGGGCTTCGCGTTCGCTGCAGCCGCGCATGCGGGGCGGGCCACGGCGGTCCACGTCCCTGTCACGATCTCGAATGACCGGGCGGACGCCATCGGGGCCGATTCTCAACTCCATGTCCTGCGGAAACGCGGTGACAATCCGTTTGTTCCGTAGGGGGACTGAAGCAGCAGAGGGCTTCTATGAGGGGTAAAGCGCGTATTCAACGCCCTCCAAAAGACATAAATCATTAACCACGTTCGTTACAATTTTATCGATTTTGCAGAAGTCGTTCGCATTTTCGCCACGTTATGCACAAGATTAAGCGACTGTTAGGTGCTTCGATGGCAGGGGCAAAGCAATCGAAGCGGAAGAGGGTACGGTTCTCCGAGCCTGTAAGCAGCGTGGGGCAGACGATTTGAATTCTACGGTCAAGAAACTCGGCATCAGCACCAGATCGGGTGCGAAGTGGCTTGCAATTTCCGTGCTTTGCGCCGCGACAGCGTCGTGTTCAACCACCTCCGATACCAAGCCGAAGCCAAAGCGCAGCAAGGAATATTTTTCCGAATCCGAATATGGCGTCAAAGCCAGCCCGCGTGTGGCAGACGGAAAAAGCATCCCCAAAGGCGGCGGGCGCGAGCTTGTCGGCAACGCCTATACCGTCAAGGGCCGTCGTTATTTTCCGAAAGAAGAGCCGGGTTACAACAAGACCGGACTTGCGTCCTGGTACGGTTCCGCCTTCCACGGTCGCCTGACGGCGAATGGCGAAGTCTACGACAAGGAACATCTTTCCGCCGCACATCCGACATTTCCCCTGCCGAGCTATGCGCGCATCACCAATATGGAGAACGGCGCTTCGGTTCTGGTGCGCGTCAACGATCGCGGACCCTTCCATGAGGGCCGCCTGATCGACGTTTCCAGCAAGACGGCTGACCTTCTTGATATGAAGGCAACCGGAACGGCGAATGTGCGGGTGCAATATGCCGGCCGCGCGCCGCTTGACGGGCACGACATGCCTTATCTGATGGCGTCCTATATTCCGAAGGGCTCGCGTTCGCCGGGTGTTGCGCCGGAAGGGCAGATTGCGACCGGCGTCATGGTGGCTTCGGCTTCCCCGAATTTCGTGCCGGCTCCGACGTCCAACCCCAATTACGGCGGTTCCACGCAGACGGCGCTGGTGGGTTCCAAGAGGAATGCGGCGCTCCAGGCCATGCCGCTGGTCAATGGCCCGGCACCGGCCTTCGAACAATTTGCAATCCTGCCGGAAATCGGTCCGTTCCTGGCCGAGCGCCCGGAAGGCAATTTCATGCGTGAGCCGGCAGCACCCGGCGGCAATTATCTGCGCGTGCCAACCCCATCTTCCAAATATGCAGCCGCTTATTCCGAGGAATCTGCTACAGTTTCCAGGACCTCACGTGCGTTCGAGAGCGTGCTCGTCGATCGTGGAGCGCTGAATGAGGATTCCATACTCGCCCATGTGAAGCGTCAGCAGGCGAAAACACGCTGACGGTATGAAGAGTTTATGGCTGACTTGCGTTTTCGTCGCGAGTGGCGGGTTGCGGCAGGGAAAGCTGGGCGGTTTCATGCGCAAGGCCATTCATCGTTCTTTTCTCCCGGTCGCGGTAGCGGCGGCGTTTGCGCTTTTCGGTGGCAATCCGGCGCAATCGCAAACTGCACCTTTCATCGCCAAGGCCGAACAGGCCTATATGATCGATGCCGAGACCGGCACGGTGCTTCTTTCCCAGAACGAAAACCAGTCCTTTCCGCCCGCTTCACTTGCCAAGCTGATGACGGTGGAGGTGGTTCTGGATGCGCTGTCGAAAGGGCAGGTGACGCCCGAGACGCCTTATCCCGTATCGGAATATGCCTGGCGCACGGGTGGCGCGCCCTCGCGAACCTCGACCATGTTCGCCGCGCTGAAATCCTCCGTCAGCATCAATGATCTCCTGACCGGGATTATCGTGCAGAACGCCAATGACGGCTGCATCATCATCGCCGAGGGCATGGCGGGTTCCGACCCGGCATTTGCCAAGCGCATGACAGTGCGGGCGGGCGAACTCGGCATGAACCGCAGCACCTTTGCCAATTCGACAGGCCTGCCCGGTCCGGGCAATCAGACGAGCGCCAGGGATATGGTCCGTCTCGCCCAGCATCTGCATGATACCTATCCGGATCGCTACGGGCTTTTCGTCAAGCCGGATTTCGAATGGAACCGCATTTTCCAGCGCAACAAGAACTCGCTGTTGGGCAACGGCATAGACGGTCTCGGCCTCGGTTTTGCGGAAGGCAGCGGCTTTGCGGCCGTCGTTTCGGCGGAACGTGAGGGTCGCCGGGTCTATCTGGCACTGGCGGGAATCGTCGATGACAAGACGCGGCAGGAAGAGGCTCGCCGGGTGGTGGACTGGGGGCTGACGGCCTTCGAAAAACGCCATCTTTTTGCGAGGGATGAAGCCGTTGGCTCCGTCAGCGTCTATGGCGGCGATGTCTCCCATATCGATCTTTCGCCGAAGGAGGATGTCAGCGTGCTGGTGCCGGTCAATAATCCGGAGCGTATTTCGGGGCGGATCGTCTATCGCTGGCCGCTCAATGCACCACTCGACGTTGGCGCGAATGTCGCAACGCTCAAGGTTTTTTCAGGCGAAAGGTTGTTGCGGGAAGTGCCGCTTTATACCAAGGCAGCCGTCGGCAAGGGCACACTGACCCAGAATGCGGCAGGTGCGCTCAAGGAATTGCTGCTGTTCTGGCTTTGAGGCCTCTTCCGCAATCGACAGCTTTCCTATGCTTTTGTTCAGCCACCGGATTTTCTGAAAAGCGCTTCACACTTTTCGCTTCGATGCTGTAAACAGGCATTTCAATATTTCTGAGAATTCCTCACAGGACGTGACATTGGCCGAAAAGACCGGATTGTTCATCAGCTTCGAAGGCGGCGAGGGCGCCGGCAAGTCGACGCAGATTCGCACGCTTGCCGAGGCGCTTCGCGGCCGTGGTTTCGAGGTGGTCGTGACGCGCGAACCTGGCGGTTCGCCGGGGGCGGAGGCCGTTCGCCACGTTCTGCTTTCCGGTGCGGCGGAATCCTTCGGCGTGCGCATGGAGGCGATCCTGTTTGCGGCGGCGCGCAACGATCATGTCGAGGAGGTCATTCGCCCGGCACTTGAGAAGGGCGCGATCGTGCTCTGCGACCGGTTTCTCGATTCCTCCCGTGTCTATCAGGGCACGACCGGCAATCTGGAGCCGGATTTCATCGAGACGCTGCAACGGGTCGCGATCGACGGCGTCGTGCCGGAACTGACGCTGATCTTCGACATCGCCGCCGAAAAAGGCCTCGCCCGCGCCAGAAAGCGTGCGGATGAGGGCGCAACACCGGACCGGTTCGAAAAAGAGGAAATCGAGACCCACGAGAAGCGGCGGGAAGCCTATCTGGATATCGCGCTTGCTGAGCCGCGTCGCTGCCGGATCGTCAATGCCGACCAGCCGGAAGAAAAGGTCGCCGAAGACGTCATGTCGTTCGTGGAACCTATGCTAGGGCGGCTTGAGACTGCGGCGAGTGCCAGGCATGAGTGAGGTTCAGGGCGTTCTCGATGGCGCAATCGCGCCACAGCAGAACACGAAGCTCTTCGGCCATGGCGAGGCGGAGGCGTTTCTGGCGCAGTCCTATCGCTCCGGCAAGGGCCACCATGCCATTCTGATCGAGGGGCCGGAAGGCATAGGCAAGGCGACGCTCGCTTTCCGTTTTGCCAATCACGTGCTCACCCATCCCGACCCTGCCTCCGCACCGGATTTCCTGGCCGATCCCGATCCGGAATCGCTCGTCAGTCGACAGATCACCTCCGGCGCGTCGCATAATCTCCTGCACCTGACCCGCCCGGTGGATGAAAAGACCGGCCGGGTGAAATCCGCCATCACGGTGGATGAGGTGCGGCGGGCAGGGCATTTCTTCTCGCAGACATCGGGCACCGGCAACTGGCGGATCGTCATCATCGATCCGGCTGACGATCTCAATCGCAATGCCGCAAACGCCATCCTGAAGATACTGGAGGAACCGCCCAAGCGGGCGATGTTCCTCGTCCTGTCGCATGCGCCGGGCAAATTGCTGCCAACCATCCGTTCGCGCTGCATGCCGCTCCGGCTGCTGCCGCTTTCGGATGGAGATATGGTGCAGTCCCTCGAGCATCTGGGCATCAATGCCACCGGCGAAAAACGCGATGCCCTGCTTGCCGGCTCCAAGGGCAGCGTCGCGCAGGCGCTCAAGCTGATGAATTACGGCGGCTCCGATATCGTCGAGGCCTTCGCCTCGGTCATGGCGGCGGAGGGGCCGGGGGTGCGCAAGCAGATGCACAAACTCGCCGAAGTTCTGGCGCAGAAGGATGGCGATATCGTTCTCGGCTTCTTCATGGAGCACGTGACGGAAGAGTTGATGGATCGGGCGCGGTCGGCGGCGATGGCGGGCGATATCGCCGCGGCGGAAAGACATGCGCGGCTTTCCTCGACGCTTTCGGAACGCATTACCGTGGCGCAGGCCTATAATCTCGACAAGAAGCAGATGGTGCTTTCCATTCTGGAAGATATTCGCGGCGTTTGAAGACAGGAAATCGTATGAAACGTACGATTTTACCGATACGGAAACGTCTCCTCCGTCATGCCGGACTTGATCCGGCATCCAGCCACGATGCGCCTGCGCCGTGAGCAGTGAGTCTTTCGCGATCAAGGACTTAATCGCTACTGGACCCCGGAACATGTCCGGGGTGACGGTAGTGCGGATGCCAAGCGCTCACCAAATCCACTTTGTCTGCAAGCCGTCGTACAAAACGTACGCTTTTTCTTTCGCTGCTGCGAACAATGGTTTAAGAGCGGTCTATCCAAAAAACAGCCTGTAAAGTCGATAGACCGTCATGACAGACAAGACACCCTTCTACATCACCACCGCGATCTCCTATCCTAACGGCAAGCCGCATATCGGCCATGCCTATGAGCTGATCGCGACGGACGCCATGGCACGCTTTCAGCGCCTGGACGGAATGGATGTGTTCTTCCTGACCGGCACCGACGAACACGGCCAGAAGATGCAGCAGACGGCGCGGGCAGAAGGCATTTCGCCCGAAGAACTGGCGCAGCGCAATTCCGACCAGTTTCGCGAGATGGGCAAGTTGCTCAACGCCTCGAACGACGATTTCATCCGCACCACGGAAGAGCGTCATCACGAGACCTCGCGCAATATCTGGAACCTGATGGCCGATAGCGGCGACATCTACAAGGACAGCTATGCCGGCTGGTATTCCGTGCGCGACGAGGCCTATTACGGCGAGGACGAGACGGAAGTGCGCGCCGACGGCGTTCGCTACGGGCCGCAGGGCACACCGGTTGAATGGGTCGAGGAGGAAAGCTATTTCTTCAAGCTCTCCGAATATCAGGACAAGCTGCTGAAGCTCTACGAGGAGAACCCTGAATTCATCGGTCCGGCCGAGCGTCGCAATGAAATCATCTCGTTCGTGAAGTCTGGCCTCAAGGACCTGTCGATTTCCCGCACCACCTTTGACTGGGGCATCAAGGTTCCGAACGATCCGAAGCATGTCATGTATGTCTGGGTCGATGCGCTGACCAACTACATTACCGCCACCGGTTACATCGAAGACAAGAACGGTCCGCGCGCGAAATATTGGCCGGCCGACGTGCATATCATCGGCAAGGACATCATCCGCTTCCACGCGGTCTACTGGCCTGCCTTCCTGATGAGCGCGAAGCTGCCGCTGCCCAAGCGCGTCTATGCGCACGGCTTCCTGCTCAACAAGGGCGAGAAGATGTCGAAGTCGCTCGGCAACGTCGTTGATCCGGTCAATCTGGTCAACCATTTCGGTCTCGATCAGGTCCGCTACTTCTTCATGCGCGAAGTCTCATTCGGCCAGGATGGCAGCTACAGCGAAGAGGGCATCGCCACCCGCATCAATGCCGATCTTGCCAACGGTATCGGCAATCTCGCCAGCCGTTCGCTGTCGATGATCGTCAAGAATTGTGACGGCCAGATCCCGACGCCCGGCGAGCTCACCGATGAAGACAAGGCGATGCTTGCCTCCGCCGACGGGCTGCTGGTGGTTTGCCGCGACGAGATGGGCAAGCAGCTCATCCATCGCGCGCTTGCGGCCATCATTGCCGTCGTCTCGGAAACAGACCGCTATTTCGCGTCGCAGGAGCCGTGGGCGCTGAAGAAGACCGATCCGGAGCGTATGGGCACCGTGCTTTACGTTACGGCGGAAGTGGTGCGCCAGATCGGCATTCTCCTGCAGCCCTTCATGCCGGAGTCCTGCGAGAAGCTGCTTGATCTCGTTGCCGCCCCTGCCGATAAACGTGATTTTGCAGCACTCGGCGAAGCGGGCCGTCTGGTTCCGGGCACGCCGCTTGAGGCACCCAAGCCCGTCTTCCCGCGTTACGTCGCACCGGAAGCGTGAAGGCGACACCCATGCTGATCGATACGCATTGCCATCTGGATTTTCCCGATTTCGAGGCTGAGCGCGACGATATCATCGCCCGCGCCCACGCGTCGGGCGTCAGCCAGATGGTGACGATCTCGACACGGGTGCGCCGTCTGCCCGAGCTTTTGAAGATCGCGGAAAAATATCCGTCGGTCTTCTGCTCGGTCGGCACACATCCCAACAGCGCGGCCGAGGAGCTGGATATTTCGGCCGACGACCTCGTGCGGCTTGCCGAGAGCCACGACAAGATCGTGGCGATCGGCGAGGCGGGGCTGGATTATTTCTACGATACGCAGAAGCCGGAAGACCAGAAGACCGGCCTCCTTCGCCACATCGAGGCGGCAAGAAGGACGAAGCTTCCGCTTGTCATCCACAGCCGCAGTGCCGATGAGGACATGGCTGCGATTTTGCGCGCGGAGAGTGAGAAGGGGGCGTTTCCCTTCATCCTGCACTGCTTTTCCGCCGGTCCTAATCTCGCGAAAACGGGCGTTGAACTTGGCGGTTATGTGTCCTTTTCCGGCATTCTGACATTCCCTAAATCGCAGGACATCCGCGATATTGCCGCCACCCTGCCGCTGGACCGGTTGCTGGTGGAAACGGACGCGCCCTATCTTGCGCCGAAGCGCTGGCGGGGAAAGCGCAACGAGCCGTCCTATGTGGTCAACACGGCAGAGGTTCTGGCCGAGGTGCATGGCATTTCCTTCGAGCGGATGGCTGACATCACCACCGAGAATGCCTTTCGCTGCTTTTCGAAGATGACAAGGGTGTAGGCGTGGCAATATACCGTCGCCGCTTCACGGTTCTCGGATGCGCGTCGTCGCCCGGCGTGCCGCGCATCAACGGCGACTGGGGCGCCTGCGACCCTGAAAACCCCAGGAATCGGCGCACGCGCACGGCCTTCATGGTGGAGCAGATCGGACCCGATGGCGGCAAGACAACCGTCGTCATCGATACCGGCCCGGATTTTCGCGAACAGATGATCGCGGCGAAGGTAGAAGCGGTCGATGCGGTGCTTTACACCCATGCCCATGCCGACCATCTGCACGGCATCGACGATCTGCGCATCTATTTCGCCATTCAACAGAACCGCATTCCGATCTATGCCGATCCCGTTACCATGGCGCGCATATGGGATGGTTTTGCCTATTGCCTTGAGACACCGCCGGGCAGCAGCTATCCGCCCATCGTCGAACCGCGGATCATCGCCGATATCGATGCGCCCTTGATCGTCGAGGGGGCAGGTGGGCCGATACCTTTCAACGTGCATATGCAGCAGCATGGCGACGTGCATTCGCTCGGCTTTCGGATCGGCGATGTCGCCTATTGCACCGATGTCAGCGATTTTCCGATTGAGACCCTGCCGAAGCTTGCCGGCCTCGATATTCTCGTCATCGATGCGCTGCAACACCGCTATCACCCCAGCCATCTTTCGCTGGAACAGGCGCTCGGATGGATTGAAAGATTTGCACCCAAAAGGGCGATCTTGACCCATATGCACATTCCGCTCGATTATGACACGGTGATACGTGAAACGCCTGATCATGTTGAACCGGCTTACGATCAGATGCGTTTCGAAGTCGAGATCGAGATTGAAGCGCCCTAATACCGCCTGAAAAGGAATAGCATGTCGACCCGGCCTTTCCGTGCACCCAGTATGGCGAGCTTTTTCGACAATCTGCGCGCCAGCCGCCTGCGGGCGATGTTCCGGCGCGGAGAACTGGGGCTGGTGGCTCTCGCCGTTCTCATCGGCATCGCTGCGGGCCTCCTGGTGGCGCTGATCGGCGCCTTGAGCACGGCGCTGCATGTTCTGGTCTATGGCGTCGAGCGCTTGAGCAGCAGCGATCTCTCCGGCCCGATCGTGCTGGCCGGGCCGATCATCGGCGGCATCGTGCTTGGCATCATCATCTTCATTCTTTCCAAAACTCGCAAAAAACCGATGGTCGACCCGATCGAGGCGAATGCGCTGCATGGCGGCCGTCTGTCGCTGACGGATAGCATCATCGTCTGCGTGCAGAACATCGTCTCCAACGGCTTTGGTGCGTCAGTGGGGCTGGAAGCCGGCTATACGCAGATCGCCAGTGGCGTCGCCTCCAAGATCGGCATCAAGCTGAAACTGAGGCGCGGGGACATGCGTATCCTCGTTGGCTGTGGTGCTGCGGGCGCGATAGCGGCGGCCTTCAACGCGCCTCTGACAGGAGCTTTTTACGCCATCGAACTCATCATCGGCACCTATACCGTCGTGACGCTTGCGCCGCTCATCGTATCGGCGCTCGTCGCAGCCACCGTCATCGGGCTTATTGGCGGCCACGGCCTCTCCATCGATATCGTCGATGCCAGCCGTGTAACGCCGGCGGACTACGTGCCCGCCATCTTTCTGGGCGTCGTGTGCGCGGCGATCGGCATCGCGCTGATGCAGACGGTGTCCTTCATCGAAGAGACGGCGCGCAAAAGCGCCATTCCGGGCTGGCTGCGTCCGGCAATGGGGGGCGTGGCTGTCGGTGCCCTCGCGCTTATTTCACCGCAGGTCCTGTCCAGTGGCCATGGTGCGCTGCATCTCAATATCGATGCCGAATTGACGATCTACGGGCTGGCCGGGCTATTCGTGCTTAAGGCGGCGGCCAGCGCCATTTCCATCGGTTCTAATTTCCGTGGCGGCCTGTTCTTCGCCTCGCTGTTCATGGGATCGCTGCTCGGAAAGATTTTCGCGCTTTGCGCCCCCTATATCGGTTATGGCTCGACAGCGCCGATCGTCTATGCCGTGATCGGCATGAGCGCCTTTGCCGCCGCCATTATCGGCGGTCCGCTGACGATGACGTTCCTGGCGCTGGAACTGACCGGAGACTTCCAGATCACGGCTCTGGTGCTTGCCGCCGTCATCACCACCTCGCTCGTGGTGCGCACGACCTTCGGCTACTCCTTCGCCACCTGGCGCTTCCACCTTAGAGGCGAAAGCATTCGCAGCGCCCATGACATTGGCTGGATCCGCGACCTGACCGTGGGCAAGATGATGCGTGCCGATATTCGCAAGGCCAATGTCAGCATGGGTCTTCCAGCCTTCAAGGAAAAGTTTCCACTGGGATCAACGCAGCGGGTGATCATGACGCATGATGACGGTCGCTACGCCGGCATCGTCCTCGTACCGGAAATCTACGCCGATCCGATGGATCGCGACCCGAGCAAGATCAGCCTCGAAACCTATCTGCACTACAAGAATGACGTGCTGCTGCCGACGATGAATGCGCGGCAGGCGGCAGCCGCTTTCGATGCCACGGAAAGCGAAGCGCTGGTCGTCGTCAACGACAAGATAGAAAACCGCCCGGTTGGCCTTCTGACGGAGAGCCACACGCTCAGGCGCTACAGTGAAGAGCTTGAATTGCGACGCCGGGAGGCCTCCGGTGAATTATAAATCACTTTATGTTGTTTGCTTTAAGCATTGATATAATTGTATTTTATATAGATCATATCTTCCTTTTTATTTTTGGTTTCCGCGCGATGACGGCGGTGGGTGCGTCAATTCGGTACCGCATCGTAAAACATGGGCTTGACCAGCAAATAAAACCAAGTGTATGTAACTTTATAACGTAACAATTGATTGGACGAAGGAGACTTGCGTAGCGTGTTCACTTGCGGCGCAGGCAGTTGACAGCGGCCTGCGGCAGTGTAGGTTCGCTCCGTCATGGTTCTTCCGCCACCCGGTGGAAGCTAAGAGGGAATCCGGTGAAGACCCGGAGCTGTCCCGCAACTGTAAGCGGTGAGCCAATCGCCCACGATGTCACTGGCAGCAATGCCGGGAAGACGGGTGAGGTGGCTTTGACCCGCAAGCCAGGAGACCTGCCTGACATATTGTAATTCCGTGGTCGGGGGTGCCATGGGAATGATGGCTGTTTCCGGCATTTCGGCCGGAGGCCCGTCATTTTCGTTGCCGCCTCGTGAATGAGGCATTGTGACAACCGAAACCCAACCAATCCATCGAGAGCCCTCTCAGCCCGACGCCGTGCTGCTCGTCGCCAAATCGGCTTTCGCGGCAGCGCCGCATCAGGACATGCAGCGTCTCGCGACGCTGGCGGGCCAGTTGCGCGGAGCGAGAACCGTTCGCGTTGCATTCACCGAACAGGGCACGCCGTCCCTGCGCGAAGCGCTCGGTGCGCTCATCGACGAGGGTGTCGGCAATCTCCTCCTCGTGCCGCTCATGCTGCCACTCGAGCCGAGTTTTCAGAACTGGCTGACCAAGACCCTGAAACGATGGCGGGCAGCGGACCCGCGCCCGTGGCCGTCGCTCTCGATAACCGCGAGCCCTACCGCAAGCACCCTTATGGCGCGCCTTCTCGAAGACCTCGCCGGAACGGCGCAGGCGCTCGATCTTTCATCCTCGGTACGTCCGGCGGGCGAGGGGTCGCTGGTGCCTGCGCAGAAGCGCCGCGTGCTCGTCTGTCAGGGCGCCCCGTGTAATTCGGCCGGTGCTGACGCGATCTGGGGACATCTGCGCAACCAGCAGGAACGGCAGAAGCTTCGGGTTACCGGCGATGGCACCATGACGGCCAAATCCACCTGTCTTGGCCCCTGCAACCTTGCACCGGTCATGCAGGTCTTTCCCGAAGGCACCTATTACGGCGGCGTTACCGAGGAGGCTGTCGATCGCATCGTTGCCGAACACCTGCTTGGCGGGTGTGTTGTCGAAGATTTCGCCTATCACCCGACCGGCCGCAAGCAGCGGCTGCGCAATCTATCCGAATAGCATGAGAGGAAACATAATGTCGGCAAAGAGCATTTCGCGTCTGGCGGCAGCCGGGCTCGCGGCTTTCATTACGGGAGTGGCGGGCAATGCGCTGGCCACCGAACCCTTGCGCGTCGGCGCCACCTACATCACAAGTGGCCTTGATCCCGCAAAGGGTTCCAATGGCTGGGCGCTCGTCAGTCACGGTGTGGGAGAGAACCTCTTTACCGTCGACAAAGATGGACGGCTTGTGCCTGACCTTGCCGAGAAAGCGGAACGCACCGGCGATTTGACCTGGACAGTGACGCTGAAACCGAACCGGACCTTCTCCGATGGTTCTGCCGTAACGGCAGCAGCCCTTGCGGCCGGATTCGAGCATACTTTCGCAACCAACAAGGCGGCGCTTGCGACAGGTGGAAAGCTTGGCTTCAAGGCAGTCGATGCACTGACGCTCGATATCACGACGGAGAAACCGGTGTCCT
This sequence comes from Rhizobium oryzihabitans, assembly GCF_010669145.1. NCBI lineage: Bacteria > Pseudomonadati > Pseudomonadota > Alphaproteobacteria > Hyphomicrobiales > Rhizobiaceae > Rhizobium > Rhizobium oryzihabitans. Next base: position 641,442 of record NZ_CP048632.1, read on the forward strand.
TCCTGCAGGCGCTGTTTGCGGAGTGGCCGCTGGTTGCCTATACGACTGCCGCCGATGGCCGTGCTCTGTTCACCGGACCGTATCAGATCGCGGATTTCAAGGCGGATACATCGCTGAGACTGGCGCCGAATACCCATTTTGCTGACGCCGGTTCCCGTTCTCCGGTCGACTTTCGCAGGTTCGGTGATGCGCAGAGCATGACCCTTGCGCTGGAGGCGGGTGAGCTGGACCTCGCCTTCGGGCTGCCCTCGGAAGTCGTGACGCGGCTGCAAACCAATCCGGATCTGACGATCAAGTCGTTTCCGGTAGGTTATCAATATCTCGCCTTCCTCAATACCAAAAGGCCGATTACCACCGACATCAAGGTGCGTGAGGCGCTGGACCTGACTTTCGATCGCAGGGAACTGGCGGCCGCCATTAACGGCGGTGAACCGGCTACCGGCGCCTATGCCGCCTACTTCCCCTTCGCCGGAAAACAGCCGCGTCCGACCGACATAAAAAAAGCCGAAGCGCTTCTCGATGAAGCCGGATGGGTCAGGGACGGAGCAGGGAACCGCACGAAGGACGGCGCGCCGCTGCGCCTTCTCGCCATCACCTATCCGCAGCGTCCGGACCTCGTTACCATGCTGCCTGTCGTAAAGGCGCAGCTTGCCAGGGTTGGCATCCAGCTTGACACGAAGGTTGTGGAAAACATTCAGGATGTGGCGGCCGCCGGCGAGTTCGATATCGCGCTCTGGGCGCAACACACCGCGCCGAATGGCGATCCGGCCTTCTTCCTCAATTCGATGCTGCGCAGCGGCGCTTCGCTCAACTATGCGAAATATGCCTCTGCGGATTTCGACGCCATCCTTGATCGCTTTGCTGTGGCGGGCGAGGCCAAAGAGCGGGCTGCAATTGCTCTCGATGCTCAGGCAAAACTGTTCAAGGACGTTCCGGCCTCCTTCCTGGTTTCTCCTGTCTGGTATGTGGGTCTCTCGAAGCGGCTGCAGAATTATGAGCCCTGGGGTTCGGACTATTATGTCCTGCGCGCCGATATCGGCGAGGCCAGGTAATTCTGATGCAATTGCTCCGGTTCGGCATACGCTCGGCGTTGGCAATGCTTGCGCTGTCGCTCGCATCCTTCACGCTTATTGCCCTGATGCCTGCCGATCCGGTGCAAATTGCCATCCGTGTATGGAATCTTTCGGCAACGGGTGAAACCGTTGCTGCGCTGAGGGAAGAATGGGGCCTCGATCGCCCCCTTCTTCTGCGTTATCTGCATTGGCTTACGGATTTCGTCACCGGTGACTGGGGGAGGTCCTTCCGCACCGGCGAACCCGTTTTTGCGGAGTTTCGCGAGCGTCTTCCCGTTTCGCTCCTGCTCGGCCTATCCGGGATGCTGATCGCCATCGTCGTTGCGGTGCCGATCGGTTTCTTCGCGGCGGCGCGGCCGGGTGGTATTGCCGATCGCGCAAGCCGCATATTTTCAGTCTTCGTCCAGGCCGTTCCGGGCTTCTGGCTGGGGCTCGTTCTGCTCTGGGTTCTCGGCGTCCAGCTGAGATGGATCCGTCCCTTCGCGACCGACGCCACCGCGATCGTGCTGCCCGTCATGTTGATAGCCTCGCATTCGGCCGCCGTCTTTGCGCGCGTCTATCGGCGAGACATGATGGAAACCATGCGGCAGCCCTATTTCCGCACCGCTCTCGCCAAGGGACTTTCGCGCCGGCAGGCGCTCTGGCGTCACGCGCATCGCGGCGCGTTCTACGCCTTGCTTTCGGCGGTGCGTTCCGAGGCGGGCTGGGTGATCGGCTCGACGGCGACCATGGAAATTCTCTTCAACCTTCCGGGTCTCAGCCAGTTTCTCGTGCAGAGCATCGCAGTTCGCGACCAGATGGTCCTGCAGGCCTATGTCATGGTCATTGCGCTGTGGCTGCTCGTCATGAACCTGATCGTTCAGATACTTCAACGCTTTCTTGATCCGCGGCTTGCCTGATGATCCGATATCTTGCACTTGCCGCATTGCTCTTGTTTCTGCTCCTGAGCACTTTCTGGCAGCCCTATGATCCGGATGCGGTAGATATTCTCGCCCGTCATTCGGGCGTGACGGCGAGCCATCTGCTTGGAACCGATCACCTCGGCCGCGACCTTTTTTCCCGCATCATGGCGGGGGGATGGCGCACGGCGCTGGTGGTTTTTTCGGTCGGCTTCATCGCCTTTACCGGTGGCACATTGCTCGGCACCAGCGCTGCGGTGCTGGGGGGCTGGAAGGAGCGCGCATTGCTGCGCTGCTGCGAATTCTTCATCACCGTTCCGACGCTGATCATCGCGCTGACAACGGCGGCGGTTTTCGGTCTCACGCCGATGACGGCGGGACTGGCGCTTGGTCTTGCCGGCATAGGACCGACGGCCCTCTTTGCCCATTCCCTCAGCCAGCGCGTGCTTGGGCAAACCTTTGTCCATGCGGCGGAAGCCCTGGGCGTGCCGCCATTCCGGATGATCATTCGGCATCTTCTGCCGAACATCCTGCCGCTGATGGTGACGCATACCGGCAATCAGGCGGGTTTTGCGGTCACCGCTTATGCCTCGCTCGCCTTTATCGGCCTTGGAGCGGATCCATCAAAGCCCGACTGGGGCTCCATGCTGTTCGAATATCGCGTTTTTATTTTCGACCATCCGAGCCTGATGATCTGGCCGGGCGTCGCAATCGCCATGACGGTCGCCACGCTCAACGCTCTGTTCGACACGTCCGACTGACCATTTCGTCAATACAGAAACAATATGCAGCACATAGAGGATCACGCGATGGATGGCGGCAATTTCGATCTGAAGGAGGAAATCCGGGATTACTGGTCGAAAAGATCCGAGACTTTCGATCTGGCCTTTGGACACAGGATTGCGGCCGGCCCGGAGGCCGATGCATGGCAAAAGCCGATCAGGGATCTGCTGGGCACAGAACCGAAGCGCATCCTTGAACTGGCCTGCGGCACGGGCGAGGTGACACGGCTCATTCACGATCTCGGCCACGACGTCACGGCGCTGGATTTTTCAGAGGCGATGCTGTTCGTGGCGCGAGCGAAACATGCCGGAAAAACGAGGCTGCGTTTCATCATGGCGGATGCTGAAAACACCATGGAACCGGACCAGTCCTATGATGCGATCATCTGCCGGCACCTGGTCTGGACGTTGACTAAGCCCGAGACGGCCTTCCGCGAGTGGTTCAGGCTGCTTCGTCCGGGCGGTCGCCTGCTGTTCGTCGATGGTGACTGGGCAAGGCCAAAGCCGGCGGGGCGCTTTGCTAGCCAGTTGATCTGGCTTATCGACCGCCTGGCGGGAGCCGACAGGAACTATGACGGCGCCCAGAGCGATCACCACGCCGCAATCATGAAGGCGCTTCCGTTCGGGCAGGGGCTGCGGCCCGCAATGCTGACGCCGCTTCTGACTGACGCCGGCTTTACCAACATCGAACTGCACTCCCATGATCCGATCGCAAAAGCGCAGCGGAAGAACGCTAACCTACGCAACAGGCTGCGCACCTATGTTTATCAGCGCTTCATTCTAACCTGCCACCGCCCATAAGGCAGATAAAGAAAGCCGCGCTGTTGACAGGCTCAATATATCCGTTATTCTGGATATATGGATAACAGCATTGCGATAACGGCGCTCGGCGCCTTGGCCCAATCCACTCGACTGGAAACATTCCGGCTTCTCGTGCGCCACGAGCCGGAAGGTGTTCCGGCGGGTGAACTGGCGCGTCTCATCGACATTCCCCAGAACACGATGTCGGCACATCTTGCCACACTGTCGCGGGCAGGGCTGGTCAAGAGCGAGCGGCAAAGTCGGTCGATCATCTACCGGGCGGATCTTGATGGCCTGCGTGCACTGACCCTGTTTCTGCTCAAGGATTGTTGCGGCGGCTCGACGGAACTCTGTGCTCCGCTCATCGCCGAACTCACACCCTGCTGCAGCCCGGAGGCCAGCCGCTCGTGAAATCTACCAGGCCGCCGACCTAACCACGGATCAAGACCATGATCGACGCTGTCCTTAACGTGCGCCCCCTGCGCACGCGCAATTCCGCTCGCTCTATTTTCCCATAGGCAAAGGTGAGGGAACGGCAACTGGGCGCGCTTTCCTTCCTCAGCAACGACGCAACGAAAGTCCGCATGATGTCAATGTTCGAACGTTATCTCACCGTCTGGGTGTTTCTGTGCATCGTCGTCGGTGTTGCCCTCGGTCATCTGATGCCCGGCGCCTTCCAGGCTATCGGTGCGGCAGAGATCGCCAGGGTCAATATCCCCGTCGCGATACTGATCTGGCTGATGATCATTCCAATGCTGCTCAAGATCGATTTCCGGTCTCTTGCGCAGGTCGGCAGCTACTGGCGGGGCATCGGCGTCACATTGTTCATCAACTGGGCCGTCAAGCCGTTCTCGATGGCGCTGCTGGGCTGGCTTTTCATCGGTTGGCTTTTCCGCCCCTATCTTCCCGCAGGCCAGATCGATTCCTATATCGCCGGGTTGATCATTCTTGCCGCAGCACCCTGCACGGCCATGGTCTTCGTCTGGAGCAATCTGACAAAGGGCGAGCCGCTGTTCACGCTCTCGCAGGTCGCGCTCAATGATGCGATCATGGTCATCGCATTTGCTCCAATTGTGGGTCTGCTGCTTGGTCTGTCGGCAATCACGGTTCCATGGGACACGCTCGTTCTGTCCGTTGCGCTCTATATCGTCGTGCCCGTCATTCTCGCGCAGGTCATCTGGCAGCGGCTCATGGCGGATGGCACTTCAGAGGTGCTGGATCGCGTTCTTGCCAGGCTGCACCCTGTTTCGCTGGTGGCGTTGCTTGCAACGCTGGTTCTTCTCTTCGCTTTTCAGGGCGAGCAGATCATCGCGCAGCCGGCCGTCATCGGTCTGCTCGCCATCCCGATCCTGATCCAGGTCTATCTGAACTCCGGGCTTGCCTATCTTTTGAACCGCATGACCGGCGAACGGCATTGCGTTGCCGGTCCATCTGCGCTGATCGGCGCCAGCAACTTCTTCGAACTCGCGGTCGCGGCCGCCATCAGCCTGTTCGGTTTTCAATCGGGCGCGGCGCTGGCGACCGTTGTCGGTGTCCTCATCGTGGTTCCGGTCATGCTCTCGGTCGTCTGGATCGTGAACCGCTCGAAGGACTGGTATGAGGCTGCCCCCGCTGTTTCCCGCCCCGATGCTTCCCGAAAGACAATCACCGAAAGGCAATGAGCATGGACATCACGATCTATCACAACCCGTCCTGCGGGACGTCTCGCAACACACTGGCGCTGATCCGCGCCGCCGGGATCGAACCGAAGGTGATCGAATATCTGCGGGAGCCGCCAACGCGCGAAGAACTCGCGACGATGATCGCGGATGCTGGCCTGAGCGTTCGAGCAGCCATCCGCGAGAAGGGGACACCCTATGCCGAACTGGGTCTCGATAATCCGGACCTCACCGATGACCAGTTGCTCGATGCCATGATCGGCACGCCGATCCTCATCAATCGTCCCTTCGTGGTGACACCGCTCGGCACCAGGCTCGCACGCCCTTCCGAGGTCGTGCTTGATATCCTGCCAGACAGCTTCAAGGGGCCATTCTTCAAGGAGGATGGCGAACAGGTTCTCGATCAGGAAGGAAAGCGAATTGCCTGACACATTCCCCGCACTGAAAGGCGAGCATCTGCACGAGATCAATCTCGATGCACTGCGTCCGGCCTCCTCGACCCACAAGCCCCGCATCCTCATCCTCTACGGCTCGCTTCGCGAGGTATCCTACAGCCGTTTACTCGCCTTTGAAGCAGGACTGTTGCTTGAAAGGTTCGGGTGCGAGGTCCGGATATTCGATCCGAAAGGCCTGCCACTACCCGATGAAGCGCCCGTGAGCCACCCGAAGGTACAGGAACTGCGCGAGCTGTCATTGTGGTCCGAAGGTCAGCTGTGGGTGAGCCCGGAGCGCCATGGCGCGATGACCGGCATCATGAAGTCGCAGATTGACTGGATTCCGCTTTCTGTCGGATCGGTCCGCCCGACACAGGGCAAGACGCTCGCCGTGATGGAGGTTTCCGGGGGCAGCCAGTCATTCAATGCCGTGAACCAGATGCGCATTCTCGGACGATGGATGCGGATGATCACCATTCCCAACCAGTCATCGGTGGCCAGAGCCTATCAGGAATTCGATGCTGAAGGCCGGATGAAGCCGTCATCCTATTACGACCGTGTTGTCGACGTCTGCGAAGAGCTGGTGAAATTCACCCTGCTGACGCGTGACGCCTCAGCCTATCTCACGGACCGCTACAGCGAACGCAAGGAAGAGGCGGCCGAGCTTGAGAAGCGCGTTTCATTGGGATCGATCTGATGGGCGAGGGGAGGCTCACCCTGTAGGGCGATAATAAGTTTTCAAGAATCCGGATCGGCTGAAACTCTTTCCGTGACCGTCTCGTATCTTGTCTTGCTCCGATTATGGAGTGCCAGCCCGAGGAGGCGCGTATCGAGCGTCGGGGCAACCGAACAAGAGGAAATTACGATGATCAGGTCCACGATACGCACGCTTGCACTCGCAACAATCGTGTCCGCCATCTCCGCCAGCGCATTTGCCGCCAATCCAATGGTGGGCGGCGCTGCCATGTATGACAACAAGAACATCGTTGAAAATGCGATGAATTCCAAGGACCACACAACATTGGTCGCAGCGGTCAAGGCCGCGGGCCTTGTTGAAACGCTTCAGGGGAAGGGGCCTTTCACGGTCTTTGCTCCCACCAACGAAGCCTTTGCGGCGCTGCCAAAGGGCACTGTCGAAACCTTGCTGAAGCCGGAAAACAAGGCCCAGCTTACGAAGATTCTCACCTGCCATGTCGTGGCAGCCGATGCCATGTCCAAGACCATCGAAAAGATGATCAAGGACGACAAGGGTACGCATGACGTCAAGACCGTTGGCGGCTGCATTCTGAAAGCCAAGGAAAGCATGGGCAAGATCACGCTGACCGACGAGATGGGCGGCGTGGCGCATGTCACCATCGCGGATGTCAAGCAGTCGAACGGCGTCATTCACGTCATCGACAAGGTTCTGCTTCCGAAGATGTGACCCGCAAGATAAATGGCTTAGTGAAAAAGGCTGGCCCGAAAACGGGGCCAGCCTTCTTTTTTGAGCTGTTCAGAGCCCGCGATGGCAAATCACATTGCAGGAAGGACCGTCATGTCGCGCAGGCCCTTGTCCGCACCCGTGATTATACCGACTTCGGTTGCCGCGCCGGTTTCCAGATTGACGGTGTAGAGACTATTGCCTGCGGCCAGATAGGCAGTGTTCTTGCCGCCTTCCTCGCCGTGGATATCGAATGCGTAAGTCGCCGGCTTCTCCTTGAGGCCAAGCTTGCCGATGGCTTTCAATGTGCCGTCGTTTGGCTTTGTCTGCTGGACCAGTGCGCCGATGGTGGCATCAATATTGTACATGGCCGTTTTTTCCGGCTTGCCGATGGAATTGGTATAGGCGGCGGCGACAATATTGGGTGTCTCTCCCTTGTGCATGTCGCCGTCTTCGAAGGCGAGTGCGCCATCGACCGTGACCGCGCCGGTATCGGGATGAACGCGGTGATTGGTCGTGCCGGTCATGAAGCGCAGACGATCCGCCATGGGGTTGAAATCGACGACGACCGGGGCTTCGGTTACGGTCAGCATCTTGTCCATCTTGGCCACTTCGGTTGCCGCGCCAGTCTCAAGATTGATGGAGACGATGCGATGATCCGGCGTTACGCCGATGACGGTCTTGCTGCCCGGGCGAAAATCGATTCCGACGAGCTTGTCGACGCCGGTGACATCCATCGTCTTGGTGACGGCCGGCTTTTCGGTATCGAACATCACCAGCGTCTTGTCGCCGGTCAGTCCAAGGACCGGTGCTGAAATTGCGACGCTCGCCGTTGCTGCGAAAGCGGCCGAGGCGATCAGAGTGAAGCGGATAGGTTTCATGTCTTTCTCCCGTGCGTTGATCCGTTTGGAAGCCGTCCAGCCTTTGGTTTTCGACGCTTCCAACAATAAAGACACGCGGAATGATGCGTTTGGATGCAGCAGGCAAAAAAATATCTGCCGCATGCATCCATATCGTCGCGCTATGGGTATTATGCGAAAGCCAACCGTGGCTTGCGGTCTGAACTCGAAAGGTTTTGCATGCGTATGGGCTCCGTGCCGGACGATCTCGACAGGGCGCTCGCCGCCTGCGCCAGGGGCGACCGAAACGCATTGCGCGCTATTTTCGACCGTGAGGCAGGGCGGTTGATCGCGGTGGCAGAGCGTATCGTCAAGCGCAGGGAACTTGCGGAGGAGGTGGTGCAGGAGAGCTTCGTGCGCATCTGGACTCATGCGCACCAGTATAAAGCGGACCATGGTTCGGCACGCGGCTGGATTTACGCCATCGTCAGAAACCGGGCGCTCAATCTTCTGCGCGACGGCAGGCGTGAACTCGCCGTGCAGGATGTTGAAACGCTTCGCGACAGTGAACAGGCGGACGAGGTAATTGCCGCATGGCAGAAACTCGACAGGAATTCGCGCCTCTATGAATGTCTCGGTGCACTTGACGAGACAAAAAGACAAGGCATCTTAATGGCTTACGTCGCCGGATATTCCCACGGCGAAATTGCCGGCCGGTTGCGTGCTCCGCTCGGGACGACGAAATCCTGGATAAGGCGAGGGCTTTCGGCACTCCGGGAATGCATGGCATGACATTCGATCGCGAAGACATTCCGGCCATCGCCGATGACTATGTATTGGGTCTGCTTGAGGCATCGGACGCTGAAGCTATCGAAGCAGCCATGGAACGCGACGGCGAATTGCGGGCGGCAATCGCTAAAAGCCGCGAGCGCTTTCTGCCGCTCGATACCGGCGTTGAGCCTGCCGCTGTCAACGGTGAATTATGGAACAATATCGAAAGCCGTTTGCCGCCGCAGGACAAATCCACGGCCAATAGGCCGATCCGCACCGCAAACGACAATAAACGAAACCGATGGCGGTCGATTGCGATTTCCGCCATTGCCGCAACAGTCGTTCTTGCTGCCGGGTTGACCTTCAGTCTGACGCGGACAGCGGAGCCGCTGGTGATCGCAGTCCTTCTCAACGAGGCGGGCGAGGTTCAGGCCGTGGTCGAGGATTTCGGAAACGAAAAGGCGACCTTGCGGATGCTGGCTGATTTTGCCGTGCCGCAGGACAAGACGATCCAGCTATGGACGTTGCCATCCAGAGAGGTTGGGCCCGTTTCGCTCGGCCTGATCGACGGTGTTCGATCCGCACGTCTTGAAGGGCCGGTATTGCCGACACCGAGAAGCGACCAGCTCTACGAAATTACACTTGAGCAGGCAGGCGGATCGCCGACAGGCAGACCAACCGGACCAATTCTGGCAAAAGGTTTTGCACGAATGCCGCGTTGATGCGGGAAAACGAGTTCGATGACCGCAGCACTTGAAATTTACACGGATGGTTCATACGACCCGGTTGCACAATTGGGAAGCTGGGCATTCGTCGTGTTTGAAGCCGAGCAGCAGTTTCATGCCGCGCGAGGAATGGAAACCGGACTGACAAATAATGCGTTTGAAGTGATGGCGGTCATGAATGCGCTTTTGTGGCTGGATGCCCATGCGCCAGGCCGGACGGCCAGGCTTTGGACGGACTCCGCCCATGTCGTCGAGGGTTGCCATCGCTGGCGCGAAATCTGGCGGACAAACGGGTGGAAACGCATCAACCCCAATTCGCGAGCACGGAAACGGCAGATACCAGATGGAGCTCTGTGGCGGAATGTGGATCGCTTGCTGCTTCGTAATCCCAATGTGGATATATCGTGGTGCAAGGGACACGCAGGTATCGCAGGGAACGATCTGGCGGATGTTTTGGCCCGCAACAGAACGATCGCCTGACGTTTCCGAAAGGTCTTAAGGCCTGAAACGCAAGGCTTCCAAAGGCAATTTAGTTCCATAATCTATCTTATGCGACCATTGGATATAGGGCGCTCGCAAGAATGGAACACCCTAACGACAAGCGGATTGCCAGCTTGTCCGGCGTCAGCCGATAGCGCACCCGCAAGAGCGAATGAATTGCGGACTTGTTTCTCCCGTTCCGGACCCCAAATAGCCTTGGTCTTCCGCCTTTGAATGCGAGTACCAATGAACACTGCAATCCTCTTGCCCATACATACCGATCGTCTCACCCTGCGTCCGTTCCAGCCCGACGATTTGCCATCCTACGCCGATTACCATGGGCGCGACGACGTCTATCGGTTTCTCTACACATCTCCGCCTCTGCCAGATGCGCTTGCAGTGCAGTTTGCCGAATTGCTTTCAGCTCCTTTCTCGAAAGATGGCGACACTTTGCGACTGGCGGTCGTGCGTCAAGAGGATGCGATGCTGCTTGGCGAAGTACTCCTGAAAATCGCCAGTAAAGATGCTCTGCAACTCGAAGTCGGTTATATCTTCAACCCTTCTTTCTCCGGCAAGGGTTATGCGACAGAAGCTGTGCGCGCCATCATGGATCTCGGTTTCAATCAGTTGGGGTGTCACAGGATTTTTGCACGGCTAGACACGCTCAATCATGGCTCCATCGGGATTGTCGAACGGCTGAAAATGCGCAGGGAAGCACATCTTGTCCAAAACGATCGTTTCAATGGGCAGTGGGGAGACGAATTCATCTATGCGATTTTGAAATCCGAATGGCATGCTACCCACGCAGCAAAGGTTCCAGACGCATAATCCAGAACTGAAGAAGGCCCCCTCTCCTCGCTTTCCACTCGGCCGGATTGGGTCGCCGGCAGCCTGGAAGCATTCCGGCAATGCGACGATCATCGACGCCACGGCACCACTCTCCAGCGTCGCTGATGATATTCTGGCGAGATGCGGAAAGGTTCAGCGTGACGAGGCGGCCTTAAAAACCGCCAGCTGATCGGCGAAGGCGCGTTGATGGGCGGGGCGCGCCTCGCCACGGGCCACATAGGCTGAAAGGTTCGGATATTCGTCGAGGATGCCTGAACTTCTTATCCTCTGCAGAACCGACACCATCATAAGGTCACCGGCGCTGAATGCGCCGTCGAGCCAGTCCGCCTCGCCGAGGCGCCTGGATAATTCGCCAAGCCGTTTGCGAATGCGTTCATCGACCAGGGGCAGGCGTTCATCATGCCAGCTCCTGTCCCTTTCCACATATCCGGCAACAAAGCGCTCGACGATTGGCGGCTCTATTGTACTGAGGGCTGCGAACATCCACGTTATTGCCCGCGCCCGTGCATCCGCATCCACCGGCAACAGTCCGGTATGTCGTTCGGCTATGTGGAGCACGATCGCGCCGGATTCGAACAGCGCAAGATCGCCCTCTTGATAGGTCGGTATCTGTCCGAATGGCTGAAGCGCCAGGTGCGCAGGCTCCCGCATTGCCTTGAAGGAAACGAGACGCACATCGTAAGGCGCCCCCACCTCCTCCAACGCCCAGCGCACGCGCATATCACGGGCCAGACCCTTGCCGCCATCGGGCGAATTTTCGAAAGCGGTGATCGTGATCGTCATTGCTGTTCTCCATCGCGTCTTTTGGGAAACGGCTGGGAATTGCCGGGCGAAGTTTCTCCCTGCAATTCGGCATATGTTGGGCCGTTCCGGCGTCAGGTATGCGGCATCAGAATTGGCGGAGGCCTGCGCGAAGACAATTCGCACACATTGCCGGGATATGTCATTGGCGTGCGGCTTTACCCACCTATATCAATCAAGGAGACGACGCGCATCCGATGAAAAGGCTGGCCAATCCGCGCAAAAACTCTAAGCTCCTGCGCCGGACACGGATTGCCAAAAAACTTCAGTATTTCAGTTCAAATCATTAGGGAGAAACCCAAAGATGAGCCTTCGTATCAACGACATCGCACCCGATTTCACCGCCGAGACCACGCATGGCCCGGTGAGCTTCCACGACTGGATCGGCGACGGCTGGGCGGTCCTGTTTTCACATCCCAAGAATTTCACGCCGGTCTGCACGACGGAGCTCGGCGCGATGGGCGGCCTGCAGCCGGAATTCGAAAAGCGCGGCGTCAAGATCATCGGCATTTCGGTCGATCCGGTCGAGAGCCATGAAAAATGGAAGAACGACATCCGCACGGCGACCGGCTTCAACGTCGACTATCCGCTGATCGGCGACAAGGACCTGAAGGTGGCCAAGCTCTATGACATGCTGCCGGCGGGCGCTGGCGAAAGCTCCGAAGGCCGCACACCGGCAGACAACGCCACCGTGCGCTCCGTCTTTGTCATCGGCCCCGACAAGAAGATCAAGCTGGTCCTCACCTACCCGATGACCACTGGCCGCAACTTCGAGGAAATCCTCCGCGCCATCGATTCCATCCAGCTAACCTCGAAACACCAGGTGGCGACGCCGGCCAACTGGAAGCAGGGCGAGGATGTCATCATTACCGCCGCCGTTTCAAACGAGGATGCGATTGCCCGTTTCGGCTACTACGACACGGTTCTTCCCTATCTGCGCAAGACAAAGCAGCCTGGCTGATTTGAAAGATGCAATGGGACGATGATCCGTCATCGTCCCGTCCGCTCGCTCTGCACGTTATGACGGGGTATTCTCGCCGGCCTCATGCCTGACGATGCGCAGCATGGGCCGTCCGTCCGCCTCCGCAGCTTCGAACCGAGCGAGGAGATCATAGGACGTGATGGCTTCACCGGCTGCAAAGCGCCTCCCGTTGACGACGAGATGGCCGAGGCCGAATATGGTGAGAAGCACCTCGGTCGCCTCTACCTTCGAAGTGTCGAGAATCAGGTTCGTCTGGCCGAAATGTTCCAGACCCGTTGTCCATGATCTGATTGCTCCTGCCTCCTCCGTCACAAAGGCTCCGAAGGCCAGCATCTCCGCCATTTGCTGCGGTTGATCCAGATGACTGTTTGCATAGTTGAGATAGTCGTCAAGATTGGTGCGGCCAACGATCATATCAAGATAATACAGCGCAACGGCGCGCATCGGAGCGACCTGATGGATGCCGAGCAGGGTTGAGACTATTTCGTTATGCGCGATTTCGGGATCATTCTCATCCGCCATGATGAGGAACCTGAACTCGCACTGATGCGTCGCAAGGCGGAAATCGTCATATGCCGCTTTCGCATCAACGCAAAAGGTCTTTGACCAGTCGATCTTGGTTTGCGCGACCGCCGGATATTGGGCCGGTGGAACCGGCGCCGTTACCGGTTCTGGCGCGCCAACAAAAACCCTGGTCGACCCGCGCAGGCCGTCAAAGACGCCCTTTTCGCTCAACGGTTCGCATTCATATCCTTCCGCGCCCCATGCCTCAGTCAGAGTCAAACCCGAGATCGCGGGTTCGTTGTCGAAATAGAGTGTCGCCTTGAAATATTGAGCGTCGCCATTTGCCATTGCAGTCCCTGTCCAAGGCACGTTCCTCTGCTCTACGGCTTTATGATCCCGCCATGATAGTCAAGCCGGTACGCCTCTATACCCTCCCGATAAATCCGTTCGACGCCAGTGAAAGACCGGAACTCACCCTCATTGGTGTCGACATAGATCATGTCTTCGACGTGATGGGTGAAGCCACCGAGGAAGCGCCCTTCCCCGTAAAGCGCTGAAAGCGAGCGCTGGATCACCCTGCCCGCCACACCGGCGTCCATCGTTTCGGGGCGGATGATGCGGCCGTAATAGCTCATGGCCCACAGCGGAACACCCCGATGCCAGACGACCTCCTGGCCGATGAAGTCGGTTCCGCCGAAATAGCTGTCGAGATAATGCCAGTCCCCGTCCTGATAGACCAGATCATGCGCGCCGGGGCGAGTGGGCGTCGGGGATTTGTCGCCACCGCCCACATAGGTGTTGGTTTTTGCCTGCACGATGAATTCTTCCAGCATGTGACACCCCTCAAGAAAGAACATAAAGTGAACATATGTGAATTGCGTGATGGCCGCAAGCGTCTGCCCTGTTGCGCCTCGCGCCATATTTTCGAAGATAGCGGGCTTGGTAATCGGGGCGTTTACCCTTAAAAGCGACGCAGAAATTATCCGCAAAGAGTATCCATGTCGCAAAATCCGCAGATCTATGTCGATGCCGATGCCTGCCCCGTGAAACCGGAGATACTGAAGGTGGCGGAACGGCATGGGCTGGAAGTGACCTTCGTCGCCAATTCCGGTTTGCGCCCCTCGCGGGATCCGATGGTGAAAAACGTCATAGTATCTGCGGGTTTCGATGCCGCCGACGACTGGATCGCCGACCATGCGGGTGAAAACGATATCGTCATCACTGCCGATGTGCCGCTGGCCGGGCGTTGCGTTGCCAAGGGCGCGCTGGTGACGGGGCCGACGGGCCGCGTTTTCGATCCGTCCAATATCGGCATGGCGACGGCGATGCGCGATCTTGGCGCTCATTTGCGCGAAACCGGCGAGAGCAAGGGATATAATGCGGCTTTTTCGCCGCGCGACCGTTCCGCCTTTCTGGAGACGCTTGACCGTTTCTGCCGCCGTGTCAAAAAATGAGCGCGCAAACAGAAAGGCGCAGCCCATGACCCCGGCCCCCCGAGAAGCAACGTCTATCGCCGCCATCAACCCTTCGTCATCGCTTTTCTGGCTGGAGCCCTGGGCCTTGCCCTTGCCTTGACGCTGGCACCGTCGCTCGCCATCGAGGTCGCTGCGGTTCTGTTTTTCCTGACTTATCTGACGCTTGCCGCCTTTCACCTGCCGGGACTGACGGCGCAGCATCTGAAAGCCCACGCTGACAGCGACGACCTGCCCGCAATCGCCATCATTGCAATCACGCTGCTTGCGGTCGGCGTCGCCGTCGTGTCGCTGTTTCAGGCGCTCAACCATAGCGGCGAAACGGTCTGGACGCTGCTCATCGCCTTCGCCTCCGTGATCTTCGGATGGCTGACGATCCACACCATGACGGCCATGCATTACGCTCATCTTTACTGGAGGCCGACCACGGTAGACGGCAAGCGCCAGCATCGCGGCGGCATGGATTTTCCGGCAACGAAAGAGCCTTGCGGTTACGACTTCCTCTATTTTTCGGTGGTGATCGGCATGACGGCACAGACATCGGATGTGGGGGTGACCACGACCGCCATGCGCAAGGTCACGCTGCTGCACTCCATCGTCTCCTTTTTCTTCAACACGGTTCTGGTTGCGGCGGCGGTCAATGCCGCAGTCTCGCTTGCAGGCTGAACGGAAATCTTCTCAAGGGAATGGCTTCATGAACATCATTTCGCAAAATACGGCCTTTGGCGGCATGCAGGGCGTATTTTCGCACGCATCCGAAACCCTGAACTGCGAGATGACCTTTGCGGTTTACGTGCCGCCAAAGGCGATCCAGGAGCCCTGCCCGGTTGTCTGGTATCTCTCCGGCCTCACCTGCACCCATGCCAATGTCATGGAAAAGGGTGAGTATCGCCGCATGGCTTCCGAACTCGGGCTCATCGTCGTCTGCCCGGACACCAGCCCGCGTGGCAATGACGTGCCTGACGAGCTGACCAACTGGCAGATGGGCAAGGGTGCCGGTTTTTATCTCGACGCCACGCAGGAGCCATGGTCCGAGCATTACCGCATGTACAGCTACGTGACGGAAGAGCTGCCGGCCTTTATCGGCCAGCATTTCCGCGCGGATATGAGCCGCCAGGCCATTTTCGGCCATTCGATGGGAGGGCATGGCGCCATGACCATTGCCCTGAAGAACCCCGACCGCTTCAAAAGCTGCTCCGCCTTTGCTCCCATCGTCGCGCCCTCCTCCGCCGACTGGTCCGAACCGGCGCTGGAAAAATATCTCGGCACGGACCGGGCCGCGTGGCGGCAATATGACGCCTGCTCGCTGGTTGAGGACGGCGCCCGTTTTCCTGAATTCCTGATCGATCAGGGCAAGGCCGACAGTTTCCTTGAAAACGGGCTGCGGCCCTGGTTGTTCGAAGAAGTGATCAAGGGCACGGAGATCGGCCTGACACTGCGCATGCACGAGCGTTATGACCACTCCTATTATTTCATCTCCACCTTCATGGACGACCATTTGAGATGGCATGCCGAGAGGCTTGGTTGAAGGGTAGAAGAACGGCGGCATGACGGCGTTTTCAGAACGCCGTCTCGCAGAGGTTTCCCGAAATAGGAATTATGCGTCTGACGGTATGCGGGCGATAACCTTGATCTCGAAATCGAAACCGGCGAGCCAGTTGACGCCGATTGCCGTCCAGTTCGGGTAAGGCTTTTTGCTGAAAATCTGCTGCTTGACGGCCATGATGGTCCCGAACTGGTTTTCGGGGTCCGTGTGGAACGTCGTTATATCGACAATATCGTCGAACGTGCAGCCGCCCGCTTCCAGCGTCGCCTTGAGATTTGCGAAAGCCAGCTGGACCTGACGTTCAAAATCGGGCTCTGGCGTCCCATCGGAAAGGCTGCCAACCTGCCCTGAAACGAATAGAAGGTCGCCAGACCGGATAGCGGCCGAGTAACCATGCTCCTCGTAAAGAGCGTGTCTGTTTGCGGGAAAAATTGCTTCGCGCTCAGTCATTTTGGATCTCTCTTTTTCATGATTGAATTGGCACCGATGAGCGCAGCAGAGCTTTTCAAAGCTTCACAAGCCGCCTCATTCCATGTACGGTGTGTATGTGAAATATCTGACATACACGCCGTATGTCAAGTTCATATACGTGATGCATGTGAATTAGAGGAGCCGATGGCGAGACGACGGGCCGAGACAATGGAGGAGAACCGCGCAAGGCTGATCGCAGCTGCGCGCAAGATCTTTGCCGAAAAGGGATATGCGGCTGCATCCATGGACGAGTTGACCGCAGAGGTCGGTCTGACGCGGGGCGCGCTCTATCATAATTTCGGGGATAAACGGGGGCTTCTGGCGGCAGCCGTCAATCAGATTGATTCTGAAATGGCGTCACGCGCCCAGGAAATCGGGGCACGCGCGGGAGACGATTGGCAGGGTTTGCTGGCTGAAGGTGTCGCCTATATCGAGATGGCGCTTGATCCGGAAGTGCAACGTATCGTTCTGCTCGACGGGCCGGCGGTACTCGGCGATCCGTCGCAATGGCCCAGCCAGAACAATTGCCTGCAGGTAACAAAGCGGACGGTACAACGGCTGATCGAGCAGGGAATCCTCAAACCAGTCGATGCGGAAGCTGCGGCCCGACTTCTAAGTGGCGCCGCGCTCAATGCCGCGCTGTGGATTGCTGCCAGCGACAAGCCCGAGAAAGTTCTGCCGAAGGCTGTCGAGGCCTTCCAATCCCTGGCCACCGGTCTTCTTAAAAAGCCGGTGTAAGCTCTCGGTGTCTGTAGTCAGTCTTGGAGCAGGATTCCCTGCGCTCTTTTATCTTCGGGTTTCCGCTGCGGTTCACGGAAACAATGCCGTCGCGAGCGTTGTCGGACCGGGCCGGCTCAGCCGGAACTCGCGGATGACACGTTCCGCAACGCCATAAGCGAGTTCCTGCTCGATTGACCGGTTGTCGAAGCTGACGACGGTAGCGGTGAATTTGGCTTCGGCGATTACCTCACCCGTCGCCACGGCGGCGGCGCGCACGATGACCTTGGCGGACGCCCGTTCTCCGAAGAGAAATGGGCCGCGCGTGACGGAAGCGAGGCGGATGGTCAGCACCACGCGCGGTCTGATTTCGCCGCGCGCCGTCGTCTTGATGGCGTTTTGCACCTGCGCATGAATGGATTGCATCAACGCCGGCGCGACATCGGGTCTTGCCGCGACAAATGCGCCGCGCACATCGTAAAGCAGCCGGTCTGCATTGGTCGCTTCCGGTTCAAGCCTGAAAGACATGAGCGTGAAACACGCCAGCACAACGATGCCAAGGCGTTTCAGCAT
This sequence comes from Rhizobium oryzihabitans, assembly GCF_010669145.1. NCBI lineage: Bacteria > Pseudomonadati > Pseudomonadota > Alphaproteobacteria > Hyphomicrobiales > Rhizobiaceae > Rhizobium > Rhizobium oryzihabitans. Next base: position 659,239 of record NZ_CP048632.1, read on the forward strand.
TATGATCATGATCTGCGGCTCCCCTAACGTGAGGTAACCGCATGTTCTGATATCAGGGTTAGAAAAGCGTTAAGACGCGCTCTTCAGCGCCTCGAGAACATTGAGGGCCGCGCGCATGTCGATGAGCCTGACGGCGCGGCGCTCCAGCGCCTCCTCGTCCTCGCCCCATTGCTCGGCGGTCCAGTCCTCATCAAGATGCGCCAGCGCCCAGGTTTCCTCGAGCGTCAGCTCTCCTTCCGCCAGCGCCAGCGCCAGAGTGGCGGAGCCGGTCAGCGACGTCATGGTGTGCAGGGCGGCAAGCGCGATCGGCTTATCGTATTTTCTGAGCGTGACGGAAAAGGCAGCGATAGCTTCCTTCGGCTGCTCGCGATGCATGACGCCTTCAACAAGGATAAAGCGCGCGCCAAGCACATTGGCTGCCCAGTCAAGCACAGGATCCCAATGGTCCGTCTGGCGTTGAACCAGTGCGGCCGGATCGCCGGCGCGGTAGCACAGAAGATCGGATGAGGAGAACCGGAGTATATCCTCAAAAACGGCCTGGGTGTCGTTGGCGACACCGTCAATGGCCGTATTCACATGCCGGGATACGGGCATGACCACCGGATTGACGACGTCCGTCTGCGCATCCCATTCATCGCGAAGCAGGCCGGCAAGCGCCTTTGACGGCACGATGAGCGGCTTCTTGGCGGGCGTGCGCAACGGCTTGCCATCGAGGAGGATGGTGAAGCCGCCATCTTCGGCTTCCGCGACGGTGACATCCTTATAGAAGCGCTTCGGCAAAGGCTTCTGCATCTGGATTTGCGCGCGCAGGATCGGATCGGGATGGCTCAGGCCCTCCGTAAGGTCGTTCAGGAGATCACGCATGGCACGTCCTCATCAGTCGAATAGAAAGGGTCATTCAGGAATATCGGCGGGAACATAGGCCGAAATTTCGCGCGGGTGGCTGACAACCGCATCGGCGCCGGCCTTCCAGAGGTCATCGACCGAGGCGTATCCCCAGGCGACGCCGATCGCCTTTGCGCCTGCAGCCTTTGCCATCTGCATATCATAGATCGCATCGCCGATGACGACAGTGTCGGCCGGAACCATGCCGGTTTCATGGCAGCATTCCATCACCATGGCCGGATGTGGCTTGGAAGGACAATCATCCGCCGTGCGCGACACAATGAAATGATCGGTAAAACCATGCGTTTCGAGAATATGGGTCAGGCCGCGACGGCCTTTGCCGGTGACCGCTCCGATCAGCACATCGTCCCGCTTCGAAAGCGTATCGATCAGCGCAGCGATGCCGTCGAAAAGCGGCTCGATCATGCCCGGACGGGCGCGGACCGGATGATAGATTTCCTTGTAGCGCTGCGTCATCGCCAGCGCCTCGTCATCCACATGCGTCTTGCCGAGCATGCGGGCGATGGCGATATCGAGCGTCAGGCCGATGATCGCCTTGGTCTGCGAGATATCCGGACGCGGCTTTCCGAAATCGGCGAAGGTATCGGACATGACGGCATGGATGAGGCCCGCACTATCCACCAGCGTGCCGTCGCAATCAAAAAGAACGAGTTTCATCGACTTTTAGTCTTCCCTGTCGCCATCGGCCACGTCGAGACCGAGCAAGTTCCAAGTCTGTACCATATGCGGCGGCAAAGGCGCGCTGACGCGAAGCCGGCCGCCATTCGGATGCGGAATGTCGATATGGCGCGCATGCAGATGCAGGCGCTTCTGGATGCCGCCCGGAAAGTCCCAGTTCGGATCGTCGATATAATATTTCGGATCGCCGATGATCGGGTGTCCCATATGCAGGGCGTGGACGCGCAGCTGGTGGGTACGGCCGGTATAGGGCTCCATCTCGAGCCAGGCGAGGTTTTGCGCGGCGGTATCGATGACACGGTAATAGGAAATGGCGTGATCCGCCCCCTCCTCGCCGTGCTTGGCAATGCGCATGCGGTCGCCGTCCGCCGTCTGTTCCTTGACCAGCCAGGTGGAAATCTTGTCCTGATGCTTGCGCGGAACGCCCTTGACCAGCGCCCAATAGGTTTTCTTGGTATCGCGCTCGCGGAAGGCGGCCGTCAGCTTCTGCGCAGCACCCCGGGTGCGGGCGACCACCAGCACGCCGGAGGTGTCGCGGTCGAGGCGGTGCACCAGACGCGGCTTTTCGCCCTTCGGGCTGGTCCAGGCCTCCAGAAGTCCGTCGATGTGGCGGTTGACGCCGGAGCCGCCCTGAACGGCAATGCCAGCCGGCTTGTTGAAAACAAATACCTTGTCGTCCTCATGCAGGAGCATGCGCGCCAGAAGCTCTGCGTCTTCGGAATGTTTTAGATCCCTCGAGCCGATCGGTCCGCTTTTAACCCTGAGGTCGGAATCGACCGGCGGCACGCGCACCATCTGTCCCGGCTGCACTCTCGCATCCGTCTTTACCCGGCCGCCATCCACGCGCACCTGTCCGGAGCGCAACAGCTTCTGCAATTGCCCGAAACCCAAACCCGGATAGTGAATCTTGAACCAGCGATCGAGGCGCATACCGGCCTCGTCGGCCTCGACCTTGATATGCTCGATACCTGCCATGAAATTTCCAGTCTCTCTGTCTTGATCGCACGCCCATATCTGTGGCGCGCCGTTTGGATCAAGCCTTTAGAACAAACTGCGGCCCAAGGCCAGCCCGGCGAAAACCGCGGCTATGGAAACCACAAGACTTGTAATGACGTAAATGGCTGAAAGACCGAGGGCGCCGCGCTCAAAAAGCGCAACCGCATCGAGCGAGAAGGACGAAAAGGTTGTGAACCCGCCGAGCACGCCGGTGACGAGGAACAGCCGCATTTCCATCGACGCATTGAGACGCCTTGCCACAAGCTCGACCAAAAGACCGATCAGGAACGACCCGGCCACATTGACCGCCAGAGTTCCCCAGGGAAAGTTCGGCCCCGCCAGCCGCACACTCCAGACACCGACCAGATAACGGAATACGGAACCGATTGCGCCGCCTGCGGCGACGAGAACGATATTCACCATGAGGGATTGTCTCCGGAGGAAATTGCCGGACCGGGCTGTCCGATGCATTTCTAGACCATAGAAACGGCACGCGAAACCCCTTTGCCCGGCACTTTCGTCCATTAAAATACGATTAAATTACAGCTGCGCGATTTAGCCTTCCAACAAGGCGCAGATGCTAATCTCCGTTCTTTAAGAGGTCGGCGAAGATGGCCGGAGGTTGGATGACACAGGTTCTTTCCGTTTCAGCAAATACGGCTGCCTATGCGCTTGAGGCCGTGAAGCCTTCGCAGCGCGTACCGCGCAGAACTGAGGTTGAAGAGGCCATTCACGAACTGGCGCGCAAGGCGGAACATGGAGACGACTTCCAGCTCAGATCCCTGATGACGGCGATCAAGCCGCCCGCCCTGACGCTTTATTTCCTGACAGTCGCCAGCCAGCGTCACGAACGACAGGCGACACTCGATCAGGCCGTGGAAGCCTATGAGGAAAATAACGCGAAAACCTATTCTGAAAATATCAATACAAATCAAATTGATATGTGAATATTCCAATCTTATCTCTTATATCCGGCACATCTAATGTTCCGCTTTTGCATTCAGGCTGATGTCAGGCTGTTTTTCTAAATATTTCTCACCGAATGCCGGAAAAATCACGGAGGCGATGGCCATCACGCCTTTTCCGTCACGGCGCTGAAAGCAAGGACATAATCTAAAAAGCTTGCGGCTACCGGACTTGTCACGCGTTCCGGTAGCCGTTTTTTAGTTATCAATTATGCTGGTGAGCATCGCCCTTGGCCGAGCCGGCGGAAAGCACGATCTCGACCTTACCGGCCTTTTCAAAGATCAGCGTTACCGGCACCTTGTCGCCTTCGGCAAAAGGCTTCTTCACGTTGAAGAACATCATGTGCAGGCCGCCCGGCTTCAACTCCACGATCTGGCCGGCGGGAATGACGACGCCGTCATCCAGCTTGCGCATCTTCATGACGTCGTTGACCATGGCCATTTCGTGAATTTCGGCACGGCCGGCGGCTGGGGATTCGACGCCAATCAGCTTGTCGTCACTGTCACCGGTATTCTTGATCGTCACGTAACCGCCGCCAACGGGCTGACCCGGCAGCATCGCCTTTGTCGTGCCGGCGGAGAGTTCGAGGCTGCCGGCCTTTGCGACATCCATATTCATGTCCATGTCCATAGCCATGGCAGAGTGATCATGTCCGCCCGCATGGGCCTTTTCGGTAACACGGATGGTCGGAGCCGGGCTTTTCAGCGAATGAGGATCGACACCAGCGGCCGCCACCTCATCCCACGAAACCTTGCCCTTGTCGCCGCAAAGCTGCGTCACCTTGAAGGGCAGGTCCTGCCTCGCCTCTATGCCGGAAATTTTTCCCTGCACGGCAAAGGTGTCGTAGAACTCGTCCGGCAGGTTGCCGCCTTTCCAGCGGATTTCGACCGGCCCGCTTTTGATCTCCTTGCCGTGGTTCTTGTAGGCCTTCTGATAGTCGCCCTTGATGATCTCCAGTTCCCAGCCGGCCTTTGGCTGCGGCTTGGCGGAAATGAAGCCTTCCGGCAGCTTGATCTGCACTTCGGTGGTGGCAAGTCCGCCATCGCAACCATGCGGCACCTGAAGTGCGGCAACGATGGTGCTGTCCTGTTCGGCCGAACCGTCAACGAAGGTCGCGTGAGCGAAAGCTTGTGCCGTCGAGACGGAGGCCATGAACAGGGTGCAGGTGATGATCTTGGTGGTTTTCATGTGTCTTGTCCTTGCGACTGATGCCAATAAAGCAGTGCAGCCATTGCTTGCCGCCAGCCGGCGGCGATGATCCTGTGAAACGAAGAGATCAGGCGGACAGGGATGGCGGGCCGCGTGCAGCCGGTTTGCGGATCGTCAGGACCGAGCGGAAAGTCCACTCCGCGGATAAGCGATTTTCGAGCCAGGCGAATTCCGTTCTGAGCCAGCCCGCCGCATCGGGGACCGGCACAAGAATGGATGAGGCCAGCAGGCACGCCTCGCAAAACAGGATTGCGTCGCTGGAATGGGCGGGGTTGTCCTTGGCATGCGAGGCATTCACCCCACCGCTGTGGCCCAGACAAATCTCGGCAAAGGTGCCGTCCGGCAGCCGGTAGCTCTCATCGAGCACGACTTCCGGGGCGGCGGCAAGTGCAGGCTTATGCGCGAAACCGAGCGACAACATCAGGGCTGCACAGAAAATGCGAAGCATTTTCTCCACCCCTGCCACCCGTCGTTTTCGATTTGCGTCCATATTCTCGCGATACCCCTCTTTCTCGCCGATTTCAAAGGGGAATTTTGCCGCAGCCCCAACCTCTCGAAGGGAACCATCGTCGGAGCGCAACATTTCCCTCGCGACAAGACCATTCCGGAAGGAGGATCCGACATGCCAGCCAAGTCGAAAGCGCAACAGAAAGCAGCAGGTGCGGCACTGGCCGCAAAACGCGGCGAAGTCAAGAAATCCAGTTTACAAGGTGCTTCAAAAAGCATGGAGAAGTCCATGACAGAAAAGGAACTTGATGAACTGGCATCGACAAAACGCAAAGGTCTGCCGGAGAAAAAATCAGACTGATGGCACACCGCTTCCAAACTATCGACTGCGTCTTTCGGTGGCGATGGCGCAGATGGAGCAAGAATCTGTTCAGATGCGTCATTTGGTCCTTGCCAACAGCGGGGCTTCGCAGATAATGAGCGTCGCATCACCATTGGGAGAAGCCGCTTCAATGCGGTGCCGAAGGAGCAACCGCCCCGGAAACTCTCAGGCAAAAGGACCAGCGGTGATGACGGAACTCTGGAGAGAAGCCACCTTTCATAAGGACGGCTCGCCGAAGGGATAACAATCTCAGGCGACAAGGACAGAGGGGGCTCTTGAACCCGGCGTGTTTTTCACGCCATGACCTGAGCCCGCGCGATTTTTCGCGCAACCCTGGAGGCGTCCTTGGACGATACCGCCGAGCTTGACATCACGCCGTTGCATTCCCTGCATCTTTCGCTTGGCGCCCGCATGGTGCCATTCGCCGGTTATGACATGCCGGTGCAATATCCGGCGGGCGTTCTGAAGGAGCATCTTCAGACCCGCACCTCCGCCGGCCTGTTCGACGTATCCCACATGGGCCAGGTGATCGTGAAGGCGAAGTCCGGCAACAATGCCGACGCAGCGCTTGCACTGGAAAAGCTGGTGCCAGTCGATATTCTCGGTCTCAAGGAAGGCCGCCAGCGCTACGGTTTCTTCACCGATGAGAACGGCTGCATCCTGGACGACCTGATGATCACCAATCGCGGCGATCATCTTTTTGTCGTCGTCAACGCGGCCTGCAAGGACGCCGATGTCGCCCATATGAAGGCGCATCTTTCCGACGACTGTGAAATTACCCTGCTCGATGATCGGGCGCTGATCGCTCTTCAGGGACCGCGCGCTGAAGCAGTTCTGGCCGAACTGTGGGCAGGCGTATCTGAAATGAAGTTCATGGACGTGCTGGAAGTTCCGCTGCACGATGTTCCCTGCATCGTTTCCCGCTCCGGTTATTCCGGTGAGGACGGTTTTGAGATTTCCGTGCCCGCCGCAAAGGCGGAAGAGATTGCCAAGGCCCTGCTCGAACATCCCGATTGCGAGCCGATAGGTCTTGGCGCGCGTGACAGCCTGCGTCTGGAAGCCGGCCTTTGTCTTTATGGCAATGATATCGACACCACGACCTCCCCCATCGAAGCCTCGCTCGAATGGGCGATCCAGAAGGCGCGCCGCGCTGGCGGCGACCGCGAGGGCGGTTTTCCCGGCGCAGAGCGCATTCTCGGCGAACTGAAAGACGGCACATCGCGCCGCCGCGTTGGCCTGAAGCCGGAAGGCAAGGCGCCGGTGCGCGGCCATTCGAAGCTTTTTGCGGATGCCGAAGGCAAGACGGAAATCGGCGAAGTGACCTCCGGCGGCTTCGGCCCGTCGGTTGAAGGCCCCGTCGCCATGGGTTACGTGCCAACGGCCTACACGGCTCCCGGCACTGCGATCTTTGCGGAAGTGCGTGGCAAATATCTGCCCGTCACCGTCGCAGCCCTGCCCTTCATCAAGCCCACCTACAAACGATAATCTTCATCCCATCTCCGGAGAAAATACGATGCTGAAATTTACCGCAGAACACGAATGGCTGAAGTTCGAAGGCGATATCGCCACCGTTGGCATCACCAGCCACGCCGCTGAACAGCTTGGCGATCTCGTCTTCGTCGAATTGCCGGAAGTGGGCGCCACCTTCTCCAAGGATGGCGACGCGGCGACCGTTGAATCCGTCAAGGCGGCTTCCGACGTCTATTGTCCGCTGGATGGCGAAGTGGTGGAAATCAACCAGGCCATCGTTGACGACCCCTCGCTGGTCAATTCGGATCCGCAGGGTGCCGGCTGGTTCTTCAAGCTGAAGCTTTCCAACGTCGCGGATGCCGAGACGCTGCTCGACGAGGCAGCCTACAAGGAGCTGATCGCGTAATGACGACGCCCACGGAATTTCATTTCACCGACTATCAACCCTATGATTTCGCCAACCGGCGTCACATCGGGCCGTCGCCGTCGGAAATGGCGGAGATGCTGAAGGTCATCGGCTACAAGAGCCTCGATGCCCTGATCGACGCCACCGTTCCCTCCTCCATCCGCCAGAAGGTACCGCTGACCTGGGGTGCTGCGCTGACCGAACGCGAGGCGCTCGATCGCCTGCGCGAAACGGCCAACAAGAACCAGGTGCTGACCTCGCTGATTGGCCAGGGTTATTACGGCACGATCACGCCGCCGGTCATCCAGCGCAACATTCTGGAAAATCCGGCCTGGTACACCGCCTATACGCCCTACCAGCCGGAAATCAGCCAGGGCCGTCTTGAGGCGCTGCTGAACTACCAGACCATGGTCTGCGATCTGACCGGCCTCGATGTCGCCAACGCATCGCTGCTCGATGAAGCGACGGCCGCTGCCGAAGCCATGGCCATGTGCCAGCGCGTCGCCAAGTCCAAGGCGACCGCCTTCTTCGTCGATGCCAATTGCCACCCGCAGACCATCGCGCTGATCGAGACCCGTGCGGCCCCGCTCGGCTGGAAAGTGATCGTCGGCAACCCGTTCACCGATCTCGATCCGGTCGACGTGTTCGGCGCGATCTTCCAGTATCCCGGCACCCACGGCCATGTCAGCGACTTCTCCGGCCTGATCTCGCGTCTGCACCAGACGGGCGCCATCGCCGCCGTCGCCGCCGATCTTCTGGCGCTGACGCTGTTGAAGTCACCCGGCGAGATGGGCGCGGATATCGCCATCGGCACCTCGCAGCGTTTCGGCGTTCCGGTCGGTTATGGTGGCCCGCATGCGGCCTACATGGCCGTCAAGGACGCACATAAGCGCTCCATGCCAGGCCGCCTGGTCGGCGTCTCGGTCGATGCGCGTGGCAACCGCGCCTATCGCCTGTCGCTGCAGACCCGCGAGCAGCATATCCGCCGCGAAAAGGCCACTTCCAACATCTGCACGGCGCAGGTGCTCTTGGCCGTTATGGCCTCCATGTACGGCGTCTTCCACGGCCCGCAGGGTATCAAGGCGATCGCCCAGCAGACCCACCAGAAGGCCGTGCTGATGGCCAAGGGGCTGGAAAAGCTCGGCTACACCATCGAGCCGGAAACCTTCTTCGATACGATCACCGTCGAAGTCGGTCACATGCAGGGCGTCATCCTGCGCTCGGCCGTGGCGGAAGGCGTGAACCTGCGCAAGGTCGGCGCGACCAAGATCGGCATGAGCCTTGACGAGCGCACGCGCCCGGCAACGCTGGAAGCCGTGTGGCGCGCATTCGGCGGCAATTTCTCGATCTCGGATTTCGAGCCGGACTATCGCCTGCCGAAGGAACTGCTGCGCACCAGCCAGTACATGACGCATCCGATCTTCCACATGAACCGTGCCGAAAGCGAGATGACCCGTTACATCCGCCGCCTTTCGGACCGTGATCTCGCGCTCGACCGCTCGATGATCCCGCTCGGTTCCTGCACCATGAAGCTGAACGCAACTGCGGAGATGCTGCCGATCACCTGGCCGGAATTTTCCGACATCCATCCCTTCGTGCCGGCCAATCAGGCGCTCGGCTACAAGGAAATGATCGACGATCTCTCCGAAAAGCTGTGCTCGGTCACCGGTTACGACGCCTTCTCCATGCAGCCGAATTCCGGCGCGCAGGGGGAATATGCCGGACTTCTGACCATCCGCAACTACCACCTCGCCAATGGCGGCACCCATCGCGACGTCTGCCTCATTCCCACCTCGGCGCATGGCACCAATCCTGCCTCGGCGCAGATGGTCGGCATGAAAGTCGTGCCGGTGAAGGTGCGGGACAATGGCGACATCGATATCGATGATTTCCGTGCAAAAGCAGAACAGTATGCGGAAAACCTCTCGTGCTGCATGATCACCTACCCGTCCACCCACGGCGTGTTCGAGGAGACGGTTCGCGAGATCTGCGAGATCACCCACAAGCATGGCGGTCAGGTCTATCTCGACGGCGCCAATATGAACGCCATGGTCGGCCTTGCCCGCCCCGGCGATATCGGTTCGGACGTTTCGCATCTCAACCTGCACAAGACCTTCTGCATTCCGCATGGCGGCGGCGGCCCCGGCATGGGGCCGATCGGCGTCAAGGCGCATCTTGCCCCCTATCTTCCCGGCCATCCTTCGACGGACGGTCGCGAGGGTGCGGTGTCTGCTGCCCCCTTCGGCTCGCCCTCGATCCTGCCGATCTCCTGGAGCTATTGCCTGATGATGGGCGGCGAAGGGCTGACGCAGGCGACCAAGGTTGCAATCCTCAACGCCAACTACATTGCTGAGCGGCTGAAGGGCGCTTACGACGTGCTCTACAAGTCCGAAACGGGACGTGTGGCGCATGAGTGCATCATCGACACCCGGCCCTTGGCGGATAGCTGCGGTGTGACGGTGGACGATGTTGCAAAGCGCCTCATCGACTGCGGTTTCCACGCGCCGACCATGAGCTGGCCGGTTGCCGGCACGCTGATGATCGAGCCGACGGAATCCGAGACCAAGGCGGAAATCGACCGTTTCTGCGATGCCATGCTGGCGATCCGTGAGGAAGCCCGCGACATCGAGGAAGGCCGTGCGGACAAGACCAACAATCCGCTGAAGAACGCCCCGCATACGGTGGAAGACCTCGTCGGCGAGTGGGACCGCCCCTATAGCCGCGAAAAGGGCTGCTTCCCGCCCGGCGCCTTCCGCATCGACAAATACTGGTCGCCGGTCAACCGCATCGACAATGTCTATGGCGACCGCAACCTCATCTGCACCTGCCCGCCGATGGAAGCTTACGCCGAAGCGGCTGAATAAGGCATCAGTACAAACCAACATACGAAGGCCCGGAGCAATCCGGGCCTAGAGTAATGGGCAAATATCTCCAGACACTCAACGTCATCCTCGGGTCAAGCCCGAGGATGACGGTCGAGAGGCTCAGCAGCCTGCGTAAAGAACGATCCATTCCTTCATATTTCACCCGCAAGATTTCCGGCTTCGAGGAAAGAGTGACACGATTGATCGCTCCTCGTTCCATGCTAAACCGGTTCGTGAAATCCTTGGCCATGGAGAGGAAATGCGTCTGATCTGCCTGAACGGCTGGGGTGGCAAACTCCACGACGAGCTTGTTTCTTATCTCACTGCATCCGCCCCCGATATTCTGTGCCTGCAGGAAGTCATTCATACTCCGGCCGCCACGCAGGAGTGGCTGACCTATCGCGATCACGGCATTGACCTGCCGCAGCGGGCGAATTTTCTGCGTGACGTCGCCGAAGCCTTGCCTGATCATCTGGCAATCTTCTGCCCGGCGGCGCAGGGCGATCTCTTCCATGGTGAGATCAGTTATCCCTCCCAATGGGGGCTGGCGACCTTCGTGCGCAAATCCATTGCCATTGTCGCGCAGGCCCAGGGTTTCGTGCATGGCGCTTTCTCCGCCGACGGATACGGCGATCACCCAAGGTCGCGCACCGGCCATGCCATCCGTGTCTTTGATTTCGTGGCCGGCCAGCCAGCCGTCATCGCCCATATGCACGGGCTGCGGGACCTCGATGGCAAACATGACAACCCTGCCCGTCTGGCGCAGGCAAAGCGCCTCGTTCAGCTTGTCAAAAACATTAGGGAAGAAGGCGACAGGGTTATCGTCTGCGGCGATTTTAATGTTCTGCCTGACAGCGAGACATTCGCGGTGCTGAAAGAGCTGGATCTTGTCGAACTCGTCACGACACGCGGCTTCACCGACACCCGGACATCACATTACGCCAAACAGAACCGTTATGCGGATTACATGCTGGTCAACCCGGCCGTGAAGGTCGATCACTTCAATGTCGTGAGACAGCCGGAAGTCTCGGATCATTGCCCTCTGCTGCTCGAATTCAGCTAAGCATTTGCATTGCCGACAGCCTAGTTTGAGCGTTTTCGCTTTTCTTCGGATCACGAAAAACACTCTAACTTTTTATTTTGTCGCATTTCCAGACGGAAAACCGGTGGCCACTTTTCCTGGAAAGGCTCCATGCACGGGTAAAGAAGCGGGATTGAAATTCATGCGAAGGCGAAGATATAAGGGCTTTCGCCGTAAAGCTTTGTTCATCCGCGGCCCTTAAATCCGGCTATGCTTTCTACCGTCGTCACATCGCTGAGCATCGTTGTCGTGAGCCTGCTTTTTGGCGTGGCGCTGCTGGTCGCTTGGCGGCATTTCGGGCTGAAGCAACACGCCATGATCTGGGCCCTGTCCTTCATGTCGTCAGCCATCGGCCACGGGCTGCGCATTGTTGGTGGATTGTTTCCCGATCATCAATCGCTGACGGCCATGCTCGCCTGCCATGCCTCGATCGGCAGTTTCGCACTGCTGGCTTGGGGTTTCCGTCTGCGGGCGAAACGCAACAGCAACAGTGTTGCGATCGTATGGATTATTTCCACCCTGTTCATTCTTGTGGTCTGGGCTTTCCAGCTCGTGGAATGGCGCATGGCTTCGCGAATGATGACGGCCATTGCCGATGCGGCATTGGTCGGCATCATCGTGCATACGTTGAGGCGGGCGACGGGCGTCGGACGAACCGTCCGCTGGGCCATGACCGTCTTTGGCATCTATATCACGAGCGTTGCAGTCGCTGCCTGGCTTGCGCGATCCGGCGGTGAGATTTCCGACGCGGCCTTCATCATCGTCCTGTCGATCGGTACGCCGACCGGCATGATCGCAAGCGGCATCCTGACGCTTCTGATCGTCTCCGCCGATCTTGCCGGCGAACTGCAGCGGCAGGCGCGATATGATTTCCTGACCGGCCTCTTCAACCGTCGCGGGTTCGAGGAAGGCGTCATGGCAAGGACGGCCCGGCCCCGCGGCGAAAGAGGAATAGTGGTTGTTACGGACCTGGACCGCTTCAAGGCGATAAACGACCGTTTCGGCCATGCGACGGGAGACGAGGTGATCCGTCGTTTTGCCGATCATATTCGCGGTTTCGTCGGTGCCGACGACATGGCGGGACGAATGGGCGGAGAGGAATTTGCGCTGTTCATGGCCCGCCCGGACATTGCGGAGGCAACGGCGCTGGTTGAAAAAATCCGCCAGGGCGTGCCTGCGCTGTTTTTGGATTTTCCAGCGGATGTTCCCGTGACCGCCAGTTTCGGGCTGACGTCGATACGTCCGGGCGAAGACATTTCATCAGCCTATGCCCGTGCCGATGCGGCACTTTACCGTTCCAAGAACAGCGGGCGCAATAAAACCGTGGCGGATATTGCCAACGTCTCCTGAGGAAGCGCCATTCCGGGACCGGTTAAGGGACGCCGATTAGCGCACAAGCCGGATATCGCTTGTCACCACCGTCTTGCCGGTCCTGCCGTCCTTGTCGGTGGTGCGCAGCCGCAGGCCGTTGTCACCGACCTTTTCGATGGTCATGGCCGCGACGCGGTCGCCATTGATTTCGCGGTTCCAGCGGACGGTGAGATTGATCGCATTTCCCTGGCGGTTGCCGGCCAGCGCCGAAGGACGACCGGAGGGGCCGGTATAGGTGCCGCTATAACGCGCGCCGGTGGCGGCAAGATCAGCAGCGATAGCGCGTCTTACAACCACGAGACCACGACAGGTGCCCGACATGCGCAACGCCGTTGCCTTTGCGTCGGAACTCAATGTGCAATTGACATTGATGGGTGGCATGCCGATGCGGGTGATCACCGTTCCCTTGCCAGTCCATTTGCCTTCCAGCGACGACAGGAAGGAGCTTTCGTCTGCGGCTGCGGGCATCGCGGCGAAAAATCCCGCCGTTACGGCGATGATTGAGGTGCGGATTGTTCCAGTTTTTTTCATTGGGCGACTTCGTCGGTTCGGTTTCGTTTGAAAGCTAACGCGCGATCGCCGCAGGATGTTCCAGCCCGTTGAATTGCCGCCCCAACACCGCAACCGACCCTTGAAACAAAAAGGAGGCCGTACGGCCTCCTGTCTTATTCGTCTGCAAAAGAAATTCGACGTCAGCCGACGAAAGCGCGCTCGATCACGAACTCGGCGGGTTTGTTGTTGGCGCCTTCGGTAAGGCCGGCCTTTTCAAGCAGTTCCTTGGTGTCCTTCAACATGGCCGAAGAACCGCAGATCATGCCGCGATCGATCTCGGGATCGAGTGCCGGAACACTCAGATCCGCAAACAGCTTGCCGTTCTCGATCAGCGTGGTGATACGGCCCTTGAAGGGGTAATCTTCGCGGGTGACCGTTGCATAATGCTTGAGCTTGTCGCCGACAATCTCGTTCAGGAATTCGTGGTTCCTGATTTCCTCGACCAGATCGAAACCATATTTCAGCTCGGCCACATCGCGGCAGGTATGGGTGAGGATGACCTCCTCGAACTTCTCGTAGGTTTCCGGGTCACGGATCAGGCTCGCGAAAGGCGCGATGCCGGTGCCGGTCGAGAACATATAAAGCCGTCTGCCGGGTGTCAGCGCATCGAGAACCAGCGTGCCTGTCGGCTTCTTGCGCATCAGGACGGTATCGCCGGGCTTGATCGCCTGAAGATGCGAGGTCAGCGGACCATCCGGAACCTTGATCGAGAAGAATTCCAGTTCCTCGTCCCAGGCGGGGCTGGCGATGGAATAGGCGCGATAGATCGGCTTTTCGCCGACCATAAGCCCGATCATCGCGAATTCGCCAGATCGGAAACGGAAGCCGGCCGGACGCGTCATGCGGAAACGGAACAGGTGATCCGTATAATGCTCCACCGACAAAACCGTCTCGGCGTAAACACCATCAGGTATCTTGATCGCGAAATCTTCCGTCTTGGCTGGCGCGTTCATTTCAGGTTCCGTCCGTTCATTCGATAAGCGACATTCTCCGTCCGGGCAATTATACCATTTTTGCTCCGGTTTGAAGGCATGAGAATGTCAATACTGCCATGCGCAGAAAATATGTATCCTAAACTCATATTTCTACGCAACGTGTCATTGGGCCGCACGGCGACGCCAGCTATAGGCCTCGCCACCACTCGCCGGCCGGGCCGTCGGCTGGTAATAGACCGGGATTTCCGGCAGGCGATTTTCGGACAGGCGACGGATCGCCGTGTCGTTCGTCACCGCAAAGCTTGAAAAGCCGGTGCGCAGCATCAGCGGCACCTGGTCGATCAGCACATCGCCAACCGCCCTCACCTCGCCCGCAAAATTTAGACGGCTGCGCAGCAGCGAAGCGTGGCTAAAACCACGACCGTCATTGAATGCAGGAAAGCTGACGGCGACGAGGTCGATACGGTCGAGATAGGGTTCGAGCCTGAGGACATCGTCAGCCGGAGCGATGAGAACGCCGAGGCCGATATCGTTGCTTTCAGCGGCGCGGACGAGGAAATCGGCAAGCGGCAGGACCGGCTTTTGCTCGGCCGTTGCCTTCACTTCCTCGGTTTCAATCACCCAGGGATCGTTTTCCACGAAGCCGTCGCGGTTCCAGATTTTCGTCATGGCAATCTCCTCAGGCGGCTTCAGCGGCGGAGCCGTAGAGCGCATCCTTGAATGGCTGCGGTCCGACGCGGCGATAGGCTTCGAGGAAGTTTTCCTCCTTCGAAAGGCGCAAGCCCAGATAGGTGTCAACGATGGTTTCCACCGCGTCTGTCACCTTTTCCGGCTCAAAACCACGGCCGATGATCTCGCCGATGGAGGTGTTTTCATCACCCGATCCGCCAAGCGTGATCTGGTAGAGTTCGGCACCCTTCTTTTCCACGCCCAGAAGGCCGATATGGCCGACATGGTGGTGGCCGCAGGCATTGATGCAGCCGGAAATCTTGATCTTCAATTCGCCGATTTCCGCCTGACGCTCCGGTGCGCCGAAACGGGTGGAAATCTCCTGCGCCACCGGAATGGAGCGCGCATTGGCAAGCGCGCAATAGTCCAGCCCGGGACAGGCAATGATATCGGTGATGAGCCCGGCATTGGCGGTGGCGAGCCCCGCGCCCACCAGGGCGCGATAGACGGGCTCGAGATCGGCCAGCGCCACATGCGGCAGGATGATGTTCTGCTCGTGGCTGATGCGGATTTCGTCGAAGGCATATTCGGCGGCAATATCGGCGACGAGTTCCATCTGTTCGTCGGTCGCATCGCCCGGAATGCCACCGATCGGCTTCAGCGAGATCGTCACCATGCCGTAATCGGGATGCTTGTGCGGCGCAACGTTCTGCTCGACGAAGCGGGCAAAACCCTCATCCGCCCGTTTCCAGCGCGCGAGGCTTTCCCAGCCTTCGGGACGGTCCTGCAATGCCGGCGGCGCGAAATAGGCGGTGATGGCCGCGATATCCGCATCCGGCAGCTTCAATTCGGTGTTTTTCAGTTCCGCGAACTCGACCTCAACCTGGCGGGCCAGTTCTTCCGCACCGGTTTCGTGCACGAGGATCTTGATACGCGCCTTGTATTTGTTGTCGCGGCGGCCGTGCAAATTATAAACGCGCATGATCGCTGTGGTATAGGACAGGAGATCCTCTTCCGGCAGGAAGTCGCGGATCTTCTTGGCGATCATCGGCGTACGGCCCTGCCCGCCGCCGACATAAACGGCAAAACCGATCTCGCCCTTGTCGTTCTTTTTCAGGTGCAGGCCGATATCGTGAACCTGAATGGCGGCGCGGTCGCGCTCGGCGCCCGTAACCGCGATCTTGAACTTACGCGGCAGGAAGGAGAATTCCGGGTGTACGGAAGACCATTGACGCAGGATTTCCGCGTAGGGGCGCGGATCGGCCACTTCGTCAGCCGCAGCACCGGCGAAATGATCGGCAGTGACGTTGCGAATGCAGTTGCCGGACGTCTGCAGCGCATGCATTTCCACACTCGCCAGTTCGGACAGGATATCCGGCGTGTCGGACAGGCGCGGCCAGTTGTACTGGATGTTCTGGCGGGTGGTGAAGTGGCCGTAACCCCGGTCGTATTTACGAGCGATATGGGCCAGCATCCGCATCTGCTTCGAATTCAGCGTACCGTAGGGAATGGCGACGCGCAGCATATAGGCATGCAGCTGGAGATAGACGCCGTTCATCAGGCGCAGCGGCTTGAATGCGTCCTCGGCCAGCTCGCCGGACAGCCGGCGCTCGACCTGATCGCGAAACTGCGCCACGCGGCCTTCAACAAATGCGTGATCGAACTCGTCGTAACGGTACATCTTCTTCCTCAGACTGCGATGAATGCTGCATCGGCCGGCTTGTAACCGGCGGCATAGTGCATGGTGGGGCCAGCGGCGCGAATGCGCTCGCGAAGCCGCGTCGGCCAGAGCTTGCCATTCTCCTCCACGACATCGACGATGGCGACGTCAACGACCTTATTGGCGGAGAAATCGCGCTTGCCGATTTCTTCGAACGAGGCGACGGCCTCCGCATGGCGGGCCACGATTGCCCCCTGCAGGTTCTCCGTCCATTCGCCATTGGCGTCGAGCCAGACGGCGATGCCATCGCCCAGACGGTTGGCGGTCAAAACCTTGTCAACCATTTGCATACTCCCTTTTGAGGCTCGCCGGCTTCACAGCAAGCGCAAGCGCCTCGGATCTGTCGAAATTGGCGCCCGCCACCGCATCGCCGATGATGACCATGACCGGGCCGGTCAGCTCATCGCGATATTCGAGGTCGGGCAGATCGTTCAATGTGCCATGCAGCAGGCGGCGATCCGCGCGGCTGGCATTTTCGATGACGGCCACCGTCGTTTCCACGCCGAGACCAGCCTCGATCAGCCTTGTCGCGACCGACGCTGCAACGCTGCGGCCCATATAGACGGCAATCGTCGCACCGGAGACGGCAAGCCGCGCCCAGTCCGGCAGGACATCGCCGGTCAGGTCGTGGCCGGTGGTGAAAATCAGTGACGAAGCGACACCGCGCAGCGTCAACGGCAATTCGAAATCGGCAGCGGCGGCGAAAGCCGACGTAATGCCCGGAACGATCTCGTAACCGATACCAGCATCGCGCAGCGCCGCCATTTCCTCGCCTGCGCGGCCATAGACCAGCGGATCACCGGATTTGAGACGCACGACGCGCCTGCCATCTTTGCCCAAGCGTACCAGCAGGCGGTTGATCTCGTCCTGCGACTTGCTGTGGCAGCCCTTGCGCTTGCCGACGGACAGCCGCTCGGCGTCGCGGCGGCCCATATCGACGATTGCCTGCGGCACCAGCGCATCATAGACAATGACGTCGGCTTCCATCAGAACACGCTGCGCGCGCAGCGTCAGCAAATCTTCCACACCCGGGCCAGCACCGACAAGCCAGACGCGTCCTTCGCTGCGTTCGGGCGATTGCAGCAACCGGTCAGCGGCCTCACGAGCCGAGGATGTATCGCCTAGAGCGACCGCATCCGCGACCTGACCGGAGAAAAACCGACGCCAGAAATTGCGCCGCAAGGCACCCTTGGGGACATTCTGCTCGGCCGCGTCACGATATTGCACGGCAAGGCGGGCAAGCTTGCCGAGCGACGGTGACAGCATCTGATCGATGCGTGCACGGATCATCTGGGCAAGAACCGGCCCTGCGCCTTCGGTGCCGATCGCGATGGCGACAGGCGCACGGGCGACGAGTGCCGGCGTGAAGAAATCGCAGAATTCCGGCTGATCCACCGCATTGGCAGGGATTTTCTTTGCGCGCGCGGCTGAGACAATCTCGCGGTCCAGCACGTCGTCGCCCGTTGCGGCAAAAACCAGCGTTGCGCCATCGATCAGCCGGCTGGAAAAGCCCAGCGCCCGATGATCAATGCCTTTGTCACGCAGATAGCGCGCGAAATCCTCTTCCGGCTCATCGGCATAGGCGACGATATGCGCATTGGTGTTGGCAAGAAGCCTGACCTTTGCGAAAGCCTCGTCACCATTTCCGAAAACAGCCACCTGCCTGCCCTCAACCCGGAAGAAAGCGGGGAAGGTCGAAAGGCGGTCGCCGACGGCGGAAAAATCATCTTCGTTGTGCATCGGGCATTTATCCCGCATTGCCGCGCAAGATTGAAGAAACAGAAATTCAAGCCTTTCCGACACCTGGATTTTTATTTCTCGAAGACCCCCGTTTTGGAGGAAAACAAACCGTCACCTCTGTTACGGCTCAGTCAAAGGCCTCGAAATCCCGTGAGAATCCCTTGACAAACGAGGTGCTCGCGCCGAACAAGGGGAGGCAATTTTCGTCGATTTCTCCAAGCAAAAACCGCTTTTCCCTAAGGCGGGACGAAGGATCAGACCCTTGACAAGCTCCAGCATCGCCGCCCGTCTTCTCGATGTCATCGAACACGATATCCTGCCCTTGACGGCGCGCGGCGTCAGCCTCGGCAACAAGGTTTTCGGTGCGGCTATCCTGCGCAAATCCGACCTGTCGCTGGTGATCGCGGAGACGAATAACGAGCTCGAAAACCCGCTCTGGCACGGCGAAGTGCATGCGCTGAAGCGGTTTTACGAGCTGGGAGAAAAGCCGAACACGAAGGAGCTGATTTTCCTTTCGACCCATGAACCCTGCACCATGTGCATGTCCGCCATCACCTGGGCCGGTTTCGACAATTTCTATTCCTTCTTCAGCCACGAGGATTCCCGCGATGCTTTCGCGATCCCGCACGATCTTAAAATTCTGAAGGAAGTTTTCGGGCTGGAGCCGGGCGGATATCGCCGCAACAACGCCTTCTGGAACTCTTTCTTCATCGCCGATCTGGTGGAGAGCGAAGACGATCCGCTGAAAACCGCGCTGAAGGCGCAGACAGCCCGGATCAAGGCCGCCTATGACGATCTGTCCACCAGCTATCAGTCATCGAAGAGCAGCAACGATATTCCGCTGAACTAGAGCTTTTCCAGACGGTTTTCCCTCTGGAAAAGCATGAAAACAAAGAATGAAGGTTTGAGACATATGGAAGCCTCGAAGGATATTTCCCGCCTGATCGAGATCATGCAAGCCCTGCGCCAGCCCGAAACCGGTTGCCCCTGGGATGTCGTCCAGACCTTCGAGACGATCAAGCCCTATACGATCGAAGAGGCCTACGAAGTCGCCGACGCCATCGAGCGCAAGGATATGGACGATCTTTGCGATGAGCTGGGTGACCTGTTGCTGCAGGTGGTCTTCCACTCCCGCATTGCCGAGGAACGGGGCGAATTCGCCTTTGGCGACGTGGTTGAGGCCGTCACCTCAAAGATGATCCGCCGCCATCCGCATGTCTTTGCCGTGTCCGATGCCGATACGCCTGACAGCGTCAAGCTGCAATGGGACAAGATCAAGGCCGAGGAAAAACGCGAGCGTGGGGAGCGCCGTGCGCGCCGGGGTATTACCGAGGATTTCAAGGCTGGCTTTCTGGGCGGCGTGCAGCGCAGCCAGCCGGCGCTCACTGAGGCCCTGAAGCTGCAGGAACAGGCCGCGCGCGCCGGTTTCGACTGGTCGGATCCCGCTCCCATTCTCGACAAGATCGAGGAGGAAATCGCCGAACTGCGTGAGGCGCTGGCGGAGGGAAAGCCGGAGAAGGTCTCGGACGAACTCGGCGATCTCATTTTCGCGCTGGTCAATATCGGCCGCCACGTCAAGGCCGATCCGGAAAATGCGCTTCGCGGCACCAATACGAAATTCCGCAGGCGTTTCAATCACATCGAAACGTCGCTCACCGAAAACGGCGAGACGCTTGAAGAAGCGAGCCTTGAGAGAATGGAAGACCTGTGGCAGGCGGCAAAACGCATCGAACGGTCGCTCGATACGGTCTCGTGCTGATCAGTCGGATATGCAGTGAACCCGGGAAGGCACAGCACCTCTCTTATGGTTGGGGAATGCATCTGGCAGCAGCGCAGCATCCGCAACCGTCACCCCGGATTTAGTCCGGGGTCCAGCGCGATCAAGTCTTTGATCGCAAAAGACTCATTCCTCACGGCGCAGACGCGCCGTGGCTGGATGCCGGATCAAGTCCGGCATGACGGGAAGAGTTTGGTACAATGCGAGGAGCGCTTACTGCTCCCAGTCTTCGCGCTCGCGGATGGTCGCCTTGCCAAGCTTCCGTTCCAGTTCGGAGGCCTGCGCTTCCGATAGGCGTACATCCAGCGCAACCGAGCCGTCCTCATGGTCTTCACGGTTATCGACGATGGAGTTGCTGTAGACCCAGGAGATCAGCGGCAATTGCTCGACGGAGAGGACAACGGTCGTTTCCGTCAGGACGCCGGACAGACGCGCCGAAATCTCGTCCATCAGGGCATCGACGCCCTCGCCCGCGACGGCCGAAACGGCGCAGATGTTGGAGCGGCCTTCGGCGCGCTCGATGATGGCGTCATGCGCTTCCGGCTCGAGACGGTCAACCTTGTTCCACACCTCGATGATACGCTTTTCGGCTTCCTTCTCGTCAATGCCGAGATCGCCGAGAATGCGCAGCACGTCGGCCGACTGGGCGGCATTGTCAGGATCGGACATGTCGCGCACGTGCAGAACGAGATCGGCTTCGAG
Organism: Rhizobium oryzihabitans; assembly: GCF_010669145.1. NCBI lineage: Bacteria > Pseudomonadati > Pseudomonadota > Alphaproteobacteria > Hyphomicrobiales > Rhizobiaceae > Rhizobium > Rhizobium oryzihabitans. Next base: position 680,110 of record NZ_CP048632.1, read on the forward strand.
CACCTCTTCCAGCGTTGCACGGAAAGCGGCGACAAGATGCGTCGGCAGATCGGAGATGAATCCCACCGTATCGGACAGGATGACCGTGCGGCCATGCGGCAGCTTCATGCGGCGCAATGTCGGATCAAGCGTGGCGAACAGCATGTCCTCGGCCAGAACGCCAGCACCCGTGATGCGGTTGAACAGCGTGGATTTGCCGGCGTTGGTGTAACCGACAAGTGCTACGATCGGATGCGGCACCTTGCGGCGCTTGGCGCGGTGAAGCTGGCGGGTGCGAACCACCTGCTCAAGCTCCTTCTCAAGCTTGACGATGCGATCCTGCAGCAAGCGTCTGTCGGCCTCGATCTGCGTTTCACCCGGACCGCCCATGAAGCCTGCACCACCGCGCTGGCGTTCAAGGTGGGTCCAGCTTCTGACGAGGCGGCCCTTCTGGTAATTCAGATGCGCAAGATCGACCTGCAGCGTGCCTTCCTTGGTGGAGGCGCGGCGGCCGAAGATTTCGAGGATCAGACCCGTGCGGTCGATGACCTTGCAATTCCACTGTTTTTCGAGATTGCGCTGCTGCACCGGCGTCAGGGGATGATCAACGATCACGAGGCCGGAATCGGTCTCATCCAGAAGATGGCCGATTTCCTCGATCTTGCCGGTTCCAAAGAGCGTTGCGGGGCGCGGCTGGTTGACCGGCACGATCAGGCCTTGAGTGACCTCCAGGTCGATGGCAAGCGCGAGACCCTTTGCTTCCTCAAGTTTTGCTTCGACAGACCGGCTGGCGGTAGCCGGGGCTGCCGCCGCGTCGCGGCTTTCGCGTTGCTGCTTGAGAACCGGTACGAGAACCACGGCGCGCATGTCGTCGCGGCGCTTCTCCTGCTCCGGAATGATCGATTCGTTCGAGGTGTCTCGCGTCGAAATGGGCTCAGCCTTATCCAGAAAGAACATTGCGGCCGACCGCATCCGCGCGGACGGCCTTGGGAATAAACCTGACGAGACCGGAAATGTTCCCGGTGCGGGTCAGCTTATGTTGAAGATACCGTCGCAGGAGCCTGATCAGGCTGCGCCTTCTTCGCTCTCGAACATCTGCATCGGCTGGCCGGGCATGATGGTGGAGATCGCATGCTTGTAGACCAGCTGCGAATGACCGTCACGGCGCAAAAGCACGCAGAAATTGTCGAAGGAGGTGACAACGCCGGTCAGCTTGACGCCGTTGATCAGAAAAATCGTGAGCGAGATCTTTTGCTTACGAACGGTATTGAGGAAGAGATCCTGAAGGTTTTGAGAACGTTCCGCCATGGCGCCGCTTCTTTCTTTTTTGCCGGCAGGGATACCGGAAAATAATCCATCAATAATAAGCCGGCCAAGTCTTGTCCCCCGCTTCGCCGACCTCAAACTCTGGTATCAAATCATGTTCCGTTCCGCAACGGTCAAAACAGCCGAATGAGTACGAGTATTGACCCGCATGTTCAATTCGGGACAGTCAGAAATATTGTATCGAAACACGGAAAAGTTGTTCCACGTCGCGCACCGCATCGGCGGATGCAAACAGCACGACACGGTCCTTCGCCTTGATTTTCGTGCTGCCGTCCGGTCGGATCACCACACCGTCGCGATAGATCGCGCCGATGCGCACGCCATCAGGCATGTCGATGTCACGGAAGGACTGCCCCACCAGCGGCGATGTCTCCAGCGCCTCCGCCTCGATCACCTCCGCCGACCCGCGCTGGACGGCGTAAACCGAACGGATGCGTCCCTTGCGCACGTGCTGGAGCACGCGTGAAATAGTGACGGCCCGGGGGTTGATATAGGCATCGAGACCGAGTGAAGCCGCAACCTCATGGAAGGACGAGCTGTTCAGCAGGGCGAGGTTGGATTTGCAGCCGAGCTGCTTGGCCATCACCGCTGCCAGAATATTGGTCTGGTCGTTGTTGGTGAGCGTCACGATCAGATCCGCATCCTGAATATCGGCCTGCATCAAAATTTTCTGATCAAGCGCCGAACCATGCATGACGATGGTGTTGCTGAGCTGTTCCGATGCGGCAATCGCCCTGTCGCGATCCGCCTCGATGATCTTTACCCGCGTCTTCGGCTGCAACTCCTCGATCTTGCGGGCAACGAAGTGGCCGATATTGCCGGCACCCGCGATCACGATGCGCTGCGCCTCCTGCTCCTCGTGTCCGAAGAGGCTCAAGGTGCGTCGGGCATGCTGGCGCTGACAGATCACATAGGCAAGGTCACCGACCCGCAGTTGCTCGGAGGAATGCGCGACCTTGAGGATGCCGTTGCGGTAAACGCCCACCACCGTCGCGATCAGGTCCGGAAACAGGTTGGAGAGCTGCTGCAGCGGCGTGTTGATGACCGGGCAGTCCTCCATGCATTCGATCGCCAGCATGAAGATCGTATCGTCGGCGAAACGCACGACATCGGTGGCGCCCGGAAAGGCGATGCGGCGCAGCACCATCTTGCCGACCTCGACTTCCGGGGAAATCGTGACGTCGATCGACATGTTCTCGCGGCTGAAGAGATCGGCATATTCCGGCTTCAGATAGCTCTGGTCGCGGATGCGGGCAATCTTGGTCGGAACGCTGAAGAGCGCATGCGCCACCTCGCAGGCGACGATGTTGATCTCGTCATGCAGGGTCACAGCGATGATCATGTCGGCCTGGTCGGCACCCGCCTTCGCCAGCATGTCGGGATGCGCGCCGTGGCCGACATAACCGCGCACATCCAGCGTCTCGGTGATGGCGGTAATGAGCGGCGCGGCGGTATCGATGACCGACACCTCATTATCCTCACGCGACAATTGTTCGGCAATGCCGTAACCCACCTGCCCTGCGCCGCAAATGATGACTTTCATGCTGTCTCTCTGACGGAATAATCGGTTACGGCGATGCGCCTTGGTTTCTTATACCCCGAGAGATTTCAGTTTGCGATGCAGCGCTGATCTTTCCATGCCGACAAATTCCGCCGTGCGCGAAATATTGCCACCGAAGCGGTTGATCTGGGCGACCAGATAGTCACGTTCGAACATTTCGCGGGCTTCACGCAGCGGCAGGGTCATGATGTGCTGGTCGCCCTGCGCCGAAATCTTCGGCAGCATGTCGCCAATATCGGCCGGCAGCATGTCGGCCGAGATGGGCGCCTCGCCGCCCTCGGGACGCGCGAGGATCATCAGCCGTTCGATATTGTTGCGCAGCTGGCGGATATTGCCCGGCCAGTCATGCGTCTGGAGAACCGCCATGGCATCGTCGCCGATCTTGCGCGGGCGGATGCCGGCCTGTTCGGAAATCTGCCGCATGAACATGTCAACGAGGAAAGGAATATCCTCGCGCCGCTCGGACAGCGCCGGAACCTTCACCGGCACGACGGCGAGACGGTGATAGAGATCCTCGCGGAACTGGCCTTCGGCGATCAGGCTTTCAAGGTGGTGGGCGGTCGAGGAAATGATGCGTACATCCACCTTCACCCGCTTGCCGCCACCGACGCGCTCGAACTGCTGATCGACCAAAACGCGCAGGATCTTGTTCTGCGTCTCACGCGGCATCTCGCCGACTTCGTCGAGATAAAGAACGCCACGATGGGCCTCTTCCAGAGCGCCCACCTTGCGTGGCTGTCCGGGCAGGCCTTCCGTGCCGAAGAGCGCGATCTCCATGCGGTCCGGCGTGATCGTCGCGGCGTTCAGGGCCACGAAGGGTCCGGTGGCGCGCGAGGATTTTTTGTGCACCATACGCGCGACCAGCTCCTTGCCGGAACCGGACGGCCCGAGGATCATGATGCGGCTGTTGGTGGGGGCTACCCTGTCGATGGTCTGGCGAAGCTGGGAAACCGCAAGTGACGCGCCGACGAGTTCAACGGCATCGCCGGTGCGCTTCTTGAGTTCCTGGACCTCGCGCTTCAGCTTGGAGTTTTCCAGCGCCCGCTCGGCGATCAGGATCAGGCGGTCGGCCTTGAAGGGTTTCTCGATGAAATCGAAGGCACCGCGCTTGATGGCGTTGACGGCGGTTTCGATATTGCCGTGACCGGAAATCATCACAACCGGAATTTCGGGATGGCGGCTCTTGATCTCATCGAGCAACGCCAGACCGTCGAGCTTTGAGCCCTGCATCCAGATATCGAGAAAGATCAGGCGCGGCACGCGCTCCGAAATTGCGGCCAGCGCACTGTCGCTGTCGAACGCCATGCGCGTCTCGTGGCCCTCATCGGAGAGAATGCCCGCTACGATTTCGCGAATGTCCGCCTCGTCATCCACGACCAGAATATCAGACGCCATATGCTGCTTCCTTGTTATTTTCGCCGCCGACCGCCTCGATATAGGGCAGCAGCACTCGGATCATGGCGCCATGGCCATGGTCGAACTCCGGCGGAGCATCGTGAAGTTCAAGATACCCGCCATGCTCTTCGATGATCTTCTTGACGATGGCGAGGCCGAGGCCCGTGCCCTTGTCCCGCATCGTCATATAGGGTTCGAGAATGCGGTGGCGGTTCTCGACGGGAAGGCCGCGGCCATTGTCGATGATGTCAGCCACGAAACGGGAATTGGCCTCGTCGAAGGATGCGCGCACCAGAATCTTGCCCGGTCGCTTTTCGCCTTCCACCGCCTCGATGGCTTCCGTCGCGTTCTTGATAAGATTGCCGAACGCCTGTCCCAGCATGCGGGCATCGAACATGCCCTCCAGCGGAATGTCGCCCAGTTCCGTTGAGAATTTGGTGTCCGCGGCGCTGATTTCGCGCAGGAATGCCGCGTCCTTCAAAATCGAACGCAGGTCCGACTTCTCCTTCGTCGGCTTCGGCATGCGCGCAAAGGCCGAGAATTCATCCACCATCCGGCCGATATCACCGACCTGCCGGACGATGGTGTCCGTACACTGATCGAAAATGGCGCGGTCGCTCTCATCGATCTGCTTACCGAAACGGCGCTTAATGCGCTCGGCGGAAAGCTGGATCGGCGTCAGCGGGTTCTTGATCTCATGAGCAATACGCCGCGCGACGTCCGACCATGCCGTCGAGCGCTGGGCGATGACGAGATCGGTGATATCGTCGAGCGTGATGACGTAGCTATCGCGGCTATCACGGGCATCCTCGCGGGTCACCTGGACATTGAGTGTCCGCTCCTTGCCGCGCCGCATAATGTTGATCTGCTTGCGGAAGTTGCCCCGTGCCCAGGTATTGGCCTCGGTCACGACCTCTTCGATTTCAGGCGCGATCTCCGAAAGCTGCGCGCCGATCAGCTGCTCGGAGGTCTGCGCCAGGAACTCTTCTCCTGAGGGATTGACGATAGTGATCCTGCGGTTTTCATCAACACCGATAACGGCGGCGGTGACACCCGATAGCACGGCTTCGATGAAGCGGCGGCGGTCGTCGATATCGTCCTTTGCCTCGATGATCTGCTCCTGCTGGCTGCGTAGTTCCGAAACCATCTTGTTGAAGGTCCGCGACAGGCGGCCGACGTCGCCGTCGACGGCGCGCACCGGCACCAGCACATGCATGTTGCCGGTGGCGACACTATCGGCGGCGCTGATGAGAAGGCGGATCGGGCGCACGATGCGGTCGGCGACAGCAATCGCCGTCCAGATGGCGGCGAGAAGCACGATCAGCGCGAAACCGAGATAAAGGATTGCAAAGGCGATCTGCAGCGGCGCGCGGCCCGCCTCCATTGCCTTGTATTCGGCGCGGTTCTCTTCCATCAGCCGCATCGCACCCATCACCTTGGGATCGACGGCGCGCACGGTGTAAAGGAAGGTGCCGCTGATGCCTTCGAGCTTGATGATGGCGCCGACGAGGTTGGTGATGCCAGGCGGAATAAGGGTTGGTTGGCCGGCGGCGGCCTTTTCAAGCGCATCATGCGGAATGGCTGGAAGCGGCTTTTCCGTCTTGATGTCGGCCTGCGCGACGGCGTCGCCGTCCTCCTGCACAAGAAACGCGCCAAGCAGGCCGCGGCCCTTGGCCTGGCGGGTCATGAGATCAACGAAACCGGTGCGATCGAGATAGAAAAGAGCCCGGTTGCGATCAAGGTCGGTGGCCATCGACAGGGTCTGTCCCTGAAGATAGCCGGCATTCTCCATCATATAGGCCTGGGCAATATTGCTGGAAGAATCCACGATCGACTGGGTGCGCAGCGCAAACCAGCGGTCGAGACCGACATTCAGCGTCAGACTGGCGAAGATGGCGACGAGAACGGCGGGCGTAATCGCCACGATGGAGAAAAGCACGACGATGCGCACATGCAATCGCGCCGCTGCCCTGCCCTTTTTCCGCGCTTTCAGCAGGCGGTTGATTTCCCGGCCGATGAGAAAGATCAGCCCGATCACGAAGATCGAATTGATGACCACCGAGGCGATGACGACATTCGATGTCGGTGCAATGGGCGTGACGCCCAGCAGCACGAAAAGTGTCACAATAGCGCAAACAAGAGCAATGCCGGCGAGCACCAGCCCCGGCAGAGCGAAAGACATCCTGCGATCGGCAACCACCATTCCCGCTGCGTCGTCGGCAACGGTGTTTTCGGCGGCGGGTTTCCGCATGCACTACTCCCAATCGCTGGCCAGCCAGCACCACATTTCCAAAGTCAGGTGAGGCTCGCTGCAAATTGGCGAATCTCTCTCCCTTCTAGTGTTTTCCAAGCAACACAATGTGGCGAAAATGCAACGACAAATGCGGCCTTGTCAACATTCTCAGCTTGGGCGGGAACTGCGATAGACGGAAACGCCAAGCTCGCGGATTTTCTTGCGCAGCGTATTGCGGTTGAGGCCAAGAAGATCGGCAGCCTTGATCTGGTTGCCGCGTGTCGCGGTCAGGGCGGCGAGGATCAATGGATATTCCAGCTCGCGCAGTACGCGGTCGTAAAGACCGGGCGGCGGCAGGCCATCACCAAAACTTGCGAAATAGTCCCGCATGTTTTCCTCGACCGCCTGCGAAATGCTGAGCGAACCGGTACGGACGGCCATCTTGTCGAGCGGGCTATCTGGAACATCAGACTGCAATTCCTGCTCGATGATCTCGCGGGTGATGACTTCCTGCGGATAAAGCGCCATCAGCCGGCGGATCAGGTTTTCCAGTTCGCGCACGTTGCCCGGCCAGGCATAGGCCTTCATGACCTCCAGCGCCTCGGTCTCGAAACGCTTGCCTTCCAGACCCTCCTTCTCACCCGTCTGGATGAAATGGCGCACAAGATCGGGAATATCTTCGGCCCGGTCGCGCAGCGGCGGCAACCGCAGCGGCACCACGTTCAGGCGATAATAGAGATCTTCGCGGAAAAGACCCTGGTTGATGGACTGCTTCAAGTCCTTGTTGGTGGCGGCGACGATGCGAACATCGGTGCGGATCGGCGTGCGCCCGCCCACCGTCGTATATTCGCCCTGTTGCAACACGCGCAGCAGGCGCGTCTGGGCGTCCATCGGCATATCGCCGATTTCGTCGAGAAACAGCGTGCCGCCCTCGGCCTGCTCGAAACGGCCGGTCGAGCGGTTCTGCGCACCCGTGAAGGCACCCTTCTCATGGCCGAAAAGTTCCGATTCGATCAGATCGCGCGGGATAGCCGCCATGTTGATGGCGACGAAGGGGCCATTGCGGCGCTTACCGTAATCATGCAGCGCCCGCGCCACCAGCTCCTTGCCGGTGCCGGATTCGCCGGTGATCATCAGCGTCAGATCGGTCTGCATCAGACGGGCCAGAACGCGATAGATCTCCTGCATCGCCGCCGAGCGGCCGACAAGCGGCATGCCGTCCTGCATGTCGTCATCAAGCTTAGCGGGCTTGCGCTTCGGCTCCGAGAGGGCGCGGCCGATGATGGCGATGAGCTCCGTCAGGTCGAAGGGCTTGGGCAGGTAATCGTAGGCACCCTTTTCCGAGGCCTTGATCGCCGTCATGAAGGTGTTCTGCGCGCTCATCACCAAAACCGGCAGGTCCGGGCGGGCCTTCTTGATGCGCGGCAGGAGGTCGAAGGCGTTTTCATCCGGCATCACAACATCGGTCACCACCAGATCGCCCTCACCCGCCGAAACCCAGCGCCAGAGCGTTGCGGCATTGGAGGTGATGCGTACGTCGTAACCGGCACGGCTCAGCGCCTGGTTCAGAACCGTGCGGATTGCGGCATCATCATCGGCGACGAGGATAGTAGCTGTCATGGGTCATTTCCTGTCGAGTTCGGCAAAGTGCTGTCGTCCAGCGCCACTTCCGGCGAGACGGGCATCAATACGCGGAAGGTCGTGCGATGGTTCTGGCTGTCGCATTCGACAATGCCGCCATGGGCGCCGATAAGCTTGGCGACAAGCGCCAGGCCAAGGCCCGAACCATTCGTCTTGGTGGTGATGAAGGGATCGAAAAGATGCGGCAGGAGATCGGCCGGAACGCCCGGGCCGTTGTCATGCACGCAGAATTCGAGCGGCAGCGAGATGCGCTCACGGCTGCCGGCAACCGAAAGCCGCATGCCGGGACGATAGGCCGTCGTCAGCACGATTTCGCCATCCGGCTGGTTGCCCACGGCTTCCGCCGCATTCTTCACCAGATTGAGGAAGACCTGCACCAGCTGGTCGCGATTGGCATAGACCGGCGGCAGCGACGGGTCGTAATTTTCCGAAATCTTGATGTTGCGGGCAAAACCGGCCTTGGCGATCGCCTTCACATGGTCGAGCACGGAATGAATGTTGACCGGCACGCGGTCCACCGGCCGCTCGTCGGAAAACACCTCCATGCGGTCGACCAGCGAAACGATCCGGTCGGTCTCGTCGCAGATCAGTCGCGTCAGCGCCCGATCCTCGTCGGCAACGGATGTCTCCAGAAGCTGGGCGGCACCACGAATACCCGAAAGCGGGTTCTTGATCTCATGTGCCAGCATCGACGCGAGGCCGGTGACGGAACGCGCCGCCGCCCGGTGGGTCAATTGCCGGTCGATCTTGTCGGCCATCGACCTTTCCTGGAAGACGACGACCACCGATCCCGGTTCGCTGACAACGGGCGCGACATAAAGATCGACAAGCTTGTCCTGGCCGAGCCGCGGCGAGCTCAGATCGACGCGATATTCGTTCACCGGCGCGCGACGCTCCCGCACCTGATCGATCAGCGCAAGCAGCGGACTGCCGAAGGGAATGAAGGTGGAGACGCGGTAGCGGGCGAGATGGGAAGCGCTTGCCCCGAAAAAGGATTCGGCTTCCCAATTGGCAAAAGCGATGAAACCTTCGGCATCCACCAGAATGACGGGGTTCTGCACCGCGTTCAGAACCGCCATGGCGAGCGGGTTTGCATCTGCCGGGCTGTGTTTGTCAGCGCTCATGCGGCCTTCCTTGCGGCTTCTTTGCCCGCAGTGTCGCAAAGGGCAGAGCGCAGCAGATCCGCCACTTCCCCGTATCGCGCGATGTCATGATTTTAACCTTGTCAGGGGTAGCGATTTCGAGCGCGAAACGGTCGAGATACCAGCCCAGATGTTTGCGGGCATGCCTGAGACCGGCTTCCCTTCCATAAAATTCCAGCATCATGTCGTAATGTTCGACAGCGATATCGGCAATCTCCGCGCGATGCGGCGCAGCATGTCCCGCCAGCACCGCCGGCAGCCAGGGCTGGCCCTGCGCGCCGCGACCGACCATGACGGCATCCGCGCCGGACCGGCGCAGGATTTCGCGCGCATCTTCTGCGGTCTCGACATCGCCATTGGCGATCAGCGGTATTGAAATCACCTCGCGCACGGCACGAATGGCGTTCCAGTCCGCCCGTCCCTCATAAAACTGCATGCGGGTACGGCCGTGAATGGTGATGAGCTGAACGCCTGCTTCCTCGGCGCGACGGGCGATCTCCGGCGCATTGATGGTGTTTTCATCCCAGCCGAGCCGCATCTTCAGCGTCACGGGCACATCGACCGCGTCGACCGTCGCTTCGATCAACGACAGGGCGTGATCGGGATCGCGCATCAGAGCCGAACCGGAATAACCGCCCGTCACCTTCTTGGCCGGGCAGCCCATATTGATATCGATTATCCCCGCGCCATTGTCAGCCGCGATCTTCGCCGCCTCAGCCATGAAGTGAGCTTCGCGCCCGGCAAGCTGCACCATATGCGGAACCATGCCGGCATTTTTCAGCCGCGCCCAGGATTCCCCGCGATTGGCGACAAGTTCGCGGCTTGCCACCATTTCCGTGACAACAAGGCCCGCGCCGTAACGCCAGGCGAGCTGCCGGAACGGCAGATCCGTCACGCCCGACATGGGCGCCAGCACGGCGCGATTACGGATCGCAACTGAGCCGATGCTGAACGGTTCTGACAACTCCGGAAGGGGCAACTGATGATCTTTCATGCAGAAGGGTTATTTGCATTATTTTTAGACAGTGTTTGTGCAGTTGCCAAGCACTTTTAGAGAGTTGCACCTTTTATTTGCTGGGCGACTGCCTGCCTGTTTTGCTGTCGGCAGCAATTTGTGCAGGTTCGAACACGCAAGGATTGCGGATCCTGCGAGGTGCAGGGGCGGATGCGCGTCTTATCGGGCTGGCCATCCGGGTTTTGAAACGCTAGAGCAGGACTGTCAACCGCTAAGGGTTGCGCGCAAAGCATAAGACCAATGCAGGAAAGTACTATGAAACTCGGCATCGTCATCGTCGCCGCAGGACGCGGCGAAAGGGCAGGCTCCCCCGAGGAAGGGCCGAAACAATATCGCCCGATCGGCGGGAGGGCCGTGATCGAGCATACATTGTCGACCTTTCTGGATTGGGATCACGCCTCCTCGATCGTTGTCGTCAGCCATGCAGACGATGCAGCACTGCTGTCGCCGATCCTTGAACGGCTGAATGCCGGAAAGCGGATCGTCACCGTCACGGGCGGCGCGACACGCCAGCAATCGGTGCTTGCCGGGCTGGTGGCGCTGGCTTCGCAGGATCTGACGCATGTGATGATCCAGGATGCGGTGCGGCCTTTCGTCGCCGTGGACATGCTGGAGCGCATCATGGCCTTGCACAGGGCGGGCGCAGTCGGCGTTCTGCCAGCCCTGCCCGTCACCGATACGCTGAAGCGCGGCGCAGGCGATCTCGTTGTGGAAACCGTTTCCAGACAGGGACTTTATGCGGCGCAGACACCGCAGAGTTTCGGCTTTGGGGAAATTCTTGCCGCGCATCGCGCTGCTGCCGCTTCGGGCAAGACGGATTTTACCGATGACGCATCGATCGCCGAATGGGCGGGATTGGCCGTGACGCTGACCGAAGGCTCGGTCGACAATGTGAAACTCACTCTGAAGCGGGATATCGCCATGGCTGATGAAAAGCTTTCCCATGCAATGCCTGACGTGCGCACCGGCAATGGTTACGATGTGCATCAGCTGGAGCCCGGCGACGGTGTGACGCTGTGCGGCGTGTTCATCGAGCACGACCAGAAACTCAAGGGACATTCGGATGCCGATGTGGCGCTGCATGCGCTGACGGATGCCCTGCTCGCCACCTGCGGTGCGGGCGACATAGGCGACCATTTCCCGCCCTCCGATCCGCAATGGAAAGGTGCCGCTTCGCGCATCTTCCTCGAACACGCGGCCAAGGTGGTGCGTGACAATGGCGGCACGATCATGAATGCCGATGTTTCGCTGATTGCCGAAGCACCGCGCATCGGTCCGCACCGGCAGGCCATGAGGGAGGCGCTTTCCGACATGCTCGGCATCGCGCTAGAGCGCTGCTCGGTCAAGGCGACCACCAACGAGACGATCGGTTTTGTCGGGCGTCGGGAAGGTATCGCAGCGATTGCCACTGCCACCGTGGTCTACACGGGCAGACCACTATGAGCCTGTTTCCCGCGGATATAGAAGAGCTGGCACGGCGGATCATTTCCGACTTTACCGCCAGCGGCTTCATGGTCTCCACGGCGGAAAGCTGCACCGGCGGCCTGATCGCCGGTGCGCTGACCGAAATTGCCGGCTCTTCCGCCGTCGTTGACCGCGGTTTCGTCACCTATACAAACCAGGCCAAGATGGACATGCTTGGGGTTGGGGCGGAGACGCTGACGACATTCGGCGCGGTATCCCGGCAGACCGCATTGCAGATGGCGCATGGCGCCCTGTTCCGTTCACGGGCGGATTTTTCCGTGGCCGTAACCGGCATTGCCGGTCCGGGCGGCGGTTCGGCTGATAAACCGGTTGGGCTGGTGCATTTGGCCGCCAGGGCACGCAGCGGCAAAATCCTGCATCATGAAATGCGTTACGGCGAGATTGGCCGCACGGAAATCCGTCTTGCGACGGTCAGGACTGCACTTGAGATGCTGATTGCCCTCGATCAGGCCGGATCCGCGTAAATTTTATCGGCGCGGGTTTCGAAGGCTTCCGCGAACATGCGGAATGCCCTGTCGAACATCGAGCCCATGACCGCACCGAGCAGACGGTTCTTGAATTCATAGTCGATGAAGAAATGAATGGCCGAACCACCATCTTCGGTGGCTTCGAAACGCCAGCGATTGTCGAGATATTTGAAAGGTCCGTCGATATATTTGACATCGATGGCGCGCTCGGCGGGGTTCAGCAGCACCTGCGTGGTGAAGGTCTCGCGGAGGGCCTTGTAGCCGACCGTCATATCCGCCACCAGCAACACCTTTCCGTCCCGTTCCTTGCGTGAGCGGACGGTCAGCGCCTCGCAAAGCGGCAGAAACTGCGGATACTTCTCCACATCGGCGACGAGGTCGTACATGCGGTCAGGTGAGTGTTTTACAAGGCGATGCGTTTCGAACTGTGGCATGAGCGGCAGTTAATCCTCGATATGCAGAAGATCAAGAAGGCGACGAAACTGTTTTCGGCTTTTCAGCTGAAATACCGGCACACCCTGCCCAAAAAGCGCGAAATTCTGCTCGAAGATCGGGGCGTGGCGGCGTTCGAAATTCCAGATATAGCGCAAGAAATCGACGTCAATCCTTTCGGGGCATCCCTCCGCCATTTCGGGTCGCGCCTTGCCATAACCCTTGATCGCCCGGCTGATCGCGCCCCACAGGCAGAGCCAGCGCGGCATGCGCACCCAGAGGACAATGTCGGATATCGGAAGCCGCATGTCGAAAGACGATGGATTGCTGCCATCCATCAGCCAGCGCTCCTCGGTGACCATGGCGGCTATCCTCTGCCGCTGTTCCTCACGCGGGCGCGCCTGCCAGCCGGGCAGCCAGAAAATCTCGCGATCCATGGAAATGTAGCGAAGTCCGAAGGCGGCTGCGAGCTTCTGCGAAAGCGTTGACTTGCCGCCGCCCGAGCAGCCGACGACCATGATGCGTTTTGCACTCGCAATGACCTTTGCTGCGTCTTCGGCTCTATCAAGATAGTGCGGCATCGCGTAAACCTCGTTCTGACCGCTGGAACATGGTGCTGCCAATGCGATATCTCCCACTTGAGCGATATCGTGGTTGCGCATGGCAGTTACGGAAAATTGACTATTGCAACTCCCTCGCAGGGATTGCTATTTAATTGCCACTAATATTACACCCATTGGATGCAAACGCGCCGGGACCTCCCGATTTTGCCCTGCGTATTCATCTTTGGGTTCAGACCCGACATAACCGCTTCGAGCCCATAACCGCTTTGAGCCACTGAGTGAGCCGATGGACGATTTTTCCAACATCATCAACCTTCTCGAATCCGCCAAGCAACTCGCATCGATGAACGGCATGCCCGTGCTTGCCTACCTGATCGACGTCGCGAAATGCGAAGCGAGAGAGAACAAGCCGGTTCTGCGCAAGCGCAAACGCGGCGAATCGACCGCCAAGGAAGACTGTTAGGCGCAAGCAAGGCTGACCGATAAAGCCGGCTGGCCCAATCTTCAAGACGATGTCATAATCACAAAATGAAAATGGCCGCTTTTCGATGCGGCCATTTCTTTGCACGATGGAAACGACAGCGTCATGATGGCCGCAACCGCCGATATCAGAACCTACAGGGAAGAAAGACCGAAGGAACGGCACGGCTTCGTGCAGATCGTTCTTCCGCTGTCTGGGCGTCTGCAGATCGACGTGGCGGGACGGCAGGACGAACTTTCCACCGGGCGCGGTGTCTTCATTCATAGCGGCGCTCTGCACACCCAGGAAGCGACGGCAAGCAACCACTCGCTGGTGGTCGATATCGACGAAGGCACGGTTCCAGAGCAGACGCTTGAGCGATTCGCCCACGCGCCTTTTCTCGATGTTGCGCAGGATACGAGGCAATTGATCGCCTATATGCGCAGCGTCATCGGATCGGATGGGCCGCGCGACGATATTGCCGGGCTTTGGGCGCCGCTGCTGGTCGATAGCCTTGCGACTGAAAAAACCGATATCCGCCGCCGCCTGCAAGCGCTCGCTGCCGTCGTCAAGGCGGAACCATTCTTCCCCTGGACCATCGAGATGCTCGCAGCCTGTGCCGCAATCAGCGAGAGCCGCCTGCATGCGCTGTTTCTCGAAGAGTTCGGCCTCTCCCCTCACCGCTGGCTTGCCGAGTTGCGCATGGACAAGGTCTGCGCATTGCTGCGCCAATCCACGCTGCCGATTGCCGAAATTGCCTTGCAGGCCGGTTTTTCCGACCAGACGGCGCTGACGCGCGCCATGCGCAACGCGATGGGCGAAACGCCCGCCGCCTATCGCCGGGCCTTCGGACTGCACTGAAACCACCAGACATCTTGGGTCAGGAGTTTTTGTCAAGACAGCCGCAATGGGCTGTGGCACATCGCGGATAATCTTGAATGCGGATGTGACATGACATGAACAAGACAAGCCTCGGGGTTTTTTACGGCATATTGGCGGGTGCGCTGTGGGAGGGATATTCCTTGCCCCGAAACTCGTACCGGATTTTTCAGCCCTGCAATTGTCGACGGCCCGCTACCTGACCTACGGGCTGATTTCGCTGATCATCATCGGACCGCGCCTGAAACGCGTGTCGGCCCATTTCGGCGCACGCGAATGGATCGCGCTCGGCTGGCTGAGCATGATCGGCAACATCGCCTATTATGTCTTCATATCGACGGCGGTGAAATTGAGCGGTGTCGCCTTCACCTCGATCATCATCGGTTTCCTGCCGGTTGCCGTCACCATCATCGGCAGTCGCGATCACGGCGCGGTGTCGCTCAGGCGGCTGTGGCCGTCGCTTGCCTTCGGCGCTATCGGCATTATCGGCATTTCCTGGCAATCGCTGACGGAAAACGATGCGGGGCTGGATGTCTCGCGCCTCATGGGACTGGCCTGTGCGCTGGGCGCGCTCGCCTCTTGGACGGCCTTTGCGGTTGGCAATGCACGCTGGCTGTCGCGTCTTCATGATGTGACCGCCGATGACTGGAACATGATGACGGGCGTGGTGACGGGCGGGCTCGCGCTGATGCTCGCAATCCCGGCCTTCGCTTTCGGCGGTGAAAGCCATAGTTCAGGGGAATGGCTGCACTTCATGGCCATCGCCGCTGGTCTCGGCTTTACCGCCTCCATTCTCGGCAATGCCTTCTGGAACCGCATGAGCCGCATGCTGCCGCTCACCATGGTCGGGCAGATGATCCTGTTCGAAACGCTGTTTGCGCTGCTTTACGGTTTTCTATGGGAAGGCCGTGGCCCCACGCTGATCGAGGTCGTGGCGATCTGCTCGGTGGTGCTGAGCGTTATATTGTGCATGCGGGCGCATCGGCCGGAGAAGGCTGTGGTTTGAATTTAGGTAAAAGCCGCAATCGGTCTGAGGTTTCACAACAAACCTCACCCCACACTCAACGTCATCCTCGGGCTAGACCCGAGGATCAACCTCTTCAACGGCTTATGGATCCTCGCCTCAAGGGCGAGGATGACGGCGGAGGGTAATTGCACCGCTGGTGCGCAATACCCGCCTCTTACTCCGCAGCCGCCAGCAGCTTCTTCTCGCGGGCTGCGCGCAGGCGTTCGAAATCGTCGCCGGCATGGTGGGAAGAGCGGGTCAGCGGGCTGGAAGAAACCATCAGGAAGCCCTTGGTATAAGCCACGGTCTCGTAGGACTTGAACTCTTCCGGCGTCACGAACGCCTCGACCTTGTGGTGCTTGCGGGTCGGCTGCAGATATTGGCCGATGGTCAGGAAGTCCACGTCGGCGCTGCGCAGATCGTCCATCAGCTGCAGCACTTCATTGCGCTCTTCACCGAGGCCGACCATGATGCCTGATTTGGTGAACATGGTGGGATCCAGTTCCTTGACGCGCTGCAACAGGCGCACGGAATGGAAATAACGCGCGCCGGGGCGAACCGTGAGGTAATTGCCCGGAACGGTTTCCATATTGTGGTTGAAGACATCGGGCTTGGCGGCGACGACACGCTCCAGCGCGCCCGGCTTCTTCAGGAAGTCGGGGGTCAAAATTTCGATGGTCGTGTTGGGCGATGCCGCACGGATCGCCCAGATGACCTTCTCGAAATGTTCAGCACCGCCGTCGGCGAGGTCGTCACGGTCTACCGACGTGATGACGACGTGGGAAAGGCCCATCTGCTTGACGGCCTTGGCGACGTTTTCCGGCTCATCCATATCGAGCGGATTGGGCTTGCCGGTCGCGACGTTGCAGAAGGCGCAGGCACGGGTGCAGATCTCACCCATGATCATGAAGGTCGCGTGTTTCTTGTCCCAGCATTCGCCGATATTCGGACAGCCGGCTTCCTCGCACACCGTTACCAGCTTGTGGCTGCGCACCAGTTCGCGCGTCTCGTGATAGCCCTTGGATGTCGGCGCCTTGACGCGAATCCATTCCGGCTTGCGCATCACCTCGGTATCGGGCCGATGGGCCTTTTCCGGGTGGCGGATACGCTTTTCTTCGGACGAAGTCCTGTCGAGAATAGTGACCATAAGAAACCTGCTTCTATCGCTTGCCGCGATCATCACACTTATTGACGCGATGCTTTAGAACAATTCCAGAAAAAGCGTAAGCCCCTTCCGGGCACGAAGCCTTGTCAGCGACGTACCAGCTTTGCCAAAAACAGCAACAGGCTGGCACCGATGAAGGACGTTACGAAATAACCGAGCCTGCTGTCCTGGACGAAAACGTCGAAGGTTCTCAGTACCGCAACCGCGACGACCGAACCGACGATGCCAAGAACGATGTTCATGAAAACGCCGAAGCGCATGTCCATGAGCTTGCCCGCAAGCCAGCCGGCCAGACCGCCGATGATGATTGCTGCAATCCAGCCTACACTTTCCATTCCCACGCTCCCTGAAAGAACCGGCCCCTTGAGCGGCCTGCATCGAGACATATGGGACACCCGGCAAGGTTAGACAATGCCGGGTATCACGGAGCACTTATGCGTTCAGCACACGCCCATAGGCGTCGAGCACGCTTTCCTTCATCGACTCCGAAATCGTCGGATGCGGGAAGATCGTGTGCATCAGGTCTTCTTCAGTGGTCTCGAGGTTCATCGCAACAACGAAGCCCTGAATGAGTTCGGTGACTTCCGCACCAACCATGTGCGCGCCGAGCAACTCACCCGTCTTCTTGTCGAAGATGGTCTTGACCATGCCCTGATCTTCGCCGAGCGCCACGGCCTTGCCGTTTGCTGCAAAGGAGAAGCGGCCGACGCGGATGTCGCGGCCCTGTTCCTTCGCCTTGGCTTCGGTGAGACCAACCGAGGCGACCTGCGGGTTGCAATAGGTGCAGCCGGGAATCTTGAGCTTGTCCATGGGGTGGACATTCGGCAGACCGGCGATCTTTTCGACGCAGATGACGGCCTCATGTTCGGCCTTGTGGGCAAGCAGCGGCGGGCCGGCAACGTCGCCGATGGCATAGATACCAGGTACGTTGGTCTTGCCGTAACCGTCGATGACGATGAAACCGCGATCCGTCTTCACGCCCGCTGCCTCGAGGCCGATACCTTCGATATTGGCGACGACGCCGACGGCCGAAATCATGCGGTCAGCGGTGATCTTCTCGGAAGAACCGTCCTTCTTCTCGAGCGTCGCGGTGATGGAGTTCGCACCCTTCTCCACCTTGGAAACCTTGGTTTCAAGGTGGATTTTCATGCCCTGCTTTTCGAGCTGCTTCTTGGCGAAGGTGGAAATTTCCGCATCCTCGACCGGCATGACCTGGCTCATGATCTCGACGACGGTAACGTCTACGCCCATGGTGCGGTAGAAGCTGGCGAACTCGATGCCGATCGCGCCCGAGCCCATGACGAGCAGCGACTTTGGCAGTTCTTCCGGCTTCATCGCCTCGAAATAGGTCCAGATCAACTTGCCATCCGGCTCGATGCCGGGAAGCGCGCGCGGACGGGCGCCTGTCGCGACGATGATGTGCTTGGCAGTGTAAGTGCCCTCGCCCAGCGTGTTCTTCGGCACGGGACCCTGCGGCTGAACCACCGGCTTGGTGGACTTGCCGACGACGATTTCGCCCGGCTTGGTGATTTTTGCTTCACCCCAGATGATATCGACCTTGTTCTTCTTGAACAGGAAACCGACGCCGTTGTTCATGCGCGCGGCGATGCCACGCGAGCGCGCCACGATTGCCTTCACATCAGGCTTGATCGAGCCTTCCAGCGTCAGGCCGTAATCCTTGGCGTGGGTGGCGGTGTGCATGACATCGGCGGTGCGCAGCAGCGCCTTGGTGGGAATGCAGCCCCAGTTGGAGCAGATGCCGGCAAGGTGTTCGCGCTCGACCACGGCAACCTTCATGCCGAGCTGGGCTGCACGGATCGCGGCAATATAACCGCCCGGTCCCGAACCGATGATGATGACGTCATAAGATTGAGCCATAGGTGTCCTGCCTTGTCTTATCGGGTCACGGCATGCCGTTCCGAAACGAGAATTGTTGTCAAAGTCCGAGCATCATGCGGACGACGGGCTCCAGCCCGCGGCCGATGGCCCTCGTGTTTTCAGCATCGAGATGAACGCCGTCCACCGGCGTCGTGCGCGCAACCGACCCGGCGTCGAAAAATCCGCAATCGAGATCGTCGGCAAGGTCCCGGTAAACGGAAGCCAGCATGGCCGATTCATCGATCGCATCGCGATAGATCGCCCCCATCACGGGGTTTGCCGTTTCGCAAAGCTGCGGCGGCGCGACGATCAGAACATCCGGCGCTTCCCAGTCAGCCACTTGCCAGACGTGATTGCGCGTGAGTTTCACCAATCGCTCGATACCCTTCATGGCGACAATCGCCGATCCGTGAATCGACGGTTTCATGTCGTTGGTGCCGAGCATGATGATGACGAGATCAAGCGGCGCATGGCTGTGCAGCAGCGTCGGCAGAAGCCTTGCGCCATTGCGGTCGCAATCGGCCGTCAGATCGTCATAGGCGGTGGTACGGCCGCCCAGCCCTTCGTGGATCACATGCACGTCGGGACCGAGCGCCTTTTGCAAGACGCTCGGCCAAAGATCGTCATGGCTGTGACGGCCACCCGTTTCCGCATTTGATCCCCAGGTCAGGGAATCGCCAAAGCAGAGGACCGATTTCACCATGTCACGCTCCGATCAAACCAGCATGCCCATCGGGTTCTCGATGTAGCGCTTGAAGGCGCCGATCAGCTCGGCTCCGAGCGCGCCATCGACGCAGCGGTGGTCGGTGGAAAGCGTGACCGTCATAACGTTGGCGATCTTGATCTCGCCATTCTTCACGACAGCGCGTTCTTCACCCGCGCCGACCGCCAGAATGGTGGCATGCGGCGGGTTGATGACGGCGGAGAAGCTCTTGACGCCCATCATGCCCATGTTGGACACGGCGGTCGTGCCGCCCTGATATTCCTCAGGCTTCAGCTTGCGCTCCTTGGCGCGCTTGCCGTAGTCCTTCATCTCGTTGGAGATGGTGGAGAGCGACTTCTCTTCCGCCTTGCGGATGATCGGCGTGATCAGGCCACCCGGAATGGAAACGGCAACGCCGACATCCGAATGCTTGTGCTTGACCATGGCGCTTTCCGTCCAGGAGACGTTGGCATCAGGCACATCGCGCAAGGCAAGAGCCAGCGCCTTGATGACCATGTCGTTGACCGACAGCTTGTAGGCGGGCTTGCCATCCTTTTCGGGGGCAGCAGCATTGAGCTGGGCGCGCAACGCCAGAAGCGTATCGAGTTCGCAATCCACCGAAACGTAGAAATGCGGAACCGTCTGCTTGGATTCGACCAGACGCTTGGCGATGACCTTGCGCATGCCGTCATGCGGCACAAGCTCGTAGGAGCCCTGTTCGAACAGCTTGAGAACGGCTTCGTCCGACTGGCCCTTGGCGAGAGCCGGAGCCGCTGCGCCTGCGGATGCAGCAGCAGCTGGTGCGGCCTTCGCACCACCGGAAGCGGCGGCCTTTTCCACGTCGGTCTTGACGATACGGCCATGCGGGCCGGAACCGGAAACGGCCGAGAGGTCGAGACCGGCTTCCTTGGCGAGACGGCGGGCAAGCGGCGAAGCGAAGATGCGCTCGCCGGACTTTGCGACCGGAGCCGGTGTGGACGATGCGGCAGCCTGATCAGCCACGGGCTTTTCAGCCTTGGCCGGGGCAGATTCTTCCTTCGGCGCTTCGGCCTTTGCAGCTTCCTGCTTCGGAGCCTCGGCCTTGGCGGGAGCGGCAGCGCCGCCCTTTGCCGCCTCGGCAACATCCTCGCCATCGGCGGCGAGGATGGCGATCAGGGCGTTGACCTTGACCGCTTCAGTGCCTGCCGGAACAACGAGCTTGGCAACCGTGCCTTCGTCAACGGCTTCCACTTCCATGGTCGCCTTGTCGGTCTCGATCTCGGCGATCACGTCACCGGGTGCGACCTTGTCGCCTTCCTTGACCAGCCACTTGGCCAGATTGCCCTCTTCCATCGTCGGAGAAAGGGCAGGCATGGTGATGTTTATCGGCATCGAAACGCCTCCCCTTACTTGTAGCAGACGGTTTTGACGGCCTGAACGACTTCATCGACGTTCGGCAGAGCCAGCTTTTCGAGGTTTGCCGCGTAAGGCATCGGAACATCCTTGCCGGCGATCGTCAGGATCGGCGCATCGAGATAATCGAAAGCGGCGCGCATGACCTGGTTAGCGATGAAGTCACCGACCGATGACTGCGGGAAACCTTCCTCGACCGTGACCAGACGACCGGTCTTCTTGACCGATTCGATGACGGTGGGCAGGTCCATCGGGCGGATGGTGCGCAGATCGATCAGTTCGACGTCGATGCCAAGCTTTTCGAGTTCCGCAACCGCCTTGATCGCGTAGGTCATGCCGATACCGAAGGAAACGATGGTCGCATCCTTGCCCTTGCGGTGAATGCGTGCCTTGCCGATCGGCAGCACGAAATCATCGAGCTTCGGCACTTCGAAGCTCTGGCCGTAGAGAATTTCATTTTCCAGGAAAATGACCGGGTTCGGATCGCGGATGGCGGCCTTGAGCAGACCCTTGGCGTCGGCAGCCGTATAGGGCATGACGACCTTGAGGCCCGGAATATGGCTGTACCATGCGGCGTAACATTGCGAATGCTGGGCGCCGACGCGGGCAGCCGCACCGGACGGACCACGGAACACCATCGGAGCGCCCATCTGGCCACCCGACATGTAAAGCGTCTTTGCCGCCGAGTTGACGATCTGGTCGATCGCCTGCATGGCGAAGTTGAAGGTCATGAATTCGACGATGGGGCGCAGGCCCGTCATCGCAGCGCCGACGCCGATACCGGCAAAACCGTGCTCGGTGATCGGGGTATCGATGACGCGACGCTCACCGAATTCCTGCAACAGGCCCTGGGTGATCTTGTAAGCGCCCTGATATTCGGCGACCTCCTCACCCATGACGAAGACTTTTTCGTCGGCGCGCATTTCCTCGGCCATGGCGTCGCGCAGCGCTTCACGCACCGTCGTCATCACCATTTCCGTGCCTGCCGGAATGTCCGGATCGGCTGCGACTTCGATCTTGGGTGCTGCTGGAACCTTGGCCGCCTCCTTGGCAGCGCTCGGCTCCTCGGTCGCTTCGCGGGTCTTGCCGCCGGCCGCATCCGAATCGGAATTTGCAGCTTCAGCCTTCGGCTCTTCCTTCTTGGCGGAAGAAGAAATGTCGTCGGCGCTTTCGCCGTCCTGAAGAAGCACGGCAATAGCCGTGTTGACCTTGACGCCTTCGGTGCCGGCATCGATCAGCAGCTTGCCGATAACGCCCTCATCAACGGCTTCCACTTCCATGGTCGCCTTGTCGGTCTCGATCTCGGCGATCACGTCGCCGGAGGTGACCTTGTCGCCTTCCTTTTTAAGCCATTTGGAAAGCGTGCCTTCCTCCATGGTCGGGGAAAGGGCGGGCATAAGAATTTCTACTGGCATGGGTTTCCCTTTCCCGATCAGAGCAGAATGTCGGTGTAGAGCTCGGATACATCCGGCTCTGGGTCGTTCTGGGCGAAGTCGGCGCTGTCGGCGACGATATCACGGACATCCTTGTCGATGGCCTTGAGTTCGTCTTCGCTTGCCCAGCCCTGCTCCAGAAGCCGTGCCTTGACCTGCTCGATCGGGTCATGTTCGGAGCGCATCTTCTGCACTTCGTCTTTCGAACGGTATTTCGCCGGGTCGGACATGGAGTGACCACGGTAACGGTAGGTCAGCATTTCCAGAATGATCGGACCCTTGCCGGAGCGGCAATGTTCCAGCGCCTGATCGGCGGCGGCCTTGACGGCGCGCACATCCATGCCATCCACCTGGATGCCGGGAATGCCGAAGGACTGGCCGCGCAGCGAATAGTTCGACTGGGCGGTGGCGCGGGCGGTCGAGGTGCCCATCGCATAACGGTTGTTTTCGACGATATAGATGATCGGCAGTTTCCAGAGAGCGGCCATGTTGAAGCTCTCGTAAACCTGGCCCTGGTTGGCGGCGCCGTCACCGAAATAGGTCACGGAGACATTGTCGTTGCCGCGATAGCGGTTGGCGAAAGCGAGACCGGTTCCGAGTGAAACCTGCGCCCCGACGATGCCGTGGCCGCCGTAGAAATGTTTCTCCTTGGAGAACATGTGCATCGAGCCGCCCTTGCCTTTCGACAGGCCGCCCTTGCGGCCGGTCAACTCGGCCATGACACCACGCGCGCTCATGCCAAGCGCCAGCATGTGGCCGTGGTCGCGGTAAGCGGTGATAACCTGATCGCCTTCCTTCTGCGACATCTGCATGCCGACGACGACAGCTTCCTGACCGATGTAGAGGTGACAGAAACCACCGATGAAGCCCATGCCATAGAGCTGGCCGGCCTTTTCCTCGAAACGGCGGATAAGCAGCATTTCACGATAAGCGTGAAGCTCTTCTTCCTTCGAGAAGTCCGGGCTGTTCTTGCCGGTGAATTCGGTTGCTGCCTTTGCCGTGGTCTTGCGGCCGGATACGGTCGCTGGTTTTCGCGGCGCCATTCATCCCTCCCTGAGTTGCCGTTTGAATGGATAGAGTGGCGCGTACCATATGCAAGAAAATGCCATGCAGCAATGCTTTAAACGCATGGCACATATTCACGCTAAGATGCTGTGAATAAATCAGAAATGTTAAATTAACTTGATTTAGGTTAATTAGAAATATGTGTTCATGATGACGATTTCGTCCGTGCGGGACATATTCAGCTGGTAACGGGAAATCTCGTCGATCATGTCGCGCTCCAGCGAGCCGTCGCTCAGCAATTCCACCTGCCGCTCCAGCGCAACACGGGCCTGCGTCAGCTTTGCAAGCTCCGCAGTACGGGTGATACGCTGCCGCTCCAGCCGCTCCGTTGCCTGAAGGCCGAAGTCGCCATGGATGGAATGATAGCCGAAATAGGAAAGAAAAGCGATCGTGATGGCCGGAACGATCAAACGGCCGAATCGTCTCTTTTTATGATGTCTGGTCCACATGCCGCAGAGAAGCCTTAAAACGCGTAACCTTTGAGTCTCGAGATTAAGGCTGATTGTTTAACTATCCGTTGACCTTAAATTGTCTTTGGCGAATAGGCGCAAAAAAGCCCGCCGGAGGGCGGGCTAAGAATGGCAGCGACGTCAAAAGAACCCTCGTCATGCCGGACTTGATCCGGCATCCAGCCACAGCGCGTCTGCGCTGTGGGGAGAGTCTTTCGCGATCAAGGACTTGATCGCGCTGGACCCCGGATCAAGTCCGGGGTGACGGAATGCGGATGCTACCGCTCGCCCCTGAATGAGCCCGCCAAGGCGGCGGGCCGCATCACAACCAATACTGCCGGAATTAACCGCGCAGGATCGAACGGCCGGCGTAAGCCGCCTGCGGACCCAGCATTTCCTCGATGCGGATAAGCTGGTTGTACTTTGCGAGCCGGTCCGAACGGGCAAGCGAGCCGGTCTTGATCTGACCGCAGTTGGTGGCGACCGCGAGATCGGCGATGGTGGAATCTTCCGTTTCGCCCGAACGGTGCGACATGACCGCGGTATAGCCGGCCTTGTGCGCCGTTTCGACCGCATCCAGCGTCTCGGAAAGCGAACCGATCTGGTTGACCTTGACGAGGATGGAGTTGGCCACACCCATCTTGATGCCGTCGCGAAGGCGTGCGGAATTGGTGACGAAGAGATCGTCGCCGACGAGCTGGCACTTGTTGCCAACGAGATCGGTCAGCGTCTTCCAGCCTTCCCAGTCGTCTTCAGCCATGCCGTCTTCGATGGAAATGATCGGATATTTGGCAACGAGTTCAGCCAGATATTCAGCCATTGCGCCTGGCTCGAGCGTGCGGCGTTCGCCTTCAAGAACGTATTTTCCGTCCTTGAAGAATTCGGTCGATGCACAGTCGAGACCGACGAACATGTCGTCGCCCGGGCGGTAACCGGCCTTTTCGATCGACTTCATGATGAAATCGAGCGCGGCGGGCGCGCTTTCGAGACCCGGAGCGAAACCACCCTCGTCGCCGACATTGGTATTGTGGCCCTGCGCCGCCAGTTCTTTCTTCAGCGTATGGAAGACTTCCGAACCCATGCGCACGGCTTCGCGGATGTTTTCTGCGCCGACCGGCAGGATCATGAATTCCTGGAAGTCGATCGGGTTGTCGGCATGCGCGCCGCCATTGATGATGTTCATCATCGGAACCGGCAGCAGATGTGCGTTGGGGCCGCCGACATAACGGTAAAGCGGCAGGCCGGAGGCTTCAGCGGCAGCCTTGGCAACGGCGAGCGAAACGCCGAGGATGGCGTTGGCGCCGATGCGCGACTTGTTCGGCGTGCCGTCGAGCGCGATCATCGTCTGGTCGATCTGGATCTGGTTTTCGGCATCGAAACCGCCGATGGCGTCGAAGATTTCGGTATTGACGGCTTCAACCGCCTTTTCCACGCCCTTGCCGAGATAACGCTTGCCGCCATCACGCAGCTCAACCGCCTCATGCGCGCCGGTGGAGGCGCCGGACGGAACGGCAGCGCGGCCCATGGAGCCGTCTTCGAGATAAACGTCGACTTCAACGGTCGGATTGCCGCGGCTGTCGAGGATTTCGCGCGCGATGATATCGGTAATGGCAGTCATGGTCTCTCCCTTGGGAATGGAACAGATATTTTCCGTCGCCTGTCTTAGACGATGGCGAAGAAATTACAATGACGGCGGACGGCGGAAACGGCCCGCCCGCCATTAAAATCGATTGGCTCAAACGGCGCTCACCGCAGCGGCCAGCCCTCAGCCTTTCGTGATGGCGTCGAAAGCCAGAAGCTTTTCGAGCAGTTTCGGCATGTCCTTCAGGTGAACCATGTTGGGGCCGTCGGACGGTGCATTGTCCGGGTCCTCATGGGTCTCGATGAAGAGGCCAGCCACGCCCACCGCAACGGCCGCCCGCGCCAAAGTCTCGACGAATTCGCGCTGGCCGCCCGTGGAGCCGCCCTGCCCGCCCGGCTGCTGCACCGAATGGGTCGCGTCAAACACGACCGGCGCGCCAAGCGATGCCATGATCGGCAGCGAGCGCATGTCGGAAACCAGCGTGTTGTATCCGAAGGAAGCGCCGCGCTCGCACAGAAGCACATTCGGATTGCCGCTCTCATTGAGCTTGGCAAGTACGTTCTTCATATCCCAGGGCGCCAGGAACTGGCCCTTCTTGACGTTGATGACACGGCCGGTCCTGGCGGCGGCGACGAGAAGATCGGTCTGGCGGCTGAGAAAGGCCGGGATCTGCAGCACGTCCACCACTTCGGACACGATGGCGCATTGCTCTTCGGTGTGAATGTCGGTCAGGACCGGAAAGCCGAATTCCTTCTTGAGATCGGCGAAAACCTGTATCGCGCTGTCAAGGCCGATGCCGCGTTTGCCGGAAAGCGAGGTGCGGTTCGCCTTATCGAAAGAGGATTTGTAGACAAGCCCTATTCCCAGCTTGTCGCAAAGCTCCTTCAGGACACCGGCGATCATGAAGGCATGTTCCCGGCTTTCCATCTGGCAGGGGCCGGCAATCAGCGAAAACCGTTCGGCATTGGAGAAGGAAACCTTGCTGGCGCCATCGCCGGCTGTGACTTTGAGATTGTTCGTAACGCTCATCATTTTTCCTCGAAGGCGAATGTTACGCCCTGACCGGGTGCTGCAGGCACCACCAGGCGGCCGCCCGCTTTTGCGCAGGACACGCCATTAGCAGCAAGCACCGCTTCTGTCACGGCAAGATCGTGTGACAGAAAGACGATGCCCGCGCCGCGCAATCCGCCGTCGCTCCAATCCGAAGCACTCACGGCATGCCCGCCGAAAGCCGGTTTCCCGGTCAATCTGATGCGCGCATTGCCGGTCACGAAAACCATATCACCATCCGGAGATATCGTGCCTTCACAGCCAAACACCGTTTCGATCAGGCGCGCCGCCTTTGCATCGCCGCCGGAAAACAGGACTATTTCGCTGAGGCCAGAGACCCCGTTGGCATGACGCTCCAGCGCAGTGCGGTCGCCCGGCAGGGCCTGTAGCCGCTGGCAACTGAACAAAAAGAAATCCTCAGCCGATCCGCTCGCCGCAAAAGCAAGCCGAAACGCCGCCTCACCCTGCGAACCGTCCGGCATCCGGAGAGGCCGCGAAAACTCGAAGACATCGCCTGCCGAGAGGCCGGAGATCGCAAACCTGTCATGATCGCCAAAGGCATCATCGGTTCGGGCCACGAGCGCCGAAAAACCCTCCTGTCTATCACGCTGCCGGAAGGCCTGATCCCTGCCGGTGAACACATCCCCCTTCTCCACCGAGGCATTATATTTAGCCGGATTAGCAATCGCGAGCGGTTCCAGATAGGTTCCGTCAGCGAAAAAAACACAGGCGTTCAGCGTGCCGAAGGGATGAAGAGCCTCCGGTGCAACCGTGAAACCGAGAGCGCCAAGGCGCTTTTCAGCGATTCCGAGAGCCTGCACGGGCAGAACGAGATGATCGACGCTTGCGGGTTTCGTCATTATTTTTTTCCTGCTGGCGGCGTGGCCAGTCCCAGGCTGCAACGGTTCGGACCGAAGAAAAGCACAAATGCAGGCAATGAGGCAAATCATCAAAACAACAGATAGCTGCTTCACGAAATTTTAGGGGATTGCAGAACACATATGGAACATATAGTGTTCGTTCTGTATTTGTTTCGCGACTTCCACTACGATTCTCAAGGGTGTTTTCCTCATGCTCACGCGCAAACAGCAGGAATTGCTTCTCTTCATTCATGAACGAATGAAAGAGTCCGGCGTGCCGCCCTCCTTCGATGAAATGAAGGACGCACTCGATCTTGCCTCGAAATCCGGCATCCACCGGCTGATCACCGCCCTCGAAGAGCGCGGATTTATTCGCCGGCTACCCAATAGGGCGAGGGCGCTGGAAGTCATCAAGCTGCCTGAGGCCTACACGCCCGGAGCAAGGCCGCAGCGCGGCTTTTCGCCGAGCGTCATCGAAGGCAGTCTCGGCAAACCGAAGGCGCCGGAACCGGCCCCTGCCCCAAGGCGCCTGCCAATGATTTCGGCGGCGCTGTCACCGTGCCGGTCATGGGCCGCATCGCCGCCGGCGTGCCGATTTCCGCCATCCAGAACAACACCCATGATGTTGCCGTGCCGGTGGACATGCTGGGCACCGGCGAACATTACGCGCTTGAGGTCAAGGGCGATTCGATGATCGAGGCAGGCATTTTCGACGGCGATACCGTCATCATCCGCAACGGCAACACCGCCAATCCGGGCGATATCGTCGTGGCGCTGGTGGATGACGAGGAAGCAACGCTGAAGCGCTTCCGCCGCAAGGGCGCATCCATCGCGCTGGAGGCAGCAAACCCAGCCTATGAAACCCGCATCTTCGGACCGGACCGGGTTAAGATTCAGGGCAAGCTAGTTGGGCTGATCCGCCGCTATCATTGATCATAAGGGACCGGACATGGTTCAGTTTTCAGCAGGCGTCATCGGAAGGTGACGTCCGTTGCATAAGTGTGAAGGCTGGTCCGGAGCAGGCCATGATTTTGCGGTAGGAAGCGATACTCTGCGACCTTCAGGATCGACGCCTTTTGGAAACTGATCCAATTTTCATACCGATATTTCCGTCTATATAGCGAAGCGATGCATGTGCAGTTGACCGCGATCAGCGCCGGAACTTCTGCCAACGTTTTTGCAAGATTGAATTTTCGCCATCGCGTCACGTGATGAATTTCCGCCGTCTCCAAGCGGTGATATTGACGGGGTGCTGCCGTCCATGCCCGCGCCTTGCCATTCATCAATACGGCTTATGGGAGCCATGGATTATTTTCGATATTCCGTGGACGTAAGGCAGGTGTAGAAATGCGCGTCATGTCCGGGAGATACGCCATGTACGATCTTTATATAGCCAACAAGAACTATTCTTCCTGGTCGTTGCGACCGTGGGTGTTGATGCGCACGCTTGGTATCGCCTTCGATGAAAAACTGGTTCCGTTCGGTGAAGGCGTGTCCTTTGCCTCGTTTTCACCAACCGGCAAGGTTCCCTGCCTCGTCGATGAAGGCTTCACGGTATGGGAAACGCTTTCGATTGGGGAATATCTTGCCGAAAGACATCAGGGCGTCTGGGCAAGCGACAAGCAGGCAAGAGCCTGGTCGCGCTCGGCGGCCAGTGAGATGCATGCGGGCTTCTCCTCGCTGCGTAATCTCTATCCCATGTCGGTCGGCATAAGGGTAAAGCCGAAAGGTGGCGATGCCGGACTTGCGGCCGATATCAAACGCATCGATGCGCTCTGGAGCGAAGGCCTTGCGAAATTTGGCGGACCATATCTTGCCGGCGCGAAATTCACGGTGGTCGACGCCTTCTTCTGCCCAGTCGCATTCCGGTTCCAGACCTACGGCGCGGATCTTTCGCCCGCAGCGAAGAGCTATTACGAAAGGCTGCTCGCCCTGCCCGCCATGCGTGAGTGGTATGAGGCCGGTTTGAAAGAGACCTGGCGCGACACGGCGCATGAAGAGGAAATCGGCGAGATAGGCCAATTGACCGAGGATCTGCGCGCCAAGGCCTGATGAACCAAGCTGGCGGCTCATTCTGACGTCGCCAGCAGCCTGTTGACGGCGTCCGGCACCTCGTGATCAAAACGGCCGCTTTTCCAGTCGTAATAACGATGTTCGCTCCACGGCCTGTCCGTTCCGGAGATTGCGGCGCGCAGCCGCCCCACCACCCCTGCCTGGTCCATATTGGCAAAGTCTATTTCCACCGAGCCGATACGTCGCAGTATGTTGCGATTGAGCAGGAGAGCGCCGGAACGGCACTGTGAGAAAGAGGTTCTGCGGGAAACAACAACGATATCGGCGATATCGCAGGCCGTTCCGGCAAAGCGGCCGTCTTCCAGAACGATGATCCACTCGCCGCTGCCGGCGCGCGCTGCGCACCATACGCCTTTCCTGCAGGTAAAAACGCCAGTCTCGGCATCTCTCAGTGCAGCGGTCATCTCCCTTGTCACCGCCGCGATCTCTTTAGGCGTCAGCTTCGTTTTGGGGCCCGAGACGGCATTGCTCACGGTTGCCTCCGCCGCCAGAATCACCGGTGGCACGGGTTTTTCCGGCAGCAGCAGCGCTCTCTGCCACTGGCCATAAACAAAGTCCGGTGGCCGCGCTTTGGTCGTGAAGACCTTGCCATCCTCCACCATCGCCACCAGCTCGCCGTCCTCGTGCACCAGAAGATCCGGTGGATCGCGGGAGGCTGTTGCCGCTGACAGGCCGAAAGCGAAAAGCAGAACCGGGATACCGAGAAGTGCCAGCCGGCTGCGCAACAAAGTCAGCAACAGGAAACCCACCGAGGCAATACCGATGAACCAGCCATGCGGGCGACCCGTCGCCGCGCTGCCGCCCCACGACGCCACCTCATTGGCAACCTCGATGACGAGAGCCATGCCATACCCCATTATCTTCAGGAACGGCGCATCGAGCCCGAAGGGCATCAGCAGCATGGCGAGAAGGCCGAATGGCATGACGATCAAAGACATGAGCGGCATGGCGGCCAGATTGGCGAAAAGTCCATAGGTGGTGACACGGTGAAAATGTTCAGCCGAATAGATCGCCGTCGAAAGGCCGCCGATAAGGGACGTTGTGACAACACCGCCGATGACCGCGCCCACCGTTCCCGCCACCTTCATCCATGCCGGTTTTCGCCCAATGAACAGCCGGTCGCGATCAATGCGCCAGCGGCTCCAGAAGGCATAGGCGGAAACAAGCGCAATGGTGGCCGCAAATGACATCTGGAAGCTCGGCCCATGATTTCCGATGGCGAAAAGATAAGAATGACCAGAGCGGAAAGAGCAACATTTCTGAGGCTGAGTGACGGTTGGTCGAACAGAACCGCGATCAGCATCACCGACATCATCAGCCAGGCGCGTTCGGCCGAGACGGCAAAGCCGGAAATGAGATAATAGGCGAGCGTCATCAGCAATGCTGCGAAGGCCGCGATCTTCTTGACGGGCCAGCGCTGCGCAAAGGCCGGAAACAGGCTGAAAGCCAGTCTCAGGCCAACGAAGAAAATGCCAGACGCCAGCGCCATGTTAAGCCCCGATATCGCAACGATATGGGCAAGGCCGGAGAGCCGCAGCGCCTCCATCGTCTCCGCCGATATTGCCTGTCTCTCATCGGTGACGATGGAGGCGGCGAAGGCGCCGGCATCACCGCCGATGGTTAAGCGTATGCGCTCGGCAATCGCGCTGCGAAGTCCGTAAAGCCACATATCGGCCCGTTCGAGCCAGCCAGTTTCGGCCTTGATGTCACCCGTGAGTGACGGAAGCGTTTGCGGCGGTTTATAGAAGAAACCGGTCGCACCTACTCCTTTGAAATAGGAGGCGAAGGCGAAGTCGTTCAGTCCCGGCAAGGCCGGGCCGGATGGCGGCGAAAGGCGCACCTTGCCGCGAATGGTGGCGCCAAGTGCCGCCGGTTGCCCGCCGCCGCGTGAAAGCACCGAAATCGTCTGTGGCGGACGTGACAATGTCGGCGCTTCCGTCGCCGTCAGCCGAACCACATATCGCCAGTAGCCGCGCGCATCGACCTCCCGGCGCGCAACCGTACCGGTGATGGTGGTGGTGACGGGCGTGTCCAGCACCACCGTTCCCGCCCACCGGGTTTCAAAATCCGCCAGAAGCATGCCGAGCAAAACAAAAGCGAAAAGGCTGCAGGCCACCGACATGAAGCCGGTGGTATATCTGACGATGAGCGCCAGGCCTGCGACAAGCACAAAAGCGAAAGCCAGAACCAGCGACGACGGCGCGGCATCGAGAGAAAACCACAGGACAGCGCCACAGCCGATAAAGACGGGAATGAAAAGAAAATCGTGGCCGAAAGCGCGCTCTTCAGCCACCCATGCGGCTATTTTTTCCGTGACGGTATGTTTGAGATTTCGGGCAGGAACGATGGCGGGCGTATCGTATATCGTGGCATCGCTTGTCCGGCGAAGAGGAAACAGAATATCGCGCGTGCCGGGCAAGCTGCCCTGCAACGTTTCGGCATATCCGAAATGCTGTTTTTCCCCTTGACCAAGCAATCTGCGCCGCCCCTTGCCGCACTGGAAACAGGTTTGCAGGCAGGCGCGAGGGATTGCAATCCTTTCCTTTAACGGTGCGTTGACCGAGATTGAATTGCTATCGCCGGGAAAGCCCGGAGCAACCCGATTGCGTTTGCCGCAATGCACAATTTGACCTTCGGATAGCTTGGCATCTGCGCAAGGATCATATAGCTAATCGGTAGACGCTTAACCGCGGGGCGTGTCTCAACGCCCCACCCGCATGTTTTCGGAGGATCAGTATGACGGAAAAAAGCGCTACAGTGACACTTGGCGAAAAACAGGTCGAACTCCCGGTCAGGGAAGGCACGATTGGACCAAGCGTCGTCGATATCGCCACGCTGTACAAGCACACGGGCTCTTTCACTTATGACCCGGGTTTCACGTCGACGGCCTCCTGCGAATCCAAGATCACCTATATCGATGGTGACGAGGGTGTTCTCCTGCATCGTGGCTTCCCCATCGAGCAGCTCGCCGAACAGGGCGACTTCCTGGAAACCTGCTATCTGCTGCTTTACGGCGAATTGCCGACGGCTGCACAGAAGAAGGACTTCGACACCCGCGTTACGCGCCACACCATGGTGCATGAGCAGATGAGCCGCTTCTTCACCGGCTACCGTCGCGACGCGCATCCGATGGCCGTCATGTGCGGCACGGTCGGCGCTCTCTCGGCCTTCTATCACGACTCGACCGACATTACCGATCCGCACCAGCGCATGGTCGCTTCCCTGCGCATGATCGCGAAAATGCCGACGATCGCCGCCATGGCCTACAAGTACCATATTGGCCAGCCCTTCGTTTACCCGAAGAACGATCTCGATTACGCCTCCAACTTCCTGCACATGTGCTTTGCCGTGCCTTGCGAGGAATACAAGGTCGATCCGGTTCTGGCCCGCGCCATGGACCGCATCTTCATCCTGCATGCCGATCACGAGCAGAATGCGTCCACCTCCACGGTGCGTCTTGCAGGTTCGTCGGGTGCGAACCCCTTCGCCTGTATTGCAGCGGGCATCGCCTGCCTTTGGGGTCCCGCACATGGCGGCGCCAACGAAGCGGCGCTCAACATGCTCAACGAAATCGGCACGGTTGATCGTATTCCCGAATACATCGCCCGCGCCAAGGACAAGAACGATCCGTTCCGCCTGATGGGCTTTGGCCACCGCGTCTACAAGAACTACGACCCGCGCGCCAAGATCATGCAGAAGACGATGTACGAAGTGCTGGAAGCCACCGGCAACTCCGACGATCCGATCATGCAGGTCGCGCTGGAACTGGAAAAGATCGCCCTTTCCGATCCTTATTTCGTCGAAAAGAAGCTTTACCCGAACGTCGACTTCTATTCGGGCATCACGCTGAAGGCGCTCGGCTTCCCCACGACCATGTTCACCGTGCTGTTTGCACTTGCACGCACCGTCGGCTGGATCGCGCAGTGGAACGAAATGATCGAAGACCCGCAGCAGCGCATCGGTCGTCCGCGTCAGCTCTACACGGGCGCCGGCAAGCGCGATTACGTTCCGGTTTCCAAGCGTTAAGCCGGGAAATAGTCCAATATCAAAAGGCCGGCGGGTTTTATCCGCCGGCCTTTTTTATTGGATACGACCATCGAGAAGAAGCAGCACCCTGCCCAGCCCGACGTCCAGTAGGAGCCAGACAAGATCGCTGCCGGCTCAGCCTTGCTGTCTGCGGCTGTTCAGAACATCGAGAAGGATAAGGGCGCCGGTTTCGCCCGGGGGCACATCGGTGCGCAGGCGTTCCTGTACCAGGGCATAACCCTCCAGCATCGCCCGACGCTCGGTGGTGTCGGATGAGAGCCGCTCGGCCCAGCGCAGCATCGACCCTGCCCGTACCACCTCATTGAAATATTCCGGCACGACGACATAGTCGGCAATCAGGTTCGGAAGCGCGCCCGTCCAGGTTTTCACCCGCTTGCTCAGCATTGTGAAAATCCAGTCGGTCTTGTAAACCGAGATGGTTGGCACGCCGGCGAGCGCGAGTTCGAGAATAACGGTGCCGGAGGCCGCAATCGCCGCGTCGGCAGCAGCGAAAGCATTCCATTTAAAAGCGGGATCAATGCCGATTTCTGGCCTGATTTCCTGCGGCCATGCCGCCGCCAGCTCGCGGATGCGCGCCTCCTGGCGCGGCACGGTGGGCAGCAGGAACCTCGTCGGGCCGTTGCGCTGGACATAGGCTTTTGCAGCCTCCTGAAACGGCTCCATCAGCCGCGTCGTTTCCGTGGAGCGCGACCCCGGCAGGAGAAGAATGGTTTTCGGTTCGCCATTGGCGGGAAGCGGCCGCTCCACCCGTCTCTGCCGCACGGAGAGCACATCGTGATCAACGCTCAGGCGATGGCCGACAAAGGTTGTTGGCGGGCCGCCGAGACGCCGCATCGCCTCCGGCTCGAAGGGTAGCAGGGCGAGAACGTGATCGACATAGGACAACATCGCGGTGGCGCGATATTCCTTCCACGCCCACACGCTCGGGCAGACATAATTGACGACCGGCAGATGCGGCAATTGTTTGCGGACTTTTTTCGCGACGCGATGGGTGAAATCCGGGCTGTCGATAATCAGCAGGACATCCGGCCTTGCGGCAATGATTGCCTGCGCAGTCTGGTTGATCCGCGAAATGAGCTTCGGCAGTTTTTTGAGGACCTGCGTAAACCCCATGATGGAAAGCTCGGAATAATCAAACAGCGAGACCAGACCTTGCACTTCCAGCGCCTCGCCGCCGACGCCGATCAGCTCGATGGATCCATCACACCGGGCTTTCAGGGAACGGATCAGGTCCGCGCCCAGAAGGTCGCCGGAGACCTCGCCGGCTATGACCGCCACTTTCAACGTTGCCGTCATCCCGCCATGTCTCCGCCTACCATGTCTTCACCTAGTGACGTATCGATACCGCAGACGAATATGCCCGCCTGATCGGCGGCTTTCAACATCTCTTCGCGGTCGAGCACCAGCGCCCGTCCAGCTTCGACAGCGATGCCCGCCAGCCCGGCTTTCTGCGCATTCTCCACCGTTTCGATACCGATGGTCGGCAGGTCGGCGCGGATATCCTGCTGTGGTTTGCAGAGCTTTACCAGCACGCCCCTGCGGCGGGGCGAGATGCGGCCCTCGGCGCGCAGCGCTGCGACACGCGCCAGCATAGCGTCGGTTCCCTCAACGCCTTCCAGCGCCACGATGCGGCCGCCGACGGAGACAGCGCCCTGCCCGACATCAAGCGTGCCAAGCGCAAGTGCCGCCTGAGCCGCCTTGCGTATGTCGCGCAGATCATCCTCAGCCGGTTTCTGCGCACCGAAAGCACCTATCGTGGCAAGCAGCCCGGGGGCGATCTCATGGGCGCCTATGACCTTTGCGCCGAGCGTGCCGATGACCTGGATGACCATCTGCAGAACAGCGTCATCTCCGCCCGAAAGCAGGGTCCGCACGATGGATGGCAATTTCAGCACGATGCCGACCGTGGGGCGAATTTCACGCCATTCCGGACGCCGCGCAACGGCGCCGGAAAGCACGACGCGGTCTACCTGGTTGTCACGCAGCAGACGACCAAGCCCGGCAACATCGCCGACACTGATCACGGCATTGTCGAAACCCGTCCAGTCGAAGCGGGAATCATCGCGCAACCGCACAATGAAGGGGTTTTCGCCCATCTCGCGCGCGGCAGCTGCCACATAGAGCGGCAGCTGGCCGCTGCCGGCCACGATGGCGAGACGCCCGCCGCCAGTCACGGCTCACTTGCCCCGGTTTGGCGAGGAGAGCGCGCGGTCGCTATCCGCACCGATGAAGTCGAGGATTTCGATGACCTGGGGGCAGTCTAGATATTCCGCGCGGTCGATCGCGGCTGCATTGGCGCGGATGGCGCCTTCGCCTTCGAATATCTGCTTGAAGACGCGCCTGACCTTGTGGATATCCGCACGGTCTATACCGGCGCGTGTCATGCCGACGACGTTGAGGCCACCGAGAATGCCGGGATTGCCGTTCAACATGCCATAGGGAATGACGTCGTAATTGACTGCCGACAGCCCGCCGATGAAGGCCTGACGACCGATGCGGGTGAACTGGTGCACGGCGCAGCCGCCACCCAGAATGGCGCGGTCCTCGATGGTCACATGTCCCGCCAGCATCACATTGTTGGACAGGATGATATGGCTGCCGAGACGGCAATCATGCGCTACATGCGAATTGGCGAGGAACAGATTGTCGTCGCCGACAATCGTCTTGCCGCTGCCATCGGAGCTGCCGGCATTCATCGTCACGCCTTCGCGCATGATGCAGCGCTCACCGATCTCGAGCGTCGTTTCCGAGCCGTCGTGACGTACCGCCTGCGGCGTGCCGCCGATGACCGCCATTGGGTGGATGACCGACCCACGGCCGATGACGGTCAGGCCGGAGACGACGGCATGATTGTGCAGCTTGACGTCGTCGTGCAGCGTGACTTTCGCGCCGACATAGCTCAGGGCACCGATGACGACGTTTTCACCGATAACCGCGCCGTCTTCGACAACGGCGGTCGGGTGAATTCTGGCCGAAGCCGCGATCGTGCTCATTGCTGGTCCTCGGGGATCATCATCGCGCCGACATCGGCTTCCGCCACCAGCACGCCGTCCACCTTTGCCTCGCAATGGAATTTGAAGACATTGCCGCGCTGGCGCTGCTTGACCACGTGGATTTCCAGACGATCTCCCGGAACGACGGGTCTGCGGAAGCGCGCATTGTCGATGGTCATGAAATAGACGAGATAACCACCCTCACCCTGGCTGCGTGCGCAGATCGCACCTGCGGTCTGGGCCATGGCTTCAACGATCAGAACACCCGGCATGATCGGGCGGTCCGGGAAATGACCGGTGAAATGCGGCTCGTTGACCGTCACATTCTTGATGCCAATCGCCGAATTATTACCATCGATCTCGATGATCTTGTCGATGAGCAGGAACGGGTAACGATGCGGCAAAAGCTTCATGACTTCCAGAATGTCAGCCGCGCCGAGCGTCGTCTTAGTTTCTTCAGTCATCTTTTTTTTCTCCTGTTTTTTTATCACGCCCTTCAGCGCGTGCCAAAATTTCGGCCATGTCGCGCAGGAAATATTTCATCGGACGTGCAGGCGTTCCGCCGTAGCGCGCGCCTGCCGGTACGTCCGCGACCACACCGCTCATCGCCGCGATCTGCACGCCGTCGCCGATATTGATATGGCCATTGATGCCCGCCGCACCGCCGATCATCACGCCGTCGCCGATACGGGTGCTGCCCGCGATACCGACCTTGCTGACGATGCCGCAATGGCGGCCGATACGCACGTTGTGGCCGATCTGGACCTGGTTATCGATCTTCGTACCTTCGCCGATGACAGTGTCATCCATGGTGCCGCGGTCGATCGTGGTATTGGCGCCGATCTCGACATTGTCCTGAATGATGACACGGCCAATCTGGACGATCTTCAGCATGCCGCGCGGACCGGGCGCGTAACCGAAGCCATCCTGGCCGATGCGGGCGCCGTTGTGGATGATCACATTGTTGCCGATGAGAGAAGCAAGGATGCTCGCGCCGCCGGCAATGGTGCAATCGCGGCCCACCTGTACATCCGGCCCGATAATGACACCCGGGCCGATGCGCGTGCCCGCACCGATATGGGCGCCGGCGCCGATTATAGCAAGCGGCTCGACGATCACGCCCGCTTCCAGCTTCGCGGAAGGATCGACATGCGCGGCACTGGAGATTTCACCCTCCATCGGCGCAATCGTCGCGGGACGCATGGCGGCTGGATGCAGCAAGGCACCGATCTGCGCAAAGAGCGTGTGGGGGTTTTTCGATATCAGCGCCGGTATGTGGGACGGAACCATATCCTTAAGCGCGGCGTCACAAATGACGGCGCCAGCCTCGCAGGTCTGCAGCTCATCGCGATTCTTGCGGGTGAGAATATAGCAGAGCTGGTCGGACTTTGCCCGGTAGACCGGGGAAACGGATCTTATGATCCGCTCTCCTGCCGTGTCGTCAGACAGTTCCGCCCCAAAACGGTCTGCGATATCTTTCAATCGCAGTCCATCGTGGGGCGGAAAAAAGGCATTGTATTCCATTAGCCGGAAACTCCAGAACGTTCAAAGTTGCAGTTCTGGACTGCCGATATCAGAAAGTGTTGGACATGCCAAACCGGAAACGCTGTTCCTCGTCGTAGTCTTCCTTGGCGATCGGAACGGCATAGTCGACGCGGATCGGGCCGAAGGGCGACGCCCACATCACACCGATACCGGCGGATGCGCGGATGGAGTTGTCGTCCTTCACACCTGCGCTGTTTGCAACCTTGTTGCCGTACAGCGTACCGGCATCGACGAAGCCAGCCAGACGCAGGCCGAAATCTTCCGGAACGCCAGGCATCGGGGCCGTGACTTCTGCGGAAGCCGCAAAGTAGGTCGTGCCGCCGATGGAGTCGTTGCCGATGCGCGGACCGATACCGTCGTTCTTGAAGCCGCGAACCTGACGGCCGCCAAACTTGAACTGATCGAATACCAGCAGATTGTCGCCCGTCGGAACAACGTGACCCGCCTGACCGGTGAGCGAGCCGATGACATCGTACTCGTCCGACAGCGTGTAGTAGAAGCGCGCCTTGGCGTAGATCTTGTAGTATTCCGAATCGCCGCCGAGACCTGCAAATTCGTTCGTCAGGGCAGCCTGCCAGCCTTCGCGCGGCATGTTGCGGTCATCGAGCGTATTGTAGTTCAGCGTGTTCGAGATGATGGACTGTGTCCAGTCACCACCACGGATCAGAGCCTTATAGGGTTCGGCAAGATTGCTGCCGGTTTCCCAATCGCCCTCACCATCGTAGTTGAGCTGCTTGTAGGTGTATTTGAACGTCGTCGAGAGGTTCTCGGTGATCGGCGCGGTGACGCGCAGCGCAAAGCCCTGCTCATCGTAATCGTAATAGTCTTCGCTGCGGCTCTGGCTCTTGAACAGGTCGAAGCCTGCAGCCAGACGGTAGCCGAGGAAATACGGCTCGGTGAAGGACAGCGTGTAGCTGCGTGCATCATCTTCACCCGCACCGGCGGCAAGACGGATGTACTGGCCGCGACCGAGGAAGTTCTTCTCTTCGATGGATGCTTCAAGCAGCACGCCGTCGTTCTGCGAGTAACCTGCACCGATACCGAACGAACCCGTGGACTGGTCTTCAACATCGACAACGATGACGACACGGTCAGGCGCGCTGCCGCCGGCGGTCGAGATATTGACCTTGGAGAAGTAACCGAGCGCCTCAAGACGACGCTTTGCCGCCGTGATGACCGTCTGGTTGAAAGCATCGCCTTCGGAAATATCGAACTCGCGGCGAATGACGTAATCGCGCGTGCGGGTGTTGCCGCGGATTTCGATACGCTCGACATAGGCGCGCTCGCCCTGATCGACGATGTAGGTCACACCGATGGTGTTGCCGGACATGTCGCGGTCGCCGCGCGGCGTTACGCGGGCGAAAGGATAACCTTCGCCGGCAACGCGCTTGGAAATCGCTTCCATGGTCTGCTGAACTTCCTTGGCGCTGTAGCTTGCGCCCTGGCGGGTTTCAACGAGACCCTGCAATTCGGAACCATCAACGCCCGGCACGGTCGATTCGACGGCGACGTTGCCGAAATCGTAACGCTGACCTTCGTCGACGGTGATCGAGATGGTGTATTCGTTCTTGGACTCGTCCAGCACAGCCTCGGAAGACACGACCCGGAAGTCGGCATAACCGCGGTTGTAGTAGAACTGGCGCAGCGCCTCTTCGTCGGCGCGCAGCTTGTCCTCGTTATAAACGTCCTTACGCGTCAGGAACGACAGCATGTTGGACTTCTTGGTGTTGATGACGGCGGCAAGACGGCCGTCGCTGTAGGCATTGTTGCCAACGAAATCGATGCGGCCGATCTTGGTGCGCTCACCTTCGTTGATGACGAAAGCGATGTTCACGCGGCCCTGACCGACAGAAACGGTCTGGGTGGTGATTTCGACGTCGCTACGACCGATGGCACCGTAGGCTTCCTTGATGCGAGCAATATCCGCAGTCACGATAGCCTGGTTGAACGGACCGAGCGGCTGGGTCTGCACAATGCCGGCCAGCTTGTCGTCCTTGATCTTGCGGTTGCCGTTGAAGACCACCTGGTTGACCAGCTGGTTTTCGTTCACCGTCACGACCAGCGTGCTGCCGGAAACGCGCATGGAGACATTCGAGAAGTAACCGGTGGCGTAAAGACGCTTCACCGATTCATCGATGTCCGAATTGGAAAAGTTCTTACCCGGCGCAATGGTGATGTTGGAACGCACGGAGTCCGCACCGGACCTCTCGGCCCCGCGAACATCGATCCTGCTGATGACAGCTGCATTTGCAACGCCAGCAGAGGCAAGCACGCCGAGGCCCGCAACCGAAGAAACACCAGCAGACAGCGCAACCGCCGACACAGCGTTCAAAAACCTTGAACCAGCCTTCATTTCAATTCTTACCTTTTTACGTTGTCCCTCAGCGGGCGGAACCCGACTCCGGCCATGTGCGTCGTTTTACCTGCTTTTCCCCTACAAGCAAGTCAGAACGTTAAATTCTGTTTACTTCGTGATCCAGAGTGGCTCATTCGCCACTTCGGCATAAAAACAGGGTAAACAAGTCCCTAACAAAACCGTTAAAACACTATCCTCAGCCGATCAAGCTGCTGATATCATTCCATGTTGCAAAAACCATAAGACCCAAAATCATCATCATGCCGATACGGAAAGCCACCTCCTGCGCACCGGCGCCAAGCGGCCTGCCGCGGATGGCCTCGATTGCATAAAACACCAGATGCCCGCCATCCAGAACCGGGACAGGCATCAGGTTCAGAAGACCAATCGACACGGAAAGAACGGCGGCCAGCTGGATAACGGCCGAAATGCCGAGTGTCGCCATCTGGCCCGACGCCTGCGCCACACGGACCGGACCACCGAGCTGATCGGCGTTCATGCGCCCGGTGACGAGGTTGCCGATATAGTTGAAGGTGCCGGTGATGACGTGGCCCGTTTCGCGCACGCCCTCGAGCAACGCCTGCGACGGCGAATATTCGATGTGGCGGAAATTGCCGCTGCTCTGGTCGGTGACGATACCGATAATACCCATTTCCAGCTTGTTGCCGAACTGGTCGGTGGTTTCCGTGCGAGTCGGTACCATCGGCAGCTTAAGCTCTTCGCCCGATCTTTCGACCGTCACGGTGATCGGCGTGCCAGGCCGGATACCGACATAACGGCGGACATCCTCGAAGGTTGTCATCTTTTCACCGTCGATCGCCATCAGACGGTCGCCGGGGTGTATGCCGGCTGCGGCGGCCGCGCTGTTTTCACGCACTTCGGCCACGACGGGATCGGCGATCATCCGGCCATAGACACCGAAGAGGACCGCGAAGATGAGGATGGCGAGAATGAAGTTGGCGATTGGGCCGGCAGCAACGGTCGCCGCCCTTTTCCACAGCTTGGCGCCGGAAAGCGTCTGCGCCCTCTCCTCCAGCGACATATGCGACAGGCCTGAGCTATCCGGCTTGCTGGCCGCATCTTCGTCGCCGAAGAACTTCACGTAGCCGCCAAGCGGGATCGCGGAAATCTTCCATCTTGTGCCGTGCCGGTCGGTAAAGCCGATCAGCTCAGGGCCGAAACCGATGGAAAAGGCTGTGGAACGGATGCCGCTCCAGCGTCCGACGAGGTAGTGGCCCATCTCATGGACGAAAACGAGCAGGGAAAGCACCAGGATGAAGGGCACTATATAGCCGGTCAGAAAGCCGGTCGCCGCCATTACTGTGTTCATGACAATCTGCCCTTTATTTCATGACCTTTCGCGCCGCTTAGAAGCCCGGCAAGAGACCGCCACCCGAGCCGGGTACGTCGCCGGTTGCCGCTGCATGCACGAAAGCAATGAGGAATACCGTAAAGCAGGCGAAAACAAGACCGTCAACCCGGTCCATGAAGCCGCCGTGGCCGGGAATGAGATGGCTGGAATCCTTGACCTGAAACCGTCGTTTCACGAAGGATTCAAAGAGGTCGCCGATCTGGCTGAATACCGAAAGGATGAGAGCGAGCCCCAATACGAGCAGGCTTATCCTGCCGTGATAGGCGAGGGACACGGCGCCTCCCCCGATCAATGCGGCCACTGCACCACCTATCGCGCCCGACCAGGTCTTGCCCGGCGAGATCGCCGGCGCAAGCTTCGGCCCGCCAATGGCGCGTCCGACGAAATAAGCGAGAATATCCGTCGACCAGACGACCGCAAAGATAAACAGGATGGAGACAAAACCGGTCAGCTCGTCGCCGCGAATGGCCGCAAGCGATATGCCGCTCAGGCCCGCATAAACGATGCCGCCCACCAGCCACCAGTTCCTGCCGCGCAGAACGGGAAACAAGGCTGCGGTCAGCGTAAAGCCCGAGAGCAGCGGCAGATCGAGCGAAGGCTCGCCGAAAATCGTATTGCCGGCGATGACAGCGACCGCAAACCAGCCCCAGGCATTGCCGGTGGAATTGGTTTCCGACAGGCGGGTGATCTTCGACCATTCATAATAGATGAGGATCGCCAGGAGACCGGCCACGATGCGGAACAGAATGCCGCCATACCAGGTCGCGGCCAATATGACCGCCGCCATGACAATTGCGGACACGATCCGCAGTCTGAGTTCACGGCTCATCAGGCGCCTGCCACGGCAACCTGCTCGGCGATTGCGCCAAAGCGGCGGTCACGCGATGCATATTGCTCGATTGCGGAGAAAAACAGCTGGCGGTCGAAGTCGGGCCAATATTCCGGAATGAACAGGAATTCGGAATAGGCCGCCTGCCAAAGCAGGAAATTCGACAGACGCTCCTCACCGCTGGTGCGGATGATCAGATCAGGATCCGGTATTCCGGACGTGTCAAGTCGCGCCGAAATCATCTCGGGCGTGATCGATGCCACGTCCAGCCGGCCTTCCGCGACGTCGCTGGCGATCGCCATCGTTGCGCGGGTAATCTCATCGCGGCTGCCATAATTGAAGGCGATCACCAGCGTCAGCTTGGTGTTATCAGCCGTCATCTGTTCGGCTTCTTCGAGAAGGCTGCGTATATCGTTTTTCAGCCCCTGCCTGTCACCGATGATCCGGACACGGACGTTTTCGCGATGAAGTTCCGCAAGGTCGCGCCGGATGAAAGCCTTCAGAAGGCCCATCAGGTCGCTGACCTCGGATTCCGGCCTGCGCCAGTTTTCCGACGAGAAAGCGAACAGCGTGAGATAGCGGATACCGCAATCGCCCGCCGCACGCACGGTCTCGCGCACGGCCTCCACCCCGCGGCGATGCCCCATCACGCGCGGAAGACCGCGCTGTTTTGCCCAGCGTCCATTGCCATCCATGATGATGGCGACGTGCTCGGGTATGGAGGAACGTGTCGTCGTCGGCATATCGATCCAGTAACAGGCAGTGCGGAATTAAAACGAATAAAATACAGGTCTATCGCAAGCGATATCAGACCTGCATGATTTCCTTTTCCTTCTCGCCAAGCAAGCGGTCAATTTCCGAAATCGTGTCGTCGGTCATTTTCTGGACCTTTTCAGACTGGCCACGGCTTTCGTCCTGACCGATGTCACCGTCCTTTTCGGCTTTTTTCAGACCATCCATGCCGTCACGACGAACATGGCGAATCGCCACCTTGGACTTTTCGGCATAATCATGGGCCACCTTGACGAGCGATTTGCGGCGCTCTTCGTTGAGCTCGGGCAGCGGAATTCTGAGGTTCTGGCCGTCAACGATCGGGTTGAGGCCGAGATTGGATTCGCGGATCGCACGGTCGACGGCGTTGACCATCGACTTGTCCCAGATATTGACGCCGAGCATGCGCGGCTCCGGAACGGTGATGTTTGCGACTTGGTTGAGCGGTACGCGCGAGCCATAGGCCTCGATGGTTACCGGATCGAGAATGTTGGCCGAAGCACGGCCGGTGCGCAGCGATGCGATATCGCTCTTGAACGCATTGATGGCGCCATCCATGCGGCGCTTGATATCGTTGAGGTCAATACCACTCATCTTGATACTCCATCTCTGTCGGCCGTTCCGGCCGGAATTCGCCCCGAGGGGCGGCATCTTTTCTTGATTACTTGTCGTGCA
This sequence comes from Rhizobium oryzihabitans, assembly GCF_010669145.1. Taxonomy (NCBI): domain Bacteria; kingdom Pseudomonadati; phylum Pseudomonadota; class Alphaproteobacteria; order Hyphomicrobiales; family Rhizobiaceae; genus Rhizobium; species Rhizobium oryzihabitans. The sequence goes on from NZ_CP048632.1 coordinate 723,932, forward strand.
CGATGGTCTTGCGGCCACCGCCGGTCAATATCTGCGCGAAACCGCCCTTCTCGTGGATCGAGAAAACGATGATCGGGATGTGGTTTTCGCGGGCAAGCGCGACAGCCGCGATATCCATGACCGCGAGACCCTTACCGAGCACTTCGCTATGGGTCAGCTCGTCGAAACGGGTGGCTGTCGGATCCTTCTTCGGATCGGCCGAATAGATGCCGTCCACCTGGGTGCCCTTGAAGATGGCTTCCGCGCCCATTTCCGCGGCGCGCAGCGCTGCGGCGGAATCGGTGGTGAAGAAGGGGTTGCCCGTGCCGCCGGCAAAAATCACCACGCGACCCTGTGCGAGATGATGAAGAGCTGCGCGCTGCGAGAAGCTCTCACAGATTTCAGGCATGGCGATTGCGGACAGAACGACGGTGTCGATGCTGAGCTTGCGCAGCGACGTTGCGAGCGCCAGCGCGTTGATGACGGTGGCCAGCATGCCCATGTGGTCGCCGGTGACGCGGTCGCCACCCTTGGAGGCCACGGCGACGCCGCGGAAAATATTGCCGCCGCCGACGACGACGCCGACTTCAACGCCCATCGCCCTTGCTTCGGCGATATCGGAGGCAATCCGGTCGGCCACCGCCACATCGATGCCGAAACCCTGATCGCCCATGAGGGCTTCACCGGAAGCCTTGAGAAGAACACGTTTGTAGATCGGCTTGGAAGACATCATGACTCCTCGGAAATGTAACCGAAACGCGGATACACGAAGGGCACCGCGTTGTCACGCGATGCCCTCCCGTTTTCCCAAGATTGGGTAAATATAATCAGCCCTTGGCGACTGCGGCGACTTCTGCTGCGAAATCGCTTTCTTCCTTCTCAACGCCTTCGCCGAGCAGCAGGCGAACCATGCCCGTCACTTCGATGGCGGCGCCGGCTTCCTTTTCGGCTTCCTTGACGGCAGCGCCGACAGTGATGTCCGGGTTGATGACGAAAGCCTGCGACAGAAGAGCGACCTCTTCGAAGAACTTGCGCATGCGGCCATCAACCATCTTTTCGATGATGGCTTCCGGCTTGCCGGATTCGCGGGCCTGTTCGATGAAGACGTTACGCTCGCGCTCAGCAACGGCGGCGTCGACTTCTTCAGCGCGGATGGCGAGCGGGTTGGTCGCAGCAATGTGCATTGCAACCTGGCGGCCGATGGAGTTCAGGACAGCCTTGTCGCCAACCGACTTCAGGGCAACGAGAACACCGAGCTTGCCGATGCCGTCGCCGGCAGCATTGTGGATGTAGGTCGCGACAACGCCGTGCTCGACTTCGAGCGCAGCCGAACGGCGCAGCGTCATGTTTTCGCCGATGGTGGCGATGGCGTCCTTGATGCTGTCTGCAACGGACTTGCCGGTTGCCGGATAGGTGGCAGCGGAAACAGCGTCAACGGTGCCGTTGGTGGTGAGGGCAACCTGGGCGATACCGCGGATAAGGTCCTGGAACGCATCGTTACGGGCAACGAAGTCGGTTTCGGAGTTGAGTTCGACAACAACAGCCTTGTGACCCATGGTGGCAACGCCGACCAGACCTTCGGCAGCCGTACGGCCAGACTTCTTGTCGGCCTTTGCGATGCCCTTGGCGCGCAGCCAGTCGATCGCCGCTTCCATGTCGCCATTGGTTTCAGCAAGAGCCTTCTTGCAGTCCATCATGCCTGCGCCAGACTTTTCGCGCAGTTCCTTCACCATTGCGGCTGTGATTTCGGTCATTGTTTGCCTCTTATCGGTTCGATCGGTCAGCCGGCGGAATTTGCCGTGCCGAAGTTCTGGGTGATGACTGTACCCGGCCGCACACCCTTTGAAACCGGAGAGGATTTCAGGAAAGGGGCATGCGCATTCCCAAGTGCTGCGGCGTCTCCATACATCGGAATGATGGGTGCCGCCGAAGTGTGACAGCGTTATGAAGACTGCCTTGCGTTTCAACCACGTCAGACGCCAGCGGTTTCCTAAAAACGTAGCGGAGCGCTTGAAACGAACAAGGCCGTCAACCCATTGAAGGTCTTTGACGGCCTTGTCATATCCTGGTCGAGGAGACGGCGATCAAGAAATCGCCGCCAGACAGGGCCTAAATCAGGCGCCAGCCTCGTCTTCGAGAGCGGGCTCGATCGGAGCTTCTTCAGAAGCGCCGATGTCGCGGCCGGAAGCGCCCTGCTGACGGGCAATACCGTCGATGGCAGCACGGGCAATCAGGTCGCAGTAGAGCGAGATGGCGCGCGATGCGTCATCGTTACCCGGGATCGGGTAGTCGATGTGATCCGGATCGCAGTTGCTGTCGATGATCGCAACGACCGGAATGCCAAGACGCTTGGCTTCTTCGATCGCGATCTTTTCCTTGTTGGTGTCGATGATGAACATCAGGTCCGGAACGCCGCCCATATCGCGGATACCGCCGAGAGCCTTTTCAAGCTTTTCGCGCTCGCGCTCAAGGTTCAGGCGTTCCTTCTTGGAGTAGCCGGAAGCTTCCGAGTTCAGGATCTCGTCGACCTTGCGCAGGCGCTGGATCGAGTTGGAGATGGTCTTCCAGTTGGTCATCATACCGCCAAGCCAGCGGGAGTTGACGTAGTACTGGGCCGAACGCTTCGCGCTGTCGGCGATGATTTCGGACGCCTGACGCTTGGTGCCAACGAACAGAACGCGGCCGCCGCGAGCGACGGTGTCGGACACGACCTGAAGGGCGCGCGACAGCATCGGAACGGTCTGAGCCAGGTCGATGATGTGGATGTTGTTACGGTCGCCGAAGATGTACGGCTTCATCTTCGGGTTCCAGCGGTGCGTCTGGTGGCCGAAGTGAACACCAGCTTCCAGAAGCTGGCGCATAGAAAAATCGGGCAATGCCATGCCTTGTTACTCCTTTTCCGGTTTAACCCCCGCGAAGCGAACAGCACCGATTTTCATCGATACCACCGGGCGGAACGAACCGGATTTCTCCCGGAACATCCCAAGCTTCGCGTGTGGAATGGTGAGCCGCATACAGTCGCCCGCGTGAAAATGCAAGCATTTATGCGAAAAAACCGCAGAAACAGCCGCCTTTCAGCGGACAGGCTTGTTTTCGCAGGTTTCGGGCTTGAGAATATCGAGCTTCGCAAGCTTTCCCGTCAGAACGAAATCGCCGTAATCCATCGTCAGGTCGCGGGTGATTCCGTTTTCATAAAGCTTGAACGACATGCGGTAGATCGGCAGCGCGTCCGTACCCGTCTTGTCGTTGTAATAGGCGATGGTCACCGGCCAGAATGCAGCCTTGGCGAAATCGCCCGCCTTGCCGGCCTCGGCGTCGCCATCCTTCGGCATCTGCGACTTGCCGACCAGCGTTGAGGTGATCAGGCTTTCGTCGCCATCATCCGAACCATCGAAAATGCGGGATTCGAAGATGCGCTTTCCCTGTCTGGCATGCTCGATGACCTGGACCATATGTTCCGTCGGAAATTCGCTGGCGACGAGACTGACCTGACGGGCGTCCGGGCGGGTCAGATCCACCTTCACGCCCTCACTGCTGTCGACTGCGGCCCCCTGCACTTCCTTGTCCAGCTTGTCGTCCGTGTAGGACTTGGTCTCGAAGGTGAACTTCTTTGCTGTCAGGTCTTCGAAGGTCGTCGTCTGCTGGTCGGTCATGCGGACCGCGTCGCCGGTGTTGATCTGCGTCACGAAACGGAAGTCCGTCTTGTAGCCCTGACAGGCGGAGCCGGTGAATTCATAGACCATGCGGCCCGTCATGCCCTCGATGCCGGAGCGGTCGGACGCATCCTTGAGTTCGAGATCATAGATGGCGCGGTGCGCAACGAGATCCGGAACCGTGACGGGCAAGGCATTGGCAGCGTTCGACAGGCCGGTCATAAGCCCTGTTGCGGCAACGAAACCAAGCGTCCTGACAAACATGCAATATCTCCTGTTGGACTCACCGCTCATATTGTACAAGCAACCGCCCGGCTTTTGGATCAACATCTTCTGAATGCCGGATTCTTGAAGGATTTACAACAAAACCGGAGACGAAAATGTCGGACGTCATCGAAGGCCGCCTCAAGGAACTTGGCTTTACGCTTCCCGTAGCGGCAGCACCAGCCGCAAACTACGTTCCGTTCACCATCAGCGGCAATCTTCTTTATGTATCGGGTCAACTGCCGATGGAATCAGGCAAGATTGCGGTGACGGGTCTTGTCGGCCGCGATGTTGACGTGCCAGGCGCCCAGCGCGCCGCCGAACTTTGCGCCGTCAACATTCTCGCACAGGTCAAGGCCGCATTGAATGGCGACCTCTCGAAAATCCGCCGCGTCATCAAGCTGAATGGCTTCGTTGCCTCCGTTCCGGAATTCGTCGAACAGCATCTCGTCATCAATGGCGCGTCTAACCTTCTCGCCAATGTTCTCGGCGATGCCGGCAAGCATGCCCGCGCCGCTGTCGGCATGGCCTGCCTGCCCTTCAATGCCGCCGTCGAGATCGACGCCATCCTGGAAATCGAAGCATGACCCTTAAACTCTCCTGGCTGACGGCCGAGCCCGTCGCCCATCGCGGTTATCACGATCTGAACAAGGCGGTCTGGGAAAACACGCTTTCGGCCTTTTCCCGCGCCATCGAGGCCGGTTTCGCCATTGAATGCGACGTGCAGCTGGCAGCCGACAGCGTGCCCGTCATTTTTCACGACGACGACATGGCCCGATTGACGGGCATCAAGGGCGACGTACGCGAACATACCTCCGGTGAATTGTCTCTCCTATCCGTTGGCCAGACCAAGGACCGTATCCCGACGCTGAAGCAGCTTCTGACGCTTTGCGCGGGCAAGGTACCACTGGTGATCGAGCTGAAAGGCCGTGAAGGCGAAGGCGTCGATGACGGTTTTGCCGAAGCGGTGCTGGAGGACCTCGAGGGTTACAAGGGCCATGTGGCGCTGATGAGCTTCGACCATCATCTCCTCAAGGATCTGAAGGCGGCGGGCTCGCCCTGGCCGCTCGGGCTGACCGCCGAGGGCGACAAGCCGGAAGACTTCTTCAAACATGACGAGGCGATGCAAACCGGAATCGATTTCATCTCCTATCATTGGGGTCATCTGCCCAACAGCTTCATCGAGGCGCAGAGAAAACTTGGGCTTCCGGTAATTACCTGGACGGTCAGGGATGAAAATGCGCGCGAGACTACCTATAAATATGCGGACCAGATGACATTCGAAGGTTTCGACCCGAGAGAGAACCCCTCCGCCACGGCATGACAGAAGACTATTCCATACGCGTTGCGCAATCCCTTGGGGATATTGATCCGGAAAGCTGGAAGCGGCTTTCCGGAACATCGCGCAATACATTAGGTAAATATTACAACCCATTTATTTCCCACGAATTTTTATCATCCATGGAGGATTCCGGATCAGCGACTGCCAAGACCGGTTGGCTTGGACACCATCTGCTTCTCGAAAACGCGTCCGGCGCGCTGGTTGGGGCAATACCTGCCTATCTGAAGAACCACAGCAAGGGCGAATATGTCTTCGACCATGGCTGGGCGGATGCCTTTGAGCGGGCGGGTGGGCACTATTACCCGAAACTGCAATGTTCAGTGCCCTTCACACCGGCAACCGGGCCACGGCTGCTCGTTTCGGAAAACGAAGACGAGACACGCTTCAAGGCGTTATTGGCCTCCGGTCTCGCGCAGGTGACTGAAAAGATCGGCGTCTCCTCGGCACATGTCACATTTCTGGAAGAGAGCGATCTTTCCGCCCTTCTGCCGCGCGATTTCCTGCACAGGACCGACCAGCAGTTTCATTTCATCAATGACGGTTATCGCGACCACGGTGATTTTCTCGACGCCCTTTCTTCGCGCAAGCGCAAGGGGCTGAAGAAAGAACGCCGTGCGGCGCTGGAAAACGGCATCGAAATCGACTTGCTGACCGGAAGCGACCTGACCGAGGATATCTGGGACCAGTTTTTCGCCTTCTATATGGATACCGGCGGCCGCAAATGGGGCCGGCCCTATCTGACGCGGGAGTTTTATTCGCTGATCGGCGAGCGCATGGCCGATGATGTGCTGCTGGTGATGGCGAAACGCGAGGGGCGCTATATTGCCGGCGCGATCAATTTCATCGGCTCGGATGCGCTTTATGGTCGCCACTGGGGCTGCATCGAGGATCATCCGTTTTTGCATTTCGAGGTCTGCTACCATCAGGCGATCGACTTCGCGCTGGCGAAGGGTTTGAAGCGGGTGGAAGCGGGTGCGCAGGGCGAGCACAAGCTGGCGCGCGGTTATGTGCCCGTCACCACCCATTCGGCGCATTTCATCGTTCACCCGGGTCTGCGCCGCGCCATTGCCGACTATCTTCAGCGCGAGCGCGAAGAAGTCGAGCATATCGGCGACTATCTGGAAGACCACACGCCCTTCCGCAAGGGCGAGAGACAGGAACAGGAACCGGACGCATAGTCCGCGATGGGGAGATCACCGATGACGGCCAGCGCTTATGACGACAACAATATCTTCGCGAAAATCCTGCGCGGCGAAATTCCGAGCCACAAGCTTTACGAGGACGAACATACGCTGGCCTTCATGGATGTGATGCCGCAGGCGCCGGGTCATCTGCTCGTCGTTCCCAAGACCGGCTCACGCAACCTGCTCGATGCCGACCCGGAAGTGCTGGCGAGAACCATCCCCGTGGTGCAGAAACTGGCCGTGGCGGCCAAGGAAGCCTTCGATGCGGATGGCGTCTTCATCGCCCAGTTCAACGAACCGGCCGCTGGTCAGACCGTTTTCCACCTGCATTTCCACGTCATTCCGCGCAAGGAAGGAGAGCCGCTGAAGCCGCATTCCGGTGTGATGGCCGATGGCGAGGTGTTGAAAGCCCATGCGGAGAAGATAAAGGCGGCGCTTGCTTCGTGACGGGTGCCGAGACGCCTGCGCGTTTGGCAGAACAGCGGCATCCGCACACCGTCACCCCGGACTTGATCCGGGGTCCAGTGCGATCAAGTCCTTGATCGCGAAAGAATCCTTTCACGGCGCAGACGCGCTGTGGCTGGATGCCGGATCTAGTCCGGCAGGACGACAGAGGTGTTTATCATCATTCCAAAGGACGATACGCATTCCGTTCCGGCCAAGGCCAGCCTTCAAGCGCCGCCATATCCGGTCGGAATATCTCCACCTTCAGGGGATAGCACGGGACCGCATCGCTGGAATGGCTGGAACCGCAATCGCCGCCCGGGCAGGCTGAGAGCGCGCCGATGAGATCGATTTCCGCGAAAAGTTCCAGATAGTCGCCCGGCCGCACGGGGCTCGCCTTCATGAAATATTGATGCGTGTCGTGGGTGAAACCCGTGCACATGAAGACATTCAGCACGTCATGCACATGCGGTTCCGCCTCGCCGAATGACAGGCCCTTGGCCGAGGCCAGCGCATTGGTGAGGTTTGAATGGCAGCAATGGTGGTAATCGCCACCGCTCAGAAGCCTGTTGGTATAGGGATCGCAACGGGTGCCGATCACGTCATGCACGCCGCCACCATCCTCGTCCCAGCCATACCATGAGAGCGTATCATGGGTGATGGTCGCCATCGGCCGCAGGGACGGCAGGTTGCTCCACAGCCGGTTGCCGACGCAGACATGGGTGGCATGCAGGGCGCGGGTCTTGCCGCTGAAAAAGCGTTCCGTCAGATCATGGGCGTTCCAGAGGTTCAGATCCCCCACCTGCGGCCCATCGATGCTGACGATGCGGAAGAAGTGCCCCTTCGGCACGTTGAAGCTGCGGCCGTCACGCGGCGGCACGATGACCTCGTCGATCTTCTTCATATGTCCCTTTGCCTTCTCCAGAAGCGCAAGGTCAGGTGTCTGAAGTGTGCCGTTCGGATAAACGACAACGGGGCGGACAGCGCGGCGCGCGGCGGCGTCAACGGGCTCGGCGGCAGGCATAGGGGTCATGAAATCCTCGGAGCGATGTAGATGTCGGCGCGAAATTGCGGCATGAATGCCCAACTGACAAGATGGGTTTTTCTTGCGCTCAGACCAAGTCTTACTTACCCTTGCGGATCATGAAACTGCCACCACTCGCCACCCTTCGCGCTTTTGAAGCCGCCGCCAGAAGAACAAGCTTTTCTTTGGCAGCGGTCGAACTCGGCATGACGGCGACTGCCGTCAGCCAGCATGTGCGCAATCTGGAGGCGTGGCTGGGTGTGCCCCTTTTTGAGCGCCATGCAAGAGGCGTCAGGCTCACCCCGGCTGGCCGTGAATTCGGCATTACCGTCTCGGATAGTTTGCGGCAGATCGCCGCCGGCGCGCAGCGGATCAGCCAGGGCCGCGACCGCATGACCGTCCACCTCGCAAGCCTGCCTTCGGTGGTGGCGCATTTTCTGACACCGCGCCTTCCCCGCTTCCGGGCACTGCATCCCGACATACAGGTTTCGATCAGCTATTCCGGCAGGGATAACGCAACGCAAGCCGATCTCAGTATCATACACGGCCCAGCCCCTGCGCAGAAAGCCGTGGCGCTCTTCAGCGCCGAGACACATCCGACATGCGCGCCTGCCTACGTCGCGACATCCGGGCCCTTCGATGACGTCTCGAGCCTGCTGCGGGCAGAATTACTGCATGACGATAGCGAGATAGCGTGGCGGGAGTGGCTGGCAATTGAGGGCCTATCCCTGCCAAAGCGTGCTGGCCCCATCTTTGCGGATTTCAATCTTCTGGTGACGGCGCTTAAGGATGGACAGGGTATCGGCCTTTGCCCGACCGCACTTCTTCACGGCGAAATCGCCGAAGGTCAATTGACGGTGCTCTTCGATCGGGCAGCCGATTCGGACAAATATTACTGGCTGATCGAGGCGGAAGAAATGACAGCTTCGGCCCGCATCCTGTCGGACTGGCTTATTACGGAAGCCCGCGCGAGCGAAACTCGCGGCGATTATTCCGCTGCGACGATCCGAGCAGGAGAGGTTGCCGCATCCCCTGCCCGTTCCCTTGACGCAAGCCACTTGAGCAGGCGGCCTGAGACGGCACAGACGATGACAAAAGCAACAAGACCACCGAAAACATCCGAAAGGTGATGTCCGCCCTGGACGAGAACGGCCAGCGGCATCAAGAGGTTGATCGGCAGGATCACCGCCATCACCGCCCAGTGACGCGGCACGAACCAGACTGACATTGCCGCCATGAAGATGTGAAATGACGGAAATCCGATCAGCCCCAGCACGTCTTTGGGCGACAAATAGACCACGCCCTCAGTTGTAAGGCGGACCAACTCCTGCCCGTAGATATTCCCGACGGCCAGAGGGATAGTCTGAGATACCCATTGCGGCACCTGCACATAGGCAGAAGGTCCGAATGTCGGGAAGAATATCCAGAAAACGATGCTTGCACAGGCGCCCAGCACTCCCGTGACGAGGAAATGGTGCAGCATCCGCTCCTTGCCGGTAAAACCGAGCGTGATCACGACCACCAGAAGCTGCGGAAGCGATGTCGCATAGACCATGAACAGGATTGTTCCGACCCATGGGTGCGTCGCAGCCCACAGGACGATACCCGCCCAGCTATAACCGAAGGCCGCATCCACGCGGAAGAGCACATGATCAATCGTCGGAAAAGCGACAGGCAGAAACATGTAGTTAAAAACGGACGCGACAAGCGTAAACAGGATGAACAGTCCGCCTGAAATGAGGGCGGCAGCGATGCGAAGATCACGTCCGCTCTTACGATAGAATTGACCGAGGAGGAAAACGCCCGCTCCCGCCAGGCTGCATATAAAATACCCGACGTAGTCTACCCTGATGCCTTTGACAGCGATCAGTGCCGCATCCACGAGGAATAATGTGGCGACCACGCCAAGTACAAAACGTTCTGCCGCAAATAGCCGCATGGAATTGGCCCCTGTTTAGTCAGCGGCACATTACGGCAACGGGCTTAATATTCGGATAAGGGGAGTATTAAAAACCAAGCGCGAATAATCCGCCGGCCAGAAGCAGGATCGGCACGGCCACGCCGACGATGACGCGCTGGCCGGCCAACAGGAATGCGATGAAACCGAGCGTCGCCGCTCCGATGCGCAGCCATAGCGGTGACGCTTCGAGCGATCCCGTCGGGAATACGATCAGCTTGGCGGTAACGGCCATGACGAGTGCGGTGGCCACCGCCCTCACCCAGTGAAGCGCCTCGGAATCTTCCTTCAGCCGGTTACCGGCGAGAACGCCGAGCCAGCGCCAGAGATCGGTCGCCAGCCAGCCGGCAATGGCGATGAAGAGATAGGGCGCCCACCAGTTTTCGGTCATCATGGCTCGCTCTCCGGTGAGACGGGTTTGATCCTGCGTCGGAAGACAAATCGATCTATCAGATAGGCCGCGGTCCCGCCGCCGATGCCGGCATAGAGAATGTCGAATTCGGGTGCGATCACCGCAAAGACCGGACCTGCGATCACGCCGATGACAAAGGCGACCTTGACGACGGAATGGCGGGCTGACGCCCAGATCGACGCCACGAAATAAACGGGCGTGAGGAAGAACAGGACGCCTGCGACTAGTGGCGGAAAGGCAGCAACGACGCCGTAACAAAGACCGACGATGACGGCGTTGACGACGGTAAGCGTGATGCCGAAACCGGCAAACCAGGCAGCGCGCGCCTCACGCGGCACTTTCGAGAGATTCTGCGTGGCGAAGACCCAGGCCGTGATCGCAACGAAATGAGAAAGAAACAGCAATATCCATGTCGGCGTCTTCGCGCCGCGCATTTCCGGAACGATGGAGGCGACCATCGGCATCATCCGCACCGATGACAGCGTCACCGCCAGAAAACAGGCGGCGAGATTGGCGCCGCCGACCATGGAGCCGATCAGGATCATCTTGGCCGGCAGGGCCCAGATCGTCAGCGTCATGAACACCGCTTCGCCGCGTGCCACGCCCGATTCCAGCGCGAAGGCGCTGAAACCGACAAAGGATGTCATGAGAATGAGCGAGGGTAACGAAAATATGCCCCGCATTCCCCTGAAAAACCAGCCACGCAGGGGGATGGCATCGCTGTCGGCAGTCTGCATTGCTGATCCACTATACATGAAAATGCCGGGCTTTCGCCCGGCATCGGTTTATCGATCGAAAGACCGCGATCATTTCTTCTTCGGCACTTTCGGCACCGTATTGGCCTTGCGGCGCGGCTTGTTCTCTTCGTCAGCCTTGTCCGCCTCGGCAACCAGAACATCCGCCTCCTCATTGGCCTTGGCAGCCTTCGAGGCAGGTTTCGCCTTGCCCTTCGAAGCCTTGCCCGGCGACTTTGCGGCCTTGAGCTCCGCCTCCGGCTTCGGCTTCACGGGCGCAGTCTCGGGCAGAACGTCGAGTATGAGGCCGTCGGAGCCATCGTCCTTCTTGCCGACGGTGACGCTGACGACACCGCCCTTCTTGAGCTTGCCGAAGAGGATTTCGTTGGCGAGCGGCTTCTTGATGTTTTCCTGGATGACGCGCGACAGCGGGCGAGCGCCCATCTTTTCGTCGTAACCCTTTTCCGCCAGCCAAGAGATCGCATCCTCGTGCAGATCGAAGGTGACGTTGCGTTCGGACAGCTGGGTCTCGAGCTGCATGACGAACTTCTGCACCACCTTGTGGATGACGGCGGTCGGCAGCGGCGAGAACGGAATGATCGCATCCAGACGGTTGCGGAATTCCGGCGTGAACAGACGATTGATCGCCTCTTCATCCTCACCCGTGCGGCGCGAAGAACCGAAACCGATGGCGGATTTCGCCATTTCGGAAGCACCCGCATTGGTCGTCATGATGAGGATGACGTTGCGGAAGTCGATCTTCTTGCCGTTATGGTCGGTCAGCGAGCCGTGGTCCATCACCTGCAACAGGATGTTGTAGATATCCGGATGCGCCTTCTCGATCTCGTCCAGCAGCACCACGGAATGCGGATGCTGGTCGACGCCGTCGGTCAGCAGACCGCCCTGATCGAAGCCGACATAACCGGGAGGTGCGCCGAGCAGGCGCGACACGGTATGGCGTTCCATATATTCCGACATGTCGAAACGCAGCATCTCGACACCGAGCGAGGCGGCAAGCTGCTTGGCCACTTCCGTCTTGCCCACGCCCGTCGGGCCGGAGAAGACATAGGAGCCGATCGGCTTGTTGGGTTCGCGCAGGCCGGCGCGTGCCAGCTTGATGGCGGTGGCAAGCGCCTCGATGGCGATGTCCTGACCGTAAACGACCGAGCGCAGTTCCTTTTCGAGGTTGGCGAGAACCATCTCGTCATCCTTGGAAACCGTCTTCGGGGGAATGCGGGCCATCGTCGCGATAGTCGCCTCGATTTCCCGCTCGGTGATCAGCTTGCGGCGCTTGGACGCCGGCAGCAGCATCTGCGCCGCACCGGTCTCATCGATCACGTCGATGGCCTTGTCCGGCAGCTTGCGGTCGGAAATGTAGCGGGCCGACAGTTCGACGGCAGCCTTGATCGCCTCGTTGGAATATCTGAGGTGATGATAATCCTCGAAATAAGGCTTCAGCCCCTTCATGATCGCGATCGCATCATCAATGGAAGGCTCATTGACGTCGATCTTCTGGAAACGACGCACGAGTGCGCGGTCCTTTTCGAAGAACTGGCGGTACTCCTTGTAGGTGGTCGAACCGATGCAGCGGATCGCGCCCGAAGACAGCGCCGGCTTCAAGAGGTTCGATGCATCCATCGCGCCGCCGGAGGTGGCACCCGCACCGATGACGGTGTGGATTTCGTCGATGAACAGAACCGCGCCCGGAAACTCCTCGAGTTCCTTGACGACCTGCTTCAGACGCTCCTCGAAATCACCGCGATAACGGGTTCCGGCCAGCAGCGTGCCCATGTCGAGCGAGAAGATCGTGTCGTTGGCGAGAGCCTCCGGCACCTTGCCTTCGACGATGCGCTTGGCGAGGCCTTCGGCGATGGCGGTCTTGCCCACGCCGGGGTCACCCACATAAAGCGGGTTGTTCTTGGAGCGACGGCAGAGGATCTGGATGGTGCGGTTGACCTCCTCGTGGCGGCCGATCAGCGGGTCGATCTTGCCGTTCCTCGCCTTGTCGTTGAGGTTGACGCAATAGGCCTTCAGCGCATCCTGCTGCTTTTTGGAGGAAGATCCCTCTTCCTCGGGATTGCTGCGGCTCGCCTTGCTTTCGCTTTCGGGCTCATCGGCGCCGCGCGGCGTGCGCGTCTGCGACGTGCCCGGACGCTTGCCGATACCGTGGGAGATGTAGTTGACCGCATCGTAACGGGTCATCTCCTGCTCCTGCAGGAAATAGGCGGCATGGCTTTCGCGCTCGGCGAAAATGGCCACAAGCACGTTCGCGCCAGTCACTTCCTCGCGGCCGGACGATTGTACATGAATGACAGCCCGCTGAATAACCCGCTGGAAACCGGATGTGGGCTTGGAATCCTCGTCGTAACCGGTGACGAGGTTGGTCAGTTCGTTGTCGACGTAATCGCTGACGGTCTTGCGCAGCGCATCGAGATCGACATTGCAAGCGCCCATCACGGCGGCGGCATCCGCGTCGTCGATCAGCGCCAGAAGGAGATGTTCAAGCGTCGCATATTCGTGATGACGCTCATTTGCAAAGGTCAGTGCCTGGTGCAGCGCCTTCTCGAGACTTGGGGAAAAAGTTGGCACGTTGCGATCCTCATTTCTTTTCCATGACGCATTGCAGCGGATGCTGGTGCTGTCGGGCGAAATCCATGACCTGGCTTACTTTCGTCTCTGCGACCTCATATGTAAACACCCCGCATTCTCCTACGCCGTGCTGGTGCACATGCAGCATGATGCGGGTCGCCGCTTCGCGATCCTTCTGGAAAAAACGCTCCAGAATATGGATGACGAACTCCATGGGAGTGTAGTCGTCATTCAGTAAAAGAACACGGTACAAATTCGGTCTTTTCGTCTTCGGCTTGACGCGGGTAATAACGGAAGTTCCGCGGTTCGTACCGCCATCTTCCCCTTCGCCCTCGCCCTGCATGTAGATCGGCCTAGCGATCATCTTTCATCATTCTCCAAACCGTTCTCAAACCGACAGTTCTTTGCCAGGAGGGAGAACTTCGCCTCTTCATATCTAGGTCGTTAAGATGCGATTTTAAGCCCCTTGCGAAACGGTGCAATCACTATTGCGTTTGCGAAGAGGCAAACCGCTGGAAAAGTGCGATGTAGCGGCAGGTATGGGTAGCGCGGATGCGAAACAGGCGTATCGGCGCGTTTTTCAGACCTGACGAAAAGGCGTGCGGCAACCGGCAGCGACGACGAGCCCATGCCCCATCGCCCTGCAGGCTGCCGTCATTCCTTTTCGTCGAGCATTTCGCGAACGGCGATCGCCAGCTGCTTCAGAGAGAAGGGCTTCGGCAGGAAGCCGAACTTGGCGTCCGCCGGCAGGTTCTTTGCAAAGGCGTCCTCGGCATAACCCGAAACGAAGATGAATTTCAGGTCGGGATAGGATTTGCGCAGCTCCCTCAGGAGCGAGGGACCGTCCATTTCCGGCATCACCACATCGGATACGACGATGTCGACCTTGCCTTCCAGCTCTTCCATCACCTCCAGCGCCTCGGTGCCGGATCCCGCCTCGTGCACGGTGTAACCGCGAGTCTCAAGCATGCGCTTGCCGCCGCGCCGCACCGCCTCCTCGTCTTCCACCAGAAGGACGACGGCGGAATTGCCGGTCAGATCGAGCGGCTCTTCCTTCACAGGCTCAGGGGCTGCCACTGGCGTGAGCGCCGCCTGACCGGTTTGCTGGCCGGCAACGACTTCTACCACATGGCGCGGCAGGTAGATGCGGAATGCGGTGCCTTTGCCCACTTCCGATTCGGGGTAGATATAGCCACCCGACTGCTTGACGATGCCATAGACCATCGACAGACCCAGACCGGTGCCCTTGCCGACTTCCTTCGTCGTGAAGAAGGGCTCGAAGATCTTGTCCATGATCTCAGGCGGAATGCCGGTGCCGTTGTCGGCGACTTCGATCATGACCATGTCTTCCGCCGGGAATTCGGGTCGGCCAAGCGCGGCGATTTCCTTCGCCTCGACGTTTCGCGTCCGGACGGTGATCTTGCCGCCTTCCGGCATGGCGTCGCGCGCATTGACGCAAAGATTGATGAGCACCTGCTCGAATTGCGACAGGTCGGTCTTCACCGGCCAGAGATCGCGGCCGTAATCCACTTCCAGCTTGACATTGGTGCCGGAGATCAGCCGGTCTACCAGCATCCGCAGATCACCGATCACATCGGTCAGATTGAGGATTGCCGGACGCATGGTCTGCTTGCGCGAGAAAGCGAGAAGCTGTCGCACCAGCACCGCGGCGCGGTTGGCGTTGCGCTTGATCTCCATGAGGTCGGCAAAGCTTGGATCGGCCGGCCGCGCCTGCAGAAGCAGATGGTCGGACGACAGCAGGATGGCGGTCAGCACGTTGTTGAAGTCGTGGGCGATACCGCCCGCCAGCGTGCCGACGGCATTCATCTTCTGCGTCTGCGCCATCTGGGTTTCGAGTGCCTTCTGCTCGGTCACCTCTATGGCATAAACGATCGCCACTTCTTCCGGCGCCTCGTCATCCTGATCAATGACGGCGTTGACGTAGAAACGGAAATGCCGGCCCTCGTCGCTCGGATGGCGGGAATCGAACGGGGCGATGTCGCCCTGACGGTCCTTGGCTTCGGCCAGCGCCTGCTCCAGACGCGGCTTCTCATTGTCGTGAATGATGGTTTCGAGTGCTATCCCGCGATCAATATCGTCACGTCCGACGACGCCGGAGAACAGCTTGAGGAAGGGCGCGTTGATGCGCAGAATGCGACCTTCGCCGTCGAGCGAGGCAATCGCCATCGGCGTGTTGTTGAAGAAACGCGTGAAGCGCATGGCCGAGGACGATTCGGTATCCTCCTGCCCCTTCGGACGCATCAGGACGATGGTCCGGCTCTCGCCCGGCGCACCGTCCTTTGCAGTAACCTGATGCACGAGGCGGGCCGGCATGCTCTGGCCGTTGACCCTGCGCATGTCGAGATCAAGGATTTCCGTGCGCTTTGCCGAGCCCTGAGGATGGACCGATTCGATCAGCGCCATGCCTTCGCCTGCGACAATATCGGAAACCGTCATCGAACCTGGGGAGAATTGCGCCAGATCGATGCCGAGCCATTCGGACAGGGTGGCGTTCAGATAGACGATTTCGCCCTTGCGGCCGGCGGAGAAGAAACCGGCCGGCGCATGGTCGAGATAGTCGATGGCGTTCTGCAATTCGCGGAAAAATCGCTCCTGATCTTCCCGCTCGGGGGTGATATCGGCGATCTGGAAAACATGCAGGCCCTCGCCGCTCGCATCCTTCAGCACGCGGCCTTTGAGCCGGTACCAGTGCGGTCCCGCACCTGCGACATCTCCAAGCGGTTTCAGCAGCCGGAATTCCTCGTAACCGTCGCGGCCTTCACGCAGAACATTGATGAGGCGATAAAGCGCTTCGGTGGATTCCCGGCTGCGTGACAGGAGCGTCTCGAGGCTCTGGATATCGCTCGCCTTGGTGGTGCCGCTCATGCGGCAATAGGTGGCGTTGGCATAGACCATATGCCCCTTGGCATCGGTAATCAGCGTGCCTTCCGGGTGGGCCGACAGGAAACGGCGGGCAAGCCCGTCCGATTGCGACTGCGGCATGACCTCGATGAAACCGATGATCGACGAGACCAGAAAGAAGATGCCCATCATCGCCAGCACGCCGAGAATGCCGAGCACGATTTCGTTTTCGAGCGAATCCTTGAAATAGACGAAAGCGGCCGCCGCTGCGATCAGCACCAGCGCCAGAAGCAGGATGCGCAAAACCGTGCCGGAACGGGCACGCCTGTCCACCAGCGGAAGGTCGTTGTCGCTTGTCTCGCGCACCCGTGTCATCTTGGCCTCGCAGTCCTGCAGGTCGTCATTCGGTCAGCCACGTTTCCCAGACGGAATCGGGCAGCAGAATTTCTTGTAGCAACTCGCTTGGCCATCAAAAAGCTCCGCTGGGACACAAAGGCTTAAAAACGCACAGAGAAACGGCTCAAAAGACGTAAAAGTCTCAACGCCTATTGCCGAGTGCATGTCAGTGGCTTCACCTGACATTGAATGCGCGGTGCGGAGCAGACAATATTGCCCTCTGTGACCGTACAAACCGAGCACCCGTCCGTGAACTCGATGCAGGATGGATTGTCTCTTACGAACTCCGTCATGCTTGCAGCGTTTTCTGACGCGTTGTCATCTGCCATTGCAGCCAGATGTGGGAATGCAAAGACCGGCAGCCAGGCGAAAACAACAAAAATGAAACCTCGTACAAGAAGCGTAGTGATGGGTAGCTTCCCGGACATTTTTGATGGCTCCTCCGGCTGAAGAATTGCAACCTTCATTGTCCCTCAGCATTGAAGGACAACATATGGCACTTTGGTGGCGTCTGTCTGGATGATGCGGCGATCCTGTGGGGCGAGATGAATAAACCTTGTATCGCGCCCAAAAAAATCGTCTTTTCCTGCTTAACGTTCACACTATAAGAACCACGGCAATATTAATTGCTCGAAAAAATCTGAAGGGATGATCTCCATGATGGATGATTTTATCGGCACCTATGGAAACAATCTCATCGTCGCTGTTGTCGGTGTGGGTGTGGCGCTGCTTGTTCTGGCGATCGCCCTGTGGCTTTTGCGCAGGCGCAGCGGCTCGGCCCCCTTTATCCGCGGTGGACGCAATCGGCAGCCGCGCCTGCAGGTTCTCGATGCGACGGCTGTGGATGCGCGCCGCCGTCTCGTGCTGGTGCGTCGCGACAATGTCGAACATCTGGTGATGATCGGCGGCCCGACTGACATCGTCATCGAAAGCGGTATCGGCGCAATCCCGATCGTCAGGGATGTTCAGGAGCCGGAATTAAAGACGCTGCCACGCCAGGAAAACGAACAGAAAAGAGCCGAGCCGTCAATCCCGCAGGAACGCCGCCCCGCCTTGCCTCAACAGCAGCCTGTGTCGGCTGTTGCACCCGCTTCCGTAACGGAAGAACCCATAAGGCAGGCGCAACGGCCTGAACAGCCTGCCCCGGCGCCTCGCCCCGCGCCTGCCGCGGCATCGCCCACGCCCCCGCCGCCGCGCCCCTTGGCCCCGCCGCAACCGGTTCCCGCAACACCTTCAGTTGCACGTGAGCCTGCGCCGCCGGTAAGGCAGGCCGTGCCCGAGAGGGAGATCGCCCGCCCCGTGCCGCCGCCGGTCTCCGTGGCCGCACCGGCAGCCGCCGTTTTGCCAATTGCCGCCGCCTCGCTGGATATGGCCGCAGAACGAACCGAACAGCGAAAAGCTGAGCCTTTCGTGCCTGCCCCGGCCCCGGTTGCACCGCCTGTTGTCGCGCAGGCGAAGGCGCCAGAGGAGCGTCCGACGGTGCTTGCGCCGCCGGTTTTTGCCGCTCGGGAACCTGCTATCGACCAATCGACCGCCGCTGATTTTCTCGACGCTGCGCGAGAGCGCGTTCTTCCCGGGCTGAAACCGGGAGAGAATACGCCACCGGCGCCCTTCCCGCCCAAGCCTGAAAACCCAGCCGTCACCGCCTCTGACGCCGAGCCCAAATTTTCCGATGACCTTGCCAGCGATTTCGAAAGCTTTCTCGAGGCGGAGATCGCCAAGAGCAAGGATGCGGAGAAAGAACCGGAAATTGCAGTCGCCCCGGAACAGCAGCCGAAGACCCAGCCCGTCTCGCCGCCGGTTACCGGCACCACTCCGGATGGTGACATGCAGAAGGAAATGGCGCGTATCTTTGGCGAGCTTTCAGTCACTCGCGACCGCTGACACTCTCGGCAGATGTGATTTCAACGCAGAAAAAAGGGCACGGAAGCAATTCCGTGCCCTTACTCATTCGCATCCCATTGGCTGACCGGTTCACCGTGGCGACCGGACAACGCTCCGTCCTATTCGTCGCGATAGACTTTTTCGCGACGCTCGTGACGTTCCTGTGCCTCGATGGACAGGGTCGCTATCGGGCGGGCGTCAAGACGCTTGAGGCCGATAGGCTCACCCGTTTCCTCACAGTAACCGTAGGTGCCGTCTTCGATCCGCTGAAGGGCCGCGTCGATCTTTGAGATCAGCTTGCGCTGGCGGTCCCGGGCGCGAAGTTCGATCGCCCTGTCTGTTTCTGAAGAAGCCCGATCGGCGAGATCGGGGTGGTTGGCGCTTTCTTCAGCGAGATGTCCGAGGGTCTCGCGCGCTTCTCTAAGGATGTCGTTTTTCCAGGCGACCAGCTTCGCGCGGAAGTAGGCACGCTGGCTGGCATTCATGAACTCGTCGTCTTCCGAGAGTACATATTTGCTAAGATCGATCTTCTCACTCAACGCGATTCTCCTCGAAGAACATCTCAATGCGGCGGTGTATACTCCAATGATATAGGCCGGTTCAAGTCTACAGATCAGTTTTCAGGCATTTTTAAAACTGACATAAAAATCATCTAAATGACTAATTTTTATCCTTTATTGGCGTGGAAGCGATCTCTTCTTCGATCACTTAGACGCGACTTGCTAACAGGAAAGAGGACTTGCGGTCCCGTGAGCCTATCCTGTAGCATTCGGACCGTGCCTCCAGAGTTTCGAACGCCGGTCCCCGCCCTTGACAGATTCTCCCCTGAAGCGAGTTTATCTTCTGCGCCACGCCAAAGCCGCCTGGGCGGCACCGGGAGAGCGCGATTTCGACCGAGGATTGAACGAGGCGGGTTTCGCCGAGGCGGAGATTATCGCCGACCTTTCCGCCGACCGGCACTACCGTCCAGACGTGCTCCTGTCCTCCACGGCCGCTCGCTGCCGGCAGACCACGCAAGCCTGGCAGCGGGCCTTCAACGAGGGCATCGACATCGCCTATATCGATGAGATGTACAATGCGCGCAGCGAAACCTATCTCTCCCTCATCGCCGCGCAAACGGATGTGCAGTCCGTGATGCTGGTCGGGCACAATCCCACGATGGAGGCGACGCTTGAGGCGATGATCGGCGAGGATTTGCTGCACGCCGCCCTGCCTTCCGGTTTTCCCACATCGGGGCTTGCCGTGCTCGATCACGACGACAGCGCCGGCAATGGCAAGAATCGCTGGCGGCTCGTCGATTTCCTCTCGCCGGGCAAATAGCAGCTGCTGCGAACGACTGGGGGGCTTAAAGGGATGTCGTGGAAAATCCGCCGGCTCGCTTCTTTTTTGGGCAGCCGCGCCATCCTATATTGCAGCCGTGACCGTGAAACACAGCAGGGAAACTGCCATTGCCGCCTTCTCTTACGTCCCTGACGGACAGTGCGCTCATCGCGTTCGACAATCTGGCCGATCGTGCGAGCACCCTCACCAACCCGACATTGCGGCTTGGCGTTACCGGCCTTTCGCGGGCGGGCAAGACGGTTTTCATTTCCTCCCTCGTCCATAATCTTCTGAACGGCGGCCGCCTGCCGCTGTTTGAAGCCATGCGGTCCGGGCGCGTCTCGAATGTGCGGCTGGAGCCGCAGCCGGACGATGCCATTCCCCGTTTTCAATATGAGGATCATATTCAGGCGCTGGTGCGCGACCGACTCTGGCCTGATTCGACGCGGGCGATCTCGGAGCTGCGCATCACGCTGGATTACCAGAGCGCCAGCGGCTGGGGCCGTTGGTTTTCCGCCGGCAAGCTTTCCATCGATATCGTCGACTATCCCGGCGAATGGCTGCTCGACCTGCCGCTCCTGTCGCAGGATTACAAGGGCTTCAGCGACAGCACAGTGGCGCTGGCGCAAAACGGCGTCCGTGCGGAGCTCGCGCAGGAATGGCTGGCAATCGCCTCCTCGCTCGACATCAACGCACCCGCCGACGAGATGACGGCGCGACGTCTCGCCGAAAGTTTTGCCGCCTATCTGAAGGCCTGCAAGTCCGACGAAAGATCGCTCTCCACGCTGCCGCCGGGCCGCCTGCTGATGCCGGGAGACCTGGAAGGATCGCCGGCGCTGACTTTCGCACCCCTGCCCGGCCTGACGGATGAGAAAGCGCCCAAAGGATCGCTGCGCGCCATGATGGAGCGGCGCTACGACGCCTATAAGTCTATCGTGGTGAAACCCTTCTTCCGCGAGCATTTCGCCCGTCTCGACCGGCAGATCGTGCTCATCGACACGCTTCAGGCGGTCAATCGCGGCCCGGAGGCCGTGCAGGATCTGGAACGGGCGCTGGGCGATGTTCTCGCCTGTTTCCGCCCCGGCACCAACAGCCTCCTGTCCTCTCTCATCGGCCGGCGCATCGACAAGGTGCTGATTGCCGCCACCAAGGCCGACCATCTGCATCACGAGAGCCATGACCGGCTGGAGCGGTTGACCCGCCGGCTGGTGGACCGCGCCATCACTACAATCGGCATGAACGGCGCCGGCATCGAGGTCATGGCGCTGGCTTCCGTGCGCGCCACGCGGGAAGCGACCGTGCGGCAGGATGGTCACGACCTTCCGGTCATCGTTGGCACGCCAATGGCCGGTGAGACAATTAATGGCGAGACCTTCGACGGCAATCGCAAGACGGCGATCTTTCCCGGCGACCTGCCGGAGGATCCCGAGCCGCTTTTTCGCAGCATCGACAGGGATGGCGACAAGGCGACGCTTCCCGACGTCAATGTCGTGCGTTTCCGCCCGCCCAATATCGACGAACCGGGCAGCGGTGGCATCAGGCTTTCCGTTCCCCATATAAGGCTCGACCGCGCCATGCAGTTCCTGTTTGGAGACAAGCTCGCATGAAGGCTCCCACACCAAACGATCCGCAGGCACGCCGTCCGGCGGCTTTCACACTCGAAACGGAAGAGACGGCACGCCCGTCCGTTGCGCAGAAACATGCGCCACGCAGCTTCGACGCCGAGATTTCACTGACGCCCGACGAGGATGACCCCTTTCTGGCACCGGAGGAGATCGATGCCGCCGCCCTGCCGGTGGCGACGCCGAAAAAGAGCCGCTTTTCCTTCGGCAAGCTTGCTCTCGGGGCAATCGGCGTTCTGTTTTCGCTCGCCTTCGGCCTTTGGGCGGATCAGCTTATCCGCAATCTTTTCTCCCGCTCCGACTGGCTGGGTTACACGGCAAGCATCGCCCTCCTCGTTGCGCTTTTTGCGGTCCTCGTTCTCGTCGGACGGGAGGTCTTCGGCATCATGCGGCTGAACGCCGTGCAATCCCTGAAGGCGGATGCCGAGACGGCGAGCCTGGACAAGAGCCCCAAGCCCGCGCGCGCCATCATCACCCGCCTCAATGCGGTCCTGTCACACCGTGCCGAGACCGCAAAGGGGCGTGCTGCGCTGAAGGATACCGAAAACGATGTGATCGACGGTCCGCATCTGATCGATCTTGCCGAACGCGAATTGCTGGTGCCGCTCGACCGGCAGGCGCGCGCGCTGATCCTCAACTCCTCCAAACGCGTCTCCGTCGTCACCGCGGTCAGCCCGCGCGCGGTGGTCGATCTCGCCTATGTGCTGTTCGAGGTAACAAGGCTGGTACGCGCCATGGCGGAACTCTATGGCGGCCGCCCGGGTACGCTCGGCATGCTGCGGCTGTTGCGGGACGTGGTCGCCCATCTCGCCGTCACGGGTTCGATCGCCGTCGGTGACGGGCTTGCGCAGCAGGTTCTCGGCCATGGTCTTGCCTCGAAACTCTCCGCCCGTCTGGGCGAAGGCGTCATCAATGGCCTGATGACGGCGCGAATCGGCATAGCGGCGATGGATCTTTGCCGTCCGCTGCCGTTCAGGGCGGTGAAGCGACCCGGAATAGGCGACTTCATGTCCGACCTGACGCCCGATCTGGGTGGCGGAAAAACCGGTGGAAAAGCCTGATCCAAAGGGCATATGCGGATCAAAAGGTTACGGATGAAGCCGCAAATCAGGTCGAAATAAACCAAGCATTAACCATTCCGCCGGTAGATTGCAGCCTATCGAACAGGCTTCTTCGCCGGGGAAAGTATCATGTATTCGCGCTTCTTTTCGCTTGTGGGCGGACTTGCCGCCATATTGTCCGTCAGCGCCGGCTTCGGCATGTCTGACGTCCATGCCGCATCGCGCGATCGCGACGACGTATTTTTCCGCTCCGTTGCCGGAAGCTGGAAAGGCCCGGGCGAAATCGTCGCCGGCAAATACAAGGGCACCAAATTCACCTGCGACCTGACTGGCGAACCGCTCGACGACAAGCAGACCGGCATCAAGCTCGGCGGCACCTGCCGCGTCGGCGTTTTCAGCCAACCCATGTCCGCGGTCATCAGCCAGAAGGGCAACTCTTACGAGGGCAAGTTCCTCGATGGCGCCACCGGCAAGGGTCTCGACATCACCTCCGGACAGGTCAGCGGCGACAAGGTCGTCGTCGGTATCAACCGCGCCAAGCTCAACGGCGCGATGGTCGCCCGCGTCTCAAGCGACAATTCGATGAACATCACCATTTCGGTCAAGGTCGCAGACCAGATGATCCCGGTGATCGGCGTGACGCTGGCACGCGACATCGACCAGATGGCCGTCGGCTCGATCAAGCCGTAAGAGCACCGGGGCCCATTACCCATCACCGAGCGGGAGTGTCCACCACTCCCGTTTTTCGTTTGCGCGGACTATTCCGGTCTTGTCCGCCTGCCGCAGCCATTCCCGCACGGGCTTGTCCTTGACCTCGAGATCGGGCGCGATATCGGCGAGCGGCATCAGCACGAAAGCACGTTCCGTCATGCGCGGATGTGGCACTTCGATGCTTTCCGTAACGATAGTTTCATCGCCATAGGTCAGCACATCGATATCGATGGTGCGAGGACCCCAGCGTTCCGTCCTCACCCGCTTCATGCCCCTTTCGATGTCGAGGCATAATTGCAGCAGCGCCGGTGCTGAAAGCGAGGTTTCGACCAGCGCACAGCAATTGAAGAAATCCGCCTGGTCCGTCTTGCCCCAGGGCGGCGTGCGGTAAAGCCCGGAGACGGCCAGCACGCGGCAGTCGCCATGCGCATCCAGTTCGCCAAGGGCTCTCGCCATAGCGACAGCGGGATCGCCGATATTGCCGCCCAGGCCCAATGCGGCGATCGTCATTCTGTCAGGCACGGTGTTCAACGCTCACCTGTGCATAATCCAGAATGCCGGGAACGGGCGCGGAGGGTTTGCGCACCGTTATCCGCAACCAGACGATTTGCGGATAACGCTCGCGCAGAGCCTTGCAGATGTCATTGGCCAGAGCTTCGATCAGATAACGGCGCTGGCCGACGACGATTTTCTCGATGACGGCGAAGGCCACGCCGTAATCGACGGTATTTTCGATATCGTCGGTTTCCAGAGCGTCACCCGCTTCGACCTCCATCTCGGCATCGACGAAAAAGCGCTGGCCCAGCACCTCCTCCTGCTCGAGAAGGCCATGACGGGCGAAAAAAGAACAGTTTTTCAGAATGATGGTGTAGCGGCTCATCGCATCGCCTCCATGGCAGGGGTGTTTTGCCGGGACGCCGCGCTTTTCGGCGTATGGCGTTCCGGTACTGTTGATCTAGGCATCGGCCTTTGCCGAGGCTTTGGCAAGAACCGCATCGGCGATTGCCAGCGCATCGCGTGTCGCGGCGACATTGTGCACCCGAAAAATCGAAGCACCCGCCAGTCTGAGGATCGCCGTTGTCGCTGCTGTTCCGATATCGCGTTCCGGGGCCGCATCCCTGCCCGTCAGCGACCCGATGAAACGCTTGCGCGACGTGCCGGCGAGAACCGGGAGGCCGAAAGCCGCCAATTCGCCAAAGCGCGCCATCAGCGCAACATTTTCCCCCTCGTCCTTGGCGAAACCGAAACCGGGATCGAGGACGACGGCGTCGCGGGCAATACCAGCGTCGCCGGCGATTTCCAGCGAGTGATTGAGGAATTCGAACTGGTCCTCGATAACGTCGGCAAGCTTCTGCCTGTCGCGGCCGGTATGCATGATGCAGACGCCCGCACGCGCGGCAGCGATCACGCCCGCCATCTCCGCGTCCTTCTGCAGGCCGAAGACATCGTTGACGATATGTGCGCCCGCTTCGATCGCGCGCCTTGCGGTCGATGCGCGGTAGGTGTCGACGGAAATCAGAACATCCGTCTCGCGGCGAAGCTTCTCGATGACGGGCAGCACCCGGTCCTGCTCCTCGCCTTCCGTTACTGCGGCCGCACCCGGCCGGGTGGATTCCCCGCCTATATCGATGATGTCAGCGCCCTCCTCCACGCAGCTCAACGCATGGGAAAAGGCCGCATCGAGGGCGAGATAACGGCCGCCGTCGGAAAAGGAATCGGGTGTCGCGTTGACGATGGCCATAATACGGCCACGCCCATCAAGTTTCAGGGAGCGACCATGGGCCGCTTGCCACACATTGCTGCCGGCTGTTATCACGTAACACGCGCCTTTCGGGAATAACGGAGTGTTATGCCAATTCTTATAAGTTCCGCTCCGCCTATGCAGCAAACGTTTTTCAAGTTCAACCGGAAGGCCGGGTCATGACCAAATCATCACGTGCTCTTTGCGCCGCTGTCGCGGCCGCATTGGCCATTTCCCTGCCCGGATCGGCTTTTTCCGAAACCATCGTTCGCAAGACCTATTCGTATTTTTCGATCAGCGGCAAAACCGCAGCCGACCTCGATCAGCAGCTTTCGAAACACGGTCCGCTCACCCGCAATACCGGCGCGCGGCATCCCGGTGCGACGGAAATCAAATTCGGCGGCGAACTCACCTATGTCGAGAAGAACGGGCTTTGCAGCGTGGGAACGGCGAAAGTGGTTCTGAACACCCGCATCCTTTTGCCGCAATGGAAAAATCGCCGCCGCACCACGGCGGAGCTGGCCTTCATCTGGGACACGCTGCTTGCCGATATCAAGCGCCACGAGGAACGCCACGCGGAAATCGCCCGCACCCATGCCCGCACGCTCGAAAGGCAGTTGACGGCGCTTCGCCCGCAGAAAAACTGCGAGACGCTGCAGGA
The DNA here is from genome assembly GCF_010669145.1 of Rhizobium oryzihabitans. NCBI lineage: Bacteria > Pseudomonadati > Pseudomonadota > Alphaproteobacteria > Hyphomicrobiales > Rhizobiaceae > Rhizobium > Rhizobium oryzihabitans. The sequence continues at coordinate 749,772 of NZ_CP048632.1, forward strand.
AATGGTCGGCAAGATCACCCAGACGGTGATGGATGAGCACGACAGGGACCAGATGCGCTTTGATGTGGTGGAATCGAAAAATTTCGATGCCCGCATGACGCGGCTTTTGAAAAACCGGCTCGAACAGGGCCAGAATCGCCGCTGATCCGCCTCTCGTCCTCCCCTATCCAAACCCACCGGACGCAACGGACATGACGTAACGTCATGTCCGATCTCACCCGTGAATTCTCGTCATGGTGCGGTCGCCGAGACTCATTGTAGCTTGCTCATACGGTTTGGAACGGTCGCTGCCCGCAGCGGGTCGGGCGTTTTAACCGTCTCCGGTTCTCCCGGTGCGCACTTGAGGGCTCGCAGGTGTTTCCTCCCTCGCCTGCATGCTGCGTACCCGCCTCGCCCCGCTCCCCGCTACCAGGTGAGCGGGGCTTTTTCTGCGTCAGGCAATGCCGAGGGTTTTCAGCCCTGGCGCTCGGGAACGTGAACGACAAGGCCGTCAAACTCGTCGCTCATCTTGATCTGACAGGAAAGACGCGAGGTCGGGCGCACATCGAAGGCGAAATCCAGCATGTCCTCTTCCATCGGTTCGGGCCCGCCGACGCGCTCCGCCCATGCATCGTCCACATAGACATGACAGGTCGCGCACGCACAGGCGCCGCCGCATTCCGCATCGATGCCGGGAATGGAGTTGCGCACGGCATTCTCCATGACGGTGGAACCGTTGCTCACGTCGAGTTCATGGGGCGTGCCGTCAAAGGCAACGATGGTCAGTTTTGTCATGCCGGAAATCCAAAATGTGATCTAAGAACTGTTCTAAACACATAGAAAGGCCGGTTCGGCTTGGCAACCCGCTTCAAGGGCGCCAGGCGCAACCGGCCTCACAAAACCGCAAAATTGATCGACTCCGCCTCAGCGGCAGAGCTTGAGTATGAAGTTTTCCGCTTCCACGATGGCTGCGGCGAGCTTTGCGATCGCCGCGCTGTCCTTGCCAGCATCCTCCACAGATGCGGCGGCTGTGGCCACGGCGGAGGCACCGACAGCCTGTGCTGCCCCCTTCAGACGGTGGGCAGTCGCCCTGACAGTCTTGTCGTCGGCGTCGGCGATTTCATGCAGGGCGGCGCGGGCATTGCGGCTGAACAGTTGCAGCACCTCGATTTCCAGATCCTTGTCGCCCATGGTCTGGCGGGCGAGATGATCGAAATCGATCGGCTTCTTCGTGGCGAGCGGCGCGCCGCCGCAATTATCCGGAGCTTCGAAAGCAATACTGACCGCTGCCATGGCTGAAATTCCTTGTCTCGCCGTTTCCTGTTTCGTGTCACATCTGTGTCGTATTTACGCATTGAAGCCGGTGCTATCGGCTTAAATTACGGCGTGACGCTGGCGAAAATCTTCTGCTATGGTTAATTTATGTTAAACTTATGCGAAACAAGGCGTTCAGCGTGAAACTCAGGTTTAAAAACTGTTAAAAAGCCGACACTTCGCCGCTGCCGTAAATCCGCATTAATTGTTTCGAACACCTAAATGTGTCACTACGGTACTGCCGCTCCTGCGAGGCTTGAGCTCAAGCTTTGTTATTGCGGCACAGTGATGTAATTTCGCCCGAAAGCTGGACCACCAGCAATTCGGGATTTGGTAATGGCGGAATTGTTCTCTCCTGAGGGATAATGTTCCGCTGGCATGATGGCGGCAGTCCGCTTGCTGAATGCAAGTGGTCAACGGCATGAAGCCGGGCGTATGTGTAACGAGGCGTAACCGCATGGCGAACAACAAGATCAGCGACTCTGTCGACGAGACTGCATTTCAGGCGTTGGAAGACGCCTTGCAGCTCGGTGCTTTCGAAGAAAAGCCGGAATCGCGGAAAACGACAGCGCCAAAGCAGCCGGAGGCCAGATTGAAGGAAGCCAGCAGACAGACCCCTGCTCCGGACGCCGCACGCGCGCCTGCCGAACAGGCACCGAAATCGCCCAATCTGGAAGCGGCAAATGACGGCTCCAAGCGCAGCCCGGCCATGATCCTGAAATCGCTCGAAGGCGGCTCGATCGGCGGCGCGCTCAGAAACGCGACGATCATGTCGGTGATCTGGGCGCTCGGCGGCCTCGGAATCGCGCATCTTCTTTATGGCAATGCGCTGTGGAACATCGGTTCGCTTGCCGATCTCACCGCAATTCCCGGCCTGATGGCCATCATCGTCGGCATCATCGTGCCGGTCATGCTGTTCTTCGCCTTCGCGATCATGATGGCGCGTGCCCGTGACCTGCGCAACGCCGCCCGTTCCATGGCCGAAGTCGCCCTCCGCCTTGCGGAGCCGGAAACCGTTGCGTCCGACCGGATCATGTCCGTCGGCCAGGCGGTTCGCCGCGAAGTCTCGGCGATGAATGACGGGATCGAGCGCACGATTGCGCGGGCGACGGAACTCGAAACGCTGGTCCATTCGGAAGTCAATGCACTTGAGCGCAGCTACGCGGACAATGAATTGCGTGTCCGCAGCCTCGTGCAGGAACTGACCGCGGAACGCGACGCCATCGTCAACCATGCAGAGCGCATCCGCTCGTCCATTATCGGCGCGCAGGAACAGATCAAGGAAGAGCTTTCCATCGTCGGCGAAGAGCTTTCGATGCGGCTTGCCACCAGCGGTGAGGCCTTCGCCTCGATGATCGACACGCGCTCGGCCGCGCTGCTCGAAAAATCACGCGCCTCCACGGAAGCAATGGGCAGCCTGATTGCCGCCAAGACAGAAAACCTGCTGCAGGCGCTGAATACATCAGGCTCGACCCTGTCGAACGAATTCGACATGCGTCTGCATAACCTCACCTCGACGATAGATGAGCGCGGCGAAGTTCTGCTCGAACGCTTCGCCATCCATGCTTCGACGCTCGACAGCGGTGCGGAAAGCCTCAACAGCGCGCTGGAGGAACGTACCCGCCAGCTCAACGAGACGCTGTCCACCCGCACACTGGAACTCAACCGCAATATCGATCGCGGCCAGCAGATCATCGGCGGTTCTCTGGATACCGTGCTCGACAAGCTCTCCACGACGCTTGAAGAAAAGGGTCTCTCCTTCCGCCAGAGCCTGCAGAGCACGGCTGACGATGCGATCATGGATCTCGATCTTCGCTCCGGCCTCTATGAGGAACGGCTGCAGGCAACGGTTGGCCAGGTCAATTCCGCCTTTGACGAGCATGTCGCAGATTTCGCCAGCGCCTTCGACCAGCGCGCAGGCAGCCTCGACAGCAAGCTGATGGAAAGCCTTGCCCGGATCAACGAAACCGTTGCCGGCGGTTCCGAAGCCCTCGACACCATGCTGACCAGCGGTCTTGAGCGCATCGGCACCACCATGACCGATCAGTCGCTTGCCCTTGCAACCGCACTGGGCACGGGTCAGGAAATGCTCGAAAGCGCGCTTGAAACCCGCACCCGCGAGTTCAGCGACGCGATCAGCCAGCGCACCACCGACATCACCAATGCCTTTGCCTATTCGCACGAGAAGATCGACGGCGTACTGGCGGAGCGCAGCAACGCCCTGTTCGGCGCGCTTTCGGCCAGCCAGGACCGTTTCGACGAGGCGCTTGCAAGCCGTTCGCTGGCCATCACCGGCTCGGTCTCCGGCACGGCCGAACGTCTTGCCGCGATGCTTGATGAACGCGCAGCCGCAATCAACAATGTCGTCGCCGATGTCGAGCGCCGTCTTTCGGAAACGCTCGAAACCCGGGCTGCCGCCATCACCGGTGCCGTTTCCGGCATCGAGGACCGCATTTCCGACACGCTGGAAAGCCGCACGGCTGCCCTTCATGACGTTGTATCAGGCGCCGAAAACCGCATCGCCGAAACGCTCGATGGCCGTACGGCCGCTCTTTCCAGCGCAATTTCCGGCGTAGAGGAACGCATCGCCGACACGATGGACAGCCGCACGCTGTCGCTGGACATGACCTTCGCCAATGTCGAGGAAAGACTTTCCGAGACGCTGGACAACCGCACCTCCGCGCTGACCGGCATTGTCGCCAGTGCTGAAGAGAAGATCGCGGGCGCGCTCGACAGCCGCACCGCCACCTTCGGCGACGTCGTCGCCGGTGCCGAGACCCGTATCGCAGAAACGCTGGATGGCCGCACGGCAGCGCTCAACGCCGTGGTTTCCGGTGCGGAAGAACGCATCGCAGATGCACTCGACAGCCGCACCATGGCGCTCGACATGGCGTTTTCCGGTGCAGAGGAAAAAATCACCGAAGCGCTCGACACCCGCACGGCCGCCCTTGGCGAGCTGGTGGCCGGTGCCGAGACCCGCATTGCCGATGCACTCGACAGCCGCACGGATGCCCTCAAGAACGTCGTTTCCGGTGCGGAAGAGCGGATCACGGATGTGCTCGACAGCCGCACCATGGCGCTCGACATGAGCTTCTCCGGTGTTGAAGAAAAGATCGCCGATATTCTCGATGGCCGCACCGCCGCAATTCATACGGCTGTTTCCGGGGTTGAGGACCGTATTGCCGGCGCATTGGACAGCCGTACAGCTGCGCTCTCAGGGATCGTCTCCGGCGCGGAAGAACGTATCGCGGATGCGCTCGACAGCCGTACCATGGCGCTCGACATGACGATTTCGGGTGTCGAGGAGCGGATCGCCGAGGCCATGGATGCTAGAACCGCCTCGCTTTCGCTGGCAGCGGCCGGCGTAGGCCAGCGACTGGAATCGACTGCCTTCACGCTCGAAAACGCACTTGCTAGCGGCCACGAGCGGCTGGAGACCATGCTCGGCTCGCAGGCCGAGCGCATCGCGGGCTCGCTCGAGCGCAATAGCGGCCTGATCGAGCAGAGCGTCTCGGGCGCAGCCAACCGTATCGAAAGCGTCGTGGAAGACGGCAGCAGCCGTTTTGCGCAGACGGTGGAAGAAGGCGTTTCCCGCCTCGAAAGCAATCTCTCGCAGTCGCATGAGGATATCCGCACCGCGCTCGACCAGCGTCAGGCGGATCTCGCCGCAACCTTGAGTTCGGCAACCACCCAGATGGGTGACATGCTTTCCGAACAGGCGATGATGATCGGCACCACCGTCGCATCAAGCGCCAGCATGCTCGAACTCTCGCTTGAGACCCAGCAGGAAACCTTGCAGAAGGCGATTGACGGCAGTGCGGCGACGCTGGAAGAGCGTCTTCGCAACAGCGCAGGCGATATCGCCGTCAAGATCGGCGAAGCTGCCCGAGAAATCGGCGGCGCGACCGATGCGCTCTCCTCGCGGATCGAAACCTCGATTGGAAGCGTCACAGGCAGGCTCGACGAGACCGGCGCACGCATCGAGACCTCGCTCGGTACGCTGCAGGAGCGCGTTTCGAGTGATCTCGGCAACGTCAACACCTCGATCGAAGATGCCGGCCGTCGCTTTGCCGATGCGCTGGAAGACAAGACTGCCGCCTTTGCCCGCACCAGCGATGATGCGGCTCAACGCATCACCGGCATTCTGGACGAGCAGGCGATACGCGTCAGCGACACCTTCGAAAGCCGCACCAACCGTCTGGCGGAAACCTTCGATGCCGGCTCGGCCCGCATCGACGAGCGCCTCGGCACCATGGACCGCGCGCTGACGATCGGTCTCGAAAACGTCAACCGCACCATTGAAGGCAAGGCGAGCGATCTCGCCGTCAGCCTGCGTGGCGCGGTCATCTCCGCCACCCAGAGCATCGGCGAAGAGGCTACCCGTTCCACGTCCCTTCTCGCCAAGTCCGGCTCGGAATTCGCAGAGCAGGTGCAGGCGCAGAACGAGGCCTTCACCAAGGCTATCGAGGAGCGGTCCGGCGAGATCGTCAACCGCATTTCGGATGCGCAGACGCGCCTTTCCGGCCAGGCCGCCGCTGTCGCCCAGACCTTCTCCGAGGCCGGCAACATCATCGTCAACAAGGTTGCCGAGGCTGAAGCGGTCGTGCGGTCGCAGGTCGGCGTCATTTCCGAGACACTGACCGGCGTCGAATCGGCCCTCGACGCACGCGGCGAATCCATCCGCTCGGCGCTGGACAACCGTACCCGCGAGCTCAACTCGATGCTGGCCAGCCGTTCCGCGGAACTGTCTCGCCTCATCGAGGAGAAGGCAAAGCCGGTGGTCGACGAATACGCCACCATCGGTCGCGAAGCCGCCGAAAAGATCGTTTCCGCCGCCCAGCAGAGCGCCGAACTCCTGTCGCAGAGCAACAGCGGCATGGTCGGTATGGTGGAACAGGCGATCAGCGATTACGCCAATGCCGGTACGGATGCGGCAAGCAAGCTTGTCGCGGCCACCCGCCAGAGCACCGACATGCTGTCGCAGACCCATACCGCCATGGCGGATGCCGTCGAGCAGGGTATCGACAAATACGCCCGTGCGGGCAGCGATGCAGCCAACAAGCTGGTCGCCGCCACCCGCCAGAGCACCGACATGCTGTCGCAGACCCATAACAGCATGGCCGAAATCGTCGAACAGTCGGCAACCAACTTCAACTCCGCTGTCGAGCGCGCCGCGCAGGAATTCGGCACGGCCGACGAAGCGCTGAACGCATCGGCGACCCGCTTCTCCGATAGCGCCTCGCAGGCCGCCGACATGGTGTCCAGCTCCAGCCGTCTGCTCGAAGGAAAGATCGACCGTCTGTCGAATATTTCCGGCCAGACACTGGCGCAGGTTGCCGGTATCGTCGGACGCTTCGAGGAACATTCGAAGGTGCTGAGCCAGGCATCCGAACTGCTCAACGCGGCACAGTCGAGCCTCGTCGGCACGCTGGAAGAACGTCAGGACGCGCTTCGCAGCCTGTCCGTCGGTCTCGTCAAGCGCTCCGAGGAAATCGAAAGCGCCATGCGCAACGTCGTCGGCGTTGTGGAAACCACGCTCAACGATGCCGAGGAGCGTTCGCAGAACGTCGCCGGCAATCTGCGGGACAATCTGCAGGCATCCTTCACCGATATCGGCCGTTCGCTCGATGAGACCGAACAGCGCGCCCGCTCGGCCGCACAGACCATGCGGGGGGCCCTGCTTGCCGCCGGTCAGGATGCCAGCCGCTCCATCGAAAGCACGCTTTCCGACGCGCAGAAATATTCCGACGAACTCGTCAACCGCCTGCGTGGCGGCGTCGAATCCTCGCTTTCGGAAGTCGACAATCTTCTGGGCAGCGCCTCGGAAAAATCCAATGCCGCCGCCGCCAACCTCAAGGAAACCCTGCGTCAGGCTGTCGAAGAAGCTGTCAGCCGCTTTGCCGGCGCGACGGACGAAATCCGTCGCTCCAGCCACGACATCCGCCGCGAGCTGGATGCGACGCGTGCGGAACTGAAGCGCGGCGCATTCGACCTGCCGGAAGAGGCCAAGGAAAGCGCTGCCGCCATGCGCCGCGCCGTTTCCGAGCAGATCAAGGCCCTGCAGGATATTTCCCAGCTTGTCGGTCGTTCGACCCACCAGATGGAAGTCTCCGAACCGGTGGCCCGCGCCATCGCAGCGACCCAGCCAGCCGCCGAGCGCCGCGTCGAGGCGCGTCCGCAGCCGGCAGCAGCCGCTCCGGTGCAGCAGCGCCCGGCGCAGCCGCAGACTGGCGCCGCACCTGCCTTGCGCGGTACGCTGCCGCTTGAGAACCGCCAGGTCGAAAACCGTCAGGCACCTGCCCCGTCGCAGACGGCAACAGCGCCTGCCGGACGTCGCGAAGAAGGTGGCGGCTGGATCAGCGATCTGCTGCGCGGCGCATCACAGGAAACGCCAGCAGCGTCCACACCGCGCGCCAACACTGAGCAGCAGCCGACCCGTGCGGCCGACACCCGCAATCCGCGCCACATGGTCGAATCGCTGAACTCGCTGTCCGTCGACATTGCCCGCGCCATCGACCACGATGCGTCCGTGGAACTGTGGCGCCGGTACCAGCGCGGCGAGCGCGACGTCTTTACCCGCCGCCTCTACACGCTGAAAGGTCAGACGACGTTTGACGAGATCAAGCGCAAATACGAGCGGGAAGCCGAATTCCGCACCGCCGTGGACCGCTACATCACCGATTTCGAAAAGCTGCTCGCCGATGTGGCGCGCACCGACCGCGACCGGAGTGTTACCCAGTCCTACCTCACCTCCGATACCGGCAAGGTCTATACGATGCTTGCGCATGCGGCAGGTCGGTTCAACTGATCTCTGGTGCGAGTAGAAACAATAAAACCCCGGTCATGACCGGGGTTTTTCATTTTGGCTGACAGGCGGATTTTCGACTGGAATTCAGCCGGTTGCCTTCAAATCAAATCTCGAATGTGCCAGACGCGACCCGCACCGCGTGGCCGCCGATGCGGGCACGGGCGATTTCGCCGTCCTTGATGTCCATGCGCAGGTGGATGTGGGACGGCCGCTCCATCTCCACGCCCTGCTCCACCAGGATGGGATAGTGACCGTCGGTCAGGCCGTCGAAATGATGGATGGCACCCGAGAGTGCAGCAACGGCCGAGCCGGTGGCAGGGTCTTCCGAAATGCCCATATCCGGCGAGAACATGCGGGCATGGAATTTCGCCGCATGATTGACGCCGCCGCGACAGTAGATATAGACCGCCGCCAGGCGTCCCTCTACCAGCGGCGCGGTGCGCAACCACAGATTGGCGTCAAAATCCATGTCGCTGATGGCGGCGATGTTGTGCAGCGGCACGAGCAGGAACGGCACGCCCGCCGTCCAGATCGACGGGACGTGGTTTTCAAAGCCGAGATGGCCTTCGCTGACACCCAGCGCGTCGGCAAGTGCTGTATGATCGAGCGGCAGGTCGACGCGCGAGGATTTGCGCGGCAGGTCGAATTCGGCAAAGCTGACCGCGCCGGCGCGCATCTTCACCGCACAGCGCACCGGGCCCACCTGCTCCTCCAGCACGCAGACCATGTCGATATCGTCATCGTCTTCGCCACGATTGCGCTCGGCGATCGCAACCGCCGCGCCGACGGTCGGATGGCCGGCGAAGGGCAATTCGCCCGAAGGTGTAAAGATACGCAGCGACGCCGCATGGGCCGGGTTACCCGAACGATTGACGAAAACGGTCTCGGAAAGGTTCATTTCCCGGGCGATCGCCTGCATTGTCACCTGATCGAGATCGTCCGCGTCATACATGACCGCCAGCGGGTTTCCCGCCATTCTGGTCTCGGTAAAGACATCGTAGATATTGTAGTTCAGTACCACACCCATCTCCTGCCATTCCTCATTCCGCCTGCTTTGCGCAAACTGCCTCAGGCCGCCCCGCATCGCAACCCTTTCTCCGAGACGATAAATCAAGAAGCTGTGGACCGGCCTCGGGTGAGAAAGGCGAACGCCTGCCTGCCCGAAAGGCCTTGTGGCGAGCCGCTGTCTTCATGTACCAAGGACGGGTCTTGTGGCTTGCAAGCGACCGTGCCCGTCCCGGTCTGGAGATTGCAAGTCGCTTCAACAGGTTAGAACATCTGTCACAGGCCGGTTGCGGTTTGTGTCGTTGTCGAGGGAAGCGGATGTCGCATTCTACCCATTCACTATCCTTCGTCGCATCTGCATCAGAAGAGGCGCAGATGGCGATGGAGGAGCTGAAAACGGCTTACGGCAACGCGCCTTTCGAGGAAGCCGAGGTGATCGTCGCGCTCGGCGGCGACGGCTTCATGCTGCAGATCCTCAACGAGACCATGAATTCCGGCAGACGCGTCTACGGCATGAACCGGGGATCGGTCGGGTTTTTGATGAATGACTACCGCGTGGAAGGCCTGCGCGAGCGCATCGCGGTGGCGACGGGCAATGATTTTCACCCGCTGCGCATGACGACGACGGATTCCGATGGCGACGAGTTTACGGCACTCGCCATGAATGAGGTGAGCCTCTTCCGGCAGTCGCATCAGGCCGCCAAACTTCGCGTCGAGGTGGACGGCAAGGTGCGGCTGGAAGAGCTCATCTGCGATGGCATGATGGTCGCGACACCCGCAGGATCAACGGCCTACAATTTCTCCGCCCATGGGCCGATCCTGCCGCTCGAATCACCGCTTCTGGCGCTCACCCCCGTCAGCGCCTTCCGGCCACGGCGCTGGCGCGGCGCGCTGTTGCCGAACAAGGTGACGGTCGATATTCACGTTCTGGAGCGGGACAAACGACCGGTAAACGCGGTGGCCGACCATACGGAGGTGAAATCCGTTCGCCATGTGCGGATTGCGCAATCGCAGGACAGAACGGCCAGAATTCTCTCGGACCCGGACCGTTCGTGGTCCGACCGGGTTCTCGCCGAACAATTCAACAATTGACACCAACCACTGACAACGACCATGCACCTGAAAAGATCGATCCTTGCAACACTCATATTCGCCACCGCCGTGCTTTCCGCGCGGGCGCAGACGGAGGCGATCGACGCCCTGCCCGTGTCGGCGATATTCGTCGTCAGCAGCGGCATGTGGGAAGAGCAGAATTTGGAGCCGGTGAAAGGCGCCGATGGTCAGCTGCGGCCGCCGCCGGCGACGCCTACGCGCGGTTATTACAAGGTTGTTGCAATCCGGCAGGACGATGGCACCGCGAAAGTCTACCTGCAGCGCATCGTATTCACCGCCAACGGGCCTAACCTCCTCGAAAATGTCGAGCTGGAAGAGTTCAGCCAGATGAAATCCTACGTCACGGATATTCGTCCCGAAAGCTCGAACGGCGCTTCCGCCTCGCCCGGCCTGTTCGTGACGGTCTATCTGAAAACGGACCCTATGGCCAAGGAAGCGGAAAGCTGGACAGTTCTGATCGACGAGCTTGGCGAGATGAAGATCGAGAAAGCTTCGAACTGAGGGCTAGAGCACGTCCGGTTTAAGCTCGTGCGGCCCGGCCAGAACCGCGCCGAAATGATGTTTCCATAATCTGGCACCGAGTTCGCCGCTACGGTCGAGGCTGGAACCCACCGTCAGCCACGGCAGAAGCGTGGGATGAAGCCCCGCATCGAAAAATGCGAAACCGGCCGCCAGCACGCAGGTATCGGCCTGAATGCCACAGACCAATACTCTTTCGACCTCCAGCGACAGAAGATGGTCGACAGCCTCCCTCGGCGGCGCATAGCCGTGCTTGATGAATATCCGATCTGCCTGAACCAGCGAGCAGTCGTCCCTGCCCGGCTTCCAACCCAGCTGCCGTTCGAAAGGCGTCACGCTTTCATCATGGCGCTCGACGCTGGCGACGCTCGGCATGGTGACGGCGAGTGCCGTTATCTCCGCCACAAGCGCGGCCGGCGGATTGAAGCTCGGCTGGACGTCGACGATGTAAAGCACCTGTTTCATGCATGTCCTCCAACGAAAAACCCCTCGCAACGGGCTTGCGAGGGGTGATCTTTGTTTCAATCGACGCTTGGGCGCGTCAGTCGATATCAGCCACTTCCACATCCGCGCCGCCGCTGATGCGATGTGCGAGAGCCGCTTCCATGAATTCGTTCAGATCGCCGTCCAGCACGTTGCCGGGTGCGGTGCTTTCTACACCGGTGCGCAGGTCCTTGACCAGCTGGTAGGGCTGCAGAACGTAGGAACGGATCTGGTGGCCCCAGCCGATATCGGTCTTGGACGCCGCCTGGGCGTTTGCCGCCTCTTCCCGCTTCTGCAGTTCCACCTCGTAAAGGCGAGCGCGCAGCATGTCCCACGCCTTGGCGCGGTTCTTGTGCTGCGACCGCTCCTGCTGGCAGGCAACAGCGATGCCGGTCGGAATGTGTGTGATGCGCACGGCCGAATCCGTGGTGTTGACGTGCTGGCCGCCCGCACCGGACGAACGATAGGTATCTATGCGGCAATCGCTTTCGTTGACATCGATCTGGATCGAATCATCAACCACTGGGTAGACCCAGACTGAGGAGAACGATGTGTGGCGACGCGCATTGCTGTCATAGGGCGAAATACGGACCAGGCGGTGGACGCCAGATTCCGTCTTCAGCCAGCCGAAGGCATTGTGGCCCTTGACGAGGATTGTCGCGGATTTGATGCCGGCCTCTTCGCCGTCGTGAACTTCCAGCACCTCGACCTTGAAACCTTCACGGTCCGCCCAGCGGGTATACATGCGCAGCAGCATGTTCGCCCAGTCCTGGCTTTCCGTGCCGCCGGCGCCGGAGTGCACTTCGAGATAGGTATCGTTGCCATCGGCCTCGCCCGAAAGCATGGCTTCCACCTGACGGCGGTTCGCCTCGCTCTTCAGCGCCTTCAGCGAGTCCTCGGCGTCCTTGACGATTTCGTCGTCGCCTTCCATCTCGCCGAGTTCGATCAGCTCGATATTGTCCCTGAGCTGCTGCTCAAGCGCCTTCACGCCATTGATGCTGTCATCCAGCTGCTGGCGCTCGCGCATCAGTTTCTGGGCCTCTGAGGCATCGTTCCAGAGGGTCGGATCCTCTGCCTTGTTATTCAACCAGTCCAGCCGTCTTATCGCCTGGTCCCAGTCAAAGATGCCTCCTCAGCAGGCTTATGGCCTGCTTGATTTCGTCGACTACATTCACGATTTCATTGCGCATTTCGCTGGTTCTTCACCTTCATTGAAACTCGTTGCTCAAATAAATGCGGGGGGCGCGGATGTAAAGACCCGCGCCCCCGCCAAACTCCACGACTGGTATCAATAAAGACCGCCGCCACCGCCGGTGATGGCCTGCTGGGCCTGCGGCGAGGTCTTCAGAATATCTTCCTGCGACATGTAACCCTCCGCGCCGATCACCGAGAAGCTGGAAGCAGGACCCGTGCCCGGCTTGAAGGCTTCCATGATGGTATCAGGTTCCCCTTCAACCGCCGCCATGCCGGTCTTGCGGTTGACGGCGACGAAGTTCATGCCAGCGGGCACGATGAACTTGCTCGGCTCCATATGCTTGACCGCATCGGCGATGAATTCGCCGAAGATCGGCGCCGACAGCGAACCGCCCGTACCGCCGCGACCAAGAGGCGCCGGCGAATCGAAACCGATATAGAGACCGGCGACCATGTCCGGCGTGTAACCGACGAACCAGGCATCCTTTTCATCGTTGGTGGTGCCCGTCTTGCCGGCGACCGGCAGATCGACCTTGATCTTGCCTGCCGCGGTACCGCGCTGGACGACGCCTTCCAGCATGGAGGTCGTCTGGTAAGCGGTCATCGGGTCGAGAACCTGCTCGCGATTGTCGACGATGACCGGCTCATCCTGATTTTGCCAGCTGGTGGCGTTGCAGCCCTCGCAGGCGCGCTCCTCGTGCCGGAAGATCGTCTTGCCGTAACGGTCCTGGATGCGGTCGATCAGCGTCGGCTTGATCTGCTTGCCGCCATTGGCAATGACCGAATAGGCCGAAACCATGCGCATGACGGTGGTTTCACCCGAACCGAGCGACATTGCGAGAAGCGGCGGCATCTTGTCGTAGATACCGAAGCGTTCGGCATATTCCGCCACCAGATTCATGCCCATGTCCTGCGCCAGACGCACGGTCATAAGGTTTCTGGATTTTTCGATGCCGAGACGCAGGGTCGACGGACCGGCGGAACCCCCGCCGTAATTCTGCGGTTTCCAGACCTGACCGCCCGACACAACTTCGATTGGCGCATCGAGAATGACCGATGCCGGGGTATAACCATTGTCCAGCGCTGCCGCGTAGATGAACGGCTTGAAGGAAGAGCCAGGCTGGCGCATCGCCTGCGTGGAGCGGTTGAATTCCGACTGCGCATAGGAGAAGCCGCCGACCATGGCCAGAACACGGCCGGTATGCGGGTCCATCACCACCATGCCGCCCTGCACTTTCGGCGGCTGGCGCAGGCGGTATTCGTTACCGGAATTGGAAAGCGGCTGCGCATAAACGACGTCTCCCACCGAGAGAACACCGACCGGCGACTTGGCGGTCGCCTTTTTGCCGGTCGCATCGCGATAGGCCCAGCGCATGTTTTCAGCGGAGATGTGACCGCGCGTGCGCTTGTCACCGTCTTCCGTCTCCGTATCCGCCTGTACGCCGATATCGACGCCATCGGCAGCAACGGCGAGCACGACCGCAACCTTCCATTCCGGAACGTCGCGCAGGCCCTTCACCTTGGCGAGAGCGGCCGTCCAGTCGCCGGCAGTCTCGATCTTTTCGGCGGCTCCACGGAAACCACGGCGCTCGTCATATTGAACGAGACCATCCTGAAGCGCCTTGCGGGCCTCCATCTGAATCTGCGGATCGAAAGATGTGCGAACCGACAGCCCGCCTTCGAGAAGCGCTTCCTCGCCGTATTTCTCGACGATCTGGCGGCGGACTTCCTCTGCGAAATAATCGGACGCGAAAATATGAGCGCCGCCACGGCGCAGATTGACACCAAGCGGCTGCTTTTTGGCGTCAGTGGCGTCGGCGACGGTGATGTAGCCGTTTTCAGCCATGCGATCAATCACCCAGTCGCGGCGCTCGAGAGCCGCCTTTTCGCGACGGATCGGGTGGTAGTTGGCCGGTCCCTTCGGCAGCGATGCGAGATAGGCGGTCTCCGCGATCGTCAGTTCCGTCACCGATTTGTTGAAATAGGTGAGCGCCGCACCGGCAATGCCGTAGGAATTCAGGCCGAAGAAAATCTCGTTGAGATAAAGTTCGAGAATCTTGTCCTTGGAATAGGTCTGCTCGATGCGGAAGGAGAGAATGGCTTCCTTGAGCTTGCGGTCGATAGTCTGGTCGTTGGTCAGAAGGAAGTTCTTCGCCACCTGCTGGGTGATGGTGGACGCGCCGACCGGACGGCGGCCGGAGCCGAGATTCTGGATATTGACGAGAATGGCGCGGCCGAGACCAAAGACGTCGACACCCGGATGGTTGTAGAAATTCTTGTCTTCCGCCGAAAGGAAAGCGGCCTTCACCCGGTCGGGGATGGCCTGGATCGGCAGGAACAGGCGCTTCTCATGGGCGTATTCCGCCATCAGCGCGCCGTTGCCGGCGTGCACGCGGGTCGTCACCGGCGGCTCATACGTGCTCAGAACTGCATAATCCGGCAGGTCCTTCGTCACGCCGTGCAAATAAATTGCACCGGCGGCGGCGGCGCACAGGAAGAGCACGCTGGCCAAGCCGAAAAAATATCCAATCAGTCTGATCATACCAAGCTACCGATAATTCGAATCGTAACCATCAACGCCCGACGATATACGGGCGCATCCTTGCATATCGCGTGCCGTTTTGCACACCATACCTTCGATGACAAGCCGGATACGGTAGCATTCGCCGATATGTTACCGGGCCAACCACCGCAATCGCGTCTGTGTCGCTTCGCGGATTGCCACCGAATCCGCTTCCCGAGTAACGCGGCGAATGTGAGTAAAATAGGGCTTCGAGGCCTTAATCGTCCGCAAGGTCAAAGAATTGAACAGCTTTTCGGGCGCAAGCGGCATGGCGGCAACAGGATCATTGTACCGGCGGCTGGCGCTTCAGCCACCGTTCGCCATGGCCTTGGCACGGTATCGTCCGACCGCCGTTGCCAGCCTGTCGGCCACCTTCTTGCGCCATTCGCCATCGAGAAGCAGTTTTTCGTCTTCCGCATTGGAGAGAAAACCGAGCTCCAGCAGAACAGAGGGCACGTCATGGGCGCGCAGCACCATGAAACCGGCATAACGATGCGGATTGTTGATGAGGCCGACCTGCCCCTCGAAGGAGGACACGATGTTTTCGGCCAGCGTCACCGAAAAGGCCTGGGTTTCGCGGCGGGTGAAATCGAGCAGGATATCGGCGACTTCCGGCGGCTCGGTGGAGGCGGCCACGCCGGCAATCTGGTCGGACTTGTTTTCTCGCTCCGCCAGCTCCTGCGCCTGCCTGTCCGAGGCGCGGTCGGACAATGTATAGACGGTCGCGCCACGGATGCCCTTCTGCTTCAGCGTATCGGCATGCACCGAGATGAACAGGTTGGCATTGTTCTGCCGGGCGATCGTCACCCGTTCGGACAGGGCAAGAAAGGTATCGGCATCACGGGTCAGGAACGCCTTGATGCCGGGCTCACGGTTCAGCCGTTCCGCAAGTTCCCTGGCAAAGTTCAGCGTGATGACCTTTTCTTCCGTGCCGGTCACACCGCCGGTCGCACCGGCATCGATGCCGCCATGGCCGGCATCGACCGCAATGACGAATTCCGCCTGGCGCGATGTCTTATCGCCGGGGCTGATCGCGGCCGTGGTGACGGGCGCCGGCACCTGCCACTGCTGCTCCTTCACCAGTTCGGCGAATTTACCCTTGGTGGTGATCTCCGTATCCAGCACGAAACGGAAAGAGGCGCCATCTTCGCCCTTCTTCGTCTCTGCAACCGCCACCTGAACCGGCTTTTTCGCCGTCAGCACGATACGGGCGCTGTTTTGCCCCATGCTGCCGAAGCGGATATCGGAAAAAAGGCCTGTCGGTTTGAGATCGGAGGCGGGAAAGGTGAAATTCACCGCGGGAAAGTCCACGACGATGCGGGCGGGCGAATCGAGATAGTGGACATCGAATTCCGGCTCCTCGGCAAAATCGAGGACGATGCGGGTACGCGCCTCGTCGCCGATGATGCGGGCCTGATGGACGACAAGCGGTTCGACGGCAAAGGCTGCGGGAGCGGCGGAAACATATGCGGTGACAAGAAATGAGAAGGCGCCCGCAATCCGCGCGATTCGCGCGCCAAGCGGCCCTGCCCCACGGAATATCGCTGCGCTGCGCGTGAAATTCATGGTCTTCAAGAAATTCCGTATTTCAGTCGTTTTCGATAAATGGGGCGGAAAAGCGCCGGGAACGGCACCGTTTCGACCACGCCGGACGATTGTTTTCGCGTTTGCGCCCCACAATCGCAGGCGTTGGTGAACCAATTATTAACCCGGAAATTCCACCAATAATATGGCATATTTAGCCAGCCTATTGCTATTATGACAGAGAAAACATACAACACGCGGGAGGGTTAAAAGTGTTGACGGGATAGATGCCCGCCGGCTGCCAATCGAAAAAGACGCTGGCGCTGCAAATCGGGCAATCATCTGCCGTCGTTACATTTATCCTGAAACTGGATCAATTCCGGCCGTGGCCGGAGACCTACCCGGTGGTCATGCCACCGCCGCTCTGAGGAGAGCAAATTCATCGGACCCCAAGGGGTCTATATATTATTGTCGTTCCGCCTGGCCAATGATGTCGCAGCAGTTTTCACATGAACCGGATACCAGGAGCAGGCCAAGCGCCTCGCCGTCGGTCCGGATGCTGCCAGTTTACAGAGGCCCGGCTGGAGACTTCATTTCCGGCACATCCTTGCACTCATATGAAAGGCCCGTCCTCATGGCGGGCCTGTTCTCGTATAAAACAAGGCTGCGCCGAGGAGCACAGCTTACATGGCAGACAAAATGCTTATCGACGCCTCCCACGAAGAGGAGACACGCGTAGTCGTTGTCCGTGGGAACCGGATCGAAGAATTCGATTTTGAATCGGAGCACAAGAAACAGATCCGCGGCAACATCTACCTTGCCAAGGTCACGCGGGTTGAACCCTCCCTTCAGGCGGCATTCGTCGATTACGGTGGAAACCGCCACGGCTTTCTCGCTTTTGCGGAAATCCACCCGGACTACTACCAGATTCCGCTTGCCGACCGTCAGGCCCTCTTGAAGGCGGAAGCCGAGGATCATCGCCGCAGCGACGACTTCGAATCGGCCGACACCCCCGAACCCGGCGCGCCGGCCATCGACCTTTCGCAGGTTGACCAGCCCGATGTCGGCATTGTCGCCGTCAGCGAAGCCACGGAGACCGTGGTGACGGAAGATGCCGCGCCCGCCGCCGAGGCCGTATCCGAGGAAACAGCCGTCGCAGCCGTCGAGACTGTCGCCGAAGACGCGCCCGCCGAGGAAGAAAAGCCGAAGAAGCGTACCCGTCGCCCCCGCGCCAAGAAGAAAACCGCTGAAGAAATTGCAGCCGAAACCGCTGAGGCTTCTTCCGAGGAAGATGGCAGCACCGGCGGCGAAATGGCCGCCATGGTCGATACCGATACGATTTCCGAGGAAGTCGAAGGCCTTCGTCGTGGCAATGACGACGACGATGATGACGACGATGATGACGATCATCACGAAAAGGAAGTGATCGAATCCGTTGGCGCAGAAGACGCCATGGAAGAGGTTCCCGATCGCGTCGCCCGCAAGCCGCGCAAGCAGTACCGCATCCAGGAAGTCATCAAGCGCCGCCAGATCCTTCTGGTGCAGGTCGCCAAGGAAGAACGCGGCAACAAGGGTGCCGCACTCACCACCTATCTGTCGCTGGCCGGCCGTTATTCCGTGCTGATGCCGAATACGGCACGTGGCGGCGGCATTTCCCGCAAGATCACCCAGCCGACGGACCGCAAGCGCCTGAAGGAAATCGCGCGCGATCTGGAAGTACCGCAGGGCATGGGCGTCATTCTGCGCACCGCAGGCGCCAACCGTACCCGCGTCGAGATCAAGCGCGACTTCGAATATCTGATGCGCCTGTGGGAAAACGTTCGCACCCTGACGCTGAATTCCACGGCTCCCTGCCTCGTTTACGAGGAAGGCTCGCTCATCAAGCGTTCGATCCGCGATCTCTACAACAAGGATATCAGCGAGATCATCGTTTCCGGCGAGGAAGGCTATCGTGAAGCGAAAGACTTCATGAAGATGCTGATGCCGAGCCATGCCAAGGTGGTTCAGCCTTACCGCGACATTCACCCGATCTTCTCGCGCTCCGGCATCGAAGCCCAGCTCGACCGCATGCTGCAGCCGCAGGTGACGCTGAAATCGGGCGGTTACCTCATCATCAACCAGACCGAAGCACTGGTTTCCATCGACGTGAACTCGGGCCGCTCGACCCGCGAGCATTCCATCGAGGAAACAGCGCTGACGACCAACCTCGAGGCAGCGGAAGAAGTTGCACGGCAATTGCGTCTTCGCGACCTTGCCGGCCTCGTCGTCATCGACTTCATCGACATGGAAGAAAAGCGCAACAATCGCGCTGTCGAGAAGAAGCTCAAGGATTGCCTGAAGAACGACCGCGCACGCATCCAGGTCGGCCGCATCTCGCATTTCGGCCTCTTGGAAATGTCGCGCCAGCGCATCCGCGCTTCCGTGCTGGAATCGACCACGCAGGTCTGCCAGCATTGCGGCGGCACGGGTCATGTGCGCTCGGAATCCTCCATTGCGCTGCATGTTCTGCGCGGCATCGAGGAATATCTGCTGCGCAATACCACGCACAACATCACCGTAAGGACGACGCCGGAAACGGCGCTTTACCTGCTCAACCACAAGCGCGGCACGATCGTCGATTATGAAGGCCGCTTCGGCGTGTCGATCATCATTGCCGCCGATTCGAGCGTCGGCGCGCAGCATTTCGCCATTGATCGCGGCGAAGCCGTCGAAAATCCGGTGAAGATCGAAAGCCTCATCCAGATGCTGCCAAGCTTCGTGGAAGAGGAAGACGATTTTGTCGCCGAGGTGGAAGAGGACGAAGACGAAGAAGAAATCGTCAAGGTCCAGAGCTCCGAACCGCGCCAGCAGCAGCAAAGCGACAATGGTGAGGACGGCAAGCGCAAGCGCAAGCGTCGTCGTCGCCGTCGTGGCAAGGGCGGACAAAACGAACAGAACAATACGCTTGATGCCGAGGCCGGAAACGAAGGTGACGATTCGGATGATGACGATAACGTCGAAACCGATGATGCCGGAGCGGAAGCCGATGAAAACGGCGTAAGCGAAGCTGCAAATTCCGATGAGGATGGCAAGCGCAAGCGCCGTCGTCGCGGCAAGCGCGGCGGTCGCCGCAACCGTGCCGAAGACGAGGCTCTGGATGCTGCAGGCGCGGAAGCCGGCGACGAAGGCGAGACGGAAGGTGAAGGCGAAGAGGTTCCCGCTGTAGCTGCGGTCGCCGAAGAGCCTACAGCTGCCGCCGTGGTGGAAGGCGTTGTCGCCGACACCGTGGAAGAGGAAGCGCCGAAGAAGCCGCGCCGCACCCGCAAGGCCAAAGCCAAGACGGAAGAGGCACCGAAGGCAGAAGCCGTTGAAACGGTTGAACCGGTGGTCGTTGAGCCGGCAATCGTCGAAGCGACCGTCGTCGATGTCGCCATCGAGGAAGTCGGTGAAGCTTCGGCCGATCTCTCTTCTGAGCCGGAAGCACCCGCGAGCGAAGAAAAAGTCCGCGCGAACCGGGGCAGCAATGTCTCCAGTTCCGAGCCGGTGGTTACCTCTTCCGGTGCGCCCGCAAGCCCTGATGGTGATGAGCCGAAGCCGCGCAAGGGCGGCTGGTGGCAGCGCAAGGGCTTCTTCTGAGAGAAGAAACTGGATTAAAAAACGCCCGCAACCATGTTGCGGGCGTTTTGCTTTCGGTGGTGCAATAACGAGCGATTTCTATGCTTGAGCCGCTAATTGCGTCGGTTGAGAGACCCTGCTTTTTGTAGTTGCTCTCCTTTCCTCATCCCTGTGCTTGTCACAGGGATGAGGGGCGAGGATACCCGCCCGTTACACGGACCGCGTCAGGCCGCCATCGACGCGGATGTTCTGGCCGGTGATGTATCCGGCCCCTTCCGAAGCGAGGAAGACCACGGTGGCGGCGATCTCCTCGCTCTTGCCGTATCGCTGCATCGGTACGCTCTCGCGGCGTTCTTCCGTCGCCGGCAGGCTGTCGATCCAGCCGGGCAGCACATTGTTCATGCGCACATTGTCGGCCGCATAGGTATCGGAGAAAATCTTGGTGTAGGAGGCGAGACCGGCGCGGAAGACGGCCGAGGTCGGGAACATGCTGCTCGGCTCGAAAGCCCAGGCAGTCGAAATATTGACGATCGCGCCTGCCTTCTGTTTGACCATGACCGGAGCCACGATCCGCGTCGGGCGAATGACGTTCATGAGATAGACATCAAGACCCGTGTGCCATTGCTCATCGGTGATATCAAGGATGGAGGCGCGTGGGCCATGGCCTGCACTGTTGACAAGCACGTCAATGCGGCCGAATTTTTCGAGCGCCAGATCCGTAAGGCGCTGGAGATCATCATTGGACTGGTTGGAGCCGGTGAGGCCGATACCGCCAAGTTCCTTCGCCAGCGCTTCTCCTTTGCCGGATGACGACAGGATTGCGAGCTTGTAGCCGTCCGCGGCCAGACGTTTCGCCACGGCAGCCCCCATGCCGCTGCCGCCTGCCGTTACAATCGCCACTTTTTCTGCCGACATCGTTCTCTCTCCGTTTCCAATCGGGCGAACGGCCGCTTGGCGGCCATTCTCCACCCACAATCCCCTCATCTATAGCGGGTTTCGCAAGCGAGTTCGAACCAGAAAGCCTTGGCGCGGCGTGAAGAAAAACTGATGCTGAAGGCATTTCAGCGCTGCTTTTGCGCATTCGCGGCATGGACGTGCCAGCTGTCCGTCGGGGCCTCTTCCCTCTCCCGCAGGCCGTAATCCCGCATCACGGCGGCGATACGCAGGCGGTAGTCCGAAAAGACGTCGGAGCGTCCCAGCGCCTGGGCTGCGCGGTGTGGTGCGGTGTTGCGCCATGCCTTTACCGCCTCCTCATCCCTGAAGAATGACAGAGAGAGCATCTTGTCCGGATTGCTGATGCTCTGAAACCGCTCGACCGACACGAAGCCGTCAATGGTTTCGAGCTCGGTGCGCAGGCTGGCGGCGATATCGAGATAGTGCTGTTTCTCGCCTTCAGCCGGCCAGACCTCGAAGATGACCGCGATCATCGTTCACCTCCGCCATGCGGCGCCGACGCCAGACGCAGGAAAAGCCTGTCTTCGCGGCGGATGAATTGCTCGCGCCGTGCAAATTCATAATTCTCCCGCCCGGCCAGGTCGGCGGCAAGCCGCGCCCTGTAGGCCTCGTAAGCGGCGAGGCTCTCGATATTATAGACACCGTAGGCGATCGTGTTCGATCCCTCCTTCGGGGCGTAATAGCCGATCAGATCGGCCCCGCAGCGCGGTATGGCTTCACCCCAGTTACGGGCATATTGATCGAAAGCATCGACCTTGAAGGGGTCGATCTCGTAGCGGATGAAACAGGTCAGCAACGTCGGTCTCCTCATGTTCTGCCTCTCCGTTTATGCCGTTGCCCTACTCCAATGCTTCGGCTATCATCGAACCATGAAAGACGGACCCTTGATCGCCAATGTCGCCGCGCTGATCGGCGACCCTGCCCGCGCCAATATACTGACGGCGCTGATGGATGGTCGCGCGCTGACGGCAAGCGAGCTTGCCGAGGCTGCAGGCGTTACCCTGCAGACCGCCAGCGGGCATCTGGCGAAACTCTCCGACGCGCAATTGCTAATCATGGAAAAACAGGGCCGGCATCGCTACTTCCGTCTTTCCGACGAAGATGTGGCGCAGGTTCTGGAAGCGCTGATGGGCCTTGCCCAACGCACGGGTGCGGTGCGCGTCCGCACGGGACCAAAGGACAAGGCGCTTCGCGAGGCGCGTATCTGTTACGACCATCTGGCCGGGGAAAGCGGCGTGGCGCTGCTTGCCACCATTACCGCAAACGGGCTCGTGACTTCAGGAGACGATCCTGCACTGACGGACAGCGGACGTGATTTCTTCTCAAGCTTCGGCATCGATCTATCGCTGCTGGAAAAGGCCCGACGCCCGGTTTGCCTGCATTGCCTGGACTGGAGCGAACGCCGGCATCACCTCGGCGGCGGGCTTGGCGCTTCGCTTCTGGAAGCCATGCAGCAGCGCGACTGGCTTCGGCGCGGAAACGGCCGCGTGCTGACATTCACCACAAAGGGCGAAAAGGCGTTTAACAGCACCTTCGGCTGCACACCCGCCTGATCCCTCACGAAGAGGGCGAATCCGGTGGCTTATTTCAGCCAACCGGCGATACGTCCCACGGCCTCGGCGATATCCGACACCGAACCCGCATAAGAAATGCGCAGAGCGCGGTGGCCCTCCTCGGGGTCGAAATCCATGCCCGGCGTCGCCGCCACGTCGATTTCCGCCAGCATGCGTTTGGCAAAATCCATGCTGTCGTTGGAAAAACGGCTGGTATCGACATAGGCGTAAAAAGCACCATCCATGGGGGATGCCAGCGGCAGGCCGATTTCGGGCAGGCGCGCCATCAGGAAATCACGGTTGGTGCGATATGTTTCCTTGTAAACATCCAGCTCTTCCGCCGCCGAAAAGGCTGCGGTTGCCGCCAGCTGTGACAGCTCGGGTGGTGAAATATAGAGGCTCTGGGCGAGACACTCGACCGGCCGGACCAGATTTTCCGGCAGGACCATCCAACCGATACGCCAGCCGGTCATGCAATAATATTTCGAGAAGGAATTGATGATCACGGCATTGTCGGTGATTTCGAGCGCACTCGTCTCTTCGCCGACAAAAGTGAGACCGTGATAGATCTCGTCGGAAATGAAGGCCATGTCGCGGCTTTCGCAATAGCTGGCCAGCCGCTTCAGCGCCTCACGGCCCGTGACCGTGCCAGTCGGATTGGCCGGGCTTGCCAGAAGTACGCCCTTCAGCTTGCAACCCGCCCTGGTTTCCGCCCGCTCCAGACTGGCCGGTGTCAGTGTGTAGCCGGTTTCCGCCGTTACCGGTACTTCGACGACATTGAGGCCGAGCGCTTTTAGAATATTGCGATAGGCGGGATAGCCAGGCCTTGCTATCGCGACATAATCACCGGCATCGAAGAGGCTGAGAAAAGCAAGATTGAAGGCGGCGGAGGAGCCGGTGGTCACGGCGATGCGGGCCGGATCGACCGCGATCTGATGGCGCAGCCGGTAGTGGCCGGCGATCGCTTCGCGCAGTTCACGCAGGCCGAGCGCGTCGGTATAGCCGATGCGCCCATGTTTCAGCGCCTCCTGCGCGGCTTCCAGCGAGGCCTTGGGCGCGGGATGGGACGGCTGGCCGACGGCCATGGAAATGACGGGGCGTCCCGCCTGCCTGCGCCGGTTCGCTTCCGCCAGGATGTCCATGGCGTGAAAGGGTTCGACTGCGCTCCGCTTCGACATCGTTATCAAGGGCATGCTCTTTCCTGAACCGTATTTCAGAGACTTGCCGCAGAATCACAATCTTCACAATCATGCGACCATAATGCGGACAACTATTTTTGGCGTATGGCATTTGGCTTAAAGTAAGGTAATTGCCATCATAATATTCATGAGGCACTGGCCGCACAGTATGAGGACCGATATGGCGCATCTTCTCCGTTCAACACTTCTCGCCAGCGTGACGGCCCTTTCGACGGTTTTCGCTTCTCTGCCTGCCCACGCGCTGGATGAGCAGCAGAAGAAGGAAATGGGCGAGTTCATCAAGCAATATCTGATCGAGAACCCCGAAATCATGCTTGAGGTTCAGGACGCGCTTGAACGCAAGCAATATGCGGCCCGCAACGCCAAGGCGGCGGAAGCGGTGGCCGACAACAAGAAGACGATCTTCGAATCGAAATACGATCTGGCGCTTGGCAATCCGGACGGCGACGTCACGCTGGTCGAGTTTTTCGACTATAATTGCGGCTATTGCAAACGCGCCATGGGCGACATGGACAATATTCTGAAGACGGACAAGAAGGTGCGTGTCGTTCTTAAGGAATTCCCGATCCTCGGTCCGGAATCGGTCGCAGCACATCGCGTGTCCAACGCCGTGAAGCTGCTTGCGCCTGCCAAATATCCCGAATTCCAGCGCACCCTGCTTGGCGGGCGCGGACGGGCGAATGAGGAAAGCGCGATGGAGGTCGCGACGTCGCTTGGCCTCAAGGAAGCCGATATCCGCAAATCGATGGCGGAGAACCCCAACGACGCGCAGGTTCAGGAAACCTACAAGCTCGCGAACAGCCTCGGCATCACCGGCACGCCGTCCTATATCGTCGGCGACGAAGCCGTTTTCGGGGCTGTGGGTGCGGACCCTCTGATGGAAAAAATCGCCAATATGCGCAGCTGCGGAAAGGCCACCTGCTCCTGATTGCGCAAAAAGCCCCTGTATTCCCTGTGAGATGCCGGACAAGCCGGCGCTTTACGGCTTGCGGGGGCTTTTCCTTGACGGCTGCGCAGTCTATAGGTGTCGCTGATTTTCTTATGGAAACGTGAATGAGCAACATCATCATCGTCATCAATGGCCCCAATCTCAACATGCTGGGAAAAAGGGAACCGGGTATCTATGGTGGCAAGACGCTGAAGGACATCGAGAATGATTGTCTTGCGGCTGGTGCCGATCTCGGTTTCGCAGTGGAATTCCGCCAGTCCAACCACGAAGGTGTGCTCGTGGACTGGTTGCATGAGGCTGGCGAGCGCGCGGCGGGCGTCGTCATCAATCCCGGCGCCTACAGCCACACGTCCATCGCCCTGCACGACGCCATTCGCGCGATTTCCACGCCGGTCGTGGAAGTGCACATTTCCAACATCCACGCCCGCGAGGAGTTCCGTCACAAATCGATGGTATCACCGGCGGCGAAGGGCATGGTCTGCGGTTTCGGACCATATGGATACATCATGGCGCTTCACGCGCTGAAGAACATCACGGCATAAAAAGAAACAAAGAATAGGGTTTGTCATGTCTGAAAAGAAACAGGGTATCGACAAGGAACTGATCCGCGAGCTCGCGAATATCCTCAATGATACTGACCTTTCGGAAATCGAAGTGGAGCAGGACGACCTGCGCATCCGCGTTTCCCGCGCCGCTCCGCCCGCCACGGTCTATGCCGCGGCGCCCGCTCCCTACGCAGTACCGGCAGCAGCGCCCGCTGCTGCTCCGGCAGTCGCCGCGCCTGCAGCGCCTGCTGCCTCCGCAGCGCCTGCCCGCAACCCGGCCAACACCGTGTCCTCGCCGATGGTCGGCACGGTCTATCTGTCGCCTGCCCCGGGCGCACGTCCCTTCATCGAAGTGGGTGCAACCGTCAAGGAAGGCCAGACCATCCTCATCGTCGAAGCCATGAAGACCATGAACCAGATCCCGGCTCCCAAGTCCGGCAAGGTCGTGGAAATCGTCGTCAACGACGCTCAGCCCGTGGAGTATGGCGAAGCCCTCGTGGTCATCGAATAAAGGCGGTTCAGCATGGTTTCGAAGATCCTCATAGCCAACCGTGGCGAGATCGCGCTGCGCGTCCTGCGCGCCGCGAAAGAGCTTGGCATTCCGACTGTCGCCGTGCACTCCACGGCCGACGCGGATGCGATGCATGTGCGCCTTGCCGACGAAAGCGTGTGCATCGGCCCGCCGCCTTCGCGTGACAGCTACCTCAACATCCATCAGATCGTTGCGGCCTGCGAAATCACCGGTGCGGACGCTGTTCACCCCGGCTACGGCTTCCTGTCGGAAAATGCCAAGTTCGCCGATATTCTCGACGCGCACGGCATCACCTTCATCGGACCGACCGCCGAACATATCCGCATCATGGGCGACAAGATCACCGCCAAGCAGACGGCGCAGGAACTCGGCATTCCCGTGGTTCCCGGTTCCGATGGCGAAGTGAAGCCTGAAAACGCGCTCGAAATCGCCCGGACGATCGGCTTCCCGGTCCTCATCAAGGCGACGGCGGGCGGCGGTGGCCGCGGCATGAAGGTGGCGAAGACCGAAGCCGATCTGGAAGAGGCCGTTGCGACGGCCCGCTCCGAAGCGGCGGCAGCCTTCGGCAACGACGCCGTCTATATGGAAAAATACCTCGGCAAGCCGCGCCATATCGAAGTGCAGGTTTTCGGCGATGGCGAAGGCAATGCCGTTCACCTCGGCGAACGCGATTGCTCGCTCCAGCGCCGCCACCAGAAGGTGCTGGAAGAAGCCAATTCGCCGGCTCTGACCGTCGAACAGCGCATGAAGATCGGCGAGATCTGCGCGAGCGCCATGCGCAAGCTGAAATATCGCGGCGCCGGCACCATCGAGTTCCTCTATGAAAACGGCGAGTTCTATTTCATCGAAATGAACACCCGTTTGCAGGTGGAGCATCCGGTGACGGAAGCCATCACCGGCATGGATCTCGTGCAGGAGCAGATCAGGGTCGCTTCAGGCCAGGGCCTGTCGGTCACGCAGGCGGATATCGAATTCCATGGCCACGCCATCGAATGCCGTATCAATGCCGAAGACCCGCGCACCTTCGTTCCCTCGCCGGGCACGCTGACCTACTTCCATACGCCGGGCGGCCTTGGCGTGCGCGTCGATTCGGGTGCCTATCAGGGCTACAAGATTCCGCCCTATTACGACAGCATGATCGGCAAGCTGATCGTCCATGGTCGCGACCGTGACGAATGCATTCGCCGCCTTCGCCGGGCGCTGGACGAATTCGTCGTCGATGGCATCAAGACCACGCTGCCGCTTTTCCAGGACCTCCTCCAGAACGAGGATATTCTGAACGGCGACTACGACATTCACTGGCTGGAAAAATATCTGGCCGGTGACGCGTCTCACTAAGACGATATGGCTGGGCGGCGCAGCAGAAATAACGACATAACGGTCGATATCCTGCTGCGCGCCTATTCCGCCGGCCTGTTTCCCATGGCCGATTCGGCTGACGATCCCGAGCTTTTCTGGGTCGAGCCCGAGATTCGCGGCATCATCCCGCTCAATGATTTTCACATTTCCAAAAGTCTCGCCAAGGCGATGCGCAAGAAGCCGTTCGAGATACGCTTCAACACCGCCTTCGAAGCTGTCATGGCCGGATGTGCAGCGGAAGCGCCGGACAGGCCGAGCACTTGGATCAACACCACCATTCGCAGGCTCTATACCGAGCTGCACCAGATCGGCCATGCCCACAGCGTCGAGGCCTGGGAAGGCAAGGAGCTTGTCGGTGGTCTTTACGGTGTCTCGCTCGGGGCCGCCTTCTTCGGCGAAAGCATGTTTTCTCGCCGCACCAATGCATCGAAGATCTGCCTTGTACATCTGGTGGAGCGGTTGAGAGCGAGCGGCTTCGTACTGCTCGATACGCAATTCACAACAGAGCATCTCAAGACATTCGGCGCAATCGACGTGCCGAAGCAGGATTATGCGAAAATGCTAGACCTTGCCGTCAACCGGCCCAGCCTGCAATTCTGAAGACTTTACGTTAGGTTATTTGCTTGCCGTTGAGGGAGCGGGAACGTCCGATTCCTGCTTGCAGCCAGTCAGCCACACGTCGTAGATCGGGTGTTCCACGGCGTTGAGGCCGGGGCTGTCGGCGAACATCCAGCCCGTGAAAATCCGCTTGATCTTGCGATCGAGGGTGATTTCATCCACCTCGATGAAGGCGTCGATCTTCTGGGTTTCGGTCTGGTCTCGGGAATAACAGACTTTCGGCGTCACCTGAAGCGCGCCGAACTGCACGGTCTCATCGATATAGACATCGAAGGACGTGATGCGGCCGGTGATCTTGTCGATGCCGGAAAACACCGCCACGCGGTTTTCGAGACGGGCGGCGGAGACGGGCGAAATGAGGATGACAGCAGAGACCGCTGCAAACAGCGAGACTGTCAGCGCACGCAAAGAACGATCCCGCGTGATTTTCCTCATACGATATGTCTCCAAATATTTGCCTGTGTCGAAATGCCGACCGGATCAACGCCTAAGGGCGGAATGTGGCAAAAACCGGTGAGGCCGGATGCAAGCGCGGTGTTTTGCACAACACCGCGCATCACAAGATGCTTAGTTGCCGGGTGTCCAGGCGTCGTAGTCGCCGGTCACGCGCGGACGCTCGCCAGCCACGGCCAGCGATCCCTGAGGGCGATAGGCCTTCGACGAACCGGTGAGGTTCGGCTGATGCGGCTTCTGCCAGTCGCGTGCAACGTAGCTTTCCTGGCTCGGCGGCACGTCGGTGCGGTAATGCATCCAGCCATGCCAGCCGGGCGGAATGGCCGAGGCTTCGGCATAACCGTTATAGATGACCCAGCGGCGCGGCATGCCCCAGGAGGTGGTACCGCCTTCGTAATAGGTATTGCCCAACTCGTCCTGTCCTACCTTCTTGCCGAAACGCCAGGTGTGAAACCGCGTTCCGATCGTCTGGCCGTTCCACCAGGTGAAGATTTGCGTCAGGAGAGTCTTCATTCTACGTTCCTCGGGCTTGAATGCGCCGCAGCGATTTTCCGTGCACGGCACAAGACATGCTTATGCCGCCCCTCACGGCAATTGTCCAGCATTTCGAGATATATCCGCGCTATTTCAGCTTCATCCTGAAGCCTAAATGCCGCTTCTCGAAACCCAGTCGCTCATAGAAGCGATGTGCGTCCAGCCGGGCCATGTTGGAGGTGAGCTGCGCAGCGTTCAGGCCCTGACGGCGGGCTTCTTCCAGGCAATGATTGATCATCACAGCGCCGATGCCGCGACCGCGCATATCGGCGCGGGTCTGCACCGCTTCGATCAGCATGGACTTCGCCCCTCGCCCGACGAGCTTGGTCAGGATCGCCGTCTGGAAGGTGCCGACCACCTCGCCATCCAGTTCCGCCACATAGAGCGTTTCGCTCGGCGACGCTTCGATGGCACGGAAAGCGGCGAGATAGTCCGGCTGCGCCGATTCTTCCGCCGTATCGCCGTGGCCGCCAATTTCGTCGGCGGCAAAAATGGCGGCGAGTGCCGGAAGATCGTCTTCCCGCGCGGTGCGGATGATCAGTCTTTGAAGTGTCTCACTCATCGGGTCAGGCTCTTTTCCATAACGATGCCGGGCAGACCCTCGATGCCCGCCATGCGCTCGATTCGGTCTACCTCGACAAATCCGACGCCTTCATAAAAGGCGATTGCGACAGTATTTTTAGGCTCGACTTCAAGACGCATGATTTCCGCATCCGGAAAGCAGGTTTCGAGTTCGGCGAAGAGATCACGGCCCACGCCCTGCCGCTGGAGGTCGGGTGCCACATAGAGCTGGTGCAGCAGGGCCGTCTTCGCCATTTTGGTGGACATGGAACCATAGGCCATGCCGCCAATCCGCTTGCCGTCATCGGCCACCAGAAACTCGCCGCCCTTTTTTTCGATGCGGTCCTTCATGGCCTGTGGCGAATGCCACGCGGCAATCAGCTCATTCACCTTGTCCGCGCCGTAGATGGCGTCATAGGTCGCATGCCATGTCGTGGCGAGCAGCGCCCGGACGGGTTCGATATCGCGCTGGCTTGCCGTGCGGATGAAAAACATGATCTGGCTCCGTCTCAGAATAGAAAAAGCCGGGCGTTGATCCCGGCAGCAAGCGATGTCAGCCCCCAATCTCCCCGTCATCCTCGGGCTTGTCCCGAGAATCTAATCACGTTTGATCTTGTGGGTCGTTAGATCCTCGGGACAAGCCCGAGGATGACGAAGGAGAGGTCTACAGTCTCTCTCAACCTTTTCTGAGGGCCACTCCGGCCCGCAGTTCCTACTCTTCCTCAATACCGAGCTTGGCCTTCACCAGCGCCTGCACCGCCTGCGGGTTGGCCTTGCCGCCCGTCGCCTTCATGACCTGACCGACGAACCAGCCGGCGAGCGTCGGCTTTGCCTTCACCTTCTCGACCTGATCCGGGTTGGCGGCGATGATCTCGTCCACGGCCTTTTCGATGGCGCCGGTATCGGTCACCTGCTTCATGCCGCGGGCTTCCACGATTTCCGCCGGGTTGCCGCCCTCGTTCCAGACGATTTCGAACAGGTCCTTGGCAATCTTGCCGGAAATGGTCTCGGCCTTGATGAGATCGATGATGCCACCGAGCTGTTCGGGCGAAACCGGCGTCGTCTCGATATCCTTGCCGAACTTGTTGAGCGCGCCGAGCAGGTCGTTGATGACCCAGTTGGCGGCGGCCTTCGCATCGCGGCCGGCGGCCACGGCCTCGTAATAATCGGCAATCGCCTTTTCCGACACGAGGATCGAGGCGTCATAGACCGACAGGCCAAGATCGGCCACGAAACGGGCCTTCTTGTCGTCAGGCAGTTCCGGCAGGTCGACCTTCAGCGCCTCGACGAAGGCATCGTCGAATTCGAGCGGCAAGAGGTCCGGATCGGGGAAATAACGGTAATCATGCGCATCTTCCTTGGAGCGCATGGACCGCGTCTCGCCCTTGCCGGGATCGAACAGGCGGGTTTCCTGATCGATGACGCCGCCATCTTCCAGAATGGCGATCTGGCGGCGAGCCTCATATTCGATGGCCTGGCCGACGAAGCGGATGGAGTTGACGTTCTTGATTTCGCAGCGCGTGCCGAAACCTTCGCCCGGACGGCGCACGGAGACGTTGACGTCGGCGCGCATCGAGCCTTCATCCATGTTGCCGTCGCAGGTGCCGAGGTAACGCACGATGGAACGCAGCTTGGTGAGATAGGCCTTGGCCTCATCCGACGAGCGCATGTCCGGCTTGGAGACGATTTCCATCAGCGCCACGCCCGAACGGTTCAGGTCCACGAAGGACATGGTCGGATGCTGGTCATGCATGGACTTGCCGGCGTCCTGTTCCAGATGCAGGCGCTCGATGCCGATTTCGATATCTTCGAAATTGCCCTGCCGGTCCGGACCGAGCGAAATGGTGATGGTGCCCTCGCCGACGATCGGGTCCTTGAACTGCGAAATCTGGTAGCCCTGCGGCAAATCCGGATAGAAGTAGTTCTTGCGATCAAAGATCGAACGATTGTTGATCTGGGCCTTCAGGCCAAGGCCGGTGCGAACCGCCTGCCGGACGCATTCCTCGTTGATGACGGGCAACATGCCGGGCATGGCCGCGTCAACCAGCGATACGTTGGAGTTCGGCGCATTGCCGAAGGTGGTCGAAGCGCCGGAAAACAGCTTGGAATTGGAGAGAACCTGCGCATGCACCTCCATGCCGATCACGATTTCCCAATCGCCGGTGGCGCCGGGAATGAAACGTTTCGGGTCGGGGGTGCGCACGTCTACAAGGGTCATCTGAAGCTCACGATATACGGGTTCTTTGGCCTTGGTGGGTAGAACAAATGGAGCGCGGGCGCAAGACATGTTGCGCCCTCTCACGCCAGGCCAGGGATTTTCGCCGATACAGGATACGGGTTTTTTACGCTTCGCGGTTTCAATTCACGTCATGGTGACGATTGCTCTCTGTTTCATGACCTATATCGCCTTCAATCTTTTCGTCTTTCTTGTCTATTGGTGGGACAAGGAAGCGGCGAGAAATGGCGGATGGCGCATCCGGGAAAGCACGCTGTTATCGCTTGCGCTGATTGGCGGAAGCCTGGGCGCAATCTCGGCGCAACGGCTGCTGCGGCATAAAACGCGCAAGGAGCCCTTCCGCAGCATTCTGATATCGATCGTGATATTGCAGGTCGGCCTTGTCGCATCGCTCGCCATCATGCCGGACTGGCCAATGCGGCTGGTGGACGCTCTGCAAACTCTATCTTAGAAAGCCGGCCCATAAAGACCGCTCTCGACCTCGGCCAATTGCTTCTGCAGGCCTACCGATTGCACCTCGCGATCGAGCTTCGGCGCATAGGAGATGGAGAGCCAGCGGACGCTGTAGCCATGGTGGCGGAAAAAGGCGACGGCCGGCTCATTCTGGGCATGGGTTTCAAGCCGGATAGTCTCGAAACCCCTGTCCTCTATCAGCCTTTCGACATCGCCCAGCAGGTGGCTGCCGACACCTCTGCGATGAAAATCAGGATCGATCCAGAAATCGGAAATCGTCTCGTCGAAATGCTCCCGCGCCGCCCAACCCGCAACCGAGCCGCCAAACTCCGCCACCCTGATCGCCAACCATGACGAGCGGGTAAAATTGGAAAAGGCGCTGGCTGCATTGTCATAAAGGGTCGGGGTGATGCCGAGAGCCGCGGTTGCCTGTCGCCATGCCCTGAGGCCAATGGCCGCCAGAACCTCCGCTTCCTGTTCATACGCATTGCGAATGACGATCAAACCGCGCCCTCCATGGCTGAAGGAAGTAAAGCACCGGTAGCGCGATTCTGCCAGTGCAGCCCTGAGACGCAATCTCGATCCATGCGACCGCCCGCGCGGTGGAGGATGCGAAAACGCCGGACTTGACCGCAACGGCCTCGCCCGCTAACCAAAAGGCGCAAGTCAGGAGTTTTTATGTTCGCTCAATCGGAGTCCCGGTAAAGGCCCTGCCCGCAAGTTTCTTGCGCGCCGGGCCATGCTGAAACCGAGCCGGATGCCTTAACGGCACCCGGATTTGCTTTCACGCGTCTATATGACGCCGACCGGACTTCCAAAAAATGGACATTTCCCGCGCCGAACAGCGCATTCTTCACCTGCTCGCCCAGGGCGGCAGAATTGAACTCGTACGAGACGACGCCCACAAAATCGAAAAACTCGCGCTCTATACGCGTGACGGCTGGATTTTCAGCGGCCTCGATCTCCTCACCTTCCGCAAACTGAAACGGAAGAGAGCGATCGCCTCTTCCAGCGGCAAGCCTTATCGCATCACCACGCGTGGGCTGGAACTCGTGCGGGGTGAGCTGGACAATCGATGAAAAACAAACGGGCGGCATTGGATGCCGCCCGTCCGATTGCTAACCCTGGTTAGATGGATCACCACCACTTGGCGGGGGTGAACTTACCGGCAGCCTGTTCGATCGCGTGGGCCGTCTTGAACAGGGTTTCTTCCTCGAATGGCTTGCCGATAAGCTGCAGGCCGAGCGGCAGACCCTTGCCGTCAAGACCGGCGGGCACCGAAAGGCCCGGAAGGCCGGCCATGTTGACGGTGATCGTAAAGACGTCCTGAAGATACATTTTCACCGGATCGGAAGCGAGTTCCTCATCACCCACGGCAAAGGCGGAAGACGGGGTGATGGGCGCCAGGATGGCGTCGACGCCCTCATGGAAGACGTTTTCGAAATCGCGCTTGATGAGGGTACGGACCTTCTGCGCCTTCAGATAATAGGCGTCGTAATAACCGGCCGAAAGCACATAGGTGCCGACCATGATACGGCGCTGCACTTCCTTGCCGAAACCGGCGGCACGGCTCTTCTCGTACATGTCGGCAATGTCCTTGCCGTCGACGCGCAGGCCGTAACGTACGCCGTCATAGCGAGCGAGGTTGGACGAAGCTTCCGCGGGCGCGACGATGTAATAGGCGGGCAGCGCGTATTTGGTGTGCGGCAGCGAGATATCGACCACCTCGGCACCCGCATCGCGAAGCCATTCGACACCCTTGGCCCAGAGCTTTTCGATTTCTTCCGGCATGCCGTCAACGCGGTATTCCCTGGGGATACCGATCTTCAGGCCCTTCAGCGACTGGCCGATGGCCTTTTCGTAATCCGGCACCGGCAGGTCGACGGAAGTCGTATCCTTCGCATCGACGCTTGCCATGGTCTTGAGCAGGATCGCCGCGTCGCGCACGTCACGGGCGATCGGGCCGGCCTGATCGAGCGAGGAAGCATAAGCGACGATGCCGAAACGCGAGCAGCGGCCATAGGTTGGCTTGATGCCGACGGTGCCGGTGAAGGCTGCGGGCTGGCGGATGGAGCCGCCGGTGTCGGTGGCGGTGGCACCTGCGCACAGATGCGCGGCAACGGCTGCGGCCGAACCACCGGAAGAGCCGCCCGGCACGAGCTTCTGCTCGGAACCGTTGGCGCGCCACGGGTTGATCGCCGGTCCGTACCAGGAGTTTTCATTGGACGAGCCCATGGCGAATTCGTCCATGTTCAGCTTGCCGAGCATTACGGCGCCCTGATCCCAGAGGTTCTGGGTGACGGTGGATTCGTATTTCGGCTTGAAGCCGTCGAGAACATGCGAACATGCCTGCGTGTGCACGTCGCGGGTGGCGAAAAGATCCTTCACGCCAAGCGGAACGCCTTCCAGTTCACCCGCCGTGCCTGCGGCGATGCGGCCATCGGAGGCTTTCGCCATGTCGCGCGCCTTTTCAGGCGTGGTTACGACATAGGCGTTCAGCGCGCCATTCGCCGCATCGATGGCGGAGAGATAGGCGTCGGTCAGCTCAAGGGCGGAAAACTCTTTCGCCTTCAGCTTTTCGCGGGCTTCGGCAATGGTCAGGCTCGTCAGGTCGGTCATGGTCGGCAACGGCTTTCGAAATCTTGGAAAAATCGGGCGGCAAACGGCGGTCGGACTATTCGACCACTTTCGGAACCATGAAGAAGTCCCGGTCGGTCGCGGGCGCATTGGCCACGATGTCTTCCGCCTTGTTGCCGTCGGTCACCACGTCGGCACGCTTTTTCATTTCCACCGGCGTCACGGAGGTCATGGGCTCGACGCCGTCGACATTCACTTCCGAAAGCTGCTCCACGAAACCGAGTATGCCGTTCAGCTGACCGAGCATATTCTGTGCTTCTTCTTCGCTGACAGCGATACGGGCAAGGCGCGCAACGCGCTTTACGGTGGCGAGATCGACGGACATGGTTTTACTCCGGTAGGAATTTTCCTACCCGCTATAATGACCATGCCCGCCATTCGCAACGGTAGAAAACATGTCGCACCAAACTGTGGAACGGTTTTGCTGCGGCGACATGCCTGAATGGAGCCTCAGAAGGACAATGTATCGCCGGCCTTCGGCGTATGGACGCGCGCTTCCGACCCCTCCATGCCGGTCACGAACTTCTCCGGCGTCTGGTCGATGATCGGGAAGGAACCGTAATGGCAGGGGATGACATTTTCGAACTTGAAGAAGCGCTGGCAGGCCAGTGCCGCCACAGCCCCACCCATGGTGAAGCGGTCACCGATGGGCACCAGGCCGATATCCGGCTGATGCAATTCGTTGATCAGCTTCATGTCCGAAAAGATATCCGTATCGCCCATGTGATAGACGGCCGGGCCGTCTTCGAAATGCAGCATCAGGCCATTGGCGTTGCCGAGCGAATGCGAGACGCCATCCTCGGTGATCTGGGCCGAGGAATGCAGCGCATTGGTGAAGGTGACGGAAAAACCATCGAAATGCACGGTGCCGCCGGTATTGCCCATATCGACCTTCGCCACGCCCTTGGTGGAAAGCCAGGCGGCGAGATCGGCATTGGCAAGTACTGTCGCGCCCGTTTCGCGGGCAAGCTGGACGGTATCCCCCACATGGTCGCCGTGGCCGTGGGTCAGGAGAATATGGGTAATGCCTTCGGCCGCCGTCTTTCCGTCCTGCCCGGCAAAACCGGGATTGCCGGTGAAAAACGGGTCGATGAGGATCTTCGCACTGCCGTTTTCGAGGCGGAAGGCGGAATGGCCGAGCCAGGTGATTTTCATGGGAAGTTCTCCTTTGTATTGCCCGTATATTATGACATAGAGCATTTCCAGTAAAAGTGTGTAGCGGTTTTACGTCCGGAAAATGCGTAAAATCAAAGGTCTAGAGTACGTCCAGCAGTCCCGTTCAAACCGGATGCGCTCTGGACGGCCTGAACACCGCACTACCGATATTTCAGAGAGGCGACAATGGCCGCGGATAATGACGATTACGTGTATGACGAGGCAACTGGCGAATGGCGGCCCGCTTCCGAACTGGCCGCCGAGGCCTCGCGTGCCAACGAAGTCCGCGATGCGGCAGGCAATGTGCTTGCGGATGGCGACCAGGTGACGCTGATCAAGGATCTGAAGGTCAAGGGTACCAACACGGTCATCAAGCAGGGCACCGTCATCAAATCGATCCGACTGACCGAAAACCCGGAAGAGATCGATTGCAGGCACGAGACGGTCAAGGGTCTGGTGCTGCGCACCGAATTCGTCCGCAAACGATAAGGCAGCGCGCGACATGGCGATACTCACCATCGAGGAACTTGCGGAAACGCTTCAGCCCGCACAGGCTATTGCGGGCCTCGACCTTGGCACGAAAACCATCGGGCTTGCCATGTCGGACCTGTCGCGGCGTTTCGCGACACCCCGCCCCGTCCTCAAGCGGGTAAAATTCACGCAGGACGCCGAAGTACTGCTGGCTTTTGCCGAGAAGGAGAAGGTGGCCGCCTTCATCATCGGCCTACCGATGAACATGGACGGCTCAGCCGGACCGCGCGTGCAGGCGACGCGCGCCTTCGTGCGCACCATGGGCGAAAAAACCGCCCTGCCCTTCATTTTCTGGGATGAGCGGCTTTCCACCGTTGCCGCCGAGCGTGCGCTTCTGGAAATGGACGTATCACGCGCCAAGCGGGCCGAACGCATCGATTCGGCGGCCGCGAGTTTCATTCTTCAGGGCGCGCTGGACAGGCTTTCGGCACTCGCCCGCGCGACCGACTGACGGCCCCGCCACCAGGCGGCAATCTGCTTTCTCCTGCGGAAAGCAAGGATCGCAAAAACGATCAGGCTGTCGACCGCTATGGCACGCGCGACGAGCGGCGGCAGGCTTTCGGGCGGCAGGCCGAGAATATTGCCATAAACCTGAAACACCAGATCATGCGTTTCGCGCGTCAGCATATAAAAACCGAAGCTCATGTCGTAGTAGGAAAGCCAGTACCAGCTGCCCAGCAATGCCACGGGACCGGCCCAGAGGATCAGAAACCACTTCATGCCGCCTGTTCCCCGCCAAATACCGTGTCGGGGATGCCGGCAAGCACCGCCCAGCGCACCAGAGCCATCAGGCAAAGGTTCAGCGCCGGCGCGTCGATATCCAACGGCAGCATAACAAAAAACGTCATCATGACGCCTAAAGCTGTCCAGCGGCTCACTTGCGGCTCCCTTATGCGCAATCATTGCGCATGGTTAACACTTCGTTAATTCACACTGGACCGGCAGGCATGGCGACGCAAATGAAAGCTGTCATTATGGTTAACGCTGGCGGCCCGGGTCTGTGGACAAGCGTGTGACCCAGGGCAACGGACTGAGATGCCGGACGGTTGCCCGCCGGTGAAAACATGGCTGATTTTTCCTTAATCGCTGACTGCCCTTCAAGGGCGACAAGTATCCCCGCCCCTCGAAGCGGTTTCAGCCGTAAACGCCGCGCACGAGCCGTTTGACGGCGGTCGTGATCTTGTCCCAGTCACGGTCGGATTTAAGCGGTACGCCGGCGAACTGGCCGCTGGTTGCAGCGGAAATGACAAGATGCTGGATGGCGGCAAACAACACGGCGTTGACGGCCGCGGTATCCACACCCTTCGGCGCCGCCAGCGAACCGCGCATGCGCTCCAGCCATTTGCCGAGCGATTTGGCACGGGCTTCGGCCAACTGCCTGACCTGCGGCGAGCCATCCGATACTTCCCAGGCGATGATCTTGCAGACGAGGGGATCGCTGCGCAGCGCATCCATGAAATAAAGCGCCAGCTTTTCCATGAGATCGCCATAGGTCAGAAGGAACATGCCGCCGGTATCTTCGGGAATACGGTCCTTCACCCAGGAGCCAAGATCCTCGCCGATCGCCTCGATCAGGCCGTCGAGACCACCGAAATAGCGATAGATGAGCTGCTTGTCGCAGCCGGCGCGACGGGCAACGGCATTGATGCCGAAACCCTGAAAGCCCTCTTCCGCCAGAAGCGACCGCGCGGCGTTAAAAATCGCCTTCTCGGTCGCGGCGCGATCCTTGACGCGCTTTTCCGGTATGTCGGCTGAAATCACCTCTGCGGTCGCCAGCATGCTTTTCTACCCGTCGTTTAAAAGGCCTGATCCAAGGGGTTAACAAAGCATGAAGACAAGGACAATGCAGCGGAGCGGCTGGGGAGAAGGTTCCTGTGGATGACAAGGGTGGAGGCAACAGAAGAATTTTCAGAAGGGCGGCTTGACCTCAACTTTGCTTGTTATTTTAGGTTGCGAGGCCTTCAAGGAAAACGCCATGACGACAATATTGACGGATGAGGATTTGACCGGCGGCGCGATCATGCAGATCGCCATCGACGCGGTGGAAATTGCCATGCGGCAAAAGGCGCATGGCCGAATGGTCTCGCCGCCACGGCACCACGTCACCTTTCCCGGTAAAGGCGATCTCGTTTTTACCGTGGGAGGCGTTCAGGACGGCGCGCCGACTGCCGGCTTTCGCGTCTACGACACTTTCAATGGCAGTCACCACTCGCAGATCGTCGCGGTCTGGTCAACGGAAACTGCCAAGCTGGAAGGCATCGTCATCGGAGAGAAACTTGGCGCGATTCGCACCGGCGCAATCGGCGGCGTCGCCATTCGACACCTGAGTGACGCGGATGCAACCACAGCCGGCGTTGTCGGAAGCGGTTTGCAGGCACGAATGCAACTTGTCGCAGCGGCAGCGGTGCGGCGGCTCTCGCATGTTCGGGTCTATAGCCGCAGCGAAGCAAATCGCAAAGCTTTCGCGGAGGAGATGCAGCGGTATCTCGGCCTTGATATTGAAGCTGTCGACAGTGCCGCAGAAGCCGTTCGCGGTGCCGATATCGTCATTTGTGCGACAAGCAGTTCAGTGCCCGTTCTTCGTGCGAAGGATTTAAAGCCGGGCGCCCATATCAACACCGTTGGTCCCAAAACCATTGAAGGCCACGAAATCGATCTGGATGTCGCGAAAATGGCGCATCGTATCGCGACCGATTCCCCCGAACAGATGCGAGCCTACGCTTCTCCATTCTTTCTGGCGGGAACAAGCCACGAAGAACGGGTCGAAGATCTGGCGTCAATCATTGCTGAAAACACGCCGTGGCACCGAAGCGCCGATGCAACCACTCTTTTTTGCTCAATCGGTCTCGCCGGAACCGAAGTGGCGGTCGCCGCGGCGATATTGAAGCAACGTGGATAGCGTTATCCTCAGCTTCTATTCCAGCGCCATGCCGAACCACACGGTGCCGGGTGTCTCGTGGCTGTCGAGACGCTTGAAGCCGCGCGTTTCCCAAAAGCGCATGCCTGCGCTATTACGCTCACTGGCACCAAGGTGGATGCCGTAGACGTTGTTTTGCCTTGCCATGTCCAGCCAGCGCGACAAAAGCCGTGTGCCGCCGCC
This sequence comes from Rhizobium oryzihabitans, assembly GCF_010669145.1. NCBI lineage: Bacteria > Pseudomonadati > Pseudomonadota > Alphaproteobacteria > Hyphomicrobiales > Rhizobiaceae > Rhizobium > Rhizobium oryzihabitans. Next base: position 789,237 of record NZ_CP048632.1, read on the forward strand.
TTTGCCCTGCGTGCGCGGTAGAAGGTTCATGTGGATGTGGGCCGGAAACGGGTCAGTGAGCCAGATGGGTGTGCGGCGCGGGTGGTGGATGAAATGGGCGCGGCGCTGGTCGGCGTCCCATGTCTGCTGGTCACCGCCGGGGTCGGGGTAGAGGGCGCGCAGATGCGGCCACCACTCCTCTTCCAGACGCGCTTCGTGCAAGGCCGTATCAAGCGTGCCGGCGATATAACCGCACACACCTTCCTCATCCTCCGCCACAAATACGGCATCGGGCCACAGATGCAGGTAAGGTGCGGAATAGATATGACCCACCATGCGGCCGTCACGGTAGAGCGGCGTCGCGTCTTCCCCGGCGTCCCCGGTTGCAAGACTTATGGCGTAAAGCGCATCCTCATCTTCCAGGCGGGCGGAACGAAAGGTCAGCATCTGCAGCCGCCCTCCATTGCCGCGCATCGACACGCGACGCTGTCACGACAGATCAAAGCACGCTCCATGCCACCGCTTTTTTTCAAATCCGAGCCCCCTCCCGCCGGGAATGCAACAACCGTCATCCACCCCTTCGTCGCTCAGGACGCGGGCGGATACAGAAGATCGATAATATAATTTGGATCGAAGCGGGAATCGAGCATGCCGTAAGTGTGGCGCCAGCCGCCCGCAAGACGGGTCTCCAGGAACGCGTCGGCGATCTTGCCGGCACCCAGCCGGCAAAGCTCGGCAGCGGCCGCAGCGAGCGCGAACTGCTCGACCAGCAGGCGGGCAGCCCCCTCATCGCGCTCGGCAAGGGCGATTGCGGCACGCAGGACGTCGGTGGTCTTTTTGCCGGCAGGCCCAAGATCCCGCTCGAGCGTCTGGAAGACGAGATCGAACAGATCCTTGCCACGCTGAAGAACCCGCAGCACATCCAGCGCCATGACGTTGCCGGAGCCTTCCCAGATGGCGTTGACAGGCGCTTCGCGGTAGTGGCGGGCAATTGGCCGCTCTTCGACATAACCGTTGCCACCGAGGCATTCCATGGCCTCGTAAATCAGCGCGGGCGCGATCTTGCAGCACCAGTATTTCACGATCGGCGTCATGACCCGTGCATAGGCGGCTTCCGCCGGATTGTTACGCGCGGCATCGAAGGCCGACGCCAGCCGGAAGGAAAGCGCCGTCGCGGCGGCGACATCCAGCGCCATGTCGGCAAGAACACGCGTCATGATCGGCTGGCTGACCAGCATCTTGCCGAAAACCGAACGGCCGCGGGCGAAATGCACAGCTTCCGCGAGCGAGGCACGCATCATGCCGGCCGATGCGAGCGCACAGTCGAGCCGCGTCAGCGTCACCATGTCGAGGATGGTGCGCACCCCGCTGCCGGGATCGCCGAGAATATAACCGAAAGCATCGGTAAACTCGACCTCGGCAGAGGCGTTGGAGCGGTTGCCGAGCTTGTCCTTGAGGCGCTGGAAATGCAGACCGTTCTTCGAACCATCTTCCAGATAACGCGGCACCAGGAAGCAGCCCATGCCGTCGCCCATCTGGGCCAGCATCACAAAACCGTCGCTCATCGGCGCGGACAGGAACCACTTGTGGCCGGACAGGCGATAGATGCCCTCGCCCACCCGCTCCGCCGTGGTGCGGTTGGCGCGCACATCCGTGCCGCCCTGCTTTTCCGTCATACCCATGCCGATGGTCACGGCGGTTTTCTGCAGCCCCGGCTTCTGCGAGGAATCATATTTGCGCGACAGGATCTTCGGCACCCATTCCTTCTGCACGCGCGGCGAGGTCATGATGGCGGCGACGGAGGCGCTGGTCATCGTCAGCGGGCAGAGGTGCCCGGCCTCGAGCTGCGAGGTCAGATAGAACTTGGTGGCGCGGGCCTTGTGTTCATTGCCGCGCGTTTCGGCCAGATTTTCCCAGACGCTGGAATGAAGGCCCGATGACATGGAGCGGCGCATCAGCGCGTGCCATGCGGGGTGGAACTCCACGTGATCGAGACGCTCGCCGCGCGGGCCGTGGGTGTGCAGCTGCGGCACGCCCTGGTTGGCCATGCGCGCCAGTTCCTGCGCCTCATGCGAGGTCACGTATCGCCCGAGCTGGTCGAACTCTTCTCTCAGATTGCGGGACAGGCCAGAGGTGAGGTCGACGATCAGCGGGTCGGAACGATAGGCATTGATACCGGACCAGAGGCTGGGCTGGTTCAGTTCGGCGAGCGTTTCTTCTGTCCGGGAATTCTGGGTCATCCACTGCTTCTAGCTGTTTTTTACTGGAATTGCATAGGGGGGTGATATTGCATAATCCCGCCCACAGGAAGCGATTGAGACGATTAAACCCCCGCTTTCAGCATTTTTCAGGACCGGTCTAGAAAATGCCGAACACGTTTCCGGCAAGACCGAGGGACAGCGCCATGAGGAAGCCGGATGCCGTTCCTCGAACGAGCCGCGGCGACGAGTGGCCCGCATGGCGGATGAGAAGCCTTCCAATCGAAATCCCACAAGGACCGCGCATGCCACCAGCGCAAAAAAAGGATGTGCGGCGCCTTGATGTAAGGCAAGCGACGACCCCTCAGCCACTTCAATATCGGTCTCTGCACATGGCAACTCCACTCCGCCTGAAGCGAATGCGTGATCTGGCTGAAACCCAATCATCGCATATGTCGAATATTGTGCATAAGCCATCACCCGACGTGGAACTTTCGGCAGGCTTTTTCGGTTCGCAACTTACTGGAAGGCTGCGCAGGGAGGAAACCATGGAGGCCGGTGTAAGAAAGCTCTTCGAGCGATACGAGCGGTTTTTCAACAGGTCGCTCAACGGCCACATGGATATGGAAGAGGTCGCATCCCTCTATGCGTCAGACTTCATCGCCGCTTCCCCTTCAGGAGTGATGACCGGAAAGAATGACGCGCAACTGAGGCAGGTCATGACAAAGGGTTATGAGCGCTATCGGGCGATAGGAACGAAGGAGATGCGGATACGCAATATCCACCTCTCGCCCATCGATGAACATCATTGCGTCGCCCATGTTGCCTGGACGGCGACCTTTGCCCCCAAAAGCCAGTCGGATGTCGCAATCGATTTCGATGTTCACTACTTTGTCCAGAATCTGGACGGGAAGCCTAAAGTTTTCGGCTGGGCTTCGGGCGACGAGCAGGCGCTTTTGAGAAAGCATGGCATCATCTGACATTCGCTCAAACGCGGTCAGATAGTCCACTTTTTCTCGCACGCTGGGGAAACATCGCCATGTTTTCATTTCAGGGGTTCACGGGTGCTTGCCCCTGCGGCAAGCAATCTCTATAGAGCGCAGGACCGAATTCCGCGGCACTCCACCGGCGTGTTCACAGCGAATGGAGCGCACGGATCAGCATTCGGGCGTTCCGGGCATTTTCACGGGAAAATGCGACGCCCGTCAGGAGGCAAACCGCATGGTCTTCTTCCCCCATCGCCATCTCCTCGGCATCAAGGGGCTTTCCCATCAGGACATCACCCTGCTTCTCGACAAGGCCGACGAGGCGGTGAAAATCAGCCGCCAGCGCGAGAAAAAGACCTCGACGCTCCGAGGCCTCACGCAGATCAACCTGTTTTTCGAAGCCTCTACGCGCACGCAATCCTCCTTCGAGCTTGCCGGAAAACGCCTTGGCGCAGACGTGATGAACATGTCGGTGGGCAACTCCTCGGTGAAGAAGGGCGAAACGCTGATCGATACGGCGATGACGCTGAACGCCATGCGCCCGGATGTGCTGGTCGTGCGCCATTCTTCCGCCGGTGCGGCAGCGCTTCTCGCGCAGAAGGTCGCCTGCTCCGTGGTCAATGCCGGCGACGGTCAGCACGAGCACCCGACGCAGGCGCTGCTCGACGCGCTGACAATCCGCCGCGCCAAGGGCGAACTGTCCGGCATCACGGTGGCGATCTGCGGTGACGTGCTGCATTCGCGCGTCGCCCGCTCCAACATCATCCTTCTCAACCAGATGGGTGCGCGCGTGCGCGTCGTCGCCCCCGCCACGCTTCTCCCCTCCGGTATCCGCGACATGAGCGTCGAGGTCTTCCACGACATGAAGGAAGGGCTCAAGAACGCCGATGTGGTGATGATGCTGCGCCTGCAGCGCGAGCGCATGTCCGGCTCCTTCGTGCCTTCGGTGCGTGAATATTTCCATTATTACGGTCTCGATGCCGAAAAGCTGAAGGCGGCGAAGGAAGATGCGCTGGTCATGCATCCCGGCCCGATGAACCGTGGCGTCGAAATCGCTTCCGAAGTGGCCGATGGTCCGCAGAGCGTCATCGAAAGCCAGGTGGAAATGGGGGTTGCCGTGCGTATGGCCGTCATGGAAACCCTGCTTGTCTCGCAAAACCAGGGTGAGCGCGTATGAGTGCCGTAACCGTTCTCAAGAACCTCCGCATCGTCGATCCCTCCCGCAATCTGGACGAGGCCGGCAGCGTCATCATCAGTGCTGACGGCACGATCCTCGCGTCCGGCAGGGATGCTCACAATCAGGGTGCTCCCGAAGGTGCGACGGTTCGCGACTGCAAGGGGCTGGTGGCCGTTCCCGGTCTGGTGGACGCCCGGGTCTTCGTTGGCGAACCGGGCGGCGAGCACCGCGAAACGATCGAATCCGCCTCGCGCGCGGCAGCGGCCGGCGGCGTTACCAGCATCATCGTCATGCCGGACACTGATCCTGTCATCGACGATATCGCGCTGGTCGAATATGTGAAAAAGACGGCGCGCGACAAGGCGATTGTCAATGTTCATCCCTCGGCGGCGCTGACCAAAGGCCTCAGGGGCGAGGAAATGACCGAGATCGGCATGCTGAAGGAAGCCGGTGCGGTGGCCTTCACCAATGGCCGCAAGGCGCTTTCCGACACGCTAGTCCTGCGCCGCGCCATGACCTATGCGCGCGAACTGGGCGCTGTCATCGCGCTCGAAACCCGCGACAAATATATCGGCGGCGGTGACATGAACGAGGGGCTGTTCGCAAGCTGGCTCGGGCTGTCAGGCGTTCCGAAGGAAGCCGAGATCATCCCGCTGGAACGCGATCTGCGCATTGCCGGGCTGACACAGGCGATCTACCACGCCGCCAAGATTTCCGTGCCGGAATCGGCCGAAGCGATCCGTGTCGCCCGGCAGCGGGGCGTCAAGGCGACCTGTGGCATCTCAATCAACCATCTGACGCTCAATGAGAATGATATCGGCGAATACCGTACCTTCTTCAAGCTCTCGCCGCCGCTGCGCGCCGAAGACGATCGCAAGGCCATGGTGGAAGCGCTGAAAGACGGCACGATCGACATCATCGTCTCTTCGCACGATCCGCAGGATGTGGACACCAAACGTCTGCCCTTTTCGGACGCGGCAAGCGGTGCCGTGGGGCTGGAAACCATGCTGGCGGCGGCGCTGCGGCTCCACCACAGCGGCGAGGTTCCGCTGATGCGGCTGATCGATGCGCTTTCCACCCGTCCGGCGAAAATCTTCGGTCTGGATGCGGGAACGCTTAAAGTCGGCGCAAAAGCCGATATCACCCTGATCGACCTCGATGAACCATGGCTCGTCACGCGGGAACAACTGGTGTCGAAATCCAAGAACACGCCGTTCGAGGACGCCCGTTTCAGCGGTCGCGCTGTGGCCACTTATGTGGCTGGCAAAGCCGTTCATTCCTTGGCATAAGAACACGACAGAGATCACGCAGCCGGCGCGACAGAGGGGACGTTTGAATGAGTGCTTTGACTGACTGGCAGACGGCGCCTGCCCTTCTCGCGCTTGCGGCGCTGATCGGCTATCTGTTCGGTTCGATACCCTTCGGCCTCCTTCTCACCCGCATGGCCGGGCTGGGGGATGTGCGCAAAATTGGTTCCGGCAATATCGGCGCAACCAACGTTCTGCGCACCGGCAACAAGAAGCTCGCCGCAGCGACTTTGCTGCTCGATGCGCTGAAGGGCACCGCGGCCGTCCTGGTTGCCAATGCGCTCTGGGGCTACGAAGCGTCGCTGGTCGCCGGTTTCTTCGCCTTTCTTGGGCACCTGTTTCCAGTGTGGCTCGGTTTCAAGGGCGGCAAGGGTGTGGCCGTCTATATCGGCGTGCTTTTAGGCGCAGCACCGCTAATGATGCTGGCCTTTGCGCTGATCTGGCTCGCGACCGCTTTCATCACCCGTTATTCCTCGCTGTCAGCGCTGCTTGCCATGCTGGTCATTCCCGTGGCGCTCTGGATACTCGGACCTGAAAAGACGGCGCTGCTGGTAACGGTGCTGAGCGCCATTTCCTGGTGGAAACATCGCGAGAACATATCGCGGCTTCTGGCCGGTACGGAAAGCCGGATCGGGCAAAAAGGCTAAGGCCAGTCTTTAAGGATATGTCATGCCGCATGAGGAAACGACACGGCAGGGCATAGAGCTTTCCGCCCGGCAGCGGGTCGCCTGGCTGCGGCTGATCCGCAGCGACAATATCGGTCCCGTCACCTTCCGCGAACTCATCAATCATTTCGGCAGTGCCGAAAAGGCGCTTGATGCCCTGCCCGAGCTTTCAAGGCGCGGCGGTTCATTGCGCAGCCCGCGCATCGCCACGCTGGCGGAAGCGGAAGGCGAAATCGAAACGGCTGAAAGATTCGGCGCGCGTTTCGTCGGCATTGGTGAGCCTGACTATCCACCCGCCTTGCGGCATCTGGACGGTGCGCCGCCGCTGATCGCCATGAAGGGATCGGCATCCACCGCAACAAGACCCTGTGTCGGCATTGTCGGCTCGCGCAACGCCTCCATCAACGGCGCGAAATTCGCCGCAATGCTGTCGCGCGACTGCGGCAGGGCCGGTTATACGATCGCTTCGGGACTGGCGCGTGGCATAGATGCGGCAGCGCACCGGGCAAGCCTTGCAACCGGCACGGTGGCGATGCTGGCGGGCGGTCTCGACCGTCCTTACCCGCAGGAAAATTTCGGGCTGCTCCAGGACATATACGATCAGGGCGGCGCGACCATCAGCGAAATGCCCTTTGGCTGGGAACCGCGCGCACGGGATTTTCCCCGCCGCAACCGGCTGATATCAGGCGTCTCCCTCGGTGTCGTCATCGTGGAGGCGGCGGAGCGTTCGGGTTCGCTGATCACGGCGCGGCTTGCCGGCGAAGCGGGGCGGCTCGTTTTCGCCGTGCCGGGCTCGCCACTCGATGCACGCTGCGAAGGCACCAACCGGCTGATCAAGGAAGGCGCGATGCTGACGACGGGGGCTTCAGATATTCTCGATGCGCTGCGGCCGCTGATGGAGCCGCAATTGCCGTATGAGCGAAAGGTCGAGGAACCGAGATCCGACATCGAGATGTCACCACCAGGGGACGACGAGCGCAGCATCATCGCAGCCGCTCTCGGTCCCTCGCCCGTGGAAACGGACGATATCATCCGTCACACGGGTTTTTCCGCCGCCACCGTTCATCTGGTGCTGCTGGAACTTGATATAGCCGGGCGACTAAACCGGCATGCCGGGGGTCGGGTTTCGCTCTTCGTCGCGGATTGAGAGCTTGCGTCGTCCGCTCTGGATGTCACCGACTTCGACATAGGCCATCTCGATCAGGTAGCAGAGCATATCTGCTCCCTCGCGGCTGGCGACCTGGCGCAGTTCCGCCAGCATCTGGCGAATGTAAGCCAAGTTCTCTCTGGTCCCTTCATTATCGGCATTATTGTTTGTCGCGTTCGGGACCATATATCTATCCTGGAAATTCAATCTGAAACAAACGGCATTAAGTAGATTCAAATCATGTTGGTCACTATAACCAATTTACCAAAGATTGCAATACAACGATAGATTATCCATAGGTTGCACCCGCCTTGGAGCGATAAAATCGGCCTTGCCTCTTGACCCGCGCGCATTACCTGTCCATGTCGAATTATAAAGAGGCCTTGTTGCAGCATTCGGTTGCAACCCGGCTATGTTAACGGACCAGTTCCCAGAGAAAAAAATATGAATGTCGTCGTCGTAGAATCTCCGGCCAAAGCCAAGACGATCAACAAGTATCTTGGTCCCGGCTACAAGGTTCTTGCATCTTTTGGCCACGTCCGGGACCTTCCTGCCAAGGACGGATCGGTGCTGCCCGACCAGGACTTCGAAATGTCCTGGGAGGTCGATAGCGCGTCCGCCAAGCGCATGAAGGACATTGCCGACGCGGTGAAATCCTCCGACGGCCTGTTTCTCGCAACCGACCCGGATCGCGAGGGCGAAGCGATTTCCTGGCATGTGCTCGATCTTTTGAAGAAGAAGCGCGTTCTCGGCGACAAGCCGGTGAAGCGTGTGGTCTTCAACGCCATCACCAAAAAGGCGGTGCTGGATGCGATGGCGAACCCACGCGACATCGACATTCCATTGGTTGACGCCTATCTCGCCCGCCGCGCGCTCGATTATCTCGTCGGCTTCAACCTGTCGCCGGTGTTGTGGCGCAAGCTGCCCGGCGCCCGCTCGGCCGGACGTGTGCAGTCCGTTGCACTGCGTCTCGTCTGCGATCGTGAATCCGAGATCGAACGTTTCGTCTCCGAGGAATACTGGAACATCAGCGCGCTTTTGAAGACACCGCGCGGTGACGAGTTCGAAGCCAAGCTGGTTTCCGCCGATGGCAAGCGCCTGCAAAGCCGCTCGATCAAGACCGGTGAGGACGCCAACCGCCTGAAGGCGCTGCTCGAAGGTGCGACCTATGTGGTCGACACCGTCGAGGCGAAGCCCGTCAAGCGCAATCCCGGCCCGCCCTTCACCACCTCGACGTTGCAGCAGGCGGCGTCTTCACGCATGGGCTTTTCAGCCTCGCGCACCATGCAGGTGGCACAGAAGCTTTATGAAGGCATCGATATCGGCGGCGAGACCGTCGGTCTGATCACCTATATGCGTACCGACGGCGTGCAGATGGCGCCGGAAGCGATCGACGCCGCACGCCGCGCCATTGGCGAGCAGTTCGGCGACCGCTATGTGCCGGAAAAGGCGCGCTTCTATTCAACGAAGGCAAAGAACGCCCAGGAAGCGCACGAGGCGATCCGCCCGACCGACTTTAACCGCACGCCGGATCAGGTGAAGCGTTACCTTGATGCCGACCAGCTGCGTCTTTACGACCTGATCTGGAAGCGCGGCATTGCAAGCCAGATGGCATCTGCCGAAATCGAACGTACCACGGTGGAAATTCTTGCCGACAAGAACGGCGAAAAGGCCGGTCTTCGTGCCGTCGGTTCGGTGATCCGCTTCGACGGCTTTATCGCCGCCTATACCGACCAGAAGGAAGATGGCGAGCAGAGCGACGACGGTGACGACGAAGGCCGCCTGCCACAGATCAATGCGCGCGAAAACCTCGCCAAGCAGAAGATCAACGCCAGCCAGCACTTTACCGAGCCGCCGCCGCGTTATTCGGAAGCATCGCTCATCAAGAAGATGGAAGAACTCGGCATCGGCCGCCCTTCCACCTATGCGGCGACGCTGAAGACGCTGAGCGACCGCGAATATATAATTGTCGACAAGCGCAAGCTCATACCGCATTCGCGCGGACGACTGGTGACGGCTTTCCTCGAAAGCTTCTTCTCCAAATATGTCGAATACGACTTCACCGCCGCTCTCGAAGAAAAGCTCGACCGTATTTCCGCGGGCGAACTGGACTGGAAGCAGGTGCTGCGCGATTTCTGGAAGGATTTCTTCGCGCAGATCGAAGATACCAAGGAATTGCGCGTCACCAACGTGCTGGATGCGCTGAATGAGGTTCTGGCGCCGCTGGTGTTCCCCAAGCGCGAGGATGGGTCGGATCCGCGCATCTGTCAGGTTTGCGGCACCGGCAATCTCTCGCTGAAGCTCGGCAAATATGGCGCTTTCGTCGGTTGCTCGAACTATCCTGAATGCAACTATACGCGCCAGCTCACCTCCGATGGTTCGGAAGCCGAAGCTGCGGCCTCGAACGAGCCGAAGGCGCTCGGCGCCGATCCGATGACCGGTGAAGAGTTGACGCTGCGCTCGGGCCGTTTCGGACCCTATATCCAGCGCGGCGAAGGCAAGGAAGCCAAGCGCTCTTCGCTGCCCAAGGGCTGGAAGCCTGAGGACATCGACCACGAAAAGGCCTTGGCGCTCATCAACCTGCCGCGCGATATCGGCAAACATCCGGAAACGGCTAAGATGATTTCCGCCGGCCTCGGCCGCTACGGACCTTTCCTGTTGCATGACGGTTCCTATGCGAACCTTGAAAGCATTGAGGACGTGTTCTCGATCGGTCTCAACCGCGCCGTCACCGTTATTGCCGAAAAGCAGAGCAAGGGACCGGGACGCGGCCGCAGCGGCACGCCGGCAGCGCTGAAGGAACTGGGTGACCATCCCGATGGCGGTCCGATTACCGTCCGCGACGGGCGTTACGGTGCTTACGTCAACTGGGGCAAGGTCAACGCCACCATTCCAAAGGGGCAGGACCCGGCGTCGGTGACGCTGGACGAGTCCCTGGTGCTGATCGCCGAGCGCATCGCCAAGACCGGAACCGGCGGCAAGCCCGCCAAGGCCAAGAAACCTGCCGCCAAGAAGGCCGATGGCGATGCCGCCGCAAAGCCGAAGGCGACGAAAGCCAAGGCCGCAACAAAGAGCAAGACGGCTGCCAAGCCGAAGGCCGCAGCCAAATCCAAGAAGGCAGAATCGTGAGCAAGGCGCCGCGTCAGAAACAGGGTTCCGCCAGCGACGGCTTTGGACGCACCGGGCGCGGCAAGCGTGTGAGCGAAGGTGAGGGCATCATCCATGGCGAGGTGCCTTCCCGCGAAGTGCTGCTGAAATTCATCGCAGACCATCCGCAGCAGGCCTCCAAGCGCGAAATCGCCAAGGCTTTCGGGCTGAAGGGGGACGACCGCGTTGTTCTCAAGGCGCTGCTGAAGGAGCTTGAAAACGACGGCATGGTGCAGAAGAGCCGCAAGACGCTGACGCGGCCTGGTGGCCTGCCGCCCGTTACGGTTCTCGACATCACCACCCGCGACAAGGATGGCGAATTGATTGGCAGGCCGGCGGAATGGCCAGAAGATATGGGCGCGGCACCTGCCGTGCTCATCCGCCAGTCCTCGCAGGATCGCGGCAAGAAAGCCCCGGCGGCCGGTCTGGGCGACCGCATTCTGGCAAAGATCTTCCCCTCCAAGGACAGCGTCGGCCCAGCCTATACCGCCCGCGTCGTGAAGCTCATCGACCGTCGCCAGAACGCGCTGCTCGGCGTGTTCAAGCAAACGGAAGGCGGCGGCGGGCGGTTGATGCCAATCGACCGGCGCGGCGAGGAGATGGTGATCGACCCCGATGGTGTCGGCGATGCCAAGGACGGCGATCTGATCGAGGTGGAAACCTCACGCAATAGCGGCCGTTACGGCCTGACGCGCGCGAAGGTTCTGTCTGTCATCGGCTCGGTCGCCTCGGAAAAGGCGATCTCGATGATCGCGATCCATGCCCACGGCATCCCGCACATCTTCCCGTCTAACGTTCTGGCCGAAGCGGATGCTGCCAAGCCCGCAACCATGTCGCACCGCGAGGACTGGCGCGACCTGCCGCTCATAACCATCGATCCGGCTGACGCCAAGGATCATGACGACGCGGTCTATGCCGAACCGGATACCTCGCCCGATAACCCGGATGGCGTCATCGTCACCGTCGCCATTGCCGATGTCTCTTGGTATGTGCGATCAGGCGCGCCGCTCGACCGCGAGGCGCTGAAGCGCGGCAACTCCGTCTATTTCCCTGACCGTGTCGTGCCGATGCTGCCGGAGCGCATTTCCAATGATCTCTGCTCGCTGAAGGAAGGCGTCGACCGCCCTGCCCTTGCCGTGCGCATGACCTTCTCCAAGGAAGGCCGCAAGGCGGGCCACACCTTCCATCGCATCATGATGAAAAGTGCTGCCAAGCTTTCCTACCAGCAGGCTCAGGCAGCAATCGACGGCCACCCGGACGACAAGACCGGCACACTGCTGGAGCCGATCCTGAAGCCGCTGTGGCACGCCTATGCCGTGATGAAGCGCGGCCGCGACCGCCGCCAGCCGCTGGAACTCGACATGCCGGAGCGCAAGATTCAGCTCAGGCCCGACGGCACGGTGGACAAGGTCGTCATTCCCGAACGCCTCGACGCGCACAAGCTGATCGAGGAAATGATGATCCAGGCGAATGTCGCCGCCGCCGAGACGCTTGAAAAGAAAAAGCAGCCGCTGGTCTACCGCGTGCATGACGCGCCGACGCTCTCGAAGCAGGAGGTGCTGCGCGAATTCCTCGGCACGATCGGCATTTCCATGGCCAAGGGCGTGGCCATGCGCGCCAATTCCTTCAACGGCATTCTGGCACGCGCACTCGACACGCCGCACCAGATCATGGTCAACGAAATGGTGCTGCGCAGCCAGAGCCAGGCGATCTACAGCCCGGAAAATATCGGCCATTTCGGCCTCAACCTGATGAAATACGCGCATTTCACCTCGCCGATCCGCCGTTATGCCGATCTGATCGTGCACCGTGCGCTGGTGGGGTCACTGGGCCTCGGCGAAGGCGGCATCACCCCGCAGGAAGAGGCGACGCTTGATGATATCGCCGCCGAAATCTCCACCTTCGAGCGGCGCGCCATGGCGGCCGAGCGCGACACCGTCAACCGGCTGATCGCGCATCATCTTTCCGAACGGGTGGGTGAAGAATTCGAGGGCCGCGTCGGCGGTGTCACCAAGGCGGGACTATTTGTCGCGCTGCCGCAGTTTGGCGCGGACGGGTTTGTTCCTATATCTACACTCGGAACCGACTATTTCCTTTACGACGAGGCGCATCAGGCTCTGACGGGGGAAAAGACGGGTCTCGGTTATCAACTCGGCGACACGGTTCAGGTGCGGCTCGCGGAAGCGGTGCCACTGGCGGGTGCGCTGCGTTTTGATATGCTGAGCCCTGGGCGCAAGATGCCGGTCGGCACCCGGTCGTTCCACAAGGCGGGCCGGCGGACATCGCGTCCTGCCGCAAAGCCCGGAACACGGCCGCCCAGAAGGCGACGTTAGGCCGGCGACGCTAACAAGACCGCGGCAGGCGGTAGAAGGAAACGGGAGAAGGACTTAAGGATGAGTGCACATCAGAGCTCGGAAACGGTCACCTTCGGCGACAACAGTGCGGAGCGGCCGCTTGGACGCTCCATCATGCGGGGTATGGCGAACCGCTGCCCGGCCTGCGGCAGCGGCCGCCTGTTTCGCGCTTTCCTGAAGCCGGTGGATAATTGTGCGGCCTGTGGTGAGGAAATGCATCACCACCGTTCCGATGATTTGCCGCCCTACATCTCCATCGTCATCATCGGCCATATCGCCGTCGGCGGTTTCATGATGACGGACATGGTGTTTTCCGTTCCCATGTGGGTGCATTTCGCCATCTGGGTGCCGATCACCATTCTCGCTGCCCTTTTGACGCTGCAGCCGATCAAGGGTGGCGTCATCGGCCTGCAATGGGCGCTTAAGATGCACGGCTTTGACGGAAAGCAGCCAAAAGCGCAGATAGACGGCTCCTCCCACTGACCGCGGGCGGGAACTTTCACGTGCCCCAGCGTCCCACGAATACCGGAGCGGCGAGCACACAGATGCGTCCGCGCGATGCCGCCTCCATTATCCTGTTCGACCGTTCCGGTCCAGCTCTCCGGGTGCTGATGGGCCAGCGCAGCAGCGCCCATGTCTTCATGCCGGGCGCTTACGTGTTTCCCGGCGGCAAACGCGATCCGCGCGACCACGCCCTGCCCTTCTCAAGCGACCTGCATCCCGCTGTCATCAACAGCCTGACAGTCTCTGCGGCGCGCCGCCTGAGCATTGCCGGGGCAAGAGCACTGGCGCTTGCCGCCGCCCGCGAACTTGTCGAGGAAACCGGCGTGGATATCGGGCTCGATAAGGGCGGTCCGGATCTTTCCTGTTTCCGATATGTGGCGCGCGCCATCACCCCGCCCGGCAATATCAGGCGTTACGACACCCGATTTTTTTGCTGTTATGCCGACGAATTGCGGCTGGATACCCGGCTAACCCGAGATTCCGACGAGTTGCACAATGTGCAATGGCTTGACATGAATGACCTTTCCGGTCTGAACATGCCGAAAATCACGCGCACGGTTCTCGAAGATGTCACAAAACTCATGATAGGTGATCCCTCACTGCCCTTTGACAGCCCCGCGCGGCTCTATTTCACGCGCCACGGCCGATTCATTCAAGAGTTTGTATAAAGGCCGTTATGTCACAAATGAAATGCGAAGCGGATGCCATTCACTGGCCCTCACTGATCGCCGCGATTTCCGCCATCAGTGCGGTCGGTGTCGCCATCGGTCTTGGCCTGCCGCTCCTGTCGATCATCCTCGAGAAGCGTGGCATCTCCTCCACCATGATCGGCGTGAATTCGGCGATGGCCGGCGTCGCCGCGATGATGGCAGCGCCGGTGACCACCAAGATCGCCCATGATTTCGGCGTGGCGCGAACGATGCTGTTTGCGGTCGTCGTTTCGGCCCTGAGTGCGCTCTGTTTCTATTTCGCCGACGCCTTCTGGATGTGGTTTCCGCTGCGAATCGTCTTCCATGGCGCAACCACCACGCTGTTCATCCTCTCCGAATACTGGATCAACATGACAGCGCCGCCGAAAAAACGCGGCATGGTTCTCGGCATCTACGCCACCGGACTTGCGGTCGGCTTTGCTGTCGGCCCGCTATTGTTTTCCGTGGTCGGCAGCGAGGGCATCCTGCCCTTCCTGGTCGGCGCGGCGATCATCCTGCTGGCGGCGATCCCGATCTATCTGGCGCGCGGCGAGAGCCCGGAGCTGGACGAGCGGCCCAACCACCATTTCATCCGTTACGTCTGGCTGGTGCCGATGGCGTCCGCTGCGGCTTTTGTCTTCGGTTCGGTGCAGGCGGGCGGCCTGTCGCTCTTCCCGATCTATGCGACGCGTGAAGGCTTCAACGAATCACAGGCCGCACTTCTGCTCACCGTGATGGGCATCGGCAACATGGTCTTCCAGATACCGATCGGCCTGCTTTCGGACCGGATGAAGGACCGGCGCACGATGCTCGCGCTGATGGCCCTTGCGGGCGTTTGCGGCACGTTGGCGCTTCCCCTGCTGGTGGACAGCTGGATCCTCGTGGCGGCCCTGCTGCTGTTCTGGGGCGGCCTCGTATCCGGCATGTATACCGTCGGCCTCACGCACCTCGGATCGCGCCTGAAAGGTGCAGATCTCGTGGCCGCCAATGCCGCCTTCATCTTCTGTTACGCCATGGGCACGATAGCAGGACCACAGGCCGTGGGCATTTCCATGGATGTCGCCGGCACCGATGGCTTCGCCTGGGCGCTCGCCGTGTTTTTCGGGCTTTACGTGGTGCTTTATGCCTTCCGTTTTGTTTTCCGGGCAAAACAGACTTGACTTTTCAGGCGCGATACGTAGTTTCGCGCCAGATTTAGCCGAGGTGAGAAGCGCCTGCGGCTTCTCTTTTGTTTAAAGGCAGGACGACCATGGCGAAAGCTACAACAATCAAGATCAAGCTGCTGTCGACAGCCGACACCGGTACCTTCTACGTCACCACCAAGAACAGCCGTACGTTCACGGACAAGATGACGAAGACGAAGTACGACCCGGTTGTACGCAAGCACGTTGAATTCAAGGAAACCAAGATCAAGTAATTCTTGATCGGGTTCTCCGGCAAAAGCGCGCCCAACGGGCGCGTTTTTTGTTTGTGCGCTAGGGCAAATCCAGCCGCACTCTTATTCGTACGGACATCGCAGGGGAGGATGTGCCGAAGGCCCCTTCCCCGCCATTCCAAGCCAAGCCGGTGACGAGACCACAAGGTGACGCGCGATGAGTGCCGGAAGCCCTCTGTGTCGCGAACGCTTCCGTCGCCCGAATGCATCGTAAGAGAAAACTCCGCTAAAGGCGCGTTACAGGCAGACGGATTTTGAGGGATAAGGCGGTCGGCCAACGATGTGATTACGGCACGAGGAACCGATTCGGACATCGTCAGCCGACCGACCCCACGATTCAGGAGATGCGGCGGACCTGAGCATCATGGGGCATTCGAACTACGCAATACCAGCCCCTGACGAGCGAAATCGCGGCGGTGTCAACCGCCATCATTCCATCATCACAAGACGGAAAACCCGCCGGAAGAACTGTTACTCTCAATAGGGAGTGTGCGCAGAAGTAAAATAAAAATCAACAAATTCTTAAGCCAGAGATACATCACTTGGAAAACATGGTTAAATATACCAAGCTGGCACACTATAGTTCCCTGAGAGATTGAATTCAACGTATTTTTCAACTTGAACTCTATTAACCCTGCTTACTTTCACGCCCTCATTGCAAGAAGATAAAATACAGGCCGCGTCAGGGGCTTGGGACCTATCGAGTCCCTCCTAAAATTCGTTATGCGGCTATTGCCAGTACGCAGCACAAGAAAAAAGGCGCATGAATTCTCCACGTAAAGTGGAGTTTGGGGGGCGTCAGGCCGCAGCTGCCACAACCCGGTTGCGTCCGGCGCCCTTTGCTTCGTAGAGCGCCCTGTCGGCCTGTTTCAAGAGTTCGTCAGGCGTGCCGAAGGCACCTTTACTGGTGGCGATGCCAAGTGAAGCAGTGATGCTCAGTTCGCGGTCGATGGAACGCACGTAAAAAGGCTTGTCCTCGACGATTGCCCGCAGGCGCTCGGCAACGTTTGCCGCCAGCTCCATCGGCGTATCCGGCATGACGACCACGAATTCTTCCCCGCCATAACGGCAGGCGAGATCGGCGCCGCGCACCGTGCTGCGGATACGCGCTGAAAACTCCCGCAGGACTTCGTCACCAACATCATGGCCATAGGTATCGTTGACCAGCTTGAAACGGTCTATGTCGGTCATGCAGATGGAGATCGGGCGGCCACGAACGGCGGCACGGTCGAAAAGTATCCTGAGGTGACTGTCGAGATAACGGCGATTATTAAGACCTGTCAGCCCGTCGACGATGGCAAGTTCCATCGTATGCTGGAGATTGAGCCGCAGATGCTCGTTATAGCGCTTGCGCCTGATCTGCGTGAGCGACCGGGCGACAAGTTCGTTGGGATCGATCGGGCGGAGAATGTAATCGTTCACACCGAGATCGAGTGCGCGCGAAACCATATCGTCCGCCCCCTGCTCCGCCACCAGAAGCAGCGGCAGAAAACGGGTGCGCTCCAGAGAGCGAAGCTGCGAGCACAGTCGCAGCGGATCGTAGTCTTCGAAATTGGAATTGACGATGACGAGTTCGAAGGGGTTGCTCGCTGCCTTCAGCAGTGCCGCCTGCGGCTCGGTGACGGCATCGACCTCGGCAACCGGCTTCAGCGCCCTGACAATGCGCTCCTGCGAGCTGGCACGGCCATCCGCGACGAGCACACGGCCTGGCGTCTGCATAAGGCCATCGCTGCGCAGCATCTCCTCGATGCCGATCTGCCTTGCCGTTTCGGCGCGCATCCGCAATTCGTCACTGACGGCCTTGAGGCGCACCAGGCTTTTGACACGGGCGATCAGCTGAAGATCATTAACCGGTTTGGTCAGAAAATCGTCGGCGCCCGCTTTCAGGCCGCGCACGCGGTCTGACGGCTGATCGAGCGCGGTGACCATGACGACCGGGATATGCGCCGTTTTGGGGTTGGCCTTCAGGCGTTCGCACACCTCGAAACCGTCCATGCCCGGCATCATGATGTCGAGCAGGATGATATCGACCTGTTCCTCGTCGCAGATCGCCAGCGCCTTGAAGCCATCCTCGGCGGTGACGACGTCGAAATATTCCGCCAGAAGCCGCGCCTCGAGAAGCTTGACGTTTGCGGGTATGTCGTCAACAACCAGAACTCTCGCCGTCATAACAGTTCCCCAGTCGCCTTATGCATCGCCAAGATATGTCTTGATGATTTCGATGAATTTCGGAACGGAGATCGGCTTCGACACATAGGCCTCACATCCGCCCTGACGAATGCGTTCCTCATCGCCCTTCATGGCAAACGCAGTGACCGCGATGACCGGAATGACGTGCAGCTCGTCATCCTCCTTCAGCCACTTGGTCACCTCCAGCCCGGAAACCTCCGGCAGCTGAATATCCATGAGAATGAGGTCCGGGCGGTGCTTGCGGGCAAGGTCCAGCGCTTCCATGCCGTTGCGTGTCTGGATCGTCGTATAGCCAGACGCCTCGATCAGGTCGCGAAAGAGCTTCATGTTCAGCTCGTTATCTTCGACTATCATGACCTGCTTGGGCATGGTGAGCAGTCCCCGTTTCGCTTTGAAACCTTCATCCAGACATATAGGGTGTCAGAGAACCGATTCCATCGTCCATTTGTTGCGCAAGGCTAGATGGATTTGGTTTCAAAATAGGTAACTTCGGTAGAGAAATGCTGCGAGATCCAAAAAACAAAGACGATGCCGGCAAAGATCCGCAAGAAACGGCAGCCGCCATACTTGGCTGGCTGGCAAACGAGCCGGACATGCTGGCGCGTTTTCTGGCGCTGAGCGGATTGCAGGCCAACATGCTGCGTCAGGCCGCCCACGATCCCGGCTTTCTGGCGGGCCTCACCGATTTCCTGATGAGCCACGAGCCCGACCTCATGGCCTTCTGTGCCGCGACGGGTACCTCTCCCGAAACGGTGGCTGCCGCCTGGAACCATTTTTCCGGGCCTGGGCTGGATTCAGGCGTGTATTGACAGGCCGACCACTTGAGCCAAGGTCACCACCGGAGTATGGTCGGCAACGTTCTGGTTTTGTTTTCGGTCCATGCCCACGTCGCACCACTATGATCCCGGTTTTTGCCGTGACTGTCTGGCGGGCCAGCCAGCGGGCCTGAGGCGTTGCCGCGCCTGCGGCAGCCCGCGTCTCGTCTACCATGACGAACTCTATGATCTCAGCATCGCCCATATCGATTGCGACGCCTTTTACGCCTCCGTCGAAAAACGGGACAATCCCGAACTTGCCGACAAGCCGGTCATCGTTGGCGGTGGCAAGCGCGGTGTGGTTTCCACCGCCTGCTACATTGCCCGCATTCAGGGCGTGCGTTCCGCCATGCCGATGTTCAAGGCGCTGGAAGCCTGCCCGGATGCGGTGGTCATCAAGCCGGACATGGAAAAATACAGCCGAGTCGGGCGCGAAATCAGGTCCATGATGCAGGAGTTGACGCCGCTCGTGCAGCCGATTTCCATAGATGAGGCATTTCTTGACCTTTCCGGAACCGAAAGGCTGCACCATGATCCGCCGGCGCGCGTGCTGGCGAAATTTGCCAAGCGGGTGGAAAAAGAAGTCGGCGTGACGGTCTCGGCCGGCCTGTCCTATTGCAAGTTTCTGGCCAAGGTCGCGTCTGACCTCAAAAAGCCGCGTGGCTTTTCGGTAATCGGCGAAGCCGAGGCGCTTTCCTTTCTGGCGACGCGGCCCGTCACCACCATCTGGGGCGTGGGAAAGGCATTTGCGGCAACGCTGGAGGCGGACGGCATCCGCATGGTGGGCCAGCTGCAGGAGATGGAGGAAGGCGATCTGATGCGCCGCTACGGGGTGATGGGGCAGCGGCTCTTCCGGCTCTCACGCGGCATAGACGAGCGTCATGTCCACAACAATGACCCGGCCAAAAGCGTGTCTTCCGAGACCACTTTCTTCAACGATATTTCCCGGCACGATGACCTCGTCCCGATCCTGCGCTCGCTGTCCGAAAAAGTCGCCTGGCGGCTGAAGAAGAGCGGCATTTCAGGCCAGACGGTGGTGTTGAAAATGAAGACGGCCGACTTCAAGAGCCGCACCCGTAACCGCAGGCTTGATGACCCTACCCAGCTTGCCGACCGGATATTCCGCACCGGTCTTTCGCTGCTGGAAAAAGAAACCGACGGCACCAAGTTCCGGCTGATCGGTATCGGCGTCAGCGATCTGCGCGATGGAGGGCTTGCCGATCCTCCCGATCTCGTCGACAGACAGGCTGAACGCCGGGCAGCGGCGGAAGCGGCCATGGACAAGCTGCGCGACAAGTTCGGCAAGGGCAGCGTCGAGACCGGCTACACTTTCGGCACACGCAAGTGAGGCCTGCGCATGCCGGCGCCGCTCTCAGCGAATGACGCGCGTTTATTTAAGCTTTTACACAAATTAGTGATGCTGCAACTGGCGCATCCTTAAACTTCATTAAACTTCGCGTGGTTGAGTGAAGCAAGTTTTGTGCATGTGGTGTATTGCGTCATGTCCCTTCGCCTCTGTTTTCTGACCGGCATGTTGTCGGCCAGCATTCTTGCCTTTCCGGCGCTCGCCGCCGACAGCAAGTCCCTGCAGATCATCGTTTCGAAAAACGATCAGTCGCTGGCGCTTTATGAAAACGGCGAGATCATCGCCACATCGAAAGTCTCCACCGGCAAGGCCGGACATGAGACGCCGAGCGGCATATTTTCCATTCTGGAAAAGCGCAAATACCATGAATCCAATATCTACTCGGCCGCCCCCATGCCCTTCATGCAGCGGCTGACATGGTCGGGCATAGCACTCCACGAAGGCAAGGTGCCGAATTATCCGGCCTCGCATGGCTGTGTGCGCCTGCCCTCCAAATTCGCAAAGTCACTCTTCGGCGACACGCAACGCGGCGTGCACGTCATCATCACCGACCGGCCGGTCTCGCTGCGCTTCGTGCAGCATCCGGCGCTGTTTGAGCCGCGCGAGGATGGCGATGACGGCGAGCTGCTGCTCTCCGATGTCGAGCTGCGTCCGGCGACATTCGATGCCGCACTGGGTGCGGTGGAGGTCGCCGTCAATGAAAAGACGCATTCTCTCAAGCCGGCTCTCAAACCGGCCGCAAAAGATAAGGAAGCCTCGCCCCTGCGAATCCTCATCACCCGGCGCGGTGAGCGGGAAAAAGTAATGGATATTCAGGCCGTGCTGACCCGCCTTGGCTTCGACGCCGGTTCAGCGGATGGTTATGCCGGAGAGATGACGATCAGCGCCATTAACGGTTTCAAGCGCTGGAAAGGGCTGAAAACCACCGGACCGCTTCTGACGGATGCTTTCGTAACGGCGCTTTATGCTTCCGCCGGTGAAGACCATCCACTGAGCGGCCAGATCATGGTGCGGCAGGATTTCAAGCCGTTGTTCGAGGCCGCCATCGACATCAAGGATCCTGAAGTGGCGCTCGGAACCCATTTCTTCGAGGCCGTTTCGGTGGACCGCGCGAAGGGCACCGCCGAATGGAACGGCTTGACGCTGGAAAACCACCTGCCGGCCGCTGCCCGCAAGCGGCTGGGCATTACCGTTACCGAGGCTCCTGGCGGCTTCGACCAGCTGAGCGCCGTGCTCAGCCGCCTCGACATACCGGCCGACATCCGCGCCCGCATCGAAAAGGAGCTTTCAACGGGCAGCTCGATCACCGTTTCCGACCTCAGTCACCAGATGGAGACAGGCGCTGGAACGGACTTCATCACCGTGACCAGGGAAGGGCCGGTCTGAGCAGGCTGCAAGCGATCGAGGCCTCACACCAGCTCGACATCAACAATGCCGGGAGCGGAGCGAAGTGCTGCGGCGATTTCCGGCGAAATGCGGTATTTCTCCGTCAGTTCCACCTCGATCTCGCGACTGCCTTCATCCTTGATGACGATAAAATAGACCGATCCGTCACCCTTCGTGTTGAGGTGCCTGGCGACGGTTTTCAGCGGGCCGGAATCGCGCACGTAAACGCGCAGAGCCTTCTGCATCTGCACGGATTTCTCCTCCAGCGATTGCGCCGTCTGGATGCGAAGACCGATGCCTTCCGGTCGCTCTTCGGCCTGAACGGTGATGACCAGCGATTTGCCCACTTCTAGCAGATCACGGAACTGGCCGAGCCCTTCGGAAAACAGCACAGCCTCATATTGGCCGGAGGCATCCGAGAAGGTGACGATTCCCATCTTGTTGCCGGTGCGGGTCTTGCGCTCCTGCTTGCCCGTGACCGTGCCGGCCAGACGCCCGGCGGTTGCGCCCTGCTTCACCGCCGCTGAAAAATCGGCGAAATTCTGTACCCGCAATTTCTCCAGGACCGGCCGATAGGTATCGAGCGGATGGGCGGTGAGGTAAAAGCCGAGTACCTGATATTCGCGCAGCAGCTTTTCCGAAGCGAGCCAGGGCTGGAAGGCGGGCAGCACGAGCTTTTCCGGACCGCTTGCGCCGCCTGAGCCGAACATGTCCGACTGGCCGGTGACACGGCTTTCCTGCGCGCGCTGCGAATAACCGATGATACGGTCCAGACCGCCGATCATCTCGGCACGGTCGCGACCGAAACAATCGAAACCGCCGGCATTGATGAGGCTTTCCAACACACGCCGATTGATCTGCTTCGGATCGATCCGCAGGCAGAAATCCTCAAGGCTCGTAAACGGCTTGTCGCCGCGAACAGTGACGATGTGCTCCACCGCCCCCTCGCCCACGCCCTTGATGGCGGCCAGCGAATAATAGATGCGGTTTTCGCCCGTCTCGAACTGGCGGAAGGAGGTCTGCACGGAAGGTGCGACGATCTCGATGCCGAGGCGGCCGGCATCCTGCCGGAAATCGTTGAGCTTATCCGTATTCGCCATATCAAGCGTCATGGAGGCCGCAAGGAACTCCACCGGATAATGCGCCTTCATATAGGCGGTCTGATAGGAAACGATGGCGTAGGCGGCGGCGTGGCTCTTGTTGAAGCCGTAATTGGCGAATTTCGCCAGAAGGTCGAAGATGGTGTCGGCCTGCGGCTTCGATACGCCGTTCTTGATGGCGCCATCAACGAAACGTTCGCGCTGCTTGTCCATCTCCTCCTTGATCTTTTTGCCCATGGCGCGGCGCAGAAGATCGGCCTCGCCGAGTGAGTAACCGGAGAGAACCTGGGCGATCTGCATCACCTGTTCCTGATAGACGATAACGCCCTGGGTTTCCTTCAAGAGATGGTCGATGGTCGGATGGATGGATTCCAGCTCCTCCTCGCCATGCTTGCGGGCATTATAGACCGGGATATTCTCCATCGGTCCCGGACGATAGAGAGCCACCAGCGCGATGATATCCTCGATGCAGTCCGGGCGCATGCCGATCAGCGCCTTGCGCATGCCGGCACTTTCCACCTGGAACACGCCGATGGTCTCGCCACGCGACAGCATCTCGTAGGTTTTGGCGTCATCGAGCGGAATTGCGGCAAGATCGACCTTGATGCCACGCTTGGCAACGAAATCGACGGCCACCTTCAGCACCGTCAGCGTCTTCAGGCCGAGAAAGTCGAATTTGACGAGGCCGGCGCTTTCCACCCATTTCATGTTGAATTGCGTGACCGGCATGTCGGAGCGCGGATCGCGATACATCGGCACCAGCTTCGACAGCGGCCGGTCTCCGATGACGATACCGGCGGCATGGGTGGATGCGTGCCGGTAAAGCCCTTCGATCTTCTGGGCGATATCAAGCAGACGGGCGACGACCGGTTCCTTGTCCGCTTCTTCCTGCAGACGCGGTTCTTCCTCGATGGCTTTCGACAAGGGTGTCGGATTGGCCGGGTTGTTGGGCACGAGCTTACAGATCTTGTCCACCTGCCCATAGGGCATTTCCAGCACGCGGCCAACGTCGCGCAAAGCCGCACGCGCCTGCAGCGAACCGAAGGTGATGATCTGCGCCACCTGCTCGCGGCCATATTTGCGCTGCACGTAACGGATCACCTCTTCGCGGCGATCCTGGCAGAAGTCGATATCGAAGTCGGGCATCGATACGCGTTCGGGATTGAGGAAGCGTTCGAACAGCAGCGAGAAGC
The DNA here is from genome assembly GCF_010669145.1 of Rhizobium oryzihabitans. Taxonomy (NCBI): domain Bacteria; kingdom Pseudomonadati; phylum Pseudomonadota; class Alphaproteobacteria; order Hyphomicrobiales; family Rhizobiaceae; genus Rhizobium; species Rhizobium oryzihabitans. Next base: position 812,875 of record NZ_CP048632.1, read on the forward strand.
GCAGGGGATCGACGTCAGTGATGGTGAGTGCATAGGCAACGAGCGAGCCGGCACCCGAACCGCGGCCGGGACCGACCGGAATATCCTGCTGCTTGGCCCATTTGATGAAGTCGGCAACGATGAGGAAGTAACCGGGGAATTTCATGCGCGAGATGACGCCGAGCTCGAAATCCAGTCTCTCGCGATAATCATGCTCCGTATAGCCGGGCGACATGCCGAGCGCGGCGAGCCGCTGATCCAGCCCCTCGACAGCCTGTCGACGAAGCTCCTCGGTTTCGGCGTGTTCCGCAGCCTCCGGATCGTCGCTGGCGCCGGTGAAACGCGGCAGGATCGGCCCGCGTTTTTTCAGCACGTAGGAGCAGCGGAGCGCAATCTCGATGGTGTTTTCCAGCGCCTCGGGAATGTCGGCAAACAGCGCCGTCATTTCCTCGCGGCTTTTCAGATAATGGTCGGGGGTCAGGCGAAACCGGCTGTCATCGGAAACGATGGCGTTATGCGCCACCGCCATCAACGCATCATGCGCCTCGTAATCGGCCTTTGAAGGAAAGAACGCCTCATTGGTGGCGACAAGCGGAATATCGTGTTCATAGGCAAGCCCGATCATACGCCGCTCATGGGCGCGGTCATAACCGGACTGGCGCTGCAATTCGATGTAAAGCCTGTCACCGAAGAGCGACTTCAGCGTTATCAGACGTTCTTTTGCCTGGGATGCATGCCCTTCCTTCAGGGCCATATCAACAGGACCACCCGAGGCGCCCGTCAGCACGATCAAACCGGCATTGGAGGCTTCCTCCAGCCACGCGCGGGTAATATGCACGGACTGGCCTCCGCTTTCACCCTCCAGATAGGCACGGCTGATCAGATCCACCAGCCGCTCGTAACCTTCAGCATCGGCCGCCAGAAGCACGATGGCGGGAAGTTTTGCGAGGTGGCTGTTATGGTTGCGGCGATCATCCGCCGCATCCTGCATGTCGATCGATACCTGGCAGCCGATGATCGGCTGCAGACCCTCATCGCGCGCCTTTTCGGAAAATTCCAGCGCAACGAAAAGATTGTTGGTGTCGGTGATGGCAATGGCCGGCTGGCCGTCAGCAACGGCCTTGGACATGATTTTCTTGAGGGGTAGCGCCCCTCAAGCAGGGAGTAAGCGGAATGGACCCGCAGATGGACGAAACCCGGCGTCTTCAGCGTTCCGTCAGAGTTTTCTCCACGCACAACCGTATCGCCCATAACATCGTCCTGTCATTCTGAATCGAGGGGGCGATTTTCCGATTTCCGGCGCTCAAAGTCCACAGCCTTGCGGCCTCTATACAGGCTTCTGCGCCGGTGCGTCCTTCACAGGGCAGTGAGGATCACCGAAAAGCTGGCAACAAAGACAGCGATGGAAGCGAAAGCGGCAACGTCACGGATGAAATCAGTCATTGGTCTCTCCTTACTCGTTATGTTCCAACTTTGTTCTCATTTCGTTCCATTGTCAACAGGGTTCTGCTGAGGTTCCTCTTGCTAACGCGAGAGAATCGGCCGCGGTTCCGTTGGCGTTGTCGGCAAGTCCCTGACTCCAAAGCAAAAAAACCCGGAGGCAAAAAACACCTCCGGGTTCGGAAAAATTCAGTTGTGGAAGAGCGAGCGACAGTCTGGCCGACGCAGGGTGAAGAGACTCACCGGTTCGGTACGGATCGCACCGGGTGTCGCAATGATCGCCCTATGCAGTGACGATCAGAAATCGACGATCTTCCCTTCGGCGAGCGTCACGCGACGATCCATGCGGTTGGCGAGATCGTGATTATGGGTGGCGATCAGTGCCGCAAGACCGGACTGGCGCACCAGCGCTTCCAGCGCATCGAACACATAATGCGCGGTCTCGGGGTCGAGGTTGCCGGTCGGCTCGTCGGCAAGCAGCAGGAGCGGCGCATTGGCGACTGCGCGCGCAATGGCCACACGCTGTTGTTCACCGCCTGAAAGTTCCGCCGGGCGATGTTCGCCGCGATGACCGACGCGCATATAGTCGAGCAGCGCGCTGGCGCGCTTGCGAGCCTCGGCCTGCGTCAAACCGGCGATGAGCTGCGGCATCATCACATTCTCCACCGCTGAAAATTCCGGTAGCAGGTGATGGAACTGGTAGACGAAGCCGATATCGCTGCGACGGATCGCCGTGCGGGTTTCATCCGGCAGGCCGTTGCAGGGCGCGCCATTGATGAAGACCTCACCTGCGTCGGGATGTTCGAGAAGCCCCGCCAGATGCAGCAGCGTGGATTTGCCGGTTCCCGAGGGGGCGACAAGTGCCACCATCTCGCCGCTCTTCAGTTCAAAATCGGCCTTGCGCAGAATGGAAAGCGACGTCTCGCCCTGACCATAAGTCCTCTCGACGCCGGTAAGCCGCAGCACTGTTTTTTTTGCCATATTGCGAAGCGGTCCTTATTCGTAACGCAGGGCCTGCACCGGATCGAGCTTGGAAGCCCGCCATGCTGGAAAGATCGTTGCCAGGAAAGAAAGCGTCAGCGCCATGATGACGACGGTGATGGTCTCGCTCAAATCCATTTCGGCCGGCAGCTGGCTGAGGAAATACAGCTGCGGATCAAACAGCACCGTGCCGGATACCCAGGAGAAGAACTGCCGGATGGATTCCACATTGAGGCAGACGATGACGCCGAGCGCCACGCCGGCAAAGGTGCCGACCGTGCCGATCGCCGCCCCCGTCATGAAGAAGATACGCATGACCGCACCGGAACTGGCGCCCATCGTGCGCAGAATGGCGATATCGCTGCCCTTGTCCTTCACCAGCATGATGAGACCGGAAATGATGTTCAGCGCTGCCACCAGAACGATGAGGGTGAGGATCATGAACATGACGTTTCTTTCCACCTGCAGGGCGGAGAAGAAGGTCTGGTTCCGCTGTCGCCAGTCGGTGATATAGATCTGCCGTTCGGCCGCCTGCTCCACCAGCGGCCGGATGCCGTCGACATCATCAGGGCGGCTGACATAAAGCTCGATCGATTGCACGATGCCATCGGCATTGAAATAAAGCTGGGCTTCCGACAAGGGCATATAGATCATCGAGGCGTCATATTCCGACATGCCGATCTCGAAGACACCGGATATTTTGTAGGATTTGACGCGTGGATTGACACCCATCGGCGTCACATCGCCTTCCGGCGAAATGAGGGTGATATCGTCACCCGCCGTCACGCCGAGCTGGGCGGCAAGCCTTGAGCCGACCAGAACCCCGTCGCCCGCCATGAAGCCGACGAGATCGCCGGTCTTGATGTTGGTCGCGACTTCCTTGATCTTGTCGATGTCTTCCTGGCGCACGCCGCGCACCAAGGCACCCGAGCCCGCGCCGCCGCGACCGGAGGCCAGGGTCTGGCCCTCCACCAGCGGCAGGGCCATGTTGACACCCGGAACGGCGGCGAATTTCTTCGCCAGCTCATCATAATTGTTGAAGGGCTGATCGATCGGCTGGACGATCATGTGGCCGTTGATGCCGAGAATGCGGGAAATCAGCTCGGTGCGGAAACCGTTCATCACCGCCATGACGATGATGAGCGTCGCGACGCCCAGCATGATGCCGACGAAGGAGAAGCCGGCGATGACGGAAATGAACGCTTCCTTGCGCCGCGATCGCAGATAGCGCCACGCCACCATGCGCTCGAAAGCGGAAAACGGCCGGGCGGTTTTTTCCCGGGCGGAAGGAGCCGCACCCTTGTCAGCCTCGGCTTTTGCCATTTCGTCTCCCTGATCTCACCTTGCAAGATCGGTCTTTTCAAAGACCGGTCCCAATCTCTGCGGCATCCGCTCTAAAACTGGAGCGGTCTTCGGATGAAGGCCGCTCCCATCTTTCCGTTCGTGCTTAGCCAAGCACCCTGTTCATTGCCGCCTCGATCGTGACGGTTTCACGTTCGCCGGTCTTGCGGTCCTTCACTTCGACCTCGCCATTCGCGACCGAACGCGGGCCGACGATGATCTGCAACGGCACGCCGATGAGGTCGGCGGTGGCAAACTTCTGGCCGGCGCGGTCGTCGGTGTCGTCGTAAAGAACATCCTTGCCGGCGTTCGACAGCGAGTAATACAGCTTTTCGCAAGCAGCATCACAGGCCTCGTCGCCAGCCTTCATGTTGATGATGACGACATCGAACGGAGCAACCGAAGCAGGCCAGATGATTCCGTTCTCGTCATGCGATGCTTCAATGATGGCGGGAACAAGGCGTGTCGGCCCGATGCCATAGGAACCCATGTGGACGGGGTGTTCCTTCCCATCCTTGCCCTGCACTTTCGCGCCCATCGGCTCGGAATATTTGGTGCCGAAATAGAAGATGTGGCCGACTTCGATACCGCGCGCGGAAAGGCGCTCGCCATCGGGAATGGCGTCATAGGCGGCTTCGTCGTGCATTTCGGAGGTGGCGGCATAATCGGCCGTCCACTCGTCGAAAACGCCCTGAAGCGCCGCGACATCGTCGAAATCGGTATTTTCAGCGGGAATGGCGCGGTCGAGGAAGCTCTTGTGGCAGAAGACTTCGGATTCGCCGGTATCGGCCAGAATGATGAATTCATGGCTGTGATTGCCGCCGATCGGGCCGGTATCGGCGCGCATGGGAATGGCGCGCAGGCCAAGGCGCTCGAAGGTGCGCAGGTAAGCCACGAACATCTTGTTATAGGAGTGGATCGCGTCTTCCTTGGTCAGATCGAAGGAATAGGCGTCCTTCATCAGGAACTCACGCGAGCGCATGGTGCCGAAACGCGGGCGAACCTCGTCGCGGAACTTCAGCTGGATATGGTAGAGGTTGAGCGGCAGGTTCTTGTAGGACTTCACATAGGAACGGAAGATGTCGGTGATCATCTCCTCGTTGGTGGGACCATAGAGCATCTGACGGTCCTGGCGGTCCTTGATGCGCAGCATTTCCTTGCCGTAGTCATCGTAGCGGCCGCTTTCCTGCCAGAGCTCGGCCGATTGCAGCGTCGGCATCAGAAGCTCGATGGCGCCGGAGCGGTCCTGCTCCTGCCGGATGATCCTGTTGACCTTGTCCAGCACACGTTTGCCGAGCGGCAGCCAGGAATAAATGCCAGCCGATTGCTGCCGGATCATGCCCGCACGCAGCATCAGGCGGTGGGAGACGATCTCCGCTTCCTTGGGGTTTTCCTTCAGGATGGGCATGAAATAACGGCTAAGACGCATGACGGCTTCCATTGATATTGGCGATAACGCGCATATGCGCGGGAATCGCCCCGAATAGAGGGATATTGGCGCCGTACATAGCCGTTTCCCGCCAAGAAGAAAACCCGCCATGAAAAGAGCGCTCAAGGCGATTTCATGGCATTTTCGCGATAGCTAATTCGCGTCAAAACGCTTTGGTCGGAATATTATTCTTGTTCCGGTGCGACAAATTGCACCATAGGGAATTTTTTGCCGACTGTAACAAATATGCAAAAAATGAGATGACAAGCATGGGTGATTAAGCTAGCTTTAGCTTACAAAAGAGGCAGGAAGTCTAAATTCTTGTCGTTTTCGCGGTCAGTCTTGGAGGATCAGATCTTAGGCGCGCTCGTTCGCTGCCCCGGTAACGGTTACAGATCACGCGAAACCTGAAAAACAAGGCTGAAAAGCCTTGTTTTTTTTTGATTCATGGACGCGACCAACCCCCGGCTCGTTATTCCGGTTAAATTGTGACGGTGAATCAGCCGTCCGATACGTCCATGCTGTGTGCACGATGGAGATGACATCCTTATGACAGTGTCCGGTGCGCCGCTTGCCGCGCCGTGGTGGGTGCTGACATGTGAGGATTTTTTACTCTGCCTCTTTCCCTTATTCCTTTGCTTGTCACAGGGGCCTAGTCAGCCCAAGTCTTTGGGCTGAAAAGGACGCTCTCTCCGCGCGGACGCGCGTCGGCTGGATTCCTGTGACAGGCACAGGAATGAGGGGAAGAGAACGTCTGCTATGGGTGCCGACAGGCTTCCGATGCGTCAGTCGTAAACGGGAATAATTCTCGGCAGGTCATCAAGGCTGACGCCGAACCACCAGGATCCGCCGTACCAGATGCCGCAGATCAGGGCCGATATCAGGGTGGTCAACAAAACGACGCGGCCGCCCCTGAACCGCGACGGTGCGCTTGCGACCGTGCCCAGCGCCACGTCTCCGTCTTCCGCCTGGGTACGAAGGCCGATCGGCAGCACGACGAAAAGAACCGTCCACCAGACGATGAAATAAATGGCGAAGACCGAAAGAAGCGGCATGACATCCTCCCTGCATGTGCGTTCCTTGTAACGCATTCATCCGTAAACCGGAATCACTTCCCTGCCAGAAGCGCAAAAAGCCACAGGAAGAAGCGGGAAACAGTTGCCACGTCATATCCGGATCAACCCGGATATGGCGCGACGCAGCTGTTTGAAAGGTCCAGCGGCTCTCCGGCTCAGACCTTCGTCACGAAAACCGTCACGATCGGCTTCTTGCCCCAGGTCTGGTTGGCGGCAGCGCGCACGGCGCGGCGAACCGCCTCGCGCAGCAGTTCCAGATCCTTGCGACGGGCGCGGGGAATGCTCTCCACAGCGCCGAGAACGGCGTCATAAAGCGTATCTTCCATATCCTCGCCTTCGTCATCGAATTCCGGCAGGCCGAAAGGCACGACATCAGGATCGCCGAGGAAGTCATAACGGCTGTCCAGCACCACATTGACGGACACATGGCCAGCGAAGGAAAGCTTGCGACGGTTGGAGATGCCCATCTCGTCCATATCGCCGATGAGATTGCCATCCTTGAAGACGCGGCCATGCGGTGCATCGTCGATGACTTCCGCCGGACCGGGCGCCAGGCGCAGAATATTGCCGTTGCGCACCTTCGGCACCTGCGAGATGCCGGCCTGTTCGGCCAGTTCCTTCTGCGCCACCAGATGGGCGGCCTCCCCATGCACCGGCACGACGATCTGCGGCTTCGTCCATTCATACATCTTCAGAAGTTCGTTGCGGCGCGGATGGCCGGAAACGTGGACCAGAGCCTCATTGTCCGTGACGATGTGGACACCCTGCTCTATCAGGCCGTTCTTGATCTCGATGATTGCCTTTTCGTTGCCGGGAATGGCGCGCGAGGAAAACACGACCGTGTCCCCGGCGGCAAGCGCCACATTGCGCATCTCGTCACGCGACAGCTTGGCAAGGGCCGCGCGTGGCTCGCCCTGAGAGCCGGTGAGAATGACGACGACCTTGTTGCGCGGGATATAGCCATATTCGTCTTCGGCCAGGAACGGCTTGATACCTTCCATGATACCGAGATCCTGCGAGACGTTGACGACGCGCTTCAGCGACGAGCCGAGCAGCAGCACCTCGCGGCCCGCCGCTTCTGCAGCCTGCGCGATGGAACGGATACGCCCGACATTGGAGGAGAAGGTGGTGATGGCCACGCGGCCCTCGGCATTTTCGATGATCTGCCGCAAACCTTCGGAGACTTCGTGTTCCGACGGAGACACGCCGTCGCGGAGCGAGTTGGTGCTGTCGCACATCAGCGCCAGCACGCCCTCTTCACCGATGGCGCGGAAGCGGGCCTCATCCGTCAACGGACCGAGCGACGGCGCTTCGTCGATCTTCCAGTCGCCCGTGTGGATGACATTGCCGAGCGGCGTGCGGATGACCAACGACATCGGCTCCGGGATGGAGTGATTGACGCCGACGGCCTCGATTTCGAAGGGACCGACATTGATGCGATCGCCCGCCTTGAAAGGCGTCACCGGGATCTCGGCGCGGGAGCCTTCATAGGCGCGCTTCGCCTCCAGCATGCCGGCGGTGAAACCCGAGGCATAGACGGGCACGTTGAGGCCCGGCCACAGATCGTTCAGCGCGCCGTAATGGTCCTCATGGGCGTGGGTGATGATGATGCCTTTGAGGTTCTTCTTCTGCTCGGCGATGTAGCTGATGTCGGGCAAAACCAGATCGACCCCCGGCAGATCGAGACCGGCAAAGGTCACACCGCAATCCACCATGATCCATTCGCGCTTGCTTGCTGGACCGTATCCGTAAAGCGCCAGATTCATGCCGATTTCACCGACGCCGCCAAGCGGCAGAAATACCAGTTCGTCCTGTTTAGCCATTATTCTTCTTATCCATTCACGAGAACGCGCGAGCGACGGCGATCTGCCGCGCCCCGCGCCGGTTACCAGCATCGGACCTGTTAAACCATCTGATCGACCGGGCCGATGCGGAGCCGGTCTGCCACCCTGCTTTTCAAGAGCTGCAGGAAAGCTCCAACCTGTGGGATGCGGTTCGGCGCGGGCGTCCAGCCCGCACCGCGCACCTCATCCGAAAAAGACATCACCGGCGGCGATGGAGCGTCTTGCGCCCTCATCCTCGTCCAGCAGCAGATAACCATTATCATCAATTCCGACGAAACGCCCGCCTATCGAGCGGTCCGGAAAATTGACGGTGATATGTTCGCCGATACCGCAGGCGGCCGCCCGCCAGCCGGTCATGACGCCGGACACACCCCTGCCCTCATCCCAGCTTTTCAGCACATCCGCCGTTTCGCGGAAAAGATGGGCGAAGAGTTCGTCGGGTGAACAGGAAGCACCGTGTTCGGAAAGCATGGTGACGGGATAAAGCGGGTTTTCCGGCTTGTGGGCGATATTGATGCCGATGCCAATGACGATGGCGCGCCGTCCGTCCGGCAGAAGCTCCGCCTCCATCAAAATGCCACAGGTTTTCTGACGACCAATCAGCACGTCATTCGGCCATTTGATTTCAAGCGGGGCACCGCCTGTCGGCAGGACCGCACGGATGGCGCGATAGACAGCCAGCGCAAAGGCGAGCGGCAGAGACCCTATGCGATCCGTCGGAGCGGGATCGATCAGAAGAAGCGAGGCGTAGAGATTGCCGGGCTCGGAGACCCACGGCCGGCCGCGACGGCCGCGCCCGCCGGTCTGGCGGATGGCGGTGATCCACAGATTGCCGCCATCGCCCGCCCGCGCCCGGGCAAAACATTCTATATTGGTCGATGGTGTTTCCACCATCGCTTCGTGCCGGAAGTCATCGATGGACACCCGGCCCGTATGCCTGTGCGTATTGGTCAAAAGAACGTCTTTGCTGCGACCGTGACCGCATTGCCGAGCGCACCGCCGAAGACGATGAAGGCGACGACGAACAGTCCCGAAAGCGCATAAACGATTTTCAGTTCGCCGGCCGGACGCTCGAAGCTGCCCTTGGCCTCATCGAACCACATGACCTTGACGACGCGGATATAATAATACGCGCCGACGACCGAACCGATCACGCCGATGACGGCGAGCGGGTAGAGCTTGGCTTCGATGGCGGCGAGGAAGACGTAATACTTGCCGAAGAAGCCGGCGAGCGGCGGGATACCGGCAAGCGAGAACATCAGGATCGTCAGCACAACCGCCATGAACGGGTTGGTGGAGGAAAGCCCGGCCAGATCCTCGACAGTCTCCACATTGCCGATTTCCTTGCGGCGCATGGAGAGAATGCAGGCGAAGGTGCCAAGCGTCATGACCATGTAGATGGTCATGTAGAGAATGACCCCCGAAACACCAGCCTCTGTACCCGCCGCCAGACCGACAAGCGCGTAACCCATGTGACCGATGGAGGAATAGGCCATCAGTCGCTTGATGTTCTTCTGGCCGATTGCCGCAAACGAGCCGAGCAGCATGGAAGCGATGGAGATGAAGACGACGATCTGCTGCCAGTCGGCAAAAACCGGCTGGAAAGCATCAATGACGATGCGAACGAAGATCGCCATGGCGCCAATCTTGGGGCCGCGGACAGGAAGGCCGTGACCGGGGTCGGCGCGCCTTCATAAACGTCCGGCGTCCACATGTGGAACGGCACGGCGGAGATCTTGAATGCCAGACCGGCGAGAACAAAGACCAGACCGAAAACGAGGCCGAGCGAACGCGTCTCTGCCGTCAGCACCTGGGCGATTTCGGTAAAGCCGGTATTGCCGGTAAAGCCGTAAACCAGCGACATGCCGTAAAGCAGCATGCCCGAGGAGAGCGCGCCGAGAACGAAATATTTCAGGCCCGCTTCGGTGGAGCGCAGGCTTTCCCGGTTGATGGCGCAGACGACGTAGAGCGCAAGCGACTGCAGTTCCAGCGCCATATAGAGCGAGATCAGGTTGTTGGCCGAGATCATCAGCAGGATGCCGAGGGTCGCCAGAACCAGCAGCACGGGATATTCGAACCGGCCGACCGGTTCGAAACGGCCCTGGCCGACGGAAAGGATCATGGCGGTGATCGAGCCGATCAGCGCCAGCACCTTCATGAAGTTACCGAAGGCATCGGCGACGTAAACGCCGCCGAAGGCCACACCCGAAGCGGGCGCAAAGACGATCCAGAGACCGACGACGAGCAGCAGGGCCACGGAGAGGCCCGTGACCGTCGTTGTCGACTTGTCGCCCGAGAAGACGCCAATCATGAGCAGCGCCAGCGCGCCGACCGCAAGGATCAGCTCGGGCGTCGCGATGTGCAGACTGGCAAAAAGAATTTCAGCGGTCATGTCCAACGGGTCCTGTCGTCAATTCATAGTGAGCGCAACATTTTGCGCCGCCTGCAATGCAGCCGTATAGTTGTTTACCAGAAGATCGACCGATGCGGCGGTGGCATCGAACACCGGCGCCGGATAGACGCCGAAGAAGATCGTCAGGACGACCAGCGGATAAAGGATGACCTTTTCGCGGGTCGACAGATCGAGCATCGCCTTCAGGCTTTCCTTCTCGAGCGCGCCGAAAATCACGCGGCGATAAAGCCACAGCGCATAGGCGGCCGAGAGGATGACGCCGGTTGCCGCAAACAGCGCGACCAGCGTGTTGGCGCGGAATACGCCGATCAGCGTCAGGAATTCACCAACGAAGCCGGAGGTGCCGGGCAGACCGACATTGGCCATGGTGAAGATCATGAAGGCAACGGCATATTTCGGCATGTTGTTCACGAGACCGCCATAGGCCGAAATCTCGCGAGTGTGCAGCCGGTCATAGACAACGCCGACGCAGAGGAAGAGCGCGCCCGAGACGATACCGTGCGACAGCATCTGGAAGATCGCGCCCTGCACGCCCTGAACGTTGGCGGCGAAGATGCCCATCGTGACGTAACCCATGTGGGCAACGGAGGAGTAGGCGATCAGCTTCTTGATATCGTCCTGCATCATCGCGACCAGCGAGGTGTAGATGATGGCGAGAACCGACAGCGTGAAGACGAAGGGAGCGAAATAGTCCGACGCCAAGGGGAACATCGACAGCGAGAAACGGATGAAACCGTAACCGCCGAGCTTCAGCATGACACCGGCAAGGATGACCGAACCGGCGGTCGGCGCCTGCACGTGGGCGTCGGGCAGCCAGGTGTGGACCGGCCACATCGGCATCTTGACCGAGAAGGCCGCGAAACAGGCAAGCCACAGCCAGGTCTGCATACCGGCCGGGAAGCCGTATTTCAGAAGTTCCGTCATATCAGTCGTACCGGACTGCCAGTACATCGCCATGATGGCGAGCATGGTCAGAACCGAGCCGAGCAGCGTGTAGAGGAAGAACTTGTAGGAGGCGTAGACGCGATCCTTGCCGCCCCAGACGCCGATGATGATGAACATCGGGATCAGCGTCGCTTCGAAGAAGACGTAGAAGAGAACCGTATCCAGCGCCACGAAGACGCCGATCATGACGACTTCCAGAAGCAGGAAGGCGATCATGTATTCCTTGATGCGCTTTTCAATCGAATCCCAGCTTGCCAGCACGCAGAAGGGCATGAGGAAAGTGGTGAGGATGACGAACAGCATGGAGATGCCGTCGACGCCCAGATGGTAAGCGGCGATGTTGCCGAACCAGGCGTGCTTTTCCACCATCTGGAAACCGGGGTTCGAATTATCGAAGCCGATCCAGATGAACAGCGACACCAGGAAGGTGAAAACGGTCGTCAGCAGCGAGACGTTGAGAATGTTGCGGCGACCGAAGGGGCCGTTCTCATTGGTCAAGAGCAAGAGCACCACGCCGACGAGCGGCAGAAAGGTGACCGTTGAAAGAATGGGCCAATCGGTCATCAGAGGGCACTCCCGAGCATCATCCAGGTGACAAGCGCCGCGATGCCGATCAGCATCGCAAAGGCATAATGATAAAGGTAACCGGATTGCAGGCGGACCATGCGGTTGGTCACGTCAACCACACGCGCTGCAATGCCGTTCGGTCCATAATGGTCGATGACGGCGACGTCGCCCTTCTTCCACAGGAAGCGGCCGAGCGCCTTTGCGGAACGAACGAAGAGGAAGTCGTAGAGTTCGTCGAAGTACCACTTGTTGAGAAGGAACTGGTAGAGGCCACGATGGGTCTCGGCCAGACGCTTCGGCGTCTCGGGCGACTTGATATACATGTACCATGCGGTCACGAAACCAAGCGCCATGGCGAAGAACGGGCTCCACTTGACCCACAGCGGCACGTGGTGGAATTCCTCTAGGATTTCGTTGCCGGGAAGCGTGAACAGGGCACCCTTCCAGAATTCGGCATATTCCTCGCCGAAGAAGTAACCTTCGAAGGCCACACCGGCGAAGATCGCGCCGATTGTGAGGATGAAGAGCGGGATCAGCATGACCATCGGCGATTCATGCACGTGGTGCATCACATCGGCCGAAGCGCGCGGCTTGCCGAAGAAGGTCATGAAGGCCAGACGCCAGGAGTAGAAGCTGGTGAACAGGGCCGCGATGACCAGCAGCGTGAAGGCGACGCCCGAGAGAACCGAATGCGAAGCATAAGCGGATTCGATGATGACGTCCTTCGAGAAGAAGCCGGCAAAACCGATCATCGTGCCCGGAATACCAACGCCGGTCAGCGCCAGGGTGCCAACGGTCATGGTCCAGAAGGTGAGGGGGATATGCTTGCGCAGGCCACCCATGTAACGCATGTCCTGCTCGCCATCGACGGCATGGATGACCGAGCCGGCGCACAAGAACAGCAGAGCCTTGAAGAAGGCGTGCGTGAAGAGGTGGAACACGGCAGCACCATAAGCGCCGACGCCGAGCGCCACAAACATATAACCGAGCTGCGAGCAGGTCGAATAAGCGATGACGCGCTTGATATCGTTCTGTACGAGACCGACGGTCGCCGCAAAGAAGGCGGTGATCGCACCGATCAGCGTCACGACAGTCAGCGCATCATGCGACAGTTCAAACAGCGGCGACATGCGGGCAACGAGGAAGACGCCGGCGGTAACCATGGTTGCAGCGTGAATGAGGGCGGACACCGGGGTCGGGCCTTCCATCGCGTCCGGCAGCCAGGTGTGCAGCAGGAACTGCGCCGATTTACCCATCGCGCCCATGAAGAGCAGCAGGCAAACGCCCGTCATCGCATTGGCCTTGTCCAGCTGCATGCCGAACAGGTTGATGACGGTTTCGGTGGATGCGGCACCTTCGGCCGGCAGATAGGTGCTGGCGGCAGCGAAGATCGTTTCGAAATTGATCGAGCCGAACAGCACGAACACGCCGCCAATGCCGAGGATGAAGCCGAAGTCACCGACGCGGTTGACGATGAAGGCCTTCATGGCGGCAGCCGATGCGGACGGCTTCTTGAACCAGAAACCGATCAGCAGATAAGACGCCAGACCCACGCCTTCCCAGCCGAAGAACATCTGCAGCAGGTTGTCGGAGGTCACCAGCATCAGCATGGCGAAGGTGAAGAGCGACAGATAGGCGAAGAAACGCGGACGATGCGGATCGTGGTGCATGTATCCGATCGAATAGAGGTGCACCAGCGTCGAGACGGTGTTGACGACGACGAACATGACGGCCGTCAGCGTGTCGATGCGGAATGCCCATTCGACGTCGATGCCGCCGGACTGGATCCAGCGCAGCACGGTGACCTTGATCACCTCGCCCGGCTCGCCATGGGCAAGCGCGACGGTGAAGAACACGATCCAGGACAGGATGGCGACCACGATCATCAGACCGGTGGTGACATATTCCGAAGCCTTGGCGCCGATCGAACGGCCGAACAGGCCGGCGATCAGGAAGCCGATCAGGGGAAGAAAGACGATAGCCTTGTAGATCATAGCCTTATCAGCCCTTCATCATATTGACGTCTTCGACGGCGATCGATCCGCGGTTGCGGTAGAAGACAACGAGTATTGCAAGACCGATGGCCGCTTCGGCGGCTGCAACGGTCAGAATGAACAAGGCGAAGACCTGGCCGACAATGTCGTTCAGGAAAGCCGAAAACGCCACCATGTTGATGTTGACCGCAAGCAGGATAAGCTCGATCGACATGAGGATGACGATGACGTTCTTCCGATTGAGGAAGATGCCGAAGATGCCGATCGTGAAGAGGATCGCGCTGACCGTCAGGTAGTGGGAAAGACCGATTTCCATATTCTGTTTCCTTGGATCCGTTCGCGCCTTCAGATGCCCTGGCCCGGCTTGACCTTGACCGTGGTAACGGCGGTCTTCGGGTCACGGCCAACCTGCGTGGAGATATCCTGCCGCTTGATGTCGGTGCGATGACGCAGCGTCAGCACGATGGCGCCGATCATGGCCACCAGCAGCACGAGACCGGCGAGCTGGAAGAAGTAGACGTAATTGGTATAGAGCACGTCGCCGAGGGCTGCGGTGTTGGTGCGCTCGGTGACCGGCGGGATCGGCATGGTGATCGATTTCGCCGCCTGCGGGTTCAAGACGCTGCCGCCGACAACGACGATCAGCTCAGCCGCAAGGATCACACCGATCAGCGCGCCGACCGGGGCATATTGCAGCACGCCGGAGCGCAGCTCCGCGAAATCCACATCCAGCATCATGACGACGAAGAGGAAGAGCACCGCCACGGCGCCGACATAAACCACCAGCAGGATCATGCCGAGGAATTCGGCGCCCGTCAGCAGGAACAGCGCGGCTGCGTTGAAGAAGGTCAAAATCAGAAACAGCACCGAATGAACAGGGTTCTTCGATGCGATGACCATGAACGCAGACGCCACGGCGACGAAAGCGAATATATAAAAGAATACAGCGTGCAGACCCATCTTGGTGCCTTCTTGTCCTCATCGGGCAAAGATGGCTCGAAGGCCCCTCACCCGTTTCGTCCCCGCCGGCGAAAACCGCGCAGGCATTTTACTTTTCATCGCTCTCCGGGGTCTCCCCGGAAAGACGGTTGCGCCTTAACGGTAAGGCGCATCCAGTGCGAGGTTGCGCGCGATTTCACGCTCCCAGCGGTCGCCATTGTCGAGAAGCTTCTGCTTGTCGAAATAAAGCTCCTCGCGGGTTTCCGTCGCGAATTCGAAGTTCGGGCCTTCGACGATGGCATCCACCGGGCAGGCTTCCTGGCAGAAACCGCAATAGATGCACTTCACCATGTCGATGTCGTAACGCACCGTGCGGCGGGTGCCGTCATTGCGGCGCGGGCCGGCTTCAATGGTGATCGCCTGAGCGGGACAGATAGCTTCACACAGCTTGCAGGCGATGCAGCGTTCTTCACCGTTCGGATAACGGCGCAGTGCATGTTCGCCGCGGAAACGCGGAGAGACCGGGCCCTTTTCGAAAGGATAGTTCACCGTTGCCTTCTGTTTGAAGAAGTGGCGCATCGTGAGCAGGATCGCGCCCACGAACTCCTTGAGGAACAGTGAATTGACGGCTTGGGAGAGGCTTGCCATCTCAGTCTCCAGATTTCTGAGCGAGGAGTACGGACATCAACCGGCCCACCCCGTCAGCTTCAATACGAATGCAACAATAACGACCATGGCGAGCGACAGAGGCAGGAACACCTTCCAGCCGAGACGCATGAGCTGGTCATAACGGTAACGCGGAACGAAAGCCTTGGTCAGAGCGATCATGAAGAAGACCATGCAGCCCTTCAGCGCGAACCAGACAATACCCGGAACCCAGTTCAGGAACCACACATCCACGATCGGCAGCCAGCCGCCCATGAACAGGATCGTCGTCAGGCAGCAGATCAGGACGATCGCAGCATATTCGCCGAGCATGAACATCATGTAAGGCGTGGAGCCATATTCGACCATGTGACCGGCAACCAGTTCCGATTCCGCTTCCGGAAGATCGAAGGGCGGACGGTTGGTTTCGGCAAGGCCCGAAATGAAGAACACGATGAACATCGGGAACAGCGACAGCCAGTGCCAGTCGAGGAACGAGGCAGGCAGGCCGAGCATGGTACCGAGGCCGGTCTTCTGGGCCAGAACAATGTCCGTCAGGTTCAGCGAACCGACGCAAAGCAGAACGGTGACGATGACGAGGCCGATCGACACTTCGTAGGACACCATCTGCGCCGCCGAACGCAGCGCGCCGAGGAACGGGTACTTCGAGTTCGAAGCCCAGCCGCCCATGATGATGCCGTATACTTCAAGCGAAGAAATCGCGAAGATATAGAGAATGCCGACATTGATATTGGCGACGACCCAGCCTTCGTTGAAGGGAATGACGGCATAGGTGGCGAGCGCCAGCGTCACCGCAACCAGCGGCGCCAGAAGGAAGACGGCCTTGTTGGCGCCGGCCGGAATGACTGGTTCCTTCAAGATGAACTTCAAAAGGTCGGCAAAGGACTGAAAGAGACCGAAGGGACCAACGACGTTCGGACCACGGCGCAGCTGCACGGCCGCCCAGACCTTGCGGTCAGCGAGCAGCAGGAAGGCGATGGCCACCAGAAGGCAAACGAGAAGCAGCAGGGACTGGCCGACCATGATCAGCGCGGGCCAGACGTAGCTCCAGAAAAACTGTTCCATAAATCCCCTACCCTTACTCTGCCGCAGCCTGGAAATTGTTGCGGGCCAATGCGGAGCACTCGGCCATGACAGCGGATGCGCGCGCAATCGGGTTCGTCAAATAAAAGTCTTTAACCGGCGAGGCAAACGCCGACTTGTTGAGCGAGCCGGTCTTGGCAGCCAGCGCTTCGATATCCGTGGCCGTGCCGGCGACGATCTCGTCGGTTTCCGCAAGATGCGGATGCGCGACATAGAGCTGGCCGCGCAGGGCAGACAGCGAATCGAACGGCAGCTTCTTGCCGAGAACATCGGAAAGCGCACGCAGGATCGCCCAGTCTTCGCGGGCTTCGCCCGGTGCGAAACCGGCGCGGTTGCCCAGCTGCACGCGGCCTTCGGTATTGACCCAGATACCGGATTTTTCGGTATAGGCCGCACCCGGCAGGATAACGTCGGCGTTCATCGCGCCCTGGTCGCCATGGCTGCCGATATAGACGGTGAACTTGGCGCCCTTGTTGGAAAGGTCGAGTTCATCGGCGCCGAGCAGGAAGAGAACATCCATGGACGCGACCATTTCAGCGGCGGCAACACCGCCCTCGCCCGGCACGAAGCCGATATCGAGACCGCCAACGCGGGCAGCGGCGGTGTGCAGAACCGAGAAACCGTTCCACTCTTCGCTGACAGCACCGACCGAAACGGCGAGCTTGGCAGCGGCAGCGAGCACGGCGGCACCATCGGCGCGGGCAAGAGCACCCTGGCCGATGATGATCAGCGGGTTCTTGGCGGACTTCAGCTTGTCGACGAAGCTGTGCGAACCGTTGGCCAGATCGGACAGCGTTTCAGCGCCGGAACCGAGATATTCGTAATTGTAGCGCAGTTCGCCGGCTTCACCGATCACGCCGATCGGGAAACCGCCGCGACGCCAGCGCTTGCGGATGCGGGCGTTGAGCACGGCCGCTTCGTAGCGCGGGTTGGAACCAACGATCAGCAGGGCGTCGGCCTGCTCGATACCTTCGATGGTGGAGTTGAACAGGTAGCTGGCGCGGCCGAGCGACGGATCGAGTGCAGCGCCATCCTGACGGCAATCGACATTGGCCGAGCCGAGCGACGCCAGAAGCGACTTCAGCGCGAACATTTCTTCAACGGAGGCCAGATCGCCGGCAATTGCGCCGATCTTGCTGCCGGATGTTGCGGCAACCGCCTGCTTGATCGCACCGAAGGCTTCGCCCCAGCTTGCGGGCTGCAGGCGGCCATCCTTGCGGACGTAAGGGCGGTCAAGGCGCTGTGTCTTCAGGCCGTCCCAGATGAAACGGCTCTTGTCGGAAATCCACTCTTCATTGATCGCCTCGTTGACACGCGGCATGACGCGCATGACTTCGCGGCCACGGGTATCGACGCGGATGGCCGAACCGAGCGCGTCCATCACGTCGATGGTTTCGGTCTTGTTCAGTTCCCACGGACGGGCGGTGAAAGCGAAAGGCTTGGAGGTGAGCGCGCCGACCGGGCAGAGGTCAACAACGTTGCCCTGCAGCTCCGAGGTCATGGCCTGCTCGAGATAGGTGGTGATTTCAGCATCTTCACCGCGGCCGATAAGGCCCAGTTCGGCAATGCCGGCCACTTCCGTGGTGAAACGAACGCAGCGCGTGCAGTGGATGCAGCGGTTCATCACCGTCTTGACGAGCGGGCCGATATATTTGTCTTCAACCGCGCGCTTGTTTTCTGCGTAACGCGAACCGGCGATACCGAAGGCCATGGCCTGGTCCTGCAGGTCGCATTCACCGCCCTGGTCGCAGATCGGGCAATCCAGCGGGTGGTTGATGAGCAGGAATTCCATCACGCCCTCGCGGGCCTTCTTGACCATCGGCGTGTTGGTGAAAACCTCAGGCAATTCACCGTTCGGGCCGCCGCGAACATCGCGAACGCCCATGGCGCAGGATGCGGCAGGCTTGGGCGGTCCGCCCTTCACCTCGATGAGACACATGCGGCAGTTACCCGCGACCGACAAGCGCTCATGAAAACAAAAGCGCGGAACTTCAGCACCAGCCTCCTCGCACGCCTGCAACAGCGTGAAATGATCCGGAACCTCGATCTCTTTACCGTCAACCTTGAGCTTTGCCATGGTCCTACTTACGTCCTGTTGCCTGTTCGTCCCATGTCTCACACGGTCCGCAACAAATCCTTAATCACGCCCGGCACTCGTGTCGTCTGCCAGACGCTTCATGGTGTCGCGAGGCCGGAAAATTCCGGCTCCGCTCGAAGCCTTCTATGCTTATTCAGCGGCTTCCAGAACAGCGCCATCATCCATGGCCCTGTAGGTATATTGGTCGATGCGCTTTTCGATTTCCGGACGGAAATTGCGGATCAGCGCCTGTACCGGCCATGCGGCGGCGTCGCCGAGCGCACAGATGGTGTGGCCTTCGATCTGCTTCGTCACTTCGAACAGCATGTCGATTTCGCGCTTCTGAGCATTGCCCTTGACCATGCGCTCCAGCACGCGCCACATCCAGCCGGTGCCTTCGCGGCACGGCGTGCACTGGCCGCAGCTTTCATGCTTGAAGAAGGCCGCGATGCGAGCAATCGCCTTGATGACGTCGGTGGACTTGTCCATGACGATCATGCCGCCGGTACCGAAGGAAGACTTCACTTCGCGCATGCCGTCGAAATCCATGATGGCGTCCTTCATGTCCTCACCGCGAACGATGGGGCAAGATGCGCCGCCGGGGATGACGCCGAGCAGATTGTCCCAGCCGCCGCGAATGCCGCCGCAATGGCGCTCGATCAGCTCACGGAAGGACAGGCCCAGCGCATCTTCGAAGGTGCAGGGACGCTCGACATGGCCTGACACCATGAACAGCTTGGTGCCGACATTGTTCGGACGGCCGATGGACGAGAACCATGCAGCGCCACGGCGCAGGATGGTCGGCGCAACGGCGATCGATTCAACATTGTTGACGGTCGTCGGGCAGCCGTAGAGACCCATATTGGCCGGGAACGGCGGCTTGAGGCGCGGCTGGCCCTTCTTGCCTTCGAGGCTTTCGAGCAGAGCTGTCTCTTCGCCGCAGATATAGGCACCCGCGCCATGATGGACGTAGATGTCGAAATCCCAGCCGTTCTTGTTGTTCTTGCCGAGCAGGCCGGCATCGTAGCACTCGTCGATGGCCGCCTGCAGCGCCTCACGCTCGCGCATATATTCGCCGCGAACGTAGATATAGGCGGTATGCGCGCCCATGGCGAAACCGGCGATAACGCAGCCTTCGATCAGCGTATGCGGATCGTTGCGCAGGATTTCGCGGTCCTTGCAGGTGCCGGGCTCGGATTCATCGGCATTCACGACGAGATAATGCGGACGGCCGTCATTTTCCTTTGGCATGAAGGACCACTTGAGACCCGTCGGGAAGCCAGCGCCGCCGCGACCGCGAAGGCCTGATGCCTTCATCTCGTTGATGATCCAGTCACGGCCCTTTTCGATGATCTGCTTGGTGCCGTCCCAATGGCCGCGCGCTCTCACGCCCTTCAGGGACTTATCCTTGAGGCCGTAGAGATTGGTAAAGATGCGATCCTGATCTTTTAACATGCTTCACCTCTTACCGCGGCTTCTTGCCGAAGACCCTGATATACTCGGCTTCGCCACCCTTGGCGAGCGCCTCGGCCTGCTTGATCCACTCGTCGCGTTCGATGCGGCCCTTGAAATTCAGATAACCGTCAACCCAGTCGCATTCGGCCTTCTTCCAGCCCGCGACCTGCGCGAAGGTGAAGATGCCGAGCTCATGCAGCGTGCCTTCGATCTTCGGACCGACGCCGGAAATGAGCTTCAGGTCGTCAGGCGTTGCGGGCTTCTCGATACCCGCCGGACGATCCTTGGAATCGAGCGACGGCTTCGCAGATCCCGAAGCTTCCTTTTCGGCGGCCTTGACGTTGGCTTCCGCAGCCTTCGGCTCGTTTGCCGGCGTCTTCAGCTTCGGATCTGTCTCCGGCGCATCGGTCTTCGGCTTGGCGGCATTGGACGGCGGAACCGGTGCGGCTTCCGCAGGCACTTCGGCCGGCTTGTCGAGATTGGAACGATCCGGCTTGATCTCTTCCGTCAGCGTCGTCAGTCCACCGACTGGAACCGACTCGTGACGGTCGATCTGCGGGCCGGTCTTGACGGTGTCGCCCTTGCCCGCTTCGAACGTGTCGATGATCTCTTCCAGACGCTCTGGCGTCAGGTCCTCATAGGCATCCTTGAAGATGATGACCATCGGCGCGTTGACGCAGGCGCCCTGACATTCCACTTCTTCCCAGGAGAGCGTGCCGCTCTCATTGGTGTGCAGCGGATCGTGGTGGATCTTCTTGCGGCAGACATCCATCAGCGCTTCCGAGCCGCGCAGCATGCAGGGCGTGGTGCCGCAGACCTGAACGTGGGCGCGCGTGCCAACCGGCTTCAGCTGGAACTGGGTATAGAAGGTCGCCACTTCCATGACGCGGATATAGGCCATATCCAGCATGTCGGCGATCTTTTCGATGGCGGCGCGGGTAACCCAGCCGTCCTGCTCCTGCGCACGCATGAGCAGCGGGATGACCGCCGATTGCTGGCGTCCCTCGGGATATTTCAGAATCGTCTTCTCAGCCCATGCGGTATTTTCCGCATTGAAGGCAAATGCCACGGGCTGGAACTGATCTTCGGCTAGTCGACGAACGGACATACTTCCTCACGCCTTTTCAGTTTAACGTCTCACAACGCGATCTCGCCACCGTGACGAATTCGCAGGCGTAAGCCGCCTTGTCTTTCTGCATGAACACGATGAACTTGCTGCCATTGGGAACCGAGGCCTTGATCTCGAATCCCGAAGACAGAAGCTGCTTGATAGTGGAACCGCCGCCGCTCGACAGCGATACGCCGCCCTCGTCCGTCGCCGTCTGGGCGAGAACGGGGGTCGACATCGCAGCAAGAAAAGCCGGAATGGCGAGCGGCAGACGCATCAGCGGTCGACCTCCCCGAACACGATGTCGAGGGAGCCGAGAACGGCTGTAACGTCGGCAAGCTGATGGCCCTTGCACAGGAAATCCATAGCCTGCAGGTGTGCGTAACCCGGAGCGCGGATCTTGCAGCGGTAAGGCTTGTTCGAACCGTCTGCGACCACGTAAACGCCGAACTCGCCCTTCGGCGCTTCGACGGCGGCGTAAACTTCGCCGGCCGGAACGTGATAACCTTCGGTGTAGAGCTTGAAGTGGTGGATCAGCGCTTCCATCGAACGCTTCATCTCGCCACGCTTCGGCGGAACTACCTTGCCATCGAGCGAGGAGACAGGGCCGATGCGGTGCTTGCCAGAAAGAAGATCGACGCACTGCTTCATGATTTTCACGGATTCGCGCATTTCCTGCATGCGGATCAGGTAACGATCATAGCAGTCGCCGTTCTTGCCGACGGGAATGTCGAATTCGAGATCGGAATAGCACTCATAGGGCTGCGCGCGGCGCAAATCCCAGGCAGCGCCCGAGCCGCGCACCATCACGCCCGTGAAACCCCAGGCGAAGGCGTCTTCAAGCGAAACGACGCCGATATCGACGTTACGCTGCTTGTAGATGCGGTTATCGGTCAGCAGGCCCTCGATATTGTCGAGAACGGTGAGGAACGGGTCGCACCACTTGCCGATATCATCGACCAGTTCCGGCGGCAGGTCCTGATGCACGCCGCCCGGACGAACGTAGGCCGAGTGCATGCGCGCGCCGCAGGCGCGCTCATAGAACACCATCAGCTTTTCGCGTTCTTCGAAGCCCCAGACCGGCGGCGTCATCGCGCCGACGTCCATAGCCTGCGTCGTCACGTTCATGATGTGCGACAGGATGCGGCCGATTTCCGAATAAAGCACGCGGATCAACTGACCGCGCATCGGAATTTCGAGGCCGAGCAGCTTTTCGACGGCGAGCGCGAAAGCGTGTTCCTGGTTCATCGGCGCGACATAGTCGAGGCGGTCGAAATAGGGAACGGCCTGCAGATAGGTCTTGGTCTCGATCAGCTTTTCGGTGCCGCGGTGCAGAAGACCGATATGCGGATCGACGCGCTCGACGATTTCGCCGTCCAGTTCCAGAACCAGACGCAGCACGCCGTGCGCGGACGGATGTTCCGGACCGAAGTTGATCGTGAAATTGCGGACGTTATGCTCAGTCATTCTAGTGCTCCGCCGAGGTGATCATGGCGATGAATTCGGGGCCGGTCATGTTCTGCGTGGTTTCGGCGAAAGAATAGCTCGAAGGCTTCTCATCCGTGAAAATCTGCGACGCGAACTTGAAACTGGAAGGGTTGTCGAAAGCCTGCAGCGAAACGGCAAAATGCTTGCCGTCCTTGGAACGCCACATCAGCGTGCTGCCGCAGGTCTTGCAGAAGCAGCGCTCACCCCATTCCGACGAGGAATAGACGCCGAGGTTCTCTTCGTTTTCGACGGAGATATCAGCGCATTCGACAGCCAGAAACGCACCGCCGGACCAGCGGCGGCACATGGAGCAATGGCAAACGCCAAATTCACGGGCACCGATCGCGGCCTTGAGGCCGACGGCGCCGCAAAGACATTGCGCATGCTCTGTCGCGGGGGCTTGGCTCATTGCTTGGCCTTTTCGTCACCCGGGAGAACATATTCGGTTCCTTCCCATGGGGAGAGGAAATCGAAGTTGCGGAATTCCTGCTTCAGTTCGACCGGTTCATAAAGAACCCGTTTCAGTACGTCATCGTAACGTACTTCCACAAAGCCGGTAACCGGAAAATCCTTGCGCAGCGGATGGCCTTCGAAACCGTAATCCGTGAGGATACGGCGAAGGTCCTTGTGGCCTTCGAACGGAATGCCATACATGTCCCAGGCTTCGCGCTCGAACCACTCGGCACCCATGTAAACGGAGGTCGAAGACGGCACGCCCTCGTCTTCCGCTACCTGCAGCTTGATGCGGACGCGCAGGTTCTGGCGCGGCGACAGCAGGTGATAGACGACATCGAAACGCTTTTCGCGCTGCGGCCAGTCAACGCCGCATATGTCGATGATGTTGACAAAACCGCACTGCACATCGTCACGCAGGAAGGTCAAAAGCGCGATCACACTTTCAGGCGTCGTGTTCAGCGTCAGTTCGCCATAGGCGATATCAGCCGACACCACGAGGGAACCGCGCGCTTCCTTAACGTAAGCAGCAAGATCGTTGAGAGCTTCGCTCATTCTTAATCCGTCCTTTGCCCTTAGCGCTCGATCGTACCGGTACGACGAATCTTCTTCTGCAGCAGAAGCACGCCATAAAGCAGCGCCTCCGCCGTGGGGGGACAGCCCGGAACGTAGATATCCACCGGCACGACGCGGTCGCAGCCGCGCACGACAGCGTAGGAATAGTGATAATAACCGCCGCCATTGGCGCAGGAGCCCATGGAGATGACGTAACGCGGCTCAGGCATCTGGTCATAGACCTTGCGCAGAGCCGGCGCCATCTTGTTGGTCAGCGTGCCGGCGACGATCATCACGTCCGACTGGCGCGGTGAGGCGCGCGGGGCGACACCGAAGCGCTCCATGTCATAACGCGGACCGGACGCCTGCATCAGGCCTTCGACGGCGCAGCAGGCGAGACCGAACTGCATCCACATCAGGGAGCCGGTGCGCGCCCAGGTGATCAGCTCGTCGGTCGAGGTGACGAGGAAGCCCTTGTCGGCCAGCTCGTCATTGATTTCCGTGAAGTAGGCATCGTTGCTGCCAACCGGCTTGCCGGTCGAGGGATCGATGATCCCCTTCGGCTGCGGCGCAACGAGCGTGCTGTTGTTCTGGCTCATGCCCATTCCAGCGCTCCCTTCTTCCACTCATAGATAAAGCCGATGGTGAGGACGAGAAGGAACACCATCATCGACCAGAAACCGAACCAGCCCATCTCACCAAAAGACACCGCCCAGGGGAAGAGGAAGGCGACTTCCAGATCGAAGATGATGAAGAGGATCGACACCAGATAAAAACGGATATCGAACTTCATGCGGGCGTCATCGAAGGCATTGAAACCGCACTCGAAAGCGGAGAGCTTTTCCGGGTCCGGCGCCTTGTAGGCGACAGCGAAAGGCGCAATGAGAAGCGCCAGGCCAATGACAAGAGCGATACCGATAAAGATTGCGATCGGAATATAGGAACTGAGGAGTTCAGTCATGGTCTCTTCCCTGTCCGGCCGGGTGCCGGACCTGCCTTTGGACCGAAAAGTCTCAAGGCGCACAAATATGTTGCAACGCCAAAGTGGTTAGCGCAGCCGCGCTCTCTCTGCAAGAGTTTAGGCACCATTTCAAGACACCTGCCGCATTGATTGGCAACAATATTGCCGGAATTGACGCAAATTTGGGCCACAATTCCGACCTAAGCCCCTCAAATACAATAATAATCGATTGAACGACGCAACCGCAAAAAAGTCACACGAATTTTACGGCAAAATGGCAACGAAGTGACGATCTGCGCCAATCGAAACTTGAGTATAAATGGCAGGAAAAATCGCGCTTGCGAGCGCGGGAATCATGGTCCGAAATGGCCAATAACGAGCCGCACAAACAGCGCGTCAATTCAGCTTTCAAAGGAGACATTTCAGGAAGAGAAATGGCGCGAGTGACGGGGCTCGAACCCGCGACCTCCGGCGTGACAGGCCGGCACTCTAACCGACTGAGCTACACCCGCGCTCCACAGACATTCATCTGCGTTTTTCCGAGGAACAGGATGGCGCGAGTGACGGGGCTCGAACCCGCGACCTCCGGCGTGACAGGCCGGCACTCTAACCAACTGAGCTACACCCGCTTATCCTGACGGACAGGACCTTGTCCCGCCGTACGAACCAGCCTCGGCTGTTCGTTGAGCGGCTAACTACGGCGTTCGTGCGGGGGTGTCAAGCAGGTTTCACGACAAAAGAATAAGCTTTTTCATTTTGATCGGGAAAAACCTGATGGCCATTGATAGGCGTTCCGGCAAACGCCCTGTTTTGCGGGCTTTTCCCAACGAAAACAAAAATCTTGTCCACAGCCGCGGGCGTCCGCAGGAAGATCCCCGTGCGTCGTTCGCGCTGGCTGCGGCTTCTGTTTTTGCCAAAAAGCCCGCAGTTCCAGCCTTTTGGCCGTCAGCCACGCATATACGAAAATACGACCCGGAAAAAAAACAAAAAAACTTCATAAAAGCCCTTGCGGTTTTTTTCCGATCCGAATACATCACGGCCACCGACGCGGCGGACATGATCCGCAGGACGCGAAGGGCGATTAGCTCAGTTGGTAGAGCGCCTCGTTTACACCGAGGATGTCGGGAGTTCGAGTCTCTCATCGCCCACCATTTTCCAAACTCTCCAAATTCCCAGGCAGTTAGACCGGACATTGTTCGGAACACGTTTTTCTTTGCCGCGAATTTCCGGCATTGAGAATCATCCCCTGCCCGCTGCAATCTGGCCTATTGCGGCCGGATTGACGTTCTGGGCGTCGGAATCGCTTTTTTCGATTTCCACCTAATCCAAATCGGCACGGATGTTTCATATTCCGACAATGGATTCTGATCTGTGTGCCACCCTGCAACATACGGGAAAATAAGCAGATTCAGACTTTTTAAAGGGATTTCAGGCAATGTTTTCGAGCCGTTTCATGATGAGCGGCAGAAATAATGGATGAAACCATGGTCGACGCGTTTGTAACACTCGCGCTTATTGCGCTGCCTGTTTATATTTTTTTCCGCTGGGTCCAGCAGGATTCGGAAAAAGACAATACTCCCAAAAGCAAGAATTCCATGGGGCGGTGATCCTTTGCGATCGGTTCGCGGCTTTTGCCTGGCGTCCCCCCCCCCCGGACAATCCCCCGATGACCGATAGCAAAGTGGCAATGCCGGTTTGACGGCCTGCATTGCGAAACATCGCGCCAGACAGGCACCTCCGTACAAGGGTTGCCTCTGCCGCATAAAAAAGCCGGGCTCATGCCCGGCTTTTCTCATTTTCGATGTCATTTGGAAGGATCAGTTGATCGCCTTCAGATCGACAGTGAAGAACAGCGTTTCACCGGAAGAATCGTCGACGCCGTCATTGTCGGTGACGGCATAGGCCGTTCCCGCCTTGTCGAAGGTGAAGCCTTCCAGCTTGTCGACGACATAACCATTGGTCTGGGCCTTGAGGTCGGGCAGGAAGTCATGCGCTTCCTGCTTGGCCACCAGCGGCAGCTCCCCGCCGATCTTGCCCGGCTTCAGGTCGGCGATCGCAACGCGGTAGAGCTTCTTGATCTTTGCCTTCTCGCCGATCTGGTTATCGCGCTCGACGATATACACATGCTCGCCCTGGGCGGTGATTTCGGAAAGGCCAACCCAGCCTGCCTCGGTCTTGTCGAGCGGGTAACGCACGGCGCCCCATTCCTTGGACTTCGGATTGTAGGAGACGAGCTTGACGAAGCCCTTCTCGTCCGTTCCCCATTCGCGCTGCACGGCCATCCACAGCGTGGTGTCGTCGCCCTTGCCGATCATGGTCACGCCTTCGAAACCGAAGCGGGTGTCACCGGCCAGCAGTTCCTTCGGCAGAGCGATTTCAGCCTTGATCTCGCCCTTGGCGTTGACGTTGTAAAGCGCATGCGGGACGAGCTTGGCGCTATCGCCTTCCGAAGCGAGCCAGAAGCCGCCCTTGCCATCGAGCGTGATGCCTTCGATGTCGAGTTTCTGGGCCGCGATACCGTCACGCTTAATGCGCAGGACGCTGGTGATGGTGGCAGGCTTCTTCGTCGCATCGATGGTGTAGATCGACGGCTGGTTGCCATAGACCGAGTCGGACACGGCATAGAGAATGCCGGGCTTCTCGGCATCGCCGACCAGACCGGAAAGAGCACCCCAGCCGATCGGGGCGCCGTCGACGGTGGCGGAGACGAGCTGCGGATAGGCAGCCGTGCCTTCAGCGCGCTCATAGATCATGACGTGCGAACGGGCACCGCCATCCTCAACCAGATCGACCTCGTTCGCGGTCACGAAAAGATTGCGCGACGGGATGGCGACAGCGCCTTCCGGCGAAATGCCAGACGGCAAAAGCTGCGTCAGTTCCGGCTCTTTTCCGGTGTCCTTGTAGACCGCGACGATGGAGCCACGCTCGGAAAGGACGAAGAAATACTTCTGATCGCCGAATGTCGCCGCTTCCAGGCCTTCCGGCTCGATGCCCTTGGCCTTGGAGCGCTTTTCCGGATAGTGGCCGATAGCCGCGACCGCATGTTCGAGCGAGGAGCCGGCTTCATAGAGGAGCTTGCCGGTCTTGTCGAAGATGGTGAAGCCGCGCGAACCGCCCTGCCAGTCACCTTCGTTGGCGATGACGATGCGGTCATTGTCGAGCCACTTCACGGCGTCGGGCTCGCGCTTGCGGCCTTCCTGCTTGTCAGTGAACTTCAGCTGGCCGTCGGACTTCGTATCGATGCCTTCCAGATCGACCTTGCCGGCGGAGAAATGCGTCTTCACCGTGCCGGTCTTGCCGTCGATGATGACGATATGGTTGTTTTCCTGCAGCGTGAGCGCGATCTCGCCATTTGCGTTGATCGACACGAATTCCGGCTCCGGATCTTCCGGGGCAATTTCAGCAAGGCCGGTCAGTTCGATCTTCTTCAGCGTCGCACAGTCGGCAACACCGTTTTTCAGGCCAACGGTGACCAGATAACCGGCAGGCATCTGCGGCAGGGCGCCTTCGTTCACCTCTTCGTCGCGCTCGTTTTCGATCGCGATAGCGGCAAAGGTCTTGTCGGGGGAAACGGCAACCGAATCGGGCTGACCGCCGAGATCACAGCTTGCTTCAATCTTCTTGGTGGCGATATCGACCGTGACCAGCTTGCCGGAGGGCTTGGCGCGGTTTTCCGACGTGTTGACGCCGGCCAGAACCTTGACGCCTGCAGCAGCAACCGAAGTCGGTTCGCCTTCAAGCAGCAAAGCGCCGCCGGCCTTGGGAGCCTTGGCGTCCGTGATGTCGATGAAGCCGATGCCGCCAAGCGGGCTGTCCGAATAGATCAGCGTCTTGCCGTCTTCGCTGGCAGTGACGATCTCAGCGGATGTGACGGACTTGGCGTCCTTGTCCGCGGGAAGGTTCTTCGCCACCGGAAACGATGCGATGCGGTTGAATACCGGCTCGGCCACAGCCGGAAAGGCTGCGGATGTGAGCAGAGCAGCGGTCAAAGCCATGTGAGAAAATCGGAACGCCATTGTAATCCCCCTTGGGTCCAGAAACACCCCATGGCTTCTGCGTCAAAGACATGACAGTGGCATGACATTTCATGTTGGAATCAAAAAGCCCGACCATAAAGGCCGGGCTTTCTTGTTTATGCGCACATTCCGCGTATCGGAACGCCGTGTGACCGGATGGGGGCTACACAGGCGCGCTCCCCTACTTTCAATTATCATCCTGCCGGTTGAAAAACTGGGCTGTCCGAAAAGAGCTTTTCGAAGAGCCGCCCGGTTTTCGGGCCGGCCTGATGGCGTCAGGGCGTCAAAACATGTTTCCTCGTGAACCTGAAAAGCCGCACGTCCGCCGCCGGGCGTTACGGCTTTCCGGAAACCTTACGAGTTGACAGCGTCCTTCAGGCCCTTGCCTGCGGAAAACTTCGGCACGTTGCGAGCCGGGATATCGACTTCAGCACCCGTGGAAGGGTTACGGCCCTTGGAGGCTTCACGGCGGCTAACGGAGAAGCTGCCGAAGCCAGCGAGACGGATGTCGCCACCGCTCTTCAGTTCGTTCTGTACGGTTTCGAATACGGCATCAACAGCGGAAGCAGCATCTGCCTTCGTGAGACCAGCCTTTTCGGCAACAGCAGAGACGAGCTCGTTCTTGTTCATGTTTCCACCCCTTTCAATGGTTTGAAACGACTCGGAATTAAGCCGGCGCAGAATACGTTTACATCCACGCGCAGCAACCCAAAAGCGCTGGAATCGCCTGAAAAACAAGGGGTCTGCGATTTTTTTCACAAAAAAGGCCGACATTTCTGCCGGCCTTCCACATATTCGTGCCAAATTGGCATCACTTGCGCGGGCCGAAGCGCCGCCTGTGCCTTCCGGCACCTAACGCATTGATTCTATGCATCACCTTTTGCGAAAACCGATTCCGGCCTCCGCGTCGATGCCTTGATCAATGCGCGATCGTCTGACCGCCTTCGTCGACACCCTCAACGGTGGCGATGACAGGCGTTTCGATGCTGCCGTCCCACTCGATGGGCTCCGGCTTGCGAAGCAGCGCGTGTTCGATGACCTCGCCCATGCGCGAAACCGGGATGATTTCCATCTCGTTCTTCACATTGTCCGGAATCTCCGCCAGATCCTTGGCGTTCTCTTCCGGGATCAGCACCTTCTTGATGCCGCCACGAAGTGCTGCAAGCAGCTTTTCCTTCAGGCCGCCAATAGGCAGCACGCGACCACGCAGGGTGATCTCGCCCGTCATCGCCACATCCTTGGAGACCGGAATGCCGGTCATGATGGAGACGATGGCGGTTGCCATGGCAACACCGGCGGACGGTCCGTCCTTCGGGGTTGCCCCTTCCGGAACGTGGACGTGGATGTCGCTCTTGTCGAAACGCGGCGGCTCGATGCCGAAATCCACGGCGCGCGAACGGACATAGGATGCCGCTGCCGAAATGGATTCCTTCATCACTTCCTTGAGGTTGCCGGTCACCGTCATGCGGCCCTTGCCCGGCATCATCACGCCTTCGATGGTGAGCAGCTCACCGCCGACTTCCGTCCAGGCAAGACCGGTGACGACACCGACCTGATCCTCGCGCTCGGCCTCGCCGTGGCGGAACCGCGGAACGCCCAGATAATCCGGAACGTTGGCTGCGGTGACTTCCACGGACTTGACCTTGCCCTTGATGATCTCGGTCACGGCCTTTCGTGCAAGCTTCATCAGCTCGCGCTCGAAGCTGCGCACGCCCGCCTCGCGGGTGTATTGCTGGATCACGATCATCAGAGCGTCATCGCTGACCGAGAACTCTTCCGGACGCAGGGCATGTTCCTTGATCGCCTTCGGCAACAGGTGACGCTTGGCGATTTCGCGCTTTTCGTCTTCCGTGTAACCGGCGATGCGGATCACTTCCATACGGTCCATCAGGGGACCCGGAATGTTCAGCGTGTTGGCCGTGGTCACGAACATCACGTCGGACAGGTCGTATTCCACTTCAAGGTAGTGGTCCATGAAGGTGGAGTTCTGTTCCGGATCGAGAACTTCCAGCAGGGCAGACGACGGGTCGCCACGGAAATCCATGCCCATCTTGTCGATTTCGTCGAGCAGGAAGAGCGGGTTCGCCTTCTTGGCCTTCTTCATCGACTGGACGATCTTGCCCGGCATGGAGCCGATATAGGTACGGCGGTGACCGCGGATTTCCGCCTCGTCACGAACGCCACCCAGCGCCATGCGCACGTATTCGCGGCCGGTCGCCTTGGCGATCGACTTGGCGAGCGAGGTCTTGCCGACGCCCGGAGGGCCGACGAGGCACAGGATGGGGCCACGGATCTTGGTGGCGCGCGCCTGCACTGCCAGATACTCGACGATACGCTCCTTGACCTTGTCCAGACCGAAATGATCCTGATCGAGGATGGTCTCGGCGGCGTTGAGGTCGGTCTTGATCTTCGACTTCTTGCCCCATGGCAGACCCAGCAGCCAGTCCAGATAGTTGCGCACGACAGTCGCTTCCGCAGACATCGGGCTCATCTGGCGAAGCTTCTTCATTTCCGCCTCGGCCTTGTCCTTGGCCTCCTTGGAAAGCTTGGTCTTGGCGATGCGCTCTTCCAGTTCGGCCATCTCGTCCCGGCCATCTTCGCCGTCGCCGAGTTCCTTCTGGATCGCCTTCATCTGTTCGTTCAGATAATATTCGCGCTGCGTCTTCTCCATCTGGCGCTTGACGCGCGAGCGGATACGCTTCTCGACCTGAAGCACGGAAATTTCGCCTTCCATGAAGCCGAGCGCCTTTTCAAGCCGCTGCTTCACGCTGACGGTTTCCAGCATTTCCTGCTTTTCGGTGATCTTGATCGACAGGTGCGAAGCGACCGTATCGGCCAGCTTCGAATAATCGTCGATCTGACCGGCAGCGCCGACAACCTCGGGCGAGATCTTCTTGTTGAGCTTCACATAGCTCTCGAATTCCGAAACGACCGAACGCGACAGGGCCTCGATCTCGACGGGATCTTCGGCAGGCTCCTGCAACGGCGTCGCAGACGCCTCGTAGAAATCCTCGCGGCCGGTATATTCATCGATCTGGGCGCGGCCCTTGCCTTCCACCAGAACCTTGACAGTGCCATCGGGCAGCTTCAGGAGCTGGAGAACATTGGCAACCGTGCCGACCTTGTGGATGGCGTCCGGGGTTGGATCGTCATCGCTGGCGTTGATCTGGGTGACAAGCATGATCTGCTTGTCCGAACCCATGACTTCCTCGAGCGCGCGAATGGATTTTTCCCGCCCGACGAACAGGGGAACGATCATATGCGGGAAAACGACAATGTCGCGCAGGGGAAGTACCGGATAGGTACCGCCAGATGCCGCAGACGTGATGTTCGTCATATCATTTCCTTTCCATGGTCCCTTTCGGGACACTTTGCAGGACGTCTTGGGGCGTCCGGCATATTCATTTCTCGAGACTGAAAGTGGAGTTTCGAAACACCGATTTCAAGTCACCGGAAGAGACGGCCCCGCGCAGCGGCAAGACCGTAAAATTCAACAAAACCCAGCGCCGGCCATTACTCCCGACATTTCCGGTTATCCTTGAAGGCCAGGAACCGGGTCGCCGACGGTAATTCACATTTCCGTCATATCGCGCTGCAAATCAGTTGTAAGACTTTATCAGCAAAGCGCAATCCGCTCCAAACGCAAAATCGGGCTCAGCCAAGTTAGGCGCAAGTTTCACACCCTGGCCCAACAGAAAAGGCCCGCACGGGTGCGGGCCTTCCAATTCATACCAGACCGGATCAGCCTATCAGGCGGAAACGTTGGTCTTTTCTTCCTGACGATCCGCATAGATGTAGAGCGGACGAGCGACGCCGCTGACGACATCGTTGGAGATCACAACCTCGCGCACGCCTTCCAGCGTCGGCAGTTCGAACATGGTATCCAGAAGGATCTTCTCCATGATCGAGCGCAGGCCACGGGCACCGGTCTTGCGGGTGATTGCC
Source organism: Rhizobium oryzihabitans (assembly GCF_010669145.1). Lineage (NCBI taxonomy): Bacteria > Pseudomonadati > Pseudomonadota > Alphaproteobacteria > Hyphomicrobiales > Rhizobiaceae > Rhizobium > Rhizobium oryzihabitans. Next base: position 845,630 of record NZ_CP048632.1, read on the forward strand.
TTACGGGCGATCTCGCGCAGCGCGTCCTCGTGGAAGGTCAATTCCACATCTTCCATCTCGAACAGGCGCTGATACTGCTTGACCAGCGCGTTCTTCGGTTCCGACAGGATCTGGATCAGCGCATCCTCGTCGAGATCCTCCAGCGTCGCCAGAACCGGCAGACGGCCGATGAATTCCGGGATGAGGCCGAACTTCACCAGATCTTCCGGCTCCAGTTCGCGCAGCACTTCGCCGACGCGACGATCGTCTTCCGCCTTGACAGTGGCACCGAAGCCGATCGAGGTCTTTTCACCCCTGGCCGAGATGATCTTGTCGAGCCCGGCAAAGGCGCCGCCGCAGATGAACAGGATGTTGGTCGTATCCACCTGCAGGAATTCCTGCTGCGGATGCTTGCGGCCGCCCTGCGGCGGCACGGAAGCGACCGTGCCTTCCATGATCTTCAGAAGCGCCTGCTGGACGCCCTCGCCCGACACGTCACGCGTGATGGAGGGATTGTCCGACTTGCGGGAAATCTTGTCGACTTCGTCGATATAGACGATGCCGCGCTGGGCGCGTTCGACATTGTAATCCGCAGACTGCAGCAGCTTCAGGATGATGTTTTCCACGTCCTCGCCGACATACCCGGCTTCGGTCAGCGTCGTTGCATCCGCCATGGTGAAGGGAACGTCGATGATGCGGGCGAGCGTCTGGGCAAGATAGGTCTTGCCGCAACCCGTCGGACCGACGAGCATGATGTTCGACTTCGCAAGCTCGACATCGCCGTTCTTGGAGGCGTGCGCGAGGCGCTTGTAATGGTTGTGAACGGCAACAGACAGGATTTTCTTCGCCTGTTTCTGGCCGATGACATATTCGTCGAGGATCTTGATGATGTCCTGCGGGGTGGGAACACCCTCGCGCGACTTCACCATCGACGTCTTGTTCTCCTCGCGGATGATGTCCATGCACAATTCGACGCATTCATCGCAGATGAATACTGTCGGCCCGGCAATGAGTTTCCGGACTTCGTGCTGGCTCTTGCCGCAGAATGAACAATAGAGTGTATTTTTAGAGTCGCCGCCGTTGCTGCCGCTGACTTTGCTCATATCTCTTTCCTTCCAGCACGCCGCAGGTCCGCCAAACGGATCGCGGTCAACTTACCGCCCGCCGATACGGCAGCCCTTGGGGTGCATCACCGTATCCGCCTCGTTTCCCGGGGTACTAGCCGTATCAGATACAGGAGCTGACAACCGGCTGCAACGAATTCCCCATCAAACCAAAGGCCACGTCATAAAAATTCAACACAGCCTTTATATACACTAATATCGCTTTCTGTTCCGGTTGAAAGCCCCGAAATTACTTTCCGGGGTTAAACAAACGTCAAAAAAGCATCGCGCCTCAATTCGCGGCGGCGCCTTCCATTTCCTGGCGCGAGGTGAGGATCTTGTCGATCACACCCCAGTCCTTCGCCTCGTCTGCATCCATGAAGTGGTCGCGATCAAGGGTTTTTTCAACCTCTTCGAGCGTGCGGCCGGTGTGCTTCACGTAGACTTCATTAAGGCGACGTTTCATCTTGATTATGTCACGGGCGTGACGCTCGATGTCCGAAGCCTGGCCCTGGAAACCACCGGAAGGCTGGTGAACCATGATGCGGGCGTTCGGGGTTGCAAAGCGCATTCCCTTCTCGCCAGCGGCCAGAAGCAGCGAACCCATGGATGCGGCCTGGCCCACGCAGAGCGTGGAAACCGCAGGGCGGATGAACTGCATCGTATCGTAGATCGCCATGCCGGCGGTCACGACGCCACCCGGCGAATTGATGTAGAGCGCGATTTCCTTTTTGGGGTTCTCAGCCTCGAGGAAAAGCAGCTGCGCGCAAACGAGCGAAGCCATCTGGTCTTCCACCGGACCGGTGAGGAAAATGATGCGTTCCTTGAGAAGACGGGAAAATATGTCGTAGGAGCGTTCGCCGCGATTGGTCTGCTCTACGACCATCGGCACCAGAGCCATGGCGGTATCAACTGGATTTTTCATGTCCGTCCTTTGTCAAACTCTGCCCTTCGCGAAAAACCGCTCCGGAATCACTTCTAACCTTCATTCTCCCTACATAGAGTGTCCCTGCCCCGTACTTCAAGACACGAAGCCGCATATCCTTAACGGCTCAACAGCGATTGCAGGCCTTTGCCGCCGGTGCGGGCAGCGACTTCGAACTGCCCGGCGCCCGCAGGACCACTCTCCCTTAACGGCATTATTTTTCACAGGGACGGAGCGCAGACATAAAAACCGGTGGTCATGCACAGATATAACTTCTTACCGGCAAGAACTCGTTAGGTATTTGCGGCTGATACTGCGGCCGCGAATTTCCGGTTTCCAACAGGAGACAGGAGCCTCCCTGAGGCGAAATGGCAGCTCAACAATTCCAGCGGGCATAACGCACCTCGTGCGAAAGAGCCCGCTTTTACCGCATGATGGCGCAGATAGGATTTTGCAATGCTGGATGCAAAGACGAGCACGCTACTGTGGGCGGCGGAAACGTTCACCCTTGCTGTGCTTTTGGGAACGCTGTGGCTGCACCGCCCTTCCCGCCAGCATAATCTCTACTTCGCCGCCGGCTTTCTCGCCACAGGATTCGGCACGGTGATGGTGGCGTTTCGCGGGGATATTTCCAGTTTTCTATCCATTCAGGTCGGCAATACGCTGGCGCTGTCCGCCTTCGGTTTCTGGCTCGCGGGCCTGTTATGCCTGGAGCAGCGGAAACTCGGCGGCTGGATTGCAATTCCGGCCCTGTTGTGGATCGCCGGAATGCTCGTGCCGCCCGTGCGCGAAGACATGGTCGCCCGCATCCTGCTCTATCATGCCAGCGCGGCCACGGGCTATTTCATGCTCGCCGGTGTCCTTCTGGCCAGCAGGGCGCGCACAACACGCAGCCGAAAGGTACTGGCCACGATCCTGATCCTGCAGGCTTTTGCCGGGGCGCTCGTCGCATCCATCGTCATCCCCGCCAATGCCGCGGTTCCCAACGCCATTCCCATGACGTCGGCGCTCTCCATTTCCGGCATGCTCGGCTTCACGGCCATCATCATGATCAGCGCCAAGATCATCATGGAGGACACGGAAATTCGTCTTCACCGGCTCGCCATGACCGATCATCTAACCGGCGTTCTCAACCGGCGCGGTCTTCTGGAGGAATTCGACCGCATCAAAAAGCGGTCGCCGGCCTCCGACCGCTATGTGGCGCTGGTGCTGTTCGACATCGACCACTTCAAGAAGATCAATGACAAATATGGCCACCAGTCCGGTGACGCGGTTCTCGTGCACTTCTGCACGATGGCGCAGCGCGTCATCGGCGATCGCGGCCTCTTCGTCAGGATGGGCGGTGAGGAGTTCGCGCTGGTGGCGGAAGTGGAAAGCCCTTCCAGCACGGTGACGCTGGCGGAAGCCATCCGCAGCAATCTGCGCCAGTCGAAGATCACTGCGCGTGGCGAAAGCATCGAGGTTACGACGAGTGTCGGCATATCCGAAGCCACGATCAGGGATGCCGACCTGAGCGTGATGATGACCGAGGCCGACCGCGCGCTCTATGCGGCAAAAAAAGCCGGCCGCAACAGAACCGTCCTCCACGTCAATTCAGCCAATGTCGTCGTGCCCTCTCCTGACCGGGACGAAAACCCGATGGACAACAATGCCGACCGGCAGGTCGCTGCACTGAACCGGATATCGGCCATCGCCAGCCGGTGACAAGGTAACCACACGGTGACAGTCAGAAAACACGATGAGGGGCTTTTTCATGCCCTTCCAAAAGCATCAAGTGCGGAATAAACCATGGGCATGACAGCGACATTTCCCTTTCTCAAAATCGACCCTGCCACACGCCGCGTTTCGCTCAACGCCCGCGATCCGGCCTTCTACAACGACCCGAACCCGGTCTATGCCGCCCTGCATGCGGAGTGTCCCACCTTCTACTGGGAAGAACAGCGGCAATGGTTCTTCACCGGATACGACCATGTCAGCGCCCTTCTGCGCGACCGCCGGTTCGGACGGCAGATCCTGCATGTGGCGAGCCGCGAGGAAATAGGCCTTCCCCAACCGCAGGACCATGTGAAGCATTTTGATGCCGCCGAGCAGCATTCGCTGCTGGAACTGGAACCGCCGGAACACACCCGCCTGCGCACGCTCATCAACCGCGCCTTCGTGTCGCGGCATGTCGACAAGATGAAGCCGGAAATCGAGGAACTCGCCAACCGCCTGATCGACGCCTTCGAACGGAACGGCGAGACGGAACTCCTCTCTTCCTATGCCGACATCATTCCGGTGACGATGATCGCGCGGATGATCGGCATTCCCGAGGAGATGGGCCCGCAGCTGCTGAAATGGTCACATGCCTATGTCGGCATGTACATGTTCAAGCGCACCCCCGAGGACGAGCTTCTGGCCGACAAGGCGGCCCATGAATTCTCGGACTATGTGCGCAGCGTGATTGCCGAGCGGCGGGCGGAGCCGAAGGACGATCTCCTGAGCCACATGATCCACACGGAACATAAGGGCCAGTATCTCACCGACGACGAGCTCATCTCCACCACCATCGTTCTATTGAATGCCGGGCACGAGGCAACCGTGCACCAGATCGGCAATTCCGTGCGCATCATTCTGGAAAGCGGCATTTCCCCGGATGCCCTGTTCCACGACGAGACGGCCACGGAACGCACGGTGGAGGAGACGCTGCGCATCTGCGCACCCGTCCATATCTTCCAGCGCTGGGTTCTGGAGCCGGTCGAGATCGACGGCGTGGAATTCAAACGCGGCGACAAGGTCAGTCTCATTCTGGCGGCAGCCAATCTCGATCCGGCCAAGTTCTCCGATCCGCTGGCCTTCAGGCCGGACCGGAATGAGGGCGCCAACGTCTCCTTCGGCGCCGGCATCCATTTCTGCATCGGCGCGCCGCTGGCAAGGCTGGAACTGAACCTTGCCCTGCCGCTGCTTTTCAAACGCCTGCCTGGCCTGAAGATCGCCAAGCCGCTCAGGGTCAAGGATGTCTATCATTTCCATGGCCTGGAGCGGCTCGATCTCAGCTGGTGACAGCCATTTCGGAAATGGCCTCCCCTAGCTGACGAATTTATGAATCATCCGGCCCCTACAGCCGGATGACATAATCCTTACGCGTCGTTTCCACGACCTCCCACGTGCCCGCAAAGCCCGGCCGCAGGATCAGCCTGTCGCCCGGCTTCAGGTGGCGCGGCTCGCCACCATCCTCGGTCAGGATCGAGTGGCCCTCCAGAATGCTGAAATATTCCCATTCGTCATAAACCACACGCCATTTGCCGGGCGTGGATTGCCAGATGCCGGCATAGATGCCGCCGGGCGCTTCCTCCAGATTCCATGTGGTGAATCTGGGATCGCCGGAAATCAGCCTTTCCGGCGCAGGCGCGCCGTGCTCCACCTCGGCCGAGACATCATCGAATGTCAGAAAATTCGTCATAATGACCCCGGCCCTCAAATCTTCGAAAGCGATTGTTCGAGATCGGCGATGATGTCCTTGACGTCCTCGATACCGATCGACAGGCGCACAACATCCGGTCCGGCACCTGCCGCCGTCTGCTGTTCCGGTGTCAGCTGCGCATGTGTCGTGGAAGCAGGATGGATGACCAGCGAGCGTGTATCGCCGATATTGGCGAGATGGGAGAAAAGCTGCAGACCTTCCACCAGCGCCTTGCCGGCGGCATAACCGCCCTTGATGCCGAAGGTGAAGACGGAGCCTGCTCCCTTTGGTGAATAATGCTGCTGGATGGCATAGTTGTCGCTGTCTTCCAGCCCGGCATAATGCACCCAGCCGACCTTCGGATGCGCCTTCAGCCATTTGGCGACGGCCAGCGCATTGTCGGAGTGGCGCTGAACGCGCAGCGGCAGGGTTTCTATGCCGGTGAGGATGAGGAAGGCATTGAACGGCGAGATCGCCGGGCCAAGATCGCGCAAGCCAAGCACGCGGCAGGCGATGGCGAAAGCGAAATTGCCGAAGGTCTGGTGCAGCACGACGCCTGAATATTCCGGACGGGGCTGGGAGAGCGCCGGATATCTGTCCGTCGCCGACCAGTCGAAGGTGCCGCCGTCGACAATGATGCCGCCCATGGAATTGCCATGGCCGCCGAGGAATTTCGTCAGCGAATGCAGCACGATATCCGCACCATGCTCCAGCGGCCGCAGCAGATAGGGGCTGGCCATGGTGTTGTCGACGATGAGCGGCAGGCCATGCCGGTGGGCGACATCGGCGATTGCGGCGATATCCACGAATGTGCCGCCGGGATTGGCAAGACTTTCAATGAAGATGGCGCGTGTGCGCTCATCGATCTGCCGTTCGAAACTGGCCGGGTCGGTCGCATCGGCCCAGCGCACCTGCCAGTCGAAGCCCTTGAAGGCATGGCCGAACTGATTGATGGAGCCGCCATAAAGCTGGCGGGCGGAAATGAAGTTGTCACCATGTTGCAGCAGCGTGTGGAAGACGAGCAATTGAGCGGCGTGACCGGATGCGACGGCGAGTGCCGCCGTGCCGCCCTCGAGGGCTGCGACACGTTCTTCCAGAACCGCCTGGGTGGGGTTCATGATGCGCGTGTAGATATTGCCAAACTCTTTCAATCCGAACAGCGCGGCAGCGTGATCGGCATCACGGAAGGCATAGGCCGTCGTCTGATAGATAGGCGTCGCGCGCGCGCCGGTGGTCGGATCAGGCTGCGCGCCTGCGTGCACGGCCAGCGTTGAAAAACCGGGATTGCTGCTCGACATAATGTTTCCTCCAATGAAATTTTGGAGGGATCATAATGCCTTGCCGCCAAATGATAAGTCCAATGTGTACCAACTATCGCATAATATTGAGACGCGGATACTCAATTGCGGGGCAACGGTCCATCACCACGTCTATGCCGTAGGCTTCGGCCTTGGCCGCGGCATTGTCGTCTCGCACGGAAAGCTGGCCCCAGATCACCTTCGGGCGCTGCGGCAGCAATATCGCCTCCTCGACGATTGCAGACAGATATTCCGGTGCGCGGAAAACATCGACCATATCCACCGGTTCGGGAATATCGGCAAGCCGGGCATGGACCTTCTGCCCCAATATCTCCTTGCCCGCCTGACCGGGATTGACCGGGAAAACGCGGTAACCCTTGGAGAGGAGAAAGCGCATCACGCCATGGCTCGGGCGGTCCGGGTTTGGCGAAGCGCCAAGCAAAGCGATGGTGCTGACATCCGTCAGGATTTTTCTGATGTAATCCGGCTCGTAAGTATCATGCTGCATGTCAACTTATCCCTCTGGCACATCGGGTGATTTCAGGCCCCCAGCCCGCACTTCAGGTTGGAGAGCCACAGGAAGCGTCGCGTTTCCCGCATGAGCAATACTGGCGGTGTTCCCTGCGGCGGTCATTCACATCTAGGAAGCGCTGTCGCTCTCTTGAACCCCTGCCCGTCTGAAAATCATGACCACGCCGATGTTCCCCGCCTGAAACGGCAGATTTTTTTCACGCAAAATGATTTCACAAAAATGCGCCAACTGCAGTTGTATTGAGTATTTCAATCCAGTTTTCAAAATGGCGCGTATCGGAAGGAATGCTTGCGATAACAACATTTGCGTGCATTTAATGCGCACTTCGTGTCCTGTTTGTTTTCATTCCGTTCACCGATGAATTAGGCAAATCTAATTTTCAGAAAGTTATTCTGCAAATCTATCGATATCCAAATCTGAAACGTTGCAGTCAACCATTCAGTAAGTTCATGAAATTCCTTTTCAGTTTGGACATCAATACCGGCATTCAATTGATACACCCTTGGGCCGGAAACCAATGCGAATTTCAGCCTGAAGAGGCGGCAAAAAAGACCATCTTTTGAGGAAAAAACGCTCCGCCATAGAGCGGCGAGCCGTGCATCCGACGCCGGTGCGGCTGTTTTGGGGATGAATTCATGAGCAGGGCCAGACATCGTGTGACGCAAAAGCCACCCGCCCTGCCTCGCAACATGCACAAATCCGAAACTTGACGCGTGTCGCAATCCGTAAAATGGCCGCAGCCTGCAAAGAGCAATCCGGCGGCTCCCTGCGCCCACTTTCAGACGATCAGCATTGCGCATCACCTTCATCGAAAATGGATTCCGGTTTTTAAGCTGATGCTGTAGGTTGCCCAGAATAGCCCGCGAGCGAGTCTCTATTGTGACAATTGATATTCTTTTTCTGGTGCTCCTGGGCGCGATACTGCATGCCGGCTGGAATGCACTGGTCAAATCCGGTTCCGACAAATCGCTCGATGCCTCGCTGATTGCCGCGGGGGCTGCAGCCTGCTCTTTGCCGTTTCTGCCTTTTCTGCCGTTTCCCGCGCCAGCGGCCATTCCCTTTCTGATCGCCTCGGCCTTTTTACAGTTTGCCTATTTCCGGCTTGTTGCGGCTGCCTATACGATCGGCGATATCGGCCTCGTTTATCCCGTCATGCGCGGGGTGGCGCCGCTCATCGTTGCGGCGACAAGCAGTCTTTTCCTGAGCGAGGTTCTGAGCCCGCTTGCGCTTGCCGGCATCGCCATCATATCCGGCGGCATATTGACGCTCGCCTTCGAGGCGCGGCGCGGCGGCGGCAAGGCGATCATCCTTGCGCTCATCAATGCCTTCGTGATCGCCTCCTACACCTTCGTCGATGGTGTCGGTGCACGGCTTTCCGGCAATGCGATTTCCTATACGCTGTGGATGTCGCTTCTACCGCCCGTGCTGCTGTTCGGTTTTGCTTTTTACCAGCGTGGAGCAAGTGCCGTCGCGGCGCATGTCCGGCGCAACTGGTGGCGCGGTCTGATCGGCGGTGGCGGCTCCATTCTCTCCTATGGGCTGGCGCTCTACGCCATGACCAAGGCCCCCGTCGCCGTCGTTGCGGCCCTTCGCGAAACCTCCATTCTGTTTGCGCTGGTTATCTCCGTCGTGATCCTGAAAGAACGCGCCAGCATCTGGCGTTATCTTGCCGGCGGCATCATCGCGGCAGGTGTTCTGGTCATGCGGCTGGGATAAAATCGACCATGCAGGTGGGGTAAAATAATACCACACAAATAACCGATTGTTTTTATTGGTTTATTTTTACCGTCGTCCAAGTCCGCGATATTGACGCTTCATCCAGCACACCGTATAAGCGCGCCAGATCGGATTCCAGAAGGAATATGGTCATTTGCGGTCGCCTTCGGGTGACCAAACCAAGCAACAAGAAACGCCCGTATGCTCTTATTTAAAAGAGGATGACGGGTCCACGTTAGAAAGTGAAATCCATGTCTACTTTCGTTCAGAAGCCTGCTGAGGTGGAGAAGAAGTGGGTCATCATCGACGCCGAAGGCCTCGTTGTTGGTCGCCTCGCCACCATCGTTGCAACCCGCCTGCGCGGCAAGCACAAGGCCACCTACACCCCCACGTCGATGATGGCGACAACGTCATCGTCATCAACGCGGAAAAGATTGCCTTCACCGGCAACAAGTACTCCGACAAGAAGTACTACTGGCACACCGGTCACCCGGGTGGCATCAAGGAGCGTACGGCTCGCCAGATCATCGAAGGCCGCTTCCCGGAGCGCGTCGTTGAAAAGGCCATCGAGCGCATGATCCCGCGCGGCCCGCTCGGCCGTCGCCAGATGAAGAACCTGCGCGTTTACGCCGGCTCGAACCATCCGCACGAAGCACAGCAGCCCACCGTTCTCGACGTGGCCGCGCTTAACAAGAAGAACGTAAGGAGCGCCTGATAATGGCCGATCTTTCCTCTCTGAAAGACCTCGCCCCGGCATCGGAAGCTTCGGCTCCCGTGCACGTCCGCAAGGTTGATACCCTCGGCCGCTCCTACGCGACCGGCAAGCGCAAGAACGCCGTAGCCCGCGTATGGGTGAAGGCCGGTTCTGGCAAGATCATCATCAACGGCCGCGATTTCACCACGTATTTCGCACGTCCGGTTCTGCAGATGATCCTCCAGCAGCCGCTGGTCGCAGCTGCCCGCTCCGGTCAGTTCGACATCATTGCGACGGTTGCAGGCGGCGGTCTTTCCGGCCAGGCCGGTGCAGTTCGTCACGGTGTTTCCAAGGCTCTCACCTACTTCGAACCGGGCCTGCGCTCCGTTCTGAAGAAGGGAGGCTTCCTGACCCGCGACAGCCGCGTTGTCGAGCGTAAGAAGTACGGTAAGGCCAAGGCCCGCCGTTCGTTCCAGTTCTCCAAGCGTTAATCGCTTATCCGAACTGTTCGTTCAGAACTTCGAAAGGCGGGGCTTCGGCTCCGCCTTTTTTCATTGTCTCCTCCCTTGTTTTTTCAGCAGGAAGACAGCAACCTCGGCGCAAATCGCAATGGGGTGATCAATGCCGTCCAAAACCATCGACCATGCCTTTACCGCCGCAGCGCTGACATCGGCTGCCACCGACCCGACCCATGCGGGCGTCCTTTCCTTCATGCGGCGCAAATATACCAAGAACCTCAAGGGCGTATCGACGGCCGTCTGGGGCATTCCTTTCGATGCGGCGACCTCCAACCGGCCGGGTGCGCGCTTCGGGCCACAGGCGATCCGCCGGGCTTCGGCAATTTTCGACAATGATCCGCAATATCCCTTCGCGCGCGATCTCTTCGCCCATATGCCGACCATTGATTACGGCGATTGCCTGCTCGACTACGGCAATCACTGGAAAACGCCCGACACGATCGAAAAGGAAGCGCGCCGGATCATCTCCAAGACGGATTATCTGCTGACGCTCGGCGGCGACCATTTCATCACCTGGCCGCTTCTGAAGGCGCATGTGGCAAAGCACGGCCCAATGGCGCTGGTGCAGTTCGATGCCCATCAGGACACCTGGTTTGACGATGGCAAGCGTATCGACCACGGTTCCTTCGTGGCACGCGCCGTGCGCGACGGCCTGATCGATGCCGACCGCTCGATCCAGATCGGCATCCGCACCCATGCGCCGGAGGATTTCGGCATCCGCATTCTCCACGGTTACGAGGTGGAGGAGATGCGGGCAAGCGACATCGCCTCGCTGATCGTCAAGCACACGGCGGGCATGCCAGCCTATCTCACCTTCGATATCGATTGCCTCGATCCAGCCTTCGCACCGGGAACCGGCACGCCTGTCGCGGGCGGACCGACCAGCGCCAAGATATTGTCCGTTCTGCGCAGGCTCGGTCAGCTCGATATTCGCGGTTCCGATGTGGTGGAAGTCGCGCCCGCTTACGACCATGCGGATATTACTGCCATTGCCGGAGCCACCGTTGCGATGTATATGCTTGGCCTGCGTGCCGAGCGGCTGGCGAAGGCTGGCTGACACAGAAAACGGCACTTACAGAACTGATTCCGATTACCCTCGCAACCCTTTGAAAAGTCAGGACAAGGACATGACAGCGAAGATCTTCATCGATGGCGAACACGGCACAACGGGTCTGCAGATCCGCACGCGCCTTGCTGATCGCCGCGATATCGAGCTGCTGTCCATTCCCGAAGCTGAGCGCCGCAATGCGGCGATGCGCGAGGATATGCTCAACAACGCCGACATTTCGATCCTCTGCCTGCCGGATGATGCCTCACGGGAAGCCGTCTCGATGGTGGCCGGCAACAACAATGTCCGCATCATCGACACCTCGACCGCCTATCGCGTTCACAAGGACTGGGCTTACGGTTTTGCCGAAATGGACAAGGAACAGGGCGAGAAGGTCCGTTCCGCCCGTTTCGTCGCCAATCCGGGCTGCTATCCGACCGGTGCCATCGGCCTTCTACGTCCGCTGCGCGCTGGCGGCATCCTGCCGGACGGTTATCCCGTCAGCGTCAATGCGGTCTCCGGTTACACCGGCGGCGGCAAACAGATGATTGCGCAGATGGAAGACCAGAGCCGGGACGACGCGATCAGCGCTAACAACTTCCTCTATGGCCTGACGCTTACCCACAAGCACGTGCCGGAAATGACCATTCACGGCCAGCTCGACCGTGCCCCGCTGTTTGCGCCCTCCGTCGGGCGTTTCCCGCAGGGCATGATCGTACAGGTTCCGCTGTTTGCCGCCGACCTCAAGGAAGGCACGACCATCGAGACCGTGCATGCCGCCCTCACCGCGCACTATGCCGGGCAGGACATCGTCAGCGTCGTTCCGCTTGCGGAGAGCAAGGGTCTTTCCCGGATCGATGCCGAGGAACTGGCCGGTAAGGACACGATGAAACTCTTCGTCTTCGGCACGCCGGGCGGCGAGCACATCAACCTCGTGGCGCTGCTCGACAATCTCGGCAAGGGTGCATCCGGTGCGGCCGTCCAGAACATGGAATTGATGCTGTCTGCATGAACCAGCGACTCCCCTCTTTTCCGGCCTCGTGGAATATCGAGGCCGCAAAACAGATTGCCGACACGCCGGCCGGGATGGTTTACGAGGTGACGCTTGGCGATGGCTCCCTCGCCGTTGCCAAGGCGCTGAAAGACAAGGTTCTGACAGACAGCCTGCGCGGCGCGGATTTCATCGAATGGCGAGCGGGTGTCGGCTGCGTGAAGCTGCTCGACCGCTCCGACGACATCATTCTCATGGAACATGCCGGATCGGAGACGCTGCGCGACGTATTGTTCCGCGACGGCAACGACGATGCCACAACGGAAATCGCCGCCGATGTTCTCCTGCACTATCACCAGCCTTCAACACAGCCGCCACCGTCAAGCCTGCTGACGCTGCCGCAATATTTCAAAAGCCTGTTCCGCAAAGCCGAACAGGACCGCACCGACGGTATCGAGAGCCCCTATATGGAGGCCGCTTCGCTTGCCGAGGAGCTTATCGGCCGCCAAAGCGATGTCCGTCCTCTGCATGGCGATCTGCATCACGAAAACATCATGCGCAGTGCGCGGGGCTGGATCATCATCGACCCGGCGGGCCTGATCGGCGATGCGGCACTCGACGTCGCCAACATGTTCTCCAATCCGCTTGATCGCTTCGATCTGACACGCAGCGAAGCGCGCATCGCCTCCATGGCGTCGATTTTTGCGAAGGCGCTCAAGCGGGACGAGCGGGTTCTTCTGCAATATGCCTTTGCCTATGGCTGCCTTTCGGCAGCCTGGCATGACGAGGACGGCAATGTGGAAGAGCGCGACAATGAACTTGCCGTTGTCGCAACCACCAAGAGTGTGCTCAGGCAGCTTTAAACGTCGTCAGTCCCTGACTTCGACGGCGACCGGTGCCGGGTATTCCCCGATGAAACCGCGCCAGTGTGCCACCGCAAAACCAAGCACGATCAGCGCCATGCCCTGATGGGCGAGCGCGACATGGATATCCACATGCATCAGCAGCGTGGTGATGCCGAGTGCTGCCTGAATGGAGACGAGCACGAAGAACAGCACGGAGCGGCGGGCATGCGGCGTGCCGGGCAAGGCGCGGGCGATGGACACCATATGCCATAGCGTGGCGGCAAACAGCGTATAGGCGCCGAGACGGTGGACGAACTGCACCGTCTTCGGGTTTTCGAAGAGGTTGATCCACCAGGGTTGCTGCAGGAAGAGGTCACCCGGCACCAGCGACCCATCCATCAGCGGCCAGGTATTGTAGGAAAGGCCGGCATTCAGCCCCGCCACCAGCGCGCCAAGATAAATCTGGAACAGACAGAGGAAGGTCAACAGTGCGGCAAAGCCCCTGCCCGTCCTTTCATCAGCCGCCTCCGGCGAATGATGCGACAGACCGCGCAATATCCACATGCAGCCCGCAAAGATGAGGCAGGCGATGGTCAGGTGCGTGGCGAGACGATATTGCGAGACATCCGTGCGGTTGACGAGGCCGGAAGACACCATCCACCAGCCGATGAAGCCCTGAAAACCGCCAAGCGCCAGAAGGCCGACCAGCGGCAGGCGCAGGCGCTTTTCGATACGGCCGGTGAGCCAGAAGAAGGCGAGCGGCAAAGCGAAGATGAGGCCGATGGCGCGGGCAAGCAGGCGATGCGCCCATTCCCACCAGAAGATCGTCTTGAACTCATCAAGCGACATGCCCCTGTTGATTTCCTGATATTGGGGAATGCGCTTGTAGAGCTGGAATTCCTCTTCCCATTCGGCCACGGAAAGCGGTGGAATGGCGCCGTGGATCGGCTTCCATTCGGTAATAGACAGGCCGGATTCGGTGAGCCGCGTGGCGCCGCCGACGAGGACCAGACAAAAAAGCGTGAAGAGGACGACGCGCAGCCAGATGCGCAGCAGGCGGCGATCCTTCTCCTGCTTCTGCAGGGCAGCCTCCACCACCAATTCCGCAGAACCATCTGTCATCGTCATGCCGCTCGAACGCATCTTTCGGGTCTCCATCATACAGTCATGTTGATTAGCCCCAACCGGCACCACAAAACAAGGGCTGAGGGTTTGCGGCATCCGGTCGCGGCGGTATAGTCCGGCGCAGATACTCAATGACGGAAGACTTCATGCACCCTCGCCTCAGATCGCTTATCGGCACCATCGTCATCATCTGCCTCGTCGTCGTTTACGCCGTGGCGGCGACGGCCATCGCATCGGCAACGCTGGCGCAATCGCCCTGGTGGGTGCATCTCATCTATTTTGTCCTGAGCGGTCTTTTGTGGATATTGCCCGCCATGCTCGTCATCAAATGGATGGCCGGATCAAAAAAACGGGGGTAGCCGCCCTCTTTCCATGGGACATCCAGAGGTCGCAATTTTATAAACCGATTGTTTGCCGCTCAACGCTATAGTGCGATCGAAACAACCGGAGAGAGTGGATGGCGGCTGTGGGGCCGGTCACAACGAGCGAGGACAAGAAACCTGCAGCCATGCAAGGCGAGCGGCGTGGCGCCGACCGTCTGACCATAGATCTCGTTGAAGACGCCTCGACCATCCGCTCCGACTGGGAGCAACTGGAGCGCGATCCGCTCAATTCGTTGCATCAGGGTTTTGGCTGGTGCTCCATCTGGGCGCAAACGCAGAACAGCCCCCTTGTCATCATTCGCGGCAGGCAGGATGGAAAGACGGTGTTTCTGCTGCCGCTGGAAATCGTTCAGGAAGGCGGCATCCGCAAGGCGCACTTCCCCGGTGGACGTTTCAACAATATCAATACCGGGCTTTTCGACCCGACCTTCGCCGAAGAGGCCGGGCATAAGACGGCGGCGGCCATTGCCCGCGAGGCTCGAAAACTGCTGCATGGCCGCGCGGATATTCTCGCCCTGCAGAACATACCGCTGATCTGGCGCGGCAGGGCCAACCCGCTCTCGCATCTGGCTTCGGTTGAAAACCAGAACCCCGCCTTTCAGCTTCCCCTGCTCGACAGTTTCGAAAACACCCTGCGGCAGGTCAATGCCAAGAGGCGGCGAAAGAAATTCCGTATCCAGAGCCGACGGGCCGAGGAAATGGGCGGTCATAGCCATGTGATCGCCCGTTCGCCCCAGGAAAAATGCGAATTGCTGCAGGCGTTCTTCCGCCAGAAGGCCGCCCGTTTCGCCTCTCAGGGCATTCCGGATGCCTTTCGCGATCAATCGGTGAAGAATTTTTTCTACGATCTGGCCAATTTTCCGGAAACGGGCACGGACAGCCTTCTGGAACTGCACGCCATTCGTCTGCATGGCGACAATGAAGGCGTGATCGCCGCCATAGCGGGCCTTTCGCGCAAGCAGGATCACATCATCTGCCAGTTCGGCTCGATCGATGAGGCGGTTTCGGACATCAGCCCCGGCGAATTACTGTTCTGGCTGATGATCGAAAAGGCGTGCAGGGAAAAAGCCGCGCTGTTCGATTTCGGGGTCGGCGACCAGCCTTACAAACGCAGCTGGTGTCCGCTGGCAACCGTTCAGCATGACATATTCCTGCCGGTGACACTAAAGGGCCGTGCGGCCGCCTCCGCTTATGTGGCGATTGCGAGAACGAAGACCCTGATCAAATCCAATCCGTCGCTTTATGCGTTCATCCAGCGTTTCCGCGCCGGGCGACCACGGATGGACACGCCACCCGCCGCCGATTGAGTATCTTCTGCTGCCTGTCTCAGGCAGCGCTCAGGCGGTCGGTCCTGTGCAGGCCAGTCATCGGCAATGCGTGTTCGTAGCCGTGGGCCACCAGTTCGCTCAAAGTCTTTTCCAGCATTTCGCTGTCCTTGCCGGGAACGGAAACGATGATTTCCGCCGGCAGATTGCGCAGCATCTTCTCAAGGCTCGATATCTGCACCGCACCGCATTCGACAAGAACCGTATCATAGGCATCGGACAGGGCGCTGAGGATCATTGTCAGACGGTCGATCGCGCGCATGGCTTCGCGTGGCTGCGCATTGCCGCGCGGCACGATATGGGCGTCGGAAAGCCGGTCACCGTGAATGGTTTCACCAAAGGCGGCAGCACCCGCCAGAAGGTCCATGACACCAGGCAACCCGGCATCAGGCGCCATCAGACGCGTCGGACAGGCCGATGCCGTCATGTCGACGAGGACGACCGACCGGCCCGTTTCAGACAAAGCGCGTGCCAGCATGACGGTCGTGGTGGAACCGCTATCACCGGCCGGCGACACGACGGCGGCGACGGGTTTGGCAAGCCGCGTGGCAAGGAAAGCCGCGACGGCATTGATCGAGAAGTCACCTTCGGTATCGGTCTCCTGTTCCGCCGTATCCTCTGTCACGGAGGCCAGTTCCTGTGCGGCCAGTTCCCGTGCAGCCAAGGCCGGTGGGGCAGCTACAGCTGCGACCGGTATCGGCCGCTCCTCTTCTACGACGGGCTGGAAAGCCGCGGCGGGCATGGCCCGGACAGCGGGCGGCGCATCCTCGTGATGTGTTGGTATTGGCAGAGGCTGTTCCGGCACATCCGTAGCCTCATCCTTTGCGGCAGGCGCGCGCGTGGGCGAAGGCGGATCGGACAATGGCGGCACATGGTTTTTGCCGACCGGCTTCAAGGCCCGCCCGGTGAACAGTTCCACCAGCATGACGACGATGCAGGAGAGAAGGAACGCTGCCAGCGTGACGACAATGGTGATGGCGCCGGTCTTCGGGAAATAGGGTTCGCGCGGTTCTACCGCCGCCGAGATCACACGTGCATCGGCGGGCGTGGAATCCACGGAACCGGCACGCGACGTCGCTTCGCGGTAACGGGCAAGATAGGTTTCCAGAAGCTGGCGCTGGGCCGAGGCCTCGCGTTCCAGATCGTTGAGACCAACCTGCTGTTCGCCGGCGCGCACGCTCTCCGTCTTCAGCACGTTCAATTGCTGAACCAATTGCCGTTCCCGCAGGCGCGACACATTGGCCTCGTTTTCGAGGCTCGCGAGCACCTTGCGTGTCTCTTCCTGAATTTGCGCCTGTATGCCGTCAAGCTGGTTGCGCAGCGCCCTGAGGCGCGGATGGCCTTCCAGCAGCGAGGACGAAAGATCGGAAATCTGGCTGCGGATACCCGTCTCGTTTTCCTTCAATCGCTGGATCGTCGGCGAGCCGACGACATCGGGAAAGGTATCGAGCGGGCGGCCGCTGGAAAGTGCGTTGCGCACGCTCTCCGCCCGCGCCTCCGCATTTGCCCTTTCACCCCGGATACGGCCAAGTTCGGTCGAGATATCGCTGAGCTGCCGGGTGGCGAGCGTTTCGCCCTGCCCGGCGGAAAGAATATCGGATGAGGCGCGATAATCCGCGACCTTTCTGTCCGCAGCCCGTACCTTTTCACGCAGATTGGCGATCTCCGGCTCCAGCCAGCGCGCCGCCTCGGTGCTCGTGTCCAGCTTCGCGCCGCTTTGCAGCGCAATGTAAGCCTTCATCATCTCGTTGGGGATGGTAGCTGCGAGCTTCGGATCCTGCGAGGAAAATTCGACGGTAATGACGCGCGAGCTTTCGACCTGATAGACCTGCAGCTTCTCGCGGAAGGCCGTCAGAATGCGCTCCTCGGGCGGCACCTGCAACGGGTCCTTCTTGATGCCGATCGCGACCAGCAGCCCTGAGACGAGGGAGGGGCGTGCATCGGGATCGAACTCCTCCAGCTCATAAAGCTTCATGTCCTTCGCGACCTGCTTGATGAGATCGACGGATTGCAGGATCTGCACTTGGCTGGAAACGGTCAACTCATCGAGCACGGGTTCAGCCGGCGCGTTCGACTGCTGCGAGGCGCCGAAGGAGGCGGTGCGGGATTCGATGAGGACGCGCGCCTCGCCCTTGTAAGCGGGCGACATCATGCTGGCGACAACGAAGGCTGCGCCCCCGGCCAGCAGGGTGATGGCCGCGATCCGGCCCTTGCGTTGCCATATGGCTGCGACGAGGCGCGCAAGATCGATATCCACATCCCTGTCGTCAATGCGATCGCCGTTCATGCGAACTCCGTAACCGAGGCAAGCCTCTAGCGTCCAAAATATAAATGGCCAATTTTCGCGAAGTTTAAGTGTTTCCGGTAACACAACGGTTAATCCCGACGAATCCGACGAAATAAAGCCGATATTACTATCCCAGGGGCCGGGCGTTTACCGCGCATTAACCCTAACAGAACGATAAGAATGATCAAAGATCGACTCGGAGCCAGATGAGATGCCGCTCGCCGGATCACGACATGTCACCGCACTGACGCTTGCCGTTCTGACGGCCCTTTCCGGGTGCGCGGCATATCAACCCGCGCCCAAGGCGTTTCACGAGGTCGCGTTGCAGCCCTATCACGTCGATAGCGGCGACAGGCTGCGCATCAACGTGTTCGAGCAGACAGGGCTGACGAATACCTACACGGTAGATCAGGCCGGCTACGTCGCCTTCCCCTCGTCGGCCAGGTTCCTGCAAGGGGCAAGACGCTGCCGCAACTCGAAGCCGCCATCGCCGCCAAATTGCGCCAGGGTTATCTGCGCGATCCTGACGTGACGATCGAAATCGACCGCTATCGTCCCGTCTTCGTGATGGGTGAAGTCGGCCGTCCCGGCCAATATTCCTACGTGCCGGGCATGACGGTGCAAAACGCCATCGCCATCGCCGGCGGCTTCACTCCGCGCGCCAATCAGGCCGATGTCGACATCACACGCAAGATCAACGCCGAGGTATTGACCGGTCGGATCGGGATCACCGCCCCGATGCTGGCGGGCGATACGGTCTATGTGCGTGAACGCTTCTTCTGAAAAACGGAGTGGCACCCATGTCGGATGACGGCCCTCCCCTGCGCATCATTCACTGTTTCCGCTCCCCGGTCGGCGGTGTCTTCC
Source organism: Rhizobium oryzihabitans (assembly GCF_010669145.1). NCBI lineage: Bacteria > Pseudomonadati > Pseudomonadota > Alphaproteobacteria > Hyphomicrobiales > Rhizobiaceae > Rhizobium > Rhizobium oryzihabitans. The sequence continues at coordinate 864,708 of NZ_CP048632.1, forward strand.
GCCATGTGCGCGACCTGATCGAAGAACATGTCAAACAGGGCCACAAGGTCGGCATCGTCTGCGACAGCTCCACCGGCGGCGCCCATGAGGAACGGCTTTTCGCGCAGATCGCCCCGATGCTGGAGCTGGGTCTCACCCGCATGCCCATCCGGCGGTCCATCAGCCCGGGCGACCTCATGGCGCTCTATAAGTCCTATAACCATATCAAAAGTTTGCGGCCGGACATTCTGCACGGGCACAGCGCCAAGGGTGGCGCATTGGCCCGGCTGATCGGCTCATTGCTGCGGGCGAACAGGTATCGCGTAGCCCGCCTCTATTCGCCGCATGGCGGCAGCCTGCATTATGACCGCAAGAGCCTGAAGGGACAGTTGTTCCTGCGGATCGAGCGGTTTCAGGAGCGTTTTACCGACGCGCTCTGTTTCGTCTGCAATTTCGAGCAGGCGACCTACGAAGCCAAGGTGGGCAAGCCGCGCACCCGCACGGCGATGATCTATAACGGCGTGCAGGAAAGCGAATTCGAAACCGTACCCGCCCGCGAGGGTGCCGCGCGCTTCCTCTATATCGGCATGCTGCGTGATCTCAAGGGGCCGGACGTGTTCATCAAGGCATTCGCCAGGATGGAGCGCAGCATCGGCCAGCCCATGTCCGGCGTGATCGTCGGCGACGGGCCGGACAGGGACAAATATGCGGCGATGATCGAAAAGGCCGGGCTCTCCCAACGCATTTCCATGCATGCCGCCATGCCCGCCAGACAGGCTTTCGCGCTGGCGCCGACAGTGGTGGTTCCTTCGCGCGCCGAGGCCATGCCCTATATCGTGCTGGAAGCGCTCGCAGCGGGCAAAACCGTCATCGCTTCGCATGTCGGCGGCATCGCCGAGGTTCTGGGAGAAGACAGCGAGGCGCTCGTTCCGGCCGGAGATGCCGATGCGCTGGCGCAGATCATGGTCAAGGACGCGGAAAACAACGACTGGGCAAAACGGGTGATGCCGCACCCCGACAGCTTCAAGGCGAAATTTTCAACCCCGGTGATGGCCAGTGACATGATGAAGCTCTATCGCGACCTGCTTTCGCTCTAGAAACGTTTCAAAAACACGATTTTTAATTGTATATTCCGCTTTCCTGTAGAAAGTCATCATAAACGTTTCTTAGCATGTTTCGGCTAGTTTCCTGCTCGTAGAGTGCGTGCATCCTTCCGGATGTCACACGAGGACGCTCTACCACTTTGAAGTTGCGCATCGTTCCTGTCGAAGACCGATTCCGGTTTTCGGGCCGATGCGCTAGAGGGTGCGGACCAAAGCAATGACCAAGGCTGACAAGGACAGACTGCAATTCGATCTGGCGTCTTTGCGCAAGCAAATCTCCGAGCGCGAGGCCGGGGAGCCGTCAGCGCCGGAAACTGTCGTTCTCAATCCGCTGGCGCGGCAGATTGCCAACCAGCTGCGCGCCGGCAACCATTCGCCGAACATGGTGATCGGCCAGTTGCGGCTTTTGGAATTTTCGATGCTTGTGGTCATCGCCGCCATCGTCAACGGTATCGCGGCCGATCGGGGTCTCGAAACCTTCCTGGCGGTTTTCGGCGGCGGCGTTTTGGGGGCAGCGCTCTGCGTGTTCCTTCTACAGGCGGGAGATTGCTACCAGCTTCCAACGCTGCGCACGCCGCTTAAAATGTTCGCCCGCATTCAGGGCGCCGTCTGCCTGTCCTTCGTCGGTGTCGCCTGTTTCCTTCTCGTCCTTTTCCCGGATGCGCTGCATTCGTGGCAGGCCTTCGGTATCTGGTATGCAACGAGCGCGATTGCGATTTTCACCGGACGGCTGATCCTCGGCTTTGCCATTCGCCACTGGGGGCGCAACGGTGTCATGGAGCGCCGCGCCGTCATCGTTGGCGGCGGCGATACGGCGAAAGACCTCATCCGCTCCCTGGAACAGCAATCGGACAATGATATCCGCATCTGCGGCATTTTCGACGACCGAAAAAGCGAGCGTTCCCCCGAAGTCGTTGCAGGTTATCCCAAACTCGGCACCTTCGCAGAATTGGTCGAATTTGCACGCCTGACGAAGCTTGACATGCTGATCATAGCCCTGCCGCTCAGCGCCGAGGCGCGCATTCTCCAGCTGCTGCGCAAGCTCTGGGTGCTGCCGGTCGATATCCGCATCGCGGCGCACGCCAATAAATTGCGCTTCCGCCCGCGCGCCTATTCGCATGTCGGCAACGTTCCGATGCTCGATGTGTTCGACAAGCCCATACGCGACTGGGATTCGGTGGCAAAACGGGTGTTCGACATCATTTTCAGCCTTATCGGCATTGCCCTGCTCTGGCCGGTGATGCTGGGCGCGGGGATCGCCGTCAAGGCGACGTCCAAGGGCCCCGTCCTCTTCAAGCAGAAGCGTCACGGCTTCAACAATGAGACGATCAATGTCTGGAAGTTCCGCTCCATGTATACGGAACTCAGCGATCCGACGGCGAAGAAGGCCGTCACGAAGAACGATCCACGCGTCACACCGGTCGGCCGGTTCCTGCGCAAATCCTCGATTGACGAGTTGCCGCAGCTTTTCAACGTGCTTTACGGCGACCTTTCTCTGGTCGGACCACGCCCCCACGCGGTCCATGCCCAGACGGGCGATCTGAAATATACCGAAGTAGTGGAGCATTATTTCGCACGCCACAAGGTCAAGCCCGGCGTTACCGGCTGGGCGCAGATCAATGGTTGGCGCGGTGAAATCGACCATGGCGACAAGATCAAGTTCCGCACGGAATACGATCTTTATTACATCGAGAACTGGTCGCTGTTCTTCGATCTCAAGATCCTGTTCCTGACGCCGATACGCCTGCTCAAATCGGAAAACGCCTATTGACCCACACCGGCTACCAGCACGCACCGGACTTCGACGCGCCACTTGCCGCCATGCGGCTGGTCGGCGCGTTCTTCATTGCTTTCGGCGTGTTTCTTTCCGGTTTCGTGATCTCGGAGCCGGCGCCATACGAGCTGATGATGGTGGGACAGGTGGCGATCTGGTTCCTGCTCGGCCTGCGGCTTTCGCGCACCGTGGTGCTGCTTCTGTGCATGCTGCTTGCTTTCAACGTCGGCGGTTATCTTTCGCTCACCACCATGGCCGATCTGGACGAGGGGCCGCTTTATCTGGCCGTATCAACCTTTCTGGCGCTGACTTCGGTTTTTTATGCGGCGATCATCGAGGACAAGCACCAGCGGCTGCTCCTGATTTTCCGGGCCTGGCTCGCAGCCGCGCTGATTACCTCCCTGCTCGGCATTATCGGATATTTCCACGCCATTCCCGGTTTCGAGGTCTTCACCCTTTACGATCGCGCCAAGGGCGCTTTTCAGGACCCCAACGTCTTCGGTCCCTTTCTGGTGACACCGTCGCTTTACCTGATCTACGGCCTGCTGACCGGCAAGGCGATGCATGCGCCGTGGCGGATTATCGGCCTGCTCATCCTGTCGCTCGGCGTCTTCCTGTCGTTTTCGCGCGCGGCGTGGGGCCTGTTCCTGTTTTCGGCGGTCCTTCTGGTTTTCGTCATGCTGCTGAAGGAGCGCACCGCCGCGTTCCGTCTGAAAATCCTCGTGCTGTTTCTTGTCGCCGTCGCCTTGATGGTTGCGGCCGTCATCATCGCGCTGCAGTTCAAGCAGGTGGCGGATCTGTTCTCCAGTCGCGCCTCGGCGGTGCAATCCTATGATGGCGGCCATCTCGGGCGTTTTGCCCGCCATTATCTCGGCTTCCTGATGGCGATGGATCATCCGCTTGGGATCGGGCCGCTGGTCTTCGACAATATCTTTCCCGCTGCCGAACATAATATCTGGCTGAAAAGCCTGACCACGCATGGCTGGTTCGGCTTCGTGATCTATCTCACGCTGATCTGCTGGACCATCGCCGCCGGCTTCCGGCACCTCTTGCGCCAGCGGCCGTGGCAGCCATTCCTGATCATTGCCTGGGTGACCTTCGTCGGTCATGTGATGATCGGCGCCGTCATCGATACCGACCACTGGCGGCATTTCTTCCTGCTGCTCGGCATATTGTGGGGATGCATGGCGCTCGAAAAACGTGAAAGCCTGCGCCGTCGCAGAAGCAATTCCTAAAATACTTACCGTTACGGAACCCTGCGCTATTTCATGCGTTTAGCCCCCGATTATGTTGTCAAACGGGGAGACATCTTATGACGCAGACCAATAATCTCTATCTCATCATCGGCGCACTTCTGGTGGTCCTTGTCGGCCTTGGAGCCTATGTCTGGCACGAGGAAAGCAAGCCGAAAGGGATCGAGATGAACATCGGCCCGAACGGCGTTTCCGTTCAGGAAAATTAAGACGTAAGCGTCGCGCAAAGTCCGGCCATTAGACCGGGTGCAATCCAAGCCAGAAACGGCGCGGAATGCACCCGGTCTTCTTATGAGAGAGGACGAAAAGGCGGGATCGAGGATCCATGCCGAGCCGGTTCGGTACGAATGATGCGTATCGGGGCCGATCATGGAACAGTTAGAAAAATGGTCTCCTCCATCGACCTTTCCACACGCCTCACCGCCACCAAACTGGCCCTCAAGGCCATCAGGGAGCAGGAAGACAATTCCGCGGCGACCTCTTCTTCCTCGTCGCCAAGGACGGCACTGCTGGCCTCCTACGGAGTCGACACATCATCCTCCTCCACCAATACCAGGCTGACGCAGCTTCTGGCGCAATATGGGCAGGCCTCCGGCGACGATACGAAAACCGACGATACGGACACACAGGTGTCTTCCGGTGACATTACCCAGGCCGATTTCATGAAGAACCTGAAAGAGACCCTGGAAGAACTGTCCAAGGACGCGGACAAGGCTGCACAGGCCAAGGCGATGCTCGAAGCGCTTAAAGAGGGAACGCTAACCGTCTCCGATCCGGCGGAAGGGGCACAGATCAAAGCCTGGGATGTCGAGACCGACAAAAAAACCACCTCGAAACCGGCAACCGAAATCGCCACCACGGGCTGGAGCGACTTTCTGAAAGATCATCTCAAACGCGACGGCTCGGCCTATGCCAAGAGTTCTGGTGGCGCCTATGTTGATCGCATTTCCGGGGATAGTGCATTTTTTGGCAGCGTCGGCAGCCGTTATTATTATCTGACCTGGCCTCAGGCGAAAAACGGCACGCTGACGCTATAAGCAGCCGCTTCCAGATTACCTCAAGAAATGGCTGCGGCATGGATCATGCCGCAGCGTTTTTCTCGTTCTGCCCGCTCAGGCGGCGGGCTGTTCGGTTCCGCCGGACAGGGCCTTTTGCAGTTGCGCTTCCTGCTCTGGCGAAAGCGATGTCTTGATGACGCGTCCGCGCAGCCCTTCCAGTTCCGCCAGCACCTTTTCCGGCTGTACCTTGCGGATCAGCACGAACAGCGCAGACGAACCGTTGGGAATGGTCTCGCCAAGCGATTTGATGAAATCGTCATCGATGCCAAAATCCGTCAGCGAACCCGCAAGCGCGCCCGTACCCGCGCCAATGGCGCCGCCGATCGCAAATCCCGCCAGCGGATTGAGGAACAGCAGGCCAACAAGGCCACCCCAGAGACCACCGGAAAGGAAGCCGGAGCTCGCGCCAAGCGCCGTCAGATTGACGCTCTGTTTCAGATGCACCTTGCCGTTTTCATCTCGAACCACGACCACGGCGTCTTCCAGATCGACCAGATACTCCTTTTTCAGGCTGGCAAGCTTCAGAAGGACGCGGTCGGCCTCTTCCGTTCCATCAAAACCAACAACGACGAGTTCAGACATATTTATCTCCCTGAGTTTCAGTTCCGCTGGGTTTGAACGCCGAAAACTACGGCAGGTTCCGGCCATGATGGAAAGATGATGTGTCAGGCATTTGACGCGGCACGCAATAATAAGCGGCGCCGTGCAGTCCCCTTCCCCGCCGACCCACATCCTTTGTTCCTTTTTTTGAGAAAAGGCGATTTTCCGCTTGCGCCCTAACAGGCTTATATATAAACGGCTTTCAGGTTCGGAGCGTAGCGCAGCCCGGTAGCGCACTTGACTGGGGGTCAAGGGGTCGTGGGTTCGAATCCCGCCGCTCCGACCAGTAAAAACAGATAGATAGCCAGTTCCCCCAGAGCTGGCTATATTTGTTTTAGCGACCTTGCAGCCAGCGCTATGCGCGAATTTAAAAGACCCGGTTCGGGTGTGCGTTTATTCAAAGCCTGAGAACGAGGTGTGCCGAGATGCCCAAAAAAACGAAAATTGAACACTCGGAATTCTCAGGCGAGTTTGAAGACGACGGTATCACGGTCCTTGTTGATATCCACCGGCCGGCTGGCACACAGCAAGACTGGACGCTCGAGGTTATCAGCGAGCACGACGATGTCACCACCTGGGATGAGCCCTTCGCGACCGACAAAGACGCCTGGGAAGAATTTTTAGCCACCTGTGAGAAAGACGGGATTCGCAGCTTCCTGGACGGTGAAGATCCGTCAGTTCATTGACGCTTGCCTCTTCGGCGCTGCGCCGCATGGGTCTCGGGTCCGAATCCATCCCTCGACCACTCTCCCTCTCCATTTGCGATCGAGAGCCTTCACCGGGTAAATTCCTGAAACCGTAATTTCCAAGCCGTTCGCCGTCGGAAGACGGGGAACATTGCCTTGTTGACTCTTCGCTAAAATTAGAACATTTAGTGAACAAAAGAGAGGTCATCCAATATGTCCAACGCTGAAAAGTCCACTCCCATACAGCCTGATGACATAGCGGGATATGTCATCCAGTGTCATGACGGCGATGCGAAGGCGGCTGTCGAGGCCCTTCTCGGCGAAATCGAGCATTTGCAGGAACAGCTTTCCCTTGCTGTCGCCATCATGGGAAAGGGATATACGCGCGGGTGGACGCCGGATATGGGCCGGGATTGAGCAGATCGCGGTTGTTGTTTCAAGGGGCAGGCAGGGGAGCGACAATTGTCGATGTAGTAGCGCCGCATGATCTGAACACATGTTCCAGACTGCGCGAATCCACGCGGCGATATCGGCATGTTCACGCCCATGCCGATCGCTGGCGCAGTCAAGACAGCCACAAATGGCTGTCAGACAGTCAATCGCGATACTGCGGGAAATTTGTCCGAACGGCCTTCAAAACTAATTGGATGCAACCGTAAAGTCGTCGGTAATCGGCATGTCTTCCGCATTCTCCCAGGTCCGGTCCATGGCATAGGTTGCCGACAGATAGGGGATGCCGACGTGACCGTAGCGGATGGAGAGCTGGCTTTCAGCCTCCTTTTCGCTGAGAAGCGCGACGCGGCTGAGATAGAGCGCGGTTGCGAGGCCCGTCCTGTCAGCACCGGCCTTGCAATGGATGAGGATGGGTTTGGGTGCGTCGCGCATGATTGCGACCAGCTGGTTCACCTGGTTCATGTCGAGCTCCTTGCTTGCCGACATGCCAAAATCGATGTGATTCAGCCCAAGCTCGCGCGATGTCTTGATCTCGTCCTGATACCACGCTTGCGATTCATTGGTACCGCGCAGATTGATGACCGTCCTGATGCCATTTTCCTTGGTGTAGCGCACAAGCTCTTCAACGCTCGGCTGGTTGGAGCGATAAAGCTGCCCGGCCAACACCTCGTGAAAGTTACCGAGAAGCTGGATGGCGTAGAGATAACCGCCTGTGGCAAGCACAGCAATACCCATGCCCCCAAACGAGCACTTCCAGAATCTTCGCATAATAGAACGGTTCCCTAATTCGACGAGAGAACCGATACAGGCGGATTCTGACAGTAAGCTGAAAGTTATGCGACAGTATTGTAAGAGTAGAAGATTATCGCCCGATCACCGCACGAAAACGTAAACCGCATAGATCCCGATGAGGGCGGCGGCCGCCGCGGCGGTGATGACGCCCAGGCGTTTCTCGATGAAATGACGCACCGATTCACCGTATCTCTGCAGCAGCCCGGCGAGGATGAAAAAGCGCGCACCGCGCGTGACGACAGCTGAGAGAATGAACAGGCCGAGGCTGATATTGGCCGCGCCGGAAAGAATGGTGACGACCTTGATCGGCGGCAGGTGCGCAAGCCCCGATGTCACCAGCAGGAGAACAATGGTCTCATAGTCGACCGAGTTCTTGAGATGCTCGAAACTGTCCAGCTTGCCGTAAAATTCCAGAATGGGCCGCGCGATGCTTTCGAAAGCATAATGACCGAGGAACCAGCCGGCGATGCCGCCAAGTACGGAGGCGACCGTGGCAACGAAGGCATAAAACATCGCCTTCTTCGGTTTTGCCAGCACCATGGGCAGGAAGAGTACGTCCGCCGGAACGACGAAGACGGAGCTTTCCACGAAAGCGACGATTGCCAGCCACCATACGGCGGTCTTGCGAGCGGCGAGAGCCATCGTCCAGGCATAGATGTTTTTCAGCATTTCATATCCCCTGGAAGATCATCGTAGACGGAAGGCAAGGCGGGAGCCAAGGCCTCTCAAGCGGCGGTTTCTCGGCGGGGAACAGAAGACATCCGGCCCGCCGCCACATCACGATTTAGAGACAACGCAGGACAATGGCAAATGTTGGGACAAATGTCGGTAGATTTATTTTTGCGCTGCGGAAAACGGGAAAGACAAACAATTCCAGACCACAGCGGCACAAGGTTGCTGCGATGCGAAATTTCATCCTCTGGTAGATAAAACCCTGTTTTTACGATAGAATAAGGCGTGGGACAGAGGAGGAAGTTATCATGGACTATGTAGGCTTCATTACGTCGATCAACCCGGTCATACTCGTCATCCTGCTGGTGGTTCTTCTTGCCGGCGCTTACAGCAGCTGGGTTTCGCACTAATAAAAGGCGAACGACACGAGAGACGGCGGCGATGCTGATTTTCTATCGGTGATAGGCATCAAGCCTGATGAATGTTATCAAACCCGGAGTTAAAACAACTTCCGGGAAGCGGCATGTCGAACGAATTCGCATTCACTGATACGTCTGAAAAACTCAGCACCACGCTCGAGAAACTGATAGGAAAACTGCAAGGTCAGACGATCACATTGCGCGAGTTGATGGAAGCGATTGGCGAACAGGGCCTCTTGCTCATCTGTGCGATCGCGTCCCTGCCCTTCCTCATTCCGGTGTCCATTCCCGGCGTCAGCACCGTGTTCGGTGCGGCGATCATTCTCGTGAGCCTCGCGATCACACTCAATCGCCTGCCATGGTTGCCGGCAAAGATTCTCGACCGGCAGATGGAGACGGCAAAACTCGTGCCCGCGCTTCGCAAGGGCGTCTCGATCGTCTCGAGGCTCGATCGCTTCATCCGCCCGCGCATTCCCGTACTGACCACAGGCATCGTCGCCAACAGGATAAATGGCCTGGCCCTGATGACCGCCGGCGTCCTGCTGATGATGCCGCTCGGCTTCATTCCCTTTTCCAACACCCTGCCGGGCGTCGCCATCCTGCTACTGTCGGCCGGCATGATCCAGAGGGATGGCGTCACGGTGCTTGGCGGTTACCTGTTCCTTGGCCTGACGGCGATCTACTTCGCAGCGCTTGCCTATGCCGCCTTCTGGGCCGGACAGGGCATCAGCAGCTCCATCGGCGGCTGAGGCCTACTGCCGGTCTCTGTTGCGGGCCTCGCGGCGGTTCTGTCGCGATGCCCACCACACCGCCAGCCGTCGCCGCCTGCGGCGCACGGCCGGCAGATCGTGGGAGAGCACGATCAAACCAAGCGGAATCATCCAGAAACCGAGGATGGGCAAAAATCCAAGCGTTCCGCCCACCACCAGCGCCGAACCCGTAGCGATCCTGCCGACGCGCGAACGCGGCATGGCAAGGCTCCATTTTCCGAGATTGAGGCGACCCGTTCTGTGGTCCATACCGAATTTCATTCCATCCTGCCCTTTTGCATCTGCCCTGTGGATAATTTTTTCACCGGCGATAAGCCCGGAAAATCGGGACTCCGGGGATATAAAACAAGAGGAATGCGTTTTTTTTGAAAAAACCGCTTGGCAAATCGGAAAAGCATTTGTATTACCCCGCTCACACCGCGCCAAGCAGCGCACGTTCCCTGGTAGCTCAGCGGTAGAGCATTCGACTGTTAATCGACAGGTCGCCGGTTCGAATCCGGCCCGGGGAGCCATTTCTCTCAAAAACATGTTTTGAAGAGCGAAGTGCAGCTGCATTCGCCCGATCCGGATCGTGGCATTTTATCCTTGCCCTATCAGCGGGCTATATGGATCTCACGTCTTCTTGACCGTTCGCTTCGTTGCCTTCGTGGCGTTGGTAAGCGCCGGCGGATCACTTGCCGGAAAACTTTCTTCCAGGCTTTCGGTCAGATCATCGTCGACCTTCTCGTGGCTCGCAGCTTTCTGCTCCTTCTGAAGCGATTTTACCGCCGGCGACTTTGGCTTTTTTGCCGGGGCCTTATCCACTGGTGCTTTCTTCGCCGTGGCCTTTGCAGCGGCAGCTGGTTTCTTCGTACCGTTCTTGCCATTGGCTTTTACGGTTTCGGCACTCGCGGAGATTTCCCGCTCCGCCTCTATCCAGTGTCGTTCGTGGTGCCCTTCCGGCCGTCCTTCCCTCTCCCATATTGCGCGCGCTTTTTCGCGGATTGCGGCTTCGCGATCATGGTTCATAACGGGCCTCCCTCTTTCGTTGCGCCGGTTTTGATTGTGCCGAGAGAAAAACAGAAAAGGCAAGAAATTGTTCCGCGACGCTCCATCGCGAACAAGTGTTTCCTCTAAAAAGGGAACCGTCCCTGCGGCTGATCGTTTGCCCGACAGGAAACCCCTCAGGAGGACCATCATGGACGCGCCAAAACACAAAGAGAACAAGCCACTCGACATACGTGACGAGGACGTGCCGCATTTCGAAACCGACAGTGAGCTCAAATCCAAGGACGGCGAGATTTATCCGGATGAATCCATCAACCTGCGTGCACGCCGGCAGGCGGCGCGGCAACATGAGGACGCCTTCATCGTCGCCACGGACCTTGAGGATGACGACCAGCGCGACGCAGCGCCCGGCGTCAGGGAGCAGCCATAGGCGCCTTAAAACAGATAGGGCGGGCCATGGCCCGCCTTTATAACAATATAACAATGTACTATTGTCTGTTTGCTCTTCAGCGGCGAACGGAGACGATGGCCTTGCGATTGAAATTGGAAACCTGCACCCGGCCCGACTGATTGCCGCCAAGGATTTGCGCGGTCTTGCCACTCATTCCCTTCAGGATGCCGGCATGATAGCCGCGCCCATTGCGGATGACGACGACGTCGCCGGGTTTTGCCTGGCTCACCGGAACGGCGTAACCGAAAGAGGTCCAGGATTTCGCAAATCCATAGGACTTCGGCGATTGCCTCCCGGCCTTGCTGGCAACGGCATGCAGGAAAAGACCGCACCACGGCGTGCTGCGGGGATTGGCCCCGAGAATATTCTTCAGGCTCTTGTTGTTTTTGGATTCATGCAGTCCGGTGTATTTTTCAGCCTGGTTCAGCATGCCAGCCGAAGCTGGTGCCACGACTGTAAAAGCCAAGGCAGCGGATAGAATTAACGCGGATACTCTCAAACGTCTTGCCCTTATGTTAGAGGGCGTCCGTGTATTGTGACAATTTAGCGACAATTTGACGAGATAAGGGCAGAAATCAGACGGCTATTCATGCGCGCTGATCTGTCATTGCTTTAAAACAGATTGCCCTGCGCATCATCCGCGTTGCTGCGGCCGGCATTTTCGAGATCGAGCATGCGCAATTTGGTGTTGGTGCCGCCCGGTGCGGAAAAGCCGCCCAGCCGGCCACCGGCAGCCAGAACGCGGTGGCAGGGAATGATCAGCGGCACCGGATTTTTCGCCATCGCCTGTCCGACATCACGGGCCTTTTCCATGCCGAGGCCAAGCGTTTTCACGATGCCGCCATAGGTCGTCGTGCGGCCCCAGCCGATCTGCCGTGCCACCGCATAAACATCGAGAAAGAAACGGTCCTGCCCTGCAAGATCGAGTTCGACGGTGGCGAAATCGATTGCCTCACCGTTGAAATAGCGGGTGATCATCGCAATCACCTCACGCGTCCGTGTCTCGGGAACCGCGATTGTGGAAGACGGCACGCGTTTCAGGAGAAGCTTTTCCGTCTCACCCGCATCGGCTCCGGGCAATTGCAGACGGGCAATGCCGCGCCCTGCCCATGCGAGGCCGCAATGGCCAAGGGCTGTTGGAAAAACAATATAACCGTAGTGGTTGCTCATTGCCGTCTTCATCCGTCATTTCGTGTGCACGATGCCATATCCTGCGTTCGAAACAACCCGCTTCCTGCCCTCAATCACAAAGGCCACCCGGTTCTGGCGGGTGGCCTCGCTGGTGTCGGTCCTCCGAAACGGATCAGGATGCGATCTTATTCTGTTCTTCCGCCTTATCCTCCATCAGGCACTGCGCCTGCCGGCTTGCGGCGACGAAGGCTGTGCGGGCAATTTCTCCTGCCACGTCGCCCATCAGCGAGGAACGGCACAGACGCAGCGCCTGTTCATGCGCCTTGCCACCGCGTTCCGGCCATTCGTGCTGCAAAAAATCGAAGGCTTCGTAAACGCCGTTGAAAATCCGGGGAGCACCGTTCTCAAGAGATATGGTAACGGGCTTTTCCCACTTAACGTCATTCAGCAACATTGATTGCACTTCCATGCTCTATTAACCCGCGACAAACGCCGGCTCCTCCAGTTGGTTCCCTTCACCTGCGGTTTCAAGGTCGAAAAAATAACCCTCGAGAAACCATGTGCCCCATCTTTCCATTCTAGCCGATTTGCGGAACAAAGCGTTTCAACACTCGTTCAAGCGGAAGTGAACCGGGTCCTTTCATGCCGACAACAGCCTCCCCCATCATCGTCTGGTTCCGCAAGGACCTGCGCCTCTCGGACAATCTTGCCCTGCTTGCAGCGGTGGAGCATGGCGGCCCCGTCATCCCACTCTATATTCAGGAAGAATCCTCCGGCCCGCTGGGCGGTGCGCAGGAATGGTGGCTTCACCATTCGCTGGCTTCCCTCACCGTCGCACTGGAAGAAACCGGTAGCCGCCTGCTGCTCCGGAGCGGTGACGCCGAGGAAACGCTGCGCCATGTGATACGCGAAACTGGCGCCGACACGATCTTCTGGAACCGCCGCTACGATCCGGCGGGCATGGCGACGGACAAGGCACTGAAACAGGCGCTCAGCGACGACGGCCTGACGGTCCGCAGCTTTGCCGGACATCTGCTGCATGAACCATCCCGGGTACAGACAAAATCCGGCGGCCCTTACCGGGTCTATACGCCCTTCTGGCGCGCGCTGGAGGGCGGCGAGGAGCCACATGCGCCGGCGGATGCACCAAAGAGCCTGAAATCACCTGAGACATGGCCGAAATCGGAGAAACTCGACGATTGGAAGCTTCTGCCGGTCAAACCGGACTGGGCCAGGGATTTCAGCGAAATATGGACACCCGGCGAAAATGCGGCACGGGAAAAACTCGATGATTTCATCGACGGCGCTTTGAAGGGTTACGAGGAAGGTCGCGATTTTCCGGCGAAAGACGCCACCTCGATGCTTGCACCGCATCTGGCGCTCGGCGAAATATCGCCTGCCGCCGTCTGGCACGCCACAAAGGGGCTTTCCCGCCATATCGCCTCCAACGATATCAGCCGGTTTCGCAAGGAGCTCGTCTGGCGGGAGTTCTGCTACCACTTGCTGTTTCATTTCCCCAAACTGGACGAGAAGAACTGGAACGACAGTTTCGATGCCTTCGGCTGGCGGGATGATGAAAAATCCTTCAAAGCCTGGACGCGCGGCATGACAGGTTACCCCATCGTCGATGCCGGCATGCGGCAATTGTGGAAACACGGCACCATGCACAATCGGGTGCGCATGATCGTGGCCTCCTTCCTCATCAAACATCTGCTGATTGACTGGCGGAAGGGTGAGAAATGGTTTCGCGACACACTTGTGGATGCCGATCCCGCCTCCAACGCCGCCAACTGGCAATGGGTGGCGGGGTCTGGCGCGGATGCCTCGCCGTTTTTCCGCATCTTCAACCCCATATTGCAGGGTGAAAAATTCGATAGCGATGGCGATTATGTGCGCCGCTTCGTGCCGGAGCTTGAAAAGCTCGACCGGAAATTCATCCACAAGCCGTTTCAGGCCCCGAGAGAACTGCTGAACAAGGCGGGCATCGAGCTTGGCAAAACCTACCCGCAACCGATTGTCGACCACACGAAGGCGCGCGAAAGAGCGCTTGCGGCCTATGCCGCGGTGAAGAACAACGCATAAAATTGGGTATCGGCAAAATTTTGCGTGGCTAAGCCAAAGCCGGGAAGATAATTTCTTGCCTTGAGGCGGTTGTAACGGGACATAACGGCACCTAATTTCCGCTCAGACAAGAAGGCTCAATCATGACCATTCATCCCTCTGCGCTCAGTGCTATCGGCAACACGCCGCTCATCCGTCTGAAAGCTGCCTCGGAAGCGACGGGGTGTGAAATCCTCGGCAAGGCGGAATTCCTCAACCCCGGCCAGTCGGTGAAGGATCGCGCCGCGCTCTACATCATCCGCGACGCCGAACGGCGCGGACAGCTGCGGCCGGGCGGCACCATCGTGGAGGGTACTGCGGGCAATACCGGCATCGGCCTGTCGCTGGTCGCCAATGCACTCGGCTACAAGACGGTCATCGTCATTCCGGAGACGCAGAGCCAGGAAAAAAAGGACGCGCTGAAGCTTCTCGGTGCGAAACTCGTCGAGGTTCCGGCAGCGCCCTATTCCAATCCGAACAATTACGTGAAGGTCTCCGGTCGGCTTGCGAAACAGCTCGCCGCCACGGATGAAAACGGCGCGGTCTGGGCCAACCAGTTCGACAATATCGCCAACCGTCAGGCCCATATCGAGACGACGGCACCCGAAATCTGGGATCAGACGGATGGCAAGGTCGATGGTTTCATCTGCTCGGTGGGCTCCGGCGGAACGCTTGCGGGCGTGGCCGACGGCCTGCGCGATTTCAACCCTGATATCAAGATCGGCCTTGCCGACCCTGATGGGCCGCCCTTTATGAGTTTTACAAGCACGGCGTCCTGAAGTCGGAAGGCTCATCCATCACCGAAGGCATCGGACAGGGGCGCATCACCGCCAATCTGGAAGGCTTCGCCCCGGATTTCTCCTATCGCATTTCGGATGCCGAAGCCCTGCCGGTGCTGTTTGATCTGGTCACCAAAGAGGGTCTTTGCCTCGGCGGCTCCTCCGGCATCAACATTGCCGGTGCAATCCGCCTTGCCCGCGAGCTTGGTCCGGGGCATACCATCGTAACGATACTTTGCGACTACGGTAATCGTTATCAGTCGAAGCTCTTCAATCCGGATTTCCTGCGTTCCAAGGGGCTTCCGGTTCCACAGTGGCTGGCGACGAAAAGCGAGATTGCGGTTCCGTACGAAACCGTTTGAGGACATGCCGAAATGCCTGTGAATGCCCTGTTCCGTGACGATTTTTATCTTTCCACCGCAGAAGCGATCGTCACGGCGGTGCATGAGGATGGCGGCATCGAGTTCGACCAGACCTGCTTTTACGCCACCTCCGGCGGCCAGCCGGGCGATAGCGGCTTTCTCGAGCGGGCAGACGGTTCGCGCATCGAACTCGGCATCACCAAAAATGGCGCCGACAAGAGCGTGATCATCCATGTGCCGCTCGAAGGCCAGCCTTCCCCCGAGATCGGCGAAAAACTCACCCTGCATGTGGACTGGCCGCGCCGCTACAAGCTGATGCGCATGCACACCGCCTGCCATCTGCTCTCCGTCGTCTGCCAGTGGCCGATTACCGGAGCCGCCGTCGGCGAGGACGAATCGCGTGTCGATTTCGACATGTCGGAAACCATCGACAAGGATGAGGTGACGGCAAAGCTGATGGAGCTGGTGAAAGCCAACCATCCCGTCTTCCTGCAATGGATCACCGACGAGGAACTTCAGGCCAATCCGGGCATCGTCAAATCCAAGAATGTGCGGCCACCGATGGGCCTTGGTCGGGTCAGCCTCGTTTGCATCGGCGAAAATTCCAGCATCGACAGCCAGCCCTGCGGCGGCACCCATGTTTCCGAAACGCAGGAAGTGGGCGATATTCACATTGCCAAGATAGAAAAGAAGGGCAAGGAGAACAGGCGGTTCCGCATTCGTTTCGGCGCGCCTGAAGCTGCTGCCTGAAATCAGGAGAGACATCGTGAGCACGGATAAGAGCCGTTTCGTCGTTTCGGCGGACTGGGTGGAAAAGCAGCTCGGCACGGCCGGGTTTCGTGTCGTTGATGCCTCCTGGTATCTGCCGGCGCATAAACGCAACGGCGCGGAAGAATTTGCGGCAGGTCACCTGCCCGGCGCCGTGTTCTTCGATCAGGACAAGATCGCCGATCATGCGACCGGCCTGCCGCATTCCCTGCCCTCGCCGGAGTTCTTTGCGGAACAGGCCGGCGAGCTTGGCCTCAGTGAGGCCGATACGATCGTGGTCTATGATGGCCCCGGTTTCTTTTCCGCACCGCGCGTGTGGTGGATGCTGCGGGTGATGGGCGTGCGCAAGGCCTATGTGCTGGATGGCGGTCTTGACGGCTGGAAGCACGAAGGCCGGCCGCTTGAAACCGGTACGCCGGAGATCGAACCCGCCACCTTCACACCTGACTTCAACGAGAAGCGCGTTACTTCTCTGGCAACCATGCGCGGCATCGTCGACAGCGGTGAAAAGCAGATCGCCGATGCCCGCGGCGCGGGACGTTTCACCGGCGACGAGGCCGAACCGCGCGCCGGCATGCGCTCCGGCCATATGCCCGGCGCACGCAGCCTGCCCGCCACAGCCTTTTCCGAGAATGGCCACTTCAAGGATCTCACCGCCATCCGCAAGATGGTGACCGACGCCGGTATCGATCTCGGCAAGCCCGTCGTCACCAGCTGTGGCTCGGGCGTCACCGCCGCCGTCATTACGCTTGCGCTGGAATCGCTCGGTCATTCGGACAATTCGCTCTATGACGGTTCCTGGTCGGAATGGGGCGGCCTGGAAGACACCCCTGTCGTCACCGGCCCCGCCGAGCCTGTTCCCGTGATCTCGCATGGGCCTTTGAAGGCGCATGTCACGCAGCTGGAAATGACCGCACCGCCAAAGGTCAGCCTGCCGATACCCGTCAACATTCAGACGGCGCTGATGCGGGTCAACAATATTCCCCTGCATTTCTATCGCTATATTTACTGGCGGGTGGGAAAACGCTGGCACTGGCAAAAACGCATGCGCATGAGCGATGCGGAACTCTCCGCCGTTCTCAAGGACCCGAAGAACAGCGTCACCGTTCTTTACATGAACGGTGCCCCCGCTGGCTTCTTCGAGTTGAATAAAGCGAGTGACGAGGTGACCGAGCTTTCCTATTTCGGGCTGCTCGAAGAGGCGATCGGCGCTGGTGTCGGCAAATGGTTCTTGTTGCAGGCGCTTTACGCCGCCTGGCAGGACAATCCCAAACGCGTGACGGTGACCACCAACACGCTCGACCACCCACGCGCGCTGCAACTTTACCAGATGATGGGCTTTTCGCCTGTCGGCACCTATGAGGCCTGGGTGGAGCCGCTGTCCGACACCGAGCTTCTGGAAATCTCGCTGCGCAACTGAGTTCGTCACGTCGGGGATGGCCCGCGCCGTTCCCGGACTATAGAGCACATCCGACTACTCCACCCTCATTCCTGTGCTTGTCACAGGAATCCAGCCGACGCGCGTCTGCGCGGCGAGAAAAGTCCTTTCAGCCCAAGGACTTGGGCTGGCTGGATTCCTGTGACAAGCACAGGAATGAGGGAGTGGGGGAACTGTCAGCGCAGAAAACCGCTGCGCAATGTTGGTGGGGATACCTTTAACGCGCAGCATTCATGCCTTGTCGATAATCAGATGCGTAGCGCCCTCGCCCGCCACGGTCCCGGTAGAGCGGTAGCCGAGCGCGGGCAGGTCCATCCCCTCGAACAAATGCTCACCCTTGCCGAGAAAAACCGGGGCGATCGCCAGATGTAATTCATCGATCATGCCCGCAGCCATATATTGTCGGATGGTAGAAACGCCGCCGCCGATGCGCACGTCCTTGCCATCCGCCGCCGTCAGCGCCATGTCTAAAGCAGCCTCTATGCCGGTTGTGACGAAATGAAACACCGTGCCGCCCTTCATTGTGAAGGACGGACGCGCATGGTGCGTCAAGACGAAAACCGGAACATGATAGGGCGGCTCGTCGCCCCACCAACCCTTCCAGCTTTCATCCGGCCATGCGCCGCGCACCGGCCCGAACATGTTGCGTCCCAATATCCATGCGCCGATATTTGCGAAGCTCTTTTCGGTAAAATCCTCATCCGTACCGGTCGAGCCGCCATCCTTTCCGAACATGCGGTGAAAGGTCCGGGTTTTGACCGCCCATTGATGCAGCGCTTCGCCGTTCACGCCCAGCGGGTTCTGGAGACTCTGGTCCGGTCCCGCGCCATATCCGTCAATCGAGATGGCGAAATTGCGAACGACAACCTTCGGCATGGTACTCTCCTCCCGCATTCAGCAGGCCAGATCGCCAGCTTCCGGCAATCGGCCTTAGATTTCCCGCTCCAGATTGACCGCCGTCGGAATTTGCCCGCCGGCGGCACCCTTGTCTTCCGTGACGTTGTTCAGGAGATGATCGGCGATCAGTTCCGCCTGGAATTTTCCCAGCTCGTAGCAATAGGTGATCTCGCGCTTTTCCGCCGACCAGTAGACATCGGGGCGGCCGCAGGACTTTGCCGTCAGCTTGACGTCCCCCTTCAGGCCAAAACCACCAAAACTGCGGCTGATGAGATCGAGAACCTTCGATTCTTTGACCATGATGGCATAGGGTTCAAGCTCGGGATCACGCGGCGCTACGTAGCTGACGGTTAGTCTGGACGGCGTCTGGCTGCGGTGGGGCGCCAGAAAATCCTCCCAGGCCTTAGCGACGCCCGGATAGGCGGCGGCGCATTTGCCGAATTCGGCATTGTCGAGCCCCATCATGGCGGCAAGATCGCCATAACCGTCCTTGTCGCGGCCAACCATCAGGCAGGCCATGTTGCGGTCACGGCTTCTGTCCGGCACCAGCGCGGAAAAGACCGGCGCTTCGTGATCGGGCAAGGTCACCGCCTCGCGCGCCAGATACCAGCTGTCGGTGGCGTTGACGAGCGCGGTATCGAGCCATTCCTCATTGGCCTGGAGGATGAGGGTTCCTGCCAGCTGATCGGCCGGGGCCTGGACACTTCCCGTTTCCGGCGCTCCGAAATCCGAAATCAGCATGCGCGAGCCCTCGTGGTAGAGCGAGAAGATCGCGTTGCCGATAACGAAATTGACCGCCTGCTGCAGCTGCTCGTCGGACAGGCCATCGAGACCGGAGGCGACCTGCGCCTGCGCCCCGATCGGAGCCGTCAACGAAACGAAAGCCAGCGGAACGGCGGCCAGAAAACGACGGAACATAAAATCAGACCTTCCGGGAACGAGGAGCGTCACTGATTCCCGATGCTAACGAAACACGCAATGGGCTGGTTGCATCGCCTGTCAAGAATCGGGTGGATAGAGCTCTGTTTCGAGATCATAGCTGCAAAGAAGCAACGCCGACCCGAACCTATAGGACCAAGCCATGACCGATCTCGTTTTTACAGCAATGCCGGCTAAGGAAGCTGAAGCCTTTCGTGCAGGAGCTGGCGACGCCTATGGCAACCCGCCGGAAAAAGCCGTTTCCCCCGGCGGCATGCCCTGCCGCCATTGCCTTGCCCAGATTAACGAAGGCGAAGGAATGCTGATCCTCGCCTACCGGCCCTTCCCCTCGCTCCAGCCCTATGCCGAAACGGGCCCGGTCTTTCTTCACGCGGAGGCCTGTGAGCGCTATCCGCAAACGGATGCCGTTCCCCCGATGCTTAACAGCCCGGACTATATCGTTCGCGGATATGGCGCTGACAACCGCATCGTCTACGGCACCGGCGCGGTGACCGCGACCAGTGAGATCTTGGCACGCGCCGAACATCTTCTGGAGCGCGGCGACGTCGCCTATGTACACGTGCGTTCTGCCCGCAATAATTGCTACCAGTGCCGTATTGATAGAGCATAATCGCACGATTACTTACAATTTTAACAGCAGAGCTAAACGGCTTTCAAACTTTCAGCGCCATGATGCATGGTATCGAAAACAATTGATTTGAGTAGCAAAATGGCAAACAACCTTAATATGGCGACCCGCAGCGCACCGCGCAGCAAGACCAGGATTTTCGCGACCGTGCATTATTTCAGCCAGTCGACCCGGGGCCGCGTACTGGACCTGTCGGCCACCGGAATGGCGCTCGAACTGGACGGACCTTTCGCTGCCGCCAAGGGCAGCCGGGTCAAGGTGCAGAGCGAGGACCTTGGTTTCATCGAAGGTGAAGTGCAATGGCAGCACCAGAACCGCCTCGGCCTGCAACTAAGGCTTTCCAGCAACACGCTGGCGCAGCTTTCCTCCTATTTCCGCTTTTTCCATGAAGAAGTGAAGCCGACGCTCGCCCGCTGAAGACATCGGTTTCCGAAATCGGAATGCGCTGACCAAGCAAAGCGCATTCCCATGCGATGACGCGCGTGGCGCTCCCGTGACAAAAAATTTATCAAACGGTTGAAAAAGGCTCCGTCCGTCACCGCCCTGTCATTTTGATGATGGACTCCTCGGCGATTGCTTCTACCTTGTCGTTTTCCATGACAGAGCAAGCTTCATCCGAAGGAGTTCCCATGTCGTCGCTTCTCGCTCTCCACCCCATCACCCGCCGTTCGCTTCTCGGCGGCATTGCGGCCTCCTCGGCGCTGGTGATGCTGCACCCTTTTGCCGCGCGTGCTGCGGCCAATCAGGCGCATCTGCGCATCATGGAAACGACGGACATTCACGTTCACGTCTTTCCCTATGATTATTACGCCGACAAGCCGAACGACACGATGGGGCTTTCCCGCACGGCCTCGATCATCGGCACGATCCGCGCCGAAGCCGGAAACTCGATGCTGGTGGATAATGGCGACTTCCTGCAGGGCAATCCGCTCGGCGACTACATCGCCTATGAGCGGGGCATGAAGGCCGGCGACAAGCACCCCGTGATCAATGCCATGAATGTTCTCGGCTATGATTGCGGCACGCTTGGCAATCACGAATTCAATTATGGCCTCGACTATATGGCCAATACGCTGGCGGGTGCCGGTTTTCCCTATGTCTGTGCCAACCTCACCAAGGGTCAGCTGGCATCTGATCCCAAGCAGGACGAGCTGTTCTTCAAGCCTTACGTCATCCTCGAAAAACAGATCCGCGACGGCGCGGGCGTCACCAGCCCGGTCAAGGTCGGCATCATCGGCTTCGTGCCGCCGCAGATCATGATGTGGGATTCCAAGAACCTCGAGGGCAAGGCGCAGACGCGCGATATCGTCGAGGCGGCGAAAGCCTGGGTGCCGGTCATGAAGGAAGAAGGCGCCGATATCGTCATCGCGCTGTCCCATTCCGGCATCGACGGCAAGGGCCAGACCGATCGCATGGAGAACGCCTCGCTTTATCTGGCGGGTGTCGAGGGCATCGACGCCATTTTCACCGGCCACCAGCATCTCGTCTTCCCCGGTCCGAAGACCTGGGACGGCATCGAGGGTGTGGATGCGGTGAAGGGTACGCTTCTGGGCAAGCCTGCCGTGATGGCCGGTTTCTGGGGGTCGCATATGGGCCTCATCGACCTGCTGCTCGAAAAGGACGGCAAGAGCTGGAAGATTGTCGACTTCACCTCTGAAGCCCGTCCGATTTATCACCGCGACGAAAACCGCAAGATCGTTGCAGACTTCACGGACAAGCCGGAAGTCATCGCCGCCGCCAAGGCCGATCACGAAGCGGCGCTCGCCTATGTGCGCCGGCCGGTCGGCAAGACCTCTGCCCCGCTCTATTCCTATTTCGCACTGGTGGCCGACGATCCTTCCGTCCAGATCGTCTCCAACGCCCAGACCTGGTATATCAAGGACATGCTGAAGGAAGGGCAATATAAGGACCTGCCGGTGCTTTCGGCAGCCGCACCCTTCAAGTCGGGCGGTCGCGGTGGCGCGGATTATTATACCGATGTCCCCGCCGGTGACATCGCCATCAAGAACGTCGCCGATCTTTACCTCTACCCCAACACGGTGCAGGCGGTGCTGATCAACGGCGCGCAGGTGAAGAACTGGCTGGAAATGTCTGCCGGCATGTTCAACACGGTCGAGGCCGGCGCGAAAGACGCACCGCTCTTGAACGCGGATTTTCCGTCCTATAATTTCGACGTCATCGACGGTGTCACCTACCAGATCGATATTTCCAAGCCGGCGAAGTTCGACAAGGACGGCAAGGCGGTCAATCCCGACAGCAACCGCATCGTCAACCTGCAATTTGAAGGCAAGCCGATCGATCCCGAGCAGAAATTCGTGGTGGCGACCAATAATTACCGCGCCGGCGGCGGTGGCAAATTCCCCGATATCGCAGCCGACAAGGTGATCTTCGTGGCACCCGACACCAACCGCGACGTGATTGTGCGCTATATCATCGATCAGGGCACCATCAACCCATCGGCGGATGCCAACTGGTCATTCGCCCCTGTCGCCAATACCAGCGCGATCTTCGAGACCGGCCCGAAGGGTCGCCACTATGCGGCGGATATCAAGGGCGCGAAAATAGAGGATGCAGGCGACGGCGCGGAAGGTTTCGCAAAGTTCCGCCTGGTTCTCTGAGGATGCTCCCCCTCCCGGCGGGAATGCGCCGGGAGGGCAAACTGCTCATGAAGCCTCCGCCTAGCTAGCTGTCATCCGCGGGCTTGACCCGAGGATCCATTGACTGCGGCTGGGTGTGGATCCTCGGGTCAAGCCCGAGGATGACGTCGAGTTTGATGAAAGCCTGTCAGTAACATTGCTGACCATTTCTCAGTCACGGCCACCCACAGCGCGTAGCAGCAGCGGCAGTTCCGCCGGTGGCTTCTGCTCGATACGTTGATAGTCGCTGCCGTCGCGGTTGCGGCGGATGAGCCGCAGGCCGACCATGTCGCGCCGTAGCATCGCGGCATCCCGAAAAAGATGCAGACCATCCAGAAAGCTGCTGAATTCGCGTTCGGAGAAACTGCGGCCGGTGGGGATTTTTGCCCAGAGATACCAGAGGCATAGTTCCTGCTGGGATCGGCGGGCGGGCCATTGCATCAACCGGCCGTCGCCATCGAAAATCCGCGCGGTCTTCAGCACCCTGCCCTCGTTGGCGGCGGGTATTGTCTCCGCTCGTGTCTGCGGTAACGGAGGACCGCTTTCTGCGGATGGCGTGCGTGACGCACGCAGATGCTGGAAATTGCGGAACCCGGCAGCGCGGCTTAGAAGATTGAGCATCTCCACATGGCTTGGCTGCCGGTCCAGCCGGCCGATCTGTTCGCGGAGCGATCTGGCAAAGGTCGAGACGTCGGCAATATCAATGGAAAGGATCGAACGTGGCATGACTTACCCTCAAGTGCCATTCCGAAAAGGTGTCGCTGATCGCCGGCTTCCGACAAGGCACGGGATAAGTGCTGTCAATCTTTCCAAATGCAGGTTTAGCTTCCCTTGCGGGACGGCGATGCCTCGGTGAACTGCTGACCGTGGGTCAGGTATAGGCAGAGGGCCTGCCTTCGTCAATTGGCTTTGCCGCAGCCTAGCGCCGAAGTCGCCCCAAGTTTCGTCTCCCCGCGGGGAGAAGGTGGCCCGAAGGGTCGGATGGGGGGCAGCTCTCCGAATACGGCTGACGTTGCCCCCTCATCCCGCTGCCGCGGACTTCTCCCCCTCGGGGAGAAGAAACAAGCGGCACCCTCTCGATCCATATCCAATTGTCGCGGATTCAGCTGATGTCACTCCGCGGCGACAGAAATATTCCTCTGCTTGCTTCCGGCAACTATCCTGTTGAAATCCTTCTGGTTCGGGCAGGCCGACAGACGCTGCTGGAATGCCGTGGCCAACCACTGGCCGGCCGGGCCGGCGGGTGAATCGACCCGGCGGAGCGCAAAGAGCGGGTATTCGCCCTGCTCATAGGCCTCGAGGTCCAGCGCCTTCAGGCTGCCATTGGTCAGATCGTTGCGGACGATCGATGCGGGCAGACCGCCCCAGCCGAGACCGCCCTTGATGAGCTGATATTTCGTGGCGATGTCGCTCACCCGCCAGGTCTTGTAGGACAGAACGTTGAAATCACGCCCCTTGGTCAGCCCCGACGCGTCGGTGACGACGAGTTGCACCTCCTCGCGGACGTCGCCAAGGACCAGCGGCCGTTCGATCTGCGCCAGAGGGTGATCCGACGCGACGACCGGCAACATGAAGGAATGGCCGACCTTTTCGACGACCAGTTCGTCATCCTGGCGCAGCAGCGCTCCGCCGATGCCGATGCCGGCCTTGCGGGAGAGCACCATGTCCATGACCATGCCCAGCTCGCCGACATTGAGGCTGAGAGCGACGGTGGGGAACTCCTTGCGAAAATCCCGCAGCACTGCAACGACCGCTTCTGCCGGCACCATGGTGCTGATGGCGACGGAAAGCTCCGCCTCAAGCCCCTGCTTCAGCCCCTTGGCGCGTGCGCGCATCTCCTGCAGGCCGGCGACGATGCGCCTTGCATCCTCGAGCATCGCGCGGCCCTCATCCGTCAGCCGTGGCTGGCGTACGCCGTTGCGCTCGAACAGGGTGACTTCAAGCTGTGCCTCGAGATTGGCGATGGTGTAGCTGACCACCGACTGGGCGCGGTTGAGCGCCCGCGACGCGGCGGAAAAACTGCCGGTCTCGGCGACCGTCAAAAATACCTGCAATTGGTCGAGCGTCGGGTTCGCGTCCATGTTCCATCCATTTCCTCGATAGATGGCTTCCATATTATCACAGTTTTCTTGATGGCAGCAATTCCTCATATAGGGGCAAAGGAAGGGCATCGTGCTCTCCCGCCCTCCCAAGGCGCCCGTCAATTCATCGCATATTGCAAGGAAAGACCATGTCCAACATTCTGCTCATCACCTCCAGCCCGCGTGGCGACGAATCGGTTTCCAACAAGTTTTCCGGTGAACTCGCAAACAAGCTGAAGGCCAAGTCGGCGGCGAATACCCTTGTCCACCGCGATCTCGCTGCCGACCCCATTCCGCATCTCGACACCGTCAAGACCGCTGCGATCCGCAAGCCGGCCGACCAGCGCACGGCTGAAGAAGCGGTTGCCGCCGATTACTCCGACAAGCTGGTTGCCGAGCTTCTGGCCGCCGACACGGTTGTCATCGGCACCGGCCTCATCAACTTCAATATCTATTCCGGCCTGAAGTCGTGGATCGACAACGTCGCCCGCGCCGGCCAGACCTTCCGCTACACCGAAACCGGTCCGGAAGGCCTTGCCACCGGCAAGAAGGTTTACATCGTGCTGGCTGCCGCCGGCGTTTATTCGGAAGGCCCGGCCGCTCCGCTGAACCATGCCGTGCCTTACCTCAAGACCGTTCTCGGCTTCATGGGCATGACCGATGTGGAAGTGATCTATGTCGAAGGCCTGGCATTCGGTCCGGAAGCCGTCGAGAAGGCCGTTGCAGCCGCCGGCGCCAAGGTTGCCGAACTGGCGCAGGCCGCCTGAGCCAATCCGATGCGGGCGATGCCGGCGTGTTTGCCGGTATCAGCCGACCCACATTCCATAACGGCCGTGGACCTGGTCCCGGCCGTTATTTTTTGCCGCGTAAAGCCGCGCATCGGCCTCCGATAGAAGCGCGCGGAAAAGCTGCCCGTCCTCGAAGGACGTGGCAACGCCAATGCTGACGGTCAGCGGCGAACCGTCCGGCCGCTGCATGTCCGCGAGGATCGCCATCCTCAGACTGGCGGAAAAGGCAAGTGCGGCCTCATGCGGAACCGCAGGCAAAAGCGCCACGAACTCCTCGCCTCCGAAACGGTACAAATGGCCATGCGGCTGCACCATGCGTTTCAGAACGGCGGCAAACTCCCGCAATATCTCATCGCCCTGCAAGTGCCCGAACGTATCGTTGACGGTCTTGAAGTGATCGATATCGACGATCAGCACGCTGACCGGGCGCTTTTTCTCCAGGCATTCCACGACAACGGATGGCGCATCGAGCTCCATGCGGGCACGGTCCGAGACGCCGGTCAGCATGTCACGGCCGGAGCGCGACAGAAGCTCCTCGTAACGTTCCCTGAAGGTGAGATCGTTGAACACGTCGGCAACGCTGCGGCGCGTCAGGAAGCGCCCCTTCGCCGCCGTCAGCTTGAGATAAATGGCAAAAAGCAGGGAATAAATGGCGACCGCCGCCATCTTCGCCTTCCAGCCATCGTAAAAGACATCGATCGGCGCGTTCAGCATATACCGCAACGCCCCGTAAAAGCCTGCCTGATCGAGGCTTAGAATCACGACGCCGCAGATGGCGAAACGCAGGACGATATGGCGCTGCAGATAGCGCCCCAGCTTTTCGTAAAACAGAATGATGGCGATGGCGTCGATATAGAGGAGACTGGTTCCCCAGACCATCAACACGCCCATCTCATCCAGAAAACCGGCGCTGACCGACTGTCCGGGCACAATTGCGACCGTCTGATGAAAATGGATGATCTGCGCCATGATGACGGTCAATATGTTGCCGAGAAGCAGGCCGTAGATCGGCTGGCGCACGACCGCCGCATCCTCACGCATATAGAGCATCAGGATCATCATCAGCTTGCCGGCAAAAAGGATGGAGGAGCCGGGTGATGCCACGCCGAAGGGCAGCTCGACGTAAAAGACGGCCGCCAGGTAGGTTTCCATGAAATGCATCACGCCCAGCGCGGTGAGAAAAACACCGATGCCGAGAATATGCCGGTAATGAAGGAACGCCGTCATTACCGAGAAATAGACGATGGCCTCCGTCGCGAAGAGTGCCAGATTTGCCCATTGCATCGGCACATGCCCTATCTATTCACATCGCGCGGTTTCAGTGGCGCGCGACTCCATGCTCCCCAAGGACGATAGGGCGAAGCAACCAACGGAATCTTAATGTACGACGCAAGAAACCGTCATCATTTTCCTGGGAAAAGCGATGCGCCGTTCTGGTCGATGATCAGTTTTGCCTTGCGGACCGTGAACTCCACCGCATCATCCAGGCTGGAGAAGACATCGGCGCGCACGAATTCGTGCACCAGCACCTCATCACCGACCTTTTTCTCGATACGGCCGGCCAGCCGGAACTGGCCGCCTTCCTTGAGCGGCGTCGCGTAGATCAGATATTCGCCGTGCGCATGCGGCTCCACCTGCGCCGTCTTCTGCGGCGCGTCGGACGGCTGGCCGGAGCCGAAGGCCGAGAGGATTTTGGAAAAAAACGATGCCATGGCTTTCACTCCCTAAAATCGATGTCGCCTTTTGAAGGGCGGATCTCATCCGCCCCTCCCTGTCGCTCTCAAACCAATCAGATGATCAGGTTCGACAGGATGTCGTTTTCGGTAATATCCTCATAACCGAGACCCGCGGCCTCGAAGCGCTCCAGAAGCCCCGCGAAGTTTTCCTGCGCGCTGGTTTCGATACCGATCAGGATCGAGCCGAAATTGCGGGCGGATTTCTTCAGATATTCAAAACGGGCGATATCGTCGTCCGGGCCGAGCAGATTGAGGAAATCGCGCAGCGCGCCGGGGCGCTGCGGCAGGCGCAGAATGAAGTATTTCTTCACGCCGGTGTAACGCATGGCGCGTTCCTTGACGTCAGGCAGACGCTCGAAATCGAAATTGCCGCCGGAGACGACAACGATGACCGTCTTGCCTTCCAGCTTCTCGCGGCCGAGCTTTTCCAGGGCTGCAATCGCCAGCGCGCCCGCCGGCTCCAGCACCACACCTTCGAGATTCAGCATCTCGATGATCGTCACGCAGATGGCGTTTTCGGGGATGAGCAAGACCTGCTCGGCCGGGAAATCCTTCAACGCCTTGAAATTCAGGTCACCGATGCGGGCCACGGCGGCGCCGTCGACGAAATTGTCGACCTTGGTGAGCGTGACCGGCTCGCCGCGTTCCAGGCTCTTCTTCAGGCTCGGTGCACCCTCGGGTTCGCAGAACACGAAGTTCTCCTTGCGGACCGTGCCGGCCAGAAAGCCCGAAAGCCCTGCCGACAGACCGCCGCCGCCGACAGGCATGACGACGATGTCCGGCTTCGTGCCTTCCGGAAGCTGGTCCATGATTTCGGCTGCGACCGTTGCCTGGCCCTCGATGATGTCCTCATGGTCGAAGGGCGGCACCATGTAGCCGTCACTATCTTCCACGTATTTGCGCGCAGCGGCGTAACACTGGTCGAATATGTCGCCCACCAGACGGATGCTGATGAATTCGCCGCCGAAGATGCGGGTCTTGTCGATCTTCTGCTGCGGTGTCGTTACCGGCATGAACACAACGCCGTGAACGCCGAAATGACGGCAGGCGAAAGCAAAACCCTGTGCGTGGTTGCCGGCGGAAGCACAGACGAACACCTTGCCCTTGCCGGCCTTCGCCACAGCCTTGCGGAGAAAATTGAATGCGCCTCTAATCTTGTAGGAACGAACCGGGGACAGATCTTCACGCTTCAGCCAAATCGACGCGCCATACCGACGGCTGAGATGTTCATTCAACTGCAACGGCGTTTCCGGGAATATCTCCCGCACTTCCCGCCGCGCTGCCTCCACAAGCTGCTTGTCCACGATTGTCAATCCATTGAAATTCATAATGGCACCCGCTATGCCATAGGAAGGCGTCTGAGACAAAGACTCATTTCAGCGCGGCCACGAACTCCGGGTTACATTTCTTGAACAGCAACCTTCTGCGCTCGGTCATATACGTGGCGTCCATCTTCGGGCTCTATCTCGCGACGGCCATGTTCCTGCCCGCGTTGACCGATCTTTATTACGGCAATGACGACTGGATGGTGTTTGCGCTTTCGGGCTTCATGTGCGGCGGCTTTGCGCTTGCCTGTGCGCTGGCGACCCGCGGGCCGATCGCGTCCTTCAACAAACGTTTCGGCTTCCTGCTCGTCAACGTGCTCTGGCTGGTGTTTTCGCTGGTGGGGCCGTGCCGCTCTATCTCTCCAATCTCGACCTGACGCTCGGCCAGGCAATCTTCGAGTCCATTTCAGCCATCACCACCACGGGATCGACCGCCATATCCGGCCTCGACAACGCGCCTCAGGGCATTCTTCTGTGGCGTTCGCTGCTCTGCTGGCTCGGCGGCATCGGTATCGTCGCGCTCGGCCTGTTCATTCTGCCGCTGCTGCGCGTCGGCGGCATGACCTTCTTCCGAATGGAATCCTCCGATACCGGCAACGACCGGCCATTCGCACGGCTGGCAAGCTTCACCCGGGCTTTCGTGGCCATATACATCATCATGACGCTGGCCTGCACCGTCGCTTACGATTTTGCCGGCATGTCGCATTTCGATGCCCTGAACCACGCCATGTCGACGGTCGCGACCGGTGGTTTCTCCACCCATGACGCGTCTTTCGCCTATTTCAACAATACGGCGCTGCTGTGGATCGCTACCATCTTCCTGATCTTCGGCAGCCTGCCCTTTTCGGTGATGATCCTGCTTGCGGTGCGCCGCAGGCTGGAGACGCTGCGCGACCCGCAGATTGCCGTCTTCCTCGGTTATCTCTGCGCGATCTCGATTGCGGTCGGCGTCTACCATCATCTCAGGAACGGCGTGCCGCTGGATGACGCGCTCAGCCATTCCTTCTTCAACATGACCTCCATCCTTTCGACCGGCGGTTTTGCGAGCGACGACTACACGCTCTGGGGCCCGTTCGTTGTCGTCGTCGCCTTTTTCGCGACCTTCATGGGCGGTTGCTCCGGCTCGACGGCGGGCGGTATCAAGGCCTATCGTTTCCTGATCATGTTCAATGTCGTTCGGGCCGGTTTGAAGAAGCTGATCTATCCGAACGCTGTTTATTCGGTCCGTTATGGCCAGCAGGTGGTTGACCCCGACACGATCAGGACCGTCTTCCTTTTCGTCAGCTGCTTCATCGCGCTGTGGATCGTCGGCAGCCTCGCCATGAGCGCGATGGGCTACGATTTGCTGACCGCCACCTCGGCTGTCGCGACCTCGCTTGCCAATGTTGGCCCCGGCATAGGACCGATCATCGGACCGGCCGGCAATTTTTCCACGATCAGCGACCCGGCTCTCTATCTCCTGTCGGTGATGATGCTGCTCGGACGTCTGGAAATCCTCACCGTTCTCGTGTTGCTGATGCCGATTTTCTGGCGCAGCTAAAATGCCGGCGCGCTCCTTCTGTCCGTGTGAATAAAGCGCTTGACCTTCCCACGTTGGAATAGTTCAGGCTCCTCCTGTTACGAATTCCAAACCAAGGAGAACCGCCCATGTGCACCGCCCACCAGCATCACCCCGAAACCGCTGCCGCACCCGTTGATGCCGACCTTTCTTTCCACGTTGAAGACATGACCTGCGGTCACTGCGCCGGTGTGATCAAGGGCGCGATCGAAAAGACCGTTCCCGGTGCTGCCGTGCATGCCGATCCGGCAAGCCGCACGGTTGTGGTTGGCGGCGTCTCCGACGCGGCACGCATTGCCGAAATCATCACCGCTGCAGGCTACACGCCGGAAGCACGCGCCTGATCTGAAGAAACACCGGCGGCGTCTTATCCCAACCGCCGCCGGATCGCTTTGCCTGCCCCCGCTTCACGCTGAATGTGCGTGACGGCCTTTGGACGACATAGGGCTTCGTCCCTCCTCCCTCCCCAGACGGCAAATGCCCTCTCCCTTTTCGATGAGGATGATGGCGGAGGTTTTCCGAATTTTTGAAACTTATAGTTTGACCGCTGGCACTCGTCGCTGTCACTCGCGTGGAAAACCGGCTTTGCAGAACGGTTTTGGGTAATGACAAACCTCGCTCCCACCGCGACGTCATCCTCGGGCCTGACCCGAGGATCCATGCTCTCGGCGGGGGATGGATCCTCGCCTCAGGGGCGAGGATGACACGCAAGAGGGGTTGCTTCCCCTAAACAATGAAACCCGGCTCTTGCGAGCCGGGTTCAGCCTTACAGGCAACGTTACGTCAGCCTACTTCGTCGTCAGATCCTTCGTCATGACGAAGTAGTTGAGCGGATGCGGCTTGTAGTTTTCGAGCTTGGCCGAATAGGCATCGAAAACCGTTTCATGGATGAGGAAGACCGAAACGGCCTCGTCATAGATTTTCTTCGCCGCTTCACCATAGATGGCATAACGCTTGGCCGGTTCGGCCGCCGAATAGGCGGATTTGATCAGCTTGTCCGTATCCGCATTGCAATAATGCGAGATGTTGTAGCTGCCGCCGCAGGTATAATCGGCATTGAGGAAACCGGCTGGTTCGGCGACGTCGGTTGCGTAACCACGCGACAGCAGCGCCATGTCGAAGTTTCCGGCCAGCATATCCGGCTCGATTGCGCTGTAGTCGGCAACGCGCACATCGACCTTGATGCCGAGTTCCTGCAGCTGGGCCTGGATAATCGCCGCGACATCCTTGAGCTCCGTCTTTGCCGTATAGGCAAGAAGCGTAACCTTCAGACTGCCGGGCGCCACGCCCGCTTCCTTCAGCAGAGCCTTTGCTTTCTCCACGTCATAGGCGGGCTTGGATTCATTTTCAGCCCAGGGCTCTCCAGCCGCGAAGGGCATCGTCGCGCCCTTGACCACGCCTTCATAGATGCTGTCGGCAATGCCGGTCGTGTCGATTGCGGACTGGATCGCCTGGCGCACTTTCAGATTGTTGAAAGGCGGCTTTGAGTTGTTCAGCAACAGTTCCGTGATACGCGGCGACGGGATCGGCGCAACCTTGACGCCATCCGTGGATTCGATGGTCTTCACCGTCCAGGGCGGGACGAGGCGTGAAATCTGCGCTTCTCCGGTTCGGGCCTGGGTGGCGCGGGTGTCGGCATCGGGCACGAAATTCACGCGGCCGCCGGCAAGCTTCGGCATGCCGCCCCAATAATCGTGGTTGGCCGTTAGAACCATATGCTGGCTGGGGTCAACCTCCGTCATCGTAAACGGCCCGGTGCAGGTTCCAATCGGATTGACCTTGCCGTCCTTATAGGCGGATGGAGCAAGAATCGAGGTGGCGGGGCTCGCCATCTGCGCCGGCAACAGAACCGAAGGCTCGATGGTGGTTATCTTCACGATATCGTCGCCGCCGGCCTCGACAGAGGCAATCAGCTTCGGCGAAAAGGCACGGGCGGGAACGGGCGCCTGCAGAAGATTGCTTAGCGCATTGACCGCAGCCTTTGCATCGAGCGGTTCGCCGTTCTGGAATTTGACGCCCTTGCGCAGCTTGAATTCCCAAACCTTGGGGCCGGTCTGCGTCCAGCTTTCGGCGAGACTTGGCTCCAGTTTCATATCGTAGCCGACGCGTATCAGGCTTTCAAAACAACCCGCCCGTGAGCCGAGATAGGCGTCGTCGGAAGCCATCTGCCAGCCCGTCTTGACACCGAAATTATCATCATAGGTAATCGTGCCGGCCTTTGCAGCGTCAGCTCCGAACGAAACCACAATGGCGCATGTCGCCAAAAGTGCGTGCTTCACCATAGAATATTCCCCTTTTATTTTTGATGACAACGCTCACAATTCATACACACTTACGAAATTTTCATTTTTAATTTATTAGTTTTCGTATGACAAAAGCATACCCAATGGATGTTTTACTAACACCCATTTGAATATTATTCATTTTATGTTTTTATACTCGGAATATAATTCCGATATTAATTCTCAAACGCACAATTCATCTGTTTTTACCAAACCAGAAGACTGTAACTGCGTTGGTCCTCAGCCCCACTCGCGCCAGTGATGGCAGCGTGCGAAATGCTCCCCATCGACGGCTTCCAGAACCGGTTCCTTCTCGCCGCATATCTGCGTCGCATGCTTGCAGCGGGTGTGAAATTTGCAGCCGGCAGGAGGATTGAGAGGGCTTGGCAAATCTCCGTCCAGAAGCATTTCCGGCGCATAGAGTCCGGTCTCGTCGAGCATCGATGAAGCGATCAGGGCCTTGGTATAGGGGTGTTTCGGCGCCCGGAAGAGCTCCTCGCGGTCGGCAATTTCAACGATGCGTCCGAGATACATCACCGCGATGCGATCGCAGAGATAACGCACCACGCGCAGGTCATGGGAAATCATCAGAACCGTCAAACCGTGACGGCGCTTCATGTCCATCAGCAGGTTGAGGATCTGCGTGCGCATCGAGGCATCGAGCGCCGATGTTGGTTCGTCGCACACGAGGAAGCTGGGGTTGAGAAGAAGCGCGCGCCCTATGACGACGCGTTGCAATTGCCCGCCGGAACACTGGCTTGGATAACGATCATAAAAGGAAGCATCGAGGCCGACTTCCTCCAGCATCTTGAAAACCCGCGCCACACGTTCATCCCGTGTACCAATGCCGTGCTGGGCAAGCGGCGCTTCCATGCTCTGGCCGATGCGCATGCGCGGATCGAGAGCGGAATAAGGGTCCTGGAACACCAGCTGCACGACGCGGCGCATGCGCCGGAGCGCCTCGCCCTGCATGTGCAGAATATCGTGTTCGCCAATGCTGACCTCGCCCTTGGTCGCGTGGGTCAACCGCGTTATCAAACCGGCGACGGTGCTTTTACCGCATCCGGATTCGCCGACGAGACCCAGCACTTCGCCCTCGCCGATGGTCAGGGAAACGTCATCAACCGATTTCACCACACGGTGACCAAGGCCGGATATGGGGTAGTATTTGCAGAGGTTCTTCGCCACCACATAGGGGCGGTTCTTGCTGTCCGCTGCTGGCATGGTCTGTTTTATCGCTGTCAATTGCATCGCCCTCTCCCTCAGCAGACCGCGTGGTGGCTGGCATGGTCGTCATCGACCGCCCAGCACCGCGCCTTGCGCCCTTCGGGCAAGGTATTCAGATCCGGTTCCGATGCCATGCACCGGCTGCCCATGCCGGCCGACTTGGCCAGCGCGCAGCGAGGATGGAACCGGCAGCCGCAGGACATGTCGTGGGCCTGGGAGCTGGAACCCGGGATCGTCAGCAGCTGACCGTCGCTGTCCGTGGTCAGAAGCGAACAGCTGATGAGCGCCTTGGTGTAGGGATGTTGCGGCGCCTTGAGGATCGCCTGGGTCGGCCCCTCCTCAACGATGCGGCCCGCATACATTACCGCGATCCGGTCTGCGAAAGCGGCAACGACAGACAGGTCGTGGGTGATGAGCAACGTCGCAAGCCGTCGCTTGCGGCGCTCGTCATCCAGCAGGCGCAATATCTGTGCCTGCACGGTGACATCGAGCGCCGTCGTCGGTTCGTCGGCGATCAGCAGTTGCGGATTGCCGGAGAGTGCCGCCGCGATCATGACGCGTTGCGCCATGCCGCCCGAAAGCTCATGGGCGAAACATTGCGCCCGCGCCGAAGGGTCGGGAATTCCGACGTCGGACAACAAGCCGACAACCCGGCTGAGCGCCGCATGCCGGCTCATCTTGCGGTGGATCCAGAGCGGCTCGGCAACCTGCGTTCTGACCCTGCTGGTCGGGTCCAGCATGGCTTGGGGTTGCTGGAACAGCATGCCGATATCGGCGCCGCGCAGCGCATCGAGCTCGGAGGATGACAAGGCCAAAATATCGCGCCCGGCAAAGGAAATACGGCCGGAATTGATTTCCGCGCCCTGCGGCAAAAGCCGCATCAGCGACAGAGCCGTCATGCTCTTGCCAGATCCGGATTCGCCGACGAGAGCGACGACTTCCCCGGCATTGACGGAAAGCGTCAGGCCAGAAATAACAAACTTGCGGCCATTTGGAGCCGGCACAGAAACGTGCAGGTCCTCGATCTCCAGAAGCGGTGCGCATTCAGGGGACACGGCCGTATTGGCATGCGTCTGTCCTTCGATATTCATAAGAGTTCCCCTTATTATTATTGAATCGGAGGCATTTGCGTATTTTCATGCGGCTTCAGACGATATTACTCTCCTTCCGGCTCCTTTGCCTCAGCTATGTTTGACGATCGTCAAACGGGTCATAGCCTGTTGGCAGGCGTCAATGACCGTTGCCTTTCTTCGTATCCATGTTCAGGCCATGGCCGATCCACGTCACGCTCAAGGCCGACAGGAAAATCGCCAGACCCGGTGCGATCACGAGAATGGGCATCCGTTCCGCATAGGCCTGCGCATCGGCCAGCATCAGCGCCCAGTCGGCAGCCGGCGGCTGCACGCCAAGGCCGAGAAACGACAAGCCACCCACCGTGATCAGCTTGTGGCCGAAGCGCAGGAAAGCGACAGCGGCGATGGGCCAGATCGTGTTGGGAATGACATGCCGGAAGATGATGAAGCGACGCGTGCAGCCCAGTACTTCGGCGGCGCGGATATATTCGCGGGAATTGATCGAAAGCGTCAGCCCGCGTGCCAGCCGCGCAAAAGGCGTCCAGCCGACGATCGTCAGCGATGCGATCAGCGTTCCGTATCCTGGGCCGAATATGGCGACGAGGAAAATGGCGATCACCACATCCGGTATGGCGATGAGCAGATCCACCACGCGCATCAGTATCTCATCAAGCACGCCACGGCTTCGTCCGCTGATAATGCCGATGAAGGTTCCGATCGCGACCGACAGAATGACGGTGATGGCGGCGATCGTGACCGTAAAACGGCCGCCGATCAGCAGACGGCTCAGGACGTCACGCCCGAGATGGTCCGTTCCCAGCCAGTAAGCGGCGCTGGGTGC
This sequence comes from Rhizobium oryzihabitans, assembly GCF_010669145.1. Classification (NCBI taxonomy): domain Bacteria; kingdom Pseudomonadati; phylum Pseudomonadota; class Alphaproteobacteria; order Hyphomicrobiales; family Rhizobiaceae; genus Rhizobium; species Rhizobium oryzihabitans. Next base: position 900,294 of record NZ_CP048632.1, read on the forward strand.
ACTCAGCCGCAGGCGCAGGTTCTGCTGGGCGGGATTATAGGGCGATATCCATGGTGCTATCACGAGCAACAGGATGATGACGAGAAAAATTGCCGATCCCGCATAGAAGGTCCAGTGCCGACGGCTGATGAAATCCGTGAACCGGGAGAGTGTCGATGGGCGCTTGGGCGTCTCGGTCATGGGCAAGGCGGCTACCGGCGCGCTCGGGAAGTGGCTAATGGTCATGGTGGCCTCGCATTGCTGGATTGATCAGGACATAAAAGCCGTCGGCCAGCGTATTGATCAGGATGGACAGGGCCACGATGCAGATGAAACCGCCCTGCAGCATCGGGATATCCCGATTGACCACGGCGTCGTAAAGAAGCCGGCCCATTCCGGGGATGGCGAATATCACCTCCACGACCACCGACCCGCCAAGCAGGCCCGCGAGCCACAATGCGAAGAAGGTGACAACCGGAAGCGAGCCGTTGCGGACGCCGTGGCGCAGAACCGTGCTATGCATGCCGAGACCACGGCTGCGGGCCGCTGTGATGTAAGGCGCACGCAGAACCTCTGCCATGGCCGCGCGCGTCACCTGCGTGAAATAGGCAAGTGGGCGCAGGGTCAGCGTCAGGGCGGGCAGCACCAGCGAGCGCCAGCTATCCCATCCCGCCGACGGCAACCAGCCGAGATAAAGCGCAAAGACCAGCGCCGACATCGGCGCGAACCAATATTCCGGCGTCGCAACGAAGGTCTGGATCATCAGCGTTGCGAAATTGTCCAGCCGTCCGCCGGGGCGCATCGCCGCCAGCGTGCCGAGCGGCAGGGCAACGGCCACGGCAATCGCCAGCGCCGTCAGCGCCAATGTCACCGACACGCCGAGAGAGCGCAGAAGTTCGCCAGCCACGGGCTGGCTGCTGGTGAAGGAAAATCCGAGGTCGCCGCGCAGCGCATTCGACAGCCATGCGAAATATTGCACATAAAGCGGCCGGTCGAGCCCGAGGCTTACCCTGAGCGCCTCGACCGCATGCGGATCGAGCGCCGTATCACGCATGCGCGAAAACAGAATGGTGCGGGCTGGATCGCCGCCCGCCATATAGGGCAAAAGAAACGCGATGACGGAAACGATCGTCAGCATCAGGCACAGAATAAGGAAGCGCTGTAGTATCTGTATCCACATGGCCTGGTCTCCTTCACCGCAATTGGTGTTTTCACTGCAATCGGCTGTCGCCCCCGCGAGGGAACGGCGGTTTATTTGGCTAGGCGATGCTCCGTCAGTGAACCGGACGTGCCCTTCAGCATGCCGGAACGCTTGGGCACCACCGCTACCGGCGTGAAATCGGGATCTTCCGATTGCGCCAGATCCTGGATGATCGGGCAATCCGGTTCACCATTATCAGGGCAGTAGGTTGCGAGATTTCGAAGCGTGTCGGCCATGTCCCGGAGCGAATGCATCTTGGCTTCGAGGTCGACGACATGCTCCATGACGATGCGCTTGACATCGCAGGACGCGCCGCCCGGATCGCGCCACAGGGTCATGAGCTGCCGGATCTTTTCGATTGAAAATCCGAGGTCGCGGCCACGCCGGATGAAGCGCAGCGTTTCCAGATCGTTGGCCGTATAGACCCGATAACCGGATTCCGTACGGTTGGCCGATTTGATCAGGCCGATCGTTTCGTAATGGCGGATCATCTTTGCAGAAACACCGGATGCGGTGGCGGCTGTACCAATATTCATCGATCCTGCTCCTATCTTTCCGGGGTGAAAAACACGTCTGCATGAATGTCGGCGGTGCGGATGCCGCGTGCCAAAAGCTGTGGCACCGTCGCCTCGATCATCGCCGGCGGCCCTGCGAGATAAGCCTTCCAGCCATCGAGATCGTCGAAGTCGTCCGCTACCGCAGAACCGACATAACCGCACCGCATCTGCGCATGCTCTTCATTCGAGAGAACCGGAACGAAGCTCAGATTACGGTGCTTTGCGGCAAGTTCTTCAAAACGGTCGATCATATAGAGATCACGCTGCGCACGGGCGCCGAAATAGACATGAATCGGGCGTTCGCGACCCGTTGCCCGGCCGGTGGCAAGCGCTGCCTCGACCACAGCCTTGACCGGCGCCAACCCCGAACCGCCGGCAATGCCGAGGATCGGTCCGCAATGTTTTTCCCGCAGGTATGAAGACCCGAAGGGGCCGACGAGCGTGACAGGATCACCCGGCTTGGCGTTCGCGAAAATATGGCCGCTCGTGATGCCGCCGGGCACATGCCGGATATGGAATTCGATCAGGTCCTCATCGATGCGGCTGGCGATGGAATAGTCACGCGGCGAACAGTCCGGATAAAGCAGGCGTACATATTGGCCGGCCTTGAAGGTGAACAGTTCGCGATCGTCGAGCCTGATGCGGATGAGCTTGATATCATGTGTCGCATCCACCGCTTCCGCGACCTCACCTTCGAAACGGCCGGTCGGAATATCGGCGAACTCATCCTCGCCATCGAGCCAGCCGATCGTCACGTCGCTCAGCGGCACGGCGCGGCAGGCGAGCGTCAGACCTTCCGCCTTTTCCTCTTCAGTCAATGAAAAGGGCGTATGCTTGAGAAGGTCGATCTCACCTGCGACGAGGTGCGATTTGCAGGCGCCGCACCGGCCCATGCGACAGCCATGCGGATAGGATATTCCAGCTGCGAGAGCAGCCTGAAGGACTGTCTCGCCCTGCGCCGCCAGGATGCTGCGCCCGATACGTGGCAGATAGACTGTGTTTTGAGGCGTCATGACATCAGCCTCCTATTCGGCCGCTGCGAGTTGCGTGCCGGATGATCTGTCCACAAGCGGCGGGCGGAAGCTTTTGAGGCGCAGCGCGTTCGTCAAGACAAACACGCTGGAAAGCGCCATGGCTCCGGCAGCAAGGACAGGCGACAGCAGAACGCCGTTGACAGGATACAGTATTCCGGCCGCCACGGGAACGAGCGCGGCATTGTAGGCAAAGGCCCAGAACAGATTCTGGCCGATATTGCGGATCGTCGCCTTGGAGAGTGCGATGGCATTGGCAACGCCGCGCAAATCGCCCGACATCAACACCACATCGGCGCTTTCAATGGCGACATCCGTACCCGTGCCGATCGCAAGCCCGACATCGGCTGCCGCAAGGGCCGGCGCGTCGTTGATACCATCACCGACAAAGGCAACCTTCCGCCCGCCAGCGGCAAGCCTCTTGACGGCCTCCACCTTGCCATCGGGCAGCACTTCCGCCACCACTTCGTCGATACCGAGACGGCGGGCAATGGCTTCCGCCGTGCGGCGATTGTCGCCGGTGATCATCACGACCTTGAGACCGAGCGCATGCAGGGCCGCTATTGCTTCCGGCGTCGTCGGCTTCACCGGATCGGCAACCGCGATGATTGCGGCCAGCCTGCCATCGACGGCGGCATAGAGCGGCGACTGCCCTTCCCTGCCCAGCCGGTCGGCGTTATCCGCGAACATCGCGACATCGTAGCCGAGTTTCACCATGAAGCGGTCCGCGCCGGCCTCGACCCTGCGGCCGTCAACCATCGCCGCAACGCCGAAACCGGGGGTCGCCTCAAAGCCTTCCGCATCGACAAGCGTCAGACCGCCATGTTTCGCAGCCTCGACGATCGCCTCGGCAATCGGGTGCTCGGAACGGCTCTCAAGCGAGGCGACAAGACGCAGCACCTCATCCGGGTCGAAACCTTCGGTCGTGGTGAAATGCACAAGCGAGGGTTTGCCGAGTGTCAGCGTGCCGGTCTTGTCCACCGCTATGACGTCAGCATCGCGAAGGGTCTGGAGCGCATCGCCGCGCCGGAACAGCACGCCCATTTCGGCGGCGCGGCCGGTTCCGACCATGATCGACGTCGGCGTGGCAAGACCCATGGCGCAGGGGCAGGCAATGATGAGCACCGCAACGGCGTTGACGAGCGCAAAGGTCAAGGCGGGATCCGGCCCGAGAACGAACCAGACAATGAAGGTGGCGAGTGCGGCCAGCATCACCGCCGGCACGAACCAGTTGGTCACCTTGTCCACCAGCGCCTGTATCGGCAGCTTGTCGGCCTGCGCCTCCTCGACCATGCGAATGATCTGCGCAATCAGCGTGTCGGCGCCGACCTTGGTGGCGCGGAAGGTGAAGGAGCCGTTCCTGTTGACCGTGCCGCCGACGACTTCGGAACCGGCCACCTTGGTCACCGGGATTGGTTCGCCGGTGATCATCGATTCATCGACATAGGAGGAACCGTCGAGCACCAGACCATCGACAGGCACCTTCTCGCCGGGCGGACCACGATGACATCGCCGGTCACAACATCCTGCAGCGGCACATCAATGGTTTCACCGTTGCGCAGCACGCGGGCAGATTTGGCCTGCAGGCCGACGAGCCGCTTTATCGCCTCGCTGGTGCGGCCTTTGGCGCGTGCTTCCAGAAAACGGCCGAGCAGGATCAGCGTGACGATAACCGCCGCTGCCTCATAATAGACATTGGCCGTGCCTCTCGGCAGGATTTCGGGAACGAAAGTGGCGACCACCGAAAATCCCCAGGCGGCGGCAGTGCCCAGCACCACCAGCGAATTCATGTCCGGTGCCAGCCGCAGAAGAGCCGGTATGCCCTTTTTGAAGAAGCGCAGGCCCGGTCCGAAGAGGACCAGCGTGGTCAGCACGAATTGCAGATACCAGCTTTCGCGCATGCCCACCGTTTCCATCACGAAGTCATGGATGGCGGGTATCATATGCGAGCCCATCTCCAGAACGAAGACCGGCAGCGTCAGGATGGCGGCAATGGCAAGGCTGATTTTCAGACCGCGCAATTCGGCTTCGCGCCTGTCCGGCTCATCACCCTTGGCCGTATCGGCGGCGATCTCGCTTGCCTTGTAGCCCGCCTGCTTGATCGCTTCCGCCAGGGTGGCGGCAGAGGCGGCGTTGCCGGCGACACGGACGGTGGCCCGCTCCGTTGCGAGATTAACGCTCGCATCGGCAACACCCGAAACGGCCTTCAATGCCTTTTCGACGCGGCCGACGCAGGAGGCGCAGGTCATGCCCTCAATGTCGAGTTCAATGGTCTTCTCATCGACGCTATATCCAGCATGCCGGACTGCATCGATAACGGCGAGCACATCCGGCGGCCCGGAAAAAGAAATATCGGCGCGTTCCGTCGCCAGATTGACCGAGGCCTTCAGAACCCCCGGCACCTTGGCGATCGCCTTCTCCACACGACCAACGCAAGAGGCGCATGTCATCCCATCGATGGCTATCGTATGGCTCGCCCGGACCTGGATTTGTGACATGCCTATGACCCCTTTTTTACTTATATCAAAAAAGATAGGGCTTCCCATCGTGGCAAGGTCAATAGGCTCTTTTGGGTGATTTCTACGGAAAAATGCCGCCTGCTTGACCAAGCTCATTTTTTAGGCTCATCAGCCTGATTTAATGCGATCTGTGCCAAGAAATCAGCGCATCCGATGCAAAAACACATCCGGAAGGCCCGCAGATCGCAGAAAAAAGAAAGAGAAATCCTGGAATCAGGAGTGGAGGTGGTGCGGACGGCGGGACTTGAACCCGCAAGACCAATGGTCGGCAGATTTTAAGTCTGCTGCGTCTACCGATTTCGCCACGTCCGCATTTGCCGCGCCGCGTACCGATCCGGCCCGGCGCTGCAAAACTGTTTCGTTATTGTTCGGGCATTGAACAAACAGCGTCCAGTCCCAAGCACCGACAGTGCCTCATCTACACAGGACGGGCCGTTTCGGTCAACGGGGCCTTAGCCACACCAGGACTGATTTTTTGCCGAGGCCGGATGCGCCAGACCTTCCCGCACGAGCTGATCGGCGAAGGACACGCCCGACCGTGAAAGGCGTTTGCGTTCCATCGCCTGCCCGCCTGCCGCTCCGGAAGAGGCGACATCGAAGGCGCCCGCATTAAGCAGGTCACGAAGCCTGACCTTGGCAATGAAACCGCGCTGGCGCTCTTCCATGCATCGCGCCCTGTCGATCTGCGGAACCTCGATGCCGGCGAGCTGCATTTTCACGCCCTTCATCCAGAAGGTGTTGCCGTCAGCCACGCAATTGTTCAGCCCGAGCGGCCGCAAAAGGCAAAGGCGCCGCTTTTTTCTCCGAGTGAGATTTTTTCGACCGAGGGGCGTGTTTCCGGCAGGATAGCGGCAACCTGGCTCTGCTGTGTCGCAGGCGGCATGGCGATCGAGCGGGGCGGCACGGGGCCGTTGCCCGGCAAAACCGGCGATGTGGGCCGAATGGCCGACGCTCTCTCCGGCGCGACGGTCTCGCGTTTCGCAGCAGCGGCCACCTTGGATGACGTTGACGTCGCGGAGGTCGACCTTGCGACTTGCCGCTGCGGCAGAAGGCTGTCGCGATGTTCATAAGCCTGAATGCCACCAGCAACGACGCCCAGCATCAGCACCCAGGGCCAAACGCTGCCGCCGCCCGATTTCTTCGCCGTGCGGCGTCGCCCTGTCGGTTTTCGATTGCTCACGATCGGACTCCTTTATAACGGAGCCGCATTATCGGCCAAAGGAGTTTCCGAAAGGTTGGCGTTCTAAAACAGCTGTGGATAAACCGTCAGCGAACCTGATCGAGCAGCCGCTTGCATTCAAGGAGGTCGAACAGTGCTTCCTGCAGCAGCGCACGGTCGTCCTTGCCGATACCCGACTTGCCGACAGATATTTCGGCATCATTACTGCCGCCGCCGAAGCCGAAGAAGCGGCCGCTTGGCTTCGCCTTCGGGCGGCCGACGACCTCGTCCTCATCCGTATCCATCACCCGCGGTTCGGCAACTTCCTTTTCGCCGCTCGCCGCCATGATGGCTTCCATGGTTGCAAGATCGCCAGACGCGATTGCTGCCACGAAACGGTTTCCATTGGCCTTCAGAAGCTTCTGCACACCCTTGATGGTGTAGCCGTGGTCGTAAAGAAGATGACGAATGCCCTTCAGGAGATCGATATCATCGGGGCGGTAATAACGGCGGCCCCCACCCCGTTTCATCGGCTTGATCTGCGGAAAGCGCGTTTCCCAGAAACGCAGCACGTGCTGCGGCAGGTTCAGCTCATCCGCCACTTCACTGATCGTCCGAAACGCGTCGGGGCTTTTGTCCAAATTTCCACTCCCATCCGGACCCGGAGCGCCTTGCTTAGAGCCGGGCACTGAACAAGAACGCCTCTCGCTCGCTGATCCGTGCATCACAGTTCGCGAAAATCGAACCCGATCCTCGCACCGATGCCCGAAGCGGCAAGATGCCATTTAATAAAATTGATTATGATGCGAGTCGACCGGATTTCAACGGCTTGCACGTTGAAATTCAAGTATGTTCACAGGAAGAATGGGGAAAAAGCCCGCCAGGGGGCAAAAAAGGCTGCGCGACCGCCGGCTCAGGAGCCGGCTTTCTGGCCCTTCTGTTTGGCCTTGCGGGCCGTATGCGCCTTGAGGATTCGCTGTTTCAGCACGTTCGACGCCTTGAAGGTCATGACGCGGCGCGGCGAAATCGGAACTTCCTCACCCGTCTTCGGGTTGCGGCCGATGCGCTCGTTCTTTTCCCTGATCTGGAATGTCGCGAAGGACGACAGCTTGACGACCTCACCACGGGTGATCGCGTTGCAAATCTCGTCGATGATCGTTTCGACCAGTTCGGCGGACTCGGTGCGGGACAGCCCGACTTTACGAAACACAGATTCTGCAAGATCTGCGCGTGTCACTGTCTTCCCGGCCATTTTTCCCCACAAACCGTGTCTGAATTTTTCTCTAGGAGCCGCCGAGATTATTTCCCTTGTGGCGACCGGTCAAGCGATTGTTCCAGATTCATTTGAGGCTTTCGGCAATCAGTGCAAGGGCTTAGAGCGACTAATACGGTTTTGACACAGGCTCGGGCCGCTCCAGCGTATCTGACCGGGGCGTGAGGGCGAAAACCACAACCGATTTTGCGCCGATGCCCCGGCAAACGCGGAAATCAATCCTTACCAGCGCAGCAGCACCGCGCCCCAGGTGAAGCCGCCGCCCATGGCCTCCAGCATGACCAGATCGCCCTTCTTGATGCGTCCGTCTGCGGCCGCAACGGCCAGCGCCAGCGGAATGGAGGCGGCCGAGGTATTGCCGTGCTGATCGACGGTGATGACGACCTTTTCCGGATCGATACCGAGCTTCTTCGCCGATCCGTCAATGATACGCTTGTTGGCCTGGTGCGGAACCAGCCAGTCGAGGTCATCCGCCGTCGTGCCCGTTGCCTCGAAGGCCTGCTCGATGACATCGGTGATCATGCCGACAGCGTGCTTGAACACTTCCCGACCTTCCATCCGCAGATGGCCGACGGTGCCGGTGGTGGAAGGTCCGCCATCGACATAGAGCTTTTCCTTGTGAGAACCGTCGGAGCGCAGCTGCGAAGTGAGGATGCCGCGATCATCGGACGTCCCCTCGCCTTCACCGGCTTCCAGAATGATTGCGCCTGCGCCATCGCCGAACAGGACGCAGGTGGTGCGGTCCTTCCAGTCGAGAATACGCGAGAATGTTTCGGAGCCGATCACCAGAACGCGCTTGGCCATGCCGCCGCGAATATAAAGATCGGCGGTCGACACGGCATAAACGAAGCCGGAGCAGACAGCCTGCATGTCGAAGGCGAAACCGTGGGTCATGCCGAGGCGGTTCTGGATGTTCACCGCCGTTGCCGGAAAGGTGTTGTCCGGTGTCGATGTGGCCAGAATGATGAGATCAATATCGTCAGGCGTCAGGCCGGCATTGTCGAGGGCCGCGCGCGCCGCCGCTTCACCGAGCGAAGCGGTCGTCTCACCTTCGCCGGCGATGTAACGCTGCCGGATGCCCGTGCGCTGCACGATCCATTCGTCGGAGGTCTCGACGACCCCTTCGATTTCCCTGTTGGTCATGACACGCTTCGGAAGCGCCGCGCCAAAGCCACGTATGATAGAGCGGATCATTCCGTTATTCCTCGTCAGCCACGAGTGCTTCGGGCGCCGGGGCGGAAGCCGTCTTGCGTGGTAAATCTTCAGATCGTTTTCAATTTTCGCCGTAAGTCCGTTGTGGACCATGTCGTAGCCGACATCGACGGCGGAAGCAAAACCGATGGCATCCGTGCCGCCATGGCTTTTGATGACAATGCCGTTCAGACCGAGAAACACGCCGCCATTGACCTTGCGCGGGTCCATTTTTTCCCTGAGCACGTCGAATGCGCTTTTTGCCAGGACATAACCGATCTTGGCAAAGAAGCTGCGGGAGATCGCTTCACGCAGAAGCGTGGTGATCTGCCGCGCCGTGCCTTCGGCAGCTTTGAGCGCAATGTTGCCGGTGAAACCTTCGGTCACCACCACATCCACCGTACCCTTGCCGATATCGTCGCCTTCGACGAAACCGCGATAATCGATGGTGCCGAGATCGGCCTCGCGAATGAGACGCCCGGCCTCACGCACCTCTTCCTGACCCTTGACCTCTTCGACGCCGACATTGAGCAGGCCGACAGTCGGACGGTCGATATCAAACAGCGCGCGCGCCATGGCGCCGCCCATCAGGGCGAAATCGAGCAATTGCTGGGAATCGGCACCGATCGTCGCACCGACATCGAGCACGATGCTTTCGCCTTTCAGCGTCGGCCATATGCCGGCGATCGCCGGACGTTCCACCCGCGCCATGGTGCGCAAACAGAATTTGGCCATGGCCATCAGCGCGCCGGTATTGCCGGCGGAGACGACGACATCCGCTTCACCGAGCTTCACAGCCTCGATGGCGCGCCACATGCTGGAGACGTAACGACCACGCCGAAGCGCCTGGCTCGGCTTTTCATCCATGCTGACCGAGACTTCACAATCGTGAAAGACCGACTTTTCCCGAAGGGCGGGATATTGTGCCAGAATGGGGTCGCATTTGCTCTTCTGCCCGTAGAGCAGAAAAGTTACATCGTTATGCCGTTCAAGCGCCTTGGCAGCACCGGGTATGGCAACATCAGGGCCGAAATCGCCACCCATGACGTCAATCGCTATTCTGATCACTCGTCCCTTATCCTTCTTGCCGCCACTCAAGCGGATTTTGCGCGAAAATACCCGTTCCGGCCTGTGTTACAATAAAATTATTTCAGCCCGGCGGCGCATTCAGTCTTTTTTCCAGTCTTTCAACACGGCGAAAGGCGACGGACGCTTTTCTTCTTCAGGCTCATTTTCGGTCGTATCGGTAAATTCGATATCCGATTTGCGCGGATAGGGATCGATCGCAAGAGCCGCGAATTCCGCAACCGTGGCGCCAACATCGATGCTGTCGCCGGTAAACTGGTCGGGAATGTCAGGGCCATCCGGGTCAAGCACGATCTCGCCCTGCTCATTGGTCACCATTCGCGCCAGCTTTGATCCTTCCGGAACGAAAATATGCTCCACGGCCTCGTCGATCTTGCTCGTGACCGGCTCCAGCGTCACCACGCAGGCCTGGGTCACGGTTGCATGCACCTCGCCCTTGATCTTCACGCCATCCTTTTTCCAGCGGGAAACCTGCAACTCCGCCTTCAGATACTCGACGGATACAACATCCCAGAATTTCGCCAGCGCCTTCAGCTCCTCGGCATTGGCTTCGAGACCAATCCTGACGGGATTGGCGGAAATATGACCTACCTTTACGGGATAGGAAAAAGGCAGGTCGTCATTTGCGGCGTGTCGCGCGTTCATCGTAAACCTCATTGTCCAGGCAGGGGCAGCGTCAGGCTTCCGGTCGCTATCGTTTCCTCGGAGCATGCGGAAAGGGCGGAAGACGTTTCCATCATCCAACCCGCCAGCCCGTCCAGCTGCGGCGCCTTATCGTCTGTCTGCGGATATATATTGCGCGCAAGCGCTGCGGCAAGGGCAACGGCATCGGACGCATCCAGCGCCGCCGCGTAGGATTCGAGCCGCCCGTAAAACATGCCGGCGAATTTCTTCATCCGTTTCGGCACGCCCTGGTCACCGATGCCCAGTTCACGGATGGAATGATCGATATCCTGAAAAAAGGCGTCGACGATCTCCTGGGCGATCTCCTGCCCGCTGACGCCGGATGATTTGGTGCGGCGGAAATAGAGAATCATGATGATCGACAGCATCTCGAAACGGCCCATCACCGTGTCGGGAACGCCAAGATCCATGTAAAACGCAGGTGTGCGGGCGGCAGCCGTCAAGGTCGCATATTGCCGGTCGACTATGGCGCGGTTGTTGTTTTTCTTCCTGAACAGCCCGAATATCATCGTTTTTTTCCGAACGTGACCGGTGAATTCGCTTACCGCCCATCGCACTTGTTGCATGATTGTCAAAGCTGGTTTACCGAAGCATCCACGAATTGCAATGCTGTCGCGGTCACGTTCGTCTTTGCGCTGAAACAGTCAAAGAGAACCGGAGGAGTTCCAGAAGGCCGGGAAAGCATTGAATTTGGGGGGTGATCGGGATTTTCCGTCCCCGGATTGACACAATCATGTGCACAGACACTGTGCACCACGCAATGCCGGAAGGTGCCATTCATGATCGCAGTCGGGAAAACGCAGTTGAGCAAGCAGAAATCCGAAAGTCAGGGCAAAATTCTGAGCAAAACGGCCATCGCAATCGTCCTCGCGTCCGGCCTGCTTTCCGCCTGCACCAGCACGACCGACGTGTTCCACAATGGCTACGTCATGGACGACCAGGCGCTCCAGCTGATCCCGGAAGGCTCCAGCCGCGAGCAGGTTCTCTTGACCATGGGCACGCCCTCAACCACGGCGACCTTCGGCAACGAAGTTTTCTACTACATCTCGCAGAAGCGTGTGCGCCGCGCGGCCTTCATGAAGCCGACGCTGGTCGAGCAGAATATTCTTGCGATCTATTTCAACAAGGACGGCGTGATCGAGCGCAAGGCCAATTACGCGCTGCAGGACGGCAAGGTCTTCGACACGATTTCGCGCACCACCCCGACAGGCGGCAAGGATCTGACCTTCCTGCAGCAGCTGCTCTCCGGCGGCACCTCGGGCGCCAATATCGCCAAGAGCATTCTCGGCCAGGGCAACAACACCCCCTGATCGGAAGAAGGAACGGAAATTCAAAGGCCCGGGATCGCTCCCCGGGCCTTTTTCATTCGTCGGAACCTCAGTTTTCAGTGGGCAAGAACCGCAAGCAGCAGCAGCGCCACGATATTGGTGATCTTGATGGCCGGGTTGACGGCCGGACCGGCTGTATCCTTGTAGGGATCGCCGACCGTGTCGCCGGTCACCGACGCCTTGTGGGCGTCCGAGCCCTTGAGGTGGCGCACGCCGTCCTTGTCGATGAAGCCATCCTCGAAGCTCTTCTTCGCATTGTCCCAGGCGCCGCCACCGGAGGTCATGGAAATCGCCACGAACAGGCCGTTGATGATGACGCCGAGCAGAGATGCGCCCAGCGCCGCGAAGGCAGACGCCTTGGAGCCAGAGATGAGCAGCACGCCGAAATAAACGACGAGCGGCGCCAGAACCGGCAGGAGCGACGGAATGACCATTTCCTTGATGGCAGCCTTGGTCAAAAGATCGACCGCCCTGCCATAGTCCGGTTTTTCCGTTCCGGCCATGATGCCGGGTTTTTCCCGGAACTGGCGGCGGACTTCCTCGACGATCGAGCTTGCGGCCTTGCCCACCGCCGTCATCGCGATGCCGCCAAAGAGATACGGAATGAGGCCGCCAAACAGCAGACCGGCAACGACGTAAGGGTTGGCGAGGCTGAAGGAAATCTCGCCAATGTCCTTGAAGTAGGGATAGGTATCGCCATTGGCGGCGAAATAGGACAGGTCGTTGGAATATGCCGCAAACAGCACCAGCGCACCGAGACCGGCCGAGCCGATGGCATAACCCTTGGTCACGGCCTTGGTGGTGTTGCCGACGGCATCCAGCGCGTCGGTCGCCTTGCGCACATCAGGGTCGAGACCGGCCATTTCGGCAATACCGCCGGCATTGTCCGTCACCGGGCCGAAAGCGTCGAGCGCCACGATCATGCCTGCCAGACCCAGCATGGCGGTGACCGCGATGCCGGTGCCGAAGAGGCCGCCGAGCTGGTAGGTGCCGATGATGCCGCCGACGATGACGAGTGCCGGCAGCGCCGTCGATTCCAGTGAGACCGCAAGTCCCTGGATGACGTTGGTGCCGTGGCCGGTGACCGATGCCTGCGCGATGGAATTGACCGGGCGTTTGTTGGTGCCGGTATAATATTCGGTGATGACGACGATCAGCGCCGTCACGACGAGGCCGACGATCCCGCACAGGAAGAGGTTGGTGCCGGTAATCTCCATGCCGGCCACCGTGCCCACCGTTCCCCAGCCAACCGTGGCATAGGTGGCGACTGCGAGGCCGGCGATCGAGAAGATGCCCGTGGCGATCAGCCCCTTGTAGAGCGCACCCATGATGGAATTATTGGTGCCGAGCTTGACGAAGAAGGTGCCAGCAATCGAGGTCAGGATGCAGGCGCCGCAAATGGCCAGCGGATAGGCCATGGCGCTTTCCAGAATGGGCGTTCCGGCAAAGAAGATTGCCGCAAGAACCATGGTCGCGACAACCGAGACGGCATAGGTCTCGAAAAGGTCGGCCGCCATGCCGGCGCAATCGCCGACATTGTCACCGACATTGTCGGCGATCGTTGCGGGGTTGCGTGGGTCGTCCTCCGGAATGCCGGCCTCGACCTTGCCGACGAGATCGCCGCCGACATCTGCGCCTTTAGTAAAGATGCCGCCGCCGAGACGGGCGAAAATGGAGATCAGCGACGCGCCGAAACCGAGCGACACCAGCGCGTCGATTACCTCACGCGATCCGGGCGCATGGCCCATCACCGAGGTCAGGATGTAATAATAGATGGAAACGCCGAGCAGCGCGAGACCTGCCACCAGCATGCCGGTGATGGCGCCCGACTTGAAGGCGATGTCGAGACCGGCGGAAAGGCTGTGGGACGCCGCCTGCGCGGTGCGCAGATTGGCCCGGACGGAGACGTGCATGCCGACAAAACCGGCAGCGCCCGAAAGCACCGCGCCGATGAGGAAACCGATGGCCGCCATGGACGACAGCAGATACCAGGCGAGAACGGCGACGATCAATCCGACGATGGCGATGGTGAGATATTGACGGGTGAGATAAGCCTGCGCACCTTCACGGATAAAACCTGCTATTTCACGCATGCGCTCGTTGCCCTGATCGGCCTCGAGAACGCTTCTGGTTGTCCATACCGCGTAAACCACGGACAGGATACCGCATAAAATTACTATGGGTATTACGGTCATGCGCACTTACCTCCCAAAAAGCCGGGTCTCACTCCCTCCCCGGCGTGGCGAAACCTTGTGCAAGGACGGGGGCGATCGCAAGCGCTCCAGGTCCTGTCGTGGCCATTTGTTCCCCTCCCAAGGAAGAATGACCTGCGCGGCAAGATTGCGTTGGCGAAAGGCGCGGCGTCAAGCCCACAATTTTGCCTGAAACATGAAAGGGGTAGAGCGCGACCGCAATCTCAGGCGGCGTTCCTGCGCGGAGTGAGCAGCAGCGACAGCACGAGCAGGAGGCAAAGCCCCGCAACCGGCCAGATGACGAGGTTCATCACCGACCAGCCCCAGGCCGTGAACACCTTGCCGGACGAGAAAGACGAAAGCGCCACCGTGCCGAACAGGACGATATCGTGGAAGCCCTGCACCTTGTCCGCCTCATGCGGGCGATAGCTCGAGGTGATGATGGCGGTTGCGCCAATGAAACCGAAATTCCAGCCAAGTCCGAGAAGGATGAGCGCCGCCCAGAAATTCCACAGTTCGATGCCCATGTGGGCAACGATGGCGCAGGCCATCAGCACGACGAGACCGGAGGCGACGATTTTTTCGGCTCCGAATCGCGAGATCAGCATGCCGGTGAAAAAGCTCGGCCCGAACATTGCCAGGACGTGCCACTGAATACCGAGGGTCGCGAGTTCGGTGGGGAAGCCACAGCCCACCACCATGGCGAGCGGTGCGCCCGTCATCATGAAGGTCATCAACGCATAGGAACCGATGCCGCAGACCATGCCAGTGATGAAACGGTGTGTCCGCACGATTTCCGACAGGGGCCGCGCCGCCTGCGCATGGGTAGAGGCAGCCTTCGGATCCGGCAATTTCAGGAATGATAGAATCACAATCGAAACGATGCCGAGCGGCACGAGCGCGATGAAAGCACCGGCGAAGGTGACCGGTGCGAAGACGTCCTTGCCGAAGATGGCAAGCTGCGGCCCGACGATGGCCGAGACGATGCCACCCGCCAATATCCAGGAAATGGCTTTCGGCTTGTAGAAGGAGGGGGATGCGTCCGCGGCGGCGAAGCGGATTTTCTGCGTGAAGCCGCCGGAAATGCCAATCAGCAGCAGGCCGATGGCGAATAGCCAGAAATCCGAACGGAAGAGCGCCACCGCAGCGATACCGCCGCCAATCGAGCACATCAGCGCGCCGACCATGAAGCCCGTCTTGCGGCCGAGAAATCGAGACGCTGCCGCAACGCAGATGGCGCCAAGCGCAACGCCGATGTTGAAGCCGGTCAGCGGTGCGGTGGCGAGCGACTTGTCAGCCCCGAGCAACTGATAGCCGGCAAGCGCGCCGACCGAGAAGCTCAAAGGCGCTGCCGATCCCATGATCGCCTGAGCGGCGGTCAGGAGGAAGACGTTGCGCTTCGCCTCGTCCAGTTGAACTTCAAGTCCGGGGACGGAAACGGCGCTCATGTCTTCCTCACCTAACGTATCTTAGCGTTTTGCCTCGCCGCGCACCTGCTTGGCAATGCGGTCGAGCACCGCATTCACCAGCTTCGGCTCGTCGTGCTCGAAGAAAGCACGGGCGATTTCGACATATTCCGTCACGATGACGGCGACCGGCACGTCCTTGCGCTCGAGAATCTCGAAAGCGCCGGCGCGCAGGATGGCGCGCACGGTAGCATCGAGACGGGACAGCGGCCAGTCTTCCAGAAGTGCGGAGCGCACCAGCGGATCGATCTTCGTCTGGTCGCGGACGACGCCGGAGACGATGGAGCGGAACCAGGAAGGATCGGCCTTCAGATAGGTATCGCCATCGACTTCCTGCCCGAGGCGATGCGCCTCGTATTCGGCCACGACTTCCATCACGCCCGTTCCGCCGACATCCATCTGGTAAAGGGCCTGCACAGCCGCAAGGCGGGCCGCGCCGCGCTGGTTTGCCGGCTTTACCGAAGGCTGGCGCGGTTCGCCGCCATTTTCAACATTCGACATGCGTTCAGCCACCCAGTTTTTTCTTGAGCTCGATCATCGTCAGAGCCGCGCGGGCCGCAAAACCGCCCTTGTCCTTGTCGGAACGGCGAACACGCGCCCATGCCTGCTCGTCATTCTCAACGGTCAGGATGCCGTTGCCGATGGCCAGCGATTCGCTGACGGCGAGATCCATCAGGGCGCGGGACGATTCGTTGGAGACGATGTCGAAATGGTAGGTCTCGCCACGAATGACCATGCCGAGTGCGACGAAACCGTCATATTCCGTGCCGTCATTATCCGCGCCATCCAGCGCCATGGCAATGGCAGCGGGGATTTCGAGCGCGCCGGGAACGGTGATGACGTCATAGGTGGCGCCAGCTTCATCAAGCGCAAACTTTGCGCCTTCGAGAAGAGCATCGGCCATATCGTCATAAAAACGTGCTTCCACGATAAGAAGATGGGGTTTGGACATGGAATTTTCCTGAAAAGGTTCGCGCCGGATCATACCGGCTTTTGCGGCGGTCAAACCACGGCTGGCCGTTCTTGGCAAGTAATTTCATGTATCACCGGCGCAGGAGGACCCGTTTGCGGGGCATTTCGCCGGGTTTCAAGCCTTTCGGCGCCACCCGACAAGAATCAGGTTTTCTGGAAGGCCAGGTGGACGCCGAGCCCCATCAGCACGGTTCCGGCAGCGCGGCGGGCAAGCACCTGCACGGCGCTGGAACGCTTCAGTCGACCGACCATTGCGCCGGCCAGAAGCACGCCGACCAGATCGGCCGAGGAAAAAATGAAATTGACGGCGATGCCGAGGATCAGCAATTGCAGCCAGACCGGAAAGGCCGCCGCAGGGTCGACGAATTGCGGCAGAAACGCCAGAAAGAACAGCGCGGTTTTTGGATTGAGCACATCGACGATGATGCTGTCGATGAAGGCGCGCCTCGCCGATTTCGGCTCGATGGCCAGATTGACGGCCTCACCTTCAAGCTTGCTGCGCACCATCGAGAAGCCGAGCCAGATGAGATAAAGCGCACCGCACAGCTTAACGGCGAGATAAAGCCACGGTACGGCCTGAAACAGCACCGAAAGCCCCGCCGCAGAGGCGACGATATGGAAATAGCAGCCGACATGGATGCCGAGCACCGCCATAAGCCCGGCAAACCGGCCGCGCGCCATTGTCTGCGCCGCCGCATAAAGCATGGCCGGGCCGGGAATATAGGCAAACAGGGCGGTGGTTATGAAAAAGGCTGTCAGCAGCTCAAAAGACGGCATGATGTATTTCCCCTACCCCGGTTGGTCCCGCTATCGGCACTAGACATGTCTTTATAGCGTTTGCGCCTCAATCGGAAGCTGAGTGCCGGACAACGATTGATGTGTCGCGATTTCCGGTACGTGTAACGCACCTCCCGTCATTCCGGCCTTGAGCCGGAATGACGGGAGGTGGAAGCGTCAGGCGAACACAATAAAACGCCGAACCTGCCTCCTCGACTTACGCCGAGGGAAATTCCGCAAGTCTGGCGGCATAACGTGCCATGGTGTCGACTTCGAAATTGACGAAATCGCCCGGCTGGCGTTCGCCCCATGTGGTGACGGAAAGCGTATGGCGGATCAAAAGAACGTCGAAATCCGTGCCCTCGACGGCGTTGACGGTCAGCGATGTGCCGTCCAGCGCGACGGAGCCCTTGGGCGCGACGAATTTCGCCAGATGGTCCGGTGCACGCAGGCGGATGCGGACCGCTTCGCCTTCCGGCTCTACCGCGAGGATTTCCGCCCGTCCGTCGACATGGCCGGAGACGATGTGACCACCAAGCTCGTCGCCGATCTTGAGCGCGCGCTCCAGATTGACATGCGTGCCCGTCTGCCAGCTGGCGATCGTCGTCAGGCGCAATGCCTCTTCCCAGGCCTCGACCTCGAACCAGCGCTCATTGCTGCCGTCTTCCGGCAGTCTGGTCACCGTCAGGCAGATGCCGCCATGGGAGATCGATGCGCCCATATCGATGGTCCTGGGATCGTAATTGGTCGCCACCCGCAGACGGATGCCTTCTGCCAGGGCTTCCAGCTCGGACACGGTTCCAACGTCGGTGACAATTCCGGTAAACATCAAAGCGGCCTTTCATAATCGAAGCAGCGATCCGGCCCGTAGGTGGTTTCGCTGACCAAAACATAATCGCCCGGAATATCGGCACGGCGGAGCGGCGTTTCAATGCCGCCGTCACCGACCACGACCGGGCTTTCAAATAGCATGATACGGTCCACCAGCCCCGCTTCAAGGAATGATTTTGCGGCAAAAGCGCCACCTTCGACCAGAAGTTCCGACATGCCGCTTTCGGCGAGAATGTGGAGGAGGTTTTCGAGGGTTGGGGCTTCGAGGATCTGGACGCCGGCGTCGGTCAGGAGTTGGCGCTTTGACTCGGCGTTACCCCCCTCTGCCCTGCCGGGCATCTCCCCCTCAAGGGGGGAGATCGGCAAGGGGCTGTCCGATCGTTCAAATTTCGGTGCCGGTTCACCCTCTCTGGCCATCGATGCATGACCGAGCAGCGCTCCATCGATCTCCCCCCTTGAGGGGAGATGCCCGGCAGGGCAGAGGGGGTAACGCCGCGACCGCAACGATTACCGGCACCTCGCGCGCCGTCTTCACCAGCTTCGATGTCAGCGGCAATTCAAAATGTCGATCAAGCACGATGCGGACCGGCGAGCGATCCTCTAGACCTTCAACGCGGACCGTCAATTCCGGATCATCCGCGATCGCCGTACCGATACCGACAAGGATGCAATCACAGCGCGCCCGGAGCTCATGCACGGCGTGGCGAGCCTGCGGCCCGGTAATCGCCACCTGCCCCTCGCCTTTCCTGCCGATCATGCCATCAGCGGAAACAGCAAGCTTTAGAATCACATGCGGGCGTTTTCTAACCTGACGTGTGAGGTAACCGGCAAGCGCCCGCTCGCCTTCACGGCGCAACAGGCCGGTTTCCACCGCAATGCCCGCATCGCGCAGGATCGCGTAACCG
Organism: Rhizobium oryzihabitans; assembly: GCF_010669145.1. Taxonomy (NCBI): domain Bacteria; kingdom Pseudomonadati; phylum Pseudomonadota; class Alphaproteobacteria; order Hyphomicrobiales; family Rhizobiaceae; genus Rhizobium; species Rhizobium oryzihabitans. Next base: position 919,445 of record NZ_CP048632.1, read on the forward strand.
CGCCCCGAAACACGCTCATCCGGATCGTCGACAGCAACCACGACGCGGGCAACGCCGAATTCCACCAGCGCATTGGCGCAGGGTGGTGTCTTGCCCCAGTGCGAACAGGGTTCGAGGGTTACATAGGCGGTAGCGCCGCGTGCGGCTTGCCCGGCCATCTCCAGCGCCTGCCTCTCGGCGTGGGGGCGGCCGCCAATGGCGGTGACCGCTTCGGCGATGATTTGCCCGTCTTTTACGAGAACACAGCCAACCGATGGGTTGGTGAGCGTCTGACCCTGATGGCGAAGCGAAACCTCGATTGCCCGGGCCATGAATCTTTCGTCATCGGCGCGGGTCGTCACGTCTACACTCCGGCGTCCGTATCACGGGCGATCTTGGCGTTGATTTCGGCAATGACGTTCTCGAAATCCTCGGCGTGGCTGAAATCGCGATAGACCGAGGCGTAGCGCACGAAGGCCACGTCATCGAGGCTCTTCAGCGCTTCGAGAACCTGCAGGCCGATTTCTTCCGAGGGGATTTCCGTCTCGCCGGAACTTTCCAGGCGGCGGACGATGCCGGAGACGGCGCGCTCGATCCGGTCACGGTCGACCGGGCGCTTGCGCAGCGCGATCTCGAAGGATCGCACCAGCTTTTCCCGGTCGAAGGGCAGCTTGCGGCCGCTTTTCTTGATGACCATCAGCTCGCGCAGTTGCACGCGCTCATAGGTCGTGAAGCGGCCGCCGCAATCGGGGCAGATGCGCCGCCGGCGGATGGAGGTATTGTCCTCCGCCGGACGCGAGTCCTTGACCTGTGTGTCTTCGGAACCGCAAAATGGGCAGCGCATCGTCTTCCTCTCTTACATGTAGGGGTACATCGGGAAACGGTCGGTCAGGCCGACGACCTTTTCACGCACCGCAGCCTCGACGGCGGCATTGCCCTCATCCGAATTGGCAACCTTCAGACCATCGAGAACTTCGACGATCAGTTTGCCGATTTCGCGGAATTCCGCTTCCTTGAAACCGCGCGTCGTGCCGGCCGGCGTGCCGAGACGCACACCCGAGGTGACGAAGGGCTTTTCCGGATCGAAAGGAATGCCGTTCTTGTTGCAGGTGATGTAGGCGCGGCCAAGGGCTGCTTCCGCCCGCTTGCCGGTGGCGTTCTTCTTGCGAAGATCGACCAGCATCAGGTGGTTGTCGGTGCCGCCGGAGACGACATCCAGACCGCCTTCGACCAGCGTTTCGGCAAGCGCCTTGGCGTTCTTGACGACCTGCGCGGCGTAGTCCTGGAATTCCGGCTGCAGCGCCTCACCGAAGGCAACCGCCTTGGCGGCGATGACGTGCATCAGCGGGCCGCCCTGGAGGCCGGGGAAAACGGCCGAGTTGAACTTCTTGGCCAAATCCTCGTCATTGGTGAGGATCATGCCGCCACGCGGGCCGCGCAGCGACTTGTGCGTCGTTGTCGTGGCAACATGGCAATGCGGGAATGGCGACGGATGCTGGCCACCGGCAACCAGACCGGCAATGTGGGCCATGTCGACCATCAGATAGGCGCCGACTTCATCGGCGATCTCGCGGAAGCGCTTCCAGTCCCAGATGCGGGAATAGGCGGTGCCGCCGGCAAGGATCAGCTTCGGCCGGGTTTCCTTGGCCTTGCGCTCCACTTCGTCCATGTCGAGCAGGTTGTCGCCTTCGCGCACACCGTAGGACACGACGTTGAACCACTTGCCAGACATGTTGACCGGCGAACCATGCGTCAGATGGCCTCCCGAGTTCAGGTCGAGACCCATGAAGGTATCACCCGGCTGCAGGAGCGCGAGGAACACGGCCTGGTTCATCTGCGAACCGGAATTCGGCTGCACGTTGGCGAAGTTGACGCCGAACAGCTTCTTGGCGCGCTCGATGGCGAGTTCTTCAGCGATGTCGACGAACTGGCAGCCGCCGTAATAACGCTTGCCCGGATAACCTTCCGCATATTTGTTGGTCATGATCGAACCCTGCGCTTCGAGCACGGCGCGGGAAACGATGTTTTCCGAGGCGATCAGTTCGATCTCGTGGCGCTGGCGACCCAGTTCCTTCTCGATCGCGCCGAAAATATCCGGATCGACTTCGGCAAGCGGACGGGAGAAGAAAGCATCTGTGTTCGACATGGTGAAGGCTCCTGAAACAGTAATGCGATGGCGTCTTAGCGCCCTGCCCGGACAAGAGCAATACGGGCTGCGAGATTTGCCCGTCAAACTGCGACGTTGCGACAAAAAACGACAGTTGTTTTTATGAAAGCAGCGGTGAGAGGAGAAAAAGCCGCACGCGGCGGGGAGGATCAGACTTGTGAGGAAAGGCGACAAGCTTTCCTCCCGTCATGCCGGACTAGATCCGGCATCCAGCCACGGCGCGTCTGCGCCGTGAAAGGACTCTCTCGCGATCAAGGACTTGATCGCACTGGACCCCGGATCAGGTCCGGGGTGACGGCGTATGAGGGCTACGCCGCACCCGGCGAAGCGCGGCCTTCAATGAAAGCAAAGCCGGATCAGTTGCGCGGCAACAGGTCGTCGTCAACCGGGCCGGCCGGCTGCTCGATGCCGGTCGTCGTGTTGAGTGCCAGTTCGGCGTTGCCGTCCTTCTCATAGATGTCGTCGCGGAACTGCACCACGCCGTCCTTCGCCGACCATGCGGTGATGTAGACGAAATAGACAGGAACTTCCTGCGCCAGCTTTATCGGCGTGTTGACGCGGGTTGCGATGACGCGCTCCATTTCCTGACGTGACCAGCCGGGCGTGTCGCGCAGCAGCCAGCTTGTCAGGTCGCGCACGTTCTGCACGCGCACGCAGCCGGAGGATTCGAAACGCATCAGCTTGTTGAACAGGCCCTGCTGCGGCGTGTCGTGCATATATTCGTTGTTCGGATTGTGGAAGTTGATCTTCGTGGACGACATGGCGTTGATCTTGCCGGGGTCCTGACGGAACATCAGGTTCGGGGCCTTCGGCGCGAACCAGTCAACGGATGTCGGCGACACTTCCTGTCCCTTGCCATCGATGAGGCGGATGTTGTTCCGCTCCAGATAGGTCGGGTCCTTCTGCATCAGGGGCACGATGTCCTTTTCGACGATCGAGCGCGGCGCTGTCCAGTAGGGGTTGAGGATGACCTCATAAATCTTGGAATTGATGACGTGCGTCGGGCGGCTGGCGCGGCCGACAACGGCCGTGTTGCGCAGGACGACGCGCTCGTTCTCCACCGCCTCGATGGCGGCGGCCGGAATATTCACCATCAGGTGACGCTGGCCGAGATCGCCAGACATGGACTGGATGCGGACAAGGTTGGTCTGCAGCTGCGCCAGACGGATCTGGGCCGAAACATTGAGCGCCTTTGTCGTATATTCACCGCTGACACCATCGGCCGGAAGACCGTGGCGCGCCTGGAAGCGCTTCAGGGCACCGTCGACGTAGGAATCGAAGGCGCTGGAAATGCCGGCTTCGCGCGTCAGGTCACCGGAGACCATCAGGCGCTGGCGAAGCGCCTGCACCGAGGGATCCGAGACGCCGATCTGAAGACGCTGCTGGGTGACGGGCACGTCGGGCCAGCCGCCGTTCTGCACGATCTGCTGATATTGCATGATCGCCTGCTGCATATAGACAGGCGCTTCCCGCCCCAGAACCGGGTTGTTGGAGACGACACCCACGGCGGAACGCGACGAGTTGGCGTCGAACTGGTCATCCCAGTTGCCGCGGCGCGAAGAGCCCATGAGATCGTTAAGCGCGTTCTGCGCGAAGGCAGGCGCGGCAAGCGCTGCGGCACCAACGGAAACGGCGGAGCGCAGAAGCGCACGGCGCGATACGGAATCGGATACGGATTTCTTTGTCATTCTACCTACCAGCCACTCTCTTCGGCATTCTGAACAATGCCTAAATCAATATGATTAACAAACACGTACAACGTGTCTGCCGGCCGGTAATGCTCAACACCCATGATCCGGGCGCTATTGTCTGGCAGAACAGTCGGGACTTGCCACGACAGCAGGAGAAACCGCCGGCTCCTTCACCTTTGCGGGTCCCATATCAATATGGCCAATTCGTGTCACGAGCCTTTTCTCACGAAGCTTTGTATCCCCTGCAAAAAGGGGCGAAGGCCTGGTTTGTGAGCCGGGGTTGACACGCTGAAACGGGGAACGTTCCGAGGCGAATCCGCAAGCCGGAGGCAAAGTCATGCCCCCGGCTTAAACAGTGAAACCGTCGCGGTATTAAAGACGATAGGCTATCGAGTCGTTCCAGAAGCGATCGAGGCGCTGCAGCAGCTTGTTCATTTCGGAGAACTCGCCGGTGCCGATGCCGCCGACCTTTTCGATCGAGCCGACGTGGCGTTCATAAAGACGGGCAACCGTTTCGGCGATTTCCTGGCCCTTTTCGGTCAGGCTGATGCGGACCGAGCGACGGTCGACACGCGAGCGCTGGTGGTTGATGAGACCGAGGTCGACCAGCTTCTTGACGTTGTAGGAGACGTTCGAGCCGAGGTAATAACCACGCGAACGAAGCTCGCCGGCCGTCAGTTCGGAATTGCCGATGTTGAACAGCAGCAGGGCCTGAACGGCGTTGACGTCATCGCGACCCTGACGGTCGAACTCATCCTTGATGACATCGAGGAGGCGGCGGTGGAGACGTTCCACCAGGTGCAGCGACTCCATGTAGAGCGAGCGGATGGTATCTTCATGTGCATCGGCAACAACGGCCTGCGGCTTAACTTTGCTATTGATCATGACTGCCTCACTGTTTTGTTTGGCGGTGTGTTTGTTTGTCTCCCGCCTTGAGTGAGAACCTAATCAATGCGCATAAAATTCTACTTAAAAGCTACGATTAACAAATGGTTACCTGCATTTTTCCAAAGGGGCCAAACTTGTGGCGAAGCGGGAATGGTTCCCAGCCAGTCATTATAAATCAATGGCTTAGCGATAAAATCAGGCCCGAAATCGGGCCGAATTGCTTTATTCTTATGGTAAATCAATTCTTGCGCGCTCTTCATTTTGGCGCTGATCCAGCCAGAAAGCGACCAGAAATAGTATATAAATGGTTGCCACCAGGCCGTGCATCACGGGTACGAGCGTGTTGGCGCCGAAGATATGCGGCCACACCTTGTACATGGCGATCTGAGCGCCCGCGCCCATGACCCAGATGACCGCCCCCCAGGAAGCGCCGAGCCAGAGACCGAGCGCCGCGACCGGGAAAATCACCGCAAGCGCGCTGCCCGCCACCCGCCAGGGCAGGTTCAGCATATCGAACCGTCCGTGCCCTCCCAGCGAATATCCCGTCAGCATCGCCCAATATTGCAGGCCGAACCAGAAACAGGAAACCGCGACCAGCCTCATGAAGACCAGAAAGAGGATTTCCGTAAGCGGACGCTTCGGCAGAGGTTGAGAATCAGGTTCCATGGCCGGAAGATACGGTCTCGACGGGCGGGCGACCAGCCCATATTGAATTCCACGGCCTGCCTTGTCAAAACATCACGCCGGTGCGGGACGCCGATGAGGGAAGATTGTCGCATTCGCATGGGCCAAGCTTCATGCTATGCAGCTTTCCAAATTTGATCGAAGGACATTCTTACATGCAGGACAAAACGCATCTGGTCGACGAGATCACCGGCCATCGTCGCATGCGGCGCAATCGCAAGGCGGATTGGACGCGCCGTCTGGTGCAGGAAAGCCGCCTCACCGTCGACGATCTCATCTGGCCGGTTTTCATCGTGCCGGGCAGCAATATTCTCGATCCCATTCCGGCGATGCCGGGCGTCAACCGCATGAGCGTCGACAAGCTGGTCGAAGCCGCAAAAGAGGCCGCCGATCTCGGCATTCCGGCAATTGCGACCTTTCCGAACATCGAGATGGAGTTGCGCGACGAGACCGGTTCCAACGCACTCGAGGCGAATAATCTCATCAATCAGGCAACCATCGCCGTCAAGAAAGCCGTTCCCAATATCGGCATGATCACCGATGTTGCGCTCGACCCCTTCACCAGCCATGGGCATGACGGCATTCTGCGCGGCGACGAGATCGTCAATGACGAGACCGTGGAACAGGTCGTGCGGGCGGCAATCCTTCAGGCCGAAGCCGGTTCGGACATTATTTCGCCGTCGGAGATGATGGATGGCCGTATCGGCGCCATCCGCCGCGGCCTCGATGCGGCGGGGCACCAAAATGTCGGCATCATGGCCTACGCCACGAAATTCGCCTCCGGTTATTACGGCCCCTATCGCGAGGCCATTTCCACGGCGGGACTGCTGAAGGGCGACAAGAACAGCTACTATATCAGCCCGGCCAACGGCATGGAGGCGATCCGCGACGCCGCGCTCGACGTTGAGGAAGGCGCTGACATGCTGATGGTCAAACCCGGCCTGCCCTATCTCGACATCTGCTGGCGGCTGAAGGAGAATTTCGGCCTGCCGACCTTCGCCTATCAGGTGTCCGGCGAATATACCCAGATCAAGGCCGCGGCCATGCATGGCTGGATCGACGGCGAGCGCGTGATGATGGAAACGCTTCTCTGTTTCAAGCGTGCGGGCTGCGATGGCATCCTGACCTATTTCGCCATCGAGGCCGCACGCAAACTCGCAAAGGGCTGACAGGCTACACGAAAGCTGGCGCTTATTGTATTCGGTCGTTTGCTTCCCATATTGTCTGCTGACACGGCATATGTGCCGAGCTGTCAGAACCTCTCAGGAGAAAACGACCGATGAACCTCGACCAGAACCCCACCTATATCGCACCGGATGACTGGCGCGCCTATAGCGGCGTCCTGAGCCGGCGCGTCTTCGCGTTCCTGATCGATTATGCGATCGTTCTCCTGCTGTGCATTCCGGCGGCCGTGATTGTCTTCTTTCTCGGCGTGATCACGCTGGGTCTCGGCTTCTTCCTCTATCCGGCGCTGTTCGTCATCGTGGCGGTGCTTTATTTCGGCATGACGCTCGGCGGCCCATCGCAGGCGACCCCGGCATGCGGGCGATGGGTATAGCGATGGCGCGCATGGACGGACGGCGAATCGATTTTCTTCTTTCGACCGTTCACATCGTGCTTTTCTGGGTCATCAACTCGGTTCTGACCCCGTTGATTCTGCTCGCGGGCCTGTTTACCGAGCGCTCGCGCCTCGTTCATGACTTCCTGCTTGGCACCGTTATCGTCAGAACGCGCTGATATTGCCGAAAGCCACGTAAACGTGGCTTTCATATCAGGCAAATGCCGTATCTCGCAGTTGACGTTTTCCGGCATTTTGCCATTCTGTGACATTATGCTTGTCGCTTGAAGCGCCGCCGCCAGCCCCGTGAAATCGCGGCGCGCTTTCATAACAGACGCAGGAGGCGATCACGGTTCGATGAACACGCAGGCGACGCCCTCTCCCCAATTCTATCTTACGGCACCGGCCACCTGCCCCTACCTGCCGAACCAGATGGAGCGGAAGGTCTTTACGCATCTGGTCGGCCCGCGTGCGTCGGAAATGAATGACCTTCTGACCCAGGGCGGTTTCAGGCGTTCGCAGAACATCGCCTATCGCCCGGCTTGCGAAAACTGCCGCGCCTGCGTTTCCGTGCGCATCCTGACCGAACAGTTCCAGCCGACAAAATCGATGCGGCGCGTTCTGTCCATCAACAGGGATGTCGTCGCCACCGTCCACGCCGCCGAGCCCTCCACCGAACAGTTCTCGCTGTTTCGCCGCTATCTCGACCACCGCCACCAGTCGGGCGGCATGTCCGACATGTCGGCGCTCGATTATGCGATCATGGTCGAGGACACGCATGTGAACACCCGCATCATCGAATACCGCGTGCGCGAACCGGGCTCCGGCATTGATCCCAGCAAGCGCGGCGAGCTTCTGGCCCTGGCGCTGAGCGACGTGATGAGCGACGGGCTGTCGATGGTCTATTCCTTCTTCAACCCCGATCTCGAAAAACGCTCGCTGGGCACCTTCATGATCATGGACCACATCACCCGCACCCGCGCGCTCGGCCTGCCGCACGTCTATCTCGGCTACTGGGTAGATGGTTCGGAAAAGATGGGATACAAGACGCGCTATCATCCGCAGGAGCATCTGACACCGCGCGGGTGGGAGGTTTACACGCCATCCGGCGAGGCAGGCGATAAAGTCTGACGATGCACCCAAACCTGCCCGTTGAATGACAAAACCTCATGTGTTATAACATCGTTATAACAGGAGTTAGCGTCATGAATGTCACAATCCGCAAGATCGGTAATTCCGAAGGTATTATCATTCCTAAGGAAGTCTTGGATCGCATGGGCCTCAAGACGGGCGACACACTTGCCATCGAAGAAAAAAACGGCGGCTTTGAGCTGCGTGTTGCTGACGCGGATTTCGCACGGCAGCTCGATCACGCACGTGTCTTTATGGAGAAATACAAAGTTGCCTTGAAGAAACTCGCCGAATGACGGACTTCATCTTTCTTCGAAGCGACATCGTCAAGCAATTACATGTCATGCAAATAGAGCGTTTTGGCGGCGTTCATGGCCTGCGTGATGAAGGCATACTCGAATCCGCTCTGCACCGACCGATAAACAAAGCGGGTTATGGTGCAGACGATCCGTGTGAACTTGCTGCAGCTTATCTCTTTGGACTCGCACGCAATCACGCCTTTATCGATGGCAACAAGCGGATCGCCATCGTTGCCGCCGGTGTTTTTCTGATGGAAAACGGCTACATGATCGAGACCGACGAAGCTACTCTCTATACTTTCGTTCTGAACGTCGCCGCCGGTGAAATAGACGAGGAAGGCGCATGTCTTTTCCTCAAAGACCACGCCGTCCCATTTGCCTAAGCGGAAACGCCGCATATCATTTCGATACGCGGCGCTTTTTCGATATCCCATCAACGTCGGGCTGCGTTACCCGCCAAACTTCCCGCTACGCGGAAAACCCTTCGGCACAGTGCGGCCAACGGTGGCGCGGTCGGCCAGCCATTCGCGCAATTCTTCGCCAACCTTGGTAAAGAGACGCCCGGCCGTGTCGGACCAGCTCAAGCCATCCGCGAGCGCGAAGCATTTCACGTCCACGACACCGCCATCCTTATAGCGTTGCAGGCGCACGCCCTTGCCGCGCGACATTTCCGGAACCTGCGACAGCGGGAAGGCGAGCAGCTTGCGGTTTTCGCCGACGACAGCGACATGGTCGCCCGTGACCGGCGCCGCGAGCTTCGCTTCATCGGGCATGGAGACATTCATGATCTGCTTGCCCTTGCGGGTATTCGCGACCATTTCGCTTTCGGCCACGATGAAGCCGTTGCCTGCGGTCGAGACAAGGAGAAGCTTGCGGGACGGATCGTGGACGAAGGCCGTCAGGATGTCCTGATCGTTCTCCATGTCGACCATGATGCGGATCGGCTCGCCATGGCCGCGACCGCCCGGCAGCTTGTCGGCGCCGAGCGTATAGGCCTTGCCGCCCGTCGTCAGCAGCAGCAGCTTGTCCGTCGTCTGCGCCGGGAAGGCAAGCTTCGGGCCGTCGCCTTCCTTGAAGGTGAGCGACGACGTATCGGACATGTGTCCCTTCAGCGCCCTGATCCAGCCCTTCTGCGAAATGACGATGGTGACCGGTTCCTTTTCGATCATCGCCTGCTGGATGGCCTCGATATCGGCATCCGGCGCATCCGCAAACTGCGTGCGGCGACGGCCGATCTCGGTTGCCTTGGCATATTTCTTTTTGACTTCGCCAATTTCCCAGGCGACCGTCTGCCACTGCTTTTCATCGGAGGCGAGCAGCCCCTCGATTTCGGCCTTCTCGTTGCTGAGTTCATCGAATTCCTTGCGGATTTCGAATTCTTCCAGCTTGCGCAGATTGCGCAGCCGCATGTTGAGGATGGCTTCGGCCTGATTGTCGGTGAGCGACCATTTCGCCATCATCACCTGTTTCGGCTCATCCTCCTCGCGGATGATGCGGATGACCTCATCGAGATTGAGGTAAGCGACGAGCAGGCCGCCGAGAATTTCAAGCCTGCGGTCGATGGCCGCGAGACGGTGGCGGGAACGGCGGACCAGCACATCCTTGCGGTGCGCCAGCCATTCGCTCAGCACCTCGTTCAGCGCCATCACCTTCGGCACCTTGCCAAGCGACAGCACGTTCATGTTGAGCGGCAGGCGGCTTTCGAGGTCGGACAGGCGGAACAGGGATTCCATCAGGAGCGTGGCGTCAACGGTGCGGCTCTTCGGCACCAGCACGATGCGCACGTCTTCGGCGGATTCGTCTCTGACATCCTCGAGCAGCGGCAGCTTGCGGGCAAGCAGCAGTTCGGCGATCTTTTCGATCAGGCGCGATTTCTGCACCTGGAAGGGGATTTCGGTGATGACGATCTGATAACCGCCGCGTCCGAGATCTTCCGTTTCCCATTTGGCACGCACGCGAAAACCGCCGCGACCCGTCTTATAGGCATCGAGAATATTCTCGCGGCTTTCGACAATCACACCGCCGGTCGGCAGGTCGGGGCCGGGAATGAATTCCACCAGCTTTTCCACCGACGCATCCGGATGCTTGATGAGATAAAGCGCCGCATCGCAAAGTTCGTGCGCATTGTGCGGCGGGATAGAGGTCGCCATGCCCACCGCAATGCCGGAGGCGCCATTGGCGAGCAGATTGGGGAATGCGCCCGGCAGAACGACGGGTTCTTCGTCTTCCTCGTTATAGGTGGCGCGGAAATCCACCGCGTCCTCGCCAATGCCCTCCAGCAGCAGCGCCGCCACATCGGTCATGCGCGCTTCGGTGTAACGATAGGCAGCGGCGCCGTCGCCATCGATGTTGCCGAAATTGCCCTGCCCGTCCACGATCGGATAACGCTGCGAGAAATCCTGCGCGAGACGCACCAGCGCATCGTAGACCGACTGGTCGCCATGCGGGTGGAATTTACCGATCACGTCGCCGACGATACGGGCGCATTTCTTGAAGGCCGAGTTGGGGCGGATGCCCATCTCGCTCATGGCGTGGATGATGCGGCGGTGAACCGGCTTCAGGCCGTCGCGCACATCCGGCAGCGCACGATGCATGATCGTCGACAAGGCGTAAGCGAGGTAGCGCTCTTCAAGCGCCGCCTTCAAATCGACCGGATGAATGTTATCGTCTCCGCCTGACGGAGGTACAAGATTTTTTCCCATGGTGCTTGACTAGCCGAAATGCCGATTCCCGGCAAGAAATTCAGGGGTCTGCCCTGTGGATGAAACCACCTCTTTCAAGAGGTTTTTTATTAACCGCGTTGTAAATGCCGCAATGCCGCCGTCATACGAATCGATCTAAATCCTGTAGACCTTTGAATAATCGCGAATATAAATGTCACCATCCATATCTAGAACACGGTGCGCATCTGCACATTGAGGGAAGAAACATCATGAGACTGAAATCCACCCGGCAAGTTCTTTTCGCAAGTGCCGCGCTTCTTGTGCTTTCGGCGCCGGCTTTCGCGCTTGATGGCGGCGATGTGCTGAAGAAGATCAATGCCGCCTACGCCGCACAGGGTGGCGAAATCACAGCCGGCTCGGTCGCCGTCAACGGCTCCACCGTGACGCTGAACGGCGTGACCTTCAACTCGGTCGCCGATCCGGCCAAAAAAATCCCGGTCGGCAACATCACGCTTGAGGACGTCCAGGAAAACAACGGCGGCTACACCATCAAGAATGCGCGTTTCGACAATATCGATTACAAGCAGGAAAACGTGGAGATCAAGGCCAGCGACATCTACATGTCCGGTCTCACCATTCCTGCTGACGCCACGACTGGCACGGTCGATGCGCTGATGTTCTATGATGAGGCGCATAGCGGTCCGATTTCCGTTTCCGTCGATGGCAAGCAGGCTTTCTCGCTTGAGGAAAGCACCGCCACCATGTCCGTCAGCGACGACAAGGCATCGATCGGCTTCGAACTCGACGCATCCGGCTTCAAGGCGGATCTCAGCGAAGTTACCGATCCCGGCACGAAAGACGCCATCGAGAAACTCGAACTCAAGGCGCTTTCCGGCGACATGACCATGAGCGGCAGCTGGCAAGTGGCTTCCGGCACCGTCGATGTCGAGGAATATGCCATCGACCTCGACAATATCGGCCGTCTCAACATGTCGTTCGGCTTCTCCGGCTACACGCTCGACTTCATCAAGTCGATGCAGGAAACGGTGAAGGCGCAGGCCGCCAATCCGAACAAGGAACAGGCGGATCAGGCTGCAAGCCTTGCCATGCTTGGCCTGATGCAGCAGCTTTCCTTCGTCAATGCTGAAATCAGCTTCGAGGACGCCAGCATCACCAAGCGCGCCATCGACTACGCCGCAAGCCAGCAGGGCATGACGGGCGAGCAGCTTTCCCAGACCATCAAGGGCATGGCGCCCATCATGATGGCCTCGCTCAATGTTCCGGACCTGCAGAACATGGTGTCGGCCGCGATCAACACCTATATCGACAATCCGAAGAACTTCACCATTACGGCAGAGCCGGAAAAGCCGGTTCCGTTCCCGATGATCATGGGCGCCGCGATGGGCGCGCCGAACACCCTGCCGAAAATGCTCGGCGTGACGGTGACGGCAAACGAATAGCATAATAAAAAGCCCCGGTTTCCGCCGGGGCTTTTCACTTCTGGTCAGTGGAGCGGGGCTGCCGCTCCATCCTGCTTGTCGTGCAGGGCGAAACGGTCGATCATATGGGCGCTCGCCTCGTTGACGCCGATCACCTCGACCCTCTTGCCGGATTTGCGGAATTTCAGGACCACCTTGTCCAGCGCACCAACTGCCGAAATATCCCAGAGATGGGCTTGGCTGACATCGATCGTCACTGCCTCCACCTCTTCGGCGAAATCGAAAGCGGCAATGAAGCTTTCGGTCGAAGCGAAGAATATCTGGCCATCGACACGGTAGATGCGTTGCCGGCCATCCGCCGCAAGTTCAGGGCGGACGTGGAAAAGCCTGGAAACCTTGCCCGCAAAAAACACGCCGGACAGAAGCACGCCTGCCAGCACGCCCCTTGCAAGATCATGGGTCGCCAGCACCGTTCCGACCGTTACCAGCATGACGATGCTGGAGGACGGCGGATTGCGGCGCAGATCGAGGATCGAGCGCCACGAGAAGGTGCCGATGGAAACCATGATCATGACTGCCACCAGAGCAGCCATCGGAATGATGCGGACGAGGTCGTCGAGCACCAGAATGAGGAACAGCAGGAAAGCACCCGCCACGAAAGTGGAGAGCCGGCCCCTGCCGCCGGAGCGGACATTGATGACGGACTGGCCGATCATGGCGCAGCCGCCCATGCCGCCGATGAGCGCAGACGCGATGTTGCCTGTCCCCTGCCCGATGCATTCCCGACTCTTGTTGCTGCCGGTATCCGTCATGTCGTCGACGATCTGTGCCGTTAGCAGCGATTCCAGGAGACCGACAGCGGCAAGTGCTGCGGAATAGGGAAAGATGATCTGAAGCGTTTCGAAGGTCAGCGGCACCTGCGGCAGGGCAAAGACCGGTAATGTCGAAGGCAACTCGCCGAGATCGCCGACAGTGCGGATGTCCATGCCGGAAAACACCGCCACGCAGGTCAGGACGACGATGGCGACCAGCGGCGACGGGATGATTTTCGTAACCAGCGGAAAGAGATAGATGATCGCAAGGCCTGCCGCGATCATGACATAGGTTTCGACCGGCACGCCGATAAGCTCGGGCAATTGCGCCATGAAGATCAGGATCGCCAGCGCGTTGACGAAACCGGTCATGACCGAGCGCGAGACGAAGCGCATCACCCGGCCGAGCCTGGCAAAGCCCGCCGCGATCTGCAGCACGCCCATGAGGATGGTGGCCGCAAAGAGATATTGCAGGCCGTGTTCCTTGACGAGCGTGACCATCAGCACGGCGGTGGCGGCAGTTGCCGCGGAAATCATGCCGGGACGGCCGCCGGTGAAGGCGGAAACGCAGGCGATGGCGAAGGATGCGAACAACCCCACCTTGGGATCGACGCCGGCAATGACGGAAAAGCCGATGGCTTCGGGAATGAGGGCGAGTGCCACGACGATGCCGGAAAGGACATCACCGCGAATATTGGAAAACCACTCACGTCTGTAAGTCTGAAATCTGTTCATTTGATTTTTTCGCAAAGTATGACGCACCGGCCGGAGACATCTCCGGTAGATTAAAAAAGAATGTCGGTGCTTTGCGTTGTCTGGCGGATCGGCGGCCAGAAGAGCCACCCGGGATTTCACCGGGTCCGTGGTGAATAGCCCACCTATAGACGGCAAAAAAGCGGGCTGCAAGTTGCGCGCCCGCTTTCGATGTCTGGAAATGAAGGGTCAGGCTGCTTCGCGCTGGCGATTATCCCACATATCCGCTTCGCTCAGCCGGAACTGATGGACCAGTTGCTTGAGACGCGCCGTCTCACCGGCCAGCATGGCGCTGGCGGCATTGTTCTCCTCGACCATGGCGGCGTTCTGCTGGGTGCCCTGATCCAGATGGTTGACGGCGGTATTGATCTCGGAAAGCCCGAGCGACTGCTCCTTCGTGGCAGCGGCGATCGCCTCAATATGATCGTTGATCGTCTTCACCGAACCGCCGATGCGCGACAGGGCGGCGCCGGTTTCGCGCACGAACCGCGCGCCATCCTTCACCTCCGTGCTGGAGTTGCGGATGAGCACCTTGATCTCGGCGGCGGCCTTTGCGGAGCGCTGCGCCAGTTCGCGCACCTCCTGCGCAACGACGGCGAAACCACGTCCCGCCTCCCCCGCACGCGCGGCTTCAACACCGGCATTGAGAGCAAGAAGGTTGGTCTGGAAGGCAATCTCGTCAATGACGCTGATGATGCTGCCGATCCTGCCGGAGGATTGCTCGATCTTTTCCATGGCCATGATCGTGTCGACGACGAGATCGGCCGTGCGGCTGGCATCCTCATCGGCCGAATGGGCGACCGAGCGCGCCTCCACCGCACGATCCGCCGAAATGCGGATGTTTGCCGTCAGCTGATCAAGGGCGGCGGCGGTCTCTTCGAGCGAGGCGGCCTGCTGTTCCGTGCGGCGGGCAAGATCGGCAGCGCTCTGGCTGATTTCCTGGCTACCGCCGTCAATCGCGACGCTCGACTGCACGATGCCGGACATGGCGGCATCGAGCTGGCGGATCGTCCGGTTGAGATCGTGTCGCAGCGCCTCGAAATCCGGCGCGAAGGGCTCGTTCAGTTCGAAGGATAGATCGCCTTCGGCCAGGCGATGCAGCGCCGCCGCAAGTCCGGTCGTTGCCTGCATCAACCGCGCCTGTGCTTGTGCCTCCGCCTCGCGTTGGAACCCGGCCTTTTCATCCTCGGCGCGTTGACGGGCCACGAGTGCCTGGCGCTCCAGCTCGATCTTGGCGATGGCCGCCTGCCGGAAAATCTCCAGCGCCTGCGCCATGGCGCCAAACTCATCCCTGCGACGAAGGCCGGGAACCGCAAACTCGGTTTCGCCTTCGGCCAGACGACGCATCGCGCCGGTGATCGCGGTCGCCGGACGGGTTATCGACCGGCCGATGAAGTAGACCCCGGCAAAAAGGCTCACGACGGCGAACGCGATAAGGATGACAACGATCGAGACGGTCGTTTCCGCCGCGGTCTGGTTTTGCAGCGCGCTGGCTTCCCGCTCCTGCCGATAGGCCGTGGAAATATCCGCGACGACGGGCAGCAGCGCATTATAGGCGGAAGCGACCGTTTCCCGCGCCTTCTGTTCCTCCAGCACGGCCTGCGCATAAAAACGGAAGGAGGCGGTGTAAATCTCCAGTGCATCCATGATGCGCTGGCGCTCCACACCCGGCCGGTATTCCAGCTTCACCAGCGCCTTGAAGGTCTCAACCTCGGCTGCATGCTTGCCCGTATAGGCTTCATCGCGCCGCAGGATGAAATCCTTCTCGTGCCGGCGCATCATCAGCATGCTGGCGCGGATTTCGGCATTGGCGACGACGTCGATGAGTTTTTCGATGGAATGCACGCCGTTGCGCATCGCGCCCTCAAGGCCCTCGGTGGGAGTGAGGCCAAGCTCCCGGTTTTTGGAAACAAGCGCCTTCATGCGGTCGGTATAGGCAAGGGTACCCTGCGCCAGTGCGTCAAGCTTCGCGCGGACCTGCGGCGTCGCGCTGCCTTCGAGGCTGCTCAGCGACTGATGCACCTTGTCCATCGTCTGATCAAACTCGGCGACGGAATTCATGTCCCTGGAAAGCAGGAAATCCCTCTGATGGAGGCGGCTTTCATGCAGCCCGTCCATCAGCGTCGTCAGCACGCCGTCCCTCTGGATAAGAGTGTCTTCGGCAATCCGGTAACGCGCCTCCATATGCCTTTGCCACAGCAGCATGCCCGCAATGACGGCGATACCGCAGAGCGCAGCCAGTGCGAGCATGGATATGCGATGTGCGATTTTAAACGTCGAGACCAGCGAAAACATTCAACCCTCGTTTGCATATTTCACGATGGGGATGAATGATTGAGAAGACTTAAGAACTCCTCTACCGGATTTGTCAGTTTGATTAAGGTTTTATGACAAGACCACTAGAGCTTCAGCCGCTCACGAAAGAAGACGAGCGCTACGGCCACACCAGTCGCCACACCCACGATCACATCGACAAAACGGACAAAACCGGCAGCCTGCGGCCCCATCAGCAGCACGAGCATGGCCGAAGCGCCAGCCTGTATCGGCACGACCGGCGGCAGGCCGAACATGGAAGCGAGGATCATGGCGATGAAGGTCGCCGAGGCCAGCCTGATTTCAGCGACATCATGCGGGACAAGGAGCGCGATCTCCCCGACAAGAATGCCGATGGTGACGCCGACCATCAGGCCAAGGCCCTGACGAACATGGCTCGGGATTCCCGGAGCAAGGCAGATAAGCGCGCTGATTGCGGCAAAGACGGGTTGTGGATGGCCCAGCCACCGATGCGCGACCCAGAACGCAAAAGCGGCCGCAAGTGCGGCCGCCAATGCACGGGTGAAGGCTGCGCGAACCCGGTCGAGCAGCGTCTTCACCATATCAGTCCTTCTTGGACGGAACGACGCGCAGCGCCAGTTCACGAAGCTGCGTCGGCGTTGCCGGCGACGGCGCGTTCATCAGGAGGTCCTGCGCCTGCTGGTTCATCGGGAACAGGGTGATTTCGCGCAGGTTCTTGGCGCCAACCAGAAGCATGACCACACGGTCGATACCGAAAGCGCAACCGCCATGCGGAGGCGCGCCGTACTGGAAGGCGCGGTAAAGGCCGCCGAAGCGCTCTTCCACGTCGCTCTGCGACAGACCAACCTTTTCGAAGGCCTTGACCATCAGTTCCGGCGACTGGTTACGGATCGAGCCGGAGGCGATTTCGAAGCCGTTGCAGACCGCGTCATACTGGAAGGCCTTGATGGAAAGCGGATCGTCGCCTTCCAGCGCTTCCAGACCGCCCTGCGGCATGGAGAAGGGGTTGTGGGCAAAGTCGATCTTCTTTTCTTCCTCGTTATATTCGAAGAAGGGGAAATCGACGATCCAGCACATTTCGAAACGGTCGCGATCGATCAGGTTCAGCTCGTCGGCGGCACGGGTGCGCGCCTCACCGGCGAACTTGTAGAACTTCGCGGGATCACCGGCAACGAAGAAGCAGGCGTCGCCCGCCTCGAGGCCGAGCTGCTGGCGCAGCGCCTCGGTGCGTTCTTCGCCGATGTTCTTGGCGAGCGGACCGGAACCGCCGACCTTGCCGTCCTCTTCCTTCCAGAAGATGTAGCCGAGGCCCGGCTGGCCCTGGCTCTGCGCCCAGGCGTTCATGCGATCGCAGAAAGCGCGCGAACCACCGGTCTTGGCCGGGATCGCCCAGACCTGAACCTTGGGGTTGGAAGCGATCATGTTGGCGAAGACCTTGAAGCCCGAACCGTCGAAATGTTCGGTCACGGCTTCCATGACGATCGGGTTGCGCAGGTCCGGCTTGTCGGAACCATATTTGCGGATCGCTTCGTCATAGGGAATGCGCGGCCACTGCTTGGTGACAGGTTTGCCTTCGGCGAACTTCTCGAACACGGCCGTCATCATCGGCTCCATCGTGGTCCAGACGTCTTCCTGGGTCACGAAGCTCATTTCGACGTCGAGCTGATAGAATTCGCCCGGCAGGCGGTCAGCGCGCGGATCTTCATCACGGAAGCACGGCGCGATCTGGAAATAACGGTCGAAACCGGCCACCATCAGAAGCTGCTTGTACTGCTGCGGCGCCTGCGGCAGCGCGAAGAACTTGCCTTCATGAATACGCGAGGGCACGAGGAAGTCGCGCGCGCCTTCCGGCGAAGAGGCGGTGAGGATCGGCGTCGTATATTCGGCAAAGCCCATCTCGCCCATGCCGGTGCGCATGGCGGAGATGATCTGCGTGCGCTTGACGATGTTCTTGTGCAGCGTTTCGCGGCGAAGATCGAGGAAGCGGTACTTCAGGCGAACGTCTTCAGGGTACTCAGGCTCGCCGAAGATCGGCAGCGGCAGTTCCTTGGCAACGCCCAGAACCTCGATTTCCTGTGCGTAAAGCTCGATCTCGCCGGTCGCCATGCCCTTGTTGACGGTGTCCTCCGAGCGCGCCTTGACCAGACCGTCGATGCGGATGACCCATTCGCCACGCACCGTTTCGGCAATCTTGAAGGCCGGGCTATCCGGATCGGCCACAACCTGCGTGATG
Organism: Rhizobium oryzihabitans; assembly: GCF_010669145.1. NCBI lineage: Bacteria > Pseudomonadati > Pseudomonadota > Alphaproteobacteria > Hyphomicrobiales > Rhizobiaceae > Rhizobium > Rhizobium oryzihabitans. Next base: position 938,037 of record NZ_CP048632.1, read on the forward strand.
CCATAATGGTCGCGAAGGTCGATGAAGAGAACGCCGCCATGATCTCGCACGCGGTGAACCCAACCGGAAAGGCGAACGGTTTCGCCAACGTCGGACTTGCGGAGAGCGGCACAGGTGTGGCTGCGGTAACGATGCATTTTTATATCCTGGAACGTGTCGTGGGCCCTGATGGGGGCCAGATGGGCGGCACTGTCGAAATTTGCCGGAAAAGCGCATGGCCAGCCTGATTTGTCAAGGCAAAGCGCAACAATGTCGTCTTCAGCCTGTCCTTTCCCCTGCCTTCGCTTTAGATAGGGCTAATCCAGCCCGCCAAACCGAGTCGGCCCGCAATGAGCCAGATCAGACCTCTTATCCCGCTTCTCGTCACCGCCGGCATTCTGATCGGCGGCAACGGCCTGCAGGGAACCTATATCGCGCTGCGCGGCCTGTCCGAAGGATTTTCGGCCAGCACCATCGGCCTCATCAGCGCCGCCTACAGCCTCGGCTTCGCGCTTGGCTGCATTTCGGTGACGCGCCTGCTGCGCAAGATCGGCCACATCCGCACCTTTGCCACCATGGCGGCCGTTGCATCCGCCGCATCGATCGCCATGCCGCTCATCACCCATCCGCTCTTCTGGCTGGCGATGCGTTTTGTGATCGGCATAGCAGTCGCCTGTCTTTTCGCCGCGATCGAAAGCTGGATCAACGCGCAGGTGACGAATTCCAATCGTGCCCGCACGCTTTCCATCTATCGTTTCGTCGATCTCGGCTCCGTGACGCTCGCCCAATATATCATTCCCGTCGCCGGCATCGACGGGCCCATCGTATTCTCGCTGATCGCCATGGCGCTGACGCTGTCGCTGGTGCCGATCTCGATTGCCGACAAATCCAACCCCGCGCCGCCGAAACAGATACCCTTCAATCTTTTCGCGGTCTGGCGCATCTCGCCGCTTGCCGTCGTCGGTTGCGTGGCTGTCGGTCTCAGCATGGCGGCGTTTCGCAATATCGGCCCGATCTATGCCGAGCAGATCGGCCTTTCCGTCACCGCCATCGCCACCTTCATGAGCGCCGGCATCATCGGCGGCGTGGTGCTGCAATATCCGCTCGGCGTCTATTCCGACCGCTACGACCGGCGCATCATCATTCTCGCCACCACGGCAGGCTCGGTGATCGTCGGTCTGTTTCTCGCCCTCTTCGCCGGCACGGATGAGTGGAGCAACATTATCGGCGTCTTCATCTTTGGCGCCTTCGCCCTACCGCTCTATTCGTTGAGTTCCGCTCACGGCAACGACCATGCCAAGGAGGGCGAACATGCGATGGTGTCCGCCGGGCTTTTGTTCTTCTGGTCGGTGGGCGCAACCGTCGGGCCGCTGCTCGCCTCCGTCCTGATCGACCAGTTCGGCCCGAAAGCGCTGTTCAGTTACACGGCCGCGATCCAGATCGTTTTCATCGCCTATACCATCTACCGGCTGCAGGTGCGGGAAGGTGTTCCGGTGGAGGAAAGAAACTGGCGGTTCCGCTCGCTCTTGCGCACATCCGCCTATTTCCAGAAGCTCGCCGCGCCCCCGCCGCCCAAAAAGGACGGACAGGAGCCAAATCCGCCCCAGAAAAACGATCCATGAGCCTTCAAAAGCGGGCTTTGTATTGACATGCGCCCGGCAAAGGGAAAGTAAGACGGATAATTTTCACGAGTGGCCATTTGCAATGATTGAAACGACTGCCGCCCTCGCCGAAGCCTGTACGGAACTGGCGAAATCGGAATTCATCACCATCGACACCGAGTTTCTGCGGGAAACGACCTTCTGGCCGGAGCTCTGCCTCGTACAGATGGCAAGCCCGACGCTTGAGGTGCTGGTCGATCCGCTGGCCAAGGGTCTCGACCTTACGCCGCTTTTCGAGCTGATGGCCAATCCTAACGTCGTCAAGGTTTTCCACGCCGCGCGGCAGGATATCGAGATCATCTACCATCTGGGCGGGCTCATTCCCCATCCGATCTTCGACACGCAGGTTGCCGCCATGGTCTGCGGTTTCGGCGATTCGATCTCCTACGACCAGCTGGTGCAGAAGATCAAAAACGTGCAGATCGACAAATCCTCGCGTTTCACCGACTGGAGCCGCCGTCCGCTGACCGAAAAGCAGCTGGATTACGCGCTGGCCGACGTGACCCATCTGCGCGATGTCTATCTGGCGCTGAAGGCACAGCTGGAGCGCGAAGGCCGCTCGCTGTGGCTGACCGAAGAGATGGACATTCTGGAGTCGCGCGACACCTATGACATGCATCCCGACGATGCGTGGCTGAGGCTGAAATCTCGCCTGCGCAAGCCGACGGAACTCGCCATCCTCAAATTCGTGGCCGCCTGGCGCGAGCGTGAGGCGCGTTCACGCAACGTGCCGCGATCACGCGTCCTGAAGGACGATGCGATCTTCGAGATCTCCCAGCAGCAGCCGAAGGACGCAGAGGCCCTGTCGCGGCTTCGCACCATCCCGAAGGGCTGGGAACGTTCCACCTCCGGAACGGCCATCGTCGAAACCGTGAATGCGGCGCTGGCGCTTCCGAAAGAAGAGATGCCGAAGGCGCCGCGTCACAGCCACGCGCCGGAAGGTTCGGGCGCTGCCGTGGAGCTCCTGAAGGTTCTTCTGAAGCTGACCGCGGACAAGCACGGCGTCGCCGCCAAGGTCATCGCCAACAGCGAGGATCTGGACAAGATCGCCTCCGAGGGCGAGAAGGCAACCGTGGCGGCACTGACCGGCTGGCGGCGCGAACTCTTCGGTGATGTGGCGCTGAAACTCATCAATGGCGAAGTGGCGCTGCGTTTCGCCGGCAAGAAGGTCGAGGCCGTGGAAGTGGCGGTGAGCGAGGCGTAATCGCCCCGCGCATCTCTCTCCCCAATTTTGCCCGCATCGCGTTCCATCTTTTGCCGATGGTCGCGCTTTGAGGGTCTTTCCATGAAACCTGCCTGCACTCTGCTGCTGGCCGCCTCTGTTGCGGCCGCCGGTATCCTTCATGCCCCCGCCCCCGTCTTCGCCGATGGCGGCAAGATCGACCTTCAGGGCGAGTGGACCACCGACTGCCTGAAGATCGGCAAGAACGACCGGCACGGCATCGTCACGCGCATTACCATACGCGGCGGCCGCATGCACGCCGTCTCGCAGATCTATGCCCGCAGCGGCTGCCAGCAGCCAACGGTGCAGGTGCGTTACGAGGGCGTGCTGGATGGTGGACTGAAAGACAGTGACAGCCTGCTCTTTGCCCACACCGTCACCTCGATCACCATGACACCGAACGACCCCACGGTTGTCGAGCACTATAATGGCGACCCGAAGGGCACCGGCTGCGGCCTCAGCGGCTGGAAAGAGAATATTCCCTTGGACGTCGATGGCAGGACCTGCGCGGCCATCACCTTTGCCGGCAAGGGCGAAACTTTGTTCGACCGCGCATGGATCGACGGCAACCGGCTGCGTTTTGCCGCTTTTCCAGTCAAATGGTCGAACCGCTCGCCGGATGACCGGCCGCAATCCCCGCTTGAAACGGTCTATTACAGAACATCATATTAGATGTAGCGCGGCATCAGAACCCGTTTTGCGGCAACAGGGCAACAACCTTTCCAATCCTTCATGCGACCTTACCGAAAGGTCACTTTTTGCGGCGCATTTTCCACATTAATGTCGCATATGACCTGAACAGAAGCATAACCCGGCGAGAGCGGCGGGCCTTTCCTTCCCGAGATCAGAATCGACATGAGAAAATTGCTGCCCATTCTGGATTACGTGGTGCTCTTCGTTGCTGTGGCCGGCAGCGGCGTGGCTTACGCACTCCTGGAATATGGCGGCGGCGCGCTGATCGGTGCCACCTATGCCCTGTTCGCCTGCACGCCCATCCTCGCTTTCGAGCGCGGTTACATCATGCCGGGCCTGTCGCGGCAGGTCAGTGCTTTGCCGACACCGGCCTATATCGCCGTCGGCCTCATCATCTATGCCATTCTCGTCTTTTGCGGTTTCGGGCTCGGCGGCACGATCCTGTGGCTGAGCGGGATATTTCCCGGCACCTGGAAGCGGGCGGTGCATGCCGAGGTGCAGACCCTTGTCTTTACCCTCATTGTCTGCGGCATCATCGTTTTCATCATGCGCGTGCGTGAGCTTCTCGGCCGCGATATCTTCATCGACCTCATTCTGGGACGCTATCGCCGGCCGGTCAGCGAAGACCGCGTCTTCATCTTCATCGACCTCGTCGGCTCCACCTCCTTCGCCGAAACCCATGGTGACCTGAAGGCGCAGGAGTTTCTCGGCGAAATCTTCGCAAGCTATGCAGCACCCGTCAGAAAACACGGCGGGGTCATCGACGATTATATTGGCGATGCCGCCATCATCACCTGGCCCTATCATATGGCGATCAGGCGGGCAGCCTGCGTGCGCTGCGTTTTCGAGATCCAGGCCACCATCGAAAGCAATCGCGACATGTGGCTTGCCCGCTTTGGCGAAGTGCCGCGCCTGCGCTTCGCCATCCATGGCGGACCGGTCATAACGGCGGAAATCGGCGTCGATCACCACAAGATCACCTATTTCGGCGACACGGTGAACACGACCTCGCGGCTCGAATCACTGAGCAAGATGCTGGGACACCCGGTGCTGATTTCGGCCGATCTCGCCCATCAGTTGGTGCTTCCCAAGGGCGTACGCAGCGAATATCTCGGCGAACACGCCGTCAAGGGCCGTGGCCAGACGCTGGGCGTGTGTACGCTCAGCCAGTATCAGGCCCCTGCCGCGTAAGCGAAAGAGGCGGCGCGATCCTGTTTTTTAAGACGCCCGTCATCAAAATTCATCAAAGCTTCAAACGATAATCACCAGCCTGTCATGTGCCGACCCTATCGCCTCAATCCTGTCTTCAACAGGTATCGAGGGGTCTCCATCATGAAGCACATTCTTTTCGCCTCCTGCGCGTTTCTCGCGCTCGCTTCCGCATCGCATGCGGCTGAGAAGGAGTTTCCGGCAAAGCTGGTCTCCCACGCCATTCTGCCGGCCAACACCATCATCGCGGCACCTGCCGATGCGCCGGAGTATCTCAAGACTTCCGCAAAGTTCACCACCGCCGACCGCAAGCGCGCCGAAGGCCTCGGCACCGTGCCCGGCAAGGACGGCGTGCGCCTGACCGGCCTTTCCATGCCCTTCAACGGCCAGCCGATGCAGGGCTTCTCCGGCATCAAGGCCATGCCGGACGGCAGCTTCTGGAGCCTTTCCGACAATGGCTTCGGTTCCAAGCTCAACTCCAGCGACGCCATGCTGATGCTTCACCATCTGAAATTCGACTGGGACGCCGGCAAGGTCAATGCGCTTGAAACCGTATTCCTTTCCGACCCGGACATGAAAGCACCCTTCCCCATCGTTCTGGAAGGCTCGAGCAAGCGTTACCTGACGGGCGCCGATTTCGACGTTGAATCCATTCAGCCGGTTGCCGATGGTTTCTGGGTTGGCGAGGAATTCGGGCCTTACATCCTGAAATTCACCCGCGACGGCAAGCTGACCGACGTCATCGCCACCAAGGCCGGCGATATCGAGGTGAAGTCCCCGGATCATCCGACCCTGGCACTGCCCGGTAACCCGACGCAGAAAATGCCCGCTTTCAACCTGAAGCGTTCAGGCGGTTATGAAGGCATGGCGCTCTCCAAGGATGGCTCCAAGCTTTATGGCCTTCTCGAAGGCCCGCTTTACACCGCCGACGGCCAGGTGGAGAAGACCGAAGACGGTTCGACCGCGCTGCGCATCATCGAACTCGACACCGCCAATAAGCAATGGACCGGCCGCACCTGGCTTTATCCGCTGGCCCAAGGCGGCGAAGCCATCGGCGACTTCAACATGCTGGACGACAGCACGGCGCTGGTCATCGAGCGTGACAATGGCGCCGGCACCGCCGACAAGGCCTGCGCCGACCCGAAGAAGCCGGAAGCAAACTGCTTTGCCGTGCCCTCCAAGGTCAAGCGCATCTACAAGATCGAATTCAACGACGCGAATGTCGGCAAGGCCGCGCGCAAGATCGGCTATATCGATCTGCTGAAAATCTCCGACCCTGATAACAAGAAGCGTCAGGGCGGCAGCAACGGTGTCTACGACATGCCTTTCGTCACCATCGAGAATGTCGATCGCGTTGACGCCACGCATATCATCGTCGGCAACGACAACAACCTGCCCTTCTCCGCCGGCCGTGCGCTGGACAAGGCCGATGACAACGAGTTCGTCCTCCTCGAAGTCAAGGACCTGCTTGACGCCAAGTAAGGAAAACGGTGCCGGAATTCATTCCGGCACCGCCCACGCATCGGCGTGAATTCAACAGTCGGAGCGTTCCTGCAGCCTTCATAGGGATGCGCGGCGCTCCGTTTCTCCACTGACCATGCCTGACCCGGAACCCGGTTCCGAAACAGGGAAGACACCACATGCAGGACCATGCCGAACGACTTTATTACGCCTTGAGGAAGAGCTGGTCGGGCGAGACCAGCAGCCTGTGGTCACGCGAGAACCCGGCCAGGGGGCAAGGCAGCGTGACCGCGCTGGTGGTTCAGGATATTTTCGGCGGTGAACTGGCCAAAACCGCCGTCAGCGGTGGGGACCACTTTTACAATATCGTCGAAGGCACCCGCTGGGATTTCACCTTCAGCCAGTTCGATATTCCAGTCGGCTATCAGGACGCGCTCGCCAGCCGGACGGAAGCCATGGCGACGACCACGCCGCTGCAATATGCCTATCTCAGCGCCTGCATCCGCAAGGCGCTTGGGCACGGCTGACCTGCTTGCACATAAGTATCGGCCGATTGCCGTCTTGTCCCCAGTCCGGCATGACGGCAGCTATCATTCTCAATTTCAGCAACCAGATTTAGATCTCTCCCGCAAAGCGGACACAATCCTTGCGATAGTGTCGGTCAGCGAAACGAAGCGCACCGACAGGAGAGACGTTCGATGAATGAGAGTTGCCCGGTTCCGACACCGGCTGAGCGGCAAGTTCAGGACATATTGGAACGGACGGAAGCGGCAATGATGTCCACCATTCACGCAGCGCTTGAGCGCGCCAGCAAACAGGCCGCCGTGGAATTCCGGGCCGTTGGCTCAGAAATGCAGCCCCCGCCGCATGACTATTTCGCCGCTGTCGCTCACCAGCAGCTTTTCCTGCTCTTGTGTGGCGCCGACCCGCAAACATTCAAGGGCGGAGACCCCGAAATTGCGGGGCATATCATCCGGAATGCTCAAAACATATCCGATCACTACTGGACGAAAAAAGACGCGAGTTCGGGCAATTGACATACCATGCATGAAGGCAAGATTTTGCTCCACCTAGCGCGCATGATCTACATTTAAAGCGAACGCCCAGGCCGACCGGTGTTCCTCAGCCATCCCACGTCACATGCCCTTCATCATCCCCGGTTAAGCAGGCCAAAATCCGGAGACTGGAATGGACCCGACCGCACAAATCAATCGCCCAAAGCTTGCAGAGACCTTTATCCATCCGACAGCAAGCACAAGGGATTCGAGCGTCGGCGAATGCTGCGAAATTCTGGCGGACACCTCCCTGCACCATGTGGAACTCGGAAATTACTCCTATCTTGGACCCCGTTGCATGGTCGGTGATGCGACAATCGGAAAGTTCTGCGCCATCGCCGCAGAGGTCAGGATAGGCGCCCCGAACCATCCGATGGACCGACCGTCCATGCATCGTTTCAGCTATTGCCCGGAATATTACTCTGCGGATGCCGTGCGCGACGACGCCTTCTTCAATCAGCGCAAGGCGGATCGTGCCATCATCGGTCACGATGTCTGGATTGGTCACGGGGTCATCGTGTTGCCGGGTGTAATGGTTGGAAACGGTGCCGTGCTCGCAGCAGGCGCAGTCGTCACCAGGGACGTGCCGCCCTATACCATCGTCGGTGGTGTGCCCGCAAAGATCATTCGCGAGCGATTTTCTCGAACCATCGCCGAAAAGCTGACCGCCATCGCATGGTGGGACTGGCCATTCGAGACAATCATGGCGCGGCTTGCCGATTTTCAGTCGAGCGATATCGAAGCCTTTTGCGAGCGCTGGGCCTGAAACAATTCGCGCCCCAACGGCGAAAACGTCTGTTTGTTATTCGAAGAAAAATACCAGCCGGCCGTTAGCCTCGCCACGGTGAGACAGAGTTGCAAAATCATGCAACCGACTTTTTCATATCGATGAGGATTTCACCTTCTCTTGAAGGATGCGGACGACGCCCGCACTCCTCAAAGCCGCAATCGCTGTAAAGCGCTATGTTCTTCGTCATCCGCATATTCGTGTAAAGGCGCAATTCGCCAATCCCACATTCCAAAGCGTGTAGCTCTGCGAAACGGAGAAGTGATTTCCCGATGCCCCTTCCCTGAAAGATGGGACTAACGGCTATGCTGTAAATCATGAGATATCGGTGATGGCTTTCGAGAACCACCAATCCAGACGTTTCGCCATCGGTTACGCTAAACCACACTTGTTCCGCAGAAATGCGCGGCAGGTAATCTTCAAAAGCGGGTTTGGGCGCAGCACCCACGATTTGTAGATATGCTGGAATATAGGCCGCAGCACTGATCTCTTTCACGATCAGCGCTTCGTGCGGCAACGCCAGTCTAAATCGTGTCTCGGTCAACGGATCCCCTTAAGCCAGCTCCCATGTTGACCAGCATTCTATGCTACGTCATGCGCGCGACCATTTATTCGAACACAAATGCCAACCGCTTGCTCGTCAGCCTCGCCAGCTGTTGCAGGCGGCCATCCAGTCGTTCTCCCGCGAAATCGCAATAGTCGTGTGGCACCACGAATTCCAGATCCAGATCCGGATTGCCGGATTTGCGGAATTTCAGGTGGTCGACGACACCCGGCATCGAGGCTGAGAAGAGGTAAACGACGCGCAGCAGGCCGCCGAGGAGTTTCCCCAGCTCCAGCAGCCGGTCGCCGGCCATGGCGGCAAGCGGCTGCGTGGTGCCGTTGTCGTTCAGACCTTCGAAACGATAATAATTGGCAAGCGCGATATAGGCACGGCCCGGATGGGTGATCGCCACGAAGGAGGAATGGGCGATGATGTTCAATGCCTGCAGGCCGCGATAGTCGGGATGGGCGCGCCAACTGATATCGGCCAGAAGGCAGGCCGCCTGCCGGTAACGGCTTTCCTCTTCCGTCTCTTCGATGCCGAAAACCGGAAAGGTGCGGCCGCTCCAGTCCGCCAGTTCACGCGCATGTTCAGGCGAACGGGCGCGCAGAATGGCAAGTTCGTCGGCGGTGACCAGCAGCGGATCGGAATCCCGCTCGGTCTCCGTCAGCAAGGAGTAGAGATAACCTTCGCGCACGCCCTGTGCGGAAAAAGCGATCTTTGCGGGTTTCATCACCTTCAGAACTTCACGCATGGCGATGGCGCCGAAGGGCAGTAGCGAACGGCGATTCTTGGAGACCGCCTGCCAGGCCGGATCCTTGCTATCCCTGGAAACGATGACTTCCTCCAGAAAATTCAGCATTTCCTCCAGCGGCAATTCGTAACCCTGCATCATGTGCAGCGGATAGCCGGTGATTTCCATGTGCAGCTTGGCGATGTTTCGCCATGTGCCGCCGACGGCATAAAATGTGCGCCCTTCGCCGGCCGCGAGAAGTTTCGCGAAGGATTTGACATGTTTTCTGGCAATGGTCGCGGCTTTTTCAAGCGAGCCGTCCGATTGTTCCGAGAGCCGCAGACCGCCGAGCGGAAGCGTGATGCCCTCGCCGCAGCTTTTGCCCTTGATGTCGATGAGTTCCAGCGAACCGCCGCCTAGGTCGCCTGCGATACCGTCCGGCTCGTAAAAACCGCTGATCACGCCATAAGCGGAATAAAGCGCTTCCTTTTCGCCGGAAAGTACCTCGATCTCGCAACCGAGGATGGCTTCGGCTTCACGGATAAAATCCGGGCCGTTTTCCGCCTCACGCGCCGCAGCCGTCGCCAGTACGTAGAGTTGCTGCGCCTGCGCCTGTTCGGAAAGCGCATGGAAGCGCCGCAGGGCCATCAATGCCCGGCTCACGCCTTCCTCATGCATGCGGCCCGTGAGAGCCAGCCCCTTGCCGAGACCGCAAAGGACCTTTTCGTTGAACAGCACGGCGGGCGCGCGGGAGAGGCCTTCATATACGACGAGACGAACGGAGTTCGAACCAATATCTATGACGGAAACGGGGCAAGGCCGGTCAGCCGCCCCTGTGCTTCTGATCGAGTCATTCAGCCTGTTTCTTGCGGGACGAAATCAACCCGGCAATCAATTTGGGCGCACTGGATTTCAAGGCTTCACCACGTCCGGAAAGGCTGGGATTGGTCATGAAATAGTGCTGCGCGTTGAACGGTTCTTCGCCTTTACGCACCTCAATGCGCCTCGACGTTCCGTCCGCAAGTATCTCGTAGCTCTGCTGGTTGTCAATGAGATTGCCCAGCATAATCTGTGAAAGAACCTGCTCGTGCACGGTGGGGTTGGTGAGCGGCACCAGTGTTTCGACACGCCGATCAAGGTTGCGCGGCATCATGTCGGCCGAGCCGATATAGACCAGCGCCTTGTCGGACGGCAGGCCGAAACCATTGCCGAAACAAAAGATTCGGCTGTGTTCCAGGAAGCGGCCAACGATCGATTTGACGCGGATATTGTCCGACAGTCCCGCCACCTGCGGGCGCAGGCAGCAGATGCCGCGCACCACAAGATCGATCTCCACGCCTGCTGCGCTGGCGCGATAGAGGGAATCGATGATTTCAGGGTCGACCAGCGAATTCATCTTCATCCAGATCGCCGCCGGCGCACCGCGCTTGGCGTGCTCGATCTCTTCATTGATGTGCTTCACGATGCGCGAGCGCAGCGTGTAGGGCGAAATTGCGAGCTTCATGCCCTCTTCCGGCTCACCATAACCCGTGATGAAATTGAAGATATTCGCCATGTCGTGGGCGATCTTCGGGTTGCAGGTGAAGAAGGAAAGGTCGGTATAAATCTTGGCCGTGATCGGGTGATAGTTACCCGTGCCGAGGTGGCAATAGGTCCGGAGCTTGCCGTCTTCACGGCGCACCACCATCGACATCTTGGCATGGGTCTTCAGCTCGATGAAGCCGAACACCACCTGCACGCCGGCGCGCTCCAGGTCGCGCGCCCAGCGGATATTGGCTTCTTCATCGAAGCGTGCCTTCAGTTCCACCAGCGCGGTGACGGATTTACCCGCTTCGGCCGCGTCGATCAGCGCACGAACGATCGGGCTGTCATTGGAGGTGCGGTAGAGCGTCTGCTTGATGGCGAGCACTTCGGGGTCGCGTGCGGCCTGCAGCAGGAACTGCACAACCACGTCGAAGCTTTCATAGGGGTGATGAACCACCATGTCCTTTTCGCGGATGGCGGCAAGGCAATCGCCGGCATGTTCGCGCACGCGCTCGGGAAACGGGCATTATAGGGTTCGAATTTCAGGTCGTCGCGCGGCGCGCGCACGATTTCCGAAATGGTGTTGAGTGCGAGAAGGCCGGGCAGAACGGCGACGCGATTATCCGGCACGCCAAGCTCATGCACCACGAACTGGCGCAACGACTGCGGCATTTCGCTATCGGTCTCGATACGGATGACGGAGCCGCGGCGGCGGCGCTTCAGCGCGCTTTCAAAGAAACGGACCAGATCTTCCGCCTCTTCCTCCACCTCGATATCGCTGTCGCGGATGATGCGGAAGGTGCCGAAACCACGGACCGTATAGCCAGGGTAAAGCCGGTGAATGAACAGGCCCACCACATCTTCGAGCGTGATGTAGCGGATGGCGTTCCTGTCATCCGGCAGGCGCACGAAACGGTCGAGTGCCGGCGGCAGGCGCAGAAGCGCGGTCATCGGCTCGCGGCCGTTGACGCTGTCGAGCTGCAGGCCCATGGAGAAGCCGAGGTTCGGGATGAAGGGGAACGGGTGCGCAGGGTCGATGGAAAGCGGGGTCAGCACCGGGAAAATACGCTCTTCGAATTCGGTGCCGAGCCAGGTCCGATCCGCATCGGAAAGTGCCGCAGGGCGCACGACGAAGATGTCTTCCTTAGCGAGATATTGCTGCAGGACGGCAAGCGAAGCCTGCTGCTCCATCTGCAGATTGTCGATTTCCTTCAGAATGTCTTCCAGCTGCTCGGCCGGCGTCTTGCCATCGGGCGTCTTGACCGTGATCTTCTGGCGCACCTGTCCTTCAAGGCCGGCAACGCGGACCATGAAAAACTCGTCAAGATTGGCAGCGGAGATGGAGAGGAAACGCAGCCGCTCCAGAAGCGGGTGATCCGTGTTCAGCGTTTCTTCGAGAACGCGACGGTTGAACTGCAGCCAGGAGAATTCACGGTTGATGAAACGGGCGGGCTGTCCCAGAGGTTCTCGCCCTCGGTCGCCGGCTGAACCTTGTCCAAGTTGTCCTGCACTATTGCGTCCATGCCGTGTTCCATCCCCTGACCTGTTTCCGTCCCGTGATCCTGCTGCATCGCGTGATCGTCCTTCTTGCCCGTATAACAGTTTGACGACGGAACTGTGACAGTCAATCGCCGTCCAGCCCCTCGCCCACCGCTGTGCTGTCCATCGCGTTAAGGACTTCCGCCGCCAGCGGACGGGTAATCCTTGTTCCACGCGAGAGCGCCAGCCTGTCGATCCGGTCCACAATCGTCTGTGCCGTGTCGAGCGAACGCTCCATTCTATTGACAATGTAACCTATGAGTTTGTCATCCATGTAAAGCTGACGGTCGGCGAAGAGTTTCATCAGCACCTGCGCCAGAAGCCCTTCATCCGGCTCACCGGTTTCGACCACCGTTACGGCTTTGAGACGCGAGCGCAGATCCGGCAGCGTCACCGGCCATGCGGCCGGCCATTGCCGGCTGGTCATCAGAAGCGTCTTGCCGTGCTGGCGCACGCTGTTGATGACGTGGAAGAGTTCGGTATCGTCGAAACCGCGGCGATCGGCATCTTCGAAAAGCACCGGTGCGCTCTCGGCCGCTCGCGCGGCATCCGCGCCGGCCTGCGGGTGGATTTCCACAGCGCCGCTAATGTTTTTCCAGATATTGGCGAGATGCGATTTGCCGGAACCTGGCGGCCCGGCCAGCACCACGACCGGCGACGGCCAGTTCGGCCATTCGTCAACGAGGCTGACGGCGGCCTCAAGCGAGGCGGACACGAGGAGGTCTTCCCTGCCGGAGGCGGCCTGGTGCGAGAATACGAGCGGCAGCTGCTCGGCCTTTGACCGGGCGTTGTCGGTTTTGATCTGGTCAGTCATCGTCAGCCCTGACCATCCGCCTTGCTGGAGGACGTTTCCCTTTTTTCCTGGGCAAGGTTGGCTTCCGAGGCAAGGTTGGCTTCCCAGGGAAGATTGGCGGCATGCCCGTGGTAGAGATCGCTTTCAAGATACCGCGACAAGGCGAAGCGGACAAGCACGCCAACCGCCGCCGCGGCCGGCACCGCAACCAGAAGGCCGACAAAGCCGAAAAGCGCGCCGAAGGCGAACAGGGCGAACATCAGCCACACCGGATGCAGGCCGACGCTTTTGCCAACAAGCTTCGGCTGGAGGATATTGCCCTCGATGAACTGGCCGGAGAAGAACACGGCAAGCGTCAGAAAGACATAAATATAGTCCGGCCAGAACTGCACGATGGCGACACCGACGGCGAGGATGAGGCCGACCATCGAACCAATATAGGGAATGAAGCTGATGAGTCCGGAGAAAAGGCCGATCAGCAGGCCGAAATTGAGGCCCACCAGCGACAGGCCGACAGCGTAATAAACGCCGAGGATCAGGCAGAGCGACCCCTGCCCGCGCACGAAACCGGCAATCGTATTGTCCATGTCGCGGGCGATCTGGCGGACGGTATGCACGTAGTCGCGCGGTATCCAGCTATCGACCTTGTCGATCATCCGGTCCCAGTCGAGCAGCAGGTAGAAAGCGACGACGGGCGTGACCACCAGCAGCGACACGACATCGACCAGCGATTTGCCGGAATTCCAGATCTGCGTCAGCAGGGTGCCGATGAAACCGGCGCCTTCGGTCAGGAGCTTGGAAAAATTCTCCTTCACCGAATTGATCTGGCTGCTCACCCAGTCGGGCAGGAGGTTGGTATCCGCGCCGGCGATCAGCTGCTGGAGAGACGATATATATTGCGGGATGCGGGTGATGAATTCCGAGGCCTGGGCGGCAATGACCGGAATGATGATGATGAGCGACAGCGCGAAGATCAGCACGAAAGAAACGAGGATGACAACGGTCGCCATCAGCCGGTTCAGGCCGCGCCGCTCCAGCCAGTCGGCGACCGGATCGAGAAAATAGGCAAGCGCCATGCCCGCAACGAAAGGCAGGAGAATGGAGCTGAAGACCATCAGGAAAAGGATAAAGACGGCAAGCACGCCGATCCAGAAAAACACCTGTCGGCGCAGGTTCGTACCACTCACATGGGGTTGCATCCGTTCATCCTCTTGTCGCCGTGCCGTCACCGCCCATGATGGAGATAGGATGTGCATGTGCACATGGTCAAGACCGACAGCACGACCTCAGCTGGCAGGCCGGCGCCGGGCAAGCGCAGCGAAGACGAGTTTCCCAGTCTGCATTGAAGATATGACTGTCAGGAAGCCCAGGGCTCACAAAAGGTCAAAGCTTCGCAAAGCCGTTAAAAACCGGAGGTTTTGCCACTCAAACCCTTGCATCAGGCCCCGTGCCGTGCGAATGGCGACGCCATAAGGAACCAGCGGAGACGAGAGCCATGAGCCAGTCGGGCAAGAACGGTCTTACCTATAGTGACGCAGGTGTGGATATCGACGCCGGCAATCTGATGGTCGAAAAGATCAAACCGGCGGTGCGCTCGACGCGGCGTCCCGGCGCGGACGGCGAAATCGGCGGCTTCGGCGGCCTGTTCGATCTGAAGGCGGCCGGCTTCACCGATCCGGTTCTGGTCGCTGCCAATGACGGCGTCGGCACCAAGCTGAAGATCGCCATCGACGCGAATTACCACGATACGGTCGGCATCGACCTCGTTGCCATGTGCGTCAACGATCTCGTCGTTCAGGGCGCAGAACCGCTGTTCTTCCTCGACTATTTCGCCACCGGCAAGCTCGATCCCGATCAGGGCGCTGCCATCGTTACCGGCATTGCCGCGGGCTGCCGCGAATCTGGCTGTGCGCTGATCGGCGGTGAAACCGCTGAAATGCCCGGCATGTATTCCGATGGCGACTATGATCTCGCTGGCTTTGCCGTGGGTGCTGCCGAACGCGGCCAGCTTCTGCCGGCCGGCGATATTTCCGAAGGCGACGTCATTCTTGGGCTGTCCTCCTCCGGCGTACACTCCAACGGTTTCTCGCTGGTGCGCAAGATCGTATCGGTCTCCGGTCTTGACTGGGATGCCCCTGCCCCCTTTGCCGAGGGCAAGAAGCTTGGCGAAGCGCTGCTGACGCCGACCCGCATCTATGTGAAGCCGCTTTTGAAGGCGATCCGCGAGACCGGCGCGCTGAAGGCGCTGGCGCATATCACCGGCGGCGGTTTCCCGGAGAATATTCCGCGCGTTCTGCCCAAGCATCTCGCTGCCGAAATCGATCTCGACGCGATCAAGGTTCCGGCCGTCTTTTCGTGGCTGGCAAAAACCGGCGGCGTCGAGCCCAAGGAAATGCTGCGCACCTTCAATTGCGGCGTCGGCATGATCGTGGTCGTTTCGGCTGAAAATGCCGCCAAGGTCACTGATGCTCTGACGGCGGAAGGCGAGACCGTTTTCCCGCTCGGCCGCATGGTGGCCCGCGAAGAAGGCGCGCACGGCACGATCTACAAGGGCACCCTCGGCCTATGATGAGCGCCGCCTTCCCGTCCGGCCGCAAACGCGTCGTCGTTTTCATTTCCGGCAGCGGCTCCAACATGGTGTCGCTGGCCAAGGCCTGTCAGGCGGCCGATTTTCCGGCCGAGATCGTCTGCGTGATCTCGGACAAGGCGTCAGCGGGCGGGCTGGAAAAGGCACGGGAGTTCGGTATTCCCACGCTGGCCTTCGAGCGCAAGACCTATGCCAGCAAGGCCGAGCATGAGGGCGCCATTCTGGCCGCACTTGGCGAGATCGCGCCTGATATTATCTGCCTTGCGGGTTACATGCGGCTGATCTCGGGGGATTTCATTGCCCCCTATGAAGGCCGCATCATCAATATCCACCCTTCCCTTCTGCCGCTCTTTCCCGGCCTGCACACGCATCAGCGCGCCATCGACAGCGGCATGAAGATTTCCGGCTGCACCGTGCATTTCGTCACCGAAGGCATGGATGAGGGCCCGACGATCGCTCAAGGCGCGGTGCCGGTTCTCTCCGGCGACACGGCTGAAGCACTTGCGGCGCGTATCCTGACCGTCGAGCATCAGCTTTATCCGCTGGCCCTGAAGCAGCTGGCGGAAGGCAAGGTGCGAATGGATGCCGGCAAGGCCATCACCAACAATGACGCAAGTAAATCTGAATATTGCACCCTGATTTCTGCTTGATAATAAAGATACCACTAAAGTAAAAACACACTTAAAGTGGCATTTATTCCAAAATAAACCGATCATTTACCATAATCATCTCTAATGCCCGCAACGGCCCCGCATTTCGGGCCCTCCGGTCATTCAGGAGCGATTATGCTATTTTCAAGATTTTCCCTGCCGCTTTCGGCCCTTTTACTGGTGAGCACGAGCTTGCCGCTCGCCGCCGAGCAAAGCGGCATCACCGCTTCGCTCGATGCCGGTGTTCTCAATCTCAGGGCGACCGAAACCGTCCATATCGGCAACCGCAAGGTAAGCGAACTCGAATGGGAAACAAAAAATGCCATGGCGCTGCGCGGCTCGCTGGGGCTTGAGCTTGCGCCTGGCTGGCGTGTGAAGGCGGAAGGCCGCGTCGGCTTCGAAGGCGATGGCTACATGACCGATTACGACTGGATGGCGCCTTTTTCCAGGGACAGCTCCAAAAACAACTGGAGTCACCGCTCCCAACATGACGATACGCGGCTTGATCATTATTTTTCGGGAAGCTTCGAACTCAATCGCATGCTGCTTGACGATCCGCAGCAATATCTGAGCGCTGGCGTCGGTTTTCGCTACACGGATGTGCAATGGTCGGCCTATGGCGGTAGCGCCGTCTACAGCCTTTTCTCTCCAAGGGATTTGCGTGGAAGATTCAGGGATGATGAGAAGGTCATCACCTACCGCCAGCAAATCCCGGTTTTCTACGGCAACTTGACCGGCGGCCAAAGGTTCGGCAACTGGTCGCTCAATGCCGGTGTGGAGGGCGGTGCTATGGTCTATGCCAAGGCAACGGACGACCATCATCTGCGCGACATGCGCTTTACCGATAAATACGACGTGGCCGGCATGTTCGGGGTAAAGGCAGGCGTTGCCTATGACCTGACGGAAAACGCCTCGATCTATCTCGACGGTGCCTACGACTATACCAGCCTCGGGCGCGGAGATACCTATTATAGCGGTGCCGGAGCCGGAAACCTGTCATCGGAAAAAAATGCCGGCGGTGGCAGCTTGCAGTCGATCTTCGTGGGTGCCGGCGTCAAGGGCCGGTTCTGATTTCGGAGGCAGTCTTCTGCCTCCCCGAAAAAGCCGCGCCTTCGAAAAGGACGCGGCTTCAATCAATCATCCATGTGCCCACCTTCAGGCGTTAAAACCAGTCCTGCTGCCAGACATAATCGCGATAAGCCCAGGGCGGCGAATTGACCAGGGCTGACTTGGAATAGATCTTCTGCAATTCTGCACCGAAGGTCGACACGCCGGGAACGAGGCCAACTTCCCACTGGAAATGCCACCATTCGGCGCCGAGATAATCGCCACCCTTCTCGAAGGCGGCGCGCGCGCGGATCGGCTTGAAGCCGTTTTTGGCAAAAAGCGCGGTCAGATCGAGGAAATGGCCGGTGACCGACACGCCCTTGACCCGGCTCTTGTTGGTCACGACATCCGTTATCGTCTGCTGTGGCGGTAGAGCGCCTTTTTCAGCCTTATCCTGCCAGCAGCGGGCGTAAACATTGTAGCGCCGCTCTCCAACTCGTTGGGCCACATAGGCATCTGTCGCCGGGTCCTGCATGCCGCTCCAGATGAAGAGGTCGAGTGCCCGCCCGGAATAGTGGAAGGAGGTGGCGCTGCGGTTCTTGTTGACGGTGGCATATAAATCGCGGATGCCCCCAGAGGAGGTCATCAATCCGCCTTGGCGATGAACCTCTTTATAGACCTGATTATAGGCGGACATGACATCGCTGCGCAGCCTGAGACGCGGATAACCTTTCTCCGTTCCGCTCCCGAAGAGGTCCGCAGGCCCCATCTCGATACTGTAATTCGCCTGCCCTCCGAGTGAAAGCGGCGACGACAATTCTCGCTGTCGGGTTTCGAACGCCTGCTGCAAAGCGGCCAGTGTAACCGGTCCGATGCGACCGTCCTCATAAAGCCCGCTGTCCGCCTGAAACGAGAGGACCGCTTCTTCCGTATCGGCACCGAAGATGCCGTCCGTCTCAAGACTGTCAT
Organism: Rhizobium oryzihabitans; assembly: GCF_010669145.1. Taxonomy (NCBI): domain Bacteria; kingdom Pseudomonadati; phylum Pseudomonadota; class Alphaproteobacteria; order Hyphomicrobiales; family Rhizobiaceae; genus Rhizobium; species Rhizobium oryzihabitans. Next base: position 956,490 of record NZ_CP048632.1, read on the forward strand.
AGTCTGCCGAGGCCGATTTGCGCCCTTCGAAATGCAGAAAATTCAGTATTTCCTGTACCGCCTGCACGGTACTTCCGCGCGAACCCTTCTCCAAGATCATCATCAGCTCCCCAGCCGCTCGTGAACTTACGCACACAGAGCTTACGTGGGTTGATGAAATAATCAACGGCAATCTTTAATTGAATTTCAAGTAATTTAGAGTATACTTCGGTGAAGATATTATTCACCGGGCAGCACTCAGCGTGAAATTCTGTCCCGGTTCAACATGGCCCATTGCAGCAGAATGATCGTCTTGGAGTCGGTGATTTCGCCGGACGCGATCATCGCGAAGGCCTCGTCGAGACCGTAGGTCAGGACTTCCAGATCCTCGCCTTCCGTTTCCAGCCCCCCACCACTGCCGGCCTGCACGTCAAGATCGATGCGGGCAACGAAAAGGCTGACTTTTTCGGTCAGCGTTCCGGGCTGGCATACATATCGAAGAGATAGTCGACCTTCTCAACCGCGTAACCGGATTCTTCCATCGCCTCCCGGCGAATGGCGTCGGCCGCATTGTCATCATCGAGAAGACCGGCCGGAACTTCGATCATGAAGCTTTGATCGCCGTTCACGAAAGCGGCGGGGCGAAACTGGCGCACCATCACCACGCTGTCGCGCTTGGCATCGTAAAGCAGGATGGCGGCGGCGCTGCCATGGTCGTGGACTTCCCGCACGATGCGGATCGTCTTGCCATCCGGCATAAGCTGGTCGAAAACGAGCTTCTGCATATGCACGAAGCCCTTCCACACGGTCTCTTTTTCCACCAGTCGGACCCTGCCGGTATCCGTATCGGCCGGAACGTTCTTCGCTTGTGTCTGTGTCACCGGATATGTCCTTGCCTGTCGTGGAATTGGTTGAGCCTGCCCCTGTCGCAGCGCAATATCAAGCCTCGCTGGCTTGATCTTCGCGGCGGAGCCATACCTTGTTGTCGTGAAAAGCCGCCCCGCCATAGGGGGCAACGGCGTCCGCGCCGGTCAGAACATTGATGCCCTCACCGTCCAGATGTGCCTTGTTGGGCCACAGCCCTTCAGCAACCAGAACGCCGGGTCTGGCACCCTCCACGATTTTTGCGTGGAGACGCACTTCGCCGCGGCCATTTCCGATGCGCACGATGTCACCATCGGCGATATTGTTACGGGTAGCGTCCGCAGGACAGATCATCAGTTCGGGACGGCCTTCCTTCTGCACGGAGGTTTTCGTTTCCGCAAAGGTGGAGTTCAGGAAGTTGCGGGCCGGCGATGTCGCCAGCCGGAAAGGATGGTCCTGATCGGCGGTTTCGATGACGTCTACCTGATCCGGAAATTTTGGAAATTGCGAAACGGGGCCCATCACGCCGATGTTTTTCGGCGGCCGGTTGGGAGACGGCCCGGTTGCCCATTCGGGGCTGAAACGGAATTTTCCGTCGCCATAACCGAAGCCCTCGAGATAATGCGCCACCTCGAAAGCGGGCTGCGCATCGATCCATTTTTCTTCCGCCAGCGTATCGAAATCGCCCCAGCCGCTGACTTTCAACATGCGGTCGACATGGTCACGGGCTGAGAGGCCGAAGCCCGGCATATGGTCGATGCCGAGACGTTTCGCCAGCTCTTCGATGACGAAGAGATTGGTGCGCACCGTTTCCGGCGGCTCCACCAGTTTGGGGCCTAGCAGAATGTGGTTCTGGCCGCCGGCGCGGTAGATATCGTCATGTTCGAGGAACATGGTCGCGGGCAGCACGATATCGGCAACTTCAGCCGTCTCCGTCATGAACTGCTCATGCACGGCAACGAAAAGATCGTCGCGCAGGAAACCCTGTTTCACCAGCCGCTGCTCGGGCGCGACATTAACGGGATTGGTATTCTGGATGAGCAGAGCCGTCACCGGGCCGCCATGACGCAGCGCTTCCGCGTCACCCGTCAGCACGCGGCCGATCTGCGACTGGTCGAGCTGGCGCACATCGGGGTCGGCATAGGCCGTGCCCATCAACTCCGACTTGTTGAGCCGGAAGATATCGCCATTGTTATGGAAGGCGCCGCCACCCTCATATTGCCAGGAGCCGAGTACCGTTGCGATCGAAAGAGCGGCGTGCATGGCAACCGCGCCGTTGCGCTGGCGGGCGAAACCGTAACCCAGCCGGAAGAAGGTTTTTTTCGTCGTACCGACGAGCCTTGCGAAATCCTCGATTTCCTCGACAGAGAGACCGGTGATTTCAGACGCCCATTGCGGCGTCTTTGTCTTCAGATGCGCTTCGAGCCCGGCCGGATCGTCGGCAAAACGCGCCATGTAGTCGCGGTCGGCATAACCGTCGCGGAAGGCGATGTGCATGATGGCGCAGGCAAGCGCGGCATCCGTGCCCGGACGCACGACGATGCGCATATCCGCCTGTTTCATGGTCGGATTGTCGTAGATATCGACGACGACGATCTTCGCGCCGCGTTCCTTGCGGGCCTTGACCGCATGGGTCATGACGTTGACCTGAGTGGCAACCGCATTGGTGCCCCAGATGACGACGACATCGGCCTTGGCGATCTCGCGCGGATCGGGACCGCGCAGGGCACCTGTGCCCATGACATAACCCGTCCAGGCCATGTTGGTGCAGATCGACCCGAAAAAGCCGGAATATTTCTTGGCATGGCGCAGCCGCTCGATGGAATCGCGCTGCACCTGCCCCATGGTTCCAGCGTAGAAATAGGGCCAGACGGCCTCGGCACCATGACGGGCTTCCGCCTTGACGAAAGCGTCGGCGACCTCGTCCAGCGCCGCTTCCCAGGAAATCTCCTGCCAGTCGCCGGCACCCTTCGCGCCCCTGCGGCGCTTCGGGGTCAAAAGACGACCGGGATGATAGATGCGCTCGGAATAACGCGCCACCTTGGCGCAGATGACGCCGGCGGTGTATGTATTGGCATTGGCGCCGCGCACACGGCCGATGCGGCCATCGGCATTGATGTCCACTTCCAGCGCGCAGGCGCTCGGACAGTCATGCGGGCAGACCGTGTGGCCAACACGTGTGGTGCCTTCGGCGGCGTTTTTAGCGGAAATCGGGGTCGCAACGTTCATGGCTTTTGTATATTGCATCAGCGATGCGGCAAAAAGGCCGAAGTGACGCCCATCAAGAATATTCATCATCACCATTCATCCGGATAAACGGCAAGCGAGACACATCCATGAACTATCGCCACATCTACCACGCCGGCAATTTCGCGGATGTTCTCAAACACGCCGTTCTCGCCCGTCTCGTCCGTTACCTGCAGAACAAGGACAAGGCATTTCGCGTGCTGGATACCCATGCCGGCATCGGCCTTTACGACCTGTCCTCGGAAGAGGCGCAAAAGACGGGCGAATGGCAGACCGGCATCGGCAAGCTGATGGACGCCGATCTTCCTGCTCCCATCGCCGAATTGCTGGAACCCTATCTTTCCGCCGTCAGGGAGCTCAATCCCGATGGCGGCGTGCAATTCTACCCGGGTTCGCCGAAACTCGCGCGCATGCTGTTTCGCCCGCAGGACCGACTTTCGGCCATGGAACTACATCCGGACGATGCACGCGCCCTGTCCCGCCTGTTCGAGGGCGATTATCAGGCGCGCGTCACCGAACTGGACGGATGGCTGTCGCTCGGCGCACATCTGCCGCCGAAGGAAAAGCGCGGCCTTATCCTCGTCGATCCGCCGTTCGAGCTGGAGAACGAATATCAGCGGCTCGCGGATGGCCTGAACAAGGCCTATCGGCGTTTTTCCACCGGCACCTATTGCCTGTGGTATCCGCTAAAAAAAGGTGCGCCGATAAAGGATTTTCACGAGCGGCTGCAATCCTTCGAAATTCCGAAGATGCTGTGTGCCGAACTCTCCGTCAAAAGCGACCGGCTGGAAGGCTTGAGCGGCTCCGGCCTCATCATCGTCAACCCGCCCTATACGTTGAAGGACGAGTTGCACACGCTGCTGCCATTCCTGAAAACGGTGATGGCGCAGGACCGGTACGCTTCACACCGCGCCTTCTGGCTGCGCGGCGAGGGAAAGCCGGAAGAGGATTGAAGGGTTACCTCAGCCCTTCCCGCTTCTGCGCCTGCGCAAGCTGTGATCGCTCGAAGAACAGGATCACGAACAGGGCCATGATGAAGGGAATGATGAGGTAGAACAGCCGGAAGACCAGCAGCGCCGCAATCACGTCAGCGGGGTTCATGTCCGGCAGGCCGGTGACGAAGACCAGTTCCAGCACGCCGAGCCCGCCCGGCGCGTGAGAAATCAGCGCCGCCGAGAATGAAATCAGGAAGATACCGAGGATGATCATGAAACCCGGATTTCCCGCCTCCGGCAGCGCGAAATAGATGATGCCTGCCGCGCCGATCAGCTCGATCGGACCGATGACCAGCTGTTGCGCCACCAGTCTGGGCGCGGGATAGGGCAGGAAAAACGAGCGGATTTTCAGCGGTTTCAGCTTCAGGAGACTGCCGAGCACATAAAGACCGACAACGACGAGCAACAGGATGCCGGTTGTCGTTGAAGCCTCCACGGGCAGGATGCCGGTGAAGCGCTCGGTAATGTCAGGCTCGTAGACAAGCACCATGCCGATCAGCATGATCGTGCCGATGGTGAAGGTGAAGGAACAAAGGGCGACAAGCACACCGACCTCCCCGACGCTCAGCCCCTTGGACGTATAGGCACGATACCGCACCACGGCGCCGGAAAACACGGAAGCGCCGACATTGTGGGAGAGCGCATAGGTGGTAAACGAGGTGAGCGTGATGAAGAACCAGTTCACCTTGCGGCCGAGATGCTGGAGCGCAATGCGGTCGTAACCGGCAAGGGCGGCATAGGCTACCAGCGTCGACAGGCCGGAACACACCCAGTCCCGTGCGCGAATGGCCGCCAGACTTTCCCACAGGTCATCAAGCGAAAGACCGCGCAGCTCATGATAGAGCAACCAGGCTGAAAAACCGATCGTCGCCAGACCAACGACGGGCCAGATGTATTTCTTTGATGTCATGCGGTCATGCCCGCCTATTTCCTCCAGCTTCACCCCAGCCCTATTTCCGCTTTCCGCAGAAGATTCGTTCGACTCTATTCGTTATGCGGCGAAGCTTTCAACCTTTTCATGGAAGATTGCCCGTTTGCCCCGTTCACAAATTTATGTAAGACCGATTTGTCGCCGACGGTGACATGAGGTCGTCCATTTTCCGGGGAACGTGCGCAGAATGAAGCGTTATGCGGGTTTCATCGCCTTGGGTCTTCTGTCGCTTGCAGCGCTTTGGTTCGCGCAGGAAAAATCCACGCCCACCGGCTCCGACAACAACCGGCAGACGCAATCACAATCGCAGCCAGTCGGGAATTCCGGGGCAGACGCTTCCCGGCCCGATGCATCCCGGCAGGATACGGGCAGAAATCCCGTATCACGCGGAACGGGCTTTGATTTTTATGTACTTTCACTGTCTTGGTCGCCGGCATTCTGCGCCAGTTCCGAAGGCTCCGGTAATCGCCAGCAATGCGGCAGCGACAGGCGTTACGGTTTCGTCGTGCATGGGCTTTGGCCGCAAAACGAGACTGGCTATCCCGAATTCTGCAAAAGCAGCGAACCGGACCGTGTGCCTGACGCGATCGGCCGTACCATGTTCGACATCATGCCTTCCATGGGGCTGATCGGCCACCAATGGCGCAAACACGGCTCGTGCTCCGGCCTTTCGCAGAAGGATTATTTCTCGGCAACCCGGGCCGCCTTCGAGACGGTCAGGCTGCCGGAGAGGATTGCCTCGGGTGCCGGAGCGGCCAGCCTCTCTGCGGACGCGATAGAAACCGCCTTCACCGATGCCAATCCCGGCATGTCGAAACGCGGCGTCTCGATCAGCTGCGATGGAAAGCGCCTCGAGGAAGTCCGCATCTGCCTCAATACGGACATGACATTCCGCGACTGCCCCGAGCTTGACCGCAAAGGCTGCCGCGCCGGTGCCACCGAAATTATTCCCATTCGCTAAAGCGGATCGGATGATCTCTATTTCTTTATTTTACATATTTTCCAGACATAAAACCGCTACGCATTTTATTGGAAATACTCCAGTCACGAGACGCCAACCCATAGGACCCGACCATGGAACTGCTCTATTCGCCCGCCTCCCCCTATTCCGCCAAGGTGCGCATGGCCGCCCGCCATCTCGGTATCGACATCACGTCCGTGCGCGTCGACACCAATGCCGAGCCGGCAACGCTGATGGACAATAATCCGCTCGGCAAGATCCCGGTCCTGCTGCTGGATGATGGCGGTTCGGTCTATGACAGCGTGGCGATCATGCACTATCTCGACCGCCTTTCGGGCGGAAAGCTCTACCCGAAGAAGAATGGCAAACGCACGGAAGTGGAAATTCTGGAAGCGCTCTGCGACGGCATCATGGATTGCCTGCTCGCCATTGTTTACGAGCGCCGTTTTCGCCCCGAAGACAAGATTCATCAGCCATGGATCGACAAGCAGTGGAAAAAGGTTGTGAAGGGCCTCGACCATCTCAACGCGAACCTGCCGAAAACCGGCAAGAAACTGCATGGCGGCCATTTCGCGCTTGCGGCGATGATCGGTTATCTCGATCTGCGTTTCGCGGGTGAATGGGCAGAGGGTCGCGATGCGCTGGCGCAGTGGCCTGAGACATTCGGCAAGCGTTTCGAAGCCTACACGGAAATGAAGGCCGCCGCCTGACGTCAAAGCAAGACGATGCCTGGCCTGATAGCCGGGCATTCATTCTGGGCACATGCCGCAGAAACAAAAAAGCCGGGGCGTAAACCCCGGCTTTTCCTTTACCGATCCGAGAAGGATCAGAACTTGACGCCGATACCGGCCTTGACGGAGTGATCGTCGAAACCACGCGAGAACGCGCCGGAGTCGAGACCGTAGTCCTTCTTCTGGTAGTCGCTGTAGCGATATTCCAGACGGGCGGTGATGTTGTCGGTCACCATGGCTTCTACACCGGCACCAACGGTGTAACCGAGCGCGGTGGCGCTGTCCTTGGAGGTCGCGTCACGAACCTTGTTGTCGGAGACAGCAAGACCGGCCGTACCATAGAGCAGGAACGGGTTCATGTCGTAACCAACGCGGCCACGCAGCGAGCCGTTGACGCCCTGCTTGCCTTCGACGGCGTTACCGGCAACCGTACCGGCGGAGCCCTTCTCGTCGCCCAGGTTCACGTCTGCTTCAGCACCGTAAACGATCTGGCCGCTCTGCATGTTGTAACCACCGTAGAGACCGCCGCCGAAGCCCTTGGCGTCACGGCCGTCATTGCTGGAGCTGAAACGACCCCAGTCATAGTTGACCGTACCACCGAGGTAAGCGCCGGACCAATCCTTAACCGGTGCGGGTTGGTCGTAGGACACCGGTGCCTGGGGCACTTCGTTTACGGCGTCAGCGGCGTGAGCGGCCGAGAAGCCGGCAGCTGCCATGGTCGAAGCCATAAGGGTTGCTACGAAAATACGCATGCTATTCTCCTTTCAGGACCGCTCTGCACTCAAAACATTGTTTTCAGACGCGGTGTAAAAATCGTCGGGTTAATCGCCCCTCTGGAAACTGAACTTGATGGGAGAATGCGGAGATCAAAGAGCCAAAATGTGAATTGTTTGGGGCAGAGACGTGACTAGAATTAGACGTTGCCTAATTGCCACAAGGGTTTTATTAACCCTAACAGAAGCCTAATCAGCAATAGATCGGCTTTAAACTTAGTTATATTCAAATTAAACCGAAATTGCATTGTGAATAAAAAATCGCCCAATTCTTTTGGGGCCGACGGACAGCTTGCGATTTGCATTTATATCCAGCAAATAGGGCGGGTATGAGCAAATGCAGGTCCGCCGTGAAAGAAAATATACCGAAGACAGTCTTGATAACCGGAGCCGCCCGAAGGCTTGGGCGGGCGATCGCCACGGATTTGGCCGCCCACGGCTTTGCAATCGCCGTCCATGCCAATGCCTCAATGGCTGAAGCCGAGGAATTCGCTAACGAAATAAGGCAAAACGGTGGCAAAGCCATCGCCGTCCAGGCGGATCTGACACAATCTGCGCCGACAATGGCGCTTGTCGAACAGGCATCTTCCGCGCTCGGCCCCATCGGCGTCGTCGTCAACAATGCGTCCGTTTTCCTCAACGATTCGGCTGAGGCCCCCGATCCGGCGGTCTTCGATGCGCATTTTGCCGTGCATGTCAGGGCCCCTTCCCTCATCGCGGCCGCCTTCATCGAACAATTGCCACAGGATAAATCCGGGCTGATCGTCAATATCATCGACCAGCGCGTGCTTGCGCTCACGCCGCGTTTTTACTCCTACACGCTTTCGAAATCCGCCCTTTGGACCGCGACGCGGACGATGGCACAGAGCTTTGCACCACGCGTCCGGGTCAATGCCATCGGACCGGGTCCCACCTTCAAAAGCGAAAGACAGGCGCCGGAGGACTTTCAGGCGCAGATCGACGGCCTTATATTAAAGCGTGGTCCTGCCGCAGATGAGTTCGGGCGGACGATTCGCTTTCTTTTCGACACGCCGTCGGTCACCGGACAAATGATCGCGCTCGACGGCGGCCAGCACCTTGGCTGGGAAACCCCTGATGTGGCGGAGATTAATGAATGAACGGAAAGAAGCTGCCTGATGGCGGTATTCTCTTCGATGAAACCGACGACGAAGACGACGATGCAAGCCTTGCCGTAACAGAAGCGGCCGAGGCTCCGCGCGACGTTGCCGGCATGGACTGGAATGCGGGCTGGAAGAATGAATCCGGCCTGAAGGGCATGGACCTCATCGGCGAATTCGTCAAACACCTGCCCAACTCGCCGGGTGTCTACCGCATGTTTAACGAGGCGGGCGATGTGCTTTATGTCGGCAAGGCGCGCTCGCTGAAGAAGCGTGTGGGCAACTATGCGCAGGGCCGTGTCCATTCCAACCGCATCGCCCAGATGGTGCGTTTCACCACCCATATGGAGTTCGTCACTACCCGCACGGAGACCGAGGCGCTTCTGCTTGAAGCCAACCTCATCAAGCGCTTGCGGCCGCGCTTTAACGTGCTTTTGCGTGACGACAAATCGTTTCCCTATATTCTCATCACCGCCGACAATCGCGCCCCGGCGATCTTCAAGCATCGGGGTGCGCGGGCGCGCAAGGGCGATTATTTCGGACCCTTCGCGTCGGCCGGCGCAGTCGGCCGAACGATCAATTCTCTGCAGCGCGCCTTCCTGATCCGCACCTGTACCGACAGTGTTTTCGAAACGCGCACACGTCCCTGTCTTCTCTACCAGATCAAGCGCTGTTCCGGCCCCTGCACGCATGAGGTCAGCGATCAGGGGTATGCGGAACTCGTCAAGGAAGCCAAGGATTTCCTGTCCGGCAAGAGCCAGAGCGTCAAGACTGCAATCGCGCGGCAGATGAACGAGGCGGCCGAGGATCTCGATTTCGAGCGCGCCGCCGTTTATCGCGACCGGCTGGCTGCGCTTTCCCACGTCCAGAGCCATCAGGGAATCAATCCCGCCGGCATCGAAGAGGCGGATGTCTTCGCCATTCATCACGAAGGCGGCATATCCTGCATTCAGGTATTCTTTTTCCGCACCGGGCAGAACTGGGGAAACCGCGCGTATTTCCCGAAGGCGGACCCGTCCCTGCCCGGCTCAGAAATCCTCAATGCGTTTCTGGCACAGTTTTACGACGACAAGCCCGTGCCGAAGCAAATCCTGCTGTCCGAAACGGTGGAGGAACAGGAACTGCTGGCCGCTGCTCTCGGTGAAAAAGCGGGACACAAGGTGACGATCAGCGTGCCGCAGCGCGGCGAGAAGAAAGACATTACCGACCATGTTCTTGCCAATGCGCGCGAGGCGCATGGCCGCAAGCTGGCGGAAACATCCTCGCAGGCGCGGTTACTGAAGGGTTTTGCGGAGACCTTCGGCCTTCCCTATGTGCCGCGCCGGATCGAGATTTACGACAACTCGCACATCATGGGCACCAATGCCGTGGGCGGCATGGTGGTGGCGGGGCCGGAAGGTTTCGTGAAGAACCAGTATCGCAAGTTCAACATCAAATCGACCGACATCACCCCGGGCGACGACTTCGGCATGATGCGCGAGGTCATGACCCGCCGCTTCTCGCGCCTGTTGAAGGAAGAGGGCAAGCCCGACCGCGGGCAGACACAGACGCCGACACCGGAGGAAGCCGCCGACATGTCCTTCCCCACCTGGCCGGATGTGATCCTGATCGACGGCGGTCAGGGCCAGATGACGGCGGTGCGCGCCATCCTCGATGAACTCGACATACGCGACAGTGTGATCGCCATCGGCGTCGCCAAGGGCGTGGACCGCGATGCGGGCCGCGAGCGTTTCTTTGCGGATGGGCGCAGCGATTTTTCCCTGCCGCCACGGGATCCCGTGCTCTATTTCATTCAACGCATGCGTGATGAGGCGCACCGTTTCGCCATCGGCTCACACCGGGCGCGGCGCAAGAAGGAAATGGTGCGCAATCCGCTGGATGAAATTTCGGGGATCGGCCCCGGACGCAAGCGCTCGCTGCTGCAGCATTTCGGCACGGCGAAGGCGGTTTCCCGCGCAGGCCTCAACGATCTGATGAACGTCACCGGCATTTCAGAAGCGGTGGCGCGGCAAATCTACAATCACTTCCATGAGAGCAGTGGCGATTGAAGGCGCGGTATCGCAACGAACTGCTAAAAAAACATAATAACGTGTTGACCCTATGCGTCAGGGGCGGCATCAAGGCAGCTTATCCAGACTGACAGGTTTCCCATGGCTTCGCGCGCATATAACATTCCCAACCTTCTCACCTATGCCCGCATTCTGGCGGTTCCTGTCATCGTTTTGTGTTTTTACGTCGAAGGAAAGCTGGAAAGCTCGGATTTCGCGCGCTGGACGGCTCTCTGGCTGTTCATCATCGCCTCGCTGACCGATTTTCTCGATGGTTATCTGGCGCGTATCTGGAACCAGACCTCCAATATCGGCCGCATGCTGGACCCGATCGCCGACAAGCTGCTGGTGGCCTCGGTGCTGCTCCTGATGGCCGCTGACGGCACCATTGCCGGCTGGTCGCTCTGGGCCGCCATTACCATTCTCTGCCGCGAAATTCTGGTCTCGGGCCTGCGCGAATATCTGGCGGCGCTGAAGGTCAGCGTTCCCGTCACCCGCATCGCCAAGTGGAAGACCACCATCCAAATGGTGGCCATCGCCTTTCTGCTTGCCGGTCCTGCGGGCGACAAGGTTCTGCCCTACACGACAGAAATGGGAATTACGCTTCTCTGGCTCGCGGCGGCGCTGACCATGTATACCGGCTACGACTACTTCAAGGCGGGCCTCAAGCACATCGTGGACGAAGAATGATGGCACGGATCGTTTATTTCGCCTGGGTGCGCGAAAAGATCGGTACGGCCGAGGAGGAGCTGGACATCCCCTCCTCCGTCACCACGGCCGGTGAGCTGATCGCCTATCTTGCGACCCGTGGCGAAAACTACGAAGCCGCCTTCGAATTTCCGGATGTGATCCGCGTTGCGGTCAATCAGGAACATGTCGAGCATGACGAGAGTATTGCCGGCGCGCGCGAGATCGGCATTTTCCCGCCAATGACCGGGGGATGAGCGGATGCAGCCAGCCGTCAAGCCGACGATCCGCGTGCAACACGAAGATTTCGACGCTGCGGAGGAGACCCGCAGGCTGACGGAAGGCAACAGGAGCATTGGCGCGGTGGTGGCCTTCACCGGGCTTTGCCGCGACGATGGCGGCACGCTGGCAGCACTGGAACTTGAACATTATCCCGGCATGGCGGAAGCGGAAATGAGCCGCATCGCCGATCTCGCCATCGAGCGTTTCGCCCTTCTCGGTCTCACTGCCATCCATCGCCACGGCAAGATTGCCGCGGGCGAAAATATCGTCCTCGTCGTCGCCGCAGCCCGGCACCGGCAGGCCGCCTTCGACGGCGCAAATTTCGTGATGGACTACCTCAAGACCTCCGCGCCGTTCTGGAAAAAGGAACACGGCAAGGATGGCACGGCGGGCGAGTGGATCGCGGCCAAGGCAACGGATGACGCGGCCAAGGACAAGTGGCGGTAACGCTTCGTCGTTTTCGCATTTCCGGACGGAAAACTGGCGTCCACTTCTCCTCGGAATGCTCTAGGGCGCTTCCACCCTGCTGCGCATGACGATCAGCCAACCGACCAGAAGCGTCAGAACGGCCGCATCCCGCCAGATGACAGGCCCGTAACCAACCCACAGGGTTTCAGCAAAACCGACGGCAGCGGCCCCGAGCGCGCAGACGAGTGGGCTGGCATAACCGCCCGCCGCCGAAATGAGTACGACCTTCAGGCCGAATACCAGCCCGGCGCCGAAATCCATTGTGCCGTAATAAAAGGTCGCCAATACGCCGGCGATGGCGGCGATAAGGCCCGCCGCGCAATAGGACAGCAGGAATATTCTGCCCGCATTCACCCCGCAGAGCGAGGCGGCGAAAGCATCGTCCGACACCGCCTTCCAGCGTCTGCCAAAGCCGGAACGCCGCAGATAGAAATAGCCTGCGAGAACGAGCAGGCAGAAAACGGCCGTGTTCAGCATCTGCATTGGCGTCAAGGTAACGGCAAAGCTGCCATCGGCCCAGAAACGCACCGGTTCGGATAAAAGCGGCGGCAGCCATAATTGACGGGTGCCGGCGGCAAGTCTGGCGCTTTCGGTGAGCGCGATCAGCACGCCGATGGAGGCGACCGTTACCGCATTGGGGAGGCTTTCGCCAGCGGCCGCATCACTGCCCTGCCGATGAAAGCCGCCGCCCAAAGCCCACCGAACAGACCCATCCCCGCTCCAAGGGCAAGGGTTGCGGGCAGGACCAGCCACAGCCGGTTCCAGCCGAAATCGGCAAATAACAGGCAGGTCTGGCCGGCGAAGGCGAAAATCGCGCCATAGGTGACATCCGCCCGTCTGGTGATCGAAAAGGCGATCGCGTAGCCGAAGGCCAGAACCGCATAAAGCGAGGCGACCGGCACGGCATTCAGCAATTGTTGCAGGAAATAGGCCAAGCGCGTCCTCCCATCATTATTATAACTGTTAAAATACGTTTTGATAGTTATAATATGCGCCATGACCTTTCGCTGGACAGCTCATCGTTTCGCAGGCGGCGCATTGGCACTTGATGTCGCCAACAGCATCATCTTGCGTTCCGACGCGGCAAAATCGATCGACCGTTTTGCCGCGCCGGAGCAGATCGTTACCTTTGCAGAAGCCGCGATACGTCTCAGCGCAGAGCGAGGCAGATTTCCCGCGCTCATCGCCCCCGAAACGGAAAAGCGGCCGGTTTTTCTCGGTCTGCGGGAAGCTATCGACGACTATTTCCGTTCTTCGATCGCCACTGGCGATAATGATGACGGCAGGCTGGCGGAGCTTCTTTTCGCCTGCGGCGCGGCGTTGCGGTCGTTTCCGTCCGCGACGAGCCTCGGCAATGCGACAGCCCATTCCGCCCTTTCGCTACTGGCAGTAGAGACGCAGGAGCGGCTGAAGATTTGCGGTAATTGCGGCTGGCTCTTCATCGACCGCAGCAAGAACAGAAGTCGGATCTGGTGCGACATGGCGGTGTGCGGCAACCGACAGAAGGCCAGCCGGCACTATTATCGGAAGAAGGAGGCAGAGGAATGAAAGGAATTGCCGTTTCATTGCTGGCGATTGCGGCGACGCTGGCCCTCTCCGGTTGCCAGCGGGATGAGCCGCGCGATGTCGCGAAGGTTTCGGGCCGTATGTTCGTCTTCAACTATCGGGTGGCGATTGCGACCTATCTGGTAACACTGCAACGCGTTGCGCCTATCCGCGACGGCAGTACGGTGGAGGCGACCTTCGAAAACCCCCGAGGCGGCGCTGAACTGACGACCCGGGAGAAGATTTTCCCGATGGATGAAAAGATTGCCATTCAAAGCCCGCCGGTCGAATGCGTGAAACAGGACCGGCCCTACAAGGTCACCATCCGCATCAAGGGGCCGGAGGGCGATATTCTGCAGACGATCGAGACCACGATCCGCTCCGACACGGACCAGTCACTTCTTCCGGCCAAACCGCTCACGGTCGGCCCGCTCTATACGCCCAATCCGGAGGTGTTCAAACCGGATGGCAAGATGGATATGCGGCCTGTTGAGGGTGTCTGGCGTCGTGAACACCTCCCCCTCATTCCTGTGCTTGTCACAGGAATCTAGTCAGCCCAAGTCCTTGGGCTGGAGGGACTCTTTCGCCGCGCAGACGCGCGTCGGCTGGATTCCTGTGACGAGCACAGGAATGAGGGTGTGGTGATGCTCGCGCACAAAACCATTTACCCGGTGCTTGAAACAAAAAAACGGAGCCTTTCGGCTCCGTTTCATCGAGTCTTTTCAGCGGCTTCACATAATCACCTGAGAGGGCGATTCAAGCCGTTGATATTTTGAATCAGCCGACGATTTCGGTTTCAGCGAACCAGTAGGCGATTTCCTGTGCGGCGGTTTCCGGAGCGTCGGAACCGTGAACGGAGTTTTCGCCAATGGAGAGCGCAAACGTCTTGCGGATGGTGCCTTCCGCAGCCTGGGCCGGGTTGGTGGCGCCCATGATTTCGCGGTTCTTGAGGATGGCGTTTTCGCCTTCCAGAACCTGTACGATGGTCGGGCCGGAGGTCATGCCTTCAACGAGTTCGCCGAAGAAGGGACGCTCCTTGTGAACGGCGTAGAAGCCTTCGGCTTCGCGCTTGCTCATCCAGACGCGCTTGGAGGCGACGACGCGCAGGCCGTTGTCTTCAAATACCTTGGTGATCGCGCCCGTCAGGTTACGCTTGGTTGCGTCCGGCTTGATCATCGAAAATGTGCGTTCAATCGCCATGTGTCCGTTTCCTTTTCCTATAGAAAGTGGGCGGTCTTTACCCGCCCAAAGGCCCGAAAACAAGGGGGATCAACCACATTGCGACGATGGCGGCAGACATTTCACGCCGCTGTCACACTGCGGCCTCTCGCGTCGTGGAGATCGAGGCAGCCCTCGAACCAGTCCCGGACAGGATCGTTTTCAGAAAACAGATCAGCCCCGGTGGTGATCCTCGCCCATTGCAACGCGCCGAAAACGATATAGTCCGCAAATAGCGGCGATGTGCCGCCGATGAAGGGCTGGAAGCTCAGCATGCGGCGGATCGGCGCCAGGAGCGCCGGGAAGGCCGCGATTTCCGCCTGACGATTGGCCACCACATCCTCCAGCGGCCGGCCGAGCGCCTTCGTCCTGCTGTCGCGGAAATAAAGGCGGTCCGGCTCATCAAGCATATTGTGGATATCGAGCACGGCAATGCGGGTGATGGCCGGGTGAAGCTGGGTCTGCGACCAGCTTTCGACAAAGCGCGCCATTGCCTTGCCGCCCTCGCCGTTAAACAGCGACGGGCGCTCCGGGTAAGCCTCATCGAGATAAAGGGCGATTTCGAAACTGTCGCTCACCAGCTGGTCGCCATCGCGCAGGATCGGCACGGTCCTCGAAAAACCGTCCTCCACCGTCGGAATGACCGTGAAGGGCAAGGGCCGTTCCTCGAAATCCAGCCCCTTATGCGCCAGCGAAAGCACCGTTTTCCAGCAATGGGGAGAAAACGGCCGGGAGCTATCGCTTCCGCAGAGAGAATATAAGGTTCTGGAGGTCGTCATAGGCTGCACCCTCTTATGTCCTGTTGGAGAAACGATATAAGAACGGCCATCACCTGAAATCAAATCAGGATTTGTCATAGCACCGATCAAAAGCCGTTTGCGACTTACAGCCTTCACCACGCCGGAATTTATGGTTGAAGGTGGCAAAAACCTCCCGCGAGTTTAGCCTATTTTAAACCATCGCGTGTATGAGTAACCCCAATTCGGAAGTCGAATATTTGGACGCATTCATAAACATGATCTCTTGGGGCTGACCGTGACAACATCTGCTGGCGATATAAAACGCGAACAGTCCAGAAACGGTCTTGTCGTGACCCGGATCACGCAATTCATCGGCAAGATGAACATTGCACCATTGCCGCGTAATTATGAACTGATCTATGAGATATTGTCGGGGCATAACCCGGCCATGGGGCGCGATATTCTCGCGCTCGGCAACGCGCCGCAACAGCATGAAATCGACATTATCGGCCAGAGGCACAATCTGCCCGGTTTCTCCCGCATCGAAGCGGAACAGATGGCGGCCACGGCTTTCGAAACGCTCAATCAGATTTCCGCGCGGCTGGAAGCCGGCCTGCAGCGCAGCGAAACATTCGTCACCAGCCTTGCCGAGGAAGATCACGATGAGCCGCCGTCACTGGAACGGCTTGCGCAACTGATGGGCGACATTCGCGAAGAACAGACCAGTCTCAAGCATTTCATCTCGATGGGACTGATGAAAATCCGCGAGGTTGAGAAACGACGGGCCGAGCTTCAGGCGAACTCCCTGCGTGACGCCTTGACGGCGCTTCCCAATCGGCCGGCATTCCTTGAAAAACTCGAAGACCTCTTCTCAGGCGATCAAGCGCCATCCGCCACGTCGCTGGTGCTGCTCAACATCGACCATTTCCGCGAAATCAACGGAAAATACGGCCCTACCGCCGGCAACAAGGCGCTTCGGCGGTTTGCCACGCTCTTTCGCAAGACAATCAAGAAGGATGATTTCGTCGCCCGTATCGGCGGCAATGAGTTCGCCTTTCTGTTCGCCGGCGTCTCGCAAAATACCGCTGAAGCAATTGCCGAGCGGTTGCGGCAAAATGTGGCGGCGCTGCGCTTCGTGACCAGCGAGGGCGAAGGCGAACATCTGACGGTTTCGATCGGGGTCGCGGCAGTGGACGGCACCGCCACGCCCGCCGAATTTTTCGGCCATGCCGAACTCGCCCTGCTCTCCGCCCGCTGCGGCACGCGCAATTGCGTCATCGGCTACTCCCGGGACGTGGCGCAACATAGCCGCGGCAGCTATCTGGCGCAGCTCGGCTGTTGACGCTGCATTCTGTTGCTGTGTGGCGCGGGCGCTCTTGCCTTGGCCACGCAGTTCGGCCAAAACGGCGCCATGATTACGATTACCGATCTTTCCGCCCGCATCGCCGGGCGCCTGCTTCTTGACCATGCCAGCGTAACGCTGCCGGCGGGTGTGAAGGCAGGCCTTGTCGGCCGAAACGGCGCTGGCAAATCCACCCTGTTCCGGGTCATCACCGGCGATTTTTCTGCGGAAAGCGGCTCGGTAACGATCCCGAAACAGGCGCGCATCGGCCAGGTGGCGCAGGAAGCGCCGGGAACGGAAGAATCGCTGATTTCCATCGTGCTTTCCGCCGACAAGGAACGCAGCGCGCTGCTGGCCGAAGCGGAAACCGCAACCGATCCGCACCGTATCGCCGAAATCCAGATGCGTCTCGTCGATATCGACGCCCATTCGGCCGAAGCCCGTGCGTCGAGCATTCTTGCCGGCCTCGGCTTCGATCACGAGGCGCAGCTTCGCCCCGCCTCCTCCTTTTCGGGCGGCTGGCGCATGCGTGTGGCGCTTGCCTCCGTGCTGTTTGCCGAACCGGACCTTCTGCTGCTCGACGAGCCGACCAACTATCTCGACCTCGAAGGCACGCTCTGGCTGGAAGACTATATCCGCCGTTATCCGCATACCGTCATCATCATCAGCCACGACCGCGATCTTCTGAACAATGCCGTCAATTCCATCGTGCATCTCGACCAGAAGAAACTGACCTTCTATCGTGGCGGTTACGACCAGTTCGAGCGGCAGAAGGCCGAGGCCGACGAATTGCAGATGAAGGCGAAGGTCAAGAACGACGCTGCGCGCAAACATCTGCAAAGCTTCATCGACCGTTTTCGCGCCAAGGCCACCAAGGCGCGCCAGGCGCAGAGCCGCATCAAGGCGCTGGAGCGCATGGGCACCGTTGCTGCCGTGATCGAGGATCACGTCCAGCCGATCACATTCCCGGAGCCGGAAAAGCAACCGGCATCGCCCATCGTCGCCATCAATGGCGGCGCCGTGGGTTACGAGCCGGGCAAATCGATCCTGAAACAGCTCAATCTGCGGATTGACAATGACGACCGCATCGCGCTGCTCGGTTCCAACGGCAACGGCAAATCGACCTTTGCAAAATTCATCTCCGGCCGGCTTGCCCCGCAGGCGGGCGATCTACGTGTTGCGCCCGGCCTGAAGATCGGCTTTTTCGCGCAGCACCAGCTGGATGACCTCGTGCCGGATGAAACGCCGGTCGAACATGTGCGCAAGCTGATGCCGCTGGCGCCGGAGGCGCAGGTGCGGTCGCGGGTGGCGCAGATGGGTCTGGCAACGGAGAAGATGGCGACGGCGGCGAAAGACCTGTCGGGCGGTGAAAAGGCCCGGCTGCTGATGGGGCTTGCGGCTTTTCATGCGCCCAACCTGCTCATCCTCGACGAACCGACAAACCATCTCGATATCGACAGCCGCCGGGCGCTTATCGAGGCGCTGAACGACTATGACGGCGCCGTCATCCTCATCAGCCACGACCGGCACCTCATCGAGGCGACGGTGGATCGCCTGTGGCTGGTGGCTGATGGCACCGTCAAGACCTTCGAAGGTGACATGGAGGAATATCGCGACCTCGTCGTTTCCTCCGGCAAGCGGAAGGAAGACAAGGTCGAGACCACCGCCGATCAGGCATCGAAAGCCGACCAGCGCAAGGCCAATGCGGAAAAGCGCGCCCAGCTCGCACCGCTCAAGAAAAAGATCAATGAAATCGAATCCCTGACGGCGAAGCTTGAGAAAATGATTCAAGCGCTCGACAAGGAACTGGCGGATCCTGCTTTATACGAAAAAGCGCCCGCCAAGGCCGCGCAGAAAGTGAAAGAACGCGGCGAGGCCGCTGCCAAGCTTTCGGACGCCGAGGAGCAGTGGCTCATGCTTTCAAGTGAATATGAGGATGCGATGGCGCAGTGATGCGCGACAATGCGGCGGCTTCCAGCGAAGCCGCCGCATCCATTTTTTGGTGGTGCTTACTTCGCGCCGATGGCGTTGAGACCTTCACGGGCACATTCGCTATCGATGGCGCCCGAAGGTGCGCCGCCGACGCCGATGCCGCCAACCAGGGCTTCACCGATCTTGATCGGCAGGCCGCCGGCCTGAATGACCAGACGCTCGTCCATGGTCCGCAGACCTTCATTGGCGGGCTTGGAGGCGATGAAGTCTGCAATCTCGCCAATGTCACGGCCGAGCGATGCGGCCGCAAAGGCCTTGCCGGTTGCGCTGGAGACCGTATGGGGGCCGGAGCCGTCGGCCTTCAGCATCACCTTGGTGGCGCCGTCACGGGCAACGATGGTGACGGTGACGGCATTACCCTTTGCCGAGCAGGCCTGAAGCGCTGCCCTGGCTGCCTTCTCCGCCATTTCGAGCGGCAGGTAAGGCGCAGTCGGCAAAGCCTGTGCGAAAGCTGCCGAAGGGGCAATCAGAAGCGAAACGATAAAAAGGTTACGGAGCATAAGAAAGTCCTCTTGCGTGGTGAGGACTGTACCTTAGGCGTAAGGAGCGCGGGCGCGAATCCGTAAGATTGGCCGGCCTCTCGGTAGTTCTACCGATCCGCGCCTAACGATCCTCTCCTGCTTCCAGCCAGAGCCTTGTCATTTCCGCCTGCGACGTGGTGCCGAGTTTGAGACCGATGGCCGCACGGTGGCTGTCGACCGTGCGCGGTGAAAGGCCAAGTCCATCGGCGATCTGGCGGGTGGTGAAACCAAGCGCGATGCGTTCAAGTATCTCACGCTCACGCGCGGTCAGGAGCGACAGCAGCGCCAGCGTCTCGGCATGCTGCGCCTTCGCATCGAGCGTGCGGGACAGGGTCTGGTGCGCCTTCTGGATCGCGTCGATGAGATCCTGTTCGTCTACAGGTTTGGAGAGGAAATCCACCGCGCCGTTGCGGAAAGCTCGGCGGCATGCATCGATATTTCCATGACCGGAAATGATGATGACCGGCCAGTCAACACCTTCTTCCAGCAGCTTTTCCTGCAGCTTCAATCCGGTGATCGCCGGCATGCGAATGTCGAGGATAAGGCAGCCGGGCTCGAGGCTTTGCAATTGACCGAGGAAAACCATGGGATCGGCAAAACCCCTCGCCTTGATGCCGACGGTGGACAACAGCAAAATCAGCGCCTTGCGCACCGCGGCGTCGTCGTCAACGAGATAGACGGGCAAGGTCATGGCCTTTATGCCTCCGCCGCGACTGGCAGGACGACCCGGAAAAGAGCGCCGTTCTCACCATCGACATAAAGGATTTCGCCGTCGGCGCGCTCCACCAGCCTCTGGCTCAGCGCAAGTCCCAGCCCCATGCCGTTCTTTTTCGTGGTTGCGAAAGGCGTAAACAGCCGGTCGCGCAATTCCGGCGCAACGCCGGGGCCATTGTCAGTGACTTCAAGCACGGCGAAGTCGCCCTGCTGGCTCAGAGTGGCAGTAATTGCGCCCCTGACCTCCGAACTGCCGAGCGAATCGAGCGCGTTGCGCAGCAGGTTGAACATCACCTGCTCGATTTCCACCGGATCGACCCGCACCGGGAGCGGCACGTCCGGAACGACAATATCGATCATCACATCCTGACGCGCCGCCTCGCCGGCAAGAAGCGCATCGACATTGCGAAGTGCCGCCCGCAGGTCATGCGCCGCCGCAGGCCGTCGATGCGGCAGCGACCAGTTGCGGAACCGGTCGAGCATGTTGGAAGCGCATCGGGCCTGTTCGACCATGTCATCCAGAGCACCGGAAAGCGTTGCGAGATCCTGGCGGGCGAGAAGCCGCCGTCCCGCCTGCGCCTGCGCCAATATTGCCGTCAGGGGCTGCGTCAGCTCATGCGCCAGGCCACTGGCCATCTCGCCCAGCGCATTGACCCGCGAGGCATGGGTAAGCCTTGCTTCCATGCCGCTCAGTTCGGCCCGCCTTTCGGCAGCCCGCATACGCGTCCTCTGTCTCACCATCACGATACCGAGCAGGAAAACGACGCTGGCGCTGCCCAGCAGGGCAAGCAGAGCGCGGCCAGGCAAAAGATCCTGCCAGGTAATGGACAGGGCAACTTCCAGAAGCAGCGGCTGGCTGGCGCTGCTCAGTTGCCGGACATATTGCGGTTTTTCCGGCAGTTCCGGCGGACCGAACAGCAATGTACCGTCCGGCATCTTCAGCCGGATCACGGCCTGTTTCGCCGACCAGAAGGGCGCGTCTGATGCGAGCAGTCCGGCGCTGTCGACAGCGAGCACCAGCAGTTTCGACGCCGTCTCGCTGTTGGGGCTGCGCTTGACGATCATGTAATGCCCGGGCCTCAGCCCGCTCGCCAGCAATGCCGGCCGGCCGGTAAATACCGATCCCGCCCTGCGGATCGCCGCGGCCAGTTCACCTTCAAGCGGCCGGGTGCCTATGGCAGGGCCCTCATCGTTGAGGGACACCAGCTGGACTTCATCAATGCGCGGGTAAAATTGCAGGATGGGAGCCGCCACATCGAGCAGCAGGCCGTAGTCCGGCCCCTGCTCCGCCTGCGCCACGGCCGAAAGCGCGGTCACATGGGCGTCGTGTTGATCTGCCCGGCGCGAAGCCTCCGCCTGCAGGGCGTTGCTTTGCCGTTCCAGTTCGCCGAGCAGGCTGACATATTGATAAGCCGCCAAAGCGGTAGTGACCGCCGCCATGAGCAACAGCCAGACCAGCAGCATCCTCAGCCACGGCCAGCCAGAGTTCGCGCGCGGATGGCCCGCAGGGCCCCGACGACCGGACACGGCATCGGCGACCGTCCGCAGCGACTGGCTGACGCTTCCCGCCCGTGTCGCCTGTCTCTCCGGCGAAGGCTTGCCGGCCCCGTCGTGCCATATGTCGTCGTTTTCAAGCATCCGTTCGCTCGCGTGACCGCAAAACACGGTCGGAACATGGGTTCGTCAAAGGACTTCCTCAGCACAGACCGGGGGAACATTCAATCCAGTCAGGGCTGAATTCAGATATCAGGCTGGAGCTTACCATTGTTCGCCGCACTCCAGCTTATCTTCATCCCTTTGCTTGTCATAGACATCCAGCAGTCCAGATATTTGGGCAGAAAAGAGCCTATAGCGCAGACACGTGTCGGCCCGATTCCTGCGACAGGCACGGGAATAAGGGCGACGCATTTGACCGAAAGATGCTAGGCGCATTCCTTCATGGGCTTTAACCGCTCAAGCGGCACGGCGGGCGAATAGAGATAGCCCTGGCCGAAACGGATGCCCATCTGCATGAGCAGCCTGCTCTGCTCCTCCGTTTCTATGCCTTCCGTCACCAGCTTGGCGCCATAACGCTCGGCGCTTTCGAAGGCGAGCGCGATCGCCTCCCTGAACCTCGATTGATCGAGCCGTGACGTCATCCAGTGATCGATTTTAACCTCCTCGAACGGGAACCGCGCAAGCAGGGTGAGTGCGGCATAACCGGTACCGAAGTCATCCAGTGAGAGCCGCACGCCGGCGGCACTCAACCTGTCGAAATTCTGCTGCACGATATCGATATTCGGTATTCTGCTCATCTCCGTCACCTCGATCGAGAGGCGCTGCACCGGCACCCCCATCCCGTTCAAAAGCGCAACGACACGATCTCCAAAACGCGCTGTTGCAAAGGACGAGGCGGAAATATTCACGGCCAGGTGAAAATCCGCATCGAGGCCCCGCAGGTCGGCGAGGTCGCGGACAACGCCTTCGATCGTGGACCATTCGAACTCCACCAGCATCCGATGGCGCTCGGCAATCTCCAGCACGTAATAGGGCGAAAGCGGCTGCCCCCGTGCATCGACCGCCCGCAAAAGGGCTTCGGCGCCGATCATGCGGCGATTGTGCATTTCAAATTTCGGCTGATAATAAATTGGCGGCCGGCCGGATTTGATCCAGCTGACCAGCATCTGCCGCACGCCCTCGTCGCGTGTCGCTTTCTCAGCAAAGGAAAACGGGAAAATCTGCACCGGGTTTTCGCTTCCCTTCAGCGTCAGGCTAAGATGCCTGAGGAAGGAGGCCACGTTCTGCCGGGACAGCATATCCAGATTGGCCGCGCCGATTTTCAGGTGCGGTGCAAGCCCCGTCTCCGTAGACTTGGAAAATGCGCTCAACGCGTCATGGAGACGCATCATCAGCCTCGCGCTTTCCGACTTCTCCAGCGAAATCCCCTGCATGACAACCGCAAGTGTCGTATCGCCGAACATGAAGCTGCATGGTGCGTTGGATTTGGACAGCAGGCCGTTGTCCTCGTCGCAGATCTCCTGCGCCAGCCTCGGCCAGAAAAGATCGCCCCAATCCTCGCCCTCGCAGGCAGCGACATCGGCAATATTGACGATTTCAATCAGCACAAGGGCATGCGGAACGGCCGGTTTAAGCCTGGTCGTCATTTCGATATGATCCTTGAGGGCACGCCTGTTGGGGAGGCCAGTCAGGGAATCCGTCCGTGCTGCGGCTTCGCGTTTCCTCACTTCTTCCCGTGCGCGCGCTTCGCCGCGCAGCAAGAGAAGCAGGAAGGCGATCATCGGCAGACCAACGGCCACCGCACCCAGGGTACGGCGGCCGACCGCGCTCAGGAAAAGCGCCTGGTCGATCAGACCAATGCCGAATGACAGGGAGATTGCAAGCAGCGCGGCAACGAATCTCACCGCGAACACGCCGAGAATATCCCGAATTCCGAGGTCGTTGAGACGGCGCCTGCGCATCCAGCCATACAGCATGATTCCGCTAGCCGAAATGACCACCATATCCTGAAAGGCGGCGAAAAACAGCGCAGTGCCACCGAATACGAGACGCCCGACGGCGATAAACGCCAGGCTGATCAATCCCCCTGCCAGGAACCCAGCACGCCCGCCAGAAACAACAGGTCCGAGCGAATATAGGGTTTGGAGGGCAGCTTGATGAACTCGGAAACAAGGAGCGTCAGCAAAAAGCCGGCCACCCCGAATATGAGGCCATAGTAGATCTTATAACGCGCGTCATCGAGCGCTATGTCGCGCCTTACAAGGATCAGCACGGATACCATGCCGATCACGGCGGCTGCCTGGAGCAGCAGAAATGGAAGCTCGGCGGCGGCCGCCGCCGCCTGGGTGGCGATCAATTCCATCATCTGCAAATCCCCCGGTCATTATTGTTATGGCGCCGGAATTCCGGCGTTTGGCCTTCACCGATCCCGCATTTGTGCGGGACCATATTCGCACTCTGCCGGTCGAACCGGCCGGTCTATATCGCTATTGCGGGCTCAACACCGGCGAACCCAGCCGGCCTCGCAATCGTCGCGATATTCTCGTTCGCCAGCACCAGCCGGTCGCGGCCCTGGCGCTTCGCCTCGTAAAGCGCAACGTCTGCCCGGTTCAACATTTCGGATGTTATTTCCCTACCATCGGTCGAAACCGCGACCCCCAGGCTGACTGTCACGATTGCCAGCCCGTCCGGGCGGCTCGGGTGGGGTATGGCCTCGTCGGACACAGCCAGCCGCAGCCTTTCACCGACGGCGAGAGCTGCGGAGACGGCGCAATTGTCGAGCAAGACCACAAATTCCTCGCCGCCATAGCGCGCGACGAAACTTCTGTCGTCGTCGTCCTTGCGTAACGCTCCCCGCAACCTGCCGGCAATCCTGCGCAGACAATCGTCGCCCGCAACATGACCCTCTGAATCATTGTAGTTCTTGAAATAGTCGACATCGAGGAGGATGAGCGCCCTTGGCCTGCCGCCATTGTCTGAAGCTTCGCCCGCCGCCTCATCAAAACTGCGACGATTGCGGATTCCGGTCAGTTGATCGGTGTTGGAAAGCTGCTGAAGCTCCCGATTTGCGTTTTGAATGCGTTGCAGCAGCGTTTTTTCGCGCACCGACGCCAGATAATCCCGCCGTTCGACATTTTCGATGCGATAGGCTGCAAAGAGCGAGACCACGCCAACACCGACCGAACACATGATAGCCGGCATCTTGGCAACTTCACTCGTCACCGTGACGTATTCCAGGCCAACGATGAAGACGACCATGCAACCGACCGTTCCCATGACCGCAAGCGGAAATGGTTTGCGATGTATCGTATTCATGTAGAGGACGACGGTGATGATCCCCATATAATATTCGCTCGCCGCCGAAGTCCTCGCATTGGCATAGATGAACATCAGCGACGCGACGACCAGCATGCAGCCCAGCCCGTGAAGGACCTCATGTGCGATCGCATCCGGCCGCGCCCTCGTCGCATAATATCGTGCGGGAAAATAAAGGAACAGGAGCGGCGTGATAACGAACAACCGGACGACGAAATCCAGCCAGATGATCTCCGGCACCAGCGTCATGTCGACGAATATGTACAGATTATAGAGGACGACGCCAAAAACCAATCCATATGTATTGAATTGACGATTGCTCTCGTTGACTTTCTGGACGAACCCGGACGAACGGTCATCCCCAAGTAAAACCACCATACACGTGCTCTTCAAAATCTATTCAAGCGAAACCTAAAATTTACAAGATAATTATCGAATATCGAGGGAATATACCTAAAAATTCCTTCATTAAAACTAGCAGCAAACAAAAAACAACACTTTAAATTTCGAAAAAATATTTGTAAAATTCAAATATTACACAATATAAAGATACGGAATCGTCATTTTTGTTACGATATAACAGCTTGAAAAAAGACTGTTCCTGCAGGGACGATTGCCTTGCTCCTTCGATTGTTTCTGCTAAAAACTTGTAAAGTCACACTTTATCCATGACGCGCTCAAACAGGTTCCATTCATGTCAGCCACCAAGCTTGCCATCGTCGGCGTCGGCAAAATCGTTCGCGACCAGCACCTTCCAGCCATTGCGGGTAATCCAGATTTCGAATTGATTGCCACGGCGAGCCGCCACGGCACGGTGGACGGCGTTGCTTCCTACGGCACCATCGAGGCCATGCTGGAAGCCGTTCCGCAAATCGAAGCGGTGTCGCTGTGCATGCCGCCGCAATATCGTTACGAGGCAGCCTATGCTGCGCTGAATGCCGGCAAGCACGTTTTCCTCGAAAAGCCGCCGGGTGCGACGCTTTCGGAAGTTCAGGACCTTATCCGCCTTGGCGATTCGAAAGGCCTTTCGCTGTTTGCAAGCTGGCACTCGCGTTATGCGCCGGCGGTTGAGGCCGCAAAGGCGTTTCTGGCCTCGACGACAATCGACAGCGTGCATGTGATCTGGAAAGAGGATGTGCGCCACTGGCACCCGAACCAGGCATGGATCTGGCAGGCGGGCGGCCTTGGTGTGTTCGACCCCGGCATTAACGCGCTATCGATCATCACCCATATCCTGCCGCGCGCGCTGTTCCTGACCAAGGCCACGCTCGAATTCCCGGAAAACCGCGACGCGCCGATCGCCGCCGACCTGCATTTTTCGGACGTGACGAAAATGCCGGTGCACGCCGAATTCGACTGGCGCCAGACCGGCAAGCAGAGCTGGGATATCGTGGCGGAGACGGCAGCCGGACGGATGGTTCTGTCGGAAGGCGGCGCGAAGCTTTCCATCAATGGCGAAGAGAAACTGTCGCAGCCGGAACGGGAATATCCGGCGCTTTACGAGCGCTTCGCGGAGATCATCAAGGCTAGCCGGTCGGATGTCGATCTTGCGCCGCTGACCCATGTGGCCGACGCCTTCCTGCTCGGCCGCCACAAATTCGTGGATTCCTTCTACGACTGAGAAGGCCAAGGGGTTGCCGAAAGCCAGATATATTAAAGGGCGCGGCTGACGAAGCGGTCGCGCCCTGATTTTTTGGCCTGATACAGCGCCTCGTCGACACTGCGCAAAAGCGTGGCACGGTCCGAACCCGCCTGCGGAGCGATTGCGCCGCCGATGCTGAGACGGGCGCCGACCGCCTGCCCGTCGACATCGAAGGGTTCGCGGAAAGCGGCCAGAAGCCGATCGGCCAGCCCGTTCATCACCTCAGATGTGCTGGGACGGGGGATGAAAATGGCGAATTCGTCACCGCCCATGCGCACCACCGTATCCTCGGCGCGGATCGCATTGCGAATGCGTGCGGCAGCGGCGGTCAGCACCCGGTCACCCGCCGGGTGGCCGAACGTGTCGTTGATCGCCTTGAAACCGTCCAGATCGAGATAGAGCACGCCGAAGGCCTCGTTCTCCCGCAGAGCCGCGCCAAGCTGGCTGTCGACAATAGCCTCCAGCGCCTTGCGATTGTAAAAGCCGGTCAGCGGATCGGTCATCGCCGCATCCCGCAATTCGCGCTCCGCCAGGCTCATCGTGAAATTGGCTTTCTGAAGACGAAGGAGTGCAGCCGCCAGCAATGCGAAATGCCTCAGATTGTCGATTTCGCCGTGGGAGAATTTTCTCGTTACCGTATCGACAAGGCAAAAGGCACCGACGACCAGCCCGGGTTCCAGCTCGATCGGAGCGCCGGCATAAGAACGCAATTCCGGACCGCCTTTTACATAGGACATGAAGCGGAAATCCGGGTGCTGGGTCAGATCGGAAATGACCACGACATCCTGCCTGGCAATGACGCGGTTGCAGATCGACAGATCGCGCGGGCATTCCGACAGCTGCATCCCCGCCTGTTCGGCAATATGGAGCCAGTCCTCATCGACGATGTGAACGGCCGCACGCGGGACGTCAAAGACGCCCTGCCCCAATCGAGACAGCACTTCCAGTTCCGGCATCTCGGCATTCTTGAAGGACATGATTGACCGCACCGCGACCAGACGCTCTATTTCCCTGTCGGGCCGTGAAATCGCCTGTCCCATGATGATGTCCTTCTGCTGTTTCGTCTGTGGCAGCCGCCACTTTCAGTCACCTGTCGGCCGGATCAGAGCGCTATGTCCGATTCGGCTCATAATGCGAAAACCGGCAGGCGGCGCCACATGCGAATTTTTGCCAGTCTGTTTGTGTGGGGAGCCGTGATCAGGCCTTCTTCTGCCAGCGGCCTTCCGGCGATTGTTGCCAATAGGTCAGGGCATGCCCCTCGGTCTTCAGCCTTTTCCAGTGATTTCGCGCCATTTCGAGCTGGTAGGTATCGTATCCGTCAAACATGAACACGATACGCTCATAGGCTTCCACGGCCGGCGGTTCGGCACCGTCAACCAGAAAGCGGACGCTGGCTTCGTTGCCGTTGCCAGCCGATGCCGTCAGAAGAATCGGCTGGTTCTGCGGCGTGGAAGAGCTGTCCGTCGCGTGCGGCAGAAAACTGTCGTCGCGAAAGGTCCACAGATGAGCATCGAGGAAATCGCGACGCTCCTCGTCCACCGTCTGGATCGCGACCTTCCAGCCGCGTTCCAGCGATTTTTCGAGCAAAGGCGGCAGCGCATCCTCGAGCTTCGATTCCGTCAGATGGTAGAACAGAATTTCAGTCATCCGCAGACTTTTAAGCTCCGTCGCGTCAATCTTCGTAATGGGCGCGAACGAGTTCGTTCAGCAACCGCACGCCATAGCCCGATCCCCAGGACTGGTTGATCTCGGTCATCGGCGACCCCATTGCGGTGCCGGCGATATCGAGATGCGCCCATGGTGTTTCGCCAACGAAACGCTTGAGGAACTGCGCGGCGGTGACGGAGCCCGCCAGACGACCCGAGCTGTTCTTCATGTCGGCGAACTTGGAATCGATGATCTTGTCGTAATCCTTGCCGAGCGGCATGCGCCACAGCTTTTCCGCCGTCACATCGCCCGCCTGCGCAAGACGCGTTGCAAGCTCGTCGTCATTGGAGAAAAGGCCGGCCTGAAGATTACCCAGCGCAACCGTGATCGCGCCTGTCAAGGTGGCGAGGTTGATCATGAACTTCGGCTTGAACTGCTCCTTGGTGTACCAGAGCGCATCGGCCAGCACCAAACGGCCTTCGGCATCGGTGTTGATGATCTCGATGGTCTGGCCGGACATGGAGGTAACGATATCTCCGGGGCGTTGGGCGTTGCCATCGGGCATGTTTTCCACCAGACCGATGACGCCGATGACATTCGCCTTCGCCTTGCGGGCCGCGAGCGCATGCATGAGGCCGGTAACGGCCGCAGCGCCGCCCATGTCGCCCTTCATATCTTCCATGTTGAGGCCGGGCTTCAGCGAAATGCCGCCGGTATCGAAAACGACGCCCTTGCCGACAAAGGCGATCGGCTCGTCTTTCTTGGAGCCGCCGTTCCACTGCATGACCGCAAGCCGGGGCGGACGCGCAGAGCCCTGCGCCACGCCAAGAAGCGCGTTCATGCCGAGCTTCTTCAACTCCTTCTCGCCGAGGATTTCCACCTCGACGCCAAGCTTGCGCAGCTCTTCAGCCTTTTCCGCGAACTCGACCGGGCCGAGAGCATTCGGCGGCAGGTTGACGAGATCGCGCGCGAGAATCACGCCACCCGCAACCGCTTCGGAGACGGCAAAAGCCTTTTCCGCTTCCTGATGGGCCGCTGTGACAATAACGACCTCGACTTTCTTCGGGGTCTTTTCGTCGTCGGATTTCTTTTTGGTCTTGTAAGCATCGAAGCTGTAGGCGCGCAAAAGAAGGCCAAGCGCAAAATCCGCAGCCGCCTGCGCACCGATCTCGACGCCGGGGGCATCGAGGTAGATGGCGACCTTGTCCGCCTTTTTGAAATTGGCGGCAGCCGTGCCGCCGGCACGGAGCCAGTCATGCGCGACAAGTTTCGCCGGCTTGCCGAGACCGATGACGAGAAGCCGGTCGGCGCTCGAACCTTGCGGCGCGATCACATCGAGCGTCGTCATCGACTTTGCGGCAAAACCCGAAATCTTTGCCGCCCGGGCAATCACGCCGCCCGGATCGGCCTCGGAAGCACCGGCAACGGCGTGAGCCTCACCAGACGCCTGCAGCACGACGGCGAGGGCATTTTCAAGCGAGGCGGAATTGGCGAAAGAAATATCGAATTTGGCGGACATGGTTTCCTGCTCTTCGTGGACGACTTGCGTGGTGCGCCTGATCATGGCCTTTTCGGCCCCTGGCGCAACCCCGCATTTTTAAAGGCCTGCATTCTTTAAAGGTCCATATTCTTTAAAGGAAAGGTATTTTTGCGGAATGCACGGTCACGTCATGAAACCGACAGCTTGTTCCACAAAAAGACACAGGCGACGGAAAAATCGTCGCGCAAAACATATTTGTGAGCATGCCGGAATAGCCAATTGCAAACGATGCGATTAGATAAGCGGAAATCCGGCGGGCGACCGCACAGGAAAACAATGTCGAACAGGGCCGTATGAAGCTTCTCGAGAACTATATCCTGCGGCGGACAACGCAGATGTTTCTGGTCGCGTTGCTGCCGGTGCTCGCGATCATATGGACCATCCAGGTTCTCCAGAGAATCAATCTCGTTACCGATACCGGTCAGTCGATGGGTTCCTTCATGGCGCTCGCGACGATGATCCTGCCGACGCTCATTCCGGTCGTGCTGCCATTCGCCCTCGTCATCGGCATTACCCAGATATTCACGGCGATGAACAATGATTCCGAGCTTGCCATCATCGATGCGGCCGGAGCGCCGCGTTCGATCATGTTTCGCCCGGTTCTCATTCTGGCCGCGGTTCTGAGCGCGTTTTCTTTTACCATCACCAATTTTATCGAGCCACCCGCTCGAAGCTCCGCGCGGCAGATGGTGGCGGCGGCCTATGCCGACCTCCTGTCCTCGGTGATCGAGGAAAAGACCTTCCGCACCATTCAGGACGGCCTTTACGTGCAGATCGCCCAACGCCAGGGCCGCATCCTCAAGGGCCTGTTCGTCGCCGACCGCCGCGATCCGAATTTCGATCTCATCTATTATGCCAAGGAAGGCATGATCGATGAAAGCGGCACGTCGCTGACCATGCGAGACGGTGAGGTTCAGCAGAAGACGCCTGATGGCAAGGTCTCGATCGTCAAATTCCTGTCCTATGCTTTCGACCTTTCGACCATGTCGGAAAAGCAGGATTCGGAACCCTCGCTTTCTCCGGGCGATGCCAGCCTCGGCTTTCTTCTCTCGCCCGACGAGAATAATGCGAGCTACAAGCGCTCACCGGAAAATTTCCGCAGTGAATTGCACAAGCGCCTGTCGGACTGGATGTTCGCCTTCGCCTTCGCATTGATCTCGCTGGTCATCGCTGCCGATGCGCGTTCACATCGCGAGGCGCGCCTGCATCCGATGGTCGCAGCACTTGTGACCGCTTTCATGCTGCGCTGGCTCGGTTTTTACGTCACCAATCAGGTCAAGCAGAGCGCGGCCTTCATTCCGCTTGTCTATGCCGTGCCGGGTCTCAGCGGCGCTGCGGCCGCCTTCATTCTCATCACGGGCCGCAAGCCTAGGATGCCGAAGATCATTGCGGATACGGCCGGCCGCGTACGCCGTCTTTTCTCCAGCCGGCTGGCACGAAGCTCCGGGAGCGGTAACGCATGATTTTCAACACGCTCGCCCGCTATTTCCTCAAACGATATCTGATGACGGCCGTCTGGTTCGTGCTCGGCGTGTCGTCGATCATCTATCTCGCCGATTTCAGCGAAACGGCACGGCGCATGTCCGGCCTGCCCGGCTATACCGTTCCGGCCGCGCTTGGTCTCACCGCGCTTCGCCTGCCGCTGATCCTGCAGCAGACCGTTCCCTTCATCGCGCTCTTCGTCGGCATGACGACGCTGATCTCGCTTAACCGGCGTTACGAACTGGTTGTCACGCGCGCGGCCGGCATCTCCGCCTGGCAATTCATCCTTCCTTTCGTCCTTGGCTCTGTCCTCATCGGCATTCTGTCTGTCGTGGTCCTCAATCCTATCGCCGCCTGGGGCCAGAACCGGTCGCTGGCGATGGAGGCGGGCCTGCGCAATGAAGCAAATGGCGGCCGCCAGCAGGAGATCATTCCGTGGATGCGCCAGGCAAGCGGCGGCCAGGACACGATCATCGGCGCGAAGAGCTTCGAAGACAACGGAACCATGCTTCTCGACGTGGTGCTTATCCACCTCGACAAGGACGGGAATATCGTCTCGCGACAGGATGCCAAGTCGGCAAAGTTGGAAGATGGTTACTGGCTTCTTAACGGCGTGACTGAAACCCGCGCCGGACATGTGCCAGTTCGGCAAGAGAGCACGCGGATCAGTACCAATCTGAGACGGGAATTCGTCCAGGAACGGATGACCCAGACGGAAACCGTTGCTTTCTTTGACCTTTCTCACAAGATCGAAGTTGCAAAGTCCTTTGGACTATCTTCAAAGGCGCTTGAGACGCAGTATCATTTCCTGCTATCGACGCCCCTGCTTCTGGTTGCGATGACCTTGATCGCCGCGACCGTTTCATTAAAGTTCAGCCGCTTCGCCCAATCGCGCTCCGTGATTCTGGGTGGAATCGTTTCCGGCTTCGTGCTTTATGTAGTAACCGTGCTCGTAAGGGCATTCGGGAGTGGTGGTGTTGTCCCTCCCACCGTCGCGGTCTGGGTTCCAGTCGTCGTGGCGTTGGCTTTGGGGGCAACCATTCTGCTTCATCAGGAGGACGGCTAGTGGCGGTATATGACCGCGGGAATATCAGGCGGCTTTGGACGGCCCTTCTGACAGGTGCCGCTGTGTGCGCGTATTTGGCATCCAGCCCGGTCGCTTTCGGCCAGGATGGATTGCTCGCGTCGGCAAGCCAAGACGATTCGAAACTCCTGCTTACAGCAAATGAACTGACCTATAATCGCGATTCCCAGCGCGTCATCGCGAAGGGCGTGGTTCGCATGAAATATTCCGGCTACCGCATGGTGGCCCAGCAAGTGGAATATAATCAGCAGACCGGCCGCGTGATCGCCCATGGCAACATCGAATTGATCGAGCCCGGCGGTAACAAGATTTATGCCGACGAGATGGATGTCACTGACGATTTCGGTCAGGGCTTCGTCAATGCGCTGCGTGTCGAGACCCCGGACAATACCCGTATCGCGGGCGAAAGCGCCGAGCGCCTCGAAGGCGATCTGATGGTCCTCAACAACGGCGTCTATACGGCCTGTCTGCCCTGCGCCGCCAAGCCTGAGAAAGCGCCGCTGTGGCAGGTCAAGGCCGAGCGCGTCGTTCAGGATGGCAAGACCCATACGATCCGGCTCGAAAAGGCGCGCCTGCAGCTTTTCGGCCATTCGATCGCCTATGTGCCGTTCCTGACGGTTCCCGATAATACGGTGAAGCGGAAGTCAGGTTTCCTGTTCCCGCAGATGAGCATCACCGACAATCTCGGTTTTGGTATCGGCGTCCCCTATTTCCAGGTTCTGTCCGATACGTCGGATGTGACCGTCACGCCGACCTATTACACGACGCAGGGTCTGCTGTTGCAGGCGGAATTGCGCCAGCGTTTCGAGACCGGCATGCATACGGTAACGATTGCCGGCATCAGCCAGCTGAAATCCGAGACCTTCACGGCTGGAACCAGCGACGCGCTCAACGACAATCGCGGCATGATCGCCAGCAAGGGCGATTTCAGCATCAATCCGCGCTGGGCGTTCGGCTGGGATGCCATGGTGCAGACCGACAACAACTTTTCGCGCACCTACGGGCTGAAGGGTTACAGGAACGACGTTCAGACCAATCAGATCTATTTGAGTGGTTCGAGCGAGCGGAACAGCTTCGACGCGCGCGGCTATTATTTCAATGTTCAGGATACGGACAACACCGAATCCAAGGAACGCAAGCAGGCCATAGTTCATCCCGTTGTCGACTACCGCTATTTCGTGCCGGATCCGATCTATGGCGGTGAACTTTCGCTGACGACCAACCTCACCAGCATCACCCGTCTGAAGCAGGATGCCTACGCGCTTGGCGGTTATTCCCGCTTCAACGGGCTTGAAGGCGACTATACGCGGCTTTCCACCGAAGCCGAGTGGAAGCGTACGTTTACGATGGACAGCGGCCTGCAGATCACGCCGATCCTTGCCGCACGTGGCGATGCGCTGTGGACCGACATGTCGCCGGCAAGCTTCACCTCCGGCGGCACATCCTATACCTATCAGGGCATGATGCATGACGACGCAGCGTTTCGCGGCATGGTCACCGGCGGTCTGGAAGTGCGTTATCCCTGGCTCTTCACGGCGCTCAACAGCAGCCACGTGATCGAACCGATCGCGCAGATCTTCGTGCGGCCGAACGAGCAATATGCCGGCCGTCTTCCGAACGAGGATGCGCAGGCCTTCGTATTCGACGCAACCAACCTCTTCGAGCGCGACAAATTCTCCGGTTTCGACCGGATCGAAGGCGGCACGCGCGCAAATATCGGCTTCCGCTATAACGGCACCTTCGACAATGGCTACGGCGTTCGCGCCATTGCCGGCCAGTCCTTCCATCTGGCGGGTGACAATTCCTTCGCCTCCTACGATCTCGTCAATGCAGGAGCCAATTCGGGCCTCGAATCCGACCGTTCGGATTACGTCGCCATGGCGGCTTTCGATGCGCCGATCGGCCTTTCGCTGTCGTCGAGCCTGCGTCTCGACAAGGACGATCTCGACATCAACCGGTCGGAGACGGGCATCAGCTATTCAGACCGCCGCCTCACCGGCAAGCTCAGCTATACGCAGGTCAAGGCACAGCCGAAATATGGCTATAACGAAGACCGCGATATCATCCAGGCGTCAGGTACATTGCGCATGGACGACAACTGGTCGCTGTTCGGCTCGATCAATTACGATCTGAACGGAAAATTTGCGGCAGAGCGCCGTATTGGCATTGCCTATCAGGATGAGTGCACGATCCTGACGGTCAGCTACTCCGACGAAGGTAATATCAATTCCAGCCGGCAGGCCGCCAATGACTGGTCGATCAATGCCCGTCTGGCTTTCCGTACACTCGGCGATGTCAGCATCGGCTCCGCAAACGAAGACTGGGCCGACATGGATATCGGCTGGAAGCCGAACAATTACTGAGTTTAAAGGCAGGCCGCACAGCATCGTGGCCTGCCTTTTTGCTGCTCAGTCAGTAAAAGTCACGGTTTTGCCGCAACAACGCGCCAGTGTCGGCTTGGCATAAGACCGTATCGGGTTTTCTTTCAACAACCGACACATTGCCGTTTTGCGGATCGCGATGATATATACGTGGCAATTCGCGGTGCGGATGCAGAAGTGCAGGTCTGAAAGGCCGGGGGTGCGGAACTCCCCATCGACAGACAGAACAGATTGGCGGGACGGGGAAACAGGACCCTGCCCGACGAAAGGGAGAAGGACATGATGAATTTCGGAAAGACGGCTTTGCGTGGCGCTGCTTTTGCCTTTGCGATATTCGCCGTTCCCATGGCCATTGTGCCCTATGCCGGCCAGGCTTTCGCCGATAACACCGTCAAGATCGTCGTCAACAAGACCCCCATTACCAATGACGATATTGCCAAGCGCGTCGCCTTCCTGAAGCTGCAGCGCCAGTCCGGCAATCTCAATGAAAAGGCCCGCGAGCAGCTCGTCGACGAAGCGCTGAAACGTGAGGAAATCGGCCGTGTGAAAATGTCGGTCAGCACCGAAGACGTCGATGCCGCTTTTGCGCGTTTTGCCGGCAACAACAAGATGACCCCGCAGCAATTGACCAAGGTGTTGTCGCAGGCTGGGGTCGGCGCCGACCATTTCAAATCCTTCATTGCCGTGCAGATGAGCTGGCCGCGCCTCGTCAACGCCCGCTACGGCGCACGTGGCAAGATGTCGACGCAGGATCTCGTTACCCGTCTGAAGGAACGCGGCGAAAAGCCGGTAACGACGGAATATTTCCTGCAGCAGGTGATTTTCGTCATCCCGGAATCAAAGCGCAACTCCATTACCGGCAAGCGCAAGGCCGAGGCTGAAGCTTCCCGCAAGCGTTATCCCGGCTGCGACCAGGCCATGACCTTCGCCGCGACCATGCGCGATGTGGCGATCAAGGATCTCGGACGCATTCTCGCACCCGAGCTGCCGGAAGACTGGAAGGCGCTGGTGGAAAAAACCAAGGAAGGCGGCACCACCGGCACGCGCGTCACCGAAAAGGGCGTCGAATATCTGGCGATCTGCAAGCAGCGTCAGGTTTCAGACGATTATGCCGCCGAAATGGTGTTCAAGTCCGAAGACCTGATGAAGGCCAAGGAAGGCGAAAACCCGAACGAAAAGAAATACATGGATGAGTTGCGCAAGAAAGCGCAGATCGTCAACACCTGATACGAGAGCCGGCCTTTCCGTGACACATGCATCCCTGCCGCTTGCCCTGACACAGGGAGACCCAGCCGGTATCGGCCCTGATATTGCCATTGCCGCCTGGGCCAGGCGCCGGGAAAACGGCGTGGCGCCCTTCGTCTTCATAGGCGATCCGGATGTGGTGGCGAGCCGTGCGGCCCTGATTGGCATTCCGGTCAATATCGAGACGTGCGATGTGGCCGATGCCGTCGACCTTTTCGATCGCGCCTTTCCGGTCCTTCCCCTTCCCGTCGGTTTCGAGGTACAGGCAGGCCAGCCGCATGTCGGCGCGGCCCATGCGACGATCAAGGCGATCGAGACCGCCGTTTCCCTGACCGTCGAGGGCAAGACTGCCGCCGTCGTTACCAATCCCATTGCGAAATCCGTGCTCTACGAAGCCGGCTTCGGTTTTCCCGGTCATACGGAATTTCTTGCCGATCTCGCCTTGCGCCTCACCGGCGAGCAGGTGACACCGGTGATGATGATTGCCGGACCCAAGGTTCGCGTCGTCCCGGTAACGATCCATATCCCGATAAAGGACGTGCCGGCGGTGCTGACGGAAGAGCTGATCGTCACGACCTGCCGCATCATCGATGCCGATCTCCGGCAGAAATTCGGTATCGAAGCGCCGCGTCTGGCAGTCGCCGGTCTCAACCCGCATGCGGGCGAAGACGGCGCACTTGGCACCGAGGACCGCGATGTGGTTCATCCGGCAACCATTCGGTTGCGGAAGGACGGGATCGATGCTTTCGGCCCCTGCCCGCCGACACGATGTTCCACGATGCCGCCCGCAGGCGCTACGACGTTGCGGTTTGTATGTACCACGATCAGGCGCTCATTCCGGCCAAGGCGCTCGGCTTCGACGATTCCGTCAATGTCACGCTAGGACTGCCCTTCATCCGCACCTCGCCCGACCATGGCACCGCCTTCGGCATAGCCGGTCAGGGTATTGCCAATGAGGCGAGCCTGGTCGCGGCGCTGAAGATGGCGGCGGAGATTTCCGCCCGCAGCCGGGTCAGCGCATAATGGCCGCGATAGACGGACTGCCGCCGCTGCGCGATGTCATCCAGCGGCATGGGCTCGACGCAAAGAAATCGCTTGGGCAGAACTTCCTGTTCGATCTCAACCTCACCCAGAAAATCGCCAGAACGGCAGGGCCGCTCGACGGCGTGACGGTGATCGAGGTCGGCCCCGGTCCCGGTGGCCTCACCCGCGCCATTCTCTCGCTTGGCGCCAAAAAAGTCATCGCGGTTGAGCGCGACAGCCGCTGCCTGCCGGCGCTGGCGGAAATCGAAGCGCATTATCCGGGACGTCTCGAGGTCATCGAGGGCGATGCTCTCAAGACCGATTTCGAGGCACTGATTCCTCCCGGCGAACCTGTCAGGATCATCGCCAACCTGCCTTACAATGTCGGCACGCAATTGCTGGTCAACTGGCTTCTGCCGAAACAATGGCCGCCCTTCTGGCTCTCGATGACGCTGATGTTCCAGAAGGAAGTCGGCCAGCGCATCGTGGCGGAAGAAGGCGACAATCATTATGGTCGCCTAGGTGTTCTCACCGGCTGGCGCACGGTCTCGGAAATGGCCTTCGACGTTCCGCCGCAGGCCTTCAGCCCGCCACCAAAGGTGACCTCCACCGTCGTGCACCTGCTGCCGAAGGAAAAGCCGCTGCCCTGCGATGTCGCCAAGCTTGAGAAGGTAACGGAGGCCGCCTTCGGCCAGCGCCGCAAGATGCTGCGCCAGAGCCTGAAAAGCCTCGGTGGCGAGACACTGCTGGAAAAGGCGGGTATCGATGCGACCCGGCGAGCGGAAACGCTGTCTGTTGAGGAATTCGTGACATTGGCGAATAGCCTGTGAGTAGCGCGGAGCTTCGGCAACGCCATTCATGGGCGCACGCCAAACCGATTCGTCGATAGAGGTCGAATAAGGAGACCAGTGCGTGGAGAATGCCGGTTTTCACTACGAACTCCACACCCCTGCCGGATCGCCTGATTGCGTGGTCGTTTTGCTGCACGGGTCTGGGCGAACGGAAGATGACCTCGTTTCCTTTGGCCGCACGGTCTTTCCCGATGGAGTTTTGTTTGCGCTCAGAGGGGCAGTCCCCTGGGAAGACGGCTTTGCGTTTTTTCGCAGAAAGCCCGACCGGCAACTGGATGTCGATGATCTGAAACATCATGCCGAAAGCCTTTGCCGGTTCTTCGACTTCGTCTTTCAGGAAACGGGACAACGCCCCTTCCTCGTGGGATATTCGAACGGGGCGATCATAGCCGCTGAAACGATCTGCCAGAACAATCGCCTGTCGAGAGGCGCCATTCTGCTACGGCCGCTATCGCCTCGAGAAGGCGAGCATTTTCCGGCCCTCACCGGATATCCCGCACTTCTGCTTGCGGGCGCCCATGATGAGCGGCGGCAGCCTGCCGATGCGCCTTATCTGGCGGATCAACTTGCAAGAGCCGGAGCAGATGTTGCGCTGGAGACAATTCCCACAGGACATGGCTGGGCGGAAGATGCTGCGGATGAGCGCTTCTCTCACCAATGGCTGCTTAATCACTGGACAAAGTAGATATCGCGGTCTTCACCGCAACAATCAGAGCTTCGGCTCTTCCTCAAGCAGCGCCCGCACGAAATCGAACATGCCGTGGCGGCGGTCGCGGCGCACGCGTTCGGCCTTCACGATCGCCTCTACGGCCTCGAAGGCGGCCTGCAGGTCGTCGTTGAGGATGACATAGTCATAATCGCGCCAGTGCTCGATCTCGGCGCGGGAATTGAGAAGCCGGGTCTTGATCACTTCCTCGGTGTCTTCGGCGCGGCGGTGCAGGCGCGATTGCAGCTCTGTCATCGTCGGCGGCAGGATGAAGATCGACACGACATCTGCCTTCATCTTGTCCTGAAGCTGTTCGGCGCCTTGCCAGTCGATATCGAACAGCATGTCGCGCCCGGCGGCCATTGCCACTTCAACAGGTTCGCGCGGCGTTCCGTAAAAATTGCCGTGAACCTCCGCCCATTCCAGAAGCGCGTCGCCATCACGCAGGCGCTCGAATTCGCGCGGCGAAATGAAGTGATAGTGGATGCCTTCAATCTCGCTGTGACGGCGCGGGCGGGTCGTCACGCTGACGGACAGGCTGATATTCTTGTCCTTGTCGAGCAGATTACGGGCAATCGTGGACTTGCCTGCACCCGATGGCGACGAAATCACCAGCATCAGCCCTCGACGGGCAATCGTGACGGGGGAATCGTTCATCGGGACCATGGGTCTACTCCAGATTTTGGACCTGCTCGCGGAACTGGTCGATAACCACTTTCAGCTCTATGCCTGCTGCGGTTACCGCACTGGCGTTCGATTTGGAACAGATTGTATTCGACTCGCGGTTAAATTCCTGTGCAAGAAAATCGA
Organism: Rhizobium oryzihabitans; assembly: GCF_010669145.1. NCBI lineage: Bacteria > Pseudomonadati > Pseudomonadota > Alphaproteobacteria > Hyphomicrobiales > Rhizobiaceae > Rhizobium > Rhizobium oryzihabitans. The sequence continues at coordinate 995,869 of NZ_CP048632.1, forward strand.
GCTTGCGGCCGACAGGCCCGCCATTTTGCAAAAGCTCGCGCGACGCCTCCACATGGGCGTGCAGCCGGTCGATCTCTTCGCGCAGATCGGCCTTGGTGGCGATCAGCGCCGCCTCGGCGTGAAGACGGTCGCGATCAAGCCCGTGCATGCCCTCGCCGATCAGGGCGATCTGCTGGGCAAGCCTTGCCGCGATCTGCTCCGGCTGGCGGGACGGGTCGCTTTCAATGATGCCCACAAGCTGCTCGATCCTGTCGATATGGCCGGAGAGGATTGCAAACAGGGAAGCCCCTTCCCGCTCGCGCATGTCCTTCAGCTTCAAGACGGCGGCGGCAAAGCCGCCCAGCACATCGCTGTTGCGCGCAGCCTGCGCCTGCGCATCGTCTTCCGCCTCGCGAAAATCGACCAGCCCGCGCAGCGTCAGCAGCGTATCAAAGCTCAGCGGCTTGTCATCGACGACATCGCCCAGCTCCTTCTTCAGAGCGAGGACTGCCGCAAGCGCATCGCGGTTGATCACCGCTTCCAGCCGGTTCTCCGCAATAGACAGCGTCAATCCCGCCTGGATATTGCCGCGCGAAAGATGCTCACCGGCAATCTCCCGCAGGTTCGTTTCCAGCGCTTCCAGACCGGTTGGCAGGCGAAGGCGCACATCCAGCCCCTTGCCGTTCACGGAGCGCAATTCCCACGCCCAGCGGTAACGGCCGGATGTTCCCTCGCTGCGCGCAAAGCCGGTCATCGATTGCAATGTCATATTCTGAAAGCCCCCCATCATGCCTTGCAAAACCGGGCCTTGCGATGACAAGGCCCGGTCAGGATTATCAGTTGTTGGCGGGTTTTTCCGCCTCGGCGCCGCCGGGCTGTCCATCCACGGCAACATCGGGATTAGCGCCGGCAGCCGCCTTTTCCGCCTCGATCTTGCGCCAGCGGCGCACATTGGCGTTATGCTCGTCCAGCGTCTTTGCAAAGACATGGCCGCCCGTGCCATCGGCAACAAAATAAAGGTCGTCGGTGCGCCACGGATTGGCAACCGCCTCCAGCGCCGCCCGACCGGGATTGGCGATGGGAGACGGCGGCAGGCCCTTGATGACATAGGTATTGAACGGCGTCTGCTTCTGCAGGTCCGACTGGTAAATGGGCCTGTCGGACGGCTTGCCGTCGCCGCCAAACAGACCATAGATGATCGTCGGATCGGACTGCAGGCGCATGCCCTTCTTCAGGCGATTGTAGAAGACGGAAGCGACATGGGCGCGCTCGTCATCCTTGCCGGTTTCCTTTTCGACGATCGAGGCGAGCGTCACGAATTCCTCGACCGTCTTGATCGGCAGGTCGGGGTCGCGCCGTTCCCAGATCATGTCGATCAGCTTGTCCTGCGCCGCGCTCATCTGGTTGATGATTTCCTCACGCTTGGTGCCGCGCGTAAAGCGATAGGTATCAGGACGCAGGCTGCCTTCCGGCGGCAGGGCCGAGGGAAGTTCACCGTCCAGAACCTCATCAGCGCCAAGGCGCGCAAACATCTGCTTGACGGTCAGGCCTTCGGGAAGCGACACGGAATAGAGAATAGACTTGCCCGATTCCAGGAGCATCATGATGTCCTTCATCGATGCCCCGGCCTTGATCTCGTATTCGCCTGCCTTCAGCGTCTGGTCTTTTTGCAGGTAGCTGCCCGTCATCAGGCGGAATACACGGGCGTTCGAGACGACGTCGTTGCGCTCGAGATTATTGGCGATCTCGATGATGCCGGCGCCGTTGCGCACCGTGAAATGCGTATTCGTCTGGAGCGGACCAGGCTCCTGGAACGCGTTGATCATGTAATAGAAGGCGGCGATGGCAAGCACACACACTGCAACGGCAAGCGTCATCAGAAAATTCAGGAAGATCACCAGCTGGCCGTGAGCCTTGCGGGAGCGCTTCGGCGGCGCCGGCACCTTTTCCGGCCGCAGCGCCTCGGTCGGCGATTTCGGAATGATCGGGCCGCGATTGCCCTCGCCCGCGCCGTTCTGTCCGTATGATCCCTGGCTGTTCTGGTTCGTGTCGCTCACCGTCGGTCCTTTTCAGTTCGGCGTTGTCAGCGCTTTTTGCGCAGGTAATGCGGCAAAAACAGGTTCGGAATGTCTTCCTGCACCACATAGAGACATCGTGAAGGCCTGTTGTTCGGCTTCACGACCATCGTTTCGGACAAAGCCGATGGAGGAGGCCGTCTGCGGCCGGAAATCACCCGAACGCACAAACGTCTTCCATAAACGACTACAATATCGGCGCGAAAACCGGAATGGCTTTCGCAAGCCGCAATGCGTTCTTCAAGCGAAAGAACACCCTTTTCAGCGCCCGGCAGGAGAGCACCGCACCGCCGGAGGCGGTTTGCGGCGCGGGCGCAACCGCGACGGCAAAACCGCCGCCGCAATTTATGCTTCGTAACGACGCAGCACGAGGGAGGCGTTGGTGCCACCGAAGCCGAAGGAATTCGACAGGGCGACGTTGACCTGCCGTTTGCGCGCCTTGTGCGGCACCAGATCGATCTTCGTCTCCACGTCGGGATTGTCGAGGTTCAGCGTCGGCGGAACGATGTTGTCGCGGATCGCAAGCGTGGCGAAAATCGCCTCGATCGCGCCGGCTGCACCGAGAAGATGGCCGGTGGCCGACTTGGTCGACGACATCGAGATTTTCGAGGCCGACTCGCCAACAAGCCGCTCGACGGCACCAAGCTCGATCGTGTCAGCCATGGTGGAAGTACCGTGGGCGTTGATATAGTCGATATCATCAGGCGTCAGGCCGGCGCGCTTCAGCGCCATAGCCATGCAGCGATACGCGCCCTCGCCGTCTTCGGACGGAGCCGTGATGTGATAGGCGTCACCGGAAAGGCCGTAACCGACGACTTCGGCATAAATCTTCGCGCCGCGCGCCTTGGCATGTTCCAGTTCTTCCAGAACGACGATGCCGGCGCCTTCGCCCATGACGAAACCGTCACGGTCGCGGTCATAGGGGCGAGATGCCTTCTGCGGATCGTCATTGTGCTGGGTGGAGAGCGCCTTGCAGGCAGCGAAACCGGCAAGCGCAATGCGGCAGACCGGCGATTCGGCGCCACCCGCGACCATGACGTCGGCGTCACCGAACGCGATGAGCCGTGCGGCATCGCCAATGGCGTGCGCGCCGGTCGAGCAGGCCGTCACAACGGCATGGTTCGGTCCGCGCAGCTTGTGGCGGATGGAAACCTGGCCGGACACGAGGTTGATCAGACGGCCGGGAATGAAAAATGGAGAGATGCGGCGCGGGCCCTTGTCGCGCAGCGTATAACCCGCCTCGACAATGCCTTCCAGACCGCCGATGCCGGAACCGATCAGAACGCCGGTTGCGATCTGGTCCTCGTCCGTTTCGGGATGCCAGCCAGCGTCGGCAAGCGCCATGTCGGCTGCCGCCACACCATAAAGGATGAACGGATCGATCTTGCGCTGCTCTTTGACTTCCATCCAGTCGTCGGCATTAAAGGTGCCGTTGGACCCATCGCCGACGGGAATGCGGCAGGCGATCTTGGCGGGCAAGTCTTCGACTTCGAATTCAGTCACGAGACGGGCGCCGTTCTGGCCGGCCAGCAGCCGCTCCCAGGTCACTTCCGTTCCGCATCCAAGAGGAGATACCATGCCGGTACCGGTGATAACGACACGCCTCATCGCCAACGCTCCGCCCTTATCCAAATCATCGGTCTTCTTTGCAACGTCAAACGTCTTGGAAGAGACGCTGCAACATTTTCTGTTTCCGCATAACGCCAACCACAGACCTGTTCCGGTCAAGAGGGTCAGGCGTCAGCCCGGACTATGCACCATCTCGGGCGCGATCCGTCTCACGATAAAATATTGGCCCGGACAAGCCGGGCCAAGACGGGAGGGTATTTCACCTCCCCTGCGAAGGTCGATCAGGCCTGGGCCTTCTCGATGAACTTGACGGCGTCGCCGACAGTCAGGATCGAGTCAGCTGCGTCGTCGGGAATTTCGACGCCGAATTCTTCTTCGAAAGCCATGACCAGTTCAACGGTATCGAGCGAATCAGCGCCCAGATCGTCAATGAAGCTAGCGCCTTCAACAACCTTGTCGGCGTCAACGCCAAGATGATCAATTACAATTTTCTTTACGCGTTCTGCGATATCGCTCATGTCGGTTTCCTCGACCTTTATTTTGAAGGGAATGCCTCGCGGCACCCTGCCCTGTTAGAAGCCCTCATGCGCCGTTCAAATCCGGCACTGCGGGCAAACCCGTTCAACCCGGTCCAAGCTAGACATCGTCGCGCAAAACCGCAACGGCTTCCTGTCTCTCCGGGACGACTGTTCACAGTCTTGGCCCGCTTAACATGGTTTCAATCGGTCGAAAAGCCTGAAAACGCGCTAAGCACAGCGTATGACAGGCAATTTCGCCGGAAACCCGTCGGCGGAGCCTTGCGGCGCCAGCTACCCAAGAAGGTGCTTAAACAGCGCCGCAATCCTTTTCAAGACGGCCTTGAGCGCCGTCAGATCATCGCCATGCCGCCATTAACGTGCAGAGTTTGACCCGTCATGTAGCCCGCCTCATTGGAAGCCAGATAAAGAACGGCGGACGCGACTTCCGCGCCGGTTCCCATGCGCTTCATGGGAATGGCGCCCATGATGGCATCCTTCTGCTTGTCGTTCAGCTTGCCGGTCATGGCGCTTTCGATGAAGCCGGGCGCCACGCAGTTGACGGTGACGTTGCGGGTGGCGATTTCCTGCGCCAGCGACTTCGAAAAACCGATCATGCCTGCCTTGGAGGCGCAATAGTTGGCCTGACCGGGATTGCCGGTGACGCCGACGATGGAAGTGATGTTGATGATGCGGCCGAAACGGCGGCGCATCATCGGATGTGTCAGTTCGCGCGTCAGGCGGAACATCGCCGTCAGGTTCACTTCGATGACATTGTCCCAGTCCTCGTCGCTCATGCGTACGAAGAGGCCGTCCTTGGTGATGCCGGCATTGTTGACGAGAATATCGACGCCTTCCAGCTCGGCTTCGGCCTTTTCGCCGAGTGCCTTGACCTCGGCGCGATCGGCAAGGTTGGCCGGGAAAATCTTGACGCGTTCGCCAAGGTCCGCCGCCAGCGCTTCGAGCTTTTCGACGCGCGTGCCGTGAAGGCCGACGGTTGCGCCCTGGCTGTGCAGAAGGCGGGCGATTTCTTCGCCGATGCCGCCGGTCGCGCCGGTTACGAGAGCCTTGCGGCCTGTCAGATCAAACATGTTCCGTTCCTTCTTTAGAGCAATTCCGCAAAAGCCTTTTAGCGGAATTGCGTCGGGAATTACCGTAAAACAAAAGGCCGTTACGGGGCGAGGCCCGTCTCAGCCGATAAGGGTGGCGAGAAGCTGGTCAATATCGGCAGCGCCGTTGACGGCAACGCCGTTCACCGTCTTGTCGATGCGGCGGGCAAGGCCCGTCAGCACCTTGCCGGAGCCGATCTCGTAAAGCTGCGTCACATTGTTGGCGGCGAACCATTCAACCGTTTCGCGCCAGCGCACCTGGCCCGTCACCTGCTCAACCAGCAAGGCGGCGATCTCATTGGCGTCGGAAACGGGAGCGGCGCGCACATTGGCGATAACCGGAACGACCGGGTTGTTCTTTTCGACGGTCGCCAGCGCCTCGCGCATCGCTTCTGCGGCAGGCGCCATCAGCGCCGAGTGGAAGGGTGCGGAAACCGGCAGCATGATGGCGCGCTTGGCGCCCTTTTCTGAAGCGATGGCCGCAGCCTTTTCAACCGCAGCCTTGGATCCGGAAATGACCAGCTGGCCGCCGCCATTGTCATTGGCGATCTGGCAGATGCCAAGAATGGCGGCCTCCCCGCAGATCGCCGAAACCGCATCATGCTCCAGCCCGATGATCGCCGCCATGGCGCCCTCGCCAACCGGCACGGCGGCCTGCATTGCATTGCCGCGGATGCGAAGAAGACGGGCGGTGTCGGCAATCGAGAAGGTGCCGGCGGCACAGAGCGCCGAATATTCACCGAGCGAATGGCCCGCAACATAAGAGACGGCGTCGGAGAGCTTCAGGCCGCGTGCCTCCAGAACCCGCATGACCGCCATGGACACCGCCATGAGGGCCGGCTGGGCGTTCGCCGTCAGCGTCAGCGTTTCTTCCGGGCCGTTCCACATGATGTCGGAAAGCTTCTGGCCAAGCGCCTCATCGACTTCCTCGAAGACGGCGCGCGCCTCGACATAGGTGTCGGCGAGTTCCTTGCCCATGCCGACGGCCTGGCTTCCCTGACCGGGAAATGTGAATGCAATACCCATGGGATGTCGTCCTTCTTGTCTGGCCTTGCCTTTATTCTTTCGGACTTCCATTCACATTCCGGCCCGCGAAGTCAAGGCTTCAAGCCCTCAGACAGCCCCACCCAAGGGGTTTTGCCGACCTATTTTCCGCATTCTTTTCATCATATTTTTTCTTGCACTGCGGCAATTCCCCATTACTTTCATGCCACCTTTCAAAACATCTCGCCAAGTACCGGGACATTTCCATGAAACAGAGACTATTGGGCCGCACGGGTATTTCCGTGTCCGAAATTTGCCTTGGCACGATGACGTGGGGCACACAGAACACCGAAGCCGAAGCACATGCGCAGATGGATTATGCCATCGAAAACGGTGTTAACTTCTTCGATACCGCCGAACTTTACCCCACCACCCCCGTTTCCGCCGAAACCCAGGGCGGACGGAAGAGTTTATCGGCTCCTGGTTCGAAAAGACCGGCAAGCGTGACCAGATCGTGCTCGCCACCAAGGTCGCCGGTTCCGGTCGCGACTATATTCGCGGCGGACGCGATATCGATGCCGCCGCCATTCGCGAGGCGGTGGACACCAGCCTCAATCGCCTGAAGACGGATTACATCGATCTCTATCAGGTCCACTGGCCGAACCGCGGCACCTATCATTTCCGCGGCGCCTGGAGCTTCGACGCTTCGGGTCAGGAAAAGCAGCGCACGCTCGCCGAAATCACCGAGAAGCTCGAGACGCTCGGCGAACTGGTGAAAGCCGGCAAGATCCGCGCAATCGGCCTTTCCAACGAGAGCGCCTGGGGCACCCAGAAATATATCGACATCGCCGAGGCCCACGGCCTGCCGCGCGTCGCCACCATCCAGAACGAATATAACCTGCTCTATCGCAGCTTCGATCTCGACATGGCGGAAGTCGCCCATCACGAAGATGTCGGCCTGCTGGCCTACTCGCCGCTCGCGGCGGGGCTGCTTACCGGCAAGTATCAGGACGGCGCGCGCCCGGCCGGTTCGCGCGCCACCATCAACAAGGACCTCGGCGGCCGCCTGCAGCCGCTTCAGGAAGCGCCGGTCAAGGCCTATCTGGAGCTTGCCGCGCAACATGGTGTGGATCCGGCAAAGCTCGCCATCGCATTTTGCCTCACGCGTCCCTTCATGGCCTCCGTCATCATCGGTGCAACCACGATCGAACAGCTGAAGACCGATATTGCGGCCGCCGATGTGGCACTGTCGGAAGAGGTGCTGAAGGGCATCGCCGCGATCCATCGGCAATATCCGATGCCGATCTGACACGATCACGGCGCGCTTTTTCGCCCCTTGCCCTTGCATTCCGGGCAAAATTGCGTATAAGCGCGCTGTTCACAACACCCGGTCCAATTGGCTGGTGGCTGAACGGAGGGCTGGTTTCGGTAACGAAACAGCAGGAACCATAAGGTTTTTCCGGCCTCCCGTGTCTCCGCTCTCGACCGTCTCGAACAACGCTTTTCTTGCTTTAAGGCTTTACCGCCTCACCCAAGAGCAGTCGTTGAGGCTTAGCGCCGTTGCCGGGTGAAGGACGAAACGCAAGAAAGGCAAAGCTTAAATGGCTCTTTACGAACACATCTTCCTTGCCCGGCAGGATATTTCTGCCCAGCAGGTCGACGCACTTGTCGAGCAGTACAAGGGCGTTATCGAATCGTTCGGCGGTAAAGTCGGACGCGTCGAGAACTGGGGTCTGAAGTCCCTCACCTACCGCATCAAGAAGAACCGCAAGGCTCACTACGCTCTCATGGACATCGACGCTCCGGCGGCTGCAGTTCATGAAGTCGAGCGCCAGATGCGCATCAATGAAGACGTTCTTCGCTACATGACCATCGCCGTCGAAGCCCACGAAGAAGGCCCGTCCGCGATGATGCAGAAGCGCGACCGTGACGACCGTCCGCGCCGCGACGGCGACCGTCCGGACCGTGGCCCGCGTGAAGATCGTGGTCCCCGCGCACCGCGCGAAGGTGGCTTTGGCGACCGCGAAGACCGTCCGCGCCGTCCGCGCGAAGACCGTGCATAAGGAGAATTGACCAATGGCTGATACATCCTCTTCCCAGGCACGCCGCCCGTTCCACCGCCGTCGCAAGACGTGCCCTTCTCCGGCGCAAACGCTCCGAAGATCGACTACAAGGACGTTCGTCTCCTGCAGCGCTACATTTCCGAGCGCGGCAAGATCGTTCCTTCCCGCATCACGGCCGTTTCCCAGAAGAAGCAGCGCGAACTCGCCCAGGCGATCAAGCGCGCCCGTTTCCTCGGCCTGCTGCCTTACGTCGTAGCGTAATGAATTGAAGCGAGGCTGCGTTTCGGCGCGGCCTCGTTTTCTCTAAAGCAACTGACTTTTAATCAGTAGGTTGCGAGTTTATATCCTTTCGCGTTGGGCGCGGATCGATACCATAAAACCCATGTTGGGGATGAGGCTCTCAGGAGCGATCCTCTAACTGCTTTAGTTTCAGCAGGACAGCGAAGTGCAAAAGTTGAACCAGACAGTGCTGATCACCGGCGTTCTCGCCGGCATATGCGCCGCGTTTCTAACGCTTGGCGCAACGGCACAGTCGTCCTTTTCTTTCCTGCTCTATGCCGGTTCGGCCATGCCCATCTTCATCGCCGGCATGGGCTGGGGCAACCGCGCCGCCATTGTTGCAATCATCACCACCGCCATCATCGGCGCGCTTGTCATCTCGCCGCTTTTCGCGCTGACCATCGCGATCTTCACGCTGATCCCGGCGGGCTGGCTTTCGCATCTCGCCAACCTCGCGCGCCCGGCCTCCGAACTTGGCGGCCCGGATGATCTGCTTGCCTGGTATCCGCTCTCCGGCATCATCCTGCATCTTTGCCTTCTGGTTGCGGTTGCCGTCGTCATTCTCGGCTGGATGATCGGTTATGGTCCCGATCTCGTCGCGCGCATGGTCGACCTGATGATGACCTCGGTGCAGAACCGCGAGCCGCTGTTCGAACCCAATGCCGAGGCGCTCGCCCAGACAAAATCGCTGCTGGTGCTGATGCTGCCGATCGTTCAGGGCGGCCTGTGGGTCATCCTTCTGTTCGCGGCCTATTATTTTGCAACCCGGCTCGTCGGTTCCTTCGGCAAGGGCCTTCGCCCGCGTGAGGACATTGCTTCCGCGCTGCGCATGCACCGCAACGCGATCTTCATTTTTCTTGGCGGTATCGTCGCCATGTTCTTCGGGGGCGTCGCCGCCATGGTTGGCGCAGTCGTCTGCGGCACCTTTGGCGCGGGCTTCCTGATGGCTGGTTATGCCTCGCTGCATAAACGCGCGCGTGGAAAAGACTGGCGTCTGCCGGTTCTCATCCTCGCCTATCTTTCAGCGGTCTTTGTCTTTCCGCTGTTCATCATTCTCGTGCTCGGCTTGAGCGACGTGCGCAGCACGATCTCGCTGACGCCTGCACGGAAAACCGACAATACGAACGAAACCAACACATAGAAAGGATCAAGAAGATGGACGTTATTCTTCTCGAACGCATCAACAAGCTCGGCCAGATGGGCGAAACCGTAAAGGTTCGCGACGGTTACGCACGTAACTTCCTGCTGCCGCAGGGCAAGGCGCTGCGCGCCAACGCCGCCAACAAGACCCGTTTCGAAACCGAGCGCGCAACGCTTGAAGCCCGTAACCTCGAGCGCAAGTCGGAAGCCCAGAAGGTTGCCGAAGCACTCGAAGGCAAGTCCTTCATCGTCGTCCGTTCGGCTGGCGAAACCGGTCAGCTGTACGGTTCTGTTGCTGCCCGCGACGTCGTCGAAATCCTCGGCGCAGAAGGCTTCAACATCGGCCGCAACCAGGTTGAACTGAACACGCCGATCAAGACCATCGGCCTGCACAACGTCACCCTGCACCTGCACGCCGAAGTCGAGCTTCAGGTCGAGCTGAACGTTGCCCGTTCCGCCGAAGAAGCCGAGCGTCAGTCCAAGGGCGAAAGCCTCACCTCCGCCGACGCCATCTACGGCGTTGACGAAGACGCCCTGCGCCCGGAAGACTTCTTCGATCCGGAAGCCGACGGCAACGAGGACGACGAATAAGATTTGGCCTAACGGCCGAAGAAAAACCCCGGATGGAGACATCCGGGGTTTTTTTGTTGGGTTGTGTTCGCGGGAAGGTTTACCCCCCTCTGCCCTGCCGGGCATCTCCCCCACAAGGGGGAGATCGGCAAGAGGCGCTGTCACCACTTCATTCGCAACTGTTGAGATGGGCGAGACCCAACCGCATATCGATCTCCCCCTTGTGGGGGAGATGTCCGGCAGGACAGAGGGGGGTCCCTCTCCGCACACTCCCAAGCAAGACTACCTCGCCGCCGTCTCCGCCGCCTCCGGCGCGATGCTCTTGTCCAGGTGCACGACCACCGACATGCCCGGTGACAGATCCGCCACCAGCGGCTGATCGGGATCGATCGAGATGCGCACGCCGACACGCTGGGCGATCTTCACGAAATTGCCTGTCGCATTGTCGGGTTTGATGACGGCGAATTCCGATCCCGTGGCGGGCGAGAACCGCTCGACGCGGCCGTTGAGCTTGCGGCGATGCAGCGCATCCACCGAGATCGTCACCGGCTGGCCGACCTGCATGCCGGAAAGCTGGGTTTCCTTGAAATTGGCGATGACCCAGACATCATGCGGCACGACCGCCATCAATTGCGTCCCTGCCGTGACATATTGACCGGTGCGCACGCTGACTTCGCCGAGCCTGCCGTCGACCGGCGCATGAATCTCGGTATTGTCGAGATCGATCTTCGCGAGTTCGACGGCGGCCTCAGCATTGGCGACTGCCGCCTGCAGGGAGCTGCGGTTGACGATGATCGTCTGCAGATCCTGCCGCGAGACCTCGAGGGCCGCTTTCGCCTGCGACAGGGATGCGCGCGCCTTTTCAAGAGCGGCATGCGCCTCTTCCTGAAGGCTTGAGGTGCCGACGCCGCTCTTGATGAGATTATCCTGCCGGTCGGATGCAAGCTGCGCCTGCTTCAGAGAGGCCTCAGCGGCATCGACTGCCGCCTGGCTGGAAAGGATATTGGCATTGGCGGCGTTTTCCTGCTGACGGGAATTATCGAGCGCCGCCTTCTGCGTATCGAGCGTGGCTTCCGCCTGCGCCTGTTTCTGGCGGTAGATGCGGTCATCGATCTTTGCCAGCAAGGTGCCCTTCTTGACCTCCTGATAGTCCTTGACCGGCACGTCGACGACATAACCGCTGACCTGCGGGCTCATGGTGGTGACGTAACCGCGCACGAAGGCGTTGTCAGTCATTTCGACCGTGGAGAGGAACGGCGGCAGCCGCCAAGCGTAAAGCACCAGTGCGACGCCGGCGAGGCCGCCGAGCAGCACGAGAATGGAAACGGGGGTAAAAAACTTCTTCAGCATTTTATCACTCTTGGAAGGTTCAAGACTGTTGTGCCGGTGCGGCATCGACATCGTTCCTCAGGAGGAACGGGCGGATGCGCAGCCATGCAAGGTGGATCAAAAGCGCGACGAGCGCCAGCGCCGAAACAACGGAGATCAGCAGGAACGTATCATTATAGGCAAGCACATAGGCCTCCTTGCTGACCTGCTGACCGAGAAGGGAAAGCCCCTCGGCCTTCAGCAGCGCCGGGTCGGTGATGACATGGCTGTAGGCGCCGGAAAGCTGGGATACGCGCTGGGCGACCACGGGATTGGTGAGCAGGACATTTTCCACCAGTATATTGGAATGGAATTTTTCGCGCAGCGTCACGAAACTGCCGAGCAGTCCGGTCATCAGCATCGAACCCGTGATCTGGGTGAACAGGAAGATGGTGATGAAATTCACCAGATAGGGTGCGCCTCTGGCAAGGGCCGCGGCAAAACCCTTGGACATGACGGGCGGCAGGAACATGGCCGCGCCGAAGGCAATCATCATCTGGCTGAGATACATTTCGCCCGGCCGCGTCAGATTGGTGGACTGGCTGTCCATGAACGAGCCGGCGGCGATCAGCGCCAGCGCAATCACATGCGCCGTATCCACGTATTTCGTCAGCATCAGCCAGGCGCAGGCCGCACCGCCAAGCACCGTCGCCAGCAACACCAGCGCATAAAGCGTCGTCGTCTGGTCGTTCAGCAGGCCAAGCTGCTGGTAGAAGCTGACCGCCGTTGAGGATTGCTCGGAAGAAACAGCGCGATAAACGAGCAGCACCGCGATAATATGCAGGTTGGTTTTCGAAAAAATCCAGCGCAGGTCGAGCAGCGGGTTTTTGCGCGGCAATTCGATGAAGGCCATGAGGGTCAGGAGCGCGATCGAGGTTGCCAGAAGCACGCCCAGCCACCATGTTTCGAACCACCAGTAGAACCGGCCAAGGGTGAGCATGACGGCAAGACAGCCGAGACCGCCCGCAAACAGCAGATAGCTCAGAATATCCATGCGCTCGATGACTTTCGCACGCGGCGGCGGCGTGACTTTCAGCACGTAGATCATTGCGAAGGAGATCAGCGCAAACCCCACCTCCATGGAATAGAGCGCGTTCCAGCCATCGATTTCCAAAAGAGAGGGCGAAACGATGCGGGCGATGGGTGCCGACAGCAAGGTGCCGGTCAGCGCGATGCTGAAACCGAGCGAGAATTTCCGCGCGGGCGGAAAGGCTTCCAGAATGTAGAGAAAGCCGAGCGACGAAATCGGCGCGGCCGCCATGCCGCTGACGAAGCGGATGACGATGGCCGAATGCAGGTCCGTCACGAAGAGGTTGAGGCAGGAAGCGACCACAAAAGCGATGATCGAGAGTTCGGCAAAAGGCCGCAGGCCATATTGCGCCCTGATCTTGAAGAGAGCGATGGAAAACGTGGCATAGGGCGCCATATAGGCGGCGGAGAGCCATGCCACTTCCGCCACCGTTGCGGAAAACTCGCCCTGAAGCTGGTAGATATTGGCCATGACGAGGTTCATGCCCAGACCCTGGGTAATGAAGAACGACAGGCCCGCGAAGATGAAGCACAGCCGCAGCCACACCGGCCGCTCCACCGGTTGCGGCGCGGCGGGAACGGCAGCTTCCGGCGCGGTCTCGCCTGTGCCTGCATCGCTCAGCGACGTGCTGGCCTGCTCTTCCGGAATGTCGTCCGGCTTGACGGTCGCTTCTGTATTTGCGGGCGCGGCCTCATCCGTTGTCTGCGGCAACACGGTGCTCACGATTGCACCCTCCCGGCCGCCAGATTTTGCAGATTGGCTGAAAGCCGGCGCATGACATCAAGCGCCATTGCGAGTTCCTGCGAGGAAATATCGGCAGCGATTTCCGAGCGCAGCGATTTCGCCACCGCCTGCACCGTCTGCGAGGTCTTCTCTCCTTCCGCCGTCATGTGAATGCGTTTGGCGCGGCGGTCGTTTTCGTCGGACCGGCGTTCGATGAGGTTCTGTTTCTCCATGCCATCCAGCACGCGCACCAGCGTGGGCGTTTCGATTTCCATTTCCTCGGCAAGTTCAGTCTGGGTCAAAGGCCCGCGCCGCGACAGGGCAAAAAGCGCACGCGCACGCGCCAGCGTCAGGCCGCTTTCCCCTACCCTCGCGTCGAAAAACGCGCGCAGTTTGCGGGTGAAAGCGGAAACCTCGTCCAGAAGCTGTTCCTTGTCTGTCTCGCGGGACATGTCAGCAAGCCTTATAATTAGCACACTACTTATTTACTGCCTACTTATTCGTAAGCCTGATGATTTTCAAGTTTCTTTCATGCCGGGTCTGCCATGCGGTAAACTCATGGCAGCGAATCACGTTGCCGGGAAATTCCGGCACCTCGTTCCCACCCGCCTGTGGATTGCTGGGGACAACTGAAGATGTGATCCAGCTTTTCAGAACGGACGTCAGCCTGCCGTATAGTGTTGCAACAATATCATTGACTGCCATGCCCCAGGAAGCCAAACCCGAGGTTTAAGGACAAGGCAAAGGGAGATCGCGCAAACCATGAACGACGCTGTGAGAAAGATCACCCCGCGCAGCCGGCGGAACCGCATTACCGCGAAGCGCCGAACAACATCGAGGCCGAACAGGCGCTGCTCGGCGCCATCCTCGTCAATAACGACGCCTATTACCGCGTGTCGGACTTCCTGAAGCCCGTGCATCTTTACGAACCCTTGCATCGCAAGATTTTCGAGGTGGCGGGCGATATCATCCGCATGGGCAAGACCGCCAATCCGGTGACGATCAAGACCTTCCTGCCCGCCGACGACAAGATCGGCGACCTGACGGTGGCGCAATATCTGGCGCGTCTGGCGGCGGAAGCCGTTTCGATCATCAATGCAGAAGATTACGGCCGCGCGATTTACGATCTGGCGCTGCGTCGCGCGCTGATCCAGATCGGCGAGGATGTCGTCAACATCGCCTATGACGCGCCGCTCGACATGCCACCGCAGGCGCAGATCGAGGACACCGAGCGCCGACTGTTCGAACTGGCGGAAACCGGCCGTTACGATGGCGGCTTCCAGTCGTTCAACGACGCAGTGGCGCTGGCGATCGACATGGCGGGGGCTGCCTTCGAGCGCGACGGCAATCTCTCCGGCATCTCCACCGGCATTCACTCGCTCGACGCCCGCATGGGCGGTTTGCAGCGGTCCGACCTTATCGTGCTTGCCGGTCGTCCGGGTATGGGCAAGACCTCGCTTGCCACCAACATCGCCTATAACATCGCGGCGTCCTACGATCAGGAAGTCCAGCCCGATGGTTCGTTCAAGGCGAAAAACGGCGGCGTCGTCGGCTTTTATTCGCTCGAAATGTCGTCCGAACAGCTGGCAACCCGTATCATTTCCGAGCAGACGGAAGTCTCGTCCTCGAAAATCCGTCGCGGTGACATTACCGAGGCCGATTTCGAAAAGCTCGTCGCCTGCTCCCAGATGATGCAGAAAGTGCCGCTTTATATCGACCAGACCGGTGGTATCTCCATCGCCCAGCTTTCCGCCCGCGCCCGCCGCCTGAAGCGCCAGCGCGGCCTCGATGTTCTTGTCGTGGACTATATTCAGCTGATGACCGGCGGTGGCAAGGGCGGCGAAAACCGCGTGCAGGAAATCACCCAGATCACCACGGGCCTGAAGGCGCTGGGCAAGGAACTCAATGTTCCCATCATCGCGCTGTCACAGCTCTCCCGTGCGGTGGAAAGCCGCGAGGACAAGCGCCCGCAGCTCTCCGACCTGCGTGAATCGGGCTCCATCGAGCAGGACGCCGACGTGGTGCTGTTCGTGTTCCGTGAAGAATATTATGTGAAAAACATGGAGCCGCGTGACCCCGGCGATGTGAAATATGCCGAATGGGAAGCACATTTCGACCGGGTGAAGGGCACGGCTGATGTCATCATCGCCAAGCAGCGCCACGGACCGACCGGCACGGTAAAGCTCGCCTTCCAGTCCGAATTCACCCGCTTTGCGGATCTGGCCGACCCGAGCTTCAGCCAATACGAAGAGCATTGATCCCATATGGATATTTGAGGGCGAATGGTTTCGCCCTCAACCTATGCCTCAGGTTTGGAATGGAACGAACGGAGTCTTTTCAGGACCTTGGCCGTATTGTTTCACAATCCGATTCCGCGCAGCAGCGCCACGCACGCCACGCCGAGTGTTGCGGCCGGCAGCAGGCTGAGGCGGAGTGCCGCGACTGCCGTCACCGCGCAGGCGATGGTTTCGGCCAGTCCGCTCGCAAGCGCCGTCGGCGTGACGACGGCCATCAGAACGGCGGGCGGAACCACCCCAAGCGCCTTCTTCAGGCGCGGCGTCAGGGTGAAATGATTGACCAGCAGCAGACCGCCGAGCCGTGTGGCGACGGTTGCCGCCATCATGGCGAGGATCGCCAGCAGCGTATTTTGATCGAGCGTCATGCCGGCTGCTCCGCCTGATCTTCATGACCGAAGGCCGCAGCGGCAAGCCCTGCCAGCGCGCCGGCGGCAATATACCAGGCGCCCGGAACCAGCGCGTGGGTGAGATAAGCAGCAGAAGCACTCGCCAGAAGCACGAAGCCGGTTTCCCTGCCCTTCCAGAATCCCATCAGCAACACGATGAAGACGGGAAGGCGAAATCCAGACCGATGACCGACATGTCTCCCATGACGGAGCCGAGCAGTGCGCCTGCCAGAGTGGCGAGGTTCCAGACGAGGTAGATCGACAGTGCAGCACCCGCGAAGAAAGCCGCCGTCAGCCTGCCAGCGATGACCCGGAACTCCGACAGCGCCCAGGATTCATCGGTCAAAACCAGCATCGCCGCATATTTTCGCCATCCGGTAAAATCATCCAGCTTGCCGGCAATGGAGGCGCTCATCAGTACATGGCGCAGATTGACCAGCAGGGCTGCGAAACCGAGCGCGCTCCAGCTTGCCGGATGCATCCACAAATCCATGGCCACGAATTGCGAGCCGCCGGCAAAGACCAGCAGCGACATCAACGAGGCTTCCAGCGGTGACAGGCCCTTGCCGACAGCGACTGCGCCGAACACCACGCCGATGGGCACCATGGCGACCAGCAGCGGGGCGGCAGCCCTCAACCCCGCGCCGAATTCCGCGCGCTTTTCCAATACGGACATCGCATTCTCCCTTGCAGAACAGTGCGATTACGCCCGACAAGCCTCCCGGTCTTGAATGAAAGTGACATTGTGCTGAAAAATCACGCCGCACGGAATTGCCCGGGCGTAACGCCGGTGCGCGCCTTGAAATGCCGGGTAAAATGCGCCTGATCGGCAAAACCGCACAAGGCCGCCACTTCGGCCGGCGTCTCACCCGCACGCAGAAGGCGGCGAGCCTGCCGGATGCGCACATCCGTCAGATAGGCGTGCGGGGTGATGTGAAACTCCTTCCGGAAGGCGCGTATGAGGTGGGCGCGGCTGAGACCGGCTGTCGATGCCAGTTCCTCAAGGCCGATATCGGTCTCGTAATTGTCCGAGAGATAGTCCCGGGCGGCATAGACCGCCGTTTTCTCGCGGGTTTCGACCGGCAGAATGATGGCGCTGCCGTGCCTGCCGAACAGGGCCGCAAGAACCGAGAACATGCCCTCATCCGCCTCCAGAGCGCCGGACTTCGCCTCCAGCCGCCGATGCGCCATCGTGAATCTCATCCGGGTTGATAAGGTAAAGATGCCCCGGCCCTGTCTGCTCGGTGGTGCCCTGAATGGTGGAAATCTGAGAGCCGCTTTCAATCGCACCGATGGAGAAAGTGTCATGCGCATGCGGGGAATATTCATGCGTCAGGAACGTCGCGCTCAGACATTCCATGCCGCCAAAACGCCCGTCGCGCCAGAAACGGGTCGTTTCCGTCGCGGCAATGGGCATGACGTCTATGGCCTGTTCCTGCGAAACATTGTGCATAGAAGGAGTTTAAAGCATTCGGTCATTACCGTCTTGAACAAAAGTGCTAGGGTCCGAACCGGTTCCAAATCAACCGGACGCATGGCATGACAGACGACTTCGAAGACAGCTTTCCCGAAAACGAAACCGACGCTTTCGAGCACGCGCCGCTGAGGCTTACCGTCGATCTCGGCGCGCTCGCCGACAATTGGCGCGACATGAAGAAGCGCTCCGGCAAGGCGCGGACGGCGGCCGTCGTGAAAGCGGATGCCTACGGGCTTGGTATCGAGGATTGCGGCGCGACGCTTTACCATGCCGGCGCACGCGACTTCTTCGTGGCGACGGTGTCCGAGGGTGCGACTCTCCGTTCCTATGCACCGGAGGCGCGCATTTTCGTGCTATCAGGCATCTGGCAGGGCCAGGAGCGTCAGGTCTTCGACAATGATCTGGTTCCGGTTCTGGCCTCAGAGGAGCAGCTTTCCTTCTGGATGGCGACGGTTGCCGAGCGCGGCGGCCACCCCTGCGCGCTGCATGTGGATACCGGCTTCAACCGGCTCGGACTGCCGCTCGACGACGCGCTGTTTCTGGCCGACGACGTGACACGGCCGGCAAGTTTCGACCCGGTTCTGGTACTGTCGCATCTCGCCTGCGCCGACACGCCGTCTTCGCCGATGAACAGGGTCCAGCTCGAATCATTCCGCAGGGTTAGCGCTGCTTTCGAAGGTATCGAATCAAGCCTTTCGGCTTCGGCAGGCATATTTCTGGGCAACGAATATCATTTCGACCTCACCCGCCCCGGCATCGCGCTTTATGGCGGCGAAGCGGTCAATGACGTGACAAACCCGATGCGGCCCGTCGCCAAGGCCGAAGCGCGGATCATCCAGCTTCGCGAGGCTGGTGAAGGCCAGACCGTGAGTTATGGCGGCACCTATTTGCTGAAACGGGCGAGCCGCCTTGCCATCGCTTCCGTCGGTTATGCGGACGGATACCAGCGGTCGCTTTCCGGCTCCGGCATTCCCCTGCGCGAAATGGGCCACGGCGGCGCCTATGGCATCGTCAACGGCCACAGGGTGCCGGTCGCCGGCCGCGTCACCATGGACCTCACCATTTTCGACGTCACGGATATTCCGGCCAATGCCATCCGCGCCGGCGACTATATCGAGCTTTTCGGTCCCAATGTGCCGGTCGACGAGACCGCACGGGCGGCCGGTACCATCGGGTATGAAATGCTGACGGGGCTTGGCCTGCGTTACGAGCGGCAATATCTGATGGCCGATGACTAAGCCTCGCCTTTAGCCCTTGGAAAGCTGACGTCACCTGTGCTAAAAGAGAACAAAAGGAGATCGAAATGCCCGAAATCCATTTGAGCGAGCAGGACGAGAAGTTCATCGAAGAACAGGTGGCGGCGGGCATCTACAGCGATGCGGACGCGGTTATTCATGCGAGCCTGCAATTGTTGAGCAGTGATGAAGGCAAGAGAGCCGCCCTTAAATTGCTGATACAGGAGGGCATTGATGATGCGGAAGCCGGACGGGTTCACCGTTATGCCTCCCAGGACGACTTTCTGAGCGATATCAAACGCATTGCTGCGCAACAAAAAACGGGGATCGATCATTAAGATTCGAATCCCTGTATGGACCACCAGGGCGAGGCGCGATCTCGTTGACGATCATGCCTATATCGAGACTGAAAATCCCCTTGCTGCGGATCGCCTCGTTCTTGATATCTACAATAAAATCGAATCGACGGCGGCACTTGGTTTGACCGGCGTTTCAAGAAGCGGATACGGCGTTGGGATTCGCAGTATTGCGCACCGGGAGCGCGTGATTTTCTTTCGTGTCAGCGATAGCGAGCTTACCGTCATGCGCGTGCTTCACGGCCACCAAGAAATCTCCGCCGACCATTTCAAACAAGAAGAAAACTGACACAAGATGGCCAAAGCCAAGACCCAATTTGTGTGCCAGAACTGCGGCACGGTTCACACCCGCTGGGCGGGAAAATGCGAAGGCTGCGGCGAGTGGAATACCATCGTCGAGGAAGACCCGATGGGCGGCATCGGCTCCGGGCCGGGCAAGACACCCAAGAAGGGTCGGCCTGTCACCCTCACCTCGCTTTCCGGCGAGATCGAGGAAGCGCCGCGCATTCCGACCGGCATCAGCGAACTCGACCGGGCGACCGGCGGCGGCTTCGTGCGCGGATCGGCGGTCTTGATCGGCGGCGATCCGGGTATCGGCAAATCCACCCTGCTTATGCAGGCGGCCGCTGCCCTTTCGAGGCGCGGACACCGCATCATCTATGTTTCGGGTGAAGAGGCGGTGGCGCAGGTGCGCCTGCGCGCCCAGCGCCTTGGTGCAGCCGAGACCGATGTGCTGCTGGCCGCCGAAACCAATGTCGAGGATATCCTCGCAACGGTTTCCGAGGGCAAGCGGCCCGATCTCGTCATCATCGATTCCATCCAGACGCTGTGGAGCGACACGGCCGATTCCGCCCCCGGCACCGTGACGCAGGTGCGCACCGGCGTGCAGGCGATGATCCGGTTCGCCAAGCAGACCGGCGCGACCATGGTGCTTGTGGGCCACGTGACCAAGGAAGGCCAGATCGCCGGCCCGCGCGTGGTCGAGCACATGGTCGATGCCGTGCTGTATTTCGAAGGCGATCGCGGTCACCACTACCGCATTCTCCGTACCGTCAAGAACCGCTTCGGACCGACGGACGAGATAGGGGTGTTCGAAATGTCGGACAAGGGATTGCGTGAGGTTTCCAACCCTTCCGAACTGTTTCTGGGCGAGCGCAACGAAAAATCGCCGGGCGCCGCCGTTTTTGCCGGCATGGAAGGCACGCGCCCGATTCTGGTTGAGGTGCAGGCGCTGGTCGCCGCCACCTCGCTCGGCACGCCGCGCCGCGCCGTGGTCGGCTGGGACAGTTCGCGGCTTGCGATGATCCTTGCCGTGCTGGAGGCCCATTGCGGGGTGAAGCTCGGTCAGCACGATGTTTACCTGAATGTCGCCGGTGGTTATAGAATTTCCGAGCCGGCTGCGGATATGGCGATCGCGTCTGCGCTGGTTTCCTCGCTTGCCGGTCTTGCCCTGCCCGCCGATTGCGTCTATTTCGGCGAAGTCAGCCTGTCGGGCGCGGTGCGGCCGGTCTCGCACACGGGCCAGCGATTGAAAGAAGCTGAGAAACTCGGCTTTTCCGCCGCACTTCTGCCTTCTGCTTCGGCTGAATTGCCGAAGGGCGGCAAGGGGCGCTGGACGGAAGTTGAAAGCCTGCCAGACCTCGTGGCGCGCATCGCCGGCTCCGGCAACCGGTTCAAACAGGTTGAGGACGACGAATATTGATCCTTTCGCCAAGGGAAACAGTGGTGTAAGAGGATCGCAAAATTGGCAAGGCAGCGTCTGACAAGGCGTCGCACCTCCGGAGTTGGTATATGCCCATTACAATTTTCGACGGCATCGTCATCGCCGTTGTTCTTTTCTCCGCCATTCTCGCGATGGTACGCGGCTTTTCCCGCGAGATTCTGTCGATCGCGAGCTGGGCCGGTTCGGTCGCCGCCGCCTATTATCTTTATCCGGTCCTGCTGCCCTATGCGCGCAACTATACCGATGACGACAAGATCGCCATTGCCGGCTCGGCGGGCGTGGTCTTCCTCGTCTCGCTGATCGTCATCTCTTTCATCACCTCGCGCATTGCCGATTTCATCATCGACAGCCGCATCGGCGCGCTGGATCGCACGCTTGGTTTCCTGTTCGGCGCGGCGCGCGGCATTCTGCTGCTTGTTGTCGCGGTCGCCTTCTGGAACTGGCTGGTGGATGTGAAGACGCAGCCGGAATGGGTAACGCAGGCGAAGTCCAAGCCTTTCCTGGATGGTTTGGTGGGCAAGCTGGAGGCGGTGCTGCCTGACGATATCGAACCGCAGATTCGCGCCCGCATTCTCGGAAAGCCACAGGAACCGACAGCTGCGCAGGCGCCAGCGGAAGATGCACCGGCGACAAATCCGCCGGCAACGAATAATTGACACGAGGGTGCGCCTTGCAATGCATGCAAGGCGCGCTATTTGTGCTAAATATCAAGCACGACACAGACAGGCCGACCGGGAGACAAGCTCACCGGAGAGGTCTTTCGTTTTTCTCGGTAGAGAGCAAGGGCAAGCCGGATGATTGAGCCGCTTTCGCATTCCAAGTTCCATGGGGCCACTTTCAAGGAAGAGATCGACGGCGACACGTTGCACGAAGAGTGCGGCGTTTTCGGCATTCTCGGTCATGCCGACGCCTCGGCGCTGACCGCTCTCGGCCTGCATGCGCTGCAGCATCGCGGTCAGGAAGCGGCGGGCATCGTCTCTTTCGATGGCAAACGCTTCCACCAGGAACGCCATATGGGCCTCGTCGGCGATCATTATACCGATCCGGCAACGCTTGCCCGCCTGCCCGGCTCCATCGCGATTGGCCACACCCGTTATTCCACGACCGGCGAAGTGGCGATGCGCAACGTGCAGCCGCTGTTTGCCGAACTGGAAGAAGGCGGCATTTCCATTGCCCATAACGGCAATTTCACCAATGGCCTGACACTTCGCCGCCAGATCATCGCCACCGGCGCCATCTGTCAGTCGACCTCCGATACCGAAGTCGTGCTGCACCTCATCGCCCGCTCGCGCCACTCTTCCACCGCCGATCGCTTCATCGACGCCATCCGGCAGATGGAAGGCGGCTATTCGATGCTGGCCATGACCCGCACCAAGCTGATTGCCGCGCGCGACCCGATCGGCATCCGCCCGCTGGTGATGGGCGAACTAGACGGCAAGCCGATCTTCTGCTCGGAGACCTGCGCTCTCGATATCATCGGCGCGAAATTCGTGCGTGATGTTGAAAACGGTGAAGTCATCATCTGCGAGATCCAGCCTGATGGTTCGATCACCATCGATGCGCGCAAGCCCTCCAAGCCGCAGCCGGAGCGTCTCTGCCTGTTCGAATATGTCTATTTCGCCCGCCCCGATTCCGTCGTCGGCGGCCGCAACGTCTATACGACGCGCAAGAACATGGGCATGAACCTTGCCAAGGAAGCGCCGCTGGAAGCCGATGTCGTGGTTCCGGTTCCCGATGGCGGCACGCCGGCAGCCCTCGGTTTTGCGCAGGAAAGCGGTATTCCCTTCGAATATGGCATCATCCGCAACCATTATGTCGGCCGCACCTTCATCGAACCGACCCAGCAGATCCGCGCTTTCGGCGTCAAGCTCAAGCATTCCGCCAACCGGGCGATGATTGAAGGCAAACGCGTGGTGCTGGTGGATGATTCCATCGTGCGCGGCACGACCTCGGTGAAGATCGTGCAGATGATCCGCGAAGCCGGCGCCAAGGAAGTTCATATCCGCGTCGCCAGCCCGATGATCTTCCATCCGGATTTCTACGGCATCGACACGCCGGATGCCGACAAGCTGCTCGCCAACCAATATGCCGATGTGGACGCCATGGCAAAATTCATCGGCGCCGATTCGCTGGCCTTCCTGTCGATCGACGGGCTTTACCGCGCCGTCGGCGGCGAAAACCGCAACCATGCGCGGCCGCAATTCACGGACCATTATTTCACCGGCGACTACCCGACCCGCCTTCTCGATCAAAACGGCGAGTCGATGGGCAGCAAGATTTCCATGCTGGCCAGCAACGGCTGATAGTCCGGACGAACAAGCGGCCACCGGCCTCCGGTGGCCGCTTTTTTCTTGCCTGCGATTGAAACTGTGCCCACTGCGGCATTTTGATTGCTTGCGGTTGGCGCCAGTCGTTTCATAAAAGAAGCGGAATCAATTTCGGAGGGGGCAACATGACCATCAATCTCAAGGGCAGGATCGCGCTCGTCACCGGTGCTTCGCGGGGCATCGGTTATTTCACGGCGCTGGAACTCGCCAAGGCCGGTGCGCATGTCATCGCCTGCGCGCGCACGGTCGGCGGTCTGGAAGAACTGGACGACGCCATCAAGGCTGTCGGCGGCACCGCCACCCTCGTCCCTTTCGATCTCTCCGACATGAACGCCATCGATGCACTGGGCGCCAATATTTTCGAACGCTGGGGCAAGCTCGATATTCTGGTCGCCAATGCCGGCGTGCTCGGCGTCATCTCGCCGGTCGGCCATATCGAGGCGAAAGTCTTTGAACGGGTCATGACCATCAATGTCACCGCCACATGGCGGCTGATCCGCTCTGTCGAGCCGCTGCTGATGAAATCTGATGCGGGCCGTGCGCTGATCCTGTCGTCAGGGGCCGCCCATAGCTGTCGTCCCTTCTGGGGCGTCTACTCCACCTCCAAGGCCGCCGTCGAAGCGCTTGCCCGCACCTGGGCTGCGGAAACCCAGAAGAGCGCGCTTCGCGTCAACAGCATCAATCCCGGCGCGACACGCACGGCCATGCGCGCCCAGGCCATGCCCGGCGAAGACCCGGCGACCGTGCCGCATCCATCAGAGGTCGCCGCGGCCATTCTTCCGCTCGCCTCGCCCGATCTGACCGAAACCGGCAAGCTCTTCGTGGTGCGCGACAGGAAATTCGTGGAGTACCGCCAGCCCGAATAAGCGGGATCGGTGATATGCGGGATTTCCGGCGGTAAGGCCGGCAATCCCGCCTTGCCTGGTGAGCGAAGGGGCCTCGTCGCTCGCGTAGCGCGTTGATGCAAAAGCGTCGTATAGTTCTGCTAGGAAGCCTCCGGATCGTTTTTCGCCGAAGGCGAGTTCAGCCGCACCATTTTCCAGACAGAACACAATTATTTCAGACAAATATTTCGAGCTACAGGCTCAAGATTCCTGATTGTACTGCCGCATTTCCGAAGTTTTATCTCCAAGGCGTTGCGGAGCTGCACCGTTTGCAGGTCTCTTTTCAATGGGAATATCCGGATGAAAAATGTTGCTTTCTATTTCTTTGTCGCCGCCGTGCTCAGTGCGACGGCCGGAATGATCTGGGGCGTCCAAATGTCGATCTCCAGGGATCATTCGTTGTCCATGGCCCATGCCCATCTCAACCTCGTCGGCTGGACGACGCTTGGGCTGTTCGGCCTTTATTACACCGTGACGCCGGCCGCCGAGGGCACGATGCTTTCGAAGATGCATCTCGCCTTCGCCCTTGTCGGCGTTCTCTGTCTCGTGCCGGGCATTGCCATCGTCCTGACCGGCGGCGCGCCGATTCTCGTGGCGGTCGGTTCGATCCTTACCGTCATTTCCATGCTGATCTTTCTCGTGACCGTGGCGAGAAACGGCATCGGCCGCAAGCCTGTCTGATCCAGACTGGCAGGGCCTTGACCAAAGGCCCTGCCCGCGCCATAAGGCAAGGCATGAAAACAACGATCTGCACCTGCTGCTGAATAAATTTTGCTGGTTCGCCACAGGCCAGGTCGTTTTCGTCTTCCCGCAAGGTCCAACAGACAAACGGTCCGGTCAGGACAATTGACTGCCTTTAGGGAACACCCGCATGTCCTTGCGCCTGAAACTCCACAACACCCTGACACGCGAAAAGGCGGAATTTGCGCCGATCGACGCTGATAATGTGCGCATGTATGTCTGCGGACCGACGGTCTACGATTTCGCCCATATCGGTAATGCGCGCCCGGTCATCGTTTTCGATGTTCTTTTCCGGCTGCTGCGCCACGTCTATGGCGAAAACCATGTGACCTATGCCCGCAACATCACCGATCTCGACGACAAGATCAACGCGCGGGCGCTGCGCGACTATCCGCATCTGCCGCTGAACGACGCCATTCATGCGGTGACGAAAAAGACCGCCGATCAGTTCCATGAGGATGTGGCCACGCTCGGCTGCCTTCCGCCGACCGTCGAACCGCGCGCCACCGACTACATCGCGGAAATGATCGACATCATCGAGAAGCTCATCGCCCGCGGCCATGCCTATACGGCGGGCGGAGAGGTGCTGTTCGATACCCGCTCGATGGCCGATTATGGCCAGCTTTCCAAGCGGCCACTGGACGAGCAGCAGGCCGGCGCGCGCGTGGCGGTGGAAGCCCACAAGAAGAACCCGGGCGATTTCGTGCTGTGGAAACTGTCGTCAGATAATGAGCCCGGCTGGGAAAGCCCCTGGGGTCGCGGCCGTCCGGGCTGGCACATCGAATGCTCGGCCATGGCCGGTCGCTACCTCGGCGAGGTCTTCGACATTCATGGCGGCGGGCTCGACCTTATCTTCCCGCACCATGAGAACGAAATCGCGCAATCGCGCTGCGCCAATGGCACGCATGTCATGGCCAATGTGTGGATGCACAACGGCTTCGTGCAGGTGGAAGGCCGCAAGATGTCGAAGTCCGAGGGCAACTTCGTGACGATCTACGAATTGCTGCACACGGAGAAATTCGGCGGCCGGAAATGGCCGGGCGAGGTTCTGCGCCTTGCCATGCTGATGACGCATTATCGCGAGCCGATCGATTTTTCGGTGAAGCGTCTGGAAGAGGCCGAACGCCTGCTCGCCAAGTGGCCGGCGGCGGAAGCTTCCGATGCTGCACCGGACGACACCGTGCTCGAAGCGCTTGCCGACGATCTCAACACGGTTGCCGCCGTGCAGGCGCTGCATGCGCTGGCGCATGCAGCCAACACCGATCCATCCAGGCTGCCCGCCTTTGCGGCGAGTGCTGCCCTGCTCGGTGTCCTGCCGAAGAAGGCGGAAATGGACGAGGCCATCGTTTCGGCCGTCGATGCGCTGGTTGAGTTGCGTCTGGAAATGCTGAAGGCGAAGAACTTTGCGGAGGCGGATCGTTTGCGCGACGAGCTTTCCGAGAAGGGCATTCAGCTGAAGGATGGCAAGGACAAGGAAACCGGCGAGCGGACGACGACTTGGGAGTTGAAGCGGTAATTTGCTGCTGCGGCTTGCGGTTTACCCCCCTCTGCCCTGCCGGGCATCTCCCCCACAGGTGGGGAGATCGGCTAGAAGCACACTCCCCGCTCCATCCGCAGCGTCAGAGTTGGGCGAGCGGTCACCGCGATTGACCTCCCCACCTGTGGGGGAGATGCCCGGCAGGGCAGAGGGGGGCCGACGGTCACCACAATCCGCTTGCGGTTTTGAGTTACCTCAACCAATCTAAGTTGAGGCACTAAACAGCGAGCCAAATCATGCCGCATGCAGACGTCGATCCGATGCATCGCCATTATGCGAAGCAGATGCGTAAAGTCATGACGGATGCCGAGCTGAAGCTCTGGAATGCCATTCGCGCTCATCGCCTTGAACGACTAAGTTTTCGCAGACAAATGCCGATTGCCGGCTTTATCGTTGATTTCGCCTGTTCGGATCATCGTCTGATTGTCGAGGTCGACGGTTCTCAACACACATCTGAAGCGGCACTGCGCTACGATCAGACAAGAACTGCGCGGCTTCAGGAAGACGGCTGGACAGTCCTCCGTTTCTGGAACGAGGATATCCTCAGAGACATCGACAATGTCTGTCTCCACATTATCCGAACGGTGAAGGAGGACCGACCATGACGACATATACCGGCGGGTGCCAGTGCGGCGCGATCCGTTTCCGTGCAACCGGCGACCTGAAAGACAGTTCCATCTGTCACTGCCGCATGTGCCAGAAGGCTTTCGGGGCCTATTACGCGCCGCTGGTCTCCGTACGCGACGTTGAATTCGAATGGACGCGCGGTGAGCCGAAACGCTTCCAGTCTTCCAGTGTCGTCAAGCGCGGTTTCTGCCCCGAATGCGGCACTCCGCTGACCTATGAAGCGCCTGACGGTGTGGCGGTGGCGGCCGGGGCTTTTGACGATCCCGCCGCGCTGCCCCCAACCATTCAGTGGGGCGTGGAACGCAAGATCGATTTCGTCGACACGCTTCACACGCTGCCTGCCGTTGCCACCGAAGACGACCTGACGCAGGTTGATTACCTCGCCGATCTCGTTTCCTACCAGCATCCCGACCACGACACTGAAAACTGGCCACCGGAGAACAGATGATGAGCGAAACGGGATTTTCCGGCGGTTGCCAGTGCGGCGCCGTGCGTTTCCATGCGGGCACGCTCGGCCGGGCCTCCATCTGCCATTGCCGCATGTGCCAGAAACATTTCGGCAATTTCTTCGGCGCGCTGGTCAGCGCCGATCAGGCGCATCTGACCTGGACACGCGGCCAGCCGGCCCTCTTCCGCTCCTCGGGAAAAATCCATCGCGGTTTCTGCAACAAATGCGGCACGCCGCTGACCTATCATTATCCCGGCGGCGTGGAGATCGCCATCGGCGCCTTCGATGAGCCCGAGCGGATTGAGCCGCAGGTGCAGGTCAATTTCCACAGGCGCATGCCGTGGATCGAGCAGCTGTTCGGCAAACCGGCCTTGGAACAGGGCGTGGACGAGGCCGAAATCACCTCCTATCAGCACCCGGATCACGACACCCAGGTCTGGCCGCCGGAAGACGAGCGCGCATGAGCGGAGCCGAGGGTTTCAGCGGTGGATGCCAGTGCGGCGCGGTGCGTTATCGGATAGGAGGCGGTCTTCGTTATCCGCATCTGTGCCATTGCCGCATGTGCCAGAAGGCATCGGGCAATTATTTCATGCCGCTTGCCGCAAGTACGCTTACGCAGTTTGAAATGACCCGCGGCGAAGCGGCATGGTTCCAGTCCTCCGATCACGTGCGCCGCGGCTTTTGCGGCCGATGCGGCACGCCGCTGTTCTACGACATGCCGGGCGCCGATTTCATCAATATCACCCTCGGCTCGCTGGACGAGCCGCAGCGGGTAAGGCCCGAGGCGCAATCCAATCTCGCCGGCAAGATGCACTGGTTCGGCGCACTCGATGGCTTGCCGGTCGAGCCGGAACCTGCAACGGATAACCCTCCCCCTCGGGTGAACAATTGCCAGCACCCGGACCATGATACGGCCGAATGGCCAGCGAAGGATGATGACCCATGACCGAAGAATTGCGCGGCTTTTACCCCGAGATAGAACCGTTCGAGACCGGCATGCTCGATGTCGGCGACGGCCACACGATCTATTGGGAAAGGGTGGGCACACGGGGTGCTAAACCGGCGGTATTCCTGCATGGCGGTCCCGGCGGCGGGGTGAACTCCACGCATCGCCGCGTTTTCGATCCCGCCCTTTACGACGTCATCCTGTTCGATCAGCGCGGCTGCGGCCGCTCCAGGCCGCATGCGGAGCTTGAAGCCAACACCACATGGCATCTCGTTGCCGATATCGAAAGGCTGCGCGAACTCTGCGGCTTCGAAAATTGGCTGGTTTTCGGCGGCTCCTGGGGCTCGACGCTGGCGCTCGCCTATGCCGAGACCCATCCCGACCGCGTCAGCGAACTGGTCCTGCGCGGCATTTACACCGTCACCAGGCCGGAACTGGACTGGTATTACCAGTTCGGCGTTTCCGAAATGTACCCCGACCGCTGGGAAAACTTCATCGCGCCAATCCCGGAAGCCGAGCGCGGCGGGATGATGCAGGCCTATAACCGCTATCTCACCGGCACCGACGAGGCAAAGAAGCTGGAATGCGCCAAGGCATGGAGCCAGTGGGAAGGCGCGACCATCGCGCTCGTGACGGATCCTGACCGTGTCGAGGATTTCGGCGAGGACAAATATGCCATTGCTTTCGCCCGTATCGAGAACCATTTCTTCGTGAATGGCGGCTGGCTGGAAGAGGGGCAATTGCTGCGCGATGCCGGCAAACTCCGGGATATTCCCGGTGTCATCGTGCATGGACGTTACGACATGCCCTGCCCGCTGAAATATGCCTGGCAGCTTGCCAAGGCCTGGCCGAAGGCGGATTTCCATATCATCGAGGCCGCAGGACATGCCATGAGCGAGCCAGGCATACTTGATCAGCTGATCCGCGCAAACGATCGGTTCGCAGGGAAATAATCAGCTCTTTCAGTGGCTTGAAGCGGCCGGATGAGACAATGATTCATATGAATTGTCGGGTGTGGGTCATCCGGCCGGTCACGACGCCGCCTGTTTCAACGGCAAAGCGCCTTTTATTCATGCAGTTTTTCTCATGAACCCTTCACGGAAATGAATTGGCTCCCGCCACACCGATCCGCTATGAAAGGACCATCCGAACAATTTGGCGGTACTCCCATGGCACTCGACAAAACGCTCCCGGCCCAAGAGGGCGGCGACAGCGCGCGCGGTTTTGCTTTCGCGCTTTCCGCATATCTGCTGTGGGGTTTCTTCCCTCTACATGAAAGCGGTCGCGCATATCTCGCCGATCGAGGTCATCGTTCACCGCGTCATTTGGTCGGTGCCGATCGCAGCGGCGGTGCTGATTGCACTCGGGCGGACAACGGAAATCAGGGCGGCGCTGAAGAACCCGAAAATGCTGGCCATGGCGAGCCTCACGGCCGCTCTCATCAGTATCAATTGGGGCGTCTATATCTGGTCGATTGGCGCCGGCCGCGCGCTTGATGCCGCCCTTGGTTATTTCATCAATCCGCTGTTCAGCATCTTCCTCGGCGCAGTGCTTCTGAAGGAAAAACTTTATCCGGCGCAGATCGCCGCCATCGTTCTGGTGGCGCTTGCGGTCGCGATCCTCACCTGGCATGCGGGTAGCCTGCCATGGGTTTCCATTGTGCTGACCGTCTCCTGGGGTTTTTACGCCTTCTTCCGCAAGACATTGCCGATTGGTGCGACACAGGGCTTTCTGCTGGAAGTCATGCTGCTGTCCATCCCGGCCGTCCTGGTCATGGCATGGCTGGGCTTCAGTGGACAGGCGCATTTCATGGCTGGTAATGCGACGGACACCTGGCTTCTGGTCGCCAGCGGCCTCATCACCGCCGTTCCGCTCATTCTTTACGGCAATGGCGCGAAACTCCTGCGGCTGTCGACCATTGGCATCATGCAATACATCGCCCCGACGATGATCTTCCTGATCGCCATTTTCATCTTCAAGGAGCCTTTCGACATGGTGCGGATGGCGGCCTTTGCGATGATATGGATGGCGCTGGCGATCTATACCGGTTCGAGCCTGCTACGGCTCAAGCGGTAAGGAAGTACGTCGAAGTTTCCCTCCCTCATTCCTGTGCTTGTCACAGGAATCCAGCCGATGCGCGTCTGCGCAGCGGATAGAGTCCTTTCACCCAAAGACTTGGGCTGGCTAGATTCCTGTGACAGGCACAGGAATGAGGGAAGTGGAAGTCAATAATCCATCAGCAATTCCGGTGCAGCTTCATAACCGAAACGCGGCTTGACGCCGAGAAGTGCCGCCGTCTGGGTGACGATTTCGCGGATCATCGGTGCTGCCGTCGAGGCTGCCGTACGGCCGCCGTTCTCACCCGTCTTCGGCGCATCGATCATCGACAGGACCACATATCTCGGCTTGTGCATCGGAAAGGCGGCAACGAAGCTGTTGAAGTTGATGTCCTTGGCATAACGGCCGTTGATGACCTTGTCGGCGGTGCCGGTCTTGCCGCCGACGTGAAACCCATCGACCTGCGCACGCCTGCCCGAGCCCTTGATGCCGTTCCAGTTGAAAAGATAACGCATGTCGGCACTGGTTTTGCCATTGATGACGGCCCGGGAAATCATGACGGCCTCCTCCCTGGAGCGCGACAGGAAGGTCGGCGAAATCAGGTTTCCGCCATTGATGAGCGCTGCGGCGGCAACCGCCGTCTGCAGCGGCGTGGTGGCGATGCCGTGCCCGAAGGAAATAGTGACGGAATTGATCTTCTTCCACGCCCTCGGCTGGGTGGGCATGGCGACGCCGGGCATCTCCGTCTCCATCCGTGAAAGAAGCCCGAGTTTCGTCAGGAACTGCTGGTGGCCTTCGACGCCGACCATGTCGGCGACCGCCGCCGTGCCGATATTCGACGAGTACTGAAACACTTCCGGAATTGAAAGCGGGCGGTTCCTGCCCAGAAATCCTTGATGGTGAAACCGCCAATGCGGATCGGCCGCGTCGCATCGACCACCGAATTGAGCGTGATCGCGCCTGCATCCAGACCCATGGCCAGCGTGAAGCTCTTGAAGGTGGAACCCATCTCGAAGGTGGCGTTGCTCATCCGGTTGAACCAGCCTTTTTCATACTCCCTGTCGATGCTGCCATCGGCAAGGGTACGGGACGGTTCGTTCGGATCGTAGTCCGGCACCGATGCCATGGCCAGCACTTCGCCCGTTTCCACATCTACGATCACCGCACCCGCCGCTTCCGCCTGATAGTCGGTTTTCGCCTTTACGACGATCTCCCGGACGATGTTCTGCACCCGCAGATCGATCGACAGTTTCACCGGCTCCAGCGCCACGCCGCTCGCCAGACCCGTCGCGCGCAGATCAGCCAGCCCCTGCTGGTCGAGATAACGCTCCATGCCGGCAAGGCCCTGATTATCGACATTGACGTGGCCGATGATATGCGAGGCCGTGGGGCCGCCCGGATAAAAACGCCGCTTTTCCGGCCTGAAGCCGATGCCCGGTATGCCGAGGTTCAAGATATCCGCCTGCTGCCGGGGCGTGAGCTGGCGTCGCAGCCATTGGAAGCCGCTGTCCATACGCAATCTGCGATGTGTCTCGCGCCAGTCGAGATTGGGAATGACGGTTGCGAGCTTTTCGACGACTTCATCGGCGTCCACGACCCTGCGCGGATCCGCATAGAGCGACACCATGTTGAGATCGGTCGCCAGCAACCGGCCATTGCGGTCCACAATATCGGGGCGGGATGCGACTGCGGTCGCGCCGCTATTGATCCAGGCGGTCGTGACAGGTTCGGCAAAACCATATTGAACAAGGCGCGCGGCAACCACACCATAAAGGACCGCGAAGACCGCGATGAGCAGCCCGAGCCGCATTTTCGCATCGACCCTGTGGCGGGCGGCGGAGCCGAGGATGGCCTCCCTGCTGCGCAGCGGACTTCTTTGAATAATGAAATGCGCCCGGCTTTTTAGCCGCACCACAAAAGCAATCATTTCCGATAACACCCACGCTCTTGGCGGCGAAACAAATTTCGCGGTCAACCAACGCCTTGTTGACGCTGGCACAGGATCGGTCACGGGGCCATGAAAAGAGCGGGCGGGGCAATGCCGCAGTTAAAACTGTATTAATATACACTTAAAATTATAACGAACCGCGTGGCGGCTCGTTAACGCTCTTTTGCTGAGTGATGGAGATCGTTACCCCGAAACCGCTGCCCCCGCTGGGGCCGCATGGATCATAGGCGGGATATGACCGAAGGATCGCCTTCAGGGTTCTGCTGCGCCAGCGCCCGGTCGATGATGGCGGGCACGATGTCCTTCACCTCGTCGATGACCAGCGGGTTCAGAAGATGGGCGCGGTGAATGAAGCCCTGGTCGCGCATGTGCTGCACCAGTTCCAGCATCGGGTTCCAGAAGCCGTTGATATTGGCGAAGACCATCGGCTTGGCGTGACGGCCGAGCTGCGCCCAGGTCATGATCTCGACGATCTCTTCCAGCGTGCCGACACCGCCCGGCAGCGTCACGAAGGCATCCGAGCGCTCGAACATCATATGTTTGCGCTCATGCATGTCCTTGGTGACGACAAGCTCGTTCAATTGTCCGAGAGAATGGCGAGTCGCCTCCATATCGACCAGAAACTCCGGTATGATGCCGGTTACTTCGCCGCCATTGGAAAGAACGCCGCTGGCAACCGCACCCATGATGCCCTTGGTGCCGCCGCCATAAACGAGGCGAATGCCGTTTTCGGCAATGGATTTCCCAAGCGCGCGGCCGGCCTCCATGTGAGCCGGATCACGTCCGGGCTGGGAACCGCAATAAACGCAGATGGATCGAATCGCTGTATTTTTGTCCGTCATGAGGGGAAGGAACAATGCAGGATGCGGCGCGTCAAGAAAATTTGGGAAATCCCTTGCAAATGTGGCCTTTTGCCCACACGCCGCTTGTCTGGGGCAAGGTAAGACGCTAGCAATCTCAACTTGTGTGAAACGCTTGAAATACCCGGAGATTCCAGGATGAAAAACAATAAAGCCGGTTTGCTGGCGCTGATCGTGTTGGGGATTGCGTCCCTGCTCATGATCTTTTTCGTCCTGCCGAGGATTTCCAATGACGGCAAACCGATCGGCGACGCCATCAACGAGGCGGGCAATGCCGTGAAGAACAGCGTCGAAATGGGCAGCGACAAGGCCGGAGACATTCTGTCCGACGCCGCCCAGGAGACCGCCAATATTGCCGACAAGGTCGGGCGTCTCGCCGCTTCCGCGACCCAGTCGATCAAGGATCTGACCACGCTTTTCGCCGATAGCAAGGTTCCTTCCGACGCCGATTTCGCGACAGCGCGCAAGAAGGTCGAGGCATCGCTCAAAGAACTGACCAACATCGAAATTCCTGAAACGCTGGATGAAACCACGTCGCGGCTGATCACCACGGCCCGTTCGGCGGCCGAACGCACCACGGCCTTCCTGCGCGGCCTGCCCGACAGTGCGGCGGCGGCGGCAGCACAGGTCCGTCGCCTGGCAGGCGTTTTTGCCGGCACCGATGATGGCGCAGCCCAGCCGGCACAGCCCGCAGGGGCCCCCGCACCCGGCGATGCCGCCCAGGCCACGCCCGGCGCGCCGACTTTCGACGTGCTGCGCGTCGAGCCGGATGGCTCAGCCGTTGTCGCGGGCAAGGCACAGCCCGGCGCGAAGCTCGAAATTCTCAGCAACGGCAAGGTAATCGCGCAGACGACGATCGACGGCACCGGTGATTTCGCCGCCGTCTTCGACAATCCGCTGCCACCGGGCGACCATGAGCTGGTGCTGCGCTCGACCGACGCGAGCGGCAAGGCGACGCAATCGGAAGAAGTCGCAACCGTTTCCGTGCCCGAGAACAAGGCGGGCGAGCTTCTGGCCATGGTTTCCAAGCCCGGCAAGGCAAGCCGCGTGCTCGCAATGCCTGAGGCCGCACCTCCAGCCCTTCAGCCCCAGCAAGCCGCGCAATCGCAGCAGCCTGCGGCAACCTCCGAAACAGGCGCCAGCAACACGCCCGCCCCTGCTGCCGGCGTCATGGCTCCGGCCGCTGCCCCGCTGACGTCAACCGTTCAGGTCAGCGCCGTTGAATTCGAAGGGTCGAAGATTTTCGTTGCCGGTTCAGCACCTGCTGCCTCGACGGTGCGTGCGCTGGTCGACGACAGGGAAATCGGCAAGACCACCGCGGAAGCCTCCGGCCATTTCGTCATCGAGGGCGATGTCG
This sequence comes from Rhizobium oryzihabitans, assembly GCF_010669145.1. Classification (NCBI taxonomy): domain Bacteria; kingdom Pseudomonadati; phylum Pseudomonadota; class Alphaproteobacteria; order Hyphomicrobiales; family Rhizobiaceae; genus Rhizobium; species Rhizobium oryzihabitans. The sequence goes on from NZ_CP048632.1 coordinate 1,030,480, forward strand.
ATCTGACTGTTGGCAGCCATATCATCACCGTCGAAGAGCTGAATGCCGACGGCACGGTTAAGGTGCGCGTGCGCGTTCCTTTCGAGCGTCCGCAGACTGATCAGGCAACCGTCGCCATGCAGGCACCTCCCGCCGCCACTGCAACGGCTGCGCCGTCTGAGAACCAGAGCACAGCCAGCGACCGCGCCGCTTTCGAAAAACTGCGCACGGATATCGCCAAGGCCTTCGGCATTCTTTCCAATCTCTACAAGGATCAGGCCACACCTGCGCTCGACCAGGCGATTGCCGGCCGCTCCGCTGTGGTGATCGGCCTGAAGTCGCTCTCCGAATTCCGCACCGCTGCCGCGACCGAACCGGCCTTCACCGCCTTTGCAGGCGACATTGCCGCCAAGGCACGTCAGCTGCTGACAACGGTCGAGGCATGGCCGAACGACGTGGCGGCAATCGGCAAGGGCATCGCTTCGCTCGCAAGCCGCCTTGCCGAACTCCACATCACCGCGCCGCCCGCTCCCGCGCCGCAGGCGCCGGCCGGTCCGCAGACCTTCGAGCAGGCGCCGCTCGCCGAAAGCCAGAACAGCGTCATCATCCGCCGTGGCGATACGCTCTGGCAGATTTCGCGCCGCGTTTATGGTCAGGGCGTGCGGTACACCACGATCTACCTCGCCAATGAGGACCAGATCAAAAACCCTGACCTGATCGAGCCCGGCCAGATTTTCGGCGTGCCGAAGGAGGCGCTGCCAAATGCTGAAGAACTTCACCGCAAGCGGCTGAAGGGCGGCTCCTGAGCATTTGAAGCGTTGCGGTGAACCCGCGGCGACCCTATCTGTGACACGCGCGGCGGCTTGAGCAAAGCCGCCGTCCTGCTGTCGGCTTCCGGCAGTGACCGGAGAGAATGATGGCCACGAAGAAAAAAACCATTTCGGCGGATTCCAGCAATCCGACCCAGACGCTGATCAATCTCTGGCCCTATATGTGGCCGGAGGGCCGCTGGGACCTGAAGATGCGGGTGGTGTGGGCGACGATATTCCTTGTTGTCGCCAAGCTGGTGCTGATTGCCGTTCCCTATTTCTTCAAATGGGCGACGGATGCGCTGAATGGCAAGCTCGACATGGCAGGACTGGTCCCGGCCTTCCTGCTCGGCGCGGTCGCGCTGGTCATCGCCTATAATCTGACGCGGCTGATCCAGGTCGGCCTCAACCAGCTGCGCGATTCACTGTTTGCAAGCGTCGGCCAGCATGCGGTGCGCCAGCTCGCCTACAGAACCTTCGTGCACATGCACCGGCTTTCCCTGCGCTTCCATCTGGAGCGCAAGACCGGCGGGCTTTCGCGGGTTATCGAACGTGGCACCAAGGGCATCGAAACCATTGTCCGCTTCACCATTCTCAACACCGCGCCAACCTTCATTGAATTCCTGCTGACGGCGATCATCTTCTGGGCGTCCTACGGCTTTTCCTATGTGCTGGTCACGGTCATCACCGTCTGGGCCTATATCTGGTTCACCGTCCGGGCCAGCAACTGGCGTATCGGCATTCGCCGCGCCATGAACGACAGCGATACCGACGCCAATACCAAGGCGATCGACTCGCTCCTGAATTTCGAGACCGTCAAATATTTCGGCAATGAAGAGATGGAGGCGAAACGCTTCGATGTCGCCATGGAGCGTTACGAAAAATCGGCGATCTCGATCTGGACCTCGCTCGGCTGGCTGAACTTCGGCCAGGGCGTGATCTTCGGTATCGGCTCCACGATAATGATGGTGATGTCGGCGCTGGCCGTGCAGCGCGGTGAACAGACCATCGGCGATTTCGTCTTCGTCAATGCGCTTCTGCTGCAGCTTTCGGTGCCGCTGAACTTCATCGGATTCGTTTATCGCGAAATCCGCCAGGGCCTGACCGACATCGAACAGATGTTCGAGCTTCTGGAGGTCGAGGCCGAGGTTACCGACAGGCCGGATGCAAAACCGCTCGCCAGCGGACCCGGCGCCATCTCCTTCCGCGATGTGCATTTTGCCTATGATCCTGAAAGGCCGATTTTGAAGGGTGTCTCCTTCGATGTGCCGGCAGGCAAGACGGTGGCGATCGTCGGGCCTTCGGGTGCGGGAAAATCGACGATCTCGCGTCTGCTTTACCGTTTTTACGATATTCAGGAAGGTGCCGTCACCATTGACGGGCAGGACATTCGCGACGTGACGCAAAAGAGCCTTCGCTCGGTGATCGGCATGGTGCCGCAGGATACGGTGCTGTTCAACGATACGCTCGCCTACAACATCCGTTACGGCCGCCCTTCGGCGACGAATGAGGAGGTCACCGCGGCAGCGGATGCGGCGCAGATCAGCGCCTTCATCGGCAAGCTGCCGGAAGGTTACGCCACCATGGTGGGTGAGCGCGGCCTGAAGCTTTCCGGCGGCGAAAAGCAGCGCGTGGCGATAGCCAGAACCATTCTCAAGGCGCCGCCGATCCTCATCCTCGATGAGGCGACCTCGGCGCTGGATACCCATACCGAGCAGGAAATCCAGAGCGCGCTCGATATCGTCTCGAAAAACCGCACGACGCTGGTTATCGCCCACCGCCTCTCCACTGTTATCGGCGCTGACGAAATCATCGTTTTGAAAGAAGGGCTGATCGCCGAGCGCGGAACACATGCCTCGCTGATGGCGCAGAACGGGCTTTATGCCTCGATGTGGAGCCGCCAGCGCGAGGCGATCCGGGCGGAGGAGAGGCTGCGCCATGTTCGCGAAACCGACGACCTTGGCGTGGTGGACCGCGGCGAACCCGCGCATTAACCGGCAGAAACCCCGGGGAACTTGGGGCGGCACAGCAACCGGGCCATTGCCGGGCGGGGCGTTTGGCTGTAACCAGCTAGGCAAAATTTGTCGCATTGCCGTATGGATCGTGTCGTATCACGACTACATATAGACGCGGCAGACGAAAACCGGAGCAAGGAATCTCATGAATCTGTTCGACACCATTCGCAACACCATCGTACCGATCCACAAGGAAGGTTATGTCTTCGTCGCCGCCTTCTTCGTCGCATCGCTGGTGCTCGGCTGGATATCCGAACCCCTGTTCTGGGTCGGCCTCGTACTGACGGCCTGGTGCGCATACTTCTTCCGCGATCCCGAACGCGTGACGCCGCAGGATGACGACCTGATCATCAGCCCTGCCGATGGCAAGGTCTCCGCCATCCAGACCGTCGTTCCGCCGCTGGAGCTGGAACTCGGCAAGGAGCCGATGGTGCGCGTCTCGGTCTTCATGAATGTTTTCAACTGCCACGTGAACCGCGCGCCGGTGCGCGGCCGCATCGTCAATGTCGCCTACCGCCCGGGCCTCTTCCTCAATGCGGAAGTGGACAAGGCGTCCGAAGACAATGAACGCAACGGCCTCGTCATCGAGACCGCACATGGCAAGGTCGGCGTGGTGCAGATTGCCGGCATGGTCGCCCGCCGCATCGTCTGCTGGGTCAAGCCGAATGAACCGGTTGATGCCGGCGAGCGTTTCGGTCTTATCCGTTTCGGATCGCGTCTCGATATCTTCCTTCCGGAAGGTTTTCAGCCCCGCGTTTCGGTCGGCCAGACGGCGATTGCGGGTGAAACCGTGCTCGCCGAATTCGGCTCCGCCAAGGGCCCGGTCGTCAGCCGCCGCGGCTGACGAAAACAGGAAGGGCATGCGCCATGGAAACGCCGATCTCGGAGCCACAACAGAACGGAAAAGCTGAGGGCCGCAACGATAGCGGCCGTGGGCCTCGCCTGAGGGAAATTCCCTTTCGCCTCGTGATACCCAATCTCATCACCGTTCTGGCCATCTGTGCGGGCCTGAGCGGCGTGCGCCTCGCCATCGAGGGCCGCTTCGAGCTGGCCGTCGGCATGGTGCTGCTCGCCGCCTTCCTCGACGGTATTGACGGGCGCATCGCCCGCATGATGAAAGCGACCTCCAAATTCGGCGAACAGATGGACAGTCTGGCCGACATCGTCAATTTCGGCGTCGCCCCTGCCCTCGTGGTCTATGCCTATCTGCTCGATCAGGCGCGTTCGCTCGGCTGGATCGCCGCCCTCATCTATGTCATTGCCGCCGGCCTGCGGCTGGCGCGCTTCAACGTCATGATCGAGCGGCCGGTGAAGGCACCGTGGCAGAATGAATTCTTCGTCGGCGTGCCTGCGCCGATGGGCGCGATGCTGGTGCTTCTGCCCGTTTATCTCGGTTTCCTCGGTGTCGAGCCGGACAAGCCCTTCGCTTATGTCGCCGCCGCCTATACCGTGCTGATCGGTTATCTTCTCATCAGCCGCCTGCCGGTCTGGTCGGGAAAATCCGGCACAAGCCGCATTCGCCGCGATCTGGTGCTGCCGATGATCCTCGTCGTCGTGCTTTACGTGGCAATGCTGATGAGCTTCACCTGGGAGGTGCTGGTTCTGACGGTGGCCGCCTATCTCGTCTTCATTCCCATCAGCGCCCGCCTGTGGCACCGCCGTTACGGCACGCTGACGATTGAGGAAGACGCGCATGACGACGCCAATGGCGGCAACGGCCTCGATCGCGGTATTTGAAACCGCAGGTATTATTTTTCTCCCGCGAACCAGCGTTTGACGTGACGCAAAATGTCGCAGCCCGAAAAGCGGGCTTCGTCTTCTTTCGCCTCGAATCCGTCAAGATTACCCACGAAAGAAGTGGCTCACACGTATCGAAACGGCGATTGACGTGAATTGTGGAGAAAGAGAAATGACGAACGAGACGAAGGCACAGCCGCAGGCGAAGCCCGACCTCAAGAGCCACTACCGACCGCTCGGACTGAAGGCCGTTGCGGCCGCAGCCCTGATGCTGAAGCGCAAACCCGCCGCCAAAACCGCCTGAAAACATTCGCTTTTCTTAAAAGCACACCATCCAGGGCCTGGCAGGACTTGCGATGGCAACGGTCAATCCGAAAAACATCCGGATAAATGTGCGGCGCTAATATTAGCGCCGTCTCCATTTGTGCGGCCCCCATCGAGAACCGCATGAAACCGGCCTGTTTCATAAAATTTCCCAATCCGTAACGAAGCTGCAACGAAAACGAAGTAAAGTATTCGACTTCCACGGGACGACTGTACGGATAGTCTCGCATCGATTACTGAGCATCAAAAAATTTTCTACTTTAGCGATTCTTCCTGCTACAGCGAACAAGGCCGATTTTCGATGCCGTTGACAGGCGGTATCGGACCAATTCGGATGTTGCGGGAAAAACAACGAAGACGGGCCATGGGGGGCTTCATACGGCATGCAGGATAAAATCCTTCTGATTGAAGATTCCGTTGCTCTTTCCATGCTGCTGAAGTCGCGGCTTTCGGAGGAAACGGCAGCCGAAGTGATCCATTGTGACAGCATGGCGCAGGCCGATATCCTGCTGCGCGCCCATGATTTCACGCTGGCACTGACCGGTCTCAATCTGCCCGATGCGCCGAAGGGTGAAATTCTCGCACTTCTTGCCGACCACAAGGTGCCGGCGATCGTCTTCACCGCAACGGTGGATGAAGAGGCGCGCAAGCGCTACGCCGAAAAGAAGATCATCGACTACATCGTCAAGGATGGCCATCGCACCGTTGATGCCGTGGTGAAAACGGTCGACCGGATTTTGACCAACAGGCTGTTTTCCGTGCTGGTGGTGGATGATGCGCGCACCGCGCGCTCCGGCCTCGTGGAAATTCTCGAGCGGCAGAATTTCAGGGTCAGCGAGGCTCATTCGGGTAAGCGAGCGCTGGAAATCCTGTCGCAGGATCCATCGATCCAGCTTGTCATCACCGACTACCATATGCCTGACATGGACGGCTATGAATTGACGCGCCGCATCCGCGACAGCAGTTCTTCGGAAGACCTGCGGGTCATCGGCATCTCGTCCTCCACGGACCGGCTGCTTTCGGCAAGCTTTCTCAAGGCCGGGGCGTCGGATTTCGTCTACCGCCCCTTCGTGCCGGAAGAATTGCAGTGCCGTATCGACAACAATATCGAAACGCTGAAACAGCTCAAACGCCTGCGCGAACTGGCCGAGCGGGACCATCTGACCGGTCTGCCGAACCGTCGCTCCTTCTTCGAGCGTACGCGGGCGCTGATGGACGTCATCAACGACAATGACGAGAACGGCGCGGTCGCCATTCTCGACATCGACCATTTCAAGAAGATCAACGACACGCTGGGGCATGATGCCGGCGACAGGGCGCTGAAGAAGCTTGCCGAACTGCTGCACGACATGTGCCATGAGCAACGCCACATTCCCGCGCGCCTTGGCGGCGAGGAATTCGCCGTGTTCCTGCGCGGGCTCAACGCGCGGGCGGCCTATCAGTTCTGCGAGGAGCTGCGCGGCGCCGTCGAAAAGAACGGCCGCCAGCTGAGCGGCAGCAGCCTGGCGCTGACGATTTCGCTCGGCGTCGTGGAAATCGAAAAGGGCGAACCCTTCGACAATCAGCTCAATGCCGCAGACCAGCTGCTCTATCTCGCCAAGGCGAACGGCCGCAACCGCGTCTATTCCGACATCATGATCCAGGAAGGCCTGCAGAAAATCGGGCGGAACGGCTGAGGCCCTCCACTCGTCAGAACAGCGACATCTGCCCCTCATCCTTCGCCGGCTTGATCTTTACCAGCGGCACGCTTTCCGGCACCGGTTCAATGAGGTCAGCGCCGATATTGGCGACCTTGTTGACCTTGTCCGACACCGGGATCATCTCGAAAAAATCATCCTGAACCGGGCGCATCAGATCGGCCACCTCGCGGGGCTCCTGCGTCTTGCAATCCAGCCAGCGGCTGAAATCCTCGGGCGCAATCACCACCGGCATCCGGTCGTGGATGCGGCCGATCGCGGCATTAGCGGCGGTGGTGAGGATCGCGCCGGTGTCGACCTCTGATCCGTCAGCGGAAGACCAGGTCTCCATGAGGCCGGCGAAAGCGACGATGCCGCCGCTTTTCGGGCGGATGAAATAGGGCTGGGGCCTGCCGCCCTCCTCCTTGGGTGGGCGTCGCCATTCGTAAAAGCCGGTTGCGGGCACAAGCACGCGGCGATGGCGCATGGCGGCGCGGAAGGATGCCTTGCCGATGGCCGTTTCCGAGCGCGCATTGATGAGCAGCGGAAAATCCTTAGGGTCCTTGACCCAACCGGGCATAAAACCCCAGCGCACCAGCATGGCCCGTCGGTTGGGCAGGTTGCTGCCGCGCTCCTGCCGCTCGCCCTCCAGCACGATCAGGATGGGCTGGGTGGGCGCGATATTGAAGCGGGCGGGAAAATCTTCAAGGCCGATCAGGTCGAGATAATCGGCGATCTCCTCTGGCGTCGCTTTCAGAACGAAACGTCCGCACATGCTTGTCTCCTCAGGCGCGCGGGCCGAATAGAATGATGGCAGTGCCGGCAAGGCAGACGACCCCGCCGGCGATATCCCACTTGTCCGGCGCATGCCCTTCCACGCCCCAGAGCCAGAAAAGCGACGCGGCGATATAGATCCCGCCATAAGCGGCATAGGCCCGGCCCGCCGCCTCGGTCGGCACCAGTGTCAGAAGCCAGGCAAAAGCGGCCAGCGCGAGCATGCCCGGCAGCAATATCCATCCCGTCTTGCCGAGTTTCAGCCAGGCCCAGAAGGAAAAGCAGCCGACGATTTCCGCAAGCGCCGCCAGGGCATAAATAAGATAGACCTTCATTCCACCGTCTTCTGCGTGCACAATCCAACCGATTCCGGACTATAACATCGGCGCAGAAAGCGGAATCGATTTTTGTGCGGCGCAACTTCGGCTCCCCGGGTTCATGCGCCCAATAGAGACTGGCCCAGAGGGCTGAAACAGGCGACCCATTCAATGACCCTTCGTATCAAGCCCCGCCCCGCTTCTTCCGCCATCGTCAGGAACGGAGACCGGCTGCTTCTCGTGCGCCGCATTAATCCGCCTTCCAAGGACATGTTCGCCTTTCCGGGCGGGCGCGGCGAAGAGGGGGAAACGCCGGCCGAGACGGCGCTTCGCGAACTTCACGAGGAAACCGGTATCCTCGCGCGCAAGCCGCAACTGTTCGCGACCTATGATCTGCCGTCCCACGATGCGGAAGGGGTGCTGACAAGCCATTATTTCCTCTCCGTCTTCACTGTGGAAACGGATGAAGACCCGGAGGTGACGGCAGCCGACGATGCGGCGGATGCGGGCTGGTACACATTGGCGGAAATCCGCCGGTTGCCGGCGCCGGAAAGCGTCGTCGAATGCGCCGAGCGTCTGCTTGCATGATTGCCAGGCGGCCAGAATCGCGATTATTTAGGAATAATCCGCCCGCCGGGTGTTCACGAGTATGTGTGGGGCAGAATAGAATTTTGATGCGGCAAACCATTTTCCTGTCTCTTTTACTGACCATGCTGGCCGTGGCCGGGCTGGAAGGCGTCGCTTACGCGCAGCCTTCGAATGCCGTTTCCAAGGAGGCACGCCCCCGGAAGCGCAGCCCCCCAAACCCGCCCCCTATGACGACAGGCTGGCCCGGTTGTCCGAGATACTGGGCGCGGTGCAATACTTGAGAACCCTGTGCCCCTCCTCCGGTCCAGAGGACTGGCGCAGATCCATGAGCGATCTTCTGGCTGCGGATACAGCCAACGAGCCTGAGCGGCGTCGGCGCATGACGGCTGCATTCAACCGTGGATACCGCTCCTTTGCGGCTATCCACACCAGTTGCACACGCGCCGCCGTCATGGCAGAAGAGAGCTACCGTAACGAAGGGGCAACACTTGCTCAGGAAATCGCGTCCAGGTTCGGAAATTAGCGGATTATTAACCTCTTTTCGCCGCAGGCCGTGCCGTTTTGATAAAAGACTGATAGTGTTGTTAACAGGGTGGTAAGGACTTGCCCGCCCTGCCGAGGATGAAAAATGCAGACGAGCCGTAACGAAATCGACGACATGATCGTGCATGAAAAGATGCAGGTCGCTCTGGAACACCAGAACGAGGCATGGGCTGACGGCATGGCCGACGGCATCGAGCCTGAGATCATCGCCGATGCCGCAATCGCTCTGGCCATGCGCGAAACCATTCGCATGCATGGCGAGGCCGGCGCTGAAGCAATGCTGGAATCGCTGCGCCAGCGCATGCTTGAAGGCGAATTTTCTCCGCAGCGGGTGATACAGTAAAGCAGGGGTCTATCATGTCTTGCCTGAGCAAGGGGCTTTTGCGCTCTTCCGCCATGCTGTCCATCCTGCTTGCCATGACCGCCGGGTCTGTTGGCTTGCCAAGTCGTGCCTTTGCTCTTTCCGAGCTGAAACCGGCACAAAACACCGAAAGTGAGCCAAAGGCTGAAAACGGCGCAGAGCCGCAGCAGCCCCAGCCGCCGGAACCGGATGAGATCGAAGGCGATTCGGATGGCATTCCCCTGCCCGACCCGTTGATCGACCGTTCCGCCGGTCAGGCGAACCAGAAGCCCGCCGCCACGGACAACGCCCCTGAAATGTCCGTCGTGATCGAGCATGATATCTCCAAGGCGCCGGAAGCCGTGCGCAAGCTCCGCCAGGAGATCATCGACGCGGCCGCATCGGGCGATATCGAGAAATTGCGGCCCTTCATCGCGGCCGGCCAGAAAGAATTCCGCATAGACGGCAATGACGGCGAAGACCCGATCGCGGCGCTGAAAAGCTATTCCGGCGATCCCGACGGGCTTGAAGTGCTGGCCATCATCATCGACCTGCTGTCGACCGGTTATGCCCATGTCGACGCCGGCACGCCGGATGAAGCCTATGTTTTCCCCTATTTCGCCGGAAAGCCGCTCAATACGCTGACCGCGCCTGAAAAAGTGGAGCTGCTGCGCATCATCACGGCGGGCGATCTGGCGGACATGCAGGAATACGGCAATTACAGCTTTTACCGCATCGGCATCTCGCCTGACGGCAAGTGGAAGTTCTTCACCGCCGGCGATTGATCGCATCGCGGCGCTTGCCGTTCTTTTGTAAAAATCCTAACTGTGCGGGAGCATTCTGGCAAAAGCGCGGTCGCGTTGTTGCCGTGATGTGTGAAGCAATCGAGGGAGCATTTCTAAGATTCGTTTTCAAAGTGAACGACACGAGGATTGAGATTGACGCGGCCAGCTCTGGTTTGCTGCGGTTCTTAAGTTTCCTTCTCCCGTCATCCGGACTTGAGCCGGAATCCAGCCAGCCCAGGTCCTTGGGCTGAAAGGAGCCCTCCCGCCGCGCCGACGCGCGTGGACTGGATTCCGGCCCCAGGCCGGGATGACGGAGACAGCGAGCCTTTTCGACGGCCGTAAGCCCTGCGCTTGCCGGACCAATCTTGGACTTTGCGCCATACACTGTAAAAGGTTTCGACCAGATGCGCTCGATGAACCGAATGGTGACGCCATGCCTTCCGCCTTTCTTGCCGACCGCCGCCTGATCAGAGTTTCCGGCACGGGTGCCGAGGAGTTTCTGAACAATCTCATTACGGCCGATGTTGAAAATCTGCCGCAGGGAGAAGCCCGCGCCTCGGCACTTCTGACGCCGCAGGGCAAGATCCTGTTCGATTTCTTGATCGCGCGCGATGGGTCGGACTATCTGATCGAAACGGGTGCGGCTGAACTGGATGCGCTGCTGCGCCGCCTTACCATGTACAAGCTGCGCGCACCCGTCGATCTCAAGGCCGAACCTGTCGAAGGCGTGAGCCTGTTCTGGAATGAGAGCGCGCCTGAAGCGGGCGTGAAGGACGGCCGTTTTGCCAAGGCCGGTATCAATCTTTTCCGTCTGCCGGGCGCGTCGGCCTCCGGCGATGTCGCTGCCTACGATGCGCTTCGCATCGAACACGGAATTGCCGAATCCGGCCGGGATTACGCGCTGCAGGATGCCTTTCCCCATGATGTGCTGATGGATGTGAATGACGGCGTCTCCTTCAAAAAGGGCTGCTTCGTCGGTCAGGAGGTCGTCTCGCGCATGAAACATCGTGGCACGGCAAGACGGCGCGTTGTCACCGTCGCGGGTGAACGCGAACTTCCCGCTACCGGGACGGACATCACCGCCAACGGAAAACCGGTGGGCACGCTCGGAACCGTTTGTGGCACCAAAGCGCTTGCCATCGTGCGGATCGACCGTATTGCCGATGCGCTGGCATCCGGCACACCGCTGCTTGCGGACAATATCACTGTCTCCGTGACCCTGCCGGTCTGGAGCGGCATTTCCTTCCCGACAGTCGATCCGGCGCAGGCGGAGGAATAAGCGTGGCGCCCGCAAAAAGTCCGCGCGCCTGGCAGCGCATGCTTTCCGGGCGGCGTCTCGACCTGCTCGACCCTTCGCCGCTTGACGTGGAAATCGCCGATATCGCCCATGGCCTTGCCCGCGTCGCCCGCTGGAACGGCCAGACCCGCGGCGATCACGCCTTTTCCGTCGCACAGCACTGCCTCATCGTCGAAACGATCTTCTGCCGGATGTGCGCGGGTGCCACGCCCGATGACATGCAGATGGCGCTTCTGCATGACGCGCCGGAATATGTCATCGGCGACATGATCTCGCCGTTCAAATCGGTCGTCGGCGGCGGTTACAAGACCGTGGAGAAGAGACTGGAGGCCGCCGTGCATCTGCGCTTCGGCCTGCCGCCGCATGCCTCGCGCGAATTGAAGGACCGCATCAAGAAGGCAGATACGGTTGCCGCCTTTTTCGAGGCGACGGAGCTTGCCGGCTTTTCCATCGCCGAGGCGCAGAAATTCTTCGGCCTGCCGCGCGGCATCACCCGCGACATGTTCGATATTACCCCCCTTCCCTCGACGGAGGCGCAGTCGCTGTTCGTCAAACGTTTCGAGGCGATCGAAGCGCTGCGGGCCGGGAAGACGGGCGACGTGACATGACGGCCATCGTCGTATCGCCGCTATCGCGGATCGCCGAAATGGCCGTGAAGCACAAGGCCCGCGAAATGGTGACGCTGATCGCCAAGGAGCAGACCTTTCACCGCCCGGCCGTGATTGCCGCAGAGCGGCACCTCACACTCGCCATGAACGACATCGCCTTCAAGGGCACGGGCGATCTTATCGCGCCCGATGATGCGCATGTGCTGCGACTGATCGATTTCGCACGCGAATGGGATCAATCCGCACCGCTTCTCATCCATTGCTGGATGGGCGTGTCGCGCTCGCCCGCCGCCGCCGTCATTGCGGCGCTCAGCCTCTATCCGGATCAGGACGAGATGGCGCTTGCACTCAGCCTTCGCGCCGCCTCGCCCTATGCGACGCCCAATGCCCGTATCATCGCCATTGGCGACCGGCTGCTCGGGCGGGACGGCAGGCTGGTCAAGGCAATCAAGTCAATCGGCAGAGGCGCGGATACGGATGGCAACATGCCGTTCGTATTGCCGCTCGGTGCCTGAAAGCATCCATTTTGCGGAACCCGGGCGGCGTCCGTTCGTTAGCAACCCTGAACAGCAATGAAAATCACGGGATAATTCATGGAACAACAGGCAACCGATATCATCGTCGCATCGCAGGCGGCGGTTCGACAGGCGAGCGCGCTTGCGGTGCAATATTCCTTCTCGATCGTCGGCGCGCTTCTGCTGCTCATCGTCGGCTGGCTGGCCGCCACCTTCCTGCAGCGCTGGGCTTTTCAGGGCCTGTCGCGCATCCGTGGTTTCGATGCGACGCTTGCCGGTTTCTTCGCAGGCGCCATTCGTTACGTGGTGCTCATTCTGGTGCTGGTCATGGTACTTGGCCAGTTCGGGGTGCAGACGGCCTCCATTCTTGCCGCACTCGGCGCCGCCGGTCTCGCCATCGGCCTTGCGTTGCAGGGCACGCTGCAGAACATTGCCGCCGGCATCATGCTTCTGGTGCTGCGCCCCTTCCGGGTCGGCGAATATATCGAGACCAGTTCGGTCAGCGGTACGGTTGTGGAAATCGGGCTGTTTGCGACCGAGCTTAAAACCAGCGACGGGCTGTATCGCCTCGCGCCCAATTCCACGCTGTGGAACGTGCCGATCACCAACTACAGCCGCTTCCCCTCACGCCGCCACGAACTGAGCCTGACGGTCAAGAATGACGAGGATCTGTCCGCCGCCCAGGACATGCTGATGCGCGTGGTGCGTTCGGAAAGCCGTGTGCTGCTCGACCCCGCGCCCGTGACGTTCGTGGATTCGGTCACCACGGACAGCGCCACAGTCAAATTGCGCTACTGGGTGCGCAGCGACAATTACTTCGCGACAACGCGTGAGGTGACAAAGGCGATGAAGCTCGCTTTCGACGAGCGCAAAGCGGAAGTGAACGCGCAACCCGCTTGAGGACCGCGCTCCCTGACTTGGTGTTAGACGCTTCTCCAAACATGAAGGCCGGCGCTCAGCCGGCTTTTTGCGTTTTCAGATACCGCCCTTGCGTCTGCAGGCGGACGTGTTTATACGATGAATCGTAATGTTATTACATAACTTATTTTTCGCTTTACAGACACACAAGGGCCAGAAGAATGCAAAAAACGATCACCCGCGTCACCGGCGCGCTTGCAATCGGTTCCATGCTGCTGATGACAGCCCCGGCACTGGCGGCCGGCAAAGACAAGGCTTCCTCCGCTCATAGCCACGACCACAGCCATGGCCAGACCGAAGCCGAGAAGCAGATTTACAAGGGTTATTTCGAGGATGCCCAGGTGAAGCCACGCACGCTTTCCGACTGGGAAGGCGACTGGCAGTCGGTCTACCCCTATCTGCTGAACGGCTCCCTCGATCCGATCATGGCGGAAAAGGCGGCGCATGGAGACATGAGCGCCGAGGAATATCGCGCCTATTACGAGATCGGCTACAAGACCGACGTCAATCGCATCGTCATCAAGGGTAACAGCTTCTCCTTCTATCGCGGAGCCAAGCCCGTTGAGGCTACCTATGCCGCCGACGGCTACGAAATCCTGACCTATAAGAAGGGCAATCGCGGTGTCAGGTACATTTTCAAGAAGACCATTGGAGATGCCGCAGCTCCGCAATTCGTCCAGTTCAGCGACCACACCATCGCGCCTGCCAAGGCCGGCCATTACCACCTTTATTGGGGCAATGACCGCAAGGCGCTACTCGACGAGGTGACCAATTGGCCGACCTATTATCCGTTTATGATGGACGGCCCGGAGATTGTGAAGGAAATGGCAGCGCATTGAGAGCGCAGGCTCGCAACCTTCCGCAGCATGCGTGAATGACGCGAGTGGTTGAGGCTTTTCGCCTTCTCCCCGAGGGGGAGAAGGTCGCGGCAGCGGGATGAGGGGGCAAGGGTCGAGATATTCGGCAACGTTGCCCCCTCATCCGACCCTTCGGGCCACCTTCTCCCCCTCGGGGAGAAGAAACGAGCGGCCACCGATCACTGTCCCATGGTCGAGCGATGCGCCCAGCCGGTCATGCGCTTTTCGAGCCAGGCCATGATCGCGTACATGACGATGCCCTCCACGGCGAGCATGAGCAGGCCGGCGAAGACCAGCGGCACGTTGAACTGGCTCTGTGCCGAACTCATCATATTGCCAAGGCCATAGTTGGAGGCGACGGTTTCCGATACGACCGAGCCGACGAAGGCAAGCGTGATGGCGATTTTCAGCGAGCCGAAGAAGTAAGGCATGGAGCGCGGAATGCCGACCTTCAGCATGATATCCATTTTCTTTGCACCGAGTGCGCGCAGCACATCCTCCGTTTCCGGCTCGATGGTGGCAAGGCCGGTCGCGACGTTGACGACAATCGGGAAGAAGGAGATCAGGAAGGCGGTGAGAACCGCAGGCACGGTGCCAATGCCAAACCAGATGACGAGGATCGGCACCAGCGCCACTTTCGGAATGGCGTTAAAACCGATCATCAGTGGATAAAGCCCGGCATAGATGGTTTTCGACCAGCCGATAAAAAGGCCGATGGCGAGACCGGCGGCGACCGCAATGGCAAAGCCCAGCGTCGTGGTATACAGCGTCTGAAGCGAGTTCTTCCAGATCGGCGACCAATATTGCACGATGGCCTGCCCTACTCTGACAGGCGACGGCAGAATGGTCGGCGGCATTTTCAGCGCGTAAACCAGGAGTTCCCACAGCACGAACAGCGCCAGCGTATAAAGCCAGGGGGCGGCTTTCACCCAGTTGACCCGGTCGATCAGGGGCTTGCGCGGCGCGGCCGCCACGGTGCTTTCAGCAATCGCGCTCATGCCGCCACCCTCGCCTGCGCTATCTCGCCATGCAGTTCCTGCACCATGTCGTTAAAACCCTTGTCATACATGATATCCAGCTGGCGGGGGCGTGCGAAAGGCACGCGGTGTTCAGCCAGCACGCGGCCAGGCCTTGCGCTCATCACGAAAATCTTGTCGGCGAGAAAGGTCGCTTCGCGCAGATCGTGCGTCACCAGAATGATGGTAACCCGCTGCGCGGCATGCAGATCGCGGATGACGCACCACAATTCCTCGCGGGTAAAAGCATCGAGCGCGCCGAAGGGTTCATCCAGCATCAGGAGATCCGGCTCGTGGATCAAAGCGCGACACAGATTGGCGCGCTGCTGCATGCCGCCGGAAAGCTGCCAGGGATATTTGGAGCCGAAGCCTTTCAGACCGACAATCTCCAGCAGCCGCTCGGCTTTTGCGACATATTCCGCCTTGTGGGCGCGCAGGCGCCGGCGATGTTTCTCGACGATCTCCAGCGGTAGCAGGATGTTTTCAAGCGTGGTGCGCCAGGGCAGCATTGT
The DNA here is from genome assembly GCF_010669145.1 of Rhizobium oryzihabitans. Classification (NCBI taxonomy): domain Bacteria; kingdom Pseudomonadati; phylum Pseudomonadota; class Alphaproteobacteria; order Hyphomicrobiales; family Rhizobiaceae; genus Rhizobium; species Rhizobium oryzihabitans. Next base: position 1,046,090 of record NZ_CP048632.1, read on the forward strand.
CGGGTTCTGAAACGCCATGCCGACGATGGAAACCGGCTCCGTGACCTGCCGCCCGGCAACGATGACATTGCCCTTCTGCGGAATATGCAGCCCCGTCACCAGCTTCATGAGCGTCGACTTGCCACAGCCCGAGGGGCCGACGACGGCCGCGAACTCACCCTTGTCGACCGTCAGATTAAGGCCGGATACGGCCAGCGTGCCGGCCGACCCGCCGTAGCGCATGTCGACATTGTCTATTTCCACGAGATGTGACATCGCAGTCCCCAGTTTTTCGGCGCGCGCAACCTCACCACAGTCAACGCCACACCTCTATTTCGTCATCCTCGGGTTTGACCCGAGGATCCACTATTCCAGCCGGCGATGGATCCTCGCCTCAAGGGCGAGGATGACGTGGAGAAACTCCACCACTCCAGGCGCCAAACAGGCCCCACAAATCCCCTCAGGGAAGCATGCGCTCTTCCTTGGCCGGGAGGTAGGTCGCGTCAAAGACCTGATCCGCCTTGACGTTACCCTTGAGGCCAAGCGAGACTTTCAGCGTCTCGACGGAAGCGGCGAGCCTGGCCGGATCGACGCCGCCCATGCCATTTTCCACCACATAGGGCGTCTTGATGTTCATGCTGTTGGCCATGTTGAGGCGTTCGAGCTCGATGGCGCTGTCGAGCGTTTCGTTGCGCTTGAGCACGGCCGCCACACCCTCTTCCGGGGTCTTGACGGAATCGGCGAAGCCCTTGGCCAGCGCCTTCAGGAAACCCTTGACGGCATCGGGGTTTTTCTCAGCGAAATCAGTGTTTACCAGCACCGCATTGCCATAAAGATTCAAGCCGTGCTCGGCCATTAGAATGGTCGAGATATCGTCATCGGCAATGCCCTGCTTCTTCAAGTTGAGGATCACCGAAAAGGCAAAACCGAAAACGGCATCGACATCGCCCTTGGCCAGCATCGGCTCACGCACCGGGAAGCCGATCGATTCGATCTTGATCTTGCTGTCATCAAGCCCGGCGACCTGTTTAAAGGCAGGCCATTGCGCAAAGGCGCCATCCGGCGGCGGCGCGCCGAGCTTCTTGCCTTCCAGCGACTTCGGATCGCCGGTGACGCCGAGCGACTTGCGGCCGACAACGGCAAATGTCGGGCGTTCATAGACCATGTAGACAGCCTTGATCTTCTGGCTCGGATCCTCGTCGAGGAACTTCATCACCGAATTGATGTCGCCGAAACCCATCTGGTAAGCGCCGGTCGCCACGCGCGGAATGGCCTCCACCGAGCCGTTGCCGCTGTCGATCGTCACGTCGAGGCCTTCAGCCTTGAAGTATCCCTTGTCGAGCGCCAGCAGGAAGCCGGCGGCGGGACCTTCGAACTTCCAGTCGAGCGTGAATTTCACCGGCGTTTCGGCATGAGCACCCGTTACGGGCAACGTAAATCCGGCAGCGGCGGAGACAGCGGCAATGGCCAGAGCCCTGGACAACAACCTGCGCGTTAACATCATCTATTCCCCTGATGGTTTTGTTGGATTGGTTGCATAAGACCCAATTCCAGCCCTCAAGGCAAGATAAAATTGCATACAAAATAGCCGTTATTTTGTATGCTTATTTTATATGCATCATTGATTGATATGGAGGCAAAAAGCCCTATCTCTGCCCATCTCGCATGCAACGAAGCCAGGGCAATTCCGTTCATGCAGAGAACACAGCGTTCTCATTTGCCGGGGTTGCGGATCAGGTGCAGGGTAAGACAAATAGAGCCACGAATGGCAGGCAAAACGACGGGACGGCACGATGAATTCTGCACTGGGCATACACCACATCACCATGATCACCCGGAAGGTGCAGGCGAATGTCGATTTTTACGCCGGCTTCCTCGGCTTAAGGCTGGCCAAGCGCACGGCGGGCTTCGAAGACGCGATGCAGCTTCATCTGCTCTATGGCGACGATATCGCCTCACCCGGTTCCCTGCTGACCTTTCTGGTCTGGGAAGATGGTGGCCAGGGCCGTGTGGGTTATGGCCAGACGCTGGAGGTCTCACTGGCGATCGATCCCGCCAGCATCGGTTTCTGGCTGACGCGGGCGCTGAAATTCGGCATCCGCGCCGAGGGACCATCCGACGAATTCAGCACCCCGGTCATCCGGTTGAAAGACCCTGATGGCCTCATCGTCAAGCTGGTCGGCACCCACGCCTTCCCCGATGCCACGCCGCATGTAACCAACGACATTCCGGCAGAAGACGCCATTCGCCGCATCTATGGCGCAACCGTGCTGAGCGAGGTGCCGGAAGAAACGGTGGCTTTCCTCACAAAATATTTCGGTTACCAGCAGGAAAGCCAGACGGGCGCTATCCGCCGGCTCGTTTCGAAAAGCGATGACATCATCGACGTGCGTGACGCCACCGGCTTCTGGTCCAGCGCACCGGGCACCGGCACCGTCGATCATATCGCTTTCCGCGCACAGGATCTGGACGAGCTGAACGCCGTGCTGGGTGAGCTGAAATCGTTGAATTCCAGCACCACCAATGCCCATGACCGGAAATATTTCCACTCGCTTTATGTCCGCGAACCGGGTGGAGTGCTGATCGAAATGGCGACCGACGCGCCCGGCATGACCGTTGACGAACCCCTGGAAGCGCTTGGCGAAAAGCTGTTCATTCCGCCGCTTTTCATGAAGGATGAGGCGGATGTGCGCGTCGCGCTGCCGCAATTCTCGATGCCCGGCGAAGAGCGTATCGTCTATCGCGACCTGCCTTTCGTGCACCGCTTCTACACGCCCGAAAAACCTGACGGTAGCACCCTCATCCTGCTGCACGGTTCCGGCGGCAGCGAGACGAGCCTGATGCCGCTGGCGCACCGGGCGGCGCCGGGTGCCACGCTTCTCGGCGTTCGCGGCCGCAGCACGGAAGAGGACATCGCCCGCTGGTTCCGCCGCTATCCCGATTTCAGCTTCGACCAGAAGGATATCGTCACGGAGGCGGAAGCCTTTGCCGCCTTTGTGGATGGCGCGATCCGGTCCTATGGCCTTGATCGTTCGAGGCTTCGTTTTGTCGGCCATTCCAATGGCGCGAATTTCTATACCGCCTTTGCAGCGCTTTATCCGGAGCTTGCCGGAGACGCGCTGCTCTATCGGCCGATGCCGGTTCTAGAGACCTGGCCGGAAACCGATCTTTCCGGGCGGAACTTCCTGCTTGTGGCCGGCGAACGCGATAAATATCGCGACAAGGCGACGGAGCTGCGAGACAGGATTTCCTGCAGCGGCGCGCAGGCCGGGGTGGAAATGGTGGATGACGGACACGAGCTTGGGCTTGCAGATATCGAGGCGGCGCGGCGCTGGCTTGCGGCGTGACCATCTGAAGATACAGCGTCGCCTCTTGGTTTCTTCTCCCCGCCGGGGAGAAGGTGGCCCGAAGGGTCGGATGAGGGGGCGACGTTTCCGAATATCTCTACCGTCACCCCCTCATCCCGCTGCCGCGGACTTCTCCCCGGCGGGGAGAAGAAACAAGCGGCACACGCTTACTCCCCGGCGGCCCAGCCATTCATCAACCGGGCCTTGCATAAATTCGCCAAAAGGGCTTTAAAAACAGCTTCGTAATTGGAGAGTTCTGTTTGGAAATCCCGCTGCTTATCCTCGCCGTCATCGCGGCCTTCATCTACACGCTGGTCGCAAGCATCCGCAATTCAAGCCGAATCAAGTCTCTCGAACGCGAGGTTGTCAGCCTCAAGCGGCTGATGGCGGCCGGGGTGGCCGCCCCTGTGGCAGCGCAGGCGGAGACGGCCGATTCGGCGGAGAGAGCGGATTTCGACGCGGAAGAGGAAAGCGTGGCCTCTGAGGAAGACGCAGCCTTCCAGGCCGAACACCCGTCCGAAGCGGAAGTGGCCGCCGCCATGGCGGAGGCGGAAGACCTTGCCAGCAAGGAAGAAGAGCGCGTGCTTGCGCGTGAGGCTGCATCCACACCGGAAACGAAGGAAAGCTTCGAAAGCCTGCTCGGCGCACGCTGGGCCGTCTGGGCTGGCGGTCTGGCGCTGGCGCTCGGCGGCATTTTCCTTGTCAAATATTCCATCGAAGCGGGGCTCCTGAGCCCGGCCGTTCGGCTTTCGCTCGCCGCCATTTTCGGTCTCGTTCTTGGCCTTGCCGGTGAGGCGATCCGCCGCAAGGCTGTGCCGGGCATCGCCACCACTTACGCCAACGCCATGATACCGGGCGTGCTGACGGCCGCCGGTGCCTTGACGCTGTTCGGCGTGGTTTATGCGGCCTATGGCATTTATGACTATATCGGCTCCGGCACCGCCTTCATTCTACTTGGGCTCGTCGCCTTCGCCACCATCGGCCTGTCGCTTCTGCACGGACAGGCGCTCGCGGGTCTCGGCCTGTTGGGGTCGATGCTGACGCCGGCGCTGATTTCCAGCGAAACACCGAATATCTGGGCGCTGTTTGTTTTCCTGACGATCTCGTGGCTCGCCACCGCGGCGGCCGCGCGCAGGCAGGGCTGGACCGTGGTTCCCTCGCTTGCCAATGCGGGTCTCGGCCTTTGGGTGCTCGGCTATATCGCTTTTTCCGAAACGATCGAGGCCGATCCGCCGACACTGTCCCTGCTCGTCATGCTGGCCGGCACCCTCTTCCTCTGGCCGGGACGGCACTTCGACACGCCGCCCGCCGAGGAAAACGAGGCCGCCACGCCTGAGCGGCGCGCCATTCGCGCCATGCGGCTTTTGTTGCGCCCGTCGCTTGCCATCAGCCTCACTGTCTCGATGGCCGTGATCCTGCCGGCAATCGGCTTCCTCTTCACCGATGGCAGCATCGACACCCATCCGGCCCTCGTCGTTTCCGCACTCATCGCAACGCTTGCCGCCCTTGGCGCTGCGCGACACAATGCGGTGTGGCCGGCCATTATCGCCGCACTCGGCGCACAGGCTGCGGTCTCCCTGATGTCGCGGCAGGGTATCGATTTCATCGGCCTGATAAATGATACCGCCGTCACGCTTCCTCCCGTCGGAACGGGCTACACCGCAGCCATCGCCATGGCGCTCGGCCTTGGCGCCATCCTTCTCCTCTGCGCTTTCTCGTTCCTGAAACGCAAGGGCGCGGATGATCCGGATTTCGCCCAGCTCTGGGCGGGGATTGCAGCGCTTTTCCCGGTCTGGCTCGGCACGGCAAGCTTCGTCGAATATGGCAATCTCGGCCGTGACTGGCTGCATGCGGCCTATGGTCTTGGCCTCGGCCTCGTGCTGATCGCCGGCGCGGAATGGCTGCATCGGCAGAACAATGAGGCCTATCGCAAACCGCTCAACATCCTCGTGCTCGGCTCGTTTGCCGCCTTCGCGCTTTGCCTGCACACGCTGACGGAGGGGCTCGCCACAACCGTGCTGCTCTCCGTCATCGGCTTCGGTTATGTGCTGGCGACCCGCCATCGCAACTGGGATATTCTGCCCTGGGTGATGGCGGTGGCAAGTGTTGCCGTTCTTGGCCGCATCGCCTGGGAACCCACCATTGTCGGACCGCAAAATCTTGGGCCCACACCGGTCTTCAACGCGCTGCTGCCGGGTTATGGCATTCCGGCCCTGCTCGCCATCGTCTCCGCCTGGATGCTGCGCGACTGGCCGAACGTCCGGGCAAAGAACTTCCTGCAGGCCATCGCCAGCGTCATGGGTCTGCTGGCGGTCGCCATCCTCATCCGCCATGCGATGAATGGCGGCACTCTCAATGACAGCGTGCCGACGCTCGGCGAACAGTCGATCTATACGCTGCTGACCATCGGTTTCTCAGGCGTGCTGATGACGCTGGATCTCAAGAGCCCCAGCCCCGTCTTCCGTTACGGCTCGATGATTGCCGGCGTGATCGCCGTCATCAACGTGCTGACGATGCATTTCTTCACGCTCAATCCCTATTTCACCGGCGAAAATACCGGCCGCATCCCATTCCTCAATCTGTTGCTGATCGGCTATCTGTTGCCGGCGCTCGCCTATGGCGGTCTTGCCTGGTATGCGCGCGGCAAACGGCCCGCCGCTTATGTCAGCCTGCTGGCGGTGGCGGGTGCGGCACTCGGTTTCGCCTGGGCCACACTTTCGGTCCGCCGCTTCTGGCAGGGCGAAAATATTGCTGACTGGAAGGGCTTCCTGCAGGGTGAAACGTATAGCTATTCGGTGGTGTGGCTGCTGATCGGCGTGCTGCTGCTCATCGTCGGCTCGCGCTTCAATGCCCGCAGCCTGCGTCTGGCCTCCGCCGCATTCGTGTTGATCTCCGTCGCCAAGGCCTTCCTGATCGACATGAGCAATCTTGAAGGCGTGCTGCGGGCGCTGTCCTTCATCGGGCTTGGCGCGGTGCTGATCGGCATCGGCCTGTTCTACCAGAAAATCCTCACCCGGAAGCCGCAGGCATGATCGCGGCCGAGGCTTTCGCGCCTTTTGAGGCGCTTGCGCAGGAACTGATACCGCACGCCGCCGATGCGGGCGATGGCTCGCATGATCTTGCCCATATTCACCGGGTCTTCCGCAACGCCATGCGCATCCATGCGGGCGAAGGTGGCGATGGCACGGTGCTGGCTGCCAGCGTGCTTTTGCATGATTGCGTGGCGGTGGAGAAGAACTCGCCGCTTCGCGCGCAGGCATCGCGGCTGGCGGCGGAGAAAGCTGCCGGCATTCTGGCCGGGCTTGGCTGGCGGCAGGTCGACATTGACGCCGCCGCGCATGCCATCACCACCCATAGTTTTTCCGCCAATATCGAACCGCAGACGCTGGAAGCAAAAATCCTGCAGGATGCCGACCGGCTGGACGCCATTGGCATGGTGGGGGCAGCCCGGTGCTTTTATATCGCCGGGCGCATGGGGTCGGCGCTTTATGATCCGGCCGATCCGCTGGCCAAGGACCGCCCGCTTGACGACCGCGCCTTTGCCATCGACCATTTCGAAACGAAGCTGTTCAAGCTTGTGGACGGTTTCCGCACCGAAACGGGGCGAGAACTGGCAAAGGCCCGCCATGAACGCCTGCAACAGGTGCTGGACCTGTTTCTCGACGAAATCTGAGGAGACGCGACATGCGTGTGACCGAACTCAACATCTACCCGCTGAAGAGCGGGCGCGGCATCGTCCTCTCGCAAAGCGATGTCTCGGCGGAAGGCCTGCCCGGCGACCGCCGCGCCATGCTGACCGATCCTTCCGGCCACTTCATCACCCAGCGCGAATTGCCTGATATCGCCACTATTCTGGCACGCCATGAGAATGGCGGCATGGCGCTTTCGAGAGAAGCGGGCAGCGAGATTTTCGCGCAACCTTCCGGAGAGCGCATGGATGTGGCGGTGTGGAAATCGATCGTCAGCGCCAATATTGCCGATGACGAAACCAACGACACGCTTTCGACCTGGCTGGGGCGCGAGGTGAAGCTGGTGTTCTTCGACGACGCCTCCAGACGCATTGCAAGCCTCGAATGGACCGGTAACGAAACGCCCGTCACTTTCGCCGACGGTTATCAGATCCTCGTCACCACCACCGCCTCGCTTGCAGCCCTTAACGACAATATGCGCGACAATGGCGAGGACGCCGTCGGGATGGAGCGGTTCCGGCCCAATATCGTGCTGGAAACGGACGAGCCGTGGGCGGAGGATCGCTGGGCGGCCATCGAGATCGGTGGCATCCGTTTCGACCTCGTCAAACCCTGCGCCCGCTGCATCATGACCACGCAGGACCAGACAACCGGTTCCCGCGATGTGCCCTCTCCCATGAAGGCCATGGGCCGCATCCGCATGTCCGGTGACCGGCGTGTACCTGGCCCGCTCTTCGGCTGGAATGTCACGCCGCGCGGCGAAGGCAGGCTAGCTGTTGGCGATGTGGCAAAGGTGGTCGAGGAACGGCCGGACGGCTGGGCGATCAAGCGGCGGTAAGTCGGTCCGGTTCAAACGGAATCCACAGCAAACGGCGCGGTGTTCTCATACGCCGGCACACCCTCGCTCCCTCATTCCTGTGCTCGTCACAGGAATCCAGCCGACGCGCGTCTGCGCGGCGAGAGGACTCTTTTCAGCCCAAGGACTTGGGCTGGCTGGATCTCTGTGACAAGCACAGAGATGAGGAGAGGACGGGAGCACTATGGACAACGGCAAGCTTCGAGCCTGACGCGCCGATCTCAATCTTCGTGCAAGCCGGCGGTACAACGCACCAGCTATGTCACGCTTTACGTGCACCGACGATCAGGAAAATCGGGCGGCGGTCTTCATGTTTCATGTCCGGGCGCTCCGCCAGCAGAGCGGGATCGGGCCTTGGTTCCGCCAGCCGCGTGATCGTAAAGCCAGCCGCCAGCAGGGCGTTGAGAATGCCTGACACCGTGCGGTGATATTTGACGACATCATCCGCCATCCAGTTGGAATGGCGTACGCCTTCGTTCTGATAATTATCGAGCGGCCAATGCAGGATTTCGCCGTCCTCGCCGTAGAACCAGTCCTGTTTGTCCAGCGCCGTGAATACGGGATGCTCGATGGAAAAGACGAAGTCGCCGCCGGATTTCAGGACGGTGAAAACCTTCGCGAAGGCCGCGTCGAGATCGCGGACGTAATGCAAGGCGAGCGAACTCAGCACCAGATCAAAACTATCAGGCGCAAAGTCGATATCCTCGATCGCGGCGCGGCGATATTCGATACCGGGTCCGCCGTTTATCTCGGCTGCACGGCGCAGCATGTTCTCCGAAAGATCGACACCGACGACATGCGCCGCGCCCTCTTCCGCCGCATAACGGCAATGCCAGCCGAAACCGCAACCGAGATCGAGAACGGTCCTGTCTTTCAGCGTGGGCAACATGGCGCGCAGCTCATGCCATTCGCCCGCCTGCCTCAGCCCTTCAAGCGAGCGTGGCATGGCGCTGTAGCGCTCGAAAAACTGCGGGTCGTCATAAATATTCTGCTTCATCGCTTCCTCATATTACCCGATGGCATTCAACCCTGAGCGTCTCATCAATCGCACGAATAATGCCGTCAAGAAAAGTCGCTAGTGGGGCGGCCTGACAAAAGATAATATTCCTCTCATCAACGGGGAATCTGCAGCAAGCCTTGCGCCAATCCGCAAGGTGCTTCAGCGGGAGAGTTTTCATGTCGCAAGCCACACGCCAGACGATGCCCTGGCTGATTATCGTCGCCGGGTCGCTGATTGCGGTCATGACCTTCGGGCCACGGTCAGCCATGGGCTTTTTCCAGCTGCCCATGCTCGCCGATACCGGCTGGGACCGCTCCACCTTCGGTCTGGCCATGGCGTTGCAGAACCTCTTCTGGGGTCTCGGCCAGCCGTTCTTCGGCGCCATCGCCGACAAGTTCGGCACCGGCCGCGTGCTCGTGCTTTCCGGCTTCCTCTATGCGGCCGGCCTCATCTGCATGTCCTTCGGCACCTCGCCCTTCTGGCTGCATTTCGGCGGCGGCGTTCTTGTGGGGCTTGGCATCGCCGCCGGTTCCTTCAGCGTCATCCTGTCTGCCTTCGCACGCCACGTCACGCCGCAGCAGCGCTCACTCGCCTTCGGCATCGGCACGGCGGCGGGCTCGGCCGGCATGTTCCTGTTTGCGCCCATCAGCCAGGGCCTGATTTCCACCTATGGCTGGTCTGATAGCCTCGTCTGGCTTGCCGTGATGATGATGCTCGTGCCGCTGCTCGCCTATCCGATGCGCGGCAACTCCTCTTCCGGCAGCCAGTCACAGACGCAATTCCAGCAGACGGCGGGCGAAGCGCTGAGGGAAGCGCTCGGCCACAAGAGCTATCTGCTTTTGACCACCGGCTTCTTCGTCTGCGGTTTCCAGGTGGCCTTCATCACCGCGCATTTCCCGGCCTATCTCGGCGATATCGGCATCGAGCCGCGTTATGCGGTGATAGCCATGGCGCTGATCGGTTTCTTCAACATCATCGGCTCGCTGGCGGCAGGCGTCATCGCCCAGCGTTATTCGAAGCCCTATATGCTGGCCTATATCTATATCGCCCGCTCTATCGCCGTCAGCGCCTTCCTGCTTCTGCCGCAGTCGCCGCTTTCGGTCATCATCTTCGCCGCCGTCATGGGCATCCTCTGGCTTTCGACCGTGCCGCCGACCAACGCGCTGGTGGCGATCATGTTCGGCACCCGCCATCTCGGCATGCTGGGCGGCGTCGTGTTCCTGTCGCACCAGATCGGCTCGTTCCTCGGCGTCTGGCTCGGCGGCTTTCTTTACGACCGGCTCGGCTCCTATGATCTCGTCTGGTGGCTCGGCGTCGGCATGGGGATTTTTGCGGCCATCGTGCACTGGCCCATCCAGGAGCGGCCGGCACCCCGGCCCGCAATAGCCTGAAGCTATACGGCTCTATCGAGCGTGGGCGGCAGCGCCTTTCGATCCAGCGCCTTCAGCGCCGCCTGCACGAAACCGTCGCGGGCGGCGTTTTCATTGAGGCCGCGCGGATCATAGACATGCCGGTTGAGGAAATGGGCGGTGAGGCGGAAGGCGGCCGCGAGGCTATCGCGGTCGGCCGCCTTCGACTGGCCCTCGCTCAAGAAAGCCGGCAATGACAACATCCGCTCCGCATAGGGCGCGCCCGCGGTACGGCAGACCGCCCTGCCCGTTTTTGGCGATACATAGATGAGATCGGTGCGCAGGCCCGTTGCCGCGCATTCGGTGAGATCAAGGCCGAAGCCGAGATCGTTCAGCACCGCCAGCTCGAAGCGCACGAACAATTCCCCTGCATCGACAGGATCATGGAGATTATCGAGAATGACGTCGAGCGCCTGATAGAGGTGCGGATGGGGATCACGCTCCGGCAAGAGGCGCAGCAACGCGCCCATGGCCTGAACGCCATAAACGGCGGTTGCCGTTTCCATCAGCTGCGCTGCCCGCAATTGCAGCGGCTCGATGCGGAATTCGCCGAGATGGTCGTCAAGCCGCGCCCGCCAGATGACATCCACCCGGTTTCCCGCCTGCAGAACCGGCTGCATGCTGCGGGACCGCCCCGAGCGCACCAGCCCCAGATGGCGGCCGCGCGAACGGGTCATCACCTCGGCGATGACGCTTGTCTCGCCGTGACGTTTTACGCCAAGAATGATTGCCTCGTCCTGCCACTGCATGAAACGTGTCCGAATTCCGATTCAGGCCCGATCATAACCGATCTGGCGGGGAAACGTTATTCTTTTGCGGCCTCACCCGTCGCACCGGCCGCGCCGACGAGCCCGAGGACGAAATCGGTAATCTCGCTTTCACCGAAAGGCTTGCCGAGCAAGGGCGCATCCGCAAGATCATCGGGAAAACCACTCGTGTCCCCGTAACCGCTGACGAAACCGAAGGGAATGCCCTGATCGCGCAGCTGACGCGCGAAATCGTAACTCTTACCGTCGGAAAGGCTGACATCAAGAAGCACGCAGTCGGCGCCATCCTGCCCGATGGTCTCCTTCGCCTGCGCCAGTGTCGTTGCAATCGTGATGGTTTCGACGCCGATGGACTGGAGGACCGCCTCGACATCGAGCGCCACCAGATACTCATCTTCAACGATGACACACCGTTGTGGCACCATATGTTTTCTTCTTTCAAATTGAGGGGAACCACCCGGATATCCGCTGCGGTCTCCGAAATGTCTTTTGTGCGATAGCACGAGAGGATTCGCAAATTACGGCCGGACCGTCATTTAAAAAAGACATGTCGAAAGACGATCAGATGAAGGGTCTTTGGCGCTTTTCATCGCTTTGCCAACCGGCCACATGGCTCAGCCCGTCATTGTCCAGAACGAGGCATCCCTTGTCCGTCCAGCGGATCAGATCGCGATCAACAAGCTTTCTCAACGTCTTGTTGGTGTGGACGATGGAGAGGCCGAGCGTATCGGCCACATGCTGCTGGGTCACGGGGATCGGCGTTTGCCCCTGGATGAGATTGACCGCCTTGGCCTTGCTGTAAAGGAAGGCGATGAGGTAGGCGGCGCGTTCCAGCGCGGTACGCCGGCCGATGCTGAGCAGATGGTTGTCGAGCATGCGCTCCTCGCTTGCCGCAATCCAGGTCAGGTCATAGGCAAGGGTCGGATGATCGGTGAAGAGATTGTTGAGGCGGGACCGCTCGAAGACGCAGAGCGTCACCGGCGAGAGCGCCTCCACCGAGTGCTGCATTTCCCCCATCACCGTGCCCTGGAGGCCGACCAGATCGCCCGGCATGACATAATTGAGGATCTGCCGCCTTCCGTCTTCCAGCGTCTTGTAGCGAAACGCCCAGCCATGCAGCACGGTATAAAGATGGGCGCTGTGCGACCCTTCCATCAGAATGACGGAGCCGCTTTCAACCGCCAGCTCCCCCGTTTTGAAACGGGAGACGAAATCCAACTCGGGCGATGAAAAATCCCTGAAATGCGGCAGGTCGCGCAAGGGACAGTGCTGGCAAGGCGTAGTGGAAATTCCGTTCGGTTTTTTTGGCGACATGAATGCTCGTCATCGAAAAAGGTTGCGCCCAATTGTTTTGGAACAACCCGCCCGAACGCAATCGGTTCCCGATGGAGGCTGAAGATTTGTGAGGCGTACCTTGCGCACATCCCTCATTCCTGTGCTTGTCACAGGAATGAGGGATGGAGAGGATGTGCGTCAGCCTCGCGGGAATTCCAGGCCCATTTCCCGGAAACGCTCGGGGTCGTCGCCCCAGTTCTCGCGCACCTTGACGAAGAGGAAAAGGTGGACCGGCTGCTCGAGGATTTCCGACAGTTCCTTGCGCGAGGCGGTGGAGATCGCCTTGATGGCGTCGCCGTTCTTGCCCAGTGCAATCTTCTTCTGGCTGTCACGCTCGACATAGATCACCTGCTCGATGCGTACCGAGCCGTCCTTGCGTTCTTCCCACTTCTCCGTCTCGACATGCGAGGCGTAGGGAAGCTCCTGATGCAGGCGCAGGAACAGCTTCTCGCGGGTGATTTCGGCAGCGAGCTGACGCATCGGCAGATCGGAAATCTGGTCTTCCGGGTAATACCACGGACCTTCCGGCAGGGCATCCACCAGATAATCCATCAGGTCTTCACAACCCGAACCATTGGTGGCCGAAATCATGAAGGTGCGGTCAAACGCCACCGTCTCATTGGCGGCGGCGGCAAGCTTCAGAAGATCTTCGCGCTTCACCTGGTCGATCTTGTTGAGGCAGAGGATCTTCTTCTGCGGAACATCCTTCAGGCCTTCGAGAATGGCCTCGGCGTCACCTTTAAGACCACGCTCGCTGTCGATCAGCAGCAGGATGAGATCGGCATCTTTCGCTCCACCCCAGGCGGAGGTGACCATGGCGCGGTCGAGCCTGCGGCGCGGCTTGAAGATGCCGGGCGTGTCCATGAAAACGATCTGCGCGTTCTTGTGGATGGCGATACCGCGCATCACCGCACGCGTCGTCTGAACCTTGTGGCTGACAATCGAGACCTTGGCGCCCACCAGCCTGTTGACCAGCGTCGACTTGCCGGCATTGGTCGGGCCGATAAGGGCCACAAAGCCGGAACGGGTCGGAAGGTTATTGTCTTCGCCTTCAATGGCGGGGTTTTCGTGATCGGTCATGTTATCCATCAAGGTCAGAGGTATTCAACATGCGGCCCGCGGGTCCGCCATGCGCTCGATTTTCAGCACCCGGTTCGCCGGGTGCTCAGTTCCGGGTGGGGGTCTTCTGCCAGACGCCTTCGCGTTCCAGCAATCTTGTTGCCGCCACCTGTTCGGCCGCGCGCTTGGAGCGCTCGACACCGGTTTCCGGCTTCACGCCGGGAATTTCGACAGTCACCGTAAAGCGTGGATCGTGATCCGGTCCGGAACGATCGTCAACCCGGTAAGAGGGCGTGGTCGCAAACCTGGCATGCGCCCATTCCTGCAACTCGGTCTTGGCGTCGCGTCGCCCCGCATCCACGCTGGTTGCGCGGCCCTGCCAGTATTTCAGAATGAATTTGCGCGACGCCTCCAGCCCGCCATCCAGATAGATGGTGGCGATCAGGCTTTCGACCACATCGGCGCGCACGTTCAGCATCGCCTTGCCGGTCAGCTTCTTCACATCCGAGCCGGTGCGGATGAAATTATGCAGGCCCATCTCGTCGCCGATCGCGGCGCAGGATTCGGCGCTGACGAGCTGGTTCAGACGGACCGAAAGCTCGCCTTCGGTGGCGTTGCGGAAGGTGGAGAACAGCAATTCCGCGACGCAGAGGCCGAGGACACGGTCGCCCAGAAATTCCAGCCGCTCGTAATTGCCGGCCGCCGCCGAGCGGGCGCTGGCATGGGTCAAGGCCCGGTCGAGCCGGGCCTTTTCCTTGAATTCATATCCGATCAACGCTTCCAGACGGGAAATCTCGTCCGCCGAAAGCGGCTTGGTCTTGCTCATTCCACAACCTTGAAGAGGCGGTCCCAACGCATGTTGGCCGGCCATTCCCAAATGCGGCTGAACGGCGTGTCGTTGCCCAGCGAGAAGAAGATGACGCTGGCGCGGCCGATCAGGTTTTCTTCCGGCACAAAACCGACGTCGAAACGGCTATCGAGCGAATTGTCTCTGTTGTCGCCCATCATGAAATAATGGCCTTCCGGCACCACGAATTCGCGGGTGTTGTCGCCGCGAGAATCGGGCGACTGGTCGAGCGTGTCGTAGGTGACGCCATTGTCGAGCGTTTCGCGGAACACCGGCACATTGGCGCCCGGATCGGCACGGTAATCGGAGGTGAAGGTGCCATCGGGCTGCTTCGGCACCGGCTGGCCGTTGATGAACAGCACGCCGTTCGTCACCTGGATGCGGTCGCCCGGCAGGCCCACCAGACGCTTGATATAATCCACTTCAGGATTTGGCGGCAGGCGGAACACCACGACATCGCCGCGCTTGGGCTTGCTGAATTCGAGAATGCGGCCCGAAAACAGGTTCGGCGAAAAGGGCAGCGAATATTTCGAATAGCCGTAGGAGAACTTGTTGACGAAAAGATAGTCGCCAACCAGAAGCGTCGGCATCATCGAGCCGGAGGGGATGGTGAAGGGCTGAAACAGCACGGTGCGGATGACCATGGCCAGCAGCAGCGCCTGAATGATGACCTTGACGTTCTCCCAGAGGGCGTTCTGCTTCTTTTCAGCTTTTTCGGACACTTAAAGACCTGCCTGATTGTTTCCCGGCTTCTTCGGTTTCACGAAGGCCTCCGGGCCGTTGTTTTATCGCATATGCGGCGGGCAAGCGGTTTTTACGCAGCCGGCAACGCTTTCATATTTCTGCGACTTCTCTAGAACCTTTCCAGCCCGAAGGGAAGCGCTTCTGTCACACGCCCGCAAATAGAGCGGCAATGCGGCAGCGTCGCGTCTTACCCGTTCACGGGAAGCGCCTCGATAATCACGAATGCCTGAGCATAGGGGAAGTCGTCCGTGATCGTCAGGTGAATATTGGCGCGGTGGCCGGCAGGCAGCAGCGCCGCCAGCCTTTCCCCTGCCCCATTGGTCAGAACCATGGTGGGCTTGCCGCCCGGCAGGTTAACGACGCCCATATCCTTCCAGAAAACACCGTTCGCAAGTCCGGTCCCCAGCGCCTTGGAACAGGCCTCCTTGGCGGCGAAGCGCTTGGCATAGGACGCGGCGCGGTTCCTGCGGCCATCGGATTTGGCCCGCTCGATATCGGTAAAACAGCGATGGGTGAAGCGGTCGCCGAAACGATCGATCGACTTTTCAACACGACGAATGTCGATCAGGTCGCTACCCAATCCAATGATCATTTCAACATCTCCAGAGAGGCATTTTTATTGGCGGCGCGGTGCGCAAGATTTTCCATCTTGCGCCGCTGAAAGCCGCTGATGAGGCCATAAACGGCGACATAGGCGATGACGGCGCTGATGGCTGCGGGAAGAATCGCGCCGATGGTCATGGGTTCCAGCACCGGCGTCCATATCTGCCGGAATTCAAGATGGCTGAATAGCGCAACGAAATCCACATGGGCAGCGCTTTCCGCCCTCTGCCGGCCGAGGATGAAATGCCCCAGCTCCCAGGTGGACGCCCATATGAAGGGAAATGTCAGCGGATTGGCGAAGGTGGTGCCGAGTGCGGCCGCAACAAGATTGACGCGCATGAGGAAGCCAAGCGCCATGGCGATGATGATATGAATACCGAGAAACGGCGTCCATGCCACGCCAACACCAATGGCGACACCGGCGGCGACGGAATGGGGAGAGGCGGAAAGCCGCAGCAGACGCAGCTTCATATAGCGCAGCGAACGGGTAAAACCCGTGCGCGGCCAGAAGAGGTCGCGAATCTTCTCTGAAAAACCAACGGGTTCACGGCGGCGAAACGGCATGGGCTCAGTCTATTTCATCGCCCGGGCTGAGCCAAGAGCATCATAGATGACGCAGGGATTTCTTTTGCAGGTGTATTCTCCGCTTCCGTCATTCCGGCCTTGAGCCGGAATCCAGCCGACGTGCGTCTGCGCGGCGAGAAGACTCTTTCCAGCCCAAAGACTTGGGCTGGCTGGATGCCGGATCAAGTCCGGCGTGACGGACGCGGGATGTCACGAATACAGTGAATATCGAGCCTTCGATATCAGTCCCAATTTAGTGTCGCCTATTGCGACAGGGGACTGAGCCGGAATTTTTTGCGGCGTATTGGGTCAACCAGTTTGGGACGCCCGCTTGAAGCGCGCATTCACATAGTTTTGCGAGACACAGCAATACACAGGCCGATACGGCTGCACCTGCTGGCTCCATACGCATGGCGATTGGCTGCCATGCGCTGCGTGCATTACCGGCGGAACAGGCCGCGGTCGATTTCGCGCTGGCGGAATTCCAGGTCGACATTCGACACGGAGGCGCTGAGATATTCGAATTCGCGTTCCTGAGTGGTCTTGCCACGAACGGCACGGGCGATCTTGCGAAGCGGAGTAAACATGATTTTTGGTCCTTTCGGTTTGGAACTGGCGTTTCTCATCGGTGTTCATCCACCGGCACGCCGCATTTCCTTCTCTTCAATTTCTGAGATGAAAATAGTCGCAAACCGCCTCCACCACCAGAGACAGGAAAAGGCCGCTGCCATGCATTCAACGCATAACAGCGGCCTTTTAGTATTTGCAAAGGATCAAAAATGCCTCAATCGAAGGCACGCGTCACTGTCGAGACGCAATCGAGATCCTTGAGCTGCGACAGGAGCTGGTTCAGCTGCCTGAGATCCCAGACTTCGACATCCAGCGCCAGCTCGGAGAAATCCGTGCCGATGCGCACCATGTTGAGGCCGCGAATATTGACATCAAGCGTCGCGATCGATTGCGCCACCGAGGCGAGCGTGCCCGGCTCGTTCAGCGCATTGATCATCACCCGCGCCATGAAGCGCGACTTGTTCGCCTCATCGAGATCCCAGCGCACATCGATCCAGCGCTCCGGCTCGTCGTCGAAGCGTTGCAGCGCCGGCGTCTGAATGGGATAGATGGTGATGCCCTTGCCCTTTTCCATGATGCCCACGATGCGGTCACCGGGAACCGCGCCGGCGGCACCGAAATGCACGTCGACATTGCCGGAAAGGCCACGGATGGGCAGCGGGTCCGGCCCATCCAGCATTTCGGCCGCACCGTCGTCCTCGAGAACCGAGCGCGACTTGCCGGGGATCTTGAAGACCATGCCGGAGGCGCTGCGCATGTTGAACCAGCCATCATCGCCGGTCATCTTCACCGTGACGCGCTCATCCTGATAATCGGGATAGACCGCGCGCAGCACATCCAGCGAGGAGACCTCACCGCGGCCGACGGCGGCGATGGCGTCTTCCACATCCTTCTGCGCCAGACGATGCAGCACGGGCTTCAGCGCTTCACGGGAGAAGGCCTTGCCGGCGCGCTCGAAGGTGCGCTCCAGAATGCGATAACCGAGGCCGGAATATTGCTTGCGGATGGCCATGCGGGTGGCGCGGCGGATGGCAGAGCGGGCCTTGCCCGTCACCACCACCTCTTCCCATGCGGCAGGCGGCACCTGCACGCCGGAGCGGATGATCTCCACCTCATCGCCATTGTTGAGCCGGGTTACGAGTGGCATGATCCGCCCGTTGATCTTGGCGCCGACGGTCGTATCGCCAATATTGGTGTGAACGGCATAGGCGAAATCGATGGGTGTTGCGCCGCGCGGCAGCGCAATCAGCTTGCCCTTGGGCGTGAAGCAGAACACCTGGTCCTGGAACAGTTCCAGCTTGGTATGTTCCAGGAACTCTTCCGGGCTGTCGCCTTCGGCCAGCGATTCGATGGTGTGGCGCAGCCACGAATAGGCGTTCGACTCCTTGGAGAGCAGATCGCCCTCGCCGTTTTCGCCATCCTTGTAAAGCGCATGGGCGGCGATGCCGAATTCGGCGATCTCGTGCATGCGCTTGGTGCGGATCTGCAGCTCGATACGCTGGCGCGACGGGCCGACGATCGTGGTGTGGATGGAGCGATAGTCATTCTGCTTCGGTGTGGAGATATAGTCCTTGAAGCGGCCCGGCACCACGCGCCAGCGGGTGTGCACGATGCCGAGCGCCCGGTAGCAGGAGGGAATATCGTCCACCAGAATGCGGAAACCGTAGACGTCGGAAAGCTGCTCGAAGGAGAGCGACTTCGACTGCATCTTGCGGAACACCGAATAGGGCTTCTTCTGACGCCCTTTGACGTTGGCCCCGATCAGGCCGTTCGCCACGAGAAGCTCGCGCAGTTCGTCCTCGATCTTCTTGATGAGGCCCTCGTTGCGCGTTTCCAGTTCCTGCAGGCGGTTGGTCACCGTCTCATAGGCTTCCGGGTTAAGATAACGGAAGGACAGGTCCTCCAGCTCGTCGCGCATGTCCTGCATGCCCATGCGGCCGGCGAGCGGCGCATAGATTTCCATGGTCTCTTCAGAAATGCGGCTGCGCTTGTCCGCCGGCATATATTCCATGGTGCGCATGTTGTGCAGGCGGTCGGCGAGCTTGACCAGAAGGACACGCACGTCATCGGAAATGGCGAGCAGCAGCTTGCGCAGGTTTTCGGCCTGCTTGGCCTTGCGGGTGACGAGGTCGAGTTTCTTGAGCTTGGTCAGCCCCTCCACCAGCCTGCCGATGTCTTCGCCGAAAAGCTCGTCGATTTCTGCGCGGGTGGCGGTGGTGTCCTCGATCGTATCGTGCAGCAACGCCACCGCGATGGTCGATTCGTCGAGATGCATTTCGGTGAGGATCGCGGCAACTTCCAGCGGATGCGAGATATAGGGGTCGCCATTGGCCCGCTTCTGCTGGCCATGTTTCTGCATGGCATACACATAGGCCTTGTTCAGCAGGGCCTCATTCGCATCCGGTTTATATTTTTGAACCCGCTCGACGAGTTCGTATTGCCGCATCATGCGATATTCCACAAAAAGAAAGCGCGCCAACCTTGGGGTCGGCGCACAATGCTGCATCAATAAGGATCAGATTATGACGGCAAATATTGACAGACGGTAACCACCGCCTGTCATGGCGTCATAAAGTCAGATCAATAGTCGTCATTTTTCTCTGGCGGCACAAGGCCTTCGATACCGGCCAGCAGTTCTTCTTCCGACATCTGGTCGAAAGTAACCGTTTCCGGCTGGTCGTCGTCTTCGCCATCGGCAGCAGCGGAAGCTGCGAGCGTGACCGGATCGGGCTCGGGCTCGTCCACTTCCACATGCTTCTGCAGCGAGTGGATGAGGTCTTCCTTCAGATCGTCGGGAGACAGCGTCTCATCAGCGATTTCGCGCAGCGCCACGACAGGGTTCTTGTCGTTGTCGCGGTCAACCGTGATGGAAGAGCCTTGAGAAATCTGGCGTGCACGGTGGCTGGCAAGAAGCACCAGCTCGAAACGGTTGTCTACTTTATCAATGCAATCTTCTACTGTGACGCGGGCCATTGCCTGTCCTTTGCGGGTCGTAATGTCGTGGATCAGAGCGCCGTGCGTTCCCGGGGGTGCACAAGGGACACTCTAACCTATTGAATCTGTGCTTCGTGCCTTGAGAAAAACGCTGGATATTTTTCGCGACGATGCCTTCCAGCTTCCGATACAGCCATTGGCCGCGGAATTCAAGTTTTTCCTGTCTTTGGCGTCTTTTGGCACCTTATTGCCCATGTTTGGCGTCTGATGAACAAAATGTCTAGAAGAATTGTCTTGGAATACGGGGGAAGGTAGCTTACTTAAAACGCAACGGCGACGCGCAAAATTCGTTGATACGACATGATTTTTTGCGTTAGCGACCGGAAATAAAAGCCAGATAATGGCCTTTCCAAAAAAAGGAATGGGATGGAATGTTCGATCCACGGGAGAAAATTGCGCTCTTCATAGACGGAGCCAATCTTTATGCAGCATCGAAAAGCCTGGGGTTCGATATTGACTATCGCAAGCTTCTGAAGGCGTTTCAGAAGCGTGGCTATCTGCTGCGCGCTTATTATTACACCGCGCTTATCGAAGATCAGGAATATTCCTCGATCCGCCCTCTGATCGACTGGCTGGATTATAACGGCTACAAGGTCGTAACCAAGCCCGCCAAGGAATTCACGGACGCGCTGGGTCGCCGCAAGATCAAGGGCAACATGGATATCGAACTTGCAGTCGATGCCATGGAGCAGTCCGAGACCATCGATCACCTGGTGCTGTTTTCCGGCGACGGCGATTTCACCACGCTCGTCGATGCGCTTCAGCGCAAGGGCCGCAAGGTTTCCGTGGTATCCACCATGGCAACGCAGCCCGCAATGATTGCCGACGACCTGCGCCGGCAGGCTGACCACTTCATTGATCTCATGACGCTGAAGGCCGAGATCGGCCGCGATCCGAACGAGCGCCCTGCCCGTCACGCCGAAAGCTCCGAGACGATCTGATCCCGTTTTTCGCTGCAATTACATCACGAACGCGTCCGTCCAAAAGACGGGCGCGTTTTTTGTTTGGCGTCCTCGCCTCGCGCAGCCGCCCGGCGTGAGAGGTAAAAATTGCCCTTGAAATTAACAAACATCAAATTCAGACAGTGAAAATTATAACTTGGTTAATTTTAGACGTGTCTAAATCACCGTAACGGCGCCAACCACATGATTTCGGTGCCAAATCAGGATGACTAGACATGCATGGCCAAGCAAAAACCGACCGACAACTCGATGAAAGACTGAATTTTCTGGGGCTTGGTCACGAGCAACGGCAAAACCTTTCAGAAATTAAGGGTGTCATCACCGGTTCTCTCGATGCTTCTCTCGACCGTTTTTATGCGAAGGTGCGCACGGTGCCGGAGACGGCGAAGTTCTTTTCGAGCGATGCGCATATTCAGCACGCCAAGAGCATGCAGGTGAAACACTGGACGCGAATTGCCTCCGGCACGTTCAATTCGGATTACACCGAGGCCGTGACCGCCATTGGCCGCACCCACGCAAAGCTGGGTCTGGAGCCGAGATGGTATATTGGCGGCTATGCGCTGATGCTTGATGGCATCGTCAAGGCCGTCATCGATTCCGAATTGAAGGGCCTTTTCGTGGAAAAGAAGGCCAGGAAGCTAAAGGACGCCCTGACGGTGACCGTCAAGGCCGCCCTTCTCGACATGGACTATTCCATCTCCGTTTATCTTGACGTGCTCGCAGCCGAGCGACTGAAGGTCGAGGCACAGCAGGCGCAGATGAAGAAGGAGCAGGACCACGTTCTCGAGCTGCTCAACAACGCGCTCACCAAGCTGGCGAATGGCGACCTCACCTCCAGCATCGGCGAAAAAACCGCGCCGCAATTCGAAGGGCTGATCGCCAATTTCAATGCCGCCGTCGGCAATCTCTCCGGTGCATTTGCGCAGATCGTCGAGGAAGCCAACAAGATATCGGGCAATACGCGTGAACTGACGTCAGCGACCGACGACATGGCCCGCCGGACGGAGCAGCAGGCGGCAGCCCTTGAGGAAACCGCCGCCGCCGTTGAGGAAATCACCACCATTTCCAGGCTTTCGGCGCAGCGCTCCGAAGAGGCCAAGGCCATCGTCGAAAGCTCGGCTGTCGAGGCGGCACGGTCGCGAGATGTGGTGACTGAAGCGGTCAAGGCGATGGGCGCCATCGAGGAATCGTCGCAGAAGATCACCCAGATCATTTCCGTCATCGACGAGATTTCGTTCCAGACCAATCTTCTGGCGCTGAATGCCGGCGTGGAAGCCGCCCGTGCCGGCGATGCCGGCAAGGGTTTTGCCGTCGTCGCCCAGGAAGTGCGCGAGCTGGCGCAGCGTTCGGCCACCGCCGCCAAGGAAATCAAGACCCTGATCGCCAAATCCTCCGACGATGTGATGCAGGGTGTATCGCTGGTCAACAAGACGGGCGAATCCCTCAACACGATCGGCAACAAGGTCGATCACATCCAGGATCACATCACCTCGCTGACCAAGGCGGCGCAGGAGCAGTCCGTCGGCATTCAGGAAATCAGCGCCGCCATCAACAGCATGGACAATCTGACGCAGAAAAATGCGGCCATGGTGGAAGAAACCAATGCGGCGACGCATAATCTGAGCGATGTCAGCGCCAATCTCGCAGCGCTTGTCAGCCGCTTCAGCGTTTCGGCGTCGAAGGCCTATGTGGAGCGGACTTACCGGGCTGCGTAACGGCTCGCTGCAGCGAAAGTATCCTCGCTCTCCTCATTCCTGTGCTTGTCACAGGAATCTAGCCAGCCCAAGTCTTTGGGCTGGAACGGCTCTCTCGCCGCGCGGACGCGCGTCAGCTGGATTCCTGTGACAGGCACAGGAATGAGGGAGTAGGGTTTAAGCGTTACCGCCCTTCAGCAGCCGCGACTTCTGCCGGTTCCAGTCGCGTTCCTTCTCCGTCTCGCGCTTGTCGTGCAGCTTCTTGCCCTTGGCGAGCGCCAGTTCCAGCTTCGCGCGACCCTTTTCGTTGAAATAGACCTTCAGCGGCACCAGTGTCATGCCGTCGCGGTTGATGCCGGCGCGCAGGCGGCTGATTTCGCGTTTGCTCAAAAGCAGCTTGCGGCGGCGGCGCGGCTCGTGGTTGAACCGGTTGGCCTGCAGATATTCCGGCAGATGGGAATTGATGAGCCAGATTTCATCGCCCTCGTCCGAGGCATAGGATTCGGCGATGTTCGCCTTGCCTTCGCGCAGCGACTTGACCTCGGTGCCGGTCAGCACGAGGCCCGCCTCATAGGTGTCGATGATTTCGTAGTTGAACCGGGCCTTGCGGTTTTCCGCAACGATCTTGTTCACCACGCGCTGGCTGCCTTTGGGGGCCATGATATTTCAATCCCTTGTTTTTC
The DNA here is from genome assembly GCF_010669145.1 of Rhizobium oryzihabitans. Classification (NCBI taxonomy): domain Bacteria; kingdom Pseudomonadati; phylum Pseudomonadota; class Alphaproteobacteria; order Hyphomicrobiales; family Rhizobiaceae; genus Rhizobium; species Rhizobium oryzihabitans. The sequence continues at coordinate 1,069,192 of NZ_CP048632.1, forward strand.
TTATTGCGCCGCAGCCTGCCGGCTGGAGCGGTTTTCGAACTATATTTTTGCGCATGTCTTTGTCCCAAAACCGGTGACCACTTTTGGGAGGCATGCTCTATTTAGTATCGTCATCGCAAAAAGAAAAGGCGCGCGGAACCGCTTCTGTCGCGAAGCAGGTCCATTGCGCGCCTTCAAGGCCTTCAAGCCTCTCTCAGTTCATCAGGCCGGCATGTTTCAGCGCCGCATCAATCGCTGCTTCCGTTGCCGGTTCCAGCGTGCTCATCAATGGCGAGCGAACCTTGCGGTTGCCGCCACGGGTTTTCGAAAGCGCATATTTGGTGCCGCAGACGCCGGGCTCCATGAAGATGGCCTTGTGCAGCGGCATCAGGCGGTCCTGATACTCAAGGGCCTTGGCATAATCGCCGGCAAGCATCGCCGCCTGGAACTCCGAACAGAGGCGCGGCGCGACATTGGCGCTGACCGAAATGCAGCCGACGCCGCCATGGGCGTTGAAGCCGAGCGCCGTGCCGTCTTCACCCGAAAGCTGGATGAAATCCTTGCCGCAGGAAATGCGCTGTTCGGAAACGCGGTCGATCTTGCCCGTCGCATCCTTGACGCCAACGATGTTCTTATGGGCCTTGACCAGCGCGCCCATGGTTTCCGGCGACATATCCACGACCGAGCGCGGCGGGATATTGTAGATGACGATCGGCAGTCTCACCGCTTCGGCCACGGCAGCGAAATGGGCGAAAAGCCCCTTCTGCGTCGGCTTGTTGTAATAAGGTGTGACCACCAGCAGCGCGTCCGCACCGGCATCCTGCGCATGCAGGGCAAGCTCGATCGCCTCATCAGTATTGTTGGAGCCAGCACCTGCAATGACCGGAACCCGTTTCGCCGCTACCTCAATGCACAGCTCGACCACACGTTTGTGCTCGTCGTGGGACAGGGTCGGAGATTCCCCCGTCGTGCCCACGGGCACAAGACCGTTGCTGCCTTCAGCGATCTGCCATTCCACATGGGCGGCAAACGCCTGTTCGTCCACGGCGCCATTGTCCGTGAACGGGGTAATGAGGGCGGGAATTGATCCCTTGAACATGCAAAGCTCCTGGCGCCGAGCCGGTTCATGCTTCGGCCGCATTCGATGGTTAAAACCGGCACACATTAGTGCCAGCCCTTGGCGCCGACAAGCGCAAAGGAAGCCTATTTTGTCCGAAATTGTCGGAAGTGTGACACTCTTCGAGCGCCACACGGCTGCTGAAAAAACGAGGCGGTGGAAATGCGCGCCGCTCGCGAGCCGGTGAATAAAAGTTGATAGGATTGCGCGGCGGCAGGTAAGATTTCGTTAACCTCGATCTCCGTAGATTTGAAGGCGGGATTTCGGACCAGAACCACAGGCGCTTCCCGCAATCCCGCTGCAATGAATTGACAATACAAGAAGGTCGATTGTTTCCGTCCGGTGATGAAGAGCGGTATGAAAAAGACAGTTTGGGCATTGATGGCGGCAGGTCTTGCCGCAACCGTTTGGAACGCGCTGGCCGGCCCCGTGCCGGAAGGTTCCGTGCCGCTTCCCTATGTGAAGCCGAATGCGCCGACCGTTCCTGCCTTCATGCCCGCCTCCCCCGAAATCACCGGTGCGATACCGCGGCTTAACCGTCCCGACGACGCCGGCCAGTTGAAGGCGGGCCTCGACGCCCTTTCCAGCCGCGATGCCGCGCGCGCCATTGCACTGCGCAACGCCATGCCGACGGGAAGCCTCGACCGGCATATCCTCTCCTGGGCGATTGCCGTTTCCGGCCAGAAGGATGTGCCTTCTGCCGAGATCGCCGCAGCCCAGCGCGAATTGACCGGCTGGCCGGGCGCGGCAACCTTGCGCGCCAATTCCGAAAAAGCGCTCTACCGTGAAGATCCACCCGCGTCCCAGGTGCTTGCCGCTTTTGGCAGCAGCCGGCCGGAGACCGCCGAAGGCACCGTCGTACTCGCCAAGGCCTTTGCTTCTTCCGGCAAGGGCGCCGAAGCACAGAACCTCATTCGCCAGCTCTGGGTGAGCGAAGGCATGGACAAGGACATGGAAGACCGTGTTCTTGCCGAGTTCCCCAGCTATCTGACGCCCGCCGACCACAAGGCGCGCATGGATTACCTGATGTATCGCAGCCGCATCGGCCAGGCGAAGCGTTTTGGTGACCTTGGCAAGGCGCAGTCACTCTACCTTGCGTGGGCCGCCGTATTGCAGCGATCCGCCAATGCGGGCGCGCTCCTGGGCAAGGTGGATGCGACATGGCGCAACGACACGGCTTTTCTCTTCGCGCGCGTTGAAAACCTGCGCAACCAGCAAAAATACCCCGAAGCGGCCGCCCTGCTGCGGCAGGCACCCAAAGAAGCGGGCAAACTCGTCAATCCCGGCGAATGGTGGAACGAGCGGCGCATCATCGCCCGCGGTCTTGCGGATCTCGGTGATTTCGCCGAGGCCTATCGCATCGTCGCCAATCATTCGGCCACCTCCGCCGTTGATATTGCCGATGCGGAATTCCACGCCGGCTGGTACGCGCTGCGGGCGCTGCGCGACCCCGCGGTGGCCTCCCGCCACTTCAATACGCTTTTGCAGACCTCGAACCGGCCGCTTTCGGCCTCGCGCGCCTATTATTGGCTCGGACGGGCGGCGGAAGCGGGCGGGCCGGGCAATGCGCGAGATTTCTTCACCAAGGCCGCCGGTCATCCCGGCACCTTTTATGGCCAGCTCGCCGCTGCACGGATAGGCGCAAAGACACTGAACGTGACCTATCCCGCCCCCAGCGGCGGCGACCGTGAACGCTTCGCCGGCCGCGAAGCCGTGCGCGCCATCGACCGGCTGGAGGCCGCAGGTTATGGCTGGCGGGCCGACAGCCTTTACCGGTCGCTGGCGGATCAGCTCGACAGCCCGGGCGAACTTGCCATTCTGGCCGCCCGCGCGGAGGGCAACGGCAACCATCAGGTTTCGCTGCAAATCGGCAAGACGGCCTTCAGCCGCGGCATCGATGCGGCAGCGCTCGCCTACCCGCTTGGCGTCATTCCCGCGAGCGCGAATATTGCCGGTTCCGGCAAGGCGCTTGCCTATGCCATCGCCCGGCAGGAAAGCGCCTTCAACCCGGCCGCCGTCTCCGCCGCCAACGCCCGCGGGCTGCTGCAATTATTGCCGGGAACCGCCAAGGGCGTGGCCGGACGCCATGGCCTGCCCTATACGCAGGCGATGCTGACGAGCGACGCGGGATATAACGCCACACTCGGTGCTCACTATCTTGGCGAGCAGATCGACAGTTTCGGCGGCTCCTACATCCTCACCTTCATCGCCTACAATGCTGGCCCGAAGCGCGTGCCGGAATGGATCTCCCGCTACGGCGACCCGCGCGGCAAGCCGATCGACGAGGTGGTTGACTGGATCGAGCGCATCCCCTTCCCCGAAACCCGCAACTATGTGCAGCGGGTGATGGAGAATTATCAGGTTTACAAGACCCGGCTTGGACAGACCGCCGATATCGTCGATGATTTGCGTCATGGGCGGGCGGGATAACGGCCAGAATCGGCCGATCGCTGCATGCATTCAAGCACCGGCTGGTCCGGTGCTTTTTTGTTTTCCGCATCTGTGCGGACAGCTTTTCTGCCTTGATGAGATTCAAAAGAAAAAGCCCGGCTCGAGAGCCGGGCTTTCCATCACTGACAATGTCAGATCAGATTAGAACGTGCGCTGAAGGCGAACGAAACCGGTAACTTCGTCGTCACGACCATCTTCGTCGTAGTAGTTGGCGGTGATCTTGGTGGCCAGACCTTCGGTGATCTTGTAGTCAACCGTCAGACCAGCAGTCCAGGCGTCACGGTCGCCAGTGAAGTCGCCGTCAAGCTGGTTAACGTCCAGCTTGCTGAGGTATTCGAAGCCGGGGGTAAGCGTCAGGCGATCCGTAGCCTTGATCGCGTACTCAACGGCAACAGCCCATTCAGACTTTGCGTAGTAAGCGTTGTCGCCAGAGGCCCATACACCGGCGAGGCCGAAGGTGCCCGGACCAATGTCCGCGAACAGGATGCCACGGATAGCAACGTTTTCTGCATCGAAGTCGTAGCTGGCGATCAGGTTGGCGGTAACTGCGCCGAACTTGCCGCCGATCATGCCGCCGATACCGACGTTGTTGTCTGCACCGTACTGGTACTGACCGTACTGGCCTTCGAGCTCGTCAACCGAGAGAGCAGCCTGGAAAGAGCCCGCATCGTAGGTGTACTTGATCGAGTTGAACAGGGTGTTGGTCGACAGGATGTCGGTTTCGCCATTCAGATCGTCGTCCCACCAGCTGTAGAACTTACCGACCTTCAGGCCGCCGAGTTCGATGAAGGCCTGGTCAACGAAAACGCCAGAACCAGTGTTGCCGGTGCCGGATACAGCACCAGCGGTGCCGCCATCAGCGTTGCCACGGAAGCCGATGAAGCCACGCAGAGCACCGAGTTCGGTGTCGGTGCGGGTGTCAACTTCGAACTGGGCGCGTGTGAACGAATCCCAGTCAGAAGTGCCGGACGAGTCACGGCCAAAGTTGGTCTGGAAACGGATGTAACCGCCGAACTTCAGGCAGGTTTCGGTGCCGGGGATGTAGAAGAAGCCGGTGCCGAAAGCGTCGCAAACGCGAACGTATTCGAGGGGCTCAGGCTCAGCAGCGACGATAGCGTCAGCAGCCTGTGCGCCGGATACTGCTGCGAGAGCCGCAGCGGAGCCGATGAGAAGGCTCTTGATGTTCATGGTTGACCTCCAGTCAAACGCTTAATCTTCTAAGCAGCGAGTGGGAAACACAAATCGATGCGTGCCGCTTATGGAGATGATTAGAGCCAAAACGGGCCGGACAGGCAATCGCAATCGTGACAAAAGGAAGACAGTAAGGTGTCCTTAGTTTTTCATTGTTGCGAAATAGCTACAATTCTAATTGCCCCAACTCAATTCTTAATGAATCGTTAATTTCTTATTTATTTCACATACTTACGAGGAAGGGCGAAATTCCCTCGCGAGCAAGATTCGGCCAAAAAACAGAATGCCGACGCAATCAGACCACGCGAAGTTGCCAAAAAGCGATTTGCTGGGCTGTAGAATCGGACACGTTCGGCGCTCAGAACCGCCTCACCGCCCCGCTCAATATATGAACGAATCGGCAGCCATGGACGCCGTCTAACGCCAGTCAGAGAAAATGCACTCGAAGCACCGCAGTCAATCGTAGCTCGATCACCTGTGCAGTGATGCGTCACACGCGCCTTCCGAGGTCAGATTGACAGAAAATAAAAAAGCCCGGCTCGAGAGCCGGGCTTTCCATCACTGACAATGTCAGATCAGATTAGAACGAACGCTGAAGGCGAACGAAACCGGTAACCTGGTCGTCACGGTTGTCGATGTCAACGTAGTTAACAGCGATCTTCGTGGAGAGGCCCTGCGTGATCTTGTAGTCGAGCGTCAGACCGGCCTTCCAACCGTCGTCGTTCGAGAAGTCATCCCAGGAAACCAGGCCGTAGTTGCCGTAGTACTGAACGCCGGGGGTCAGCGTCAGCTTGTCGGTTGCCTTGATGGCGTATTCAGCAGCAATTGCCCACTCGGAGACGTTGTAGTAAGCGTTTGCGCCAGAAGCCCAAACACCAGCCAGGCCAAGCGTGCCCGGACCAACGTCAGCCGTTGCGATCAGGCGTACAGAGCCGTTTTCGCGGTCGGTGTCGTAGCCGCCGATGAGCTGGAAGGAAGCAGCGCCGAGCTTGGCGCCAACGCCGAGAGCAACACCAACATTGTTGTCGGATTCGTTAAGCGTGCCACCAAGGGTGTTGGCGACGCTAACGCCTTCGAGTTCGTCAACCGAAACACCTGCCCAGAAGGAACCAGCGTCGTAGGTGTAACGAATGGAGTTGAACAGAGCGTTGGAAGACAGCTCGTCCGTTTCGCCAGAGAGGCCATCGTCCCACCAGCTGTAGAACTTACCGACCTTCAGGCCACCGAGTTCGATGAAGGCCTGGTCAACGAAAACGCTCGAGGACGAGGAAGAGCCGTTGTCAGCATTGCCGCGGAAACCGATGAAGCCACGCAGAGCGCCGAGCTCGGTGTCGGTGCGGGTGTCGATTTCGAACTGAGCGCGCGTGAAAGCGTCCCAATCAGAAGTGCCGCCGTTGTTGGTGCCGGCGCTTGTACCGTTACCGTTCTTGAAGTCTACCTGGAAACGAACGTAGCCCTGGAACTTCAGGCAGGTTTCGGTGCCGGGGATGTAGAAGAAGCCGGTGCCGAAAGCGTCGCAAACGCGAACGTATTCGAGGGGCTCAGGCTCAGCAGCGACGATAGCGTCAGCAGCCTGGGCGCCGGATACTGCTGCGAGTGCCGCAGCGGAGCCGATCAGAAGGCTCTTGATGTTCATGGTTGACCTCCAGTCAAAGTTTTTAAAAGGGTCTGGGTACTTTCGCTGAAGGACAGCATTCCCTGCCCCATTCCCGTGTTCTTAGAAGCCAAACGATCCACCGCCTCGCTTCTGGTCGTGAAAATACAAAAGGTTTCGCGGCTTGCAATCGCCAACATCCGATAAACCGCATTTACGTATATGCTTCATTTCGGTTTGTTGCGGAAACAACACACAGCGCGTCGCCAGCTGGCAGGCGGCTTTACAATGCGTTAAGAAGTTCCTTGAAAATCCGTTAGTTAGCGCGGTTAACAAGGCCTTTCTAAACTACGAGCCTTTTCGATGAACTATTGCTTCGCCGGCCAAGGATAACGGAAATTTTTGCTTTCCCTTGTCCCGTCTCTGGCATGACGGGATCAACGGCACCGAGAAACACGGACGGACCGCGGCCGTTTCACCAGACAACGATTCGGAACGCTGGTCGCGGCCTGTCACAGGGCGTACTGATTTGCGCCAAATGGGTGCTCGCCGCGGAAGGTTGTACGCGGCTCGTAGGTGAGTCGTTTTGAGAAGATTTGTCAGAGAAGGTTGCGCATTGCGCTTGATGGCGGAGAGGATGGGATTCGAACCCACGATACGCTTTTGACGTATACTCCCTTAGCAGGGGAGCGCCTTCGACCACTCGGCCACCTCTCCGGTGCGGCCTGATTATTGCTTAAAAAAAATGATTGCAAGGCTTTTTCGCCGAGAAGCCGAAAAACCTGTTGGTGGAGCAACGGTCAGTGAAACTTTGCAGGCAATTGGGGAACTTCTTTAATGCCGGCACGTTCTCGCTTCGGAAACAAAAGAGGTGTTCTAATGGCTCAGACCAAACTGAATGTTGTCGAAGACACGATCGAAAACCAGATTGCGGAGTTGCGCACGCAAATCGCGTCTCTCTCCAAATCCGTTTCCGCCCGCGCGGAAGGTGTAGGCGAGGATGCATCCGAATTTCTGGATGAGGCACGTGGCCGCGTTCGCAAGGCGGCAAGCAACGTGCGCGCCCAGGGACAGAACGTCGTGGAGGCGGTCAAGGAAAATCCCGGCACCGCGACCTCGCTGCTGACGATCGTCGGCGCACTCGGTTTTGCGATCGGTTATGCGGTCGGCGCGGGCACACAGCAGAGCTCGTCCAACAGCAGCCTTTATCGCTGGCGCTGATAGTCTGCCTATACGATCAAAACCCAGGGCAAGGCGGGATTTATTCCGCCTTGCTTCTTCGCGCTAATTCCAAAGACATGAAAAATGGGGGCGAACATGCAGTTCAGCGACGATCTTGAAGAGGCATTGTCGGATTTTGCGAGAGATCACGGCATTAACAGGGATGAGGCGATCCAGCGCATCGTCCGCGCCGCCCTCATCAACAACGGTTATCTTGCCTCCGGCGAAGAGGGCATTCCGCCGGAAAAGCTGAATGCCAGCAACGACGATTGAGCGTCAGTATCCGGATTTCGCCGCAGGTGCTGCCCCGCCCTTGTAGCGGCTGGAGAGCGACCGCAACGTGTTGGCAAATTCCGTGACATCGGCACCGACGGCGACAAAGGACGCACCGAGTTCGAGATAACGGCGATTGAAAGTCTCATTGAAGGTGAGAATGCCGGCAGCCTTGCCGGCTGCGACGATCTTGACGATTGCCGCCTCGATGACCGCCTGCACTTCCGGCTCATCCAGCTTGCCGAGATAACCCATATCCGCCGCGAGATCCGCCGGGCCGATAAAGACGCCGTCCACACCCTCCACCGCGAGAATATTGTCGAGATCGTTGATCGCCGCACGGGTTTCGGCCTGCACCAGCAGGCAGACGCTATCGGAGGCGCTATCGGCATAGTCGGTTATCGTATTGAAGGCGGATGCGCGGGCAACGGCCGCCCCCATACCGCGAATACCGCGTGGCGGATAATGCATGGCGCTGACCAAACCTTCAGCCTGGGCTGCCGAATCAACCATGGGAACGAGCAGCGTGCGCGCGCCCGCATCCAATAGCTGCTTGATCATCCAGCTTTCGCCGACCGGCACACGCACCACCGGCTCGGCGGGCGATGTGGCAAGGGCGCGCAGCTGGTCGATGATGCTGCGCAGATCGTTCGGCCCATGCTCGCCGTCAATCACCAGCCAGTCGAACCCCGCTGTTCCGGCGATTTCCGCCGTGATGGCCTCACCCATGTCGAGCCAGAGACCGATTTGCGGCTTGCCGGCATGGATGGCTGTTTTGAAACGATTTTCGGGAGCGGGCATGATGTCCTCAGGAGAGCAGTAATTTCAGATCGGCAGACGGGTCCGCCAGGATGGTGCGGTCAGGCTCTGCGCCGGTATCGAGCAGTTTCTTGCCGGAGACATAGGCCTTCGCGTCATTGACGGCATCGACGGCCACGAAGCGGCCATCGCGGAAATACCAGACAGACCAGCTGCCTTCGCGTGCGCCGGGCCGCAGCACCGTCTCGTCGTAACCGAGGTTGAAACCGGCAATCTGCAGCTTTACCTCGTATTGATCCGACCAGAACCACGGCTTGGCGTCATAGGCGATTTCTGTGCCGGCCAGCACATGAGCGGCGGCCTCGGCTTGATCGACCGCGTTCTGGACCGATTCGATTCGCACATGCTGGCCGCGCCAGGGCAGCAAGGCACAATCGCCCACCGCATGAATATCCTTGTCCGAGCTACGGGTATATTCGTCCACCAGAATGCCATTGCCGACATCAAGGCCCGATTCGCGGGCAAGACGATCATTCGGGGTCACGCCGATGCCGACGATGACGAAATCCACGTCGAGCGTCGAACCATCGGAAAGTTCAGCGGCGGCAACCCGGCCATCCATGCCGACAAGACGCACAAGGCCGGTCTTTTCGCGGATCGCGACGCCGTTTGCCTGATGGATGCCGCGCATGATGTCAGCCGTTTCCGGCGCTGCCACACGCTGGAGAATGCGGTCGGCCATTTCGATCAAGGTCACATCGAGGCCGAGCTTGCGGGCGACAGCCGCCGCTTCCAGACCGATATAACCGCCGCCGATAACCAGCAGCCTGCGGCCGGGCTTCATCTCTTCCATCAGCCGGTCGGCATCGCGCTTGTCGCGAACGGTCAGAACCCCTTCGAGATCGCCGCCGATGCTGGCGGGCAGCAGGCGTGGTGAAGCACCGGTTGCCAGCACCAGCCTGTCGTAGGAAAGCGTGCTGCCATCCTGCATGCGCAACGATTTGGCCGCGCCGTCGATCTCCTCCACCCAGGTGGAGAGCCGGATATCGACATTGTTTTCCGCGTACCATTCCACGGGGCGAAACATCAGCCGGTCGAAGCTCATCTCGCCGAGAAGGTATTTTTTGGAAAGCGGCGGCCGCTGGTAAGGATGGGCATCCTCGGAACCGATGATGGTGATGGGGCGCTCATCCTTCAGCGCCCTGAGCTTTGCGGCCAGCGCGAAAGCGGCCTGCCCTGCCCCGACGATTACCAGCCTTCCCGTCACATTCCACTCCCAGAACAATCGCGATGGGACGATCCTGCCGCATTCACGAAGCCATATTGCCGGATCAGGCGTAACGCCAAGTACGGCCCGCGTCAACCGCGCAGCCACGCCAGCCCTGTGCAAGCATGACGCATTATCAGCACAGGCTCAGACAGGACTGCAACCGGAAGGAGCCGGGCGCATTTCCATCAAGGGAAACATCGTTTTGCGAAATGGATGTTGGCCCATGTCGAGACGGACAAGGTATAATTGCGCGGATTTCCTTCACGACCTGGCAAGGAAGCCGCGTTAAAATAGGCACCAGGAAGAGGCAATCCGGGAGGTTGTCATGGCTTTACATATGGATCCCCGTCAAAGCGTCCCCCAGGACGAGCAGTACGAGAAATTTCAGATCGACCGGCCCGGCAAGATCACCTTCATCGGGCATCATCTCAGCGCCAAGGACACGATGCGCTGCCTCGTGCGCACCATTTCCCTTTACGGCGCGGAACTCGAAGTCAGCCCGCATCTGGAGATGCCTGCCAATTTCTATCTGGAAATCCTCGGTATTCGCGACGAAATCGGCTGCACGCTGATCCGTCGGGAGGAGGAAAAGGTGACCATCGGCTTCAACATGCTGATCGATGCCGAATTCCTGCACCATGTGCGCAGATTGAGTTTCGAGACCAGCGCCTGAACCCGACACGGCGTGCCGACCGATTCGCCGGCAGGTTTTTCTGTCGGGGAGTGGCCGAGGAAAAAACTGTTCCAAAACAGTCATCCGATAACCGGGCGCGGCTTGCGTCCGGTTTTTTTGCACCTATTGTGTGCCGGGTTTTAAAACAGGTACCGGAACTCTCAGCCAATGTCCGCTTTTTCACGCCTTACGCCGCTTGCCGTCTCGCTCCCTTCAACCGTTCCTTTCGTTGGCCCCGAGGCCATCGAGCGAAACCGCGGCCTGAAGGTGGAAGCGCGGATAGGCGCCAACGAAAGCGGCTTTGGCCCCGCCCCTTCCGTGCTTCTGGCCATGCGGGATGCGGCCGCCGACACCTGGATGTATAGCGATCCTGAAAATTTCGAGTTGAAGGAGGCGCTGGCCATCCACCACGGCGTTGCGCGCGGCAACATTGCCATTGGCGGCGGGGTCGATGGGTTGCTGGGTGAGATCGCAAGGCTGATCGTCGAGCCGGGAACGCCGGTGGTCACCTCGCTCGGCGGTTATCCCACCTTCAATTACCACGTGAACGGCTTTGGGGGAAAACTCGTGACCACACCCTATGTCGACGATCACGAGGATCTCGACGGGCTTCTCGATCTCGTTATCCGGGAAAATGCACCGCTCGTCTATTTCGCCAATCCCGACAATCCGATGGGAAGCTGGTGGGAAGCAAGCGAGGTCGTTGCCTTTGCCCGGGCGCTGCCGGAAACCTGCCTGCTCATTCTGGACGAAGCCTATTGCGAGACCACACCCGCAAGCGCCGTACCGGCCATTGACGCGCTGATCGGCCAGCCGAACATCCTGCGCATGCGCACTTTCTCGAAGGCCTATGGGCTGGCTGGCGCCCGCGTGGGTTATGCCATCGGCACGCTTGGCAATGTCGAAGCCTTCGACAAGATCCGCAATCATTTCGGCATGGCGCGTATTTCTGTCGCCGGCGCATTGGCGGCGCTGAAGGACCAGGCCTATCTGCATGAGGTCGTCGGGAAAATCTCAGAGGCCCGCGATCGCATCTCGGCGATTGCCCGCGATAACGGATTTTCGCCGCTCCCCTCGGCCACCAATTTCGTCACCATCGATTGTCACCGCGACGGCACTTACGCCCGCGCCATCGTTGACGGCTTGATGGAGCATGGCGTGTTCATCCGCATGCCGGGCATCGCTCCGCTCAACCGCTGCATTCGCGTGAGTGTGGGACCGGAAGACAAGCTCGATCTTTTTGAAACGGCGCTGCCGAAGGTTATCAAGGCGCTGGGGTGATATTTAGTGCTTCCTTTCCGTCATTCCGGCCCTGAGCCGGAATCCAGCGCGATCAAGTCCTTGATCGCGAAAGACTCTTTCACGCCGCAGACGCGGCGTGGCTGGATGCCGGATCAGGTCCGGCATGACGGAAGAAGGAAGCAAATCGAAAACCGCATCTGCCATGTCTGCCGGAGCGGTTTCATCCCCACCACAGCGTGATGCGAATGCGATTCAAAATCCGCCCGCAAGCCCCTGCCCGCGAATCATTTTCCAGAAAACGACATTGCCAAACATAAGAAAACCGCGCCGGCCTTGTTCCTGCCGGTCGCGGTTTGATGTGTCAGCGCAAAAGCCCTTTTCAAAGCCCTCGCCGCATTCCCCTTCGGGTTTACTTTCGTTTGCACCGGTCATCGGGACTGGAGGGAACCGGACCGGAAATTCTATCGCGGATGCGGGTGCGTCAGTGCATCGTCATCCAGTCGCGGGCGGCACGCAGCGCTTCGGCCAGTTCCGCCTTGGTCATGTTGCGGGCAAGATCGGCACGCAGCGAAGCGGCTCTTTCCGATCCGCGGATCGCGGCGATGTTGAGCCATTTGTGGGCCGCAATCAGATCCACCTTGCAGCCCCGGCCCGTCGCGTAGACCAGGCCGAGATTGCAAAGGGTGTCGGCGCGGGTTTCGCCACCGGCAACTGCCATTTCGATATCGCGAATTTCAAAGCGTGCCATCGTTTTAATCCCTGTCTTCTCGCCTGTTTCATCAAGTGCCTTCTTGCCGAGGCTACCTTTCGGACCTGCCGTCTTTTGCGGCTTTTTTGTCCTTTCGGCCGGCAGGTTTTCCCTGCGCTTTTGATGAGTTGAATATGCCACGAGGCTTTCAACGGGCGCTTAAAAGGCATGATTAATGTGACGCAAACAAACTGCAAACGATTGGTAAAATTGGTTTTTTGTTAAATATCGCAAGGTGCGGAAATTAAGGACTTTGCGGCGAATTTTACGAAAACTTCAGAATTGGATTTCAACCCTTCATTCACCACGATCAAAACAACGATTTTTGAATTTCCCACCCTTCTGCGCTTTCCGCAGGCGCAAATGCTGCCTAACGACCGCAAATTTCTGTTTCCTTTTACGTGAACGTAAAATAATATCCGCCTGCCTGTCATGAGGATGAAACAGGCAAAGGACAAAGCGAACGGAGCGAGCAATCGTTGCGCCGCAGGGTGGCCATGCATCGTGGATGACGCGTGGCAGCCGAAGAGGTTTGGATCTGCGCATATAGTCCCTGACCGGGTTCAGGAGACGCTGCGCGAATTTCGGGAGGAGTTTTTATGAAGCGTGTGATGATGATTGCCGCCGCCCTCATGATGGGCGGCACCTTTGCCTTTGCCGCCGAGCCCATTGAAGGCAACTGGAAGACGGCAAGTGGCGAGACAGCCTCAATCGGCCCCTGCGGCGCGGCCTTCTGCGTGACGCTGAAGACCGGCAAACATGCCGGAAAACAGATCGGCAAGCTTTCCGGCAAGGGAAACAGCTATGCCGGCGAAATCACCGATCCCGCCGCCGACAAGACATATAGCGGCTCCGGCACCGTTTCCGGCAATTCGCTGAGCATGAAGGGTTGCGTGCTGAAGATCCTGTGCAAATCACAGACCTGGACGCGGCTGTAAGACAAGGCGCGGCGGGTAAGCTTTGACAGCTTGCCTGCCGTTGCAAACGGATGTGGCGTGGAACAGATTTATCCGCTGGTGTATCGTTACGGCCCAGCCGAATACCATCAAGAGCGACGCATGCGCCCCACCCTCTCCACAATCCTGATCTCGGGCACCTCGCATGTCGGCAAAAGCACCCTTGCCGGTCGCTTGAGCGCAGAGCTCGGTTGCGAGGCAATATCGACCGACAGTCTCGCGCGCCACCCGGGACGTCCCTGGCCCGGCATACCGGCGCCTGTGGAAGAATTTTACTCGCAACTGTCGGCAGAAACGATCCATTGGTTTCTGAAGGTGCATCACCAGAATATCTGGCCGCTTATCCGCGGGCTGATCGACAGCAAAACCGGCACCGGCAATCTCGCCGTTTTCGAGGGTGCGGCCCTGCGGCCGGAATTGATAGCCCCGCTTCTTGATATCACCACCGCCGGCGTCCTCCTCCATGCGGAGAATGATTTTCTTCTGGAGAGAATGCGCTTGCAGGCACGATACGCCGATGCGACGGCCGGCCAGCGCCGGCTCATGGATGCCTTCATCGAACGATCGCTGCGTGAAAATACCGAAATGCTGGCATCGGCGCGGCAAAACGGCATGCCGCTTGTGGATGTTGCGAAACCCGCAGCGCTTGAGAGCTTCGTCATCGAACTTGTCGAGCGCGCCGGAGCTTCTCCCGCATGATGCGGAAAGCGGGCGTCCATGTTCCTTGCACCTTCGAAAGCTTCAATTTCTGCCGCACTCTGGCCTGTTAACCTCCCTGAACACCATATGAACCGGGGTCTCAGGGTCCGTTCAGTCCGACTGTGGCAAAACTCTGTCCATCAACTCCAATAAAGGGGAATGGACATGACAAAGTTGATCAGCCGGCTGGCAATCTTCGCGTTTCTCATGGCGATCTTCGCCATGTCCTTCGCTTCGCTCGTCGTCAATCCCAACCGCAGCTTTCAGCGGGTGAATGCCGGTGCGGCCATCGCCTGCCAGCATAGCCCGGCGCCCGTCGCCAATTGCCCCGTCGTGCTCTAAGAAGGACAGGTCCATGACCAGCAGCTTTTCCAATGGCCTGTTTTCCGCACTGAGACTGGTGCTGATGGCCTCGATCTTTCTCGGCCCGGTGGCGGGACTTGCGGTTTACAAGGCCGATCCCCGCCCGGCATCCAAGGGCGCCGGTTTCGTGCTTCTGATGAGCCTGCAGCGCGGCGCGCTCGGCTGAGATTTCGCAAATCCCCTTATCGCTTCAGCCGCTTTTTCCGTTTCTTTTCAGTTTCTTCGTATTTCTGTCGCTTGCCTGTCGAAATAGGCCTCTTATAATGGGCCATGACAATAGCAAAACCAACGATTCCGCCCCTCACCTTCGTCACTCCTGAGCCTTTCGCGCCGCAGACATTCACGGACCCGAAAGAAGCGGTGGCGGCTTTGAACGCGCTTTACGAACGCAATACGGCGTTCCTGATCAATTCCTTCACCGAACTGGCCAAGGGCGCGCCAATTGCCGGCCGCTACCGCGCCTGCTATCCGCAGGTCAGTCTTGAGACCGCAACCTTCGGCCATGTCGATTCGCGTCTCTCCTACGGCCATGTCACCGCCCCCGGCGTCTATACAACGACGATCACCCGGCCGGAGCTTTTCCGCCATTATCTCAAGGAACAGCTGGGGCTTCTGATGAAGAACCACGGCGTTCCGGTCACGGTATCGGAATCGGCCACGCCCATTCCGCTGCATTTCGCTTTCGGCGAAGGCGCCTATGTCGAGGCGGCGGCGGCCTCGTCGCTATCCGACGTGCCGCTGCGCGATCTGTTCGATACGCCCGATCTCAACAATACCGACGATCTCATCGCCAATGGCGAATATGATCAGGTGCCCGGCGAACCCGCGCCGCTTGCACCCTTTACGGCGCAGCGTATCGATTATTCGCTGGCGCGCCTCAGCCACTATACGGCGACCAGCGCCAGCCATTTCCAGAACTTCGTGCTGTTCACCAACTACCAGTTCTATATCGATGAATTCGCCGCATGGGCGCGTCAATTGATGAAGAATGGCGGTGAGGGTTACACGGCCTTCGTGGAGCCGGGCAACATCATCACCCCTGCCGGCTCCGACAGGCCGGAAACGGACGCCGTTCTCGGCCGCCTGCCGCAGATGCCCGCCTATCACCTGAAGAAAAAGGGCCATGCCGGCATTACGCTGGTCAATATCGGCGTTGGCCCTTCCAACGCCAAGACGATCACCGACCATATCGCCGTGCTGCGCCCACATGCCTGGCTGATGGTCGGCCATTGCGCCGGCCTGCGCAACAGTCAGCGACTGGGCGATTATGTTCTGGCGCATGCCTATGTGCGTGAGGACCACGTTCTCGACGACGACCTGCCGGTCTGGGTGCCGATCCCGGCGCTTGCCGAAGTGCAGCTGGCGCTGGAAGGCGCTGTCGCGGAAGTCACCGGTTATGAAGGCTTCGAACTGAAGCGCATCATGCGCACCGGCACCGTCGCTACCATCGACAACCGCAACTGGGAACTTCGCGATCAGGCCGGGCCCGTCAAGCGCCTGTCGCAATCGCGCGCCATAGCGCTCGACATGGAATCGGCCACCATCGCCGCCAACGGCTTCCGCTTCCGCGTGCCCTACGGCACCCTGCTCTGCGTCTCCGACAAGCCGCTGCATGGCGAACTGAAGCTGCCGGGCATGGCAACGGAGTTCTACCGCACGCAGGTCGCCCAGCATTTGCAGATCGGCATCCGCGCCGTGCAGAAACTGGCCGCCATGCCGACGGAAACCCTGCATTCGCGCAAGCTCAGAAGCTTTTACGAGACGGCGTTCCAGTAAAAACAGATATCGCAGAAAGCGTCCTTGGTGTATTGTTTCGAAAATCGATACACCAAGGGTTTTCCCAATGCGCACCAACATTGAACTTGATGACGCCTTGATCGCCGAGGCGATGGAAATAACCGGTCTCTCCACCAAAAAAGCGACAGTAGAAAAGGCATTGCGGGATCTCGTGCGCATTCACCGTCAAATGCGTGCGCTTGATGCATTAGAGGGCATGGGCTGGGAAGGCAATCTGGATGAGATGCGGACGGACTGGGATGCGGAAACGGATTGGGACATAAAGGATTCCAAATGATCGTCGCAGATACGTCTGCATGGATTTCGCTCATTCGAAAAGATTCACCCGCCCTCGCTTTAAAGCTTCGCACCGCCATAACGCAGAGTAACATCCTTGTCGGAGACATTGTTCTCCTGGAGGTTCTTCAGGGTGCACGCGACGGCCAACATGCTCGCCGTCTGGAGCAAATGTTAAGCGAATTTCCCTGCGTCGCGATGATGTCTCCCCAACTCGCTATCAAGGCTGCCGCGAATTACCGCTTCCTACGGGGGCGCGGTTATACGATCCGTAAAAACAACGACCTCATCATCGGCACTTACTGCATCGAAAACGGATACGAACTGCTGCACAACGACCGAGACTTTCAGCCTATGGCCGATCATCTCGGTCTGCAACTGGCCTGAATTTCAAACTAGCTTCACTGTCCCCTCCACACGCACCGGAAAATTCACCGACCGTGCGATGAAGCATTTATCGTGCGCGTCGTGATGCAATTCGTCCGCTCTGGCGAGGTCGCCTTTCGAGATGGTGATAACGGGCTTCAGCACCACTTCGCTGAATTGCCCCGCGCCGTCCTTTTCCATCACCAGCGTGCCTTCGGCATTGTCGATATAGTCTTCAACGATGATGCCATTGACGGAGCAGAAATGCAGATACCAGAGCTTGTGGCAGGCCGAGAGCGAGGCGACCAGCAGGTCTTCCGGGTTCCAGCGGGAAGGATCGCCGCGGAAGGCTGGGTCGGAGGAGCCGGCGATATCGGCTTTTCCCGAAGTGGAAATCGTATAGTCGCGTTCATAGTCACGGTAGCCCGAGGTGCCCTTGCCGCGATTGCCGGTCCACTTCACCTGAACGGCATAGTGATGTTCCTGTCCTGCCATGTTAATTCCTCCCTTAAGAGTTTTTTGTCGCATTTTTCCGGACGTAAATGGCTATACGCTTTTACCGGATATGCTCTCGCGTATCGCGCAGGTGATCGAGCCCGTGGCGCAGCGTCTCGATGATCTGGTCCACCTCCGAACGGCTGATCGTCAGCGCCGGCGAAGCCAGCATGCGGTCGCCGGTGGCGCGCATCACGAGGCCGTTCGCCAGACAATGGTTGCGCACTTCAGTGCCGATATCATCCAGCTTGTCAAAACGTCTGCGGGTCGCCTTGTCGGCCGTCAGCTGCAGGCCGCCCATGAGGCCGACATTCACCGCCTCACCCACCAGTTCGTGGTCGGTGAGGCTCTTCCAGCCCTCAGAAAAATAAGGGCCGATATCGTCACGCACCCGCTCCACCAGCCCCTCATCCTCGATGATACGAAGGTTTTCAAGGGCAGCAGCGGCGCAGACGGGATGGCCGGAATAGGTGAAGCCGTGGTTGAAATCGCCAACCTCGGACAACATCACCTCCGCCACACGGTCGGAAACGATGACGCCTCCGATCGGCAGATAACCGGAAGACAGGCCCTTGGCGACGGGCGCGAGGTCCGGCTCCACACCAAAATGCTGGTAACCGAACCAGGAGCCGAGACGACCGAAACCGCAGATCACCTCATCCGACACCAGCAGAATGTTGCGCGCCTTGCAGATGCGGGCGATTTCCGGCCAGTAGGTTTCCGGCGGCACGATGACGCCGCCCGCACCCTGAATGGGTTCGGCTACGAAAGCGGCGACATTTTCCTCGCCGAGTTCATCGATCTTCGCTTCCAGTTCGCGGGCCACCTTCAGGCCGAATTCAGCGGGTGAGAGATCGCCGCCCTCAGCATACCAATAGGGCTGGCCGATATGGGCAATGCCCTCGATCGGCAGGTTGCCCTGCTCATGCATCCACTTCATGCCGCCGAGCGAAGCGCCGGCGACCGTGGAGCCGTGATAGCCGTTGCGTCGGGCAATCACCTTGGTCTTCGTCGGATGGCCGAGCGCCTTCCAGTAAACCCGCGCCATGCGGAACCAGGTGTCGGTGGCTTCCGAACCGGAATTGGTGAAGAAAACATGGTTCATCTTCGGCCCGGCGCGCGAAGCGATCTTCTGCGCGAGAAGCGTCGCGGGCGGCGTGGTGGTGCCGAAAAAGGCGTTGTAATAGGGCAGTTCGTTCATCTGGCGCTGCACGACATCGGCGATCTCGCGGCGTCCATAACCGATATTGACGCACCACAGGCCGGCAAAGGCGTCGAGATATTTCTTGCCGGTGCTGTCATAGATGAACACCCCTTCCGCGCGCTCGATGATGCGGGTGCCGGCGGCATTCAGCTTGCCCATGTCGGAAAAGGGATGGAGGTGATGGGCGGCATCGATGGCGGCAAGGTTGGACATCGGCTTGGAGACTTCATTCATGACAGATCGCACTCCCGCAAAAGCAACGGCCGCTCACGCTGCCGCATCCAATCGAACATGGCCGGGCGGCTTCGATTTGGCAAGACTGGCGTTTTTGAGGGGGTATTGAGGGCGCGACATCGCTCCTTGTTTCTTCTCCCCGCCGGGGAGAAGAAGGGTCGGATGAGGGGGCAAGCTCTCCGCATATCTCGACCCTCGCCCCCTCATCCCGCTGCCGCGGACTTCTCCCCTCGGGGAGAAGAAACAAGCGGCGACCACCCGATCCAGCGCGGTTGTCTCGCATCTCAGCCACGCGCTATGCGAAGAACGACCGCCCCACCAGCACCTTCAATTCGCCGGCGTGAACCTTGAGCGCCACGTCGCGTTCCATCGGCAGCAATTCGCCGTCGATGACGCAGCGCACATCATGGCGTTTCTTTGGAAAATGCAGCTCCACATCCGTCACGGTCATGGCCGTTACGGCGGCGTTTTCCTTCAGCCTGCCGCGCAGAATGTCGAAAACGAGCCTTGCGACACCCGAAGGCGGCAGCGGATCGGTGAGGTAAAAACCGAGATGGCCGCCCGACACACTATCCGCCACCAGCAGAGAATTCTGCCCGAACTCATTGTTGGAGACCGAAATGGCGGAGACCTTGCGGTGCTGCACCGTGCCGTTGACCGTGTAGTCCACCTCGAACACCGGCGGATTGAGAATGACGCTGATGGCGGCGCGGATGCTTGCCTTGATCTTGCCGAGACGGGACGCGAAGGCGAGGTTGTTGCGATAGCGTACCATGCGCGAATGCAGGCCCGCCGAAAACTGGTGGACGAAGAGCCTGCCATTGGCGCTGGCAATATCGACATTGGCAACCTCTCCATTTGCCAGCGTTTCCAGGGACTGGCGAATATCGAGCGGCAGCTTCAGCGAACGGGCAAACAGGTTCATGGTGCCGGCGGGCACGATGCCGAGCGCGATGCCGTGTTTCCAGGCAATACCGGCAGCCGCCGAAATCGTGCCGTCACCGCCGCCGGCAATGATGCCTTCGATATCAGGCTCATCGGCGGCGCGCTCCATTTCCTCAACGATATCCTTTCCGGAAACCAGCCGGCAATCGATCGTGTGGCCGGCGCGGGAAAAGACCTCGCGGGCGTGTTCGCAATAGGCATCCATATCCGTGGTGCGAAAGGTGCCGCCGTCACGATTGAAAATTGCTATGAGCTTCATGTTCCAACCTGATCCCGTGAGGCAGCCGCGCGTAAATGCCTGGGGTTATATAGGGTTCCAAACACCATCGCGTGAAGATGCTCTTTTGCCGAGAATCGCTCTACCGCAACGCATCATTTCATGTTAGGGATGACTTAAGGTCATTTTCATGACCGCGCATCTCCAGTCAGGGCAGACCGCTCCCATACGGTCTTGCCCTTTTTTCTGTGGGGCCCTCCCCTTCTCAGGTCACAATGAGCCAGTCGAATATTTCCGAAGTCCGCTCCGGAGCGGAGAATGAAACCGTTTACACGGCTGCACCGGCTGTGGCCCTGTCACCGTTTGCCATCGCTCTCATCGAGCTGGCGCTTGCCGCCGGCGGCTTCGGCATCGGCACCGGCGAATTCGCCATCATGGGCCTGCTGCCCGATGTCGCTACGACCTATGGCGTGACGGTGCCGCAGGCGGGTTACGTCATCACGGCCTATGCGCTGGGTGTCGTCATCGGCGCACCCATCATCGCGGTCCTTGCCGCGCGCATGACGCGCCGCACTTTGCTTCTCGGCCTCATGGGGCTTTTTGCGGCTGGCAATATCCTGAGCGCCCTTGCACCCGATTTCCTGAGCTTCACCGTTCTGCGCTTCATCACCGGCCTGCCGCATGGCGCCTATTTCGGCGTTGCGGCGCTGGTGGCGGCGTCCATGGCGCCGATCCACAAGCGCGCCCGCGCCGTCGGTCGCGTCATGCTCGGTCTCACCATCGCCACTCTGCTCGGCACGCCGCTTGCCACCTTCTTCGGCCAGCTGCTGTCCTGGCGCGCGGCCTTCATGCTGGTGGGCGGCATAGCACTGCTGACTGTTGCTCTCCTGTGGCTGTTCCAGCCGCGTGACAAGGTGGAGGAAGGTGCCAGCGTCTGGCGCGAACTCGGCGCTTTCCGCCGTGTGCAGGTGTGGCTGACGCTCGCCATCGCCTCGGTCGGCTTCGGCGGCATGTTCTCGGTCTTCAGCTATATCGCCAAGACGACCACGGATGTGGCGATGATGCCGGTTTCCACCGTTTCCATGGTGCTGGCGCTGTTCGGCATCGGCATGAATGTCGGCAATGTGGTCGGTTCGCGGCTTGCGGATATATCGCTCAACGGCACGATTGGCGGCATGCTGGCCTTCAACGTGGTGGTCATGGCGGTTTTCGGCATGACGGCGCAGGATCCGTTCATGCTCTGCCTCTGCGTGTTCCTGATCGGCTGCGGTTTCGCCGCCTGTCCGGCCGTGCAGACGCGGCTGATGGATGTGGCAGCGGATGCGCAGACGCTGGCCGCCGCTTCCAACCATTCCGCCTTCAACATCGCCAATGCGCTCGGCGCCTGGCTCGGCGGCCTCGTTATCGCCATGGGCTATGGTTATGCCTCGACAGGTTATGTCGGCGCGGTTTTGTCCCTTCTCGGGCTTGGCGTTTTCCTCGTTTCCGTCACCGTCGAACGACGCGAAAAGGCGGCTTGAAGTCGCCTTTTTTACAGCCTGCATCGCCGCCCCTCGCCGCGGTGCAGAACCTTGCGGAAATTTCATAATCGGGTGCTTGACTCTTTTCGGTTTCAGGCGCAACACGGCCTTACGCGCATGCCAACCAGCACGGCGCGGATTTCAACGGAGCATCATTGGATGTCTAGCGACAGTAGCAGTCGATTGCCTTTGCCGAGACCGGCGAACGTGAACTGATCCGACCACTGTCGGCTCACCACCGCGTTCGCCGTTATCGGCGAATCGACGGAAAGGTGAGCAATCATGAACTTCCACAACCTCTCCCAGAGGGCCAGCAAGGCCGCACGTCTTCTTCGTAGCGGAACCACCGGTTCCTCCACCACCATCGCCGAACGCGTCGAGCACCTCAACACGCTCGATGTCAGCGAAGCTGCAACCGCCCTCCTCGCAATGCCGCAGGCAAAGGCCGTCGCCATTCTCGACCGGCCCGAACTGCATGGCGCAGCCGCCATCATCGCCCATATTCCTGTCGAACAGGCAGCCCGCTTCGTCAACCTGATGTCTGACGACCGTGTTGCCGACGTCATGGCGGAAATGGCGGAAGAGCCGCGGGCAAAGCTGTTTTCCCGGCTGGACCGGACGACGGCTCTCTCCATCAAGCACCTGATGGGTTATCCGCCGCGCACCGCCGGCTCGATCATGACCACGGAATTCGTCAGCGTGCCTGATGACTGGACGGTGGAACAGACCCTTTCGCACATCCGCGTCGTCGAGCGGTCGCGTGAAACGGTCTATGCCATCTATGTGCTGGCTGAGGACGGAACGCTCTCCACCGTCGTGACGCTGCGCCGCCTGGTGACGGGTGAGCCCGGCGCTTCCATCCTCTCCGTCGCATCGAAGGAAGGCATCGTCTGCGCCAGCCCCCTGATGTCACAGGAGGATGTCGCCCGGCTGATCCGCAAGCACGACCTTCTGGCGCTGCCCGTCGTCGATGACCACTCGCATATTCTCGGCATCGTCACCGTTGACGACGTGATCGACACCATGATCGCCGATACCACGGAAGACGCCCACAAGTTCGGCGGTATGGAAGCGCTGGGCAAGCCCTATATGACGATCGGTTTTCCGGACATGATCCGCAAGCGCGCCGGCTGGCTCGCAGCACTCTTCCTCGGTGAAATGCTGACGGCCAGCGCCATGCAGCATTTTGAAGGTGAGCTGGAAAAGGCCGTGGTGCTGACGCTGTTCATTCCGCTCATCATGTCTTCGGGCGGCAACTCCGGTTCGCAGGCCACCTCGCTCATCATCCGGGCGCTGGCGCTCGGCGAGTTGAAGCTTTCCGACTGGTGGCGGGTGCTTCTGCGGGAAATCCCGACGGGCCTGACGCTTGGCTGCATTCTGGGCGCCATCGGTTTCCTGCGTCTGACGGTCTGGCAGCAGGCGGGCTTTTATGACTATGGCGAGCACTGGCTGCTGGTGGGCGCCACCGTCTTTGCGGCGCTTGTCGGCATCGTCACCTTCGGTTCGCTCGCCGGCTCCATGCTGCCCTTCGTGCTGCAGCGCCTGCGGCTCGATCCCGCCAGCGCATCGGCCCCCTTCGTCGCCACGCTGGTGGATGTCAGCGGCCTCGTCATCTACTTCTCGGTGGCGCTGGTAATCCTGAGCGGCACATTGCTTTGAAAGACGAAAGGCCCGCTCCAACAAGCGGGCCTTCTACATTTCGCGGCACGTCATAATCTCTCCTCCGTCATGCCGGACTTGATCCGGCATCCAGCCACGGCGCGTCTGCGCCGTGAGAAAAGTCTTTTGCGCTCAATGACTTGATCGCGCTGGACCCCAGATCTGGTCCGGGGTGACGGCGTGCGGATGATGCAACTTTGCCAAAAGCATGGTTCCTGGAAAAGCCCATCACCCGCCGGCGCTGATGACGCCCGTTCCCAGCAGCCCAAGCAGAATGAAGCCGATGACCACGCGGTACCAGACGAAGGGCATGTAGCTTTTGGTCGAGACCAGCTTGAGGAACACAACAATCACCGCATAACCGACGATGAAGGCGATCAGGGTCGCAAGTCCCGTCGGTCCCCAGCCGACCGGATTATCCTCGCCGATGCTCTTGAAGAGCTGGTAGAAACCGGAGCCGAAGACGGCGGGAACGGCGAGCAGGAAGGAATAACGGGCCGCCGCCTCGCGGGTGTAGCCTAAAAGCAGGCCGGCGCTGATGGTGCCGCCGGAGCGCGAGACGCCGGGGATGAGCGCCATGGCCTGCGCGAAGCCGAACAGGATACCGTCGCGCCAGATCAGCTGGTTCAGCTTGTAACGCTTTTCACCGATCCTGTCGGCGATGCCGAGGACGATGCCGAAGACGATCAGCATTACGGCGGTGATATAGAGGTTGCGCAGCGAATGCTCGATGGCATCCTTGAAGAACAGGCCGAGAAAGACGATCGGCACCGAGCCGACGATGATCAGCCAGCCAAGCCGGGCATCGGCCTTGTCATAGGGGCCGAGGCGAAGGTTCTGCCGCAGCCAGGCGGTGGCGATCCGCATGATGTCGGACCAGAAGTAAACCAGCACCGCCATTTCCGTGCCGATTTGGGTAATCGCGGTGAAGGCGGCACCGGGATCCGCGCCGGAGGGTAGGAACTCCCCGGCTATCCGCAGATGCGCGCTTGAAGAAATCGGAAGAAATTCCGTAAGTCCTTGCAAAAGGCCGAGAAATCCGGCCTCCATCCAACCCATGCTCATGTGCTTTGATGTCCCTGCTGCGAATCACGATGGCAGCATTATGCATCAATCGGGGCAAATCCGTGTTGCGTCGCACCATCCCCGGCCCGCAAGTGTGGATGTGGTTTTACCCGTGATTTTTCAGGCTGCCTTCTCTTCAGTCGCTGGAAGCTGGGTATATTTCGCGCCGTTCTTGCAGACGACATGGGCGTCGCCCCAGACTTTCAGCGCCGAGATTACCGGCCTCATGGTCTCGCCAAGCGGTGTCAGCGCATAGTCCACGCGCGGCGGCACCACCGGAAAGACGGTGCGCGAAATCAGGCCCGCCTCTTCCAGCTCGCGCAGCTGCTTCGTCAGCATGCGCTGGGTAACGCTGGGAATATGGCGGCGCAGCTCGTTGAAGCGCAGCGTGCCCTCGTTGATGAGATGATAGAGGATCACGCCCTTCCATTTTCCATCGAGGAAACTTAAGGCCGATTCCACCGGGCAGCCGGGAAAGTTGCCGGTAAGCTTGGCGCGCGGTCGCGACATCACAGTATCCTTTTTGTATGTATCATCACAAAATGTGCATTCTTGCGATCGATGTTCATATGTATCAAGTAAGAGGCACGCAAACAAGCAAAGGAGACTGTTCATGCGCGCCATCGGTTACAGGACGAACCAGCCAATCACCGCAAAAGAAGCCCTTGTCGATATCGACCTGCCCCAGCCGGAGGCGAAGGGGCACGATATTCTGGTGGAGGTGAAGGCCGTTTCGGTCAACCCCGTCGATACCAAGGTGCGCCGAAATCAGGCTCCGGAAAACGGCACAGCTCGCGTGCTCGGCTTCGACGCGGCGGGTGTGGTAAAGGCCGTCGGCGACAAGGTCTCGCTGTTCAAGCCCGGCGACGAGGTGTTTTACGCCGGTGTCATCAACCGCCCAGGCTCCAACAGCGAATTCCACCTGGTTGATGAGCGGATCGTCGGCGCAAAGCCGAAATCACTGAGTTTCGAGGAAGCCGCCGCTCTGCCGCTGACGGCGATCACCGCTTATGAGACGCTGTTCGACCGGCTGCGGGTGAAGGAGCCGGTTCCGGGTGCCGCGAACGCCGTTCTGGTGATTGGTGGCGCTGGCGGGGTCGGCTCGATCGCCATCCAGCTTCTGAGGGCGCTGACGGACCTCACCGTCATCGCCACGGCTTCACGGCCAGAAACGATGCAATGGGCCAAAGACCTCGGCGCACATCACGTCGTCGATCACAGCAAGCCGATCGCCCCGCAGGTGGAGGCGCTTGGTCTCGGTGCCCCGGGCTTCGTTTTCTCGACCACCCACAGCGATATCCACGCCGCCGACAGCGTCGCAACCATCGCCCCGCAGGGCCGTTTCGCGCTGATCGACGATCCGGCCGGCGGTTTCGACATCATGGCCTTCAAGCGCAAATGCATATCGATCCATTGGGAAATGATGTTCGCCCGCGCGGTTTTTGAGACGCCTGATATGATCGAACAGCACAAGCTGCTCAACCACGTCGCGCAGCTGGTCGATGCCGGCAAGATCAAAACGACGCTGACGGAAGTTTTCGGCACCATCAACGCCGCAAACCTCATCAAGGCGCATGCTCTGATCGAGAGCAACAAGGCCAAGGGCAAGATCGTACTTTCGGGCTTCTGATCGAAGATGAGGCGTCCGCATCGCGGACGCTTCTATCCCCTTTTACGGAAAACGCATTTGCCGCGTAAAAACCGCGCGGCCCCTCCCGTCACTCGTCGTCCGGATCTTCCGGGCATGGCCAGGAGGCGGGTACCGTCAGGCCGTTCGGCAACTTGGTCTTGGCGTCGCCGCAGGCGATATCCACCTGCTTTTGCTCCAGCCCGGTCGCGGTGGAAAGATCAACCCCTTCGATCCGGGTCAACAGCAGGAAGGCGCTGGTGAAATCCACCGGGCCGCCAAGCTTTGCGCCACCGAAACGGGCACGCGACAGGTTGGTCAGGGAGAATTTCGAGCCGTTCAGCGTCGCGCCTTCAAAATCGGCACGGCCGAGTTCGGCCTTGGTGAAATCCGTGCCGTCGAGCTTGGTATTCTCGAACTTGGTCCGCTGCATTTCGGCATTGATGAATTTGGCATTGGTGGCATCGGCGGCTGAAAAATCGCTGCGATAGGCTTCCACCTTGGTCAGGTTGGCGCCCTGAAGGTTTGCTTCTCCCAGAGCCGTGCGGATGAGTTTCGCCTTTTCGAGATTGGCGCCCTTCAAAGAGGAACCGCGCAGGTCGGTATAGGTGAAATCGGTGCCGTAAAGCATTGCCGAATCGAGATTGCTGCCGCCCAGCATCAGCAGGCGCTTGTTGCATTCGCGCCAGTCGATGCCGGCCATGGCATCCGTACGGCAACTGGCAGCCACCAGCGGACCGCCGCTCAATGAGACTGCAACGACCACCCCCGCCGCCAAAGCGACGCCAAACCTTGTGTTCCGCACGATATTCAGCCTTTGAAAGCCGGACATTCTCTTAACTCCCTGCCGCCGGGCGACGGCACCTAGGACCATATGCACATCAAGGCGTTACCGCATTTACGGCCCGCACTCCACTCGCCGTTGACGCTACAACACCCCAACATCCTATATGTAAGAAATCGAAGAGCAATCCACAAATAGACAGGGGGCAACGGGGCTGTGGATACCACATCCCGTCAAGCCGGGCTTGACCCGCCAACCAGTCAGGGGCGAATGCGCCGTGGAAAATCAGTCCTTGCAATCAAAGACTTGCTCGTTCCGAAAATAACGGTCGAGAGTGATTGCAAGCGGTCTTCCCACGCTCGACGTCATCCTCGGGCCTGCCACGAGGATCCACTCACGTATCGTAAAATCAGCCCGTGCAGATGCTCGGGACAGGCCCGAGCATGACGGAGGAGAAGGCTTCAGCCGTAATCGCCATCACATATTGGCGTAAACCGGCCCCTCGCCACCCTGCGGCGGCACCCAGTTGATGTTCTGGTTGGGATCCTTGATGTCGCATGTCTTGCAGTGCACGCAGTTCTGCGCGTTGATGACGTAAACCTCTTCGCCGTCCTTCTCCACCCACTCGTAAACACCTGCCGGACAATAACGCGTCGAGGGGCCGGCATAGATGTCGTGTTCGGAGCGCTTCTGCAACTCCATATCCTTCACATGAAGATGCACCGGCTGGTCCTCTTCATGGTTGGTGGAGGACAGGAACACCGACGACAGGCGATCGAAGGTCAGAACGCCGTCAGGCTTGGGATAGGCGATCGGCTTGTGCTTCGAAGCCGGTTCGAGGCTCTGCGCATCCGTCTTGCCGTGCTTCAGCGTGCCGAAGAAGGAGAAACCGAACAGCTGGTTGGTCCACATGTCCAGACCGCCAAGACCGACACCGACGAGCGTGCCGAATTTCGACCACAGCGGCTTGACGTTGCGCACCCGCTTCAGGTCCTTGCCGATATCGCCGTCGCGCCATTCGGCCTCGATCTCCGCCACCTCGTCATGGGCGCGGCCGGCGGAAATCGCCGCGGCGATCTTTTCCGCCGCCAGCATGCCCGACAGCACAGCATTATGGCTGCCCTTGATACGCGGAACGTTGACGAAACCGGCGGAACAGCCGATCAGCGCGCCGCCCGGGAAAGTCAGCTTCGGCACCGACTGGTAACCGCCTTCGGTGATGGCGCGCGCGCCATAGGAGATGCGCTTGCCGCCCTCGAAGGTATCGCGGATGGCCGGATGGGTCTTGAAGCGCTGGAATTCCTCGAAAGGATAGAGATAGGGGTTCTTGTAATTGAGGTGCACCACGAAGCCGACGGCGACGAGATTATCCTCGAGATGGTAGAGGAAGGAACCGCCGCCGGTCTTGAAACCGAGCGGCCAACCGAAGGAATGCTGCACGAGACCCTGCTTGTGGTGTTCCGGCTTGACCTGCCAGAGCTCCTTGATGCCGATGCCGAATTTTTGCGGCTCGCGATCTCTGGAAAGCTCGAATTTGGAAATCAGCTGCTTGGCGAGCGAACCGCGCACACCCTCTCCAACAAGCACATATTTGCCATGCAGTTCCATGCCGCGGGTGAAGGCCGGACCCGGTTCGCCGTTCTTCTCGATGCCCATATCGCCGGTGGCGACACCGATCACCGCGCCCTCGTCATTATAAAGCACTTCGGTGGCGGCAAAGCCCGGATAGATCTCGACGCCGAGAGCCTCCGCCTTTTCCGCCAGCCAGCGACAGACGAGACCAAGCGAGACGATGTAATTGCCGTGATTATTCATGAGCGGCGGCATCATGAAGTTCGGCAGGCGGATGGAGCCGGCAGGGCCCAGGAACATGAACTGGTCGTCCTTGACCTCGGTCTTGAAGGGATGCCCCTCCTCTTCCCGCCAGCCGGGCAGCAGCCTGTCGATGCCGATAGGATCAACCACAGCGCCCGAGAGGATATGCGCGCCGACTTCAGCGCCCTTTTCCAGAACGACAACCGAAAGCTCCGGCTCGACCTGCTTCAGACGGATCGCGGCGGCAAGACCCGCAGGACCAGCACCGACGATCACAACGTCGAATTCCATCGCTTCGCGTTCGGGCAGTTCCATCACTTCCGTCATCTTGTCCTCTCCGCATCGCCGGTCCCATCCGGCTGTTGTTATATCCGCTTTTTGGCATCTTCGCCGCATTGGCTGCGCAGGTCAAAAGCCATCCGCGACACCGCATTCACCAGCGCCTGTCTTCGCAAAGCAGGACGCCTTTGTCGAGCTTCTATAGCGGCAAAACATGTCGCACGCCACCCCATTGTCAGACAACCTGATGACTAATTTATTACTTTTACGTTCACGTAATATAGAGGATAGGCGCAGCTAGTGTGGGCGTCAAGCTTGTCAGTGTTTGCAGATTTGAGAGTGACGTTAGGTTGGCGTCGGGTCTCGCACCCAAAAACCCATCCCGTCGTTCGGCCGATGAGGGCTTCGTGACAAGGTCATTACTTCGGATATGCGCCATATGTGATCATCTTGGCATTTAGAAAAGTATCCACTATGTTTATCCCAAAGCCACCAATAATTGTTCAGCAGAGCTTATATGGTGCTCTCGGTTCAGGTGGATTTTCAATGACGCAAACGTCAAACGATCAAAGCCAGCGATTTATCCACGCCGCCTTGGCTGCCTCGGACGACTGCATAAAAATTATTGGTTTGGATGGCTCCCTTCAGTTCATGAATGAGGGCGGGCAACGGGTCATGGAGATACAGGATTTCGAAGCCGTAAAAGGCTGCCCCTGGCCGGATTTCTGGGAAGGAAAGGGCAATATCGCAGCTGTAGCGGCCATCAACGAGGCACGTGAAGGCAGAAGCTCCCGATTTCTCGGATTTGCGGATACGGCAACGGGAAACCGCCGCTTCTGGGACGTCAAGGTGTCTCCGATTTTTGACGACAGCGGCTCGGTCGACAGCATTCTTTCCATCTCCCGAGACATCACCGGCGTGAAGGAATTCGAAGAACAGCAGCTTCTTCTGCGCAATGAATTATCACACAGAATCAAGAACATTCTGGCTCTCGTGCAATCCGTTGCGGGTCAAACCCTTAAAGACGATGACGAAATGTCAGTGGCAAAGCCCGCCTTTCTTGCCCGGCTGGCTGCACTTGGCCGCGCGCATGACCTGTTGCTGCGCCCGAGCCACGACATGACGACGCTGAAAGCCGTTGCCGAAACGGTGGCAAACGAGCAGTCCGCTGATCGAATAAGGATCGACGGACCCAAGGTTACCCTCGCGCCTAAAAGCGGTCTCGCAATCGCGCTCGCCTTTCACGAGTTGACGACCAACGCCATCAAGTATGGCGCCCTGGCAAATGAGAGCGGAAATATCTCCATCAGCTGGGAGATTGAGAAGGTCAACGAAAAAGACTGCCTCAATCTTGTCTGGCGGGAACGGGACGGTCCTGCGGTCATTGATCCCGCCAAAAAAGGCTTTGGCTCACGAATGATCGAAAGGGCGCTTGCCAGCTATGTTCATGGCACGGTGGACCTTGCTTTCGAGCGTGATGGTCTGGTCTTTTCGCTATTTGCTCCTGTTGAAGCGCTCACGCAGGATTAGCGGCGCGCGAAGATCGCCGCCGAATTCTCCGCTTCAAACCGCCCATTCCTCATCCGTCGTAAACACGATCGTCAGCCACCGATCCGTTCCCTCGCCGCCGAGCGCATCGCCGATTTCGTCGCGGATGGCGTCCCATTCTTCCAGGCGCCGGGCCGGCCAGTTCTTCGGCACGATGAAGAAGAGTTCGATCTGGCGGCCGCGGCCGACGCGGGCCACATAGGAATAGTGCGAAGAGAAGCCGAACTTCGCCACGATCTCCCCTGCCACCCTGTCCACGTGCTGCTTGAATTCCAGCGGTGTCACCAGAAGAATATCCGCCAGCGCCTGTTTCACATTGCCGAACGG
This sequence comes from Rhizobium oryzihabitans, assembly GCF_010669145.1. NCBI lineage: Bacteria > Pseudomonadati > Pseudomonadota > Alphaproteobacteria > Hyphomicrobiales > Rhizobiaceae > Rhizobium > Rhizobium oryzihabitans. The sequence continues at coordinate 1,099,886 of NZ_CP048632.1, forward strand.
CATGGGGATGATGACGAGGCAGACGAGCGCCAGCACGGCAGGGTCGATATAGGGCGCGATCCACTGATGCGCCGTTCCCGTCAGCCCGTAACCGATGGCGAAGGCCAGGAACAGGGCCACGCTCAGGAGCGCGCTCATCAGCCAGCTTTTGGCGTCCAGCGCCACGAAAGCTGATTTCAGCCTGCGGTTCTGGCGTTTGACGAACCACGCCATGATGAGCGAGACGGCGAAGCTGACGAAGGTGACGATGATGGCGTAATCGAACTCGATCGATCTGCCGCCGTCCATCAGGCTGTCAATGGCATTGATCAGGGCGTAGATCGCAGCCCCCATCAAGAGCGTGCCGTTAAGGCCAAGCACCATCGGCTCCAGATGCCAGAAACCCATGGTGAAACGTTCCGCCAACCGGCCACCGGGCCTTGGTGCTGCCGAGGCCGCGATCAGCCGCGCGACAAGCAGCGCCAGCACCGTCATGAAAGCATCGGTCAGCGCATAAACGCCATCGAACACCACCGCGAAGGAGCCCGAGAACAAACCCGCGCCGATGCCGAACGCGGCCAGAAGAACCGTGACGGCAATGGAAAATTTAAGCAGAGATTGTTCTGTCATGACGCGTATTTGACCTTCAAAAGCGGGTTTCACCTTCCTATAAACAGCGAAGACATCGCAAACAAGACAGGACAAAACCCATGGATCTCGGCATTTCCGGCAAACGCGCCCTCGTTCTCGCCTCCTCACGCGGCCTTGGGCTGGGCATTGCAACGGCGCTGGCGAAGGAAGGCGCAAATGTTCTTCTCGTCGGCAGAAGCGGCGAGAAGCTGGATGCGAACTGCAAGGCGATCAACGCGCTGGGCAAGGGCAAGGCAGACTGGGTGTGGGGCGATCTTGCCGATGACAATTTCGTCGAAGCCATGGTTCAGGCCGTGAAAGACAAGCTCGGCGGCATCGATATTCTCGTCAACAATACCGGCGGCCCGACACCGGGTCTTGCGCAGGAGATCACGGCCGAGAAACTGGAAAACTTCTTCCAATCCATGGTGCTGCGCGTCATCACGCTCACCAATGCGCTTTTGCCGCAGATGAAGGAACAGGGTTTTGGCCGCATCCTGACCGTCGCTTCCTCGGGCGTTTTCGAGCCCATCCCCAATCTGGCGCTCTCCAACACGCTGCGCGGGGCGCTGGTGGGCTGGAGCAAGACGCTGTCCTCCGAAGTGGCCGGTTTCGGCATCACCTCCAATCTTCTCCTGCCCGGCCGCATCCATACCGACCGCATCGACGAACTCGATGGCGCCAATGCCAAGCGTCTGGGTAAAAGCCTTGAGGAAATCCGTGAGGCTTCCGTCAAGAGCATTCCGGCCGGCCGGCTCGGCACGGTGGAAGAATTCGCCGCCGCCGGCGCCTTCCTCTGCTCGGTGCCGGCAAGCTACATCACCGGCACGATGCTCAGGGTGGATGGCGGCGCAGCGAAGTCGAACTGACGCCGGCAAAACTCAACCGGTCAAGAAGCCGCTCCGTAGATCACGAAGCGGTTTCGGCCGGTGTTCTTGGCTTCGTAAAGCGCTGTGTCAGCACGGCGCAAGACATCGCCGGCGCTCTCGCCGGGATTGGCAAAGGCGATGCCGGCCGAGCAGCTATAGCGGAAATCCGGCACGTCGCTCAGCGGCGATGCCGCGGTCAACGACGACAGCAGTTGCTGCATGATGATCTCGGCGCTCAGCATGCGTGAACCGCCGAGAACGAGCAGGAACTCCTCGCCCCCGATCCGCCCGAGCAGATCGTCGCGGCCGGCGGCGGCGCAGAGGCGGCCGGCGAAATCTTTCAGGACCAGATCGCCGCTTGCATGCCCGAAGCGGTCGTTCACCGCCTTGAAGTGGTCAATATCCATGATGATCACCGCAAGGGCCTGGGCCTTGTTGGGGCCAAGCATGTGGTTGAGACTATCCATGGCGTAACGGCGGTTGCCAAGACCGGTCAACTCGTCGCTCAGTGCCGATTTCAGCGCCTTGTCGCGTTCCTGGCGAAGATCGCGCAATTCTATGCCGAGTTCGGAAACATCGGTGATCACGCACAGCATCCAGCCGCCGGGCAGCGTCGTTTCCGTGGTCAGCATCCAGCGACCGTCATTCAGGCTGGTCTCGATGGTGCGGAATGGCAATTTGCCGCGCCTCGTCTTGGCGGAGCGCAGCCAAAGTTCGAAATCGGAGGTTTCGATGGCGGTGCCGGTGGCGCTACGATAGCCGATGCGCATCAGCTCCACCCATGTCGGGAAGTCCTCGGGCCCGATGCCGAGCGCCATGCGAAACGCACTGTTGGCGAAGCGCAACTGGTCGCCGCCGTCGAACAGGGCATAACCCTGCTGCGAGATCTCCATCAGATCCATGAGATGGTGATTAAAGCTTTCAACGTCGCCGCGAACAAGCGCGGCCCTCTCTGGCGGCACTTCTTCAGGCAAGGAACGAGCCGGCTTGCGGGACATTGTGGCTCCGTTTACAAACGCACAAATACAAAAATAAACCTGCCATTTAATGTTATAGCCCAGCCTTATACTCTGTTTGTGCGAAAAAATATTTAATGTACGCGACAAGGGCGCATCCTGACTGCGACGGTTACTTCATGAAAATGTCACAATAAACGTGGATGCGGTGCTTGCCATTCCGCCGGGCTTATGCAATCAACCGCCCTCCTCTGACATCGGGACGCCAAGGGCATCCCTCATTTTCACGCCGGGCCACCTCAAGGGCCGGGCGGGCATTTCCATCGGCGACAAGGAATATGGCGATGACGCAAAAGCGGGCTCTCGGCCTCGATTTCGGCACGACCAACACGGTCATGGCTCTTTCGGACGGCAGCGGCGACAGCCGTTCCATGCGCTTCACCAGCAGCGCGGGCACGGATGACAGCATGCGCACCGCGCTCTCCTTCATGAAGGATTCAGGGCTGGGTGCTGCTGCCCTGCATGTCGAAGCAGGCCATGCCGCCATCCGGCAATTCATCGACAATGCGGGCGATTGTCGCTTCCTGCAGTCGATCAAGACATTCGCGGCCTCGCCGCTCTTCCAGGGCACGCTGATCTTCGCCAAGCGCCAGAGCTTCGAGGACCTGATGGACGTGTTCCTGCGTAAGCTGAAGACCTATGCGGGCGCGGAATGGCCGGGCGACGTCTCGACCGTCATCGCCGGGCGGCCGGTGCGCTTCGCCGGCAGCAATCCGGACGAGTCTCTCGCGCTTGCCCGTTACAACGAGGCGCTGGGCCGGGCCGGTTTTCCGGAGATCCACTATGTCTATGAGCCCGTGGCGGCCGCCTATTATTTCGCCCAGAGCCTGAAAAAGGACGCCAACGTGCTGGTGGCGGATTTCGGCGGCGGCACCACGGACTATTCGCTGATCCGTTTCGAGACCCATGCCGGCAAGCTTTCCGCCACCCCCATCGGCCATTCGGGCGTCGGCGTGGCGGGTGACCATTTCGACTTCCGGATGATCGACAATCTGGTCTCGCCTGAGATTGGCAAGGGCAGCAAGTTCAAGAGCTTCGACAAGGTGCTGGATGTGCCCTCTGGTTATTACGTGAATTTCGGCCGCTGGAACCAGCTGTCGATCTTCAAGACCTCGAAGGAATTCACCGATCTGAAATCGCTGGTACGTTCGGCGATCGAGCCGGACAAGCTCGAACTTTTCATCGATCTGGTGGAGCATGACGAGGGTTATCCGCTCTATCAGTCGATTTCCGCCACCAAGATGGCGCTCTCCTCGGCCGAGGAGGCGGAGTTCAACTTCGCACCGCTCGGCAAGGCCGGTCGCAAAACGGTCAAGCGCAGCGACTTCAACACCTGGATCGCCGACGACCTTGCCAAGATCGAGGGCGCGCTGGACGAGGTTCTGGAGAAGACGAAGGTTGCGCCGGATGCGATCGACAAGGTGTTCCTGACCGGCGGCACCTCCTTCGTGCCGGCGGTGCGGGAGCTTTTCACCCGTCGTTTCGACGCGGACCGGATCGAAACCGGCGGCGAGCTGCTCTCGATTGCCCATGGTCTGGCGATGATCGGCGAAAGCGGTGACATTCAGCGCTGGACAGCGTGATTTACGGGTTTCCCGGGCGGCGAACATGGGATAATTTCCAGCCATGATCGCCGCTCACGACCTCTCCCCGGCCGAACTCGCCGCCCTCCTGCATTTCCATGCGGATGCGGGTGTGGATTGGCTGCTTGAGGACAGTCCGCTCGACCGTTTCGCCGAATTTGCCGCTGCCCGCCCTGCCCGTCCGGCAGCGCGACAGGAAAATTCCGCCCCACGCGCCAGATGGAGGGTGGACCAGAGCGTCGCACCGATGCTCCCCAGCGGCAGGCGGCGGATCGTGCCGCCCCGACCAGAGGTGCACCGCCCGCCCCCGCCGTTCAGCAAAATGTCGCCGTGCCGGACGAACAGGCCGTGGCAGCCGCGCGTTTTGCGGCAGAAAGCGCGCGGTCGCTTCCCGAGTTGAAAACCGCTCTTGAGGGGTTCAGCGGCTGCAACCTCAAGAACAGCGCCCGCAACACGGTGTTCACGCAGGGCGATCCCGCTTCCGCCATCATGGTCATCGGCCCCATGCCGGATGCGGATGACGACCGGGAGGGCCTGCCCTTTGCCGGCAAGAGCGGGCTTTTGTTGGACCGCATGCTGGCGGCGATCGGCCTTGAACGCTCAGGCATCATGCTCGGCAATGTCGTGCCCTGGCGTCCGCCTGGCAACCGCCCGCCGACACAGGCCGAAATGGATATTTGCCGCCCCTTCATCGAGCGCCAGATCGCGCTTGCGGAGCCGAAACACCTGTTGCTTCTTGGCAACTTAACCGCACGTTTCTTTTTTGGCGGCACGGGAACGATCCATACGCTGCGCGGACAGTGGCGTGATGTCGCAGCCGGACACCTGGTTTTACCGGCTCTGGCGAGCCTGCATCCGCAGGAACTTTTGAACGCTCCGGCCTCCAAGTCATTGGCATGGCAGGATTTATTAGCATTTCAAGCAAAAGTCTCCGAAGGCTGATTGCCTTCTTCTTGCTCAGTGTAAACGAATTATGAAAAAAGCCATGCACAATGTGCATAACAGCGGCGCATTTGGCCGCCTTGCCGAATCCATGCTGCGCTGCGATATAGGCGGCGTGTCTTGGGAGGAATTCGGTTTAAGGAACCAAGGCAATGACCACTCGCTTCCGTCCGGTGCATTCCGGCTTTGAAACACTCCGTCTGGCAGGCCTCGGCCCTCGCTCCAGTCAGGGTTACCATCGTTTCGGCGCTGCCGCTAACGAACAGATGACCGCACGCGCTGCCATGCAGCAGGTTCGTGTCACACGTCCCGCAGCTGTCTTCGCGGATTTCCGCGAGCGCTGAGAGCATTCAGGCAGGCGTAAAATCCTGTCCATATAGATGATTGCGCGCTGGCGTCTTTCTTCGGGAAGGCGCCTTTTGCTTTTTCAGGGGTTTTGCGGCACCTGACGATGGCCGCCGGCGGCGTCATATGATGCGACGCAAGGGTTTGGCGCCGGTGCGTCGGTTACCCTGCTTTTACAGGGCGCGATCCTCTCCTCATCTCTGTGCTTGTCACAGAGATCTAGCCAGCCCAAGTCCTTGGGCTGAAAAGACTCTCTCGCCGCGCAGACGCGCGTCAGCTGGATTCCTGTGACGAGCACAGGAATGAGGTTGAGATTTGCCCGGCGTGGGAAACATCTGCGTCGTATAGGATGCAACGACAGATGCCGCAGGATCTGCGTCATCCGCCGCATCCGGAGTATCACCCCTGCGGGGTCGAGGCCTTGCGCGCCGCCCGTCTCGCCAGCCCCAACTGATGCTCCCGGAAGATGATGAAGATGCCCGCCATGATAACGATTGCCGTGCCGATCAGCATGGTGACGGTGGGCACGTCTCCGAACAGGATATAGGAGACGACGATGCCGAACACGATGGAGCTGTATTCGAAGGGTGCGATGGTGGAGACCTCCGCGTGGCGATAGCTTTCCGTCAGGAAGATCTGCGCAACACCGCCACAGATGCCGCTGGTAATCAGGAGGACGGACTGTCTTGTGTCCAGGTCGCTCCAGCCGAAAGGCACGCTGATCAATGACAGCAATGTGGCGGTGAGTGAGAAATAAAGCACAATGGTCGGCGTCTTTTCCGTCTCCACCAATTGCCGCACCTGGATCATGGCAAGACCACCCAGTGCTGCACCGCAAAGCACGGCGATCGCGCCCAGCCCCTCGCCCGCAGCAAAGCCGCCTTCCCTCAGAAGCGTCATCTTCGGCCACAGGATCACCAGCACGCCCATCATGCCAACGAAAACCGCGCTCCAGCGATAGACACGCACCTTCTCATGCAGGACGAATGCAGCAAAAACCACCGCGAGCAGCGGCGACGCGTAGCCGATGGCGATGAATTCCGGCAGCGGCAGCAGCGTGAGGCCATAAAAACCGCAGGCCATGGACAGGATGCCGAGAAAACCGCGCTTGAAATGGCCAAGCAGATTGTTGGTCTGCAGCGCGCTTGTCAGCGCATGCAGCCAGGCCAGATAAACGACGATGGGGATAATAGCGAAAGCGGAGCGGAAGAAGGTGATCTGGCCGGCCGGCACATCGGGACCGGAGGCCTTGATACAGGTCTGCATCACCAGAAAAAAGCCGACCGAAATCAGCTTCATGCTTATCCCGCGAAAGGGATTTGTCGGCTCGGCGTTCATTGGCAGTTACTCATATCGGCTGCGCAAACACGCCATCGGAAGATTTTTCATGCGGGGAAGGACGACGCAGGGGAGTTGGATTTATGCAAGGCTAGAGCATTACTCCGGCCCTTTACATCAAAAAATGTTATTCACCCATGAATTCGGTTGATCTGGTGGCGACAAGGGATCGCTTTCACGTTTTTGCGGCCTCTCATTCAGGTCCTGAGCCGGAATGACGGAGGGAGAAGTGTCGGGGTATTGCAAAGTATAGCCGGCAAAAACAGACGCCCGCTAAAATTTGAAGAAAATAAAATACAATTTCAGCAATCGTTCAACATTTGCTGGCATGGTCCGCAGGTCCGGCAGCGGGAGGATCGTCTGCGGGGCTGGAAAAGCCTTCCATGGCGGGACAGAACGTCCCCCGACTCGCACATGAACGTGACGAATACTGCACCTATTTTACATCCGGGCCTGATGACGACATGATGCCCGGAGGACAACGACAAAGTTATTCAGGAACAGTCATGCGAACAGACACGGGCCAGATCGTTCACCTGGCAGATTACCGCCCCACCGATTTCGTTCTGGAGCGGGTGGATCTCACCTTCGAACTCGACCCCAAGAATACCAAGGTCGAAGCCCGTCTGATCTTTCATCGCCGAGAGGGCGTAGACGTGGCAGCGCCGCTCGTTCTCGATGGCGACGAGTTGACGCTTTCGGGCTTGCTGCTCGATCAGGTGGATGTTCCTGCCAGCCAATATGACGCGACGCCTGACAGCCTGACGATCCGCGATCTGCCGGCGGCGTCTCCCTTCGAGATCTGTGTCACCAACTACATCAATCCGCAGGTCAATACGCAGCTGATGGGGCTTTACCGCACCAATGGCGTCTATTGCACCCAATGCGAGGCGGAAGGTTTCCGCCGCATCACCTATTTCCCGGACCGGCCTGATGTTCTCGCACCCTATACGGTGACGATCATTGCCGCGAAAGAAGGCAATCCGCTGCTGCTGTCGAACGGCAATTTCCTCGGCGGCGGCAATTACGATGAAGGCCGCCACTTTGCGGCCTGGTTCGATCCGCATCCGAAACCCAGCTATCTCTTCGCGCTCGTCGCCGGCGATCTCGGCGTGGTGGAAGACACGTTCACCACCGTCTCCGGCCGTGAAGTGGCGCTCAAGATTTATGTCGAGCACGGCAAGGAGCCGCGCGCGGCCTATGCCATGGATGCGCTGAAACGCTCGATGACATGGGACGAGGAACGTTTCGGCCGCGAATACGACCTCGATATCTTCATGATCGTCGCCGTGTCCGATTTCAACATGGGCGCGATGGAGAACAAGGGTCTCAACGTCTTCAACGACAAATTCGTGCTGGCCGACCCGGAAACCGCCTCCGATGCTGACTACGCCAATATCGAGCGCATCATCGCCCATGAATATTTCCACAACTGGACCGGCAACCGCATCACCTGCCGCGACTGGTTCCAGCTCTGCCTGAAGGAAGGCCTGACAGTCTATCGCGACCAGGAATTTTCCGCCGACATGCGTTCGCGCCCGGTCAAGCGCATCGCCGATGTGCGCCATCTGAAATCGGAGCAGTTTCCGGAGGATTCCGGCCCGCTGGCACACCCGCCGCGCCCCGATACCTATCGTGAAATCAACAATTTCTACACCACGACCGTCTATGAAAAAGGCGCCGAAGTCACCCGCATGATCGCCACGATCCTTGGAGAAGACGACTTCAAAAAGGGCATGGACCTCTATTTCGAGCGTCATGACGGTGACGCCGCGACAGTGGAAGACTTCGTCAAGAGTTTTGCCGATGCCAGCGGTCGCGACCTCTCGCAGTTTTCGCTGTGGTACACCGAGGCGGGAACGCCGCTCGTCTCTGTTTCATGCCGCTACGATGCCGCCGCCGCCACCTTCAGCCTGACGCTGGAACAGACGACCGCGCCTACCCCCGGCCAGCCGGTGAAACAGCCGCGTCACATTCCGCTGTCGCTGGCGCTGATCCTCGACAACGGCCAGATCGCCGAGCCGCAGGCCGTCGAGGGTGGTGAATACCGCAACGGCGTGCTGCATCTGACCGAACGTAACCAGACATTCTCCTTCTCCGGCATTTCCTCACGGCCGGTGCTGTCGATCAACCGCAGCTTCTCCGCGCCGGTCAATCTGCATTTCGAACAGAGTGCTGCCGATCTGGTGCAGATCGCCCGGCACGAGACGGATATGTTCGCCCGCTTCCAGGCGCTCACCGATCTCGCTTTGCCGGCGCTCATTGCGGCCACCAGGGCCGTGCAGAATGGTGGCGAGGTGCGCACGGATGCCGAACTCATCTCCACCCTCATCGAAATCGTCGGCGATCCGGCGCTCGAGCCCGCGTTCCGGGCGCAGGCGCTGGCGCTGCCGAGCGAGACGGACATTGCCCGTGAACTGGGCGGTGACAACGATCCCGAAGCCATCCACAAGGCGCGCAACGCCACGATAAAGGCGATTGCAACGGCCGGGCTTGAAACCTTCAGGCAGCTTGGCGAAGGCACGGTCAACGGCGAGGCCTACAGCCCGGATGCGGAAAGTGCGGGACGCCGTTCGCTTCGCAACGGCGCGCTCACCTATCTCGCCTTTGCCGAGGAGACACCGGCCCGCGCGGCGAGGGCCTATGCCGACGCCACCAACATGACCGATCTTGCCCACGCATTGAGTGTGCTGACCCAGCGTTTCCCTGACAGCGCCGAGACGAAAGAAGCGCTTGCCGCCTTCGAAACGCGCTTTGCCGATAATGCGCTCGTTCTCGACAAGTGGTTCTCGCTGCAGGCCGCGATTCCCGGCGACGGGGCGCTGGAGCGCATCAAGGCGCTGATGAAATCGAAACATTTCATCGCCACCAATCCGAACCGGGTCCGGTCGCTGGTGGGAACGCTTGCCTTCTCCAACCCCACCGGTTTCCACCGCGCCGACGGGGCTGCCTATCGGTTCCTCGCGGAGCAGATCGTCGCCATCGACAAGCGCAATCCACAGCTTGCCGCCCGCATCCTCACCTCCATGCGCTCATGGCGGTCACTGGAGGCAAGCCGCGCCGAACATGCCCGGGCCGCCCTTTCGACGATCGCCGACGCAAAGGGGCTTTCGACGGATGTGAGCGACATTGTCGGGCGTATCCTGAAGGGCTGATTTCCCTCATTTTTCCGGCAGTTAGCAACGGACTGCCGGAGTGCTCTACAACCCTCACTCCTGTGCTTGTCACAGGAATGAGGAAATGTGGGTGTAACGACATCGGAAGTCCTTGCATCCTGCACTGTCCCGAAAAAATACGGAGTCGGTTCAAGGGGTTAAAATTCTTTTAACTTTTGCCTCTGGACAGGGCGAATCGCATTTGATTCATTAGAGATATTCGAGCGGCGGCGCTTCGAATCACTGGGGACATCTAAAAGGCGGGACAATGACGAACGTGCGGCGGGCGACTGCGGGCGATGAGCGGCCGTATGCCAAATTTTCTGATCTTGCGGCCTGGAGCGAAAAGCTCTCCAGCGACCTGATGGGTTTGATGAATGGCTCCGACCGCCCGGTCTTGCAGGTCGAGACCCTGCTGAAGCGCCTGATCCCCATTCTCATCCTCGCCTTCCTCGTGGTCGTCGCTGCGTCACGCATGCTGGGCATCGCTGCCGAATACGGCCGCATGGAAGAGGCCGCCCGCCACTCCACGGCGCTGACGGCGCTGACTGCCAAGGCGGCTCTTCTCAATAACGGTTCGGTCTTCGCCTCGCAGGAGCGCGCCCAGGCAGAAGCTGCTCTCGTTGCGGCTCTACCGTCGGGCAGCCTTGCCGATGGCACCATGGTGCTTCTCTCCGGCAGCAATGGCCGCATTTTCGCCGGCGCCGGCAAGGAAGCGATGCTTTATATCGGCACGTCGCTGCCCGCCCTGCTTCCGGAAATTGCCATCGTGCAGCGCTTTCCGGGCGCGCCGGGCACCATCGAGACCAATATAGATGGCCAGCAGCATTATGCGACGATGATCCCCTTCGGCGACGATGGCGCGATGGTGATTGCAGCGCGCTCGCTGCAGCCGATCCGCTCCTTCTGGCGCAGCGAAATCGCCATGAATGTGACGTTGTTTGCCGGCATATCCTCGATCCTGCTGGTCGTGCTTTATGCCTATTACATGCAGGTGAAGCGCGCCCGTGACGCCGACGATATCTTTGCCGAATCCAACCTGCGGGTCGAGACGGCGCTCTCACGCGGCCGCTGCGGGTTGTGGGATTTCGATCTTTCCACGCGGCGCATGTTCTGGTCCGGTTCGCTTTACGAAATTCTTGGGTTGCCGCCGAAGGCCGCACCGCTTTCCTTTTCCGATGCCGCCCGCATGATGCATTCCGAAGACGGCAATCTCTATGAGCTTGCCCGCGCCGTCGGCTGCGGTAACCTGCGCCAGATCGATCAGATCTTCCGCATGCGCCATGCCAAAGGCCATTATGTCTGGCTGCGCGCCCGCGCCCAGGTCATCCGCACCAATAACGGCCCGCGCGTCATCGGCATCGCCATGGATGTGACCGAGCAGCATCGTCTTGCACAGCGTTATGCCGAGGCCGACCAGCGCCTTGCAGACGCCATCGAATCCACCTCGGAAGCCTTCGTGCTGTGGGACAAGAACGACCGTCTGGTGATGTGCAACACCCATTATCAGAAGGCATACGGCCTGCCGGACAGCGTGCTGGTGGCGGGCACGGAAAAAAGCACGGTGCATGCGGCCGCCGCCCGCCCGGTGGTGGAGCGGCGCGTTGCCGACCCCGATCAATCAGGCCTTTCGCGCATGACGGAAGTGCAGCTTGCCGACGATCGCTGGCTGCAGATCAACGAGCGGCGCACCCGCGACGGCGGCCTCGTCTCCGTCGGCACCGACATCACGCTGCTCAAGCGCCATCAGGAGCGCCTGCGCGATTCCGAACGCCGACTGATGGCGACCATCGGCGATCTCTCCGCCTCGCAGCACAAGCTGGAGCGGCAGAAAACCGAGCTTTCCGCCGCCAACGCCAATTATCTCGCGGAAAAAGAGCGTGCCCAGGCCGCCAACCGCGCAAAATCCGAATTCCTCGCCAATATGAGCCATGAGCTGCGCACGCCGCTCAACGCCATTCTCGGCTTTTCCGAAATCCTGCAGAACGAGATGTTCGGGCCGGTCGGTTCGCCGAAATATTCCGAATATGCCCGCGATATCCACGATAGCGGCAAGCACCTCTTGAACGTCATCAACGACATTCTCGACATGTCGAAGATCGAAGCCGGCCATATGCGCATCAATCGCGAGACGATAGACCTTGCGCCGCTCATCGAAGAAACCCTGCGCCTCACCGCCATTCAGGCGGAACAGAAGAACATCACCGTACAGCAGAAGGTCTGCGCCGGGCTGACCATGCAGGGCGACCGCCGCGCCATGAAGCAGATCATGCTCAACCTCCTGTCCAATGCCGTGAAATTCACCGGCGACGGTGGCCGGATCGCATTGCGCACCCATGTGCACGAGGCCGCCATGATCCTCACCATCGCCGATACCGGCATCGGCATTCCCGCCGGGGCGCTCGACAAGATCGGCCAGCCTTTCGAGCAGGTGCAGAGCCAATATGCCAAAAGCCAAGGCGGCTCAGGCCTCGGTCTCGCCATCTCCCGCTCACTCGTCAGGCTGCATGGCGGCACGATGAAAATCCGCTCCTGCGAAGGCAGGGGAACTGTGGTGACGATCATCATTCCGCATGCGGCGGGGCATTGCGGGACGGTGCATTGAGTGGACGTCGGGCCGTGCTCGCTGGCTTGCAATAAGTAAAGGTCGAGTGCGTGATACCCCCTCTGCCCTGCCGGGCATCTCCCCTCAAGGGGGAGATCAGCTAGAGGGTTGCTCCCCGATAAATCCGTAACGTTTGCGATGATCGAGCGGTTGCCACGGGTCGATCTCCCCCTTGAGGGGGAGATGCCCGGCAGGGCAGAGGGGGTATCACATCCACCATCAAGTACCATTCTTCACTGTCACCACAAACGCCTTCCGCACCGTCTTCGCCAGCCGTTTCACCTCGCCCTCCAAAGTCGAGATATCAGGGCAATCCCCAGCCCGGCAAACCAGATCAATAAGACCGGCCGGCGCTTCCTTCGGATTGAAGGCGCCGTCGATGCAGAGCCGCACGATCTGCGAAATCTCGGTGTAAAGCCCCATTGCCGCCATGCAGTCGTCGAAGGATTGCGGTTCCATCACCGGCGCGGCGAGCGCCTGCAGCGCTTCGGCCGTGTTGCGGCCGGGCTCGTGCGGGCGAGGCCCTTTACCGGGCCGACCAGCGCCAGATATTGGGCGATGAATTCCAGATCGACCAGCCCGCCATTGATGAGTTTGAAGTCCCAGATGTTTTCCGGCGGCTTTTCCTGCTCGATGAGAGTTCTCATTTCCAGCACGTCCGTGGAGACCTTTGCCACATCGCGCTTGCGGGACAGTATCGAGGCAATGATGCGGCGCGCATCTTCCATCAGCGAAGCATCGCCGCAGACGAGGCGGGCGCGGGAAAGCGCCATATGTTCCCAGGTCCAGGCTTCCTCGCGCTGGTATTTTTCGAAGGCGGAAATGCGCGTCGCCACCGGGCCCTTGTTGCCGGAGGGGCGAAGCCGCATGTCCACCTCGTAAAGCACGCCCTCCGCCGTTGGCGCGGAAAGCGCCGCAATCAGCCTTTGCGTGACGCGGGTGAAATAACGCACCACATCGAGCGGTTTTGCGCCGGTGGATTCATGAGCGGCATCGTCGTAATCATAAAGCAGGATAAGATCGACATCCGAACCGGCGGTCAGTTCAAAGGAGCCGAGCTTGCCCATGCCCATGACAGCCACCCGCCCGCCGGGGTAGAGCCCATGCGCCGCTTCCATCTCCCCCAGAACGGCATTGAGCGCCGCCTCGATCACCAGATCGGCAAGATGGGTGAAGGCGCGGGCGGCCACTTCGCCACGGATCGCGCCGGTCAGCAGCCGGACGCCGATCAGGAACCGCTGTTCGGCGGCAAAGATGCGCAGCCGGTCGAGAATATCCTCGTAGTGGCGGGCATTGGAGAGGAAATTGCCCATGCGGTGGGCGAGATAATCGCGCGTCGGCACGTCGCTCATCAATGCCGGGTCCAGCATGCCGTCGAAGACATGCGGGCGGGCGGCGATGATTTCCGCAAGACGCGGGGCCGAAGACATGATCATCACCAGAAGCGACAGCAGCGCCTGATTGTTGCCGAGCAACGAGAAGAGCTGGATGCCGGCCGGCAGGCCGGAGAGGAAATTATCGAAACGCAGCAGCGCCTCGTCCGCCCGCTTGCTTTCGCCGAAGGCCCTCAGCAGATCCGGCGTCAGCTCCGTCAGCCGTTCGCGCGCCTCGACCGATTGCGTCGCCCGGTAACGGCCATTGTGCCAGGTGCGGATGACGCGGGAAATATCCTCCGGTCGTCCGAAACCGAGCGCTGACAGCGTCTTTAACGTATCGGGGTCATCTTTCTGGCCGGTGAAGACCAGATTGCCGGCCTCACCGGAGAGCTTCGTTTCCTGTTCGAACAGGGCCGAATAACGGCGCTCCACCAGCCGCAGCACCTCTTCCAGCTTTTCCGAAAAGGCCTTGGTGTCCTCGAAACCAAGCATGAAGGCGATGCGCTTCAATTCGGCTTCGGTGTCCGGCAGCACATGGGTCTGTTCGTCGCGCACCATCTGGATGCGGTGCTCCACCTCGCGCAGGAACCAATAGGCGTCCGTCAGGCTGTCACGCGTTTCGGCATCGATCCATTTCGCCTCGGTCAGCGCTGCAAGCGCCTCCTGCGTTGCGCGCACCCGAAGCGCCGGCATACGCCCGCCGGCAATCAGCTGCTGGGTCTGCGCGAAGAACTCGATCTCGCGAATGCCACCGCGCCCGAGCTTGACGTTGTGGCCCTTCACCGCAATGGCGCCATGGCCTTTATGGGCGTGGATCTGCCGCTTGATGGAGTGAATATCCGCAATTGCCGCATAGTCGAGATATTTGCGGAAGATGAAGGGTGTCAGCTCACGCAGGAAGTTTTCGCCCGCCTTGATGTCGCCCGCCACCGGCCGCGCCTTGATATAGGCGGCGCGTTCCCAGTTCTGGCCCCTGCCCTCGTAATAAAGCAGCGCCGCCTCCACGGGAATGGCGAGTGGCGTCGAGCCGGGGTCGGGCCGCAGCCGCAGATCGGTGCGGAAAACGTAACCATCGGCCGTGCGCTCCTGCATGATGCGCACGAGACGGCGCATCATGCGTCCGAAATTCTCCGTCGCATCATAGGGATCGTCCATGATGCCCGCTGAAGGCTCGAAGAACACGACGGCGTCGATATCGGAGGAATAGTTGAGTTCGCGCGCGCCGAGCTTGCCCATGCCGAGCACGATCAGGCCGGAACCTTCGCTCGGCGCGGCAGGGTTCTTCAGTTTGAGCTTGCCGCTCTCATGGGCTGAAAGCAGCAGGTGATCGATGGCGGCGGAGAGCGATGCATCCGCCATGTCGCTCAGCCAGCGCGTCGTATCGCGGGCGGTGAAGATGCGGGCCAGATCGGCAAGCGCTGCGACGAAGGAAAGCCGCCGCTTGGCGACCCTCAGCCGCGACATCACTTCGTTTTCGACGGGCACGCCGCCCTCTTCCCCGGGTTTCCAGCAATCGCGCGCTTCACGGACGAGATCGGCCAGCAGCGGCTCCAGCGGCTTCGAAATCGCAAGCGTCAGCAGCCCCTCATCGGCCGCCGCCATGTCGCGCAGATAGGGCGAGAGCGTGAAAGCTGCAGCGATGAAGTCCTTCAGCGGGCTTTCGGCGGCGAGCAGCGCGGCCACCGCCGGTTCGCCCTTGGCGATATCCTTGAGCGTCGAGAGAACGGATTTCAGTTCCGTCTGCGTATAGGGGCGGATAACGCCCGGCAGAACCTCGCTCAGCCGCCTTTCAGCGGCTTCCCGTTTCGTCACTGTCTCTCTCCCTCTCCCGGGCGTCCTGCGCTTCGACGCTGCCTGACTTTCAGGAAGGATCACTCCCCGCAAAATCGTCTTGCCGCCGCGATTGTCGAAGCTTTCGGGCGCATACACCCCGCGTTGTAACAAATGCGGGGCGCTTTGCGATCAGGAAAACCGTTTTTGCCGATCTTTTCCAGGTCCCGATATTCGCAAGCGCCATTTCAGTCGTGGCCGGCGATCTCGCGTAATGTCTCCGCAATTGTGCCCGCGTAGCGTCCTCCTCAACGAAACCCGACTCCCAGGTTTTGCAAGGCTTGATGCTGCAACGGATATGATCATGAAACAGATTTTTACAGTGAAATGGCAAAAGAACCTGCGTGCCATGGCCTTGTGCCTGGGCACGCTGCCCCTGGCGCAGGCCGTCTCTACGCCCGTCTTCGCTGCCGATATCGGCAAATCCGACAGGTTCGCCGATCCGCAGGGCAATTTCGACAATGCCCGCTACAGCAGTTCCAGCGAGTGGAAGATCACGCTCGGCGTGGGTGCTGCCTATGCTCCCAAATATGAGGGCTCGGACAAGCTGGAAGCGGGTGCGGTTCCGCTGGTTTCCGTTGAGTATGGCGATACGCTGAGCATCGATTTCAGCGGCGTCACCGTCAACCTGCTGAACAGCAACGGCTTCAGACTGGGCGTCAAGGGCGGCTGGGAAGCCGGGCGCAAGGAAAAGGACGACAAGAAAAATCTTCGCGGAATGGGCGACATCAAGGCGGGCGGCGTGGTCGGCGGCGTTATCGCCTATGGCTTCGACCCCTTCGAGGTCTATGCCAAGGTGGACAAGACAATCAGCGGCAGCGAAGGCCTGACCGCAACCGTCGGTGCAAGCGTTTCGCACAAAGTCGACCAGTTCATCCTCGGCGCAGACCTTTCCGCCACGTGGGCGGACGACAAGCACATGAAATCCTATTTCGGCGTCACCTCGGCCCAATCCGCCCGTTCCGGCCTGCGCCGCTATGACGCCAAATCGGGCTTCAAGCGCATCGACGCCAGCGCCTCCCTCACTTACCTTATGACCGAGAACTGGTCGATCACCGGCACCGGTGGCGTCGGCTTCCTGCTGGGCGACGCCAAGGACAGCCCATTGTCGAAAAAGGATATTCAGCCATTCGCGATGGTGGGTGTAGCCTACACGTTCTGAGCCGGGGCACCCGCCCAGAGAGAGGGTGCGCGGCCACTGCCAAGCCAGCCGCGCATCTTTCCCTGCACGGAGATTACCGCACGCCTTGGGCGGATGGCCGGGTTAAAGGATCCTGTCCCTGTAGTCCGATGACGCCACCCAGCATTCTTCACGCTTTCCGAACCAACGGTAGCGATTGCGTGCGGCATAACGATAAACGGGATCGCGCAAAAATGCGGGAATGATGCGCAGGACGGCAAGCAGCCGCCACGGCATGCCCAGCGCCTCGTAAATGCTCAAAACCGCGTCGCTGTCCTGCCGCACCCTTTCGCCTTCCACGACAAGCAGGCTGACCGGATCCTTCGGGTCCATGCCATGGCGCCGGTAGATTTCCGCACCGACGTCTCCCTGCATGGATGCCAGCCGGAAATATCCGGCCTTGTCATGCCGCAGCACGAATTGCGCATTCACGGAGCACAGCACGCATTCGGCATCGAACAGAATGATCGGGTGGTGTCGGTCGCCGGTCGAGGGAGATGTGCTTGCCATCCGTCGCAGGTCCTTTTGTCGATCACGAAGCGATCTCGCCTGCGATAATCTCGCCAGACGGCACAGTCTACGGCTTGGGAAGGGGAAACACCATCGAAACGGTCAATCCCGGGCAGGCCGCATTCGAGGCGTCCGTGTCTGAAAGCACGAGCGATCCGCCATGCAGTTCCATCACGGCCTCCACCAGAGACAGGCCAAGCCCCGTGCCGGGTTTGGAGCGGCTTTCGTCCAGCCGCACGAAGCGTTTCAGCACCTCGCCGCGTTTATCGGCGGGGATGCCGGGGCCATGGTCCGCAACGGAAAGCACGATGGCTTCCGGTTCCGTCACAAGGCGGACGACGAGTTTCTTGTCACCTTCGCCCTCACAGGCATATTTCATGGCATTGTCGATGAGGTTTGACAGCGCCTGTCCAATCAGTTCGCGATTGCCCTTTACGGACAGGCCAGGCTCGATTTCGGCCTCAAGCACAAGCCCGGCATCCTCGGCCACCGGCTCGTAAAGCTCGGCGCTGTCGGCGGCGATTGCCGACATGTCCACATCGGTCATTTCGGCCGCTATCGAGCCGGCCTCGACGCGGGAAATCATCAACAGCGCGTTGAAGGTGCGGATGAGCTGGTCGGATTCGGCAATGATGCCCTCAAGTGCGGCACGCCGTCTGGTTTCGTCATCGTCGTCAAGTGCTGCGGCCGCCTTGTTGCGCAGCCGCGTCAGCGGTGTCTTGAGATCATGGGCGATATTATCGGAGACCTGCCGCAAACCCTCGTTCAGCTTTTCGATGCGGCCGAGCATGGCGTTGAGCGAGCCGGAAAGCCGGTCGAATTCGTCGCCGGAACGGCCCTGCGGAAGGCGCTGCGAAAGGTCGCCGGCCATGATCTTCTTGGTCGCCGCCGACATGCGGTCGATACGTTTCAGCGCATTGCGGCCGATGCCGAACCAGATGAGCAGCGCGCCGCCGCCCATGATGGCCAGCGCCACCATCAGCGCGTTGCGCACCAGCGCCCGGAACTTGGTCGGTTCGCCAAGGTCGCGGCCGATCAGGATGCGCAACCCGTTATCCAGCATGAAGACATTGGCGGTGGCGAGATGCTGGACGCTGTCGCCGCTTTCGGAATAACGTTCATAACGAAAGGGGAAGCCCGTCCAGCCCTCCTTGTCGAAGACGCCGGGCTGCACGGAGGCGACGTTGCCGGCAAGGATTTCGCCGTTCGGCCCGGCAATCACGTAGAGGCTCGCTCCCGGCTGACGGGCGCGGCGCTCCATCATCCGCAGAAGTGGGTTGATGCCGCCGCGATTATAGATGCGCTGCACATCCGATACTTCCTGCAGCACCGCGTCGCGCGTCTGCTGGTTGAGCAGCCGTTCGGAAAGGGCGGTGACATAAAAGACCAGGAAGGCGGCGCAGAGCGCAAACAGCAGGATATAGAGCGCCGAAAGGCGCACCGCTGTCGACCGGAACACTATTCTGAGGCGAGCCATTTTCGCCAATCAGCCCTCGTCCTTCATCATGTAACCCGCGCCGCGAATGGTCTTCAGCAGCGGCTTCTCGAAGTCCTTCTCGATCTTCGAGCGCAGGCGGGAGACATGCACGTCGATGACATTGGTCTGCGGGTCGAAGTGATAATCCCAAACATTTTCCAGAAGCATGGTGCGGGTCACCACCTGGCCGGCATTCTTCATGAGATATTCCAGCAGGCGGAATTCACGCGGCTGCAGCAGGATTTCCTTGCCGCCCCGGCGGACATCATGCGACAGCCGGTCAAGCTCAAGATCGCCGACGCGGTAGACCATGTCCTGCTCGGGCTTGCCCTTGCGGCGGCCAAGCACCTCGATGCGGGCGAGCAGTTCGGAAAAGGCATAGGGCTTCGGCAGATAATCGTCGCCGCCGGCACGCAGGCCGGTGACGCGGTCATCCACCTGCCCCAGCGCGGAAAGGATCAGAACCGGCGTCTCGATGCCGCGGCGGCGCAGCTCGCTGATGACGGAAAGCCCGTCGCGGCGCGGCAACATGCGGTCGATCACCATCACATCGTATGCATTCTCGCAGCCCATGAACAGGCCGCTCTCGCCGTCGCTGGCGTGATCGGCGACAATCCCGGCTTCGCGGAACGCCTTGGTCATATAGGCCGCAGCCTCGAGGTCGTCTTCAATCACAAGAATCTTCATGTGCGGGACAATAGCGCCCTCGCCCTTTTCCACACAACCGGAAAGAGATGCGACAGACATTTCCTGAACCTTGTTTTCCATGAGATTTCCTCCGAAGACATGGCCTTGAGCACTATCGCGCTTCAAGGCGGAACAATCGCCTATGGATCAGGCGGGTGCCGCTTGTTTCTTCTCCCCGCCGGGGAGAAGTCCGCGGCAGCGGGATGAGGGGGCGACGTTAGCGATAGACCGAGGGGTTGCCCCTCATCTGCCCCTTCGGGGCATCTTCTCCCCGGCGGGGAGAAGAAACGGGCCGCAACGCCCTGCCATACTCAACCGCCCCATCTCAAGAGCGGGATACGACGCCGGCTCCCAAAAGAACCGGCATCGTCATTCTAATTATCAACCCTGGTCGATATCCAGAGCGATGAAGCGGCTGCCGTCGTCCGTCTGGATCTGGAACAGCGCCTTGGAGCGACCGTCCTTCTTGGCCTGTTCGAGGATTTTCTCGATATCGGCGGCGGAAGCGACCTGCTGGTTGTTGACGGAGGTGATCTTCTCACCCGTCTTCAGGCCACGGGCAGCGGCGTCGCTGTCGGGATCGACATCGGTGATGGCAAGGCCGTTGCCGTCATCGGCGGGCGAAACCGTCAGGCCGAGGCTGGACAGGACCTTCTCGCTGGAAGACTGGCTGCCCTTGTCGTCGTTCTGGGTCGGCGTCGCCTTGGAAGCGTCGTCGCTTGCGAGATCACCAAGCGTCACCGTGACCGACTGCGACTTGCCGCCGCGCCAGAGCGAGATTTCAACCTTGGCGTTGGGCGCCATGCCGCCGATGCGGCGCGACAGGTCGCGGGCATCCTTGACCGGCTCGCCATTGACGGCGGTGATGATGTCACCCTGCTTGATGCCTGCCTTGTCGCCCGGCGAACCGGACTGCGGCGACACGACGAGCGCACCGCTGGCTTCGGAAAGGCCGAGCGATTCGGCGATATCCTTGCTGACAGGCTGGATCTGCACGCCGAGCCAGCCGCGTTCGACCTTGCCGTCCTTCTGCAGGTCGGCAATCACGTCCTTGGCGACGGATGCCGGAATAGCGAAGGCGATACCGACATTGCCGCCGGAGGGCGAGAAGATGGCGGTGTTGATGCCGACCACTTCGCCGTTGAGATTGAAAGCGGGACCACCGGAGTTGCCACGGTTCACGGCCGCGTCGATCTGCAGGTAGTCGTCATAGGGCCCGGAGCCGATATCGCGACCACGGGCGGAAATGATGCCCGAGGTGACCGTGCCGCCGAGGCCGAACGGGTTGCCGACGGCAACGACCCAGTCACCGACGCGGATCTTGCTGTCATCGGCAAACTGCACATAGGTGAACTTGCGGTTCACATCGACCTTCAGGAGCGCCAGATCGGTGCGCGGGTCGCGACCGACGAGCTTGGCTTCGAGTTCCGTGCCGTCGTTCATGACGATCGTATAGGCGGAACCGTCGTCGACCACATGGTTGTTGGTGACGATATAACCGTCTTCGGAGATGAAGAAGCCGGAGCCCTGAGCAACCGGGCGCAGCGGACCCTTGCCGTCACGGTGGCGGTTCGGGCCACGGTCGGAGCGATCCTGGTTCTGGCCGCCGCCGAATTCCTTGAAGAAACGCTTCAGCGGATGGTCGTCGGGCAGCTGGTCGAGACCACGTCCGCCGAAATTGAAGGAGAAGTTGCTGGCATCATCGGAAGCGGGCTGCACATTCGACTGTACGCGAACGGAGACGACCGCGGGCGAAACGGCATCAACCACATTGGCGAAGCTCGGAACCTGCGGCGCAGTCACCTCGACCGGAGCGGCAAGGGAATGGACGATCGGTGCTGCAATGCCGGTTGAGAGCATCAGCGCGGCAAGGCCGCCAACGGTCGTGGCCTTCAGAGCCGTCTTCAGCGAGGCCGTCTTCAGTGAGGAACGTCCGTTTTGCGATTGAGACATGGTGTACCTTCTTTCTTCATTCAGACTGGGGCCCGTTTGACCGGGATGGAAGCGGTGGATGATGAAGATATAGGAGGCAACACCTTACGGCGAAGTGTCTGACGAATGAAAAATCCGTAATGTTGAAAAAGAACCGGGGACCGATATGGAAATCGGTTATTTTTCAATGAGATTGCGAATTCGCTCTTCTTCGTCCGCGCTCAGTTTTTCCGGCCGTTCCTGCGTTGCCCGGCGGCGCGAAAAGATGAAGACGGCAAAAACCCCGGCAAGGGTGAGGCCGATGGGCGCGCCCCACAACAGCACGGTGCGAAGGCTGAGGCGCGGTTTCAGGAGCACGAACTCGCCATAGCGCGACACGACGTAATCGATGACCGCCTTGTCGCTGTCGCCCTCAACCAGCCGTTCGCGCACCAGAACGCGCAGATCGCGCGCCAGTTCGGCATTGCTGTCGTCGATCGACTGATTCTGGCAGACCATGCAGCGCAGCTGCGAGGTCAGGTTTCTGGCGCGCTGTTCCTGCACGGGGTCTTTCAGCACCTCGTCCGGATTGAAGGCGAAGGCTGGAGAGACCGCAAACAAGAATACGAGAAGGAGCGTAAGTCCCGCCACAACCTCCCTCATTCCTGTGCTTGTCACAGGAATCCAGCCAGCCCAAGTCCTTGGGCTGAAAGGAGTCTTTCGCCGCGCAGACGCGCGTCGACTGGATTCCTGTGACAGGCACAGGAATGAGGGTAGCAAGGCCACACTCATTCCGCCGCCTCCGGCATCGCGGCCGTTTTTGCCGGCTTTGCCTTGCGGTTCGGCGCACCCACCCGCAACCGCCTGTCGGAGAGCGAGATGAAACCGCCCGCCATCATGAACAGCGTGCCGCCCCAGATGCACAGGATGAAGGGTTTCCACCAGATGCGCACCACCATGCCGCCATCGTCCATGGGGTCACCCAGCGAGACGTAAAGCTGGCTGAGGCCGAAGGTCAGGATACCGGCTTCCGTCGTCGGCATGCGGCGCGCGGTATAGAGCCGTTTGGACGACCAGACATCGGCCACCTCCACACCGGCCTTGCGGATGGTGAAATGGCCGCGATCCTCGGTGAAGTTCGGGCCGACGGCATGGCGGATACCATCGAAGGTGAGGCTGTAGCCGCCCGCCTCCGCCACCATGCCCTGTTTCATTTCCAGCACCGTTTCGGTCTCGAAGGTGGTGACGATGACGATGCCGAGCACGGTGATGCCAAGCCCCATATGCGCCAGCGCGGTGCCGAAGGCCGAGCGCGGCAGGCCCTTCAGGCGACGGAACGCGATACCGAAGGCCAGCTTGCCGAAATTGGCGCGATACCAGAGATCGGCCAACGCGCCGAGGATCAGCCAGAAACCGGCCGCGATGCCGAGCGCCGCCAGCACCGGACCGCCATTTTCCACGTACCAGAGCGTCAGCCCGGCAAGGGCAGCAATCGCCGCCGCCACATAAAGCCGCTGGAAGGCGCCCAGCAGATCGCCGCGTTTCCAGGCCAGCATCGGGCCAAAGGGCGTGACGATCAGGATCGGGATCATCAGCAGGCCGAAGGTGAGATTGAAGAATGGCGCGCCGACCGAGATCTTCTCCCCCGTCAGGGTCTCGAGAATGAGCGGGTACAGCGTGCCGATCAGCACGGTCGCGGTCGAGACCGGCAGGATCAGGTTGTTGAGGACGAGCGCCCCTCGCGCGAGATCGGCGCGAACAGGCCGCCAGCTTTCAGCGAAGGCGCACGCCATGCAAAGAGCGCAAAGGCTCCGCCGATAAAGATCGTAAGAATGCCGAGAATGAAGATGCCGCGGCTCGGATCGGTGGCGAAGGCATGGACCGAGGTCAAAACGCCGGAACGGACGAGGAAGGTGCCGAGCAGCGACAGGGAAAAGGTCATGATCGCCAGAAGCACGGTCCAGATCTTCAGCGCCTCGCGCTTTTCCATGACAAGCGCCGAATGCAGGAGCGCGGTTCCGGCAAGCCACGGCATGAAAGAAGCGTTTTCCACCGGATCCCAGAACCACCAGCCGCCCCAGCCGAGTTCGTAATAGGCCCAGTAGGAACCCATGGAGATACCGGCGGTCAGGAAGGTCCAGGCGGCAAGCGTCCATGGCCTGACCCAGCGTGCCCAGGCCGCATCGATGCGGCCTTCCAGAAGGGCTGCGACAGCGAAGGAGAAGCAGACGGAAAAGCCGACATAACCGAGATAAAGCAGCGGCGGATGGATCGCGAGACCGAAATCCTGAAGGATCGGGTTCAGGTCCTGCCCCTCGGCCGGCACCGGCTCCAGACGCAGGAACGGATTGGACGTCAGGAGGATGAACAGCAGGAAGGCGACGGAAATCCAGGCCTGTACGGAAAGCACATTGGCTTTCAGCGTTTCCGGAAGATTGCGACCGAAGACGGCAACAAGCGCGCTGAAAAACACCAGAATGAGCAACCACAGCAGCATCGAGCCTTCGTGGTTGCCCCACACACCCGTCAGCTTGTAAAGCGTCGGCATCAGCGAATGGGAGTTTTCCCAGACGTTGCGAACGGAAAAATCCGAGACGGCATAGGCCCTTGTCAACGCAGCAAAAGACAAGGCCACCAGCAGGAACATCACGATGGAGCCGAGCGAGGCGACATCCATCAGCGCACGGTCGTTGCGCCGCGCGCCGATCACCGGCAAGGTCGAGACGATCAGCCCCACGGCGAGCGCCAGAACCAGAACATAGTGGCCGATCTCGTTGATCATTTTGTCGCTCCGGTCTTGTCGGCCGAAGCCCCCTCAGTCGCAGCGCCCGAAGGCTGTCCGCCCTCTTCCGTGTGCTGCCACAGGCCCTTGTCCTTCAGCCGGTCGGCCACTTCCTTCGGCATGTAGTTCTCGTCATGCTTGGCCAGCACGCTGTCGGCCACGAAGCCGTGGGTGGCTGCATCAAAAACGCCTTCCGTCACCACGCCCTGCCCTTCGCGGAAGAGATCGGGCAGGATGCCGGTATAGCTGACCGGCACGTTCGCTTCACCGTCGGTCACGGTGAAGCTCACCGTGCGGCCTTCGCCGCGCTTGACGGAGCCTTCCGCCACCAGCCCGCCAAGGCGAATGCGGGTGCCGGGATCGACCGGCGTCTTCTCCAGATCGGCCGGCATGTAGAAATAGGCAATGGACTGGCCGAAGGCGAACATGACGAGCAGCACGGCTGCAACGATGAAGCTCATGCCGCCGCCGATGATCGCCAGACGTTTCTGTTTGCGGGTCATTGCGTCACTCCCTGCGGCATCGCATTCTGCGGCGCGTTCCCCCGAAGCGGCCCGGCCGAAACGCCCAGCTCCTTCGCCAGCGCCAGAAGCTGCCTGCCCTGCTCACCCTCCGGCGGGAAAGCCTTCAGTCCCGCCCGCAGGGCCTCTCCGGCCTTGGCTTCGTTCTTCAGCACGGAATAGGCGCGCACCAGCCGCATCCAGCCCTCAAAATCAGCCGGGTTATCCTTCAGCTTGGCGTCAAGGCTCGCCACCATGCCCTCGATCATCGCCTGCCGGTCGGCAGGCGTCATGTCGTTTGCCGCCGCCACGTCACCTGCGGTCGGGCCGGGTGCGGCAGGGGCCGCCGCGCCACCGGTCCGGGCAAGGTGTTCGCGCACCAGCGGCAGCCATGGCGCGCCGGCCGGCGCATCGGCGGCCAGTGCGGCAAAGGCTGCACGCGCCTCTTCCGCCTTGCCCGCCTGCTCCAGCGCGAGCGCCAGGTAAAAGCGGGCGCGCGGATTGCCGGACTTCAGCCGTTCGGCCTCAGCAAAAGCGTCGCGCGCGGCCTCGATGACGATGCCATCATTGCCCGCCACCAGCGTTTCGCCAAGCCCCGTCAGCCGTTCCGGGCTGGGTCCGAGAAGACGAATAGCGTTGCGATAGGCAAGCTCGGCATCGCCGAGCCGCATCGTCTTGAAATAGATCGGCGCGAGAATATCCCAGCCGGCGCCGTCATTCGGGTTCTCCGCCAGATGCCTTTCGGCCCGGGCGATCAGCAGGTTCATGTCGTTGCCGGGTTTTTCAAGACGTGCCTCCAGCGGCATGTCCGGCGCATCCGGACTGCCGTTCCAGATGTAAAGACAGAGCCCGAGTGCCGGCAGCAGCACGGTGATGAGGGTCGCGGCGAGATTGTGTCTCAGCGGTCGGGTGCTGCTCTCAGCATTTTGTCCGGCATCGGCAGCGGCAAGCAGCCGGCGGCCGATTTCGGCGCGGGCATATTCGGCCTCCGTCTCGCCGATCAGGCCTGCGGCGCGTTCACGGTCCAGTTCGGCAAGCTGGTCGCGATAGACGGCAACTTCGCCGTCGCGGCGCGTCTCAGCCACCTCGGTCTTCCGCATCAGCGGGTACATCAGGACGATGGCGACAGCCGCCGTCAGTATCGCAACGACAATCCAGAACATAAGGCTCAATTACTCGAATGCGCGGCACATGGAAACATGAAGCGCGGCAATGACGTGAATTTGAGACATCACGCCGCACCGCCAGCACATTCCGCCTGTGCCGCCATGCCTCTTCCTGTCATTGCGCGGGGTTCGCGACCTTGATTTACGTCAAAGTGATTTAGGTCAGGGGAGACCAGCTTCCATCGGCATTGCGGCAGGCCGCGCCGCGCACCCTGGTTTCGCGCCCGTCAACCGTCAGGCTGTGGGAATATTGCCGGCAATTCTGGTTGCCGACCTGATAGGGCGCATTGGCGACCACCTGACCCTTGGCGTCATCGCCGGTCCAGGATACCGGCGTGCCGACCGGGGCCGTTTCCAGCGCCTTGTATTCGGCTTCCAGCGCCTTGGTCTGGTCGCCCCTGTCGAGTTGCACGCCGCTTCGCCCGACAATGCCACCCTCAAGATTGGCAAGGAAAGGCGTCGAAGGCTGCGAGGATCGGCCGAACAGGCCGCCGCCCGACGGGCGGGTGCCCGTGGTGGTGCAGGCGCTCAGCATCGAAACGCACAGGATAGAGAGAAGTGCCGGGCGTGACACCAGCGAACGCATCGTCACGGAGCGACAGCCATCATACACGTCAACCAAACCCTGTCCTCTTCCTACCGCATCGCACCTAATATGCTACCATTGAATTTCTTGCTTTTTTTCTTGCCTCACGCAAGCTCTTTCGAGAGGCCCGGCAAAATCAGATCGGCTTTCAGCCCACCGATGCCGCTGCGCGACAGCGAAAAGCGGCCATGGTACTCTGACACCACCTCGGAAACGATGGAAAGTCCCAGTCCGGTGCCCGGCCGGCTTTCATCAAGCCGTCTGCCGCGCTTCATCGCTTCGCTGATCTGTTCCGGCTCAAGCCCCGGCCCGTCATCCTCCACCGTCAGTTCCACCCAGGAACGACGGGCGATTTCCGCATCGGAGGACGGGTGGGTGCCGGTCGCAAGCGTGACGACCACGCGCGTCTGGGCAAAACGGGCGGCATTTTCGAGAAGATTGCCGACGACCTCTTCCAGATCCTGCTGCTCCATGCCGAGGACGGCGCCGGGCTGGTCGAAATTCAGCACGAACTGCTTGTCGGGGTTCAGGCGGCGCATCACGCGCACCAGCCGTTCCAGCGCCGGTTCCGCTTCCACGCGGGCAAGGATCGAGCCGCGCTGGGCGGCGATGCGGGCGCGGGAGAGATAGGATTGCACCTGAGCCTGCATGGCATCCGCCTGCGCGCGCACCAGATCGCCATGCTGCGGTTCCAGCGTGCGGGCCTCGTTCAGAAGGACGGCGATCGGTGTTTTCAGCGAATGCGCGAGATTACCGACCTGCATACGCGCGCGCTCCACAAGCCGGCGGTTGCTGTCGATCAGCGCGTTCACCTCGTTTGCCAATGGCTGGATTTCGCGCGGGAATTCGCCTTCGAGGCTTTCCGCCTCCCGCCCCGGATCTTGCCGAGCGCAAGGCGAGCCTGATCGAGCGGCCGCAGACTGTAAAGAATGGCAAGGCCGTTGACCACGAGACTGCCGACGCCGAAGACGGCAAGCGCCAGATAAAGGCTGTTGGAGAAATCGCGCACATCGTCTTCCACGACATTCAGATTGCCGGAGACGCGGAACCGCGCCGCGCGGCCTTCACCATCCAGCACGACTTCCGTTTCCGCCACGCGCACCTTGTTGCCCGCCTCATCGGTGACGGCGTAAAAGCGCTCATATCTGTTATCGAAGGGAGCGTCGAGAATGCTCGGCACCGGCAAGGAGGACACGCCGAGCGAAGAGGAAACCAGCGGCGCGGTCTGGAAATTGCCGAGCGGCTCAACCACCCAGTACCAGCCGGTATCGGGCTGCGAAAAGCGAAGATCGCCCAGCTGCGGGCTGCCGGCAAGCGTGTTCTCGTTGGAAATCGTCACGGAATTGATGACGTTGTAAAGCTGGGCGCGCAGCAGATCGGTGAAGCTGCGCTCCACGCCCTGCCGGTAGAGCGTCGAAATCACGACGGCGATTACCACAAGCGCCAGCGCCGACCAAGCGGAGGCGAGCAGCAGAACGCGGGCGGTAAGAGAGTTACTTCGCATCTGCCGGCGCTTGCATCCGGTAACCGAGACCACGGATCGTCTCGATCAGATCAACCCCGAGCTTCTTGCGCAGACGTCCGACAAACACCTCGATCGTGTTGGAATCCCGGTCGAAATCCTGGTCGTACATATGCTCGACCAGTTCCGTGCGCGAGACGACCTCGCCCATGTGATGCATGAGATAGGAAAGCAGGCGGAACTCGTGCGAGGTGAGCTTCAACGTCGTGCCGTTGACGGTCGCCTTGGAGGATTTGGTGTCGAGCCTGAAGGGACCGCAGACAAGTTCGGAGGACGCATGGCCGGCGGCGCGGCGGATGAGCGCGCGCACGCGGGCGAGAACCTCTTCGACATGGAAGGGCTTGGTCACGTAATCGTCGGCACCGGCATCGATGCCCGCCACCTTGTCGCTCCAGCGATCGCGGGCGGTCAGGATGAGGACGGGCATGGCCTTGCCGGCCGCACGCCATTTCTCGACGACCGTGATGCCGTCCATCTGCGGCAGGCCGATATCGAGAACGATGGCATCATAGGGCTCGGTATCGCCGAGATAATGCCCTTCCTCGCCGTCAAATGCCTGATCGACAACATAACCGGCCTCTTTCAGAGCATCGGTCAGCTGACGATTGAGATTGGCATCGTCCTCAACCACGAGAATACGCATTGTCCGCCCTTTCCTTCGTCCCGGCCCGCGCGCGCGTTGCCGGTCATGCTAATTATCTCGGATTGTTTTCCGATATTTCGGCGATGCGGGCAAGGCTACATCGGCACGCGCATCGTCACCTTGCGCGGGCGCTCGCCATTGCCCTGGACGAGAACGGTCACGACACAGGACTGACCATCGCCGGAGGGATAGACAGAAAGAAGCTGGCCACCGGTTTCGCGCACGACACGTGCGACGGCTGCGCCGCAATCGCTGGCAGCCAGGATGTAATGGCCCTGCAAATCAGCCTCGGGCGCCGTGAAACCGGAGAGCCCGGCTGCAAGCGTCGCGATGATGAGAGGTGATGCCATTGAACAAACTTCCACAGAAAACCGGGTGCGTCTCGAACCCTATTGTGACCGAATATGTAGCGCAAAGCGTCTGAATGGCAAATGAATGCCGCCCCCGACGCCACGACGCACGGCGGGAACGGCATGGGCACGGGCGCTGTCAGTGGATGGCGCGGGTCGCTGAAAGGCGGCCGTAAAGCGCGATCAGGCCGCCAATTCCGCCCGCAACCGTCACCAGCCCTTCCGCGAGCTCACCCTGCAGGCCGGCAGGCAGGTTAAGGCCGGCGATGCTGAAAAGCGGTGCGAAAACCGCAATCAGCGCGCCCCAGATCGTGCGCGATTGATACCATGGCTTGGTACTCTCCATAATCTCGTCCTTTGCGTTGTTTTTCAGGTGGTTGTCAGAGCGGGAGAAGGGCTTGCGCCGCCACTCCCGAGGGCACCGCGCGGCCAAGCTGGCGGACACGCACGGAAATGTGATCCCGCAAGGTCGGGAAATCTGTGAGTTCGGCTGCCGCAGAGTATAGCCAGAAGGGTTCGGAGACCTCCGCTGCGCGTCTAACGGCCCCGCTATCGAGCACTTCCACGCGGTAGCGCTCGAACGGCTCATCCAGCGGTATGTCCGTGGCATCCCAGCCATCGGCCTCCATTCTGCCCCGGCGGATCCAGCGCAGCAGAACGCCACCCCTGCGCCGCTCGCCGAAAAGATGCACCGGCGCAAGCGGCGTTTCAGCCCGCAGACCACCCTCGAAGGCAAAAGGCCCGGCAGGCGCGCCCGCCCTCCCCGCTGCCTCGGCAATCCAGTTCAGCCGCCTGCCGCGTTCGCTTGCGGCAAGGCCGAGCGGCTGCACGGCCGCATCCAGCACCACGACCGGGCTTCCCGCGGGCGTACCCGCTGCCAGCGCATCGTCCGTGCCGCCAAGCCCACGCAGCAAAGTTGAAAGCCGCCAGCGCGAAGGTGCGATTTCCTCCGCCCGTGCAAAAGCGGCAATCTCCCACACGCCGTTTGCAGCCTTGAGCGCGATCCGGTTCTCACCGTTCAGCACCGAAAGCTCCGGAGCCGAGGAAAGCTCTCCGAAAGGCAGATCGATCAGGATGGTGTTTTTGCGGTCGAAACGGCCAATGGGACCGGGCATCAGCGGCATCGCTAGCGCGCCGATCATCGCGGGCCGATCCAGCACCGCGCGCTGCCGGTAACCTTCCGTGCCGGGCGATGCGGAAACGATGATTGGACGCCAGGGTCTTGCAAGGACGGCGATCCGCGCCGAATCCTCCGGCGCGATGCCGTCATGGCGCGGCAGATCGAGAAACAGCACTTCCGGGGCGAAACCTTCCGCGCCGCTAGCGCCGTTTGTTCGCAGCTCATCTGCAGCGCCCGCGAAAACAGAGAGGGCGGCGGAAAACGCGCGTGCCTCGACCTGCCGCACAGCACCATCCTCGATCCGGCTGACCAGAAACCGCCCTGCCGGAGCTTCCGGAAAAGCGTCCTGCGGCAGGCGGATGCAATCGCCGGGTTCGAGAACGACATCTCCTGGCGGCAGCGCAAAACGCAAAGTGCGCCGGGCCTGCCGATTGTCGCGCAACACGGCATCAACCGCTGCTTCCGCCGTTTCCGCCGGCAGGGCCGCGTTGAGGTCCAGCCGCACGACGCGGCTACCGGCATTGTCAACGCGGCGCGAACGTACGCTTGCCTGCTCGTAATCGAGCGCTGGATTGAACGAGGTCAGCACGGCTTCAGCGGCAAAATCGCTGTCATGGCCGCGATTTTCAGACCATAGCGGCTCGTCGTCCAGATCGGCAAGCACGGGAACGTCGTGGACAGGCAGGACCGCCGTATTGCGGGAGCGGAAACGCAGGGTTCCGCCATCTTCCGCCACATCCACCTGAAACGCCGTCATCAGCGGCTCCAGGAGGTTGCGGGCGGAGGTAACATCGCCCTGTACATAGCCGGTCAGATCGCCGCTGACGGCCGAGACATCGAAGCCGGAAAAGCCATGGTCCGTCAAAATCGCAGCCATGGTATCGGCAAGTGTGGCCGTGCCCAGCCGGCCGTTCAGCCAGTGGCCGGTGCGCCAGTTGCCGCCATCGCTCCAGGCTTCGACATTCTGCGGAAAGGCGGGAAAAGGCCGCGCATCCCAGGTCCACAGGTAGACCCGGTTCTGGTCCACCATCGCCGCATCACCCTCGCCCGTCCAATGGTCGAGATGGGCTTGCAGAAACCGCCGCTGCTGGCTGTCGGCGCGGCTTCTGCGGGAAAAATAGGGAAAGGCGTTTTCCGCCGATTTCGGATCGGGAAACACATTCGGGCGCGTCGCACTCTTGTCCACCGCCGGGCAGCCGAGTTCGGTGAACCAGACCGGCTTCGAGCCGGGCACCCATGCGGTCGGCGTCAATTTCTCCGCACCCCGCACCCGGTCAAAATGGGCATCCTGCCACCAGCTCCTGATGTCCTTGTAGCGGAACACCCATGGCTTTCCCTTCAACCCATCGGTGATGGGCGTGCGCCGCCGCGCCGCGCGGTCCGCGTCGCTCGCGTAAAACCAGTCGAAGCCCTCGCCCGCCGTGATCGCACGGCGGAAGGCGGCGGCATCGTCCGGGCCGGTCATGCCGTCAGGATTGCCGTTTGCAACATCCTTGTCGCGCCAGTCGGAGAGCGGCATGTAATTGTCAATGCCGATGGCATCGATATCCGGGCTTGCCCAGAGCGGATCGAGGTTGAAGAACACATCACCCGAACCATCGGCGGGCTGATAACCGAAATATTCGCTCCAGTCGGCACCATAGGTCAGTTTCGTGACCGGTCCGACGAGGGCGCGCACATCCCTTGCCAGCCTCACCAGTTCCTCCACGAAAGGAAAGGCGTCGTTGCGGTCGCGCAGGCTTGTCAGCCCGCGAAGCTCCGAGCCGATCAGGAAGGCATCTACCCCGCCTGCCTGTGCCACCAGCGCCGCATAATGCAGCACCATGCGGCGATACCCTTCAGTACGGTTGCAGAAGGCGGAAATCTCCTCACGCACGCCGTCGCCACGGTCGGGAGAACCGGCCCTGCCGGGTGCCGGAAAACAGGTGATGCGTCCGCGCCAGCCATAGGCGTCCTGCTCGCCTTTGCCATAGGGGTCAGGCAGGCCGTTGCCAGCGGGTACATCCATCATCACGAAGGGATAAAGGCAGACCTTCAGACCACGCGCCTTGAGGTCGGCTATCGCCTGCACAACACTTTGATCATCCGGCGTGCCGCCATAGGCGGGACCACCCCCGTGGTGGCTGACGAGATGTGCCTGTCCGCGCGAAACACCGGCGACGGACCATGGTGCACTTTCCCTGTCGCGACCTGCCACTTCCACGCCCGGCAGAATGCGGCATTCACCCGCCCGCATGTCGGTGCCGAACCAGCTCACCACCAGCGCCACGCTTTGCAGATTGGGGCACAGCGCCTGCAATTCGTCGATCGCGGCCTGCCAGTCGGTCAAGGCCGTCGGGCCGTTGCGGTTCATGATGCGGCTCTCGCCCATGCCGGTGCGTTCCGAAACCTGCGCCGTCGCGTAACCGTGTTCCGTGGCACCGGGAATGACGGTGATGGCGCGGATGGCTTTTTCCAGTCTTCCGACCGGCCGCACCACTTCGAACTGCATGAGCGGAATGCGGTTGCCATAGCTGTCAAGCGGCAGGCGTTCGAACACCACATAGGCCAGCCCGCGAAAGGCGGGGGCATTGCCAGCACCCTGTTTTGCCTCGATCAGCGGATCGGGCAATTGCGTCTCGCTGCCGGGATAAAAGCGCATCTCGATGGCGCTCAGGTCCAGTTCCCGCCCATCTGCCCAGACGCGGCGCACCATGGCCGCCTCGCCCTCGCACAGCCCGACGGCAAGATTGGCGAAATAACGATAGGTCTCGACCTTCGGGCCGCGACTGCCCTTGCCGCCGCGACGCTCCACCGCGATGCTTTCCTCGAAACGCGTCGCCCAGATCAGCGTGCCGCCGATCCTCGCCGTGCCGTAAAGCCGGTTGATCGCAGCACCTTCGTCCGCGCCCGGAATACGTGCCGTCGAAAGCCGGGCGCCGGACACCGTCCGCCCGTTCGAAAGCAGCGCGCGGTCGACGGCATTGCCCGCCAGCGCGCCGGCCGCGCGGCCGATGATGGCCCCCACCGGGCCGAAAACGCCGCCGAGTGCTGCACCCGCCGCCTGAAAGAGAATAGTCGCCATGCTCGCCTCGGAAAAATATCAGGGATCGGGAAAACGGAAGACGCCGGCAATGCGTCGCTTCCAGCCCGGCACCAGCGCAGAACGCAGCACCGATGCCTGTTCATAGGCATGGATGAAATGCTGAGGCCCTGCGAAAATGCCGAGATGTTTGGCCGCGGCATCGGCTCGCCATCGAAACAGCAGCAGATCGCCAGGCCTCGCCTCTCCCATATCCGACACCGCTGAAAAGTAACGTTCCGCCGCCGCCATCAGCCGGTCCTCTCCGCCGCGTTCGGCCCAATCCCGCGCATAGGGCGGCGGCAGTTCCGGTTCCTCGCCGTAAAGCGCACGCCAGATGCCCCTGACGAGACCCAGGCAATCGCAGCCGACGCCCTGCAACGATGCTTGATGCCGATAGGGCGTACCGATCCATCCTTCAGCCAGCGCCAGCACTCTTTCTCCGGTGCTCTTCATGGAAACAACGCCTTGCCGTCATGCCTCTGGCCGCCGCTGGCGTAGGAATAGGCGAAATCCGCCCCCGGCAGATGTGGAAAGCCGCGAAAATTCAAATGATTGGCGAATTTCGCCTTGCAGGTCGGAAAACTCTTGTCGCAGCCGGCGATGACTGAAAAAGCGTCACCCGGCAACGGCGACTGTTCCGGAGCCAGCCAGAAGGACAGACGCGTGCCGCCATCGCGCTTCTCATGCCCGTCGAGATCGAAACTCTTGCCGGTGAGCCCACCGGTCAGAAACCGCAACTTTCCCCGGCTGAAGAAGCCTTCGGCAAAAGCATCAAGCCCGGTGGCTGAAAGGTTGCCCGCCGCATCCACCCCCGTCACGCTGCCGCTGCCGGTGAACCGCGCCAGATCGGCACCGCAGCGCCGGTCGCCAAGGGCGGCATCGCAGCGCCGGCCATAGACCCTGCCCTGCGGCTGGGAGAGACGGTGCGCGATGCTGCGCAGTTCAGCGCGAAACGCACCGCCCGCCCGCGTCACCTCGCCGATCTCGCGCATGTTCAGCAGCACATGCTGTTCCGGCGCCTGCCAGTTGACGAGGAAAAGCTCCACCTTCGCGCCATCGAAACGCCCGGCTGCCAGCTCGCTTTCGGAAATGACCTCGCTCGAAAAGCCCCCCGTCACCTCGCCCGCACTCGCGCCCAGCCCCGTTTCGCTGTCGCTGTCGCTGGCCCCGAAACCGCTTGCGGCGAGGTAGGTCACACCGGCGAAGGAAAGGGCCTCGTCATGGTCGGTAAAACCGATTGCCGCGCCGTCCTTCAACGTCACCTTCCAGCAATGGCAGGTGGTTGTGGCGTCGCCACGCAAATGCTCGGCAAGGGCGGGAGGAACAATCTTCACGGCAGGATTTCCATCAGCGGAATGGAGGGAATGCGGCCCGCCTCGAAGGCGGTCAGGTTCACGTCGATGCGGTCGATCGCAAACCGCACCGGCACGTCGAATTCGAAACCGGCGCGGATCGCCGAACCGGCTGTCGGCGCCCGACCGGCGCGAAACGTCACCATGCCGGTCGCATGATCGACAGAAAAATCCGCCGGCAGTGCTTTCACCCCATCAACGGAGAGGATGACCGAAGCCTCGACCGGTTTCTGCACCCGCCGGCTGAAGGATCCACCCGCATCGGCATAGGTCTTCACCAGCTGAAAGCCCGCCGTCACCCCGTCGCCGGTGCCAATCCTCTGATCGGTTGCGGCGGGCGCCGCGCCCGGCGGGCAGGATTTGAAATCCACCGGATCGCGAAACCGGAAGCCGTAAAGCTCCCCGCGCCGCGCCTCGAAAAAGGAAAGCACCTCGTAAAGATCGGCAACGGAGCGGATGCCCGATCCCGCATCATAGGCGCGCCTGGCATTCTTCCAGCGCTGGTTGCGGTTCTCCCGCCCGTTGGAAAGGTTGACGATATCGGTTCGCCTCACCGGCCCGCCGCTCACGCCAAGCGCGAGCCGCAGCGGAAACCGCACTTCATGAAATGCCGCCATGTCGTTGTTCCTGGATTCTTTTTGATGGTCTGGGAAAGATGGAAGGATGACGCTCGACACAAAGGTCGGGCAGGTGCGTCATTCGCTCTCCCTCATCCCTGTGCCTGTCACAGGGGATCCAGCCAGCCCAAGTCTTTGGGCTGAGAAGAGTCTTTTCGCCGCGCAGACGCGCGTCGGCTGGATTCCTGTGACAGGCACAGGAATGAGGATAGGCAGGAGGGGCAATCCGTCACAAGCCGCGCTGGCCCCGCCCGACGCTGCGCGCCAGCATGGCGGCAATCTGGCCTTCGCTTTTTCTGAAGCTCGCCGCATCCGTCGCCGTCACGTTGAAAACGATCTGCGCGCCACCTCCACCGGCCGGTGCGGCGACACCGAGAGCCCCATCTGAACCTCGCTTTAGCGGCAGGATAGCCTCGGCCCCGCCTCCCCCATCAGGCCAAGCCCTGCCCCCATCGGAAAGAAGGCCGGGCTGGAAACCACGCCGCCATCGGCAAAAGGCGTGATGTTTCGTCCCGGCACGCCGCCGTCGGCAGAGGCGAAGAGGGAGCCGCCACCGTTCAAAAGCCCACCGACAGCATTGCCGATCATGTTCTCCAGCGGCTTCAGGCCGGCGGAAAGCGCCATGCCGGACAGCCGTTCCCCGAGCCCGCGCAACACATCATCCAGCCCTTTGCCGCCCGTCACCGCCGCCTGCATGGCGGAGGTCAGCGCCGTCCCGAACCGCTCGGAGCGCCGCTCGAGATCACCCATCACATCCACCAGCGCTTCCGCCTGCTCACGGTTTTCCGCAATCGATCCTT
The DNA here is from genome assembly GCF_010669145.1 of Rhizobium oryzihabitans. Lineage (NCBI taxonomy): Bacteria > Pseudomonadati > Pseudomonadota > Alphaproteobacteria > Hyphomicrobiales > Rhizobiaceae > Rhizobium > Rhizobium oryzihabitans. The sequence goes on from NZ_CP048632.1 coordinate 1,135,821, forward strand.
CGCCTGCCATCGCGCTTGCCTTTCTGATTCAAAACGGAGCCGTAGATTTTTGAATTGTCTGGTGGTTTTCACCAATACGAAAGCCCGGCTCACCGATCCGGAAACCGCCGCATCATCGTCTCCATCGCCAGACGGTCGATGGTGCGGGAAATGGCGCGCGCACCGCCCGTCATTGCAAAAAACTCCCTTGGCGTCAGGCGCCAGAAGGTTTGGGAGGAAAGCCGCAGCAGGCATAAGCCGGTGTGGATCACCGCCTCCCAGGGAAACGGGCGTGGTGCGCCATCGTCCGCCTCACCTGCCGCGGCGCTCAAGGGTCCGGCGGGGTCTCTCCTCTTGGGCCGGCGAAGGTCGCGGTCAGAAGATCGGCGACGATGGCGGCGTGGCCGGCGATGCCGCCCTCCACAGTGGCTGAGGCCACATCCTCATCGGAAAATAGGTTGCCCGCACCGCGCAGCCCCGCGCCGATGACACGGATCATGTCGGCGGCCTTCATGCGCCCGCCTGCAAAACGTTCGGCAAGGGCGGTGAGATCGTCAGCCTGAAAGGCGGTTTCGAGTTCGGCGAGGGCGCCGAGCGTCAGGCACAGGATGCGCCTTTCGCCGTCAATCAGCGCTTCGATCTCGCCGCGATGGCGGTTCGCGCGCCCGTAACGCAGTCCTTGCGGCATCACAGCGCTCCGAAGTTCAGGAGACCGGCCGATTCCAGCGCAGTCTCGAATTGCACCTCGCCATCGTGGCGGCCGGAATATTCGAGCGCGACGATCTGGAACGGTCCGGTGATGGTGCCGAAATCGGGAATGACGATCTGCCACCCCGGAATGCTGCCTGCGAAAAACGCGCCACGCACCAGCGCATCGCTCGCCAGGTCCTTGAAAATGCCCGACGCCGTCAGCGACGCCCGCTGCACGCCGGCACCGGCCAGAAGCTCGCGCCAGCGCCCGGCACTTTCCCCGTCGGTTATATCCACGGCCTGCGCGTTGAATGCCAGCCGCTTGGTCCTCAGCCCCGCCACGGTCACATAGGAACCGGCATTGTTGATCTTCAGCAGCAGGTCCTTGCCCTTCTGCGCCACCATGGTGTTCTCCCTCTCGTGTCGATGAATGCCGTTTCGATGGATGTCGTCTCGATTGATGTTGCCGGGCCGCAAAGGGCCTGCTACCAAAACTATTCCCGCATCTCGCACCCGCGATTTTCATCATGTCCGACGCCGCCCCTTCACGTCCCGCGCGCGCCTTATCGGCGTGCTTGCGGTTGGGCAGATCGTCAGCTGGGGCAGCGGTTTCGATATGCTTGCCGTGCTCGGGCCACGGATCGGGCAGGAACTGGCCATCGCAAACGAGGTCGTTTTTGCAGGCCTCACCGTCATGATGACAATCAGCGCGCTGTGCGGCCCTTATCTTGGAAGAACGCTCGTGCGCCGCGGCGCAGCGCCCGTCCTTGTGGCGGGCTCGTTGCTGTTCACCGCCGGTTTCGTCGTGCTCGCCTTCGCGGGCGGCGTCATAAGTTACGCCATCGGCTGGGCGGTGATCGGTTTTGCGGCAGCCTGCGGCCTGACGACAGCGGCGCACGCCGCGGTGGTGGAACGGGTCGGTGCGGAAAGCGGCCGGTTGCTGACGCTTCTGATGCTGTTTACCGGGCTTTCTGCGGCGGTTTTCCTACCGCTCACCGCGCTTGTGGCTGAGCACTTCGGCTGGCGCGGCACCCTCATCGCTTACGCCTGTCTGCAACTCTTCGTTCTTCTGCCTCTTTATGTCTTCGTCCTTCCGGGACGCCCGGCCCGTAAAACCGCAAAGTCAGGGGAAGCGGCCGCGATTGCGCCATCGCCTGTCGACACAAAACGCGCCTTTCTGCTGCTGGCCGCAATGACGACGATCAGCGCCTTCACGACCTTCGGCCTGTCGCCGCTGCTGCCCCTTTTGCTGGTGCAGGCGGGCGCATCGCAATCGCTTGCCGTGCAGCTGGCAGCGGCGCGCAGCGTGCTTGCGATTACGGCGCGCGGGCTCGATTTCCTGCTTGGAAAACACGGCAACCCTTTTGTAACGGCCATGATCGGTTTCTGTCTGCTGCTGCTATCGCTTTTGCTGCTGCTCGCTTTTGCGCCCGCCATGCCCGCTTTCATCGCCTTCATCGTGTTCTTCGGTTTTGGCGCGGGCGTGCTCACCGTCAGCCGGGCCGTGTTGCCGCTGGCGGTGTTTTCACCCGAGCAATATGGCCTCCAGGCAGCGCGCATCTCGCTGCCGCAGAACCTTGCCATTGCCGTGGCTCCCGTCATCTTCACGCTGGCGCTGGATCGTGGCGGGGTATCGGCCATGCTGATTATCGCCTCCGTACTGATCGGCATTTCATTTCTGCTGCTGATCGTCCTGTGGAGAGCCGTGCGCAAGCAGGGTTCGTGAAACAGAATTACTCCGTCACCGCCCTGAAACGCATTTCCGCAAGGAAATTCCGCGTCTTCGGCTCCCGCCGCGAGCGGCTGGAGAGGAATTGCAGAGCGACGAGCGAGACACCGCTTAGCGGAAGGGTCGCATCGTCGAGCAGGATTTTCACCCGCGCTGCGATCTCAGCCGCGCGCTTGCGGCCATTGGCATCGCTCCAGATTTCCAGAGTGAGAAAATGCTCTTCGGACTTTTCCGTCGCGGTCGAATAATCGCGGCTTTCAAGGTCGGCGATGACGACTAATGGCAAGAGCCCGCGCGGTAAAAGCCGGTCGACAATGCCGCCGGGAATGAGCGCCGTCAGCGCCACGTCGCTGCCAAGCCTTGCGAAAATCGCCTGCAGAAGCGGGTTTGCAGCGCTCACGGGTTTTCCTCCTCGCAGCGGCAGACGATGAAGCGGCCGGTCTCGTCCGGGTCCATCACCGTGCGGATCGCCAGAATGCGCCGGCCCTTGCGAAAGCGCATGCCAGCGGCAATGTCGCTGCGATGGGCCAGCCAGACGCGGTGGGTGATCGTCACGCCCTCAGCCGAGGCGCGTTCATGGGATGCATCCGATACGGGTTCGATTGCGGCCCAGAGCGAACGCAGGACATTCCAGCTTTCCGCAGCACCGCCCTGCCCGTCCGACGTTTGCACGCGCACTTCCAGCTCCAGCCGTGCCGTCAGCTTGCCGGGGTCGAGAAAAACAAGGTTCATGGCTTAAAGACCCACACGGCAGAAAGGCGACACCAGCCGCTCATAACCGGCAGGAACGCCCGCCGGCTGGTTTTCCAGAGTGACAGCGCCACGAAAGGCGAACATCTGGGCCACATGCATCAGCATGGCGCGTTTCAGCGTGTCGGGCACATCCGTTCCCGCCTCGCCGTAGCCGGCAATGAAGTCGATCTCGATGCCATTCATCGCCCGTCCGGGAGCCGACGGATCGCGCAGCCACAGCCTTGCGGGCCGCGCCTCGCCATCGAGCAATCTGTCGGCGGCGGTGATGTCGGTCGAGCGCCCTTGACCATCAAAAACCAGAATCGTTTCGATGGCTTGCACCGGTCCCTTGCCAATCGGAATCACGTCGCCTGGCGGCCATCCGTCGAGATAAAGCCGCCATGTCTGACGCAACAGGCAAAGGCCGGTCACGCGCTCCAGATGCTCGCGGGCGGTGCGGATCAGTGCGGCGAGAAGTGCATCTTCGTCGCCTGCGTCGAGACGCAGATGCGCCTTGACCTCGGCAAGCGTCAGCGGCTCCGCCTGCGGCGGATGAATGAGGGCATAGGTCATGGGGTCTCCGGAAAGGAATGCAGGTAATCACATATTGCGCGAGCGGGTGCGGCTTGTTTTTTCTCCCCGAGGGGAGAAGGTCGCGGCAGCGGGATGAGGGGGCGAGGCCAAAGATATGCGGAGAGCTTACCCCCCTCATCTGACCCTTCGGGCCGTCTTCTCCCCGACGGGGAGAAGAAAAGGGCAGCAAAGTTTGCGGTCAGTTGACCCCGAACTTCACCAGCTTGATCGCCTCGAAGTTCTGCACGCCGCCGCCAACACGTTTGGTGGTGTAGAACAGCACATAGGGTTTTGCCGAATAGGGATCGCGCAGGATGCGCACGCCCGTGCGGTCGACGACGAGATAGCCGGCACGGAAATCCCCGAAGGCGATGGCGAAGCTGTTTGCCGCGACGTTCGGCATGTCTTCGGCTTCCATCACCGGAAAACCCATCAGCGAGGCGGGCTGGCCGGCGGCGGCGGGCGGATGCCAGAGATAAGCGCCGGTCGTGTCCTTGAAACGGCGCAGCGCCCCTTGCGTCTTGCGGTTCATCAGGAAGTTACCGTTCTGGCGATGGCCGGCCTTCAGCCCATAGACGGCATCCAGCAGCACATCCATCGGCCCGGCAGATGCAAAGCCCGCCGACACGCCGGTCGCGACATAACCGATATTGCCCCAGCTCCAGCTGTCATTGGCGACGGCCGTATAGGAGAGGAAACCCTTCGGCTTGTTGACGCCATCGCCGGCGATGAAGGCGGCGGCCTCCTGTTCGGCGAAGGCGATGTCCACTTCCGAAGCGATCCAGGCTTCGATATCGACCGCCGCATCATCCAGCAGGCCCTGGGTCGCGGCCGGCATGGCGTAGAGTTCCATGGTCGGGAAGGAAAGTTCGGAGAGCTTCGGCGTCGTGGTTTCGGGGCGAGCCGCCGTTTCGGAGACCCAGCCGGTGGCAAGCCCGCCGGGCGAAAACGGTTTTTTCAGCACGGCGGTGGAAACCTGCCGCACGGTCGCCAGCGCCCGGATCGGCGAAATCGCCGTCATGCGCCGGCCGATCTCGCCATCCGTCTCGCTCGGCAGCAGAAAACCGCCATCGGCGCCTGTCGAGCCGGCAAAGGCCTTGGCCTCCAGATCGCGCAGCGCCCCCTCCTCACCGCGGCGGATATAGGCCTCGAAGGCGGCCTTGTGTTCATCCGCGTCATGGGAGAGCGCTTCCTTGCGGCCGAGAGCGGGCCGCGCCTTCTTCAGTGCCAGATCGTCCATGATCCTGCGGTTGTCGTCCAGCGCCTTGTCGATGCGGTCGAGCTTGTCGCGGGTCACGACGTCAGCGCCCATCTTGCGCTCGATATCGGAAAGCCGCTGGTCGTTGGTGTCGCGGAAGGCTTCGAAGGCCTCCATGAATTCGTCGAAGGCGGCCGTCATCGTGTCGGGCACGGCCTTCACCTGCGGCGCGACCGTCGTTGCGGCCGGTTTGGTGGTCTGGTCAGTCATGTCGCCATCCTTGTGTCGGAGGTGGTTTGTCGGAAGTTTTTGTCGGAAGTCAGCGTTTGAAGGCAGTGTCGAAAAGCGAGCGCGCGGCGCGGCGCATGGTGCGCACCAGTTCAGTCTCGCGGTCGCGGAAGAAGCGGGCATGCTTGACGTCAGAGACCCGTGCAGACGGCAGCATCGGAAAGGTCACGACCGAGATTTCCCAGAGATCAGCCTCCAGAATGCGCCTGACGCCCGTGCGAGCCGCCTTGCCGGATCGCGCCTCCCCACTGGAACGCACGGTGCGAAAACCGATCGACAACCCGTCCAGCGCGCCCGTCTTCATCAGCGAATGCACCTCGCGGGAGCGGGCGACCCCGGGGGCGAGAACACCCTCGACGTAGAGCCCCGCTCGTCCTCGCGAATGGTGCGCCATGCGCCGATCGGCTCGGCCGGATCATGCTGATAGAGCATGCGGATGCCGGCTGCGCCACGTTCCTCGATGGAGCGGTGGAAAGCGCCGCGTTCGATCACGTCGCGGCCAAGATCGACCTCGCCGAAGACGCTGGCGTAACCGGAAAACGTGCCGTCACTTGTAATGCCGCGCAGTTCCAGATTGGCGAATTTGCGCGTGGCGGGACGCGGCCCGCGATAGGCGTGCATGGGTAACTCCTGCAATGGGGAAAGGGAGGCGTGTGGAGGCTAAGCGCGGGGACGGGCGTTGTAACGGTCGGCCACGCGCACCAGGAGGCCAAGCCCCCACCAGGCCACCATGCTGGCGGCGGCCGAGCCCGCCACCATGATCTCGCGGCCCGAAAGCGCGCCGGCAATGTCAAGCTGCTGCACGATCCACAGCCCCACGGGGCCGCCGAAGATCATGCCGCAGGAGACCCCGGTGATGAAACGGCTCGCGGCTTCGCGTTTGCTTTTCGGCAGCAGATAGACGAGCGATACACCCGCGCCCGCCACGGCGCCGGTGATGCGGGCGGCCCAGATTCCGGCCTCATTGGCGAATTCAGACATGGGTAATCATTCCGGTTTAGGATGTTGCAATCGGGCAGACGCACTGCGTCGCCCGCAGGCGTTCTTTGCGCGTCTGCGACGGGTGATTTCACGAATCTTCAGAATCGCTTGGGCGGAAGTTCTCAGAAAGAGAGTCCGCGTCTTCAGAAAATGCTTGAGCAGGAAACCGGGGGGCGATCCCGCTGCGGCGCGATCAATAACCGACAGCTTCGCGCTTTTCCTCGTCGGAGAGAAACGACGCAGCGCCGATGCGCGTCCACAGCGCGTCCCGCTCGCCGGCAAGCCCGGCGATCCTGTCGAGATCCGGTTCCAGCCGCAGCCCGGCGCCGAAGGTCGGCGACAGCCAGCCGCAGAGCCTTGCCGCCGTGCGGTAAACAAGCGGCAGCACGGTGAGACGATAAAAGGCGCGGTTGGCCTCCTGGTAGTTGGCATAGGTGTTGTCGCCGGGAATGCCGATCAGCATCGGCGGCACGCCGAGAGCGAGCGCTATATCCCGCGCCGCACCGTTGCGCGCCTCCAGAAAGTCCATGTCGCGCGGCGAAAGCCCCATGGCCTTCCAGTCGAGCCCGCCTTCCAGAAGAAGCGGCCGGCCAGCATTCATCGCGCCCTGATAACCTTCCTCCAGTTCGCGCTTCAGCCGTTCATATTGCTCGGTGGAAAGATTGCCGCCCTCCTTCGGCTGGTAGACCAGCGCGCCGGAAGGCCGGGCGGAATTGTCGAGCAGGCGTTTGTTCCAATGGCTTGCGGCATTGTGCAGATCAAGTGCTGCGCCCGCCGAAGCAAGTGGCGCAAAACCCGCCCGGTCGTCGAGCGGATGGAAAAGCTTCAGGTGCAGCAGGCCCAGCCCATCCCGTTCGGCTGAGATGCGCCTGATGGCGCGGCCCTCGGCACGGTAGTCGTAACCCACCGGCCAGCCGTCTGACCCCTCGATGATGCTGACCCGGTCGGGCCTGAGAAGATGCAGTTCACGCAGGCGTTCGCCGATCAGCAGCGGCTCGATATAGGCGTTTCCGGCAAGCATCAGGTGGCCATAAAGCGCCTCGAAGAAATCCGGCCCGCCCATGTGGGCGCTCGGCTTGGCCAGAAGCGCCAGCAGCGGATGATCGGTTATCTCCTGATCACCATCGTAAAGCAGCCAGCTGACCGACGCGGACGCTTCCGCCACCATGCGGGCGGCGCGGTGCGCCACCGGGTTTTTCATGAAGCCCTCGCGGGCAAGTGCGGCATAGGAACGGCCCGACCAGAAGGCCTGTCCGCCCTGTGCCGCCACCGCCATGAAACCGCCCGTCGCCGTCTTGCGTTCAGGCACGGCTCTGCCATCCGCCGGGCGCCGCCACGGCAGGGAAAACGGAAATCGCATGGAATTGTCCTTGTTGTGCCGCCGTGCGGCGTCCATATGCCGTCACCCCGGACTAGATCCGGGGTCCAGCCAGCCCAAGTCCTTGGGCTGAAAAGGCTCTTCTCGCCGCGCAGACGCGCGTCAGCTGGATTCCTGTGACAGGCACAGGAATGAGGGTGGAGGGCTTGGATCTTGACGAGACTTAACGGATCGGCGCTTTCACCGCGGTATCGCTGTTGAAATCGGCAGCAACACGGGTCTCGCGCAGCGGCTTTACCGTACGGGTGGAAAGATCATAAGCGGGATCGGCCTTGTAGGCGGCCAGCGCCGCCTCGTTTTCAAACTCGCCATAGACGATGAAGTCGACCGAGTTGCCCCACTGGTCCTTCTTCACGTTCTCGCCGATTTCCAGCTTCAGCGAATGCGGTATGGCGGTGAGCCCGGAAAGCCCCTTGCGCACGGCGTCGCGGTTTTCCTCGGGAACGGTGAAAAAAACGATATGGCGGATCACGGTGTCACCTGTCATGCAAAATTCGAATTCGGCCTTTGGGCGCCGAGTAACGGGTTATCATCTGGCCCGCCCGGGTTCAATCCGCGCTGCGACAAGGGCGCCATGAAATGCCCGCCCGTAGTTCCCGACAAGCTGCGCCCGGTCGCTGCCATTGATGACGGCGCGCGCGCCCTCCCAATCCTCGCGTTCTGCGCTGAAGAAATCGGAGAGACTGCGGCCGGTAAAACTGCCGGCAACCATGCCGCAGATCAGGATCGTCGTCGCCACGTCCGGCTCCATGGCCCGCTCGGGGCGGGCCAGAAGATCCACACCGGTCAGGCGCGACATCGCCTCGTAATTGCGGCGATGTGTCAGCTGCACGAAACCACGCCCAAGCCAGCTTTTGCCCTCAGCGTCCGGCCGCCAATAGGGTTTGCGCACCATGGGCAGCCTGCCCGCCGCAAAAGCCCGGTCGAGCCTTGCGATCGCCTCCGTATCGCCAGCCGCCAATGTCTCACACACCGGCTGCATGGTCGCTGCCGTCTCGTGGAAGGTGGTGGCCAGCATATAGGCCAGCCAGCGCGGATCGCCGTCCGGCATGGCCTTCTCGAAACCGGCAAGTATGGTCTTCGTGCCGGCAAGCTGCGTGGCGCGCAGGCGGCCACCGAAGATCGAAATCCGCACCGACGCGAAGAATCGCGCCTCGTCATAGGCCATAGCCGGCTCCTGAAAATCGGGGGCGATGTAACGCCCGGTTTTTCCACATGACGGCCGTCAGGACTAAATCGATTTGAAAAAACCTAATCGATTTTAATCCGCAGGCCGGGGTTTTGGGGTAAAAAATTCCTTGAGTTCGGGAACCTTGGAGCGCTAACTCCATTCACCGCGCACTTCCGCAGCGTTGACCATTCAAGGAGGAATGCCACCATGACAGCGACAATCCCCCAGACCGTTTATGACCGTCTCGAGAACGAGTGGCGCCAGATGCGCGAAACCGGCACCCAGCCGAAGCCGGCGCAATCTCCGAAGAAATAAATAAAGATCGGGTTTGACGACAGCGTCTCTCCTATCTCTACGTCATCCTCGCCCTTGACCCGAGGATCCACGGCTTCAATGCCGAATGGATCCTCGCGTCAAGGGCGAGGATAACGGTGGATGTGTTTCGGCACGGCCTTTAGAGCGTCCGCCTTGTCTCACATCCCCCGCACCCTCGGCTCATTCGCCACCATCGTCGTCAATGCCGTTATCGCCCACACCAGCGCATCCAGCCGGTCCGGCGAACGACCTGACGACAAGCCGCCGGGTCCGAAATCCGTCATCTGGTCGGTGAGCTTTTCAAACCGTGCGGCGTGGCGCACCCTGCCCTGTTCGTAAAGTGCGGCCACCGGCTCGGCGCGGGTGAATTTGCCCCGGCTTGCCCGCACCAGCGTCAGCGGCAGGTTGGCGTCGATGCTCTGCAGCATCGCCCGCACCATCTCGCCGCCCTGGTTGACCTCGGCCACAACCCGGTCGGCCTCGTGGTGACGGGCGGCAGCGACCACGGCGCGCGCCCAGCCGGCCGGCGTTTCGCCTTCCACCGAACAATCCGCAAGCACCACCAGTCTGCCGGACATGCCGAGCCCCGCAACGACAATGCCGCAGCAGGAATTCTCCCCGACCCCGGCGGGCGGATCGACCGCCACCACGATCCGTGCCAGCGGCTCATGCGCCGCCTCCACAATCGCTTCCAGGTCGGAACGTTTCCACAGCGCGCCCTCGCGCTCGTCGATCAGCTCGCCGCCGATTTCCTGACGTCCCAGCCGGGTGCCGCCGTAGCGGTCATGCATGGCTTTCAGGAAACCGGGCGACAGGTTTTGTGCATTCATAGCCGTCGGCATCCGCGCCACCCGGCTTGAGGGGTCGGCGAGAAGCGCTTTCAGGAGCGGAATGGGCCGTGGCGTCGTCGTTACCAGTTGCCGTGGGGCCTCCCCCAGACGCAGGCCGAATTGCAGCATGTCCCAGGTTTCCTGCGGATATTTCCATTTTCCGAGTTCATCGGCCCAGGCCATGTGAAATTGCGGTCCGCGCAGGCTTTCAGGGTCTTCAGACGAAAACACCTGCGCCATCGCGCCGTTCGGCCAGACGAGACGGCGGCGCGACACTTCGAAAGCAGGACGGCGGCGGCGGGCAATGCGGCAGATGCCGGAAATGCCGTCGATCATCACCTCACGGGCATCCCCCAGCGTTTCCGCCACCAGCGCGATACGCAGATCCGAATGTTGCGCGGCGGACGCAATCCTGTGCACCCATTCCGCGCCGGCGCGGGTCTTGCCGGAGCCACGCCCGCCGATCAGAAGCCACGTCCGCCAGTCGCCCTCAGGCGGCTGCTGCGGCAGGTTGCCGATGAAGCGCCAGTCGCGCAGAAGGGTATGGACCCGTTCCTGCAGATGGGGGTCGGGCGAGAAGTTCGTCATCTGGTCCCGCCTCCTCGGCCTTCGGCTTCATGTTCATTGGGCAGCCTTCAACAGTCCCGACGTCACCCCCGCCTCAAGGGCAGGCATGACGGAGTTGCGGGGGCTCGTCCGTAACCGCACTTTCCGCCTCCATCCGCGCGCGGCATTTCTGCTCGGCCAGTTCGTCGATACGTTGGAGGAAATGCGCCACCGCAGCTTCGTAATCTTCGGTATCGGTGTCATCCTCTCCGGAAAGCGCGGCGCGCTCTTCCGCCAGAAGCCTTTGCAGGACATCGATCCTCTCCAGCGTGCGGACGACCACCGAAAGCTGATCCGTCGCGGCCTTCACATCGGCGCGCGCCTGTTTACCCGAAGTGTCTTCCGCCGCCGCCAGCAATGCCGCCTCGCTCGCCTGACGCAGGTTGCGATACATGTGAAACTGATCGCGCATCTCCACCGTCAGCTCGTTCAGCATCTGCCGCAGCTCGCCGTTACGCGCCGCATCCTCGGCGGCCAGCTTGTCGGCCCGCGACTTTGTCTCGGGCGCGGTGTCCGTCACGCACTCGCTTCCATAGGCGGGCCTCTCCGGCCACGCGCTGTAAAGCGCCGGATCGCAATTGGGGGAACTCGTCATGGCGATTGATCCGCGAGATAACAAGATGAATGCGACAGAGCGTATCGGTCAGGGAAATTCCACCCTCGGAACCGGTTCAGATTGCAGACAAGCTGCAAGGCCCATCGTCGTCATCCTCGGGCTCGACCCGAGGATCCACGTTTTGAGCGGCTATGGATCCTCGCCTCAAGGGCGAGGATGACGTCGGATAGGGCAGAAGGTTTGTCATCAAACACGAACACAACCTGTCAAACCGGCTTCTTCCCTCAGCCGCAAATCTCCGACTGTATCCAAACACTATCAAACCACCGTCACGCTGTAAAGGATTATTTTCCTATATTCATGATTTTTATCCTTACCACAGGGTTTGCACCCTCGCCCGCCGCATATTACACTCGGCGGCAAGCGGTGAGCAGAAGGGGCAGGTCAAGTTGGTGAAACAATGGGTTGAGCGGTTGTTTGCGGGTCTTTCGGCAACCGGCATCGTCTTCGGCACTATTCTGTTCTGCGCTTCGCTCACACCGTCTCTTCTGCCGCGCACCTGGCTGATGCAGGGTGTGCTGTGCGGATTTTCCTTTGCCATCGGTTATCTGATCGGCGTGGCGATACACGCGGTCTGGGCCTATCTCGAACTGCCCGAACCCTCGCGCCATAATGCGCGTGGCATTCGTTTCCTCATCGCGCTTGCCAGCGCCATCACGGCCATCGCGTTTTTATGGCAGGCGAAAGACTGGCAGAATTCCATCCGCATCCTGATGGAACTTGATCCGCTGCCCAGCGCCCACCCCACCAAGACCGGCGGCGTTGCGGTGCTGGTCGCCGCGCTCCTCATCGGCGCGGGCCGGCTTTTCCAGCTCATCCGGCGGTTCTTTTCCGCGCGCAGCCGTCATTTCCTGCCGCGCCGGCTTGCCAATGTGCTTGGCATCGCCGCCGCCATCGTGCTGTCCTGGATGCTGCTGAACGGTCTGATCTTCGACATCGGCCTCAGATTTGCCGATTCATCGCTGAAACAGGTCGATGCGCTGATCGAGCCGGATGTGCCGCGCCCGTCCGACGCACTCAAGACCGGCAGCAGCGCTTCCCTGATGAGCTGGGAATCGCTTGGCCGCAGAGGCCGTGAATTCGTGGCCGGCGGGCCGGAGGCACAGGAGATTTCCGCCTTCACCCACCGCCCCGCCAGGGAGCCGCTGCGGGTCTATGCCGGGCTCAACTCGGCCTCGACGCCCGAGGAAAGAGCAGCGCTTGCGCTGGAAGAACTGAAGCGGGTCGGCGGTTTCGAGCGCAAGGTGCTGCTGGTCGTCATTCCCACGGGCACCGGCTGGATCGACCCGGAAGCGCTCGACACAGTTGAATATCTGCACGACGGCAATGTCGCGAGCGTCGCCGTGCAATATTCCTATCTTTCGAGCTGGATCGCACTTCTGACCGAACCGGATTACGGTGTGGAAACGGCGCGCGCGCTGTTTCAGGCCGTTTATGGCTACTGGACGACCCTCCCGAAGGAGACGCGGCCGAAGCTCTATCTGCATGGCCTCAGCCTCGGCTCGCTCAATTCGCAGAAATCCTCCGATCTTTACGATGTGCTGGCCGATCCCTTCCAGGGCGCGCTGTGGAGCGGCCCGCCCTTTTCCAGCCCCACATGGCGCATGGCGACCAATGGGCGGGTGAAGGGCACGCCGGAATGGCTGCCGCGTTTCCGCGATTCCTCCGTCATCCGCTTCGCCAACCAATATACCACCGCCCATATGCCCGGCGTGGCGTGGGGGCCGATGCGCATCGTCTATCTGCAATATGCGAGCGATCCGATCACCTTCTTCGAGGCCGCCTCGCTTTACCGGCGGCCGGAATGGATGGCCCATCACGGACCTGACGTTTCCACATCCTTCCGCTGGTTCCCGGTAGTCACCCTGCTGCAACTCGGGCTCGATGTTGCCGCCGCCACCACGGCGCCGATCGGTTACGGCCATGTCTATGCGCCGGAACACTATATCGATGCGTGGACGGAGGTGACGGAACCGGAAGGCTGGAGCGCCGAGGATATCCAGCGGCTGAAGATGTTCTTCAAGGCCCGCCGCGGCTCCACCGATCCGGCGTGAGCGCGGCGGGCGTATCGCTCTGAGCGTCAGCCCTTCAGCACGTCCACATGGTCGCCCACATAGGTCTCCAGCGAACGCGGCGCACGGCCGGTCAAAGTCTCGACATCGCCCGTCACCGCCGATGTCCAGCCCTCGCGCACCGGGTGGAAGATAGAGGCGAGGAAAGAGGCATAGTCCTTCGGAACGCCAGCGCCGGTGAGAATGGCGATGAAGGCCTCGTCCGAAACCGCGCTATAGCCGACCGGCTTGCCGATTGCCTGCGAGATGATCGCGGCCGCCTCGCCGTAACCGAACGCTTTCGGGCCGGTCAGGTTGAACGCCTTGCCATCGAAGGCATTCGAGGTCAGGGCGGCGGCGGCACTGTCGGCGATGTCGCGTACATCGATGAAGCTCGACTTGCCCTCGCCCGCCGGAACGGCGATCTCGCCGTGTTCGATGCCGGCCTTCCAGTAGGTGTGGAAATTATCCGCAAACCAGTTGGGGCGCAGAATGACGTAAGGCACGCCAGACGCGATGATCTTCAGCTCGATCTGGCGATAGGGAATGGAATCATCGGCATCGACGCCGAAGACGCTGAGGAACACGATCTTCACCTCGCGGCGTGCAGCTTCCTGAACCACCGGCGTCAGCGCGTCGATGGCATCCAGACGCCCGCCCGCCAGGATCAGAAACAGCCGGTCCACGCCGTCGAAGGCATCAGCGTAAGTCGAGGCATCGGTATAATCAAACCTCACACCTTCCGCGCCGTCCGCCGCCTTGCCGCTACGCGAGGCCGCCTTCACGCTTTCGCCCTTGGCCAGAAGCGCCTTGACCAGCGGCGTGCCGATGGTGCCTGTCGAACCGATTACAAGTATCTTGCCTGTCATCTCAAATATCCTTAGTATCTAATGGAAACCATGTTTCGAGAACACACATACTGCGTGTTGGAAATCATTAAAAGAGAGCACTTTTCGGTTATCTGGTATCCTTGCGGAAACCGGCACGGCCATTGAAGAAGGATGATATCGATGGAACGCGTTTATGACGTTTACGAGGACCGCTGCCCCACACGCATGGTTCTGGACAGGATCGCCGACAAATGGGCGCTCTTGATCCTCGACAAGCTGCGGCTGGACCCCGTGCGCTTCAACCTGCTGCGGCGCGAGATCAAGGGCATTTCGCAAAAGGTCCTGTCGCAGACGCTGAAGAAGCTGGAGCGCGACGGGCTGATTTCCCGGCAGGTCTTTCCGACCGTGCCGGTGACGGTCGAATATTCGCTGACGCCGCTCGGGCGGACGCTGACCGACACGGTGGCGGCGCTTGCCCATTGGGCGGAGGGTAATATCGACGCGGTGATGGCGGCACAGAGGGCTTATGACGAGCGGGCGGTGGTTTAGGGTAAGCTCACCGTCTTTAACACCTCCCTCATTCCTGTGCTTGTCACAGGAATCCAGCTGACGCGCGTCTGCGCGGCGGGAGAGTCTTTTCAGCCCAAGGACTTGGGCTGGCTGGATCTCTGTGACAAGCACAGAGATGAGGAAAGAAGAGAGTATCACGCGCACCCACCGGCCTTTGCACCCACCGCACGCCCCAAGTCCCCTACCGCGAAATCCGCGTCGAAAGAATGATCGACGATAACGTCCGCTCCACGCCATCCAGCGCGCCGATCCGGTCGATCAGCCGGTCAAGGTCGAGGATGGAAGGCGCTGCCAGAATGGCGATCAGGTCGAAAGTGCCGCTGACCGAATGCAGCGTCGTCACCTCCTTGATGGCGGAAAGCGCCGCCGTCACCCCCGGCAGCGCCTTTGGCCCGATGGTGATCAGCACATGGGCGCGCACCAGCCCCGACAGATAGCTTTCCGCAAGCCTCAGGCCATAACCGGCGATCACGCCGTCGGCCTCCAGCCGCTCGATGCGGGCCTGTACCGTGGTGCGCGAAAGGCCGAGTTTGCGTGCCAGTTCCGCCACCGGCATGCGGGCATTTTCGGAAAGCAGGGCCAGCAGTGCCCGGTCCTTTTCGGCAATCGTCATAGTGACCAATCCTGTCGTCTAACTGCGCAATATTAACCAACTATCTGCACATAGTGAAGCTGCGAATCGTCAATAAAAGCTGGCATTCTGTCTTTGAAGCGCATCCGGTGCGCGCACATATGCGAATTTACTGCGGGGAACAAAAACATGAAAAACATTGTCGTCATCGGCGCGGGCAATATCGGTTCGGCCATCGCCTGGATGCTGGCTGCTACCGGCGATTATCGCATCACGGTTGCCGATCGCTCGGCCGACCAGCTGGCAAATGTGCCGGCGCATGAGCGCGTCGACACGGAAATCGTCGACATCACCGATCGTCCCGCTCTGGAAGCACTGCTGAAGGGCAAGTTCGCCGTGCTTTCCGCCGCCCCCTTCCACCTGACGGCGGGCATTGCGGAGGCGGCCGTCGCCGTCGGCACGCATTATCTCGATCTCACCGAAGACGTCGAATCCACCCGCAAGGTCAAGGCGCTGGCGGAAACGGCGCAGACCGCACTCATTCCGCAATGCGGCCTTGCCCCCGGCTTCATCTCCATCGTGGCCGCCGATCTCGCGGCCCGGTTCGACAAGCTGGACAGCGTGCGCATGCGCGTCGGCGCGCTGCCGCAATATCCGTCCAACGCGCTCAACTACAACCTCACCTGGAGCACGGACGGGCTGATCAACGAATATATCGAGCCCTGCGAAGCAATCGTCGAAGGCCGCCTTACCGCCGTTCCCGCCCTTGAGGAACGCGAGGAATTCTCGCTCGACGGCGTGACCTATGAGGCCTTCAACACGTCAGGCGGCCTCGGCACGCTTTGCGCCACGCTGGAAGGCAAGGTGCGGACGATGAATTACCGCACCATCCGTTATCCCGGCCATGTGGCGATCATGAAGGCGCTTTTGAACGACCTCAACCTGCGCAACCGCCGCGATGTGCTGAAGGATCTTTTCGAAAACGCCCTGCCCGGCACCATGCAGGATGTGGTCATCGTCTTCGTCACCGTTTGCGGCACCCGCAATGGCCGTTTCCTGCAGG
Source organism: Rhizobium oryzihabitans (assembly GCF_010669145.1). Lineage (NCBI taxonomy): Bacteria > Pseudomonadati > Pseudomonadota > Alphaproteobacteria > Hyphomicrobiales > Rhizobiaceae > Rhizobium > Rhizobium oryzihabitans. The sequence goes on from NZ_CP048632.1 coordinate 1,151,992, forward strand.
AAACCTATGCCAACAAGGTCTATGCGGGTCCGGTTTCCGGCCGGATGATGAGCGCCATCCAGATCACCACCGCCGCCGGCATCTGCACGGTTCTCGACCTTCTCGCGGAAGGCTCTTTGCCGCAGAAGGGCTTCGTCCGGCAGGAAGAAGTGGCGTTGCCGAAATTCCTCGAAAACCGGTTCGGCCGGTATTACGGCACGCATGAGCCGCTCGCCCGGGTTGGGTAAAGAAAACGGCTGCAGTTTCTCCCGTCATGCCGGACTTGATCCGGCATCCAGCCAGCCCAAGTCTTTGGGTTGAAATGACTCTCTCCGCCGCGCAGACGCGCGTCGACTGGATGCCGGATCAAGTCCGGCATGACGGGGAAGGCCACGACCTTATCCCAACTACGTCCCGCAAAACGTCCGAAATACCCTCTCATGGCTCATCGGTGGCTGCATGTAGACGAAATTGTCCGGCCGTTCCTCGAAGGGCGTTGCAATTGCGGCCAGCATGGCGTGGAAGGGTTCAAAATCATCGTCCTCCACCGCCGCCGCGATCAGTTCCTCGATGCGGTGGTTGCGCGGAATGATGGCCGGATTGGTCGAGAGCATCGCCTGTGACCTTGCAGCGGCGGAAACACCTTCCCGCGCGGCCCTCTCCCGCCAGCGCCCCAGCCATTCATCCGCCCCGGCAATATCGATGAACATGCCGCGAAACGGCTCGGCATCTCCGTCGGCCGCATGGGAAAGACGCCGGAAGGTCAGCGTGTAATCGGCCTCCGATGCCTGCATCAGCGCCAGCAACGCCTGCACCAGATCGATGTCACCCTCTTCCTCCACCGTCAGGCCCAGTTTCTCCCGCATGCCGGCAAGCCAGCGCTTGGGAAAGGCAGCGGCGAAATCGGCGAGCACGGCGTTGGCGAGCTCGGCTGCTTTTTCGACTTGAGAGTCGAGCAGCGGCAACAGGCATTCCGCCAGCCTTGCGATGTTCCACTGGGCGATGCCCGGCTGGTTGTTGAAGGCGTAGCGCCCCTGCGCATCGATGGAGGAGAACACCTTGTTGGGATGATATTCATCAAGGAAGGCGCAGGGCCCGAAATCGATGGTCTCGCCGGAGACCGCCATATTGTCGGTATTCATGACGCCATGGATAAAGCCCACCATCATCCAGCGGGCGATGAGTTCACACTGCCGCTGCGCAATCCCCTGCAAAAGGGCGAGGTAAGGATTGCCGGCATTTTTCGCTTCGGGATAGTGGCGCTCGATCACGTAGTCCGCGAGGTTCCTGATCGCCTCGTCATCCTCGCGCGCCGCGAAGAACTGGAAGGTGCCGACACGGATGTGGCTGGCCGCAACGCGGGTGAAAACGCCGCCCGGCAGACCGACCTCGCGCTGCACCCTTTCACCGGAAAGGACGGCGGCCAGTGCCCTTGTCGCGGGAATGCCGAGCGCAAACATCGCCTCCGACACGATATATTCACGCAGCACCGGGCCGAGCGCCGCGCGCCCGTCTCCCCTTCGCGAAAACGGTGTCGGGCCGGAGCCTTTGAGCTGGATATCACGGCGTTTGCCGTTTTTGTCGATCACCTCGCCGAGGAGAATGGCGCGACCGTCGCCGAGCTGCGGCACGAAACCGCCGAACTGGTGGCCCGCATAGGCCATGGCGAGCGGCTCGGCCCCTTGCGGCACCACATTGCCGGAAAAGATCGCCGCCAGCCTTTCATCATCGAGGCCTGATACGTCGAGAAGAAGCTCGTCGGCAAGCGCACGGTTGAAAGCGATGAGACGCGGCGCCTTCACCGGCGTTGGCAGCACGGCGGCGCTGAAACGCTCCGGCAGGCGGGCATAGGAATTGTCGAATCTGATCACGGGTAAACTCCCTGCTTTTGCCTGATATGGCCATTTTCACGCCCGTTTTCGAGTGCGAAATTTGCAATTGTCAAAAGCTGCGCCGGACTTCGGAAAAATCAGTTTGAACTGTACGTATATTTGAACATACAAACAGCCAATAGATGAGTGACAGTTCAAGCAGGATATCCTGGTGCCAGACTTCCCCCATGACGACAGTGAGATGGGCAAGGCCATCCGCCACTTCGACTGGTCCTCGACAAGCGTGGGCCCGATCAGCACATGGCCGGTATCACTCAAAACCACCGTGCAGATGATCCTCAAGCAAGGGCATGCAATCTGTCTGTTCTGGGGGCCTGACCTCAACATCATCTACAACGACGCCTACCGCCCGTTTCTTGGACTGAAGGAAGAGGGTGCGCTCGGCAAGCCGTTTCACATCATCTGGTCCGATGTCTGGAACGATGTGAAACACTTCGTTGATCAGGCGCTGTCCGGCACGGGCACGTTCGCCGAGGACATGCACCTCGTCATGGACCGCAACGGTTATCCCGAAGACACCTACTGGACCTTTTCCTACAGCCCGCTTTACGACGACCAGGGCGTGATCGCGGGGCTGATAGACATAGCCGTCGACACGACCGGGGCGGTGCAGAGCCGCAGCCGGGAAGAGCTTCTGCGGCGCGAACTCGTCCACCGGGTCAAGAACACGATGGCGATCACGACTGCCGTCGTCAGCGCCACCCTGCGCCATTCGCAATCGCTTGACGAGGCGCGCGACACCATCAAGAAGCGCATCGCGGCGCTCGGCAACGCCCAGAACCTCATGCACGCCTCCGGCCAGGGCACCAGCATAGCCGAGCTTATCTACAGCAGCGTGCATCCGCATCTGGACGACAGGACCCGCGTCACGATATCCGGGCCGGACTTGGAAATCGCGCCGCAACAGGCGCTTGGCCTGTCGCTCGCCGTCTATGAACTGGCGACCAACGCTTTGAAATACGGCGCTCTTTCCAATGAAAACGGAAAGGTCGACATTGTCTGGACGCTGGATGAGGATGATCGTTTCGCGTTGCGCTGGCGGGAGGCCGGCGGGCCCGCGGTCAGGACGCCGACGCGCAAGGGTTTCGGTTCGCGGCTTACCAACCAGATCGTCGCGGCCTATTTCTCAGGCGAAGGCCGCACCTTCTACCATCCCGACGGGCTGGTATTCGAACTGGAAGGCAAATACGAAACAACAACGCCGGACTGAAGCCGGGAGTTGAACTTTCTTTCGTCCCATTCGTTGCGTTTCCTGAACCAGAAACGCCGCAACGAAAGGAACGGGAATGACCGTCGTTGAAGCCGTAGCCGCCGAGCCGGAAAGCGCCATCCGCACCCTTCACACCGACCTGCCGGTCAATGCCACCTTCCATGTCTGGCTGAAGGCGAAGAAACCGGCCGAACCCGGTGCCGTCTCCTTCTCCAATGCGAACGGAAAATTCGCTGAGGTTTCAAGCCTCAACACGGAAGAGTTCGGTTTTCGAATCTACCAGGTCTTCGGCGGCGGCCATGTGGAGCTGAGTTACGACACGGTCACCACAGCCGTTTCCGTCATCTACTGGTTCACCGCTTCGGACGTGCTCGAAACCGGCATCACCGTCGTTCACACCAAGCCTGACAATGCGGCACCCGAGTTGCCTGACAGCTATCACTTCCGCCCGCCCTTCGGCTGGATGAACGATCCCAACGGTTTCGGACGGTTCGAAGGCAGGCCGCATCTGTTCTATCAGCATTATTCACACGGGCTGCGCTGGAACACCATGCATTGGGGCCATGCCGTCTCGTCGGATTATCTTCGCTGGCGGCACCTGCCGATCTTTCTTTTCCCCTCCGAGGATCTGACGACCCGGCCCGACAAGCGCGGCGGCGCCTATTCCGGCTCCACCATTCCGCTGGTGGAAGGCACGGGCATCCGCGTGTTCTTCACCGAGCAGGTGCAGGACCGCATTCCCGAACAGCAGATCCAGCTTACCGCCACATCCTCCGATCTCATCATGGCCGGACAGGCCGAGGTCATCCTCGGCCACCGACCGGACGGACAGGGGCTGACACCGGATTTCCGCGATCCCTACGTCTTTCGCGGTCCCGATGGGCTTTGGAAAATGGTGCTCGGCAGCCAGAGCGACGGTGGTGGCGTCATTCTTCTTTATGAAACACTCGATCCGACTGCGGCCTCCGGCTGGACCTATGTGGGCAAGCTGTGGGTGGAAACGCGCTACAAGACCACGGCCATCGAATGCCCCTGCCTGCTGCCGCTTGACGGCCCGGCCAATGCCCGCTCCACCCGCTGGGTGCTGGTCTATGGGCTGATGCATTCGGAAGACCCGGAGACCGGCCGCAAGAACCTGACCATGGCCGATGTCGGCTGGTTCGATGGCAAGACATTCAACAGGGAATTCGGCCAGGAACTGGATTTCGGCACCGACAATTACGCCTTTCAGGCATTTCTCGATGGCGACAGCATCATCGGTATCGGCTGGCTTGCCAATTGGGCGGATGCCAACCCGGAAATCGATTTCCCCACCTCCATGACCCTGCCGCGCCGCATTCACTATTCGAACGGCGAGCTTCTGACGCCGCCGATCGGTGCTGCGGAAAGCCTGCGCAGCCATATTCTCGACCGCACGCGTCTGGCGGCCGGCGAGCGCGTTACCTTCATCAACGGGGCGGTGGAAATGCTGATCGAGCTTGCCTCGCCCGGCGCGCCTTTCGAGCTGGCCCTCGATCATCCGGCGGTGACGCTTGGTCTCGTCTCCGATGAAACCGGCCTGTGGATCCGCCATGAGGACGGGCGTGACGGCCCCTCCCCGCATTATATCGCCAAGGGCGCGAGGGCATCGCGCATCCGCATCTTTCTGGATTACGGCTCCATCGAGGTCTTTGCCAATCGGGGCCGCTATGTCGGCACGAAACGGATCGAGGGTTTCGAGCCCGTGCGCTCCGCCATGCTCAGAGCAGCACCCGGCACCGTGGTGCACGCCACCACCTGGGCGCTGCGACCCTGAGGAACCTTTTGGCGGATCTGGCTGTTGATCATTGAGAAAACCGCCCGAAGGAGAAACGGCATGACCAAAATCAGCGATTCAAGCGATCCCATTCTGTTTCCGACCGAAGCCCACGAAAACAAGGGTGAGAAGAAACGCGCCGGCAAGGGCATCATCATCATTATCGGCGCAATCGCGATCATGTCCTTCGTCGTCTATCTGGCGGCGATCACCATCGCCGCCACCCAGTCGTAAACCACGCGCCACGTGGCGGAGATTTAACGCTCTGCGCTCCGCAGCCCGCGCGTGGTGAGGATCGCCAGCAGCGACACCAGAACACCCAGCCCATAAAGATAGACCATCGGCATCGTCACATCGGCGCGTTCGATCTGCGTGACAAGATCGGTTGCCGCGGCGACGGTGCCGCTTGCACCGGCTCCGGCTGCCGCACCCAGTGTCGCGACCGTGGGCAGCAGCGCGCCCGTCATCTTGCGCTCTTCCTCAGGCGCCGCCTCCATGGCCGCCTGGCTGATACCCGCCCAGGACATGCCGAAAGCCGAACCGATCAGGATTTGCCCGATGAGCATTTCCATCCAGTTCCCCGTCGAAAGCCCCAGCCCCAGCAGAGCGCAGCCCGGCACCATCTGGTAAGGCCCGTAATGCAGGCAAATTTCCCGCAGGCGGCCGGAACGCAGGCTGCCGATGAGCATGGCGACGAAGCTCCAGGCAAGCGGCATCGTCACGACGATGAAACCTGCGAAGGTCGGCTCATATTGCCAGAGATTGATGGCGACATAAGCGAGATAGACGCTGCCCAGCGCATGGGCATAGGACATCAGGAACAACACCCAGAAACCGCTGCCAAGCACCGTTTTCAGCCGGAAGGAATCCGTCGGGAAAAGGCCGGTCGAAGGGCGGACGCCCGCCTTCAGCGAGGCCCATAACAGCGCTGCGCCGGCAAGCAGGGCAATGACGCGCAGGCTCGCATCCTCGAAGGCGGAAGGCGCGGAAAAGGCCAGCGCGCCGACAAGGCAAAGAGCCAGGGGAACCAGCGGCTTGCGCGTCGCAGCGACCGGCCTCTCAGCGGATACGGCAGAGTTGGTATAGGCCAGCAACAGCGCAATCAGCGGCGCGGACAAAAGAAAGGTCGCGCGCCAGGAGAGGTGCTCGGTGGCAAAACCGCCGGTCAAAGGCCCGATGAAAGATGCGACCGCCCATATGGCCGCCTCGATGGCGAAGACCTTCGGCAGCAGGGCGGAACGGAAACCGGCAGGTATGAGGCTGTAGCACACCGCCACGATCAGGCCATCGGCAAGCCCCTGCAAGGCCCGGCCGATGACGACCCAGAGGAAGCTGTCGGCAAGCGCCGACATGACGGAGCCGATGGAAAAGATCAGGCAGCACAGGAGGAGAACGGCGCGCGCGCCAAATCGCTCGCGAAACAGGACGGCGGTGACGCCACCCGCCACGGAACCGACGAAATAGAGGCTGTAGGCCCAGCTATAAAATGCAGCGCCGCCAATCTCGCGCACGGCCACCGGCAGGGCAGTTACCACCGCGAACTGATTGAAGGCATGCAGGCCGATACCGGAGGAAATGACGGTCAGAAGCGAGAGGTTCGCCCCGCTCAACAATTCCATCCAGCCATTTTTCTCCGTCATTTCCACACTCGTCAAAGCCGTATCCTTTCCATTTTTGCGATACGGCGGGCAAACTAGAACCTCAAGCACTATTGAGGTCAAGACGCCTTTTTCACGCGATGCCGTTTGAGCGAATCGACCGGTCTCAGGAACCCTCTGCGCCCCCGGCCGTTTGCGCAATGACCCGATAGAAAGGATATCGTCATGGACCGCAAGAAAGCTGTACCCCTCAACGAAGACGCCATGAATGAGGACCTGCTCGATCTCGACATCGACGCCCTTCCGGCAAAGGGAGAAATTCCGCAATCCATCGAACAGGAAATCGAGGAAGAAGAAGCCGAGAGCGAGGATGACCCCTATCAGGAAAGCGACGAGGCCCTTCCCGACGACGCGGAAGAACGGGTGATCAACCGCAATCCCTCACGGGAAGGCGGGGCGTTCGACGAGGTCTGAAAACGACTATGGGCGGGGCGCAAGGCGCTTCAACATGTGGCGCAGATTGTCCTGCCCGCCAAAAAACACCGCGAGAATACGCACGGTCTTTTCGCCCTCATCAACATCGAAATAAAATACCGCCTGATTTTTTGTGACCCGGCGCAGGCCCGGCAATATTTCGGATGACAACGTCCCCTGAAAAGGCGCCTTGTGCAGAGCCTCCATATCCACCTCAATAGACGCAATACGCCTCGCAGCCCGTGCGAAAGCCGCAGGCAGAGCATCGCCAAGGTCCAGATAGGACTGGACGAGATGGTCCAGAATGAGACCAAGGTCCTGATCCGTTTGCGTCGAACGCAGGACCTTAAAGGCCATAACCGGCCTTTTTGGCTGCGATCATGGCCGTCGTCCTGTCCTTGCCGTCTTCGACAGAGACGAAGTCTCCCTTCCCGCGCTCAACCAGTAAAACTCGAAGCGCGGCGAGTTCGGCCTCCTTCAGTTCCGTTTCCTGTCGGAGCAGCTCCAGTCCGCGCTGCACCACGGCGCTGAGGCTCGCGTAACGCCCCTCCTCAACCAGCCTGCGGGCAAAGATATCCTGCTGATCGGAAATGGATACGGATGCCTTGACCGACATTGCGGCGCTCCCTTTATCGTGGAAGATGGTGCTACTCAGTAGCACATCTTCCATCTTCGTTCCAGCCGCATTGCAGCTCAGTGGGTTCTGGCGGCCTTGCCGGCGCTCTTTTCAGCGCCCGCGAGATCGTCAAGGATGGGGCAATCGGGCCGGTGGTCGCCGCCGCAGCAATGGGCAAGGTGGGACAGCGTCTTCACCATGCCCTTCATCTCGGCGATCTTCTGCTCGAGATCGGCGATGTGGACGAGCGCGATTTCCTTGACCGCCGAACTCTCGCGGGTCTTGTCCTGCCAGAGTTTCAGCAGCGTCTCGGTTTCTTCGAGCGAGAAACCGAGCGTGCGCGCCCGCTTGATGAAGCGCAGATTGTGCACGTCCTGCTCACCATAGACCCGGTAATTATTGCCCGTGCGGGCGGCGGGGGTGATGAGGCCGATCTGCTCGTAATAACGGATCATCTTGGCGGAAACGCCCGATGCTTCCGATGCCTGGCCGATATTCATGACGTCACCTCCCGATGGGCCACCTTCGCCCGTTTCAACCGCAGCGCATTGGCAAGAACAAAGACGCTGGACAGCGCCATGGCGCCCGCGCCGATCATCGGCGACAGCGTGATGCCGAAGGCAGGATAAAGCACGCCCGCCGCGACCGGTATCAGCGCCACGTTATAACCAAAGGCCCAGAACAGGTTTTCCTTGATGTTGCGCATGGTCGCCCGGCTCATCTCGATGGCGTTGACTGCGCCCAGAAGATCGCCGCCAACCAGCACCACATCGGCGCTTTCAATGGCGACATCCGTGCCGGTGCCAACGGCGATGCCGATATCGGCCTCGGCCAGCGCCGGCGCGTCATTGATGCCGTCACCCACGAAGGCCAGCACCTTGCCGCCTGCGCGCATCTCGTGGATGGCCTTCACCTTGCCCTCGGGCAACACTTCGGCCACAACGCGGGAAATGCCGACCTGCCGGGCGATCGCGTTCGCCGTGCGTTCATTGTCGCCCGTCACCATCGCCACTTCGATACCCATGGCCTGCAACGCCCTGATGGCAGTCACACTCGAGGGTTTCAGCGGATCGGCGACGGCAATCGCGGCGGCCAGCCTGCCGTCGATGGCGGCATAAAGCGGCGTCTTGCCCTCGTCACCCAGCCTTGCGGCGGCTTCGGCAAAGATATCCACGGAATGGCCGAGTTTCGCCATGTAGCGATCCGCGCCGACTTCGACCCTGCGGCCATTGACGGTGGCGGCGATGCCATAACCCGTCACGCTTTCGAAGTTTTCGACGGTCGCAGGTTCGAGTCCTGCAGGGGTCGCACCCTTCTTTTCTTCCGCAGCCCGGACGATGGCTTCGGCAATCGGATGCTCCGAGCGGCCCTCGACGGCGGCGACGAGCGCCAGCACCTCGTTATCGGCGAAGCCTTCCGCAACCACCAGATCGGTCAGTTCCGGGCGACCCTTGGTGACAGTGCCGGTCTTGTCGACCACGACGATCTGCGCCGAACGCAATTCCTGCAGCGCCTGTCCCTTGCGGAACAGCACGCCAAGTTCCGCCGCCCGGCCGGTGCCGACCATGATGGATGTCGGCGTGGCGAGACCCATGGCGCAGGGGCACGCAATGATGAGCACCGCCACGGCATTGACCAGCGCGAAAGTATAGGCAGGCTCGGGACCGACGATCGCCCAGACGATGAAGGTCAGAACCGCAATGGCGATGACGACAGGCACGAACAGCGCGGTGACGCGGTCCACCAGCAGCTGGATCGGCAGCTTGGACCCTTGCGCCTCCTCCACCATGCGGATGATCTGCGACAGCATGGTGTCGGCACCCACCTTGGTTGCCCTGAACTTGAAGGCGCCTGTCTTGTTGATGGTGCCACCGACAACCGTTGCGCCAATGGTCTTTTCCACCGGCACGGGTTCGCCAGATATCATGGATTCATCGACATAGGACGAGCCTTCGACGACTTCGCCATCCACCGCCAGCCTTTCGCCGGGACGGATAACGACGATATCGCCCGCGACCAGATCTTCCGGCGAGATATCGATGGTGCTCCCGTCACGCTCCACCCGGGCGGTCTTTGCCTGCAGGCTCATCAGCTTGCGGATGGCATCTCCCGTGCGGCCACTGGCGCGGGCTTCGAGAAGACGCCCGGTCAGGATCAGCGTCACGATGACGGTGGCCGCTTCATAATAGACGAACCGGGCCTCTTCCGGCAGCAGATCGGGCGCGAAGGTGACGACGACCGAATAGAGATAGGCCGCGGTGACGCCCAGTGCCACCAGCGAATTCATTTCCGGTGCGCCACGCAGCAAAGCGGGAAAACCGGTCTTGAGGAAGCGCAGGCCCGGCCCGAAGATCACTGCCGTCGCCAGCACGAAGTACACATAATAGAGGTTCTGCGTCTCGACGACGCCCATCAGCCAGTGATGCATCGGCTCATAGAGATGGCCGCCCATTTCCAGCACGAAAAGCGGCGCGGTCAGGATTGCGGCAATCGTCAGGTCGCGCTTCAGCGCCCCCTCTTCGCCCGCATGCCGCATATGGTCGTGGCCACCGGTTGCGCCGGCTGCCTCATGAGCCTGACCCTGATGATGTCCATGGTGCCCGTGATGGGCCGAATGATCGTGCGCCCTCGGCGTTTTCAGCGTAAAACCGGCAAGCCTTGCCGTTTCAACAAGTGCATCGCGTTCGCGCCGGCCGCCGATCATGTCCACGGTAACCTTGGCCGAGGCAGCGTCAACCTTGACGGCAACGATGGTGGCGACCGCCTCCAGAACGGCGTTGAGCCGTTCTGCATTCGCCTCGCCGTGCAAACCTTCCACCAGAAATTCCTGCCGTTCCGGGGCGATGTCGTAACCGACCTTCTTAATGGCGGCGCCAAGCACCCTGGCCGAGAATCCGTCCGCAGGTTCGATGGTGAGTTTCTTCGTGGCGAAGTTGACGGAACTGGATAGGACACCGGGCACCTTGGCGGCTGCCGTTTCCACGCGGCGAACGCAGGAGGCGCATGTCATGCCTTCCACTGGAATGGAAACCGGGTCTTGTGAATGGGCGTGTCTGACTGTCTCGTTCATGGGAAATCCCCTTTCGAGACCTTATGTAGAGATTCCCATGATGGGAAGGTCAAGGTATGAGCAAGCTTTTTGTTGAACACACAATCGTGAGCACAGCCGCAGACCATAAAACCAGTAATATCAAGGGGGTCACGCGGCTTGCGGGCTGAGATGGGCGGGCTGCGAAACCGACGGTCAGGCCACGGCGCGTCTGGAGAGGTAAACCGTCGCTCCGCCGCAATCCGGATCCTCGACGATATGATCGAGAAGCCGGAACCCGTGCGCTGCAAGCAGGCTTTCATATTCTTCCCGGGCAAGGCTTGCGTGATAAAGCGGCGTTCGCTGAAAAGTCCCGATCGCTTCGCCCTGCCCCGGTCCGGCCGTGAACATCAAAACCGCACCGCCATTGGCGTGCTGCCGGAAAATTGCGAACATGCGGCGCTGATCCTCCGCGTTCAGATGGAAAAAACTGTGCCAGGCAATCAAACCGTCAAAGCGGCGGCCAAGCGCGAGTTTTCGCATATCGGCAACCACCCAGAGCTTTTCCGGAAATCTGGCGCGACAAAGTTCGATCAGCGGCAATGACGCATCGATGCCCGTCACGTCATAACCGTTGCCGATGAAATAGCCGGCAATCGGCTCGCCGGAACCGCAACCAATATCGAGAATGGAAGCGCCCTGCGGCAAGAGCGACGCGAACCTGTCCAGCCATGGTTTCTCGGCAAGCGAACGACCGCGCAGACTGTCGAAATCGGCGCCGTGGTCATTATAGAGCCTGATGACATCATTGGAGATATCCGACATGCGCGTATCCTTTTCGGACAAAGGTCAAGCCGGGGTCAACCCGACAGCGCAATCACCTGTGCACCGCCAGCCGCGGAATATCGCGCAGGAAGGCGTCGCGCACCGCGGGGCCTAGCGGCTCGTTCGACGGTTTGTCGGAAACGCGCAACCTGGCGAAGACAATGTGCTGGCCTTCGCGTTCCGCCCAGCCGACAAACCAGCCGAAGGGGCGATTGCGGTCGGGGTTGCCTTTTTCGTCGCGCATATAGCCGGTGCCGGTCTTGCCGTGCACCGCCCAGCTTTCCGGCGCGTCGAAAACCGGTACGATCGCCCTTGTCTTCGCCTGCGCGTCACGGGAAAAAGGCAGATTTCCGGCCAGCAGACGGCGGATGAAACCCACCTGTTCAACCGGCGAGATCGTCAGCGACGATCCGAGCCAGGAATGGGTCAGCCCGTTATTCTTGCCCGGCTCGCCGGAAACATCGGTATTGCCGTAACCGAGACGCTTCACATAGGCGGCGAATTTTTCCGGACCGAGGCGGCGGGTGATTTCCCGGGAGTACCACAGCACCGAATCCTGCTCCCATATGGTGGGATCGACCGTTTTACGGTCCGAAGCGCGGGCTTCCGTGCCGGGTTTCCAGTCCCAGGCGGGGCTTTTCTCATCCTGAAGAATACCGGCATCATAACCGATCAGCGCGAGCGGCACTTTAAAGGTGGAGGCCGGCGCCACGCGCTGGTCGCAGGCGCCCTGCTGATTGATGACCGCGCCGGTTTCGATGGAGGTGACGAGCGTGCACTCGAAGGCCTGCGGTTGTTGCTGGGCGAAAGCGGAAAGCGGCAGGAGGCCCGGAAGGGCAAGGCACGAAAGAACGATGGCGGGCAGCCGGTAGCGCATGCGTTTTGATGTCCCTCGTCCACATTTTGCGGATCATTTGCCTGAATGGTAAGAGCGGTTTAGGTGACTGATGGGGCAGGAATAGGACCAAAACGAGAATTGGCGCTTTCCGTCAAGTCCGCTCCTTTTCGCCTGCCCTCTCACCCACTGTCAGCGGCCAGTCGACCACATAATCCTCGAAGTCGTCAACATCCACATCCGCCTCGCTCACCGTGCGGCCGCGCGCGGAAATGCCGGCCTGATGCACAGTCTCGGTGTCGCCTGAGACGAGATAGTGCCACCAGTACAGATCCTTGCCGTCGCGCACCAGCGCATAGGCGCAGGTGGGCGGCAGCCAGCCAATCTCATGCACCTTCTTCAGATCGAGCTGGATGCAATCCGGCACCGTGGCGCGGCGGTTTTCGTAGTCGGAGCACCGACAGCTTTCGCCGTCGAGAAGCACGCAGCGGACCGAGGTGAACACCACTTCGCCGGTGTCCCAGTCCTCCAGCTTGTTCAGACAGCACAGGCCGCAGCCGTCGCACAGGCTTTCCCATTCCTCACCCGTCATCTCGGTGAGCGATTTGGTTTTCCAGAACGGCGCGTCATTCATCGTTAACATTTCCGTTTCATTTTGATTACTTGGACGGGAGTGTTTAACCGGTCCCTAATCCTTTATATCGTATCGCCAAGGGCTGGTTTGTACGATATTTTAGCATATTGGCAGGCGGCTGAGGGTCATTGGCCCGCAAGAGGCCACCGCGTCAAGCAATTCCGACACAACCATGCCACGGTTTTGCGTCGGGAATGGGTTGGAGCAGACATATCGACGGGCCGCGTTGCGCTGAACAGGAAAATATCGCCAGGTGCAGGAAGAAAAAGACGATAAAAAAGGCCGTAAAAAACGGCATATCCTGCTGAGGATCGATAGCTTCATCGACTCCGGCCTGTGGACGGCTGCGGCAAGGCTGGTCGATTTCTGGGAAGACGTTACCATAGCCTCGCGCAAATTGCATGTGCGCGGCTGGAAGAAACTTCTCGTCAACCTGACGGGGGACGCGCTGACCTTCGGAACGGCGGGCTCCGTCGTGGTTCTGGCGCTGGCCATGCCCGCCTTCGAGGAAACCAAGAAGGACTGGCGTTATCGCGGCGATTTCGCCGTCACCTTCCTGGATCGCTACGGCAACACCATCGGTCATCGCGGCATCATCCATGAGGATTCCGTGCCGATCGACCAGATGCCTGACCATTTCATCAAGGCGGTTCTGGCGACCGAAGACCGGCGTTTCTTCGACCATTTCGGCATTGATTTCATCGGCCTTGCCCGCGCCATGAGCGAGAACGCCCGCGCCGGCGGCGTCGTGCAGGGTGGCTCGACGCTGACGCAGCAGCTTGCCAAGAACCTGTTCCTCACCAATGAGCGCTCGCTGGAGCGCAAGATCAAGGAAGCCTTCCTCGCGCTCTGGCTTGAGAGCAACATGTCGAAGAAGGAAATCCTCAGCCTTTATCTCGACCGCGCCTATATGGGCGGCGGCACCTTCGGGGCGGCGGCGGCGGCGCAGTTTTATTTCGGCAAGAACCTGACCGATGTGACGCTTGCCGAATCCGCCATTCTGGCCGGCCTGTTCAAGGCGCCGGCCAAATATGCGCCACACGTCAACCTGCCCGCCGCGCGTGCGCGTGCCAACACCGTACTTTCCAACCTGGTGCAGAGCGGACTGATGACCGAGGGCCAGGTGATCGGCGCAAGGCGCAACCCGGCCACCGTCATCGACCGCGCCGACGTGAAAGCGCCGGATTATTTCCTCGACTGGGCTTTCGACGAGGTGCAGCGGCTGGCCGCCGAAGGCAAGTTCAAGGACCACACCGTGGTCGTGCGCACCACCATCGACACCGGCCTGCAACAGGCCGCCGAGCAGGCGATGGAAATGGAGCTGCGTGAGTATGGCGAGGGCTACCGCGTCAAGCAGGGCGCGATGGTGATGATCGAAAATGGCGGCGGCGTGCGCGCCATGGTCGGCGGGCGCGATTACGGCGAAAGCCAGTTCAACCGCGCAACCGCAGCACTTCGCCAGCCGGGCTCCTCGTTCAAGGTCTATACCTACTCGGCTGCCATGGAAAAGGGCATGAAGCCCGATACCGTGATTTCCGATGCGCCCGTGACCTGGCGCGGCTGGTCGCCACAGAATTACGGCCGCTCCTATGCCGGCAGGGTGACACTGCAGGTGGCGCTTGCCAAATCCTATAATACCGTGCCGGTGCGGCTCGCCAAGGACGTGCTCGGCACGCAGGTGATCGTCGACACGGCGAAGGCGATGGGGGTCACCACGCCGCTGCGCAGCGACAAGACCATCCCGCTCGGCACATCGGAAGTGACGGTGCTCGATCAGGCGACTGCCTATGCCGTGTTCCCGGCCGACGGCATGCAATCACGCCGCCACGGCATCGAGCAGGTGCTGGATTACGAGGGTAACGTTCTCTACGACTTCAGCCATGACGAGCCGCCCGCCAAGCGGGTGCTTTCCGAAGACGCCAATGCGAAGATGAACCAGATGCTGGTGACCATTCCCGTCATGGGCACGGCCCGGCGCGGCGCGCTGGAAAACGGCATCGTTTCCGGCGGCAAGACCGGCACCTCTCAGGCTTACCGCGATGCCTGGTACATTGGTTTCACCGGTAATTACACGACTGCGGTCTGGTTCGGGAACGACGATTTCACGCCGATGAACAACATGACCGGCGGCGCGCTGCCGGCGATGACCTACAAGCGGCTGATGGATTATGCCCATCAGGGCATGGAGCTGCGCCCCATTCCCGGCATCCAGAACCCGCTGCCAACAGGCGCGCGGCCGCAGCCTTCGGCGCAGGTGGCCGGCGCATCCGCCAACACGCCCGCCATGCCGGCGCTCACCCGCCCGCGCTCACTGTCAGCCGAAGCCACCCGCGTCATCCGCTCCATCGCCAAGAAGATGAAAGAAGCATCACCCTTGACCGTGACGACGCAGAAAGTAGCCGAAGCCGCCATTCGCGACGGCAGGGATGAGGCGGAAAGGCGCTGAGGGCGTGGCCGCCTCGGCTCATCCGCGCTAAAGGCGTTCCTCCCTAAAGACCGCAGACTGCACGCTGATTTGAAAAATCGACATTCGGCGCTTGACCTCAATTATGGTTGAGGTTGCACAGTCCTGTTGCAAGAGAGCGAATGCCCGGAAGGGGCAGGCGCCAGGCAATTGAGGACAGGAAATGGTGAAAGTAAAAGCATTGTTCGAGACGCATTTGACCGTTTCGAATCTGGAACGATCGGTTGATTTTTATCGCAATGTCGTCGGCCTGGAGTTGGCGCAAAGGTTCCCGGAAAGGAATGTAGCGTTCTTCTGGACCGGCGAACGTGGGCATTCGATGCTCGGCCTGTGGTCCATCCATTCCGCACCCATTAACATGAAACTCCACATCGCCTTCAGCGTCGAGTTTGATCAGCTTCTCGCCGCACCGGACTATCTACGCCGAAACGGCGTAGTACCTCTCGGCTTTGACGGTGAAAAGGAGATAGACGAGCCCGTCGTCTTTCCATGGATGCCGGCAGCCAGCGTCTATTTCAGGGATCCCGATGGCCACTCGCTGGAATATATCGCGTTTCTTGGCGGCGAAGCAAAACCGCAGATTCCGCGCGTGTTAAGTTGGAGTGAATGGCAGACTATTTGATGCGCCTCAAGAAAGGAGCGCCGCCCTCGCCGTTTCCACCACATGCGACGTCAGCGCGCCGAGACGATCGGCGGCAAGCCGGTTGACCTGCCAGTAGAGTGGGATATCGAGCGGCGTGCCGGGCATGAGTTCCACAAGCCGGCCAGCCGTAAGGTGTTCCCCCACCAGCTGCACCGGGTTGAGGCCCCAGCCCATGCCGGCAAGGCTTGCCTTCACGAAACCATCGGTCGAGGGCAGCCAGTGGGTGGGATAGGAGACATCCTCACCCAGCGCCTTTTTGATCCAGCTGGCCTGCAGCCTGTCCTTCTGGTTGAAGGTCAGCCCCGGGGCGTGCGAAAGCGTGGCGGGCGAGACGCCATCGGCAAAATGGCGCGCCATGAAGTCCGGGCTGGCGGTGGCGTGATATCTGAGCACACCGAGCGGCGTCACGCGGCAACCCTGTACGGGCTTGTCATGGGCGGTGACAGCGGCGAGCACCCTGCCCCCGCGCAGCCATTCCACCGTATGGTCCTGATCGTCCACCGCGATGTTGGCGAGATAATCGGAATGACCGGTGAATTTCGAAACGGCGTCCAGAAACCATGTGCCGAGGCTGTCGGCATTGGTGGCGATGTTGAGCGTGACGCGCTCCGGCACCTCCCCCGCTTCCGCGAGCGCTGGAAGCTGCCGGAACAATTCGCTTTCCAGCATGCCGACATGGTCCATGTGCCGGCAGAGCCACTCACCCTTTTCAGTCGCCACACAAGGGTTGCCGCGCACGATCAGCACAACGCCCAACCGCTCCTCCAGCTGCTTGATGCGCTGGGAGACGGCCGACGGCGTAACGCACAGCACCTGCGCCGCCTTTTCGAAACTGCCGGTCTGCGCGACGAGCGCCACGGCCCGCATGGAGGGATAGTCAAGCATCAGAGGCGTCCCTGTAGGGGTTGATACGGGTGTAGTGGGTGCAGCAAAGCGTCCGGGCAGCAGCACTCTCCTCTTCCCTCATTCCTGTGACAAGCACAGGAATGAGGGAAGAGGGGAGGCAATGACGCGGAAAATCTCCTCCTTGCATAGTTCGACGGATCATTAGTTTTTCTTACTTGAACTGAATTTGTTTAATTTGATTAAACCACGCAAGCGAAATATCCAGGCACTCTGTCTGGAAGCGGCGGCATCGGCCATCCGCACAGGCAGAGACAAAAAGGCAGCAGCCAGCATGGACATACAAATCTTCTTCACCGGCCTGACGATGGGTCTCAGCCTCATCGTCGCCATTGGCGCGCAGAACGCTTTTGTCCTGAAGCAGGGGCTGGCGCGCTCGCATGTCTTTGCCGTCTGCGCCACCTGCGCCATTTCCGATGCGCTGCTGATTACCGTCGGTGTCTTCGGCTTTCAGCGGATAAGCGCCGTCATGCCGGCGCTCGATCCCATCATGCGGTATGCAGGTGCCGCCTTCCTCATCTGGTATGGCGCCAGAAGCCTGCTTTCGGCGCTGCGTTCATCGGAGGCGCTTTCAGTCGCGGAAAGGCAGGAGGCCAGCCTGTGGCAGACGCTTGCCATTTGTCTCGCGCTGACCTTTCTCAACCCGCATGTCTATCTCGACACCGTCGTGCTGCTCGGCACCATCTCCACGCAGTTTCCCGGCTTTGAGAAGACATTTGCCGCGGGTGCGGCCACCGGCTCGCTGCTATTCTTCTTTTCGCTCGGTTACGGCGCGCGCTGGCTGCGGCCGATTTTCGAAAGACCCTCCGCCTGGCGCATCCTCGAAGGCGTCATCGCCTTCACCATGTGGGCGATTGCCTTCAAGCTGGTCATGGGGCCTGAAAGCGGCAATCCCGGTTCCGAGCATTTTCACAAAGACTAAACTTGGCGTACCATTTTCCAAACAGGGAATCAGTGATAGTCCTCGACCTGTTCAAAAACGGGAAAACAGCGTGTTTCGAGTTCCATTCCTTGTCGGCATCGCCCTATTGATCGCCTTTGGCGGCGGTATTGCCGCGACGCTCGCAGCACTTGAGGCGACATCCGGCTTCGGCTCGATCCGCATCGGCTCATGGGACGCCTTCCCCGAAGCGCAGACGATCGAGGCCGATCCTTACGCCAAGTCGCATCGCGCGGATGCCGGCAAGCTGCTTTATGGAACAGCCGAAGGACTGGCCTTTACCGCCTCCGTCGACAGCGATGGCCAGCGTCTGACCGGCGAATGCCGTTACCGGCTGGCGGGGCCGTGCCGCCCTCGCGTTTCTGGACGCTTTATACCGCCGACCAGCAGGGCAATGTGCTTGCGGAAGATGCGGGACGGCCTTTCGCGCTCAATTCCCGCACGCTTCTGCGCAGCGCCGATGGCGGCATCGACGTTACCATTGCGCCCGACGCCCAGACCTACAACTGGCTGGCGGTGCCGCAGGGTCAGACCTTCAAGCTGGTGATGACACTGCTCGATACGCCGGTTGCCGGCAGCTCCGGCCTGATCGACATCGCCATGCCGCAAATCCGCAAGCTGGGGTGTGGCAATGCTTAGGGTCCTTCTCGCCATCGTCACCGGCCTTGTCGCCGCCGCCGTGCTGCATGTCATCATTCTTCTGGCGATACCGCATTTCAGCAATCGCGACGCCTATACCCGGGCGGTGGCGGAAGGAAAGCCGCATCTGTTTCATCTTCTCGAAGAGACGACGGAGAAAAAGACGCTTGGCAGCGGCGATCCCTTCATGCGGGTCGCGGTCTGCACCTTCAATATCGACGAAAAGCCGATCCGGCTGACTGCACTCGGCGCCGTGCCCTTCTGGTCCGTCGCGGTTTACGACAAGGCGTCGAACGAGGTCTTCAGCATGAACGACCGCACCTCCGCTGCCGGGGTGATGGATATTCTGGTGGCGGATTCGGTGCAGATCGCGGCGATCCGCAAGGCGCAGCCGCCAGCGCTCTCACAGGCCATTCTGGCGGAATCGGATCAGTCGGAAGGGTATGTGGTGTTGCGGACAATGGTGCCGCAGCCAAGTTTCGGGGAAGAAGCGGAACGGTTCTTGAACGAGGCGAAATGCCAGCCGACGCCGTGGAAATAACGCCGGTTTATCACGCGTAATCAGGACTTTGCAGCGGTTTCCGATGCGGGCTTGCGCTTGCGCGCCGCCTTGTCGGAGGGCTCGGCATCGCGTTTTTCATAACGCACGCCGGTAAACAGAACGACCTTTGCCGGGCCGATCACCTTGCCGACCAGGCCGGCCGGGCGCAGGCTTCGTCGTGCGTCGCCGATTGGAATAATGTCTGCCATGCTTTTCTCCTCTTCGGGAGTCAATGTTGCCCATGGGAACCGCGCAAGCCTCGTCTTGCGTCGGGAATTTCATCACCATCACATTGCGCATAATCCAGCCCACAGACTGGTTTTCGCATGCCCCTTAAAACCGAAAGCGTCTTAACGAAGGACTATGCGGACATTCAGGCATCTCGATGCCATTCAGGCTCTTATTCCAGGTTTCAGAATAACATGGAATCCTAATACTGCCCATGAAATTACAAACAGACAGAGGTTAATGATCCGTTAACCTTAATCTCCAGACGGCAACTTATCCGCCCAAACCCTGCATCCGTTGAAAACAAAGGCGATGCGGCAAAGTTCCATGCCATTTTTTCCGTCATTAAGGTTTTAAAATTTCCTTGTTGATAGAGGCAGATTATCTCTTGCCACCCCCATAGTTAACAGGACGTCAACGCATTTGCTCTAATTTGACGCGATATTGTGTTTGCGTTTGTTGGGTAGTGCGTTGACCGACCGGTTTCGAGAACTTGAGAGGCCAAGAGCCGTGAGGAAGAAAGATGTGGTGCTTATGGCCACGGTGACGAATTTCGAGAATGTTTCCCATCCGTCAAAAACGGACCTTCGGCAGTTCGCCGAACTTTTCATGCCGCTTTTTATTGCCTCCACCGAAGAAGCCAAGCGGGAGGCGATTGCAGCGCTGTCCCAGCATCCGAGCGTGCCTTCGGCGGTCGCCTTCTTCATCGCCTGCCAGCCGATTTCCCTTGCCGCCCCTTTCCTCATTTCGTCGAAGTGCCTCGATGACGAAACCCTGATCACCATTGCCCGCACGCAGGGTGCCGCCCATGCGCGCGCCATCGTGCGCCGGGACGATCTTTCCCCCACCGTCATCGACGCGCTTGTCGGTCTGCGCCACGCCGAGGATTTGAAGCGGCCGGACGAGGAGACGAGTGCCGTCGCGCCGTCGCCGGTGGTCAGCGCCGAAGAGCCTAAGTTCGAAGAAACGAAGGTGGAAGAAGAAGCGGCAGGCATTGCGGCCGCATCCGCACTCGAGGAGGAAATGCGCCAGCGGATCAAGCAGATGGCGCATCATCTCAACCGTCCGGAAAGCGACGTTCTTGGCCTGCGCCGTCTGAGCGACGTGCAGGAGGCCCTGCTGGTGCGGTTTGCCCGTGAGCGCAATGCCCGGCAGTTCGCGGTGGCGCTGGCGGATTCGCTGTCGTCCAGCTACTGGCTGTCGGAGCGCATCATGCTCGATATATCAGGCGCGCAGCTCGCCACCACGCTCATCGGGCTCGGCATGGAGTTTTCCGAAGCCGCTTTCATCCTGCAATGCTTCTATCCGCACCTCGCCGCCGCCGAAGGCGATATGAGCCGCGCCGAAGCCCTGCTCGACCGTCTCGATACAGTGGAATGCGAAGAGCGCGTGGAAAGCTGGCGGCGCGCCGACAGCTACACCCACGGCCGCGAGCGGCAGAGCCGCAGCGCGCCGGCTACTCAAAGAACCGGAACGCTGGGTTAAGCCCGCCTAGACCTGATCGACCAGCGTCAGGAGAGCGCCGATCTCATCGGTTTCGATTTCGACGATCCACAGATCGCTGTCGAACCGGCGCTCCCTCTCCAGAAGGGCGGCGGCCTCCTCCCCCTCAACACCTGCAAGCCGCGTTTCAAAACGGCGCTCAGAGCGGATTTCCTCATCATCGGCGAAACTTTGCGGGGCCGGTCCATAGAGGTTTTCACGGCCATCACGGAAGCGCTGGCGGATGAAGATCGCGCCCGCATCTTCCGCCCCTTTTTTTCGACAGCGGCAAATCCGCCGGCGGCAAAAACCCGGCGGATGAGGGCTGAGACGAAGATTTCGGATTTGAGGCGCATGGATGTGCTTTCGATGAAAACGGTGGGACTTGCTCTCAATGATTTTCAGAGGTTTTGCGTTGGTAGCGGGCCGAAGGTGCGCGGGGCTTACCCCCTCTGCCCGGCAGGGCAGAGGGGGGTAAGCCCCACGCACCTCCGGCCCGCTGTAACCGGACAACCTCCTGAAGCTTAACCCTCTAAATCGCCCCGATCGACTTCAGCTTCTTCAACACGGCCTCGCTCGGCTCGCCGGTTTCCGGTAGGCGATAGTGTTTTTCAAAGGCGCGAATGGCGTTGCGGGTCTGCTGGCCGGCCACACCGTCCACCTTCACGTCGGCATAGGCGATATTGATCAGGCCCTGCTGGATCTTGGCGATCAGTGCGCTGTTTACGGGTTTGGCGCCGGCAGCCGCGCTGTTGAGGGAGGCTGGTTCGGCCTTTACCTGCGGCTTTTCCGCCTTACGGATGGCGGCGGCGACCGGGTCGATTTCCACTCCGCCGCCAGTGTTGGTGTCGGACGGCCGGTCCTTTGGAATTGCCGCAACGGTCGCGCCGTCGATCCTGAGGGCTGCCAGCACGCGTGTCGTCGGCTCGCCGGTCTGTTCCATGCCGAGCGTTTCCTCGAAGAACATGATGGCGGCGGCGGTCTTCGGCCCCATGCGACCATCCGCGTCGCCTTCGTAAAGTCCGCGTTTTTTCAGTTCGCCCTGAATATCGGCAATGATCTGCTGCGGCTTCTGGCTTTCGGCTGGCGGCAGCGCCGCAGTCTCGGCGGCCGGTTGCTGCGTCGCTTCCGTCTCAGCCGGCCGCTCTATGCGAAAGGTGGTGACGTTGCCGTGGGTGCCGAGCGGCTCTGCCGGGCGATAACCGGCAATACCGTTCGGGTTTTCCGCATCCCGCGTGCGCAGGAAAGGAGACGGGTGGACGCCCGGCTGGTACCAGAGCGCATTGGCGGCGACAAAACCGAAGACGACGGCGAAGGCGCCTGAGCCGCCCACCAGCTTCGGATGGCGCAGGATTTCGCGCCCGATGGCCGAAACCACCAAGGAAACAATCCCGGCGCCGATCTGGGCCGTTGTTTTCTTAGGCGATTTTCGCTTTCGCGGGGCCATCGTCACCATCCTTCTTCATAATCGCGGCCATTTCGCCGAGTTGCCTGATGCGCGGCGGAAATTCCACCATGCTTTCGGTTTCAGCGTTTTCGCCCCCTGCCATGCCGGAACCGTCGGCAGGCAACATGATCGTTACGACTGTCCCCTCGCCCGGCTTGCTGGCAATGGCGAAAGTGCCGCCATGCAGTGCCACAAGGCCCTTGACCAGGGACAGTCCCAGACCCGTGCCCTCATAGCGACGGGTATATTCGTTCTGAACCTGCATGAAAGGCTGGCCCAGAAGGTCAATCTTGTCGGACGCGATGCCGATGCCGGTATCGCTGACGGTCAGCTTCAGCATCTTGCCTTCACGCGCCGCATCGATCGATACTACACCACCCGCATCGGTGAATTTTATGGCGTTGCCGGCCAGATTGATGAGAACCTGGCGGATGGCGCGCTGGTCGGCTGCGATTTCGCCGATGCCGCGCTGGATGCGGCTGGTCAAAGTCAGGCCTTTTTCCTTCGCCTGTAGGCCGAGCATGGCCTCGCAGGACGATATGGTCTCGGCAATCGGGAAGCTTTCCATCATCAGCTCGTAACGGCCGGCTTCCAGCTTGCTCATGTCCAGCATGGTGTTGACCACCGACAGGAGATGCGCGCCGGACTGGCGGATCAAGCCGACATATTCCCGCTGGCGGTCGTTTTCCAGTCTGCCGAAATATTCGCCGGCCAGAATGTCGGAAAAGCCGAGGACGGCATTGAGCGGCGTGCGCAGCTCGTGGCTGACGGCGGCGAGGAAGCGCGACTTGGCATCGTTGGCCGATTCCGCCTCCGCCGCCTTGCGGGCGACATCGCGGCGCAGAAGCTCCATCTCGGTGACATCGGAAAGCTGGGCGACCACACGACGCAGGCGGCCGGCAGCGCTGCGGATCGCCGTCATCTCGATGCGCACATGCATGAACTGTGTCTGGCGCGCCTTGGCACCGGTTTCGAACCTGAGTTCCGCGCTTGCCTTGTCCTCGCCCTGGCGCAGAAGATCGAAGGCCTGCATCAGTTCGAGACGGTCCGAGACATAGACATATTCGGCAAAGACATGGCCCTTGCAGGCCTGAAGATCGACCGGAAACGTGTCGAGGTCGCGGCCGGAGACGCGTTCGACGAGGCCGTTTTCATTGATGGTGAGCACAAGGCCCGGCATTTGCGATGCCGCAACAAGATCGTCGCCAGCGACAGGGGCGGAAAAGGACGCCACGCCGCGCACGGGGCGGGAAAAGGCGATCGACAGGGCGGCGGCGGACAGAAACAGCGCCAGCACCAGCGCAGCCCCGATGGGCAGCGCAATGGCGGGGCTGAAGACAAGGCTGAAGACGGCGGGCACAACCAGAAGGCCGACAGCACCGAAGGCAATCAGCCGGCGCAGGCGCGCAACGGTTCCGGCGCGCCTTTCGGCGTCCTCTTCCATACGCGCAAGCCATCTGCCTGCGGCATGGTCGACCAGTGCGACCGCTTTTTCTCTCATATTACGCAATACCAATACCGAATCCCATAGGCGGATCTAACGGCTCCGACAATAGAAGGCGGCGGCTTAAGGAATGGATAAAAAGAATGACGCCAAACGCCTGCGAAATGCGTCGCAGTCCCATTACGGGGCATTTCATCCAGCCTTTGCCAATCATGGTTAATGACGGGTAAGCGACGGATTTCGCTTCATTTTTGCCATCGCGTTAACCTTTGTGGCAGCACGGGGCCCAGCTTTCGCCCGGAACAGGCGGCCTCTGTCGCAATTATGCTTAACATGGACTGTTAAAATGCGAAGGAATTGCAGGCCGAAGTCCCGATGCGAGGAGAATAGATACAATTTGAATTAAATTGCGCCGCTTTTTGCAATCGGCTGTTCGCCGGTCACCTGTAGCTTCTGCACAAGCCCGAAAAACGGGACAAAGGCCGATGACCCAAAACGGGCGGGGCTTCAAAACAAAGATCATCTGGCAGGGTAGTCTGACAATGTGGTTTCTGATCAAAGGAACATTCTGGTTTTCGCTGGTTCTCGTGGCGCTGTCCTATTTCGGCAGCAGCAACGATCCCGCCAAGGAACCTTCGGCATTCGATATTCCCAGCGCCGTTTCGGCAGCCGGTGAGGCCTATCGTTATGTCAGCGCCATCTGCATCGAAAAACCCGATGTCTGCGTCAAGGGCGCCGAAACTTTCCACGCGCTCGGTGAACGGGCAAAGGAAGGCGCCAAGGTCGCTTATGAATTGCTCGACGCGCAGCTTGCCGGCGGTGAAAAGACCGCCCCCGCAGCCGAACTTGTGAGCGAGAGCGAAAAACTGGCCGCAGTGCCCGCCATCAGCGTCGAATTCCCCGGGAATGCCGACACGCTGAAGACCGGCACCATCATTCCCCTGCCGCAGAAGCGCCCCGCACCCTGATATTTTGCGCCGCCGCTGAACGCCGCGTCGCCCCTTCTCTGCAGCCGGATATGTCCGTCTGCGTGACTGCCTGCCAAACTTGCCCACGGAAACCTGTTTTCCGTGGGCTTTTTCGTGGCCGCACGGTTCAAAACCGCCCGCACTTCGCCTATATCGTAGCAAAGACATGCAATAACGGACGATACGGCGCGCAAATGGCCTCTCTTGATACGATCCTTGACGATTTCGCCTTCCTTGACGACTGGGAGGATCGCTATCGTTATGTCATCGAACTCGGCAAGGCGCTGCCCGATCTGCCGGAAGACAAGCGCACTGCCGAAAACAAGGTGCAGGGCTGCGCAAGCCAGGTCTGGCTCGTCAGCCATAGCGATGGCGCGGAAGACCCTCTGATGACCTTCGAAGGCGATTCCGACGCGCATATCGTGCGCGGCCTCGTCGCCATCGTTCTTGCCGTCTATTCCGGCAAGAAGGCTTCCGAAATCGCCGGCCTCGACGCCATCGAGGTGTTCGACAAGATCGGGCTGGTGGAGCATCTTTCCTCGCAGCGGGCAAACGGCCTGCGCTCCATGGTCAAGCGCATCCGCGAGGAAGCGCGGCTTCTGGCCGCCTGACCCCTCACCTCGCCGCCATCGTTCTTGCCATTTGTGGGCGATAATCGTCGTCGCCCCAATGGTAGCTTGTCCTTTTGGAGCCCTGCGCCTGCGGCGCATAGTGCCGGGCAAGCGAGAGCAGCGCAGCGCGCAGCAGCAGTTTTGCCGAGCGCGCCGGCCATTGCCGCTCCCGCTCCACCGTCTCCAGCCCCTTTTCGAAACAGCAGACATCGATGGCGACACCTGAGAGTTCAGGCCCCATAGCATCTGCCGCACGGGAAAACCGCGCCCGTGCAGCCATCGCCGCCTCGGTGAGATCGAACGCGCCACCTGCCTCCCCTTTGGTGCGGGTGGCAATTCTCGGCTCCCATGTCGCCGTTACCCTGGGATTGAGATGGGCGCGGTGAAAATCGGCGGCGAGACGCTCGCCCGCCTGCAGGGCATCGATGGTAAAAAACGCCGTGCCGTCCCGCTCCTTCAGGCGTGAAAGGCTGGTCAGAGGCGAGGTGTTGAGGTTGCGCCGGGCCGGCTGCCTGCCCTCGCCGACATCCACCACCACATTTTGCACCTCCCGGTGCTGTTCCTGAAAAATCTCGTCGCGGTCTTTCACGATGGCGCGCTTCAGATAGGCGGCGAGCGCCGGTGCAGCGGAAAGCGTGTTTTCCAGCCGCATGATCAGCCCCGAAGAGATGGCGGACTGCACCGTCACGACCGGGAACCGCGATGCCTCGCGCCCTGCCCCGCTTTTTCCTGCGCCGGGCCGCCGCAAGACCATATCGCCACCATCGTCCGAAATGTCGGCGGCGCCCGCCGCGACAAAACGCAGTAGTCGCAGGAGGACAGGATCGGGGCGAGCATCGGAGGTGTCTTTCGCCTCACTCATCGCGGACACCCCTCATCACGTTGCAAATGCTGCCGGCAAGCCGCTCTAGCGTTGCGACAAATTCATCGAAGGCCGGTTCGTCGCGGCGGTCCTCCACCACTTGGCAGGCATGGCCGACCGTCGTTCGGTCCCTGCCGAAACAGGGGCCGATATCCGACATGGGAATGCCGAGCTGCACGTGGCACACATACATGGCGATCTGGCGGATATGGCATTCGCTGCGCCGCCGGTCGCGACGCGCCGCCAGCCGGTCGCCGGTCAATTTCACCATTTCGCCCGTCAGCTGACGAACCAGCCGGCAGATGCGCGAAATCTCATCGCGCCCGGCAGCAGGCGACCAGCTGCGAAGACGACGATCGGCGACCTCCAGGCAGGGCCGCGCGGGGGAGGCAAAGACGATATATCCGACGGCATATGCAACTCCTTTACGAATAGGAATTAATTCATACACCTGAGGATGGATGTGGGGAAGTGCAAATTTGATGGCGAAAAATATGAGATTGATTTCGCTTTGTTTTTGAGGTCTAGCTTTTCACGATCAAGGATTTTTTTCCTCCACCCATATTGCTGGCGGTAATAAAAAAGCCGGTCGAAAGACCGGCTGGACATTTCCGTGAAGGGCGAGAGAACTTCCCGCAAGTCATGGCCTTTGAGACAAGGCATGGTTTTCAGCGCTGAATATGGAACGGGCTAGTTCCGCTGGCGTCTTCTCCCCGACGGAGAGAAAGGCGTGGCAGTGGGATGAGGGTGGCGAGAGTGCGATCTATCGCTGACGTTGCCCCCTCATCCGACCCTTCAAGCCATCTTCTCCCCGGCGGGGAGAAGAATGGGCAAATCCGACTAGCGGCTGGCCTTGCGGCGCTGGCCGAGACCCATTTCCTTGGCGAGCCGCGAACGGGCCTCGGCATAGGCGGGAGCAACCATCGGATAGTCGACCGGCAGGTCCCACTTCTCACGGTATTCTTCCGGCGTCATGCTGTGATGCGTCGTCAGGTGACGCTTCAGCGACTTGAACGAGCCGCCGCATTCCAAACAGACGATATGATCGTCCTGAACCGACTTGCGAACGGAGACGGCAGGCTTCTGCTTTTCGACATTAACGGCCACGGAAGCCGGTGCCGATGTTCCGCTGAGTGCCGTGTGAACATCCGAAATAAGGCCGGGAAGGTCTGTTACCGGAACGACGTGGTTGCTAACATAGGCAGCCACAATATCCGCCGTCAGTTCGACCAGCAGATCCTGGGCGTTACCGTATGCAGTTTCCGTCATTTAAGTATCTCCTGTTTATTGACCCCCTGACGCGGGCGAACGCCGCATCAGGCGATGTGAAGTTACCCGGTGCCCCACCTCCGCCCTGTTGAAACCAACGTGAAATCTACCCCTAGATTTCAAGCGAAAACCGGAAACGAATTGATCCGAGATTCAACTTACGGCCCGCGACATGGGCAGCAATGGCCTGATGGACCATAGATTAGACATTAATAAAATGTCTATGCCGACTATGAAGAGGCTAGATGCAAATTGCGATTAGCAACTTTACACTTAATTTGGATAACAGCAAAACAGCAAAAGTCAAATTCCTATTGTGAATTTTTCAGTTCAAAACAGTCTAATCCCAATACAAAAAATCACGGGTAATAAAATACTATGCCAAGTAGTAATGGAAAATGCATACCCCCTATTATTAGGGGGAAATTCAACTTCAAATTTTCTTCAAGTCATCAACTACCGATTTAACATCCAGTGGATAACCTGCCTTGTGCGCGGCCATTGCAAGAAGATGTGCGGAGACCGGCGCAGTCAGAATAAAGAAGAAGAAACCGGCGAGCGCCCGCGCCAGCGTCGATAATTCCACCGCGTGAATACCGACGGCGAGAAGAAGCAGGCCGGACCCGACTGTGCCCGCCTTGGAAGCCGCATGCATGCGTGTGTAGACATCCGGCAGGCGATTAATCCCTATCGCCGCGATCAGCGAGAACGCCGCCCCGGAGACAGTCAGCGCCGCAACAAGAATAGCCACGATCCAGCCCATCATCGTCCACCCTTTCTTTTTCCGCCACTCGGCCCCGGTTTTGCTGGCTTTTCAGCGGTTTCCGGCGTCCGCTCGCCATCCAGCACCGTCTGTCGTTCCCGTTTGCCATCCGGGCCGCGCGACAGCACGAAACGGGCAAAGGCGACCGTCGCCAGGAAGCCCACGAGACCGAGCGCAATGGCGATATCGACATAAAGATTGACGCCGGTACGGATGGCGATGACTGCGATGAAGCCGATCGCAATACCGACCAGCATATCGAGTGCCACGATCCGATCCGGCAAGGTCGGACCTGCCACAACCCGATATACTGTCAGCAAAAAGGCGACCGACAGTACAACCGAGGCAAGTATAGTTGCAAATGAAACTATTAGTTCCGGCGTCATCCCTGAAACGCCTCCATGATCTTTTTTTCAAAGCCATTTCTGATGTCGTTCTTCGTGGCTTCGATATCGCTGCAATCGATTGCGTGGACGTAAAGCGTTTTTCGGTCCGCCGAAACATCGACCGACAGCGTGCCGGGGGTCAAAGTGATGAGGTTGGCGAGCAGCGTGATCTGGAAATCCGTCGTCACCGTCAGCGGATAGGCGAATATGCCGGGCTTCACGTCGAGTCTCGGCCGCGTCACCAGCACCGCCACCTTCCAGGCGGACAGCGCCAGCTCCTTGAAGAACAGCAGCACGAGCGACAGCACCCGGGTAAGTCGCAGCCAGTGATTATCGCCGCCCGGTAGCTGGTGGCGGATGAGGCCGAGCGCCAGCGTCGAAACGATGAGGCCGAAGACGATATTCGCCAGTGAGATGCTGCCGCTTACCGCAAGCCACACGGCGACGAAGAGCAGCTGGACAATATAGAGGCTCATGGTTTGCCCCCCTCGGAAAAGACGGACTGGATATAGGCCTGCGGATCAGCCAGCCCGGCGGCCGCCTGCTGGCTGAGATTGAGCAGGCTTTCGGGAAACAGGCCGAAGCCCACCACCAGCGCTGTCAGGCCCACCAGCGGCACGAGAGAGGGTGCAGAGAGTGGTGACGCGGGCGGCGCGGGAGTTTGGCCGGCCGTCGCCACTGCCGGACGCCAGAAGCACAGAAGGAAGAGCCGACCAAAGGCGATGGTGGCGATGAAGCCGGAGGCAAGGATGGCGGCTGCAAGCCACCAGGCGCCGATATCGATCGCCGATTTGACGAGGACCGCCTTCGGCCAGAAGCCGGAAAAGGGCGGCAGGCCGGAGCCGGCGAAAAACAGCGCGAGCGCGAGCGCCGAGAACCAAGGCGCCTGCCGGTAAAGGCCACTGAGCGAGCGCATGCTGAAGCTGCCGCCGAGGCGGGCGGCATGGCCGGCAGCAAGATAAAGCGCCGTCATCAGCACCATGGAATGCAGCGCGTAGAATATCGCGCCTGATACGCCGGAGGGCGTGCCGATGGCGATGCCCGCCATCATGTAACCGATGCCTGATATGACGACATAACCGAGCATCCGGCGAATATCGTTCTGGGCCAGCGCGCCCATGGCGCCCAGCACCATGGTCAGCGCCGCGGAGATGGCGATGACGATGCTGAGTTCCTCACGCTCGACCGGAAACAGCATGACCATGACGCGCAGCAGCGAATAGATGCCGACCTTGGTGAGCAGGCCGCCGAACAGGGCGGAAACGACGATTCGCGGTGTGTGATAGGAAGCGGGCAGCCAGAAATTCACCGGAAATGCCGCCGCCTTCATGGCGAAGGCGAGCGCAAAGAGGCTGGCAAGCGTCATCAGCGGTGCAGTACCACGTAGCTCAGTCGCCTTCTGCGCGATATCGGCCATGTTGAGCGTGCCGAAGATGGCGTAGAGATAACCGACCGTGATCAAAAACAGCGTTGTGCCGATGAGGTTCAGAATGGCGTATTTCAGCGCGCCGTCGATCTGCTCGCGTGTCGAGCCGAGCACGATCAGCCCGAAGGACGAAATCAGCAGCACCTCGAACCAGACATAGAGGTTGAAGAGGTCGCCGGTCAGGAACGCGCCGGTAACACCGGCCATCAGAAGCATCAGGAAGGGATAAAAACCGTATCGCCTGCCGCTATTGTCGATATCGGCGCTGGCGTGGATGGCGCCGGCGAGCGCGACAATCGCAGCCGCGAGCGATAGCAGGGCACCGGTGAGGTCGGCAGTGAAGGCAATGCCGAAGGGCGGCAGCCAGCGGCCCATGACCATGGTGAACGGCCCTTGCGTCACGACCTTCCACAGCAATGCGGCATCGAGAAGCACCAGCAGGGAAAGCGCCGTGATGGCAATGGCCGCATGCCGGCGGATCGCGTGGCGCATCATCATGAGAATGGCGCCTGCGCCGATACAGAGCGCGACGGGCAGGATGATCAGCCAGTCGGCAAAGGGCACCGGAGCGACAACGAGCGCTGCGGAAAGATCGGAAACTGCGGAGGTGGTGGATGAAGCCATGTGTGTCTACGCCTCGCCCGCTCAATAACCGAGCGGCGGCAAAGGCTCGCCTGCCGGTTCTGCGGTGCGCATTTCGTCCGTGTCATCGGTCTGCAATTCCTGGAACGCACGCCAGGTCAGCACCAGAAGGAAACAGAAGAAGGAAAAGGAAATGACGATTGCCGTCAGGATCAGCGCCTGCGGCAGCGGATTGGCGGCACCTGCCGGCAGCGTATCCATGCCAGCCGGAATGATCGGCGGCACTTCGCGCGTCAGCCTTCCCGCCGTGAACAGCAGCAGATTGACCGCATTGCCGAGAATGGCGATGCCCAGCAGCATGCGGATGCTGTGGCGCGACAGCATGAGATAGATCGCAACCGAAAAGAAGATGCCGACGAGAATGGAGAAAACCGCTTCCATCAGTCGCTTTCCCTTTCTTCCAGTGCCAAGGCAATGGAGGTGATGGCGCCGACCACGACGAGGTAGACGCCGATATCGAAGGACATGACGGTGGAGAGCGGCACTTCGATGCCGAACAGGCTTGGATAGATCCAGAGCCCGGTCATGAACGGCACGCCCGCGGCAATCGAGGCGAGGCCGGAGAGCATCGCCATGAGAAGCCCGGCGCCGGCGATGGACAGCGGATGAAACACGATGGCGCGCCGGACCGCCGCCACGCCATAGGCGATGCCGTAGATCGCCAGCGCCGAAACCGCGATCAACCCGCCGATGAAACCGCCGCCCGGCTCGTTATGGCCACGCAGCAGCACAAAGATGGAAAACAGCACCATGAGGCTGGTGACGACAGGGGCGACGGTGCGCAGAATGAGCGTGTTCATGCCCGCGCTCCCTTCTTTTTCGCGGTCTTGGCCGGCCCCTTGACGGCGGCGGCCGGGCGGATGCGGATGAGCGCGAGGATGGCGAGACCTGTGATCATCACCACCGCGATTTCGCCGAGCGTATCCGTGCCACGGAAATCGACGATGATGACGTTCACCACATTGGCGCCGTGGGCGATGACCTTGGAATAGGTATTGTAGAAGTCCGTCAGGCGATTGTCGAACGAGGCTTCCGTCGCCCGCATCAGGAACAGGGCAAAGCCGGTGCCGCAGGCGATGGCGATGGTGCTGTCCAGCAGCTTCTGGCCAAGACCGCGATGGTCCGACGGTGACAGGCGAAGCCGCGTCATCACCAGCGTCAATATCACCACCGACAGCGTCTCGACCATGAACTGCGTGAAGGAAAGATCGGGGGCGCCGAACAGCAGGAAGATGACGGCCACGGCAAAGCCCTGAATGCCGAGCGCGATGATGGCGGTCAGCCGGCTGGAAGCCGTGAGCACCGCAAAGAGACCCGCCACCGCAATGACGATGAAGGTCAGCTCATGGATCTGCATATCGTGCGGCCATGCCGGCATGGCGGGAAGTTCGCCATAAAGGAACAGCGGCACAAGCAGCACCGCGGCGATGACGGCGAATGTGGCGGTGACGTAGAATTCCAGCCTGCCCGGCTGGATGATCCGGGTGATGTGGAACGACACTTTCACCAGCATTTCGATGAAGACGTCAAAGCCCCTGTCCGGCCCTGCCCCCAGCGCCTTGAAGGTGCGGTCGATCAGTCCACGGACAGCGGAAAGCTGCGTGTAGAGGACGATGCCGAGCGCGATCGTCAGCAGCGACAGGCCGAGCGGCACGCCGATATGGGGAATGAGCGATATTTCAATCGGGCGTGCCTCGCCCGCGACCGCGCTTGCCATCGGCGTCGAAATGTAGAAATGCGCGATACCGGAAAAGAGAGCGATGGTCAGCCCCTTCACCGCCAGCAACGCCGGGCCGAGCCACAGCAGCAGCGGTCCCTCATGCGCGTGTTTCGGGGTTTTCACCGGCTTGCCGAGGAAGGGTTTCAGCGCCACCGCGAAGGCGATGGCGAACATCAGCGCATTGCCGAGAATGGCGACGCCGGTGAACAGCACGGCGCGCGGATTGCCGTGCGCCAGCGCATAATAAATCTCTTCCTTGGCGAGAAAGCCGAAGAAGGGCGGCAGGCCCGCCATGGAGATGGCCGCCGCGAGCGCCGCCCAGAAGGTGATCGGCATGGCTTTTCGCAGGCCGCCGAGCTTCGTCACGTCGCGGGTGCCGGCTTCGTGGTCGATGATGCCGGCAACCATGAACAGCGCGCCCTTGAAAAGCGAATGCGCCACCAGATAAAGCACCGCCGCCTCGATGGCATGGTCCGAACCGAAGCCGGTCAGCATGACCAGCAGGCCGAGCGACGACACCGTGGTATAAGCGAGCATCAGCTTCAGATCGGTCTGGCGCACGGCAAGCAGCGCGCCGGTGAGCATGGTCAGCCCGCCGAAGAACGGCAGCAATATCTGCCAGGCGGCGGTATCGCCGAGCACGGGATTGAAGCGCATCAGAAGATAGACGCCGGCCTTCAC
The DNA here is from genome assembly GCF_010669145.1 of Rhizobium oryzihabitans. Classification (NCBI taxonomy): domain Bacteria; kingdom Pseudomonadati; phylum Pseudomonadota; class Alphaproteobacteria; order Hyphomicrobiales; family Rhizobiaceae; genus Rhizobium; species Rhizobium oryzihabitans. Next base: position 1,184,937 of record NZ_CP048632.1, read on the forward strand.
CATTGTTGCGGAATGCAGATAGGCCGAAACCGGGGTCGGCGCTTCCATGGCGTTGGGCAGCCAGAAATGGAAGGGAAACTGCGCCGATTTGGTAAAGGCGCCGCCGAGCACCAGAAGCAGCGCGGCGAGATAAAACGGGCTGTCGCGCAATATGTCGCCACCACGCACCAGCATGGACAATTGCGTCATGCCGCTCATGTCCCAGATGAAGATCAGCCCGGCGAGCAGCAGCAAACCGCCCCCACCCGTGACCACCAGCGCCTGCAAGGCGGCACGGCGGGCGGCGGGACGCGTATGGTCAAAGCCGATCAGCAGGAAGGAGGTTATCGAGGTCAGCTCCCAATAAACGAACAGCATCAGCAGGCTGTCGGAAACGACGACGCCCAGCATCGCCCCCATGAACAGAAGCAGGAATGACAGGAAACGCCCCTGCTGCGGGTGCCCCTTCATGTACCCGCCCGCATAAAGCACGATCAGCAGGCCGATGCCGGTGATGAGAAGCGCGAATGTCAGCGACAGGCCGTCGATGAACCAGGAGAAGCTGAGGTTGAAACTCGGAACCCAGGCATAACCACCCGTTACCACGCCGCCCGCCGCCACCTGCGGCAGCATCAGCGCGAAATGGGCAAATGCCAGCCCGGGCGCAATCGCCAGGATCCATGCGGCGTTGTGACCGAACCTCTTCACCAGCGCCGGTGCGGCAAGTGCTGCCAGAAACGGCAAAAACAGCGACAGGAATGTCAGCGACGTGACATCTGATGTCATTCACATCTCCCGGGGTTCCCCCACCCCTTTGAACGCCAACTCGGTGACGTTCCTTTTCAAACTCTACAAATCGATTTTTCCAGTTAAGGCATAGGAACCGCCATCTCAACCCAAATCGACTCTTCACATGGCTCATAACGTACTCGTTATGACGGCTGCCCTCTTTCAATCGGCAACGGTGATGACTATTTCTGGCAGGAACAGAAAGGATCATTCCATGAGCGATCTGACATCCCCCAAAGTGAACAAGAGCGATGCCGACTGGCGCGAGCAGCTGACGCCGGAGCAATATCACATCCTGCGTGAACACGGCACGGAGCGCGCCTTTACCGGCCCCTACTGGGACACGTTCCAGAAGGGTCTTTACCGCTGCGCTGCCTGCGACGAGCCGCTGTTCCTCTCCGACACGAAATTCGATGCGGGCTGCGGATGGCCGAGCTACTTCGAGCCGGTAAAGCCGGGCGCCGTGACGGAACATCGTGACGCGAGCTACGGCATGGTGCGCACGGAAATCCGCTGCGCCAATTGCGGCGGCCATCTCGGCCACGTCTTCCCGGACGGCCCGAAGCCAACCGGCCTGCGCTACTGCATCAACGGCCATTCGATGGTGTTCGAACCGATCTGATCAGAGACGGGTAACGGCCGGCTGCCTGCCGGCCGTTGTTGCGAAGAAAATGACCGTCTCGACAGCCGGACCGGAGAGTGAGATTATCGCGATCTCACTCCTTCCGGATCACCATCATGGCGCTAGAAACCATCCTCATATTCATTCCCGCCTGCTTTGCCCTGAACATGGCGTTCGGGCCCAACAATCTCCTGTCGATGACTGTCGGTGCGCGATACGGCATGGCGACGGCGGTGATGGCGGCAAGCGGCCGGCTGGTTGCTTTCGCGGGCATGATTGCGATTGCTGCGCTGGGCCTCGGCGCACTTTTGATGGCGTCCGAAATGATGTTTTCGCTGATCAAATGGATCGGCGTTCTCTACCTGCTGTGGATCGGCTTCAAGCTCATCCGCTCAAGGGCGGACGTCACCGCTCCCGATGTATCCTCGGGCAACGGAAATGTTCTCAAGACCTATCTGCGGCAGGAGTTTTTCGTCGCCTCCGGCAATCCGAAGGCCATCCTGATCTTCACGGCGTTTTTCCCGCAATTCATCCAGCAGGACGCCTATTGGCAGAGTTTCGCCACGCTCGGCGCAATTTTCCTGCTGCTCGAGGTGGTGGCTATCACCGTTTACGCCTTTGTGGGTTCTCGGCTGTCCGGTCTGATGCGTAATGCGCGCGCCCTGAAGCGCGTGAACCGGATCAGCGGCTCCATGATGATGGCCTTCGGCGTCATGCTCGCCTTCGCCCGGCGTCCGGCCTGAGAGAAATCCCGGCCAGGCTGCTAATTCAGCTTCAGCTCCATGCAGGTCAGGTCCAGCCAGCGGCCGAATTTGGTGCCAACTTCCGAAAACCGGCCGACGACACTGAAACCCAGGCTTTCGTGCAGGCGGATGGAGGCGTGATTTTCCGATTCGATTGCGGCGATCAGTACATGCACGTCATTGCCGGATGCATGGTCGATCAGCGCCTGCATCAGCTTTTTGCCGATGCCGTGGCCACGTGCGTCCTTGTGGACATAGACGGAATGTTCGCGGGTGTGGCGATAACCGTCGAAGGCGCGCCAGTCGCCATAGGAAGCATAGCCGGCGACCTTGCCGTCAAGAATCGCGACGATGACCGGAAAGCCGCGTGACTTGCGGGCGGAAAACCACTCCTTGCGGTTATCCAGATCGACCAGCACCTCGTTCCAGATCGCCGTCGTGTTCAGGACCGCGTCATTGTAAATCTCCATGATGCCGGAAAGATCATCCACGGTCGCATCGCGCAGTTCCACGCTCATTATCGTTCGCCCTCGTTCTTGCCTGCACCGAGCCCTGCCGGACACGATCTTCACGCGAGCATTAGGCGATGACGCGGATGGCTGTCCAGTGCTCGCGATATCAGGACGTCACTCGTCAGGACGTCAGGGGAGCGAGGCTGAAGGAGGTGACGACCGCAAAATAGTGGACCACGGCGGCGGCGACGACGAAACCGTGCCAGATGGCGTTCTGGAACCGCAGCTTTTCCCAGACATGGAAGACCACGCCAAGCGAATAGATGACGCCGCCGGCAACGATCAGCCAGAGCGTGACAGGCGCCAGATGGGACGAAAGCGGCTGCACCACCATGATGCCGCTCCAGCCCATGGCGAGATAAAGGCCGATGGCGACGCGGTCGTATCGGCCGGGAAACAGGCATTTGAGCAATATGCCGCAGATGGCGGCAAGCCAGATCAGCCCCAGCATCGTGGCAATCAGCGGATCGTGAATGCCGCGCATCAGGAAGGGCGTATAGGTGGCTGCAATCAGGATGAAGATCGCCGAATGGTCCAGCCGGCGCAGGAACCATTTTACGTTGGAATGCGGCCAGATATTATAGGTGAAAGACACGGAAAGACAGGCGACGAGGCCGAGACCATAAATCCAGGCGGCCGCAATGGCGCTGAGGCTGCCCCAGACGGTCGCGTAAAAAATCAGCGCCGTGGCGCCCACCAGCGCAAAAACGATACCCACGCCGTGGACGATGCCATCGGCGACAATCTCGTGAAAATCATACTGGCGACCAAACCGCCACACGTTACTCATAGTCCATTCCCGTTTGCCTGCTTGTGGCCAAGCATGACGGCAATATTAGACAGGAACAAGACAGCAGCCGGTTAACGGCGATCAAATTGCGTTCGAGGCTGTTTCGAAAGGAGAGGTTGAGTAGCGGTCCTCGCCGGCCCCCTCATTCCTGTGCTTGTCACAGGAATCCAGTCGACGCGCGTCTGCGCGACGGAAAGAGTTCTTTCAGCCCAAGGACTTGGGCTGGCTAGATTCCTGTGACAAGCACAGGAATGAGGGTAGATAAGGAACGCCCCTCAAAGCGCCGCAGCGCATTCCTGGCAGAACGGCGTATAGGGAACGGCTTTCAGGCGGTCTTCCGAAATTTTCTTGCCGCATTTGACGCAGGTGCCGAAAGTGCCGTTCGCGATGCGGTCGAGGGCGGCGTCGATGGCGCGCAGCTCGTCCTGCCCCACCTGCCCCAGCTCGTCCAGCACCTCGTCATTGCTGCGCTCGGTCGCGCGGTCGTCGTCATCAGGGTTGCGCGGCTCCTCGAAATCAGCCTCTATTCTATGCAGGCGGCGATAAAGCTCACGCTGGCGGTCTCGCAGGATTTTCTCGTAACTTTCGACATTCATAGTCTTTTCCTCCAGCCGGTGCGGGCGAAAATCGCCCGCAACCCCAAGATTTCAACTCACTTTAACGGTCGATCAGCACCGAGCACTTGGCGTGGCGCACCACGCGGTCTGCGGTGGCGCCGATGAAATAGTTGGTAAAGTCCGGCGTATGCGACGCGATGATGATGAGGTCCGCCTTGTGCTCTTCGGCGGCGGCAATGATCTCACGCGCGGGCGCGCCGCTGCGGATTTCCTGACTGCCGTTGAAACCGACCCTCGTCTTCAAGTCCGCTAGTTTCGCCTTGGCGTCCTTGATGGCATTTTCAATAAGGTCGACGGGCAGGTCGATCGCCATGTAGCCGGGAAGTTCCTCAACCACATTGATGAGGACGATCTCGCCATCGGCATCCAGCAGCGCCTTGGCCTTGGCGAGGATTTTTTCACCCTTGTCGGTGGCGCTGAGGTCTACCGGTACGATGATCTTTTTGTACATGGCTGTCTCCTTTGGCGTAATCTGCCGTTTCTCGTGGCTCAAGCTCATATTCCCCGCCGGCACATCCTTCGCCTTGATCGAAGTCAAAGCCGGGAGACATGCTTGGGCGGGCATTGTCAACGAATTGTGGACGGTCAATCGCCGGATGGCGATCTTTGCTGAACGATGAAATCCGCCCATATTCGCTTTCGACAAACGCCGCAAAGCGGCGTCGGACGATGCCGGCGGCCGCCGATCCGCCCTCGGCGCGTCAGATTCAATATGGGGATTATGATGAGTGAAATCAAACAATTCGCCCTGACGCGCCCGGCTTATGTCGGTCAGGCTCATCTCGTCGTTCACGATCGGCCGCGCGTTTCGGATTTCTACCAGAAGATCATCGGTCTTTCGGTCATCGAAAAAAGCCCGAGCGGCGAGGTTCTCGGCGTCAATGGCCAGCCGCTGCTGACGCTTTCCACCTCAACTGCCGCGGAGCGCGCGCCGCGCAATGCCGCAGGCCTGTTCCACACCGCCTTCCTGATGCCGAGCCGCCACGATCTCGCGCATTGGCTGGTGCATGCCGCCCACAACAATATCCAGCTTCAGGGCGCGTCCGACCATCTGGTCAGCGAGGCGATCTATCTTGCCGACCCGGAAGGCAACGGCATCGAGGTGTATCGCGACCGTTCGCCGGAGGAATGGACCTATCAGCAGGACGGCACGGTGGAGATGGCAACGCTCGGCCTCAATCTGCAGGCGCTTTACGACAGTGCACCGAAGACGGCGTTCGAAGGCGCTGCAGAGGGAACCGCAATCGGCCATATCCATCTGCAGGTCGGCAATATTCCGCAGGCGGATGAATTTTATCAGGACGTGCTGGGGCTGAAGATCATGGCGCGGTATCCGGGCGCGAGCTTCTTCGGCTCCGGGGCCTATCACCACCACGTGGCGGCCAATATCTGGAACAGCCGCGGCGCCACGGCCCGCAAGGACAACATGACCGGCCTTTCCGGCTACTCGCTGAAATTCAACGAGCGTGATGCCCTTGACCGCGCTGCGGCTGCTCTCGACCGGCTGGAAATCGCCACGGAACGGCAGGGCGATGGTATTGTCCTGAAGGATCCGTGGGGCATCGGGCTGAAGCTTTCCGCGTAAAGGAAGACGGGGCGGCGAAATTTTCACCGCCCCGGAACCGCCTCATTTTTCGGACGTTTGTCATCTCATTGGGGGACAGTTCGATGAATGAGAATGCCAGACCGGAAAAAACCGGCAGTTTGGGCAATATCGGGGGGCGATCGGCTGCAGGCTCAGGCAATGCCTCGGCTACGAGAGCCGACCCGCTTGAGGGACTTGCGTCCGGATCGCACCGCGATGATGCACGCAGCCAGCAACCTCTTGGCCGCGAAGCCCTTGATGTCGTCGTCGCATGGTCGGTGATCGGCATTTTTCTCATTGTGATGATGGCGGTCATTCACGAATTGTCGCTGATCCTGATCCCGGTGGTCATGGCCATCGTGGTGGGAATGATCCTCGGCATCGCTGCTGAAAAACTCGGCTCCTACGGCATTCCCGGCTTCGGCGTCGCGCTCATTCTCTCCTCGCTTGTGGCCGCGGTGATGTTCTTCGTGGTCAATTCGCTAATCGACCCGCTGTCGCAGCTCGCCTCCGAGGGGCCGGCGCTGGTAGAACGAAGTATCGACCGCTTCCTGCCCTACCTGCAAAGTCTGCGATGGCTGAATATCTCGGCGGCAACCTTCAGCATGGGGTCGATGTCGATGGAATCGCTGATTTCGCGCAGTGGCGAGATCATTTCCGTGCTCGGCTCCAACATCACCCCCGCCGTCATCCAGGGCATGATCTTCCTCGCCGCGTTGCTGATGTTCCTTTACAGCCGACTGCGGCTGCGCAAGGCGATCATCATGGCTTTTCCGGCCCGCCACCAGCGACTGCGGACCATCCGCATCATCGCCTCGGTGGAAGAGGTGCTCGGCACCTATTTCGCGACGGCGGCGCTGATCTATGCTGGGCTCGGGGTGACGATGGTGGTCATCGCCTATCTGGGCGGGCTCGCCATGCCGCTTCTGTGGGGGCTTTTTGCCTTCCTTTCCAGCTTCGTGCCGTTTCTCGGCATTACCGCCATGACGATTGCGCTGACGGTGGCCGGCATCATCACCCACGACAATATCGTTCTGGCGCTTCTGCCGGCAGCGATCTTCTTCACCATCCACCTGTTGATGGAAAACCTCGCCTTTCCCGCCGTGGTGGGCCGCAACATGGAGATCAACCCCTTCCTCGTCTTCGTGATGATCATCTTCTGGACGTGGATGTGGGGGGCGGCCGGGGCCATGCTGGCGCTGCCGCTGTCGCTGATCGCCATGACGGTGACGCGAGAGCTGTTTCCCTCACGCCGGGTGGTGCCGAAACTGCCGGATTGACCGGCGGTTTTCCGGCGGGAAGTGCGAAGCGCCCCGGGTTTGAGCTGTCAGGAGATTGTCCTTTGACGGGGGCGTGTGGCGTTTACCCCCCTCTGCCCTGCCGGGCATCTCCCCCTCAAGGGGGAGATCGATCTGCGGCGAGGTTTCGCCCATCTCAACGTTGAGAATGAAATGGCGGTAGCGCCTCCTGCCGATCTCCCCCTTGAGGGGGAGATGCCCGGCAGGGCAGAGGGGGGTAAACCCCACGCGCCAGCAGCCAAGGCCGCTCAGGAAGCGAGCGGCATTCCCTGCGCCTCCCCCTGCGCGCTCGCCATGCGGCGCTCGTGCTCAATCAGCCATTTCTTGCGCCACAGCCCGCCGCCATAACCCGTCAGGCTGCCATCCGCGCCCAGCACACGGTGGCACGGCACGACGATGGCGATCTGGTTGGCGCCATTGGCACGCGCGACCGCACGCACGGCGGATGACCTGTCCATGGCGGTTGCGAGCGAAGAATAGCTGACGATCTCGCCCGCCGGGATTTCCCGCAGGCTGCGCCAGACGTCACGCTCGAAGGGCGTGCCGTGGCCGGCAAGCCTAGTTTCGAAGGCGGCTGAATGCCCGGCGAAATAGGCCTTTAGTTCCGCTTCGATCTGGCCGGTCACGGCCGTCCGGCCGAGCACCATATCCGCGCCGGTGCGCGTCTTCAGCCGCTTCAGCTCGGTGGGAAGCGCCGGCCGGTCGGCGAATTCTAGGAGATGCAAAGCGTGATCGTCGGCAACGGCCAGCATCGGGCCGATCGGCGTATCGATCCAGTCGCCCTTCAGGAAGCCCTTGCCCTTCATGGCGGCCGGAGAGGTGCCGAAGAACTGGTTGATGGCCGAGCGGAAACCGCTGCCCGATTCATAGCCCGCATCGATCTGCGCACCGATCACGGCTTCGCCCGAGGCAAGGCTCGTTGCCGCATCGCCCACCCGGCGCAGCCTGGCGATTTCCAGAAAGCTCATGCCGAAACGGCGCTTGAAGGTGCGGCGCACGGTGGAAGGGTCATGGCCGAGCGCCACCACATCCTCCTCGCGCCAGCGGCGGGCGGGCTCGTTCTCCAGCGCGGTCAGCAGCGCAGTCACGGTCTCGTCGGCCGTGCCATAGGCGAGCATCGGTTTGCAGCGCTTGCAGGGGCGGAAGCCCGCTTCCAGGCATTCCGCAATGGTCTCGCGGAACCGGCAATTTTCAATCTTCGGCTTTCGCGCCGTGCAGGTGAAACGGCAGAAAATCTTCGTCGAGGTCACACAGACATAGGCCACGCCTTCATAGGCGGGGTCCTTGTTCACAAGGGCGGAATAGAGGGTTTCGGTGTCGGGGCGTTTGAACAGCATCATGGGAGGATGCTAGCGCAAATTTGAGTGGCATGCCGCCGAAAAACGGGCGTGGATGTGGGATGCTCATTTCCCTCATTCCTGTGCATGTCACAGGAATGAGGAGGGATCCGCGCCGCTCAGTTCCCTGGCGGTGTGAAAGACGGGTCGTCGAGGCGGGTGAAAATCACGCCGCGGGCTTTCAGTGCCAGAAGGCCTTTCACCACGCCGGCACCCGCTTCGTGGGTGGGCTGGTTGATGTGGGAGATGATGACGTCACCGTCCCTGGCGGAAGCAATGTGCTTTGCCGTTGCAGCAGCCCCCAGAAGCGAGCCGCCGTCGCCATTGACGGAATAACCGGCCACCCGCATGCCCAGCCGGTTGATGGTGGTCATGGAGGACTTGGTATATTTGGCCGTGGCACCTCGGAACCATTGCGGCTGGAGGCCGGTGGCGGCGACGATGGCCTGCCGGCCGCCCTCCACTTCCTGCTCGACCGCCGCTTCCGAACCGGCGGCGGCGATGCCGTAAATGGAAACCGGCTTATCCACCGCCGGCACATGGTTTTCGCCATGGTTTTCGATCTCGAACAGGTCCGGATGCGCCATGAGCGTGGCCAGCGCCTCGCCATTATGTTTCAGCCAGCGGGCGGTAACGAAGATCGTCGCCGGAATGCGCTCCTTCACCAGCGTATCGAGAATGCGGTGGTCGGTCTTGCCCATGCAGGCATCGAGCGTCATGGCCACCCGCACCTTGCCGTCATGCTGCGGCGTCATCTTCAGAGACGGCTCGACAAGACCCGTTCCCGCGAAAGCAGCGGTCGTGAGGGACAGGAAGAGGACGGCAGAAGACAGGCGACGCAGCATTTTTCAGTTTCCGAAGTGTAAGGACGTGGCAATCCGCCTGCAAAACGCCCGAATTATGGCGTGGCTTCCAGCGCAGCAACGGCGGCCAGCGCCTCTTCCACCCGCTGGCGTTCCGCACTGGTGAGGGGCAGGATCGGCCGGGGCGGTTCGCCGATCGCCAATGGCAGGATGCTGGCGGCGGCATAGACCACGCGGATGCTGCCGAATTCTTTAAACAGCGCCCAGAGCGGCTGGAAGGCCGCGTCGATCCGGCGTGTCTCCTCTGCGTCGCCGGCTTGCGCCGCCCGCATCAGCCGCAGTGCCGGAACGGGCAGCAGACCCGCGATGACGCTGTACCAGGTGTCGCCGCCGGCAAGCGTCGCCTCGGCGCAGCCCCAGTCGCCGCTGTAACCGATGGCGAAATCATCCGTCAGCTTCGGCCTCAGCCGCGCAAGCTCGCCCGCATAATCCGAATCGGCCGGTAGCGGCATCTTGATGGCGCGAATATTGGGGATATAGGCGAGCCGCACCAGAAGGTCGTCGCTGAAGGAAAACCGCGTCGTCGTCGGGTTGTTGTAGATGGCGAGCGGCAGGCCCGTTGCGCCGGCCACGGCGGCGAAGTGATGATAAGCCTCTTCCTGCGTCAGCGGCGTGTAGGAAACGGGCGCCAGCAGCAGGGCATCCGCACCGGCAGCTTCAGCGTCCTTTGCCAGTGCCACGGCATCATCGGTGCGCAGGGCGCCGACACCGGCCATCAATATGCGCCTGCCCTTCAAAACCGCAGCGGCAGCCTCGATGGCCCGGCGTCTCTCCGCGCGCGACAGATACATGTAGATGCCGGTGCTGCCGAGAATGCCGACGGAATCCACCCCGGCCGCATCAAGCCGCTCGATGAGAGCGGAAAAGGCCTGCGTATCGACCTGCCCGGCCTCATCGGCCGGCGTCATCGGAAAAGCTGAAAGTCCCTTGAATCGTGTCGCCATGCCCGTCTCCCTCACTTCGATCGAGAAACAGGGTTACAGAGCCACCGGCGGGGCGGCAAGAAAGGCGGGGGCTAAACCTTGCATGGACGCCGAAAATTTCGGCGGTCAGTCATAAAGATACAACTTCTTCCACTGCTCCTCCGGAATCCTGTCGCCGACGCGGTAGTCGAAGGACTGGATGCTGAGGCTGTCGCTCTTCAGCTGGCACTTGTATTTGAGCTTGTACCATTCGCCGGCGCTTCTGAAGACCGCGCCCGGCGCCTTGATGGAATTCTTGCCCACCTCCGGATCACCGAAGGTGTAAGCGATGACCTTGTCCGGCCGCATGCCCTTCTGCTCGGTCGCTATTCTTTCCATCGCTTCGATATCGCAGCGCTGTTCCAGGCGCTCCTCCGGCGCCAGCGCGTTCAACTGCCGCATCACGCTGGCATCGATTGCAAAAGCGGGCGTGAAGGCCTGCAAGCCAAGGAAAAAGGCAGAGAGGGCAGCGGGAAGAAGCTTTCGCATGGGATCCTGTCAGTTTTTTCGTTTGTTCTTGTCTTTTTTCGTTTTCCTGGCGAGGGACGGCGGACCGATGGCCGGCGCGCATCATCGCCGATTTGCCAGATATTGCCAAAATGTGATCGAAAGCTGACGAAATTGTGCCCAAGCCACATTGCGGCTGTGGAGATTTGAAACTTGATCGGCCGGAAGGGGCACTCTACATCTTGGTACCGCCCACGGATTTTACAGGAAAGCGAGTTTCCCTTGCCGATTTTCAAGAACCTGCCCGTTGCTCCAACCGCCGAAAAAAAGCCCGTTCAGGACACGCATCACGGCATCACCCGCACCGACGATTATGCATGGTTCCGGGCCGATAACTGGCAGGCCATGTTCAAGGACCCTACCCTGCTCGACCCGTCGATCCGCGCCCATCTGGAAGCGGAAAACGCCTATATGGAAGCGGCCATGGGCGACACCAGGGCGCTTCAGGAAAAGCTGTTCGAGGAGATGAAAGGCCGCATCAAGCAGGATGATTCCTCCGTGCCGGTCAATGACGGGCCCTATGCTTACGGGACATTGTTCGTGACCGGCGGCGAGCAGCCGCATTATTTCCGCACTCCGCGCGATGGCGGCGAAAAACATGTGCTGCTTGATGGTGACAAGGAAGCGGAAGGCAAGGATTATTTCCGTCTTGCCGGCCTCGACCAGTCTTCCGATCACAGTCACGGCATCTGGGGTTATGACGACAAGGGGTCGGAATATTTCACGCTGCGCATCCGCAATCTCGAAAGCGGCGAGGACCTTGCGGATATCGTCGAAAACACCGGCGGCGGCGGCGCATGGGCGCCCGATGGCAAGAGCTTCTTCTACACGCTGCAGGACGAAAACCACCGCCCCTCGAAGGTCTTCCACCATATCATCGGCGAGCCGCAATCGGCCGACCGGCTGGTCTATGAGGAAAAGGATCCCGGCTTCTTCATGGGCGTCGGCGCATCGGTTCTCGACGATTTCATCTTCATCGACATTCACGACCACGAGACCAGCGAATACCGCATTCTTTCCACGAAGGACCTGACGGCCGAGCCCGCTATCGTGGCTGAGCGCGAAGAGGGGATCGAATATTCGATGTGCGAAGGCGGCGATGTCTTCTACATCCTCACCAATGACGGCGATGCCAAGGATTTCCGCATCATGGAAGCGCCGGTGACCGCGCCGGGCAAGGAAAACTGGAAAGAAGTCGTGCCGCATGAGCCGGGCCGCCTCATCCTCTCGGTCGATGCCTATGCCCGCCACCTGATCTGGCTGGAGCGCCGCGACGGCCTGCCGCGCATCGTCATCCGTGACCGCAGGTCCGGTGAGGAACATTCCATCGCCTTTGCCGAGGAGGCCTATTCGCTCGGCCTGCACGGTGCTGCCGAATACGATACCGATGTCATCCGCTTTTCCTATTCTTCGATGACGACACCGAGCCAGCTGTTCGATTACGACATGGTGACGCGCGAGCGCACGCTGCTGAAGACGCAGGAAGTGCCCTCCGGCCACAATCCGGATGATTACATCACCCGCCGCATCATGGCCCCTGCCCATGATGGCGAACTGGTGCCGGTCTCGCTGCTCTATCGCAAGGGCGTGGCGCTGGACGGTTCCGCGCCCTGCCTGCTTTACGGTTACGGCGCTTACGGCATCTCCATTCCCGCCTCCTTCTCCACCACCACGCTGTCTTTGGCCGACCGTGGCTTCATCTATGCCATCGCCCACATCCGCGGCGGCAAGGACAAGGGTTTCGAATGGTACGAAACCGGCAAGATGGAAGACAAACAGAATACTTTCAAAGACTTCATCGCCGCTGCCGATCATCTGGTGGAGGAAGGGTTCACCTCCTATGGGGGCATCATCGCAGAAGGCGGCTCGGCGGGCGGCATGCTGATGGGGGCCGTTGCCAACATGGCACCGGAAAAATTCGCCGGCATCATCGCCGCCGTTCCCTTCGTGGACGTGCTGACCACCATGCTTGATGACACTTTGCCGCTCACCCCGCCGGAATGGCCGGAATGGGGCAATCCGCTGGAATCGGAAGAGGAATATCAGTGGATCGCCGCCTACAGCCCCTATGACAATGTCGCGAACAAGCCCTACCCACCGATCCTTGCGCTTTCCGGCCTCACCGATCCGCGGGTGACCTATTGGGAACCGACCAAATGGGTGGCGAAGCTGCGTGAAAAAACGACGGGGGAAGCCCCGATCCTGCTCAAGACCAACATGGCGGCGGGCCATGGCGGCAAGTCGGGCCGTTTCCAGCGGCTGGAGGAAATCGCCTTCGAATATGCCTTCGCGCTGAAGGTGGCGGGCAAGGACGCCGTATGACACGCTGATTGCAAAAACGGGCGGCGATTCAATCGTCGCCCGCTCTCATTTGAGACGAAAATACCCATTAAAAACCTCTTTATGAATATTTTTTCCACAAAAACTCGACTTCATCTTTTCTACAAATGCCACTTTCGGCGTCGATGAATTTTTATTTCCCGTTACTGCAACTCTAACTATATTGTTGCGAAACCCAAATAAGTGTCATGTATTACGCGACACTAGAAAATGTTCCGAAAATCGAACGCATGGCTGCGATGCGCCATTTCGCGTTGCAATATCACTTTTTGGCCGTATTATGCCGGTCGTTGACATATTCATGCGCCTTTTCGCCGCTCTTCCTGCGGCAATCCTGCAGCACGTCTTGCGGATATTCTTAGTGCCGTAATTTTTCGGCTTTTTCACGCGCCATGTCAGTTCGCCCTTGGCAATTCGGGCTTTGCAGTGCTCCCGCTTTGCCAATTGAAAACACTGCATCAGACTTGGGGGTCTTACACCATGAAGAAACTCCTGGCCTCGACCATTCTCGTAACGGGCTTTATCATCGCTGCCGGTGCAGCAAATTCCGCCAACGCCGCTGAAGACTGCGGCAGCATCACCATCGCCGAAATGAACTGGGCTTCCGCCGGTGTCGCGGCTTACGTCGACAAGTTCATCATGGAAAACGGCTATGACTGCACGGTCAACGTCGTCAGCGGCGATACCATGCCGACGTTTGCTTCCATGAACGAAAAGGGCCAGCCGGATATGGCGCCCGAATTGTGGGTCAATGCCGTGCGTGAGCCGCTCAGCGCCGCCGTCAAGGAAGGCCGCATGATCGAGGCGTCGAAAATCCTCAGCGATGGCGGCGTCGAAGGCTGGTGGATCCCGAAATTCATCGCTGACGCCCACCCCGACATCAAGACCGTCGAGGATGCCCTGAAACATCCCGAACTCTTCCCCGCCCCGGAAGATGCCAGCAAGGGCGCCGTGCACAATTGCCCGTCCGGCTGGAACTGCCAGGTGACGACCACCAATCTCTACAAGGCGCGCGAAGGCGACAAAAAGGGCTTCACGCTGGTCGACACGGGTTCGGCCGCCGGCCTTGACGGCTCGATCGCCAACGCGTTCGAAAAGAAGCAGGGCTGGCTCGGCTATTACTGGTCACCCACCGCCATTCTCGGCAAATACGAGATGGTGAAGCTGGATGACGGCGTCGAGCTGGACCGCGCCCATTACGACGAGTGCACGGCCAAGGTCGATTGCGCCGATCCCAAGGTGAACGCCTATCCGGTGGCCGACGTCTTCACCGTCATCACCAAGGATTTCGCCGACAAGGCGGGCGTGACGATGGACTACATCAAGGCCCGCAACTGGGACAACAAGACCGTTGCCGAGATCCTTGCCTGGATGGATGAGAACCAGGGCACCAACGAGGACGGTGCGGAGTATTTCCTCGAGAACCATGAGGACATCTGGACGAAATGGGTTCCGGCCGAGGTGGCGGAGAAGATCAAGGCTTCGATGTAACCCATCCGCAGGAGGGAAAAGTCTGGGTTTGCATCTGTGGCTTACCCCCCTCTGCCCTGCCGGGCATCTCCCCCTCAAGGGGGGAGATCGAATCGCGGCGGGGCATCGCCCATCACGGACGGTGCGAATCGTGGAGGCAGTGCGTCCTGCCGATCTCCCCCCTTGAGGGGGAGATGTCCGGCAGGAGAGAGGGGGGTGGCCGCACACTCCAGCAGTTCCACCGTCCCTCCCATCCCATCTCCTAAACCCCAAAGGGAAAACAACAATAATGGCCCTCTGCAATTACCTGCCGGACATGCTCTGCAAGTTTCCGGCCATCGACAATTCCACGATGCGTGTGGCACGCAAGACCATCGATGATGGTTTTCGCGACATCGTGCGCAATTATGGCGATGCGATCGACGTGGTCGTGCATCCGCTGCAGCTCTTCCTCAATTCCTCGGAGCGGCTGTTCATCCAGACCCCGTGGATCATCACCATGCTGGTCATTCTGGCCATCGTTCATCTGGCCGGGCGCAGCTTCAAGATCACCGGTGGCACTGCCATCTCCCTGCTGATGATCGGCGCGGTCGGCCTCTGGCGCGACGCCATGACGACGCTCTCCATCGTCGCCATCGCCACGCTGATCG